>NZ_JBYAZJ010000017.1:0-1238 GCF_057444735.1 Enterobacter sp. B79-1
TGTACAGTCCGGGGACATGGTAGACAGGTGTTCGGGGACATGGTGAACACTTTTTAACATCCTTTACCCATGGTGATCGACTTTTTCTTCAGGTCGATCACCCCCACTTTCGTGCTGTACCACCACACTTCATAGCAGCCGTCCTCCTGCGTCTCCTTCAGCCCGACCCGTTCTCCCCTGAACGCCTTGCCTGCGCTCAGACTTACCCCTTTCACGCTCAGCTTGCCGCTGATATCGACTTTCCTGACCATCACGCCCTCATCGTATTCCGGGGGCGTTGTGTTGCCGCTGTACTGCCGTGCAGACGGCTGATACCGCGAGCCCGGTACCGCCATATCCAGCGCCTCGTGCGGGCGTTCAAGGTTATAGACCGTCCGCCAGTGGTCGAAGGCGCGCTGCAGCTCACTGCTGTCCGCGAACCATTTACCCTGCAGCACTTCCGCCTTCAGGCTGCGGTGAAAACGTTCCAGCTTGCCCTGCGTCTGCGGATGATACGGCCGGGAGTGCCCAACCCGGATACCCAGGCGCATCAGCCACAGCTCCAGCGCTGTCCAGGTGCCGGTGGTGTCTCCCCACGGTGAGCCGTTGTCCATCGTCATCCGGTCCGGCAGACCGTAGCGTTCAAACACGCTGACCAGCTGCTGCTGCACGGTCTCACGCCGTTCATCGTTACAGTGCGCCAGGCACAGGGAAAAACGGGAGTGGTCGTCCAGCAGGGTCAGCGGATGGCAGCGGCCACCGCCGAAGGGAAAGTGGCCCTTAAAATCCATCTGCCAGAGGCGGTTCGGCGCGTTGTGTTCGAACCGTCCCGTGGCGGGAATGCCCGGTGAAGTGCCCGGCAGCAGGCCATGGCGGGCCATCAGGTTATGGACGGTGCTGAAGGCGGGCATGGTGTGCCCCTGGTCTTCGAGCCAGCGCTTTATCTTGCGTGCGCCCCAGCGTTGATGGCGCTCATGGGCCATACGCAGCAGGGCGGTGATGTCGTCAGATGAGCGGTTCGGGGAATGGTGCGGTATGCGCGGACGGTCCTGAAGGCCGGCGGCACCTTCCTCCGCCCAGCGGCGAAGCCACTTGTAACCGGTAGCAGGTGAAATGCCGAAGCGACGGCAGAGAGAACGGATGTTCGCCCCGTCCTGCGAGGCGAACAAAACAAACTCGGTACGTAATGACATGGTATCTCTCGCATCCCAGGGCATAAGCGACTCCATAAACGGGTTCTTATGCCTTAGTTGTAAGTG
>NZ_JBYAZJ010000010.1:0-116605 GCF_057444735.1 Enterobacter sp. B79-1
GCCGAACTCAGAAGTGAAACGCCGTAGCGCCGATGGTAGTGTGGGGTCTCCCCATGTGAGAGTAGGGAACTGCCAGGCATCAAATAAGTAGAGAGGCCATCCGCAAGGATGGCCTTTTTGCGTTTCTGGAGCACCGAATGTTGTAGGCCGGGTAAGGCAAAGCCGCCACCCGGCAAGTCAGACCGCACTCCACGCCACAATAAATTCCGCAATTCCATCCACATCATTTAAATCCAGCACCGGAACATCAAGCGGCAATACAACATCACTGGCCACCGCAATCACATGCTCATCAAGCGTTAACTCACTGACATCATGCCCGGCATCGCTCCTGAATAGCAGGATCTTCGCCACAGCCTCGTGCTTAAACCCCTCAACCAGCACCAGATCCAGCGTGGAATGATCCATTCGGCTGATCAGATACGCGAGATCCAACGGCGCCTCATCCGGGGTTTCTGTCATCAGTGCCCAGCGCTGAGAGCTTGCCACCATCGTTTGTGCCGCACCCGCTTTACGCAGCTCAAAGCTATCTTTGCCCGGTTTATCGACATCCATATTATGATGCGTGTGCTTAATCAAACCTGGACGAATACCTCTGGCGCACAGTGCCGGTATCAGCTTTTTGAGTAACGTGGTTTTCCCGGTACCACTCCAGGCGGAAATTGCTAAAACAGGTGTCATTTCTTCTCCTGCAGTGCCTGCAAATCTTCTGTCGTATTCACGTTCACAAATGCTGGCTTCAAATCGCTAAAATCAACCGGATGTCCGCCTGCCTGCCGCATAAACACCATCACCCTTCTTTCTCCAGCAGACAGGTAAGCCTGCAGGTCAGAAACTAACGATATATGAATCAGGGCGATCGTCGGATGATCGCGCTCACCGTCATTTGCCCAAACCACGGGCGAGTCACCGCGCTGTTGTACCATGCGTTCTACCAGGCAAGCAGGAATGAAGGGCGTATCGCAGGAGCAAAAGAGAAACCACCCCCCCTTAGCCTGCTGCATGACCGAGAGCATCCCAGCCAGAGGACCCGGATAATCTGCCAGGTTATCCTGATAAACGGGGAATCCGCTGCGTTGGTAAATAGCGATGTGACGATTAGCACTGAGCGCGATTGTCGACACCTGATCTGCAAGCCTGTCAGCGACATGCTGCCATAAGGGCTTTCCATTCAGCAGCTGTAGCCCCTTATCTTCTCCGCCCATTCGGGTCGCTCTGCCACCGGCCAGAACGACACCGATGATTTTCTGGCATTCATTCACTAATATCGCCTCTTTTATTGTGGGATTGACCCTGCTAACGTGTCTCTCTAAATGAAAGGAGCACCACCATGAAATGTAAACGTCTGAATGAAGTTATTGAACTCCTCCAGCCAGCTTGGCAAAAAGAGCCAGAGCTGAATCTGATGCAATTTTTACAGAAACTGGCGAAAGAGTCAGGTTTTGACGGCGAGCTGACAGACCTTTCTGACGACATCCTGATCTACCACCTTAAAATGCGTGATTCAGCCAAAGATGCTGTTATTCCTGGTATTCAGAAAGATTATGAGGAAGATTTTAAAACCGCATTGCTGCGCGCGCGTGGGGTAATTAAAGAGTAAAAGCTTGTAAGCGGAGCCACCGAAATCGCCACAAGATGATATCCTGAATCATTCGTATAATTTCCGGATGATCGGATGAACGACCAGGCTTTTACTTTCCAGACATTACACCCGGATACCATTATGGACGCCCTGTACGAGCAGGGTATTCGGGTGGATTCTGGGTTAACCCCGTTAAATAGCTACGAAAATCGCGTCTATCAGTTTCAGGATGAGGAGCGCCAGCGCTTCGTTGTAAAGTTCTATCGTCCTAAGCGTTGGTCTGCAGAACAAATTCAGGAAGAGCATCAGTTTGCCCACGATCTGCTGGATGACGATGTTCCCGTTGCTGCGCCGTTGAAATTTAACAACCAAACGCTGCATACCCACGAAGGTTTTTATTACGCCGTATTCCCAAGCCTGGGCGGGCGTCAGTTTGAAGCTGATAATATCGACCAGATGGAATGGGTTGCCCGCTACCTGGGGCGCATTCATCAGACGGGACGCAAAAAGCCGTTTATTGCCCGCCCGACCATCGGTATTCAGGAATACCTTATCGAGCCACGGCAGGTATTCGAAACCTCGACACTTATTCCTGGTGGATTAAAGGATAAATTCCTTAGCGCGACCGACAAACTTATTGAAGCGGTGAAAGCCAGTTGGCGTGATGACATTCCCACACTGCGTCTGCATGGAGACTGCCATGCTGGCAATATTCTCTGGCGCGATGGCCCACTGTTTGTCGATCTCGATGATGCTCGCATGGGGCCAGCGGTTCAGGATCTGTGGATGCTGCTCAATGGTGATAAAGCCGAGCAGAGAATGCAGCTTGAAACCATTATTGAAGCGTATGAAGAATTTAGTCCCTTTAATTCAGACGAAATTGCCTTGATAGAGCCTTTACGTGCGATGCGTTTTGTTTATTATCTCGCATGGTTAATCAGGCGTTGGGATGATCCCGCATTTCCCCGAAATTTCCCGTGGCTTACCGGAGAGGATTACTGGCGCAGCCAGATATCCACATTTACTGAGCAGGTTAAGGTTCTGCAAGAACCTCCTCTGCAATTAACGCCGATGTATTAATTGGACACACCCAGGAGAGAGTTGATCATGAAAAAAATTTGGCTGGCGCTGGCAGGTATGATTCTGGCATTTAGCGCTTCTGCTGCACAGTTTACCGACGGTAAGCAGTACATTACGCTGGACAAGCCAGTGGCCGGAGAGCCGCAGGTTCTGGAGTTCTTCTCGTTTTATTGCCCACACTGCTATCAGTTCGAGCAGGTGCTGCATGTCTCTGACAACGTGAAGAAAAAGCTGCCGGAAGGCACCAAAATGACGAAATACCACGTTGAGTTCCTGGGCCCGCTGGGCAAAGACCTGACTCAGGCGTGGGCGGTAGCTATCGCACTGGGCGTGGAAGATAAGATCACCGCCCCAATGTTTGAAGCCGTACAGAAAACCCAGACCGTTCAGACCACTGCGGATATCCGTAAAGTATTCGTGGATGCCGGTGTGAAAGGTGAAGAGTACGACGCGGCCTGGAACAGCTTCGTGGTGAAATCTCTCGTGGCTCAGCAGGAAAAAGCAGCCGCTGACCTGCAGTTGCAGGGTGTGCCAGCGATGTTTGTTAACGGCAAATATCAGCTGAACATGCAGGGCATGGACACCAGCAGCATGGATATCTTCGTACAACAGTATGCTGATACCGTGAAATATCTGGTTGAGAAGAAGTAAGATTGTTGATGTAAAAACGCCGGTCAATGACCGGCGTTTTTGTAAGAAGCTTTAATGTTGTCTATCTGCTCGTCTTTCTCTTTCCAGAGCGTATTAAGCCAAAGCTGGAAACGACGTTTAAAATTCTTATCGTTAACGTAATCACCGTGCAGTTCCGTCTCAACAGGAACCAGATCAACGTGAACCACAATACGCGTCAGTTTGCCGCTGAGCATGTCATAAAATGGCGTCTTATCGTTCTCCGGGTAGCAAAGCGTAACGTTCAATAATTTATCGAACTGCTCGCCCAACACGTTCAATGCCATCGCAATGCCCGCAGCTTTAGGCGGCAGTAAGTGCTGATAAGGGGAGCGAGTCTGACTGCGCTTCTCTTCGGTAAAACGAGAGCCTTCTACAAAGTTAACAATCGTCGTTGGATGCGCACGAAATTTTTCGCAGGAGCGGCGTGTGGTTTCCACATCTTTACCGCGGCGTTCCGGGTGACGAAGTAAATAGCTGCGTGAATAGCGTTTCATAAACGGCATATCCAGCGCCCAGCAGGCCAGGCCAATGAAAGGCACCCAGGCCAGTTGTTGTTTCAGGAAATATTTATTCATCGGGATATGTTTGCGAAACAGCACACATAACACCACGATGTCAGCCCAGCTGTGATGATTGCAGATCAGCAGATACCAGTTCTTTTTGTTGAGTCTTTCCAGACCCTGAACATCCCACTCCAGGTGCGGGTTAAGGCGCAGCAGAATCGCCAGCCCTTCGCACCAGCAATACATCATAAAATTACAAAACGCAGAAACGGCTCGCCACACCGAGTGCACGGGCAGCAGCAGCTTAATCATTCCGGCAATAATGATCGGCACTGAACAGGCGATAGTCACCAGAATGGTTAAAATGATGCTTAACAGTAGTGTTATTGCAGCGAGCAATCTCGACATAATCAGTATTTTCAGGTGGTTAGCTTAAATTAAGCCGCCGCATATGCGGCGCAGGGCGCTGAGTTTATCAGAAAACAGACTAAAAAATGGTGCTTTCACACAGCGGGGGAGCGGCTTTTACCTGCTACAGCAGATATGTCTGCGATGACGGAATAAACGAGGCTTATATCCACATAGACTAAATTGTCATCAATTCGCAATATGGATAATGAGTACTAACTTAATGTGATGATAATAAACAATAAATTATATAATGGGATAGGATTTTTACGGCTGTTATTCATATGTAGTGAAAGTATGCACAAACTTATCCACAGTTTTATTTTTGCGAGCGATCCTCTCGATCGCAAAATCTTTTCCTGTATCAGGCGCTAATAACTGATGTTTTCATCCTTCTGTGGCATCCTTTACCCATAAATTGATTAAAGGCACGGACATTATGGTTCAGATCCCAGAAAACCCTCTTATTCTCGTCGACGGCTCTTCTTACCTGTATCGGGCATACCATGCGTTTCCTCCTCTGACCAATAGCGCAGGGGAGCCCACCGGCGCAATGTACGGCGTGCTGAACATGCTGCGTAGCCTGATCCTTCAGTATCAGCCAACCCATGCGGCAGTGGTCTTTGATGCAAAAGGTAAAACCTTCCGCGACGAGTTGTTTGAGCATTACAAATCCCATCGTCCGCCGATGCCTGACGATCTGCGAGCGCAGATCGAGCCGCTGCACACCATGGTGAAAGCGATGGGGCTGCCGTTGCTGGCCGTTTCTGGCGTTGAGGCCGACGACGTTATCGGCACGCTGGCGCGTGAAGCAGAAAAAATGGGCCGTCCAGTGCTGATCAGTACCGGTGATAAAGATATGGCGCAGCTTGTGACGCCAGGTATCACCCTGATTAACACCATGACCAACACCATTCTGGGGCCTGAAGAAGTCGTCACAAAATATGGTGTGCCGCCTGAGCTGATTATTGATTTCCTCGCGTTGATGGGCGACTCCTCAGATAACATCCCTGGTGTGCCGGGCGTCGGTGAAAAAACCGCGCAGGCGCTGCTTCAGGGGCTGGGTGGGCTGGATACGCTCTACGCGGAATCGGATAAAATCGCCGGGCTCACCTTCCGTGGTGCGAAAACCATGGCGGCGAAGCTGGAAGATAACAAAGAGGTGGCTTATCTCTCTTATAAGCTGGCCACAATCAAAACCGATGTCGAGCTGGAACTGGGCTGTGAGCAGCTGGAAGTGCAACAGCCTTCCGCTGACGATCTGCTGAGCCTGTTTAAGAAATACGAATTTAAGCGCTGGATCACTGACGTGGAAGCCGGTAAATGGCTGCAGGCAAAAGGCGCGAAACCTGCCGTGAAGCCGAAAGAGACGATTGTTGTGGATGCTGAAGAGCAGGCAGACGAAGAGGTCGTCGCGCTCTCTTTCGACAACTACGAAACCCTTCTTGAAGAGTCACAGCTGGTCGCCTGGATCGAGAAGCTGAAAAAAGCGCCGGTCTTTGCCTTTGACACCGAAACTGACAGCCTCGATAACATCTCGGCCAACATGGTGGGCCTGTCATTTGCCACCGAGCCGGGCGTTGCGGCCTATGTCCCTGTTGCACATGATTACCTGGATGCGCCGGATCAGATCTCCCGCGACCGTGTCCTTGAGCTGCTGAAGCCGATTCTCGAAGATGACAAGGCGCTCAAAGTTGGGCAGAACCTGAAATATGACCGCGGCATTCTGCAAAACTACGGTATTGAGTTGCGCGGCATCGCCTTCGACACCATGCTGGAATCCTACATTCTGGACAGCGTGGCAGGCCGTCATGATATGGATTCCTTATCTGACCGCTGGCTCAAGCACAAAACCATTACGTTTGAAGAGATTGCCGGAAAAGGTAAAAATCAGCTCACCTTTAACCAGATTGCGCTGGAAGAGGCGGGTCGTTACGCGGCGGAAGACGCCGATGTGACGCTGCAGCTGCACCTGAAGATGTGGCCAAAGCTGCAAAAGCAGGAAGGCCCGATGAACGTATTCCAGCATATCGAAATGCCACTGGTGCCGGTGCTGTCCCGCATCGAACGCAACGGCGTAAAAATCGATCCAACGGTGCTGCATAACCACTCGGGTGAACTGGCGCAGCGTCTGACCGAGCTTGAGCAAAAAGCCCATGAGCTTGCCGGAGAGCCGTTTAACCTGTCGTCGCCTAAACAGCTGCAAACAATCCTGTTTGAAAAGCAGGGCATCAAGCCGCTGAAGAAAACCCCTGGCGGCGCGCCATCAACCTCTGAAGAGGTGCTGGAAGAGCTGGCGCTGGATTATCCACTGCCAAAAGTTATCCTCGAGTATCGCGGTCTGGCGAAGCTGAAATCGACCTATACCGATAAGCTGCCGTTGATGATTAACCCGAAAACGGGGCGTGTGCATACCTCTTATCATCAGGCGGTTGCGGCAACCGGGCGTCTCTCGTCGACCGATCCCAACCTGCAGAACATTCCTGTGCGCAATGAAGAAGGCCGTCGTATTCGTCAGGCCTTTATTGCGCCAGAAGATTATCTGATTGTCTCTGCGGATTACTCGCAAATTGAGCTGCGCATTATGGCGCACCTGTCGCGTGATAAGGGCTTGCTGACCGCGTTTGCCGAAGGGAAGGATATTCACCGGGCAACGGCCGCTGAAGTCTTTGGCCTGCCGCTGGAGAGCGTGACAAACGACCAGCGTCGCAGCGCGAAAGCGATTAACTTCGGTCTGATTTACGGGATGAGCGCCTTTGGCCTGTCACGCCAGCTCAACATTCCGCGTAAAGAGTCGCAGAAGTATATGGATCTCTACTTCGAACGCTACCCGGGCGTACTGGAGTATATGGAACGCACCCGTGCGCAGGCGAAAGAGAAAGGCTACGTTGAAACGCTGGATGGTCGTCGTCTGTATCTGCCGGACATCAAATCCAGCAACGCGGCGCGCCGTGCAGGCGCAGAGCGTGCGGCTATCAACGCCCCAATGCAGGGAACCGCTGCTGACATCATTAAGCGTGCGATGATCGCCGTGGATGCCTGGCTGGAAAAAGATAAACCGCGCGTGAAAATGATCATGCAGGTACACGATGAACTGGTGTTCGAAGTGCACAAAGACGATCTTGAAAAAGTGTCTCAGAAGATCCACGAACTGATGGAAAGCAGCATGAAGCTGGACGTTCCGTTGCTGGTGGAAGTGGGGAGTGGCGAAAACTGGGATCAGGCTCACTAAGGGTTCATGGAATAACGTGCGTTTTATGTAAGTTAGCAACATAACGACGTGCGTTTTGTGACAATCATTAGAATTCCCTATGTAAAGAATGAAAAAAAACTACAAAAAGTGCTTTTTCTACAGATAAAAAAGGGGTAGAGTTAACGACGTAGGGTACAGAGGTAAGATGTTCTATCTTTCAGACCTTTTACTTCACGTAATCGGATTTGGCTGAATATTTTAGCCGCCCCAGTCAGTAATGACTGGGGCGTTTTTTATTGCGACAAAGAAAATGTCAGGCAAAAAAAAGCGCGGACATTGCCGCGCTCATATTTACTCTTCTTCCGCTTCTGTCGCGGGTTCCAGCTCGTTAAACCAACTGTCGAGCTTCTGACGCAGTTTATCCACGCCCTGTTTTTTCAGCGAGGAGAATGGCTCAACCTGCACATCACCGTTAAATGCCAGCACCGCTTCGCGAACCATATTCACCTGTGCTTTTCGCGCACCGCTAGCCAGCTTATCGGCTTTGGTCAGCAGAACCAGCACGGCGATATCGCTCTCTACAGCCCAGTCGATCATCTGCTGATCGAGATCTTTCAGCGGATGGCGGATATCCATCAGCACCACCAGACCTTTCAGGCACTGGCGTTTTTCCAGGTACTCACCCAGCGCACGCTGCCATTTGATCTTCATCTCTTCAGGTACTTGCGCATAGCCGTAGCCCGGTAAGTCGACCAGGCGTTTGCCTTCTGCAACTTCAAACAGGTTGATCAGCTGAGTACGGCCAGGCGTTTTTGAGGTGCGCGCCAGGCTCTTCTGATTGGTCAGCGTATTCAGGGCGCTGGATTTTCCCGCATTGGAGCGGCCAGCGAATGCCACTTCAATACCCGTATCAGAAGGCAGGTGGCGAATATCAGGCGCACTGGTGACAAAATGCGTCTGTTGGTAGTTCCAGGTAGTCACGTGGTCGTCTCCAAAAATCGTAATCTGCGGGGGATTATACCTGAATGCGGGCAAAAGGCTTTTCCCATCGTACCAGGCACGTAAGCGAAAACCCTCAAATGTGTAAGAGATCCGCTACAAACCCTATGGGACATTTAAGAGAAATCGCAGGCGCTTAAAAATGCAAATTATTAAATATCATAGACTTGATAGTGAGTAATAATCCGAAAATCCGTTTTTGTACCCTTTCGTTGCTTGTTAGTTTAAGGGAAAAAGGTAAAGTGTGCGTCAAGGCGAGGATGCCAACAGGATTACGACTTAAGGATAAGGGTCAGGAGCGCCAGGAGGCGAAGACTCAGGATTGTCAGGATGACGGGCGCCTGGAGGCGTTTTTACAGGAAACGGAACCGTATCACGGACGGTATTAGCCAAGGGATAAACAGGGTTTGTTGTTGGCAAACATGGAATGTCTGGCCCGCTAAGGGTTGTGAGTCAGGAAAAAAGGCGACAGATTGCTCTGTCGCCTTTTTTCTTTGCTTGCTTTCTGCTAGATTTCGCCGCAATTCTATACTGAATAAAACGGCTTAAAGATAAAACATCATGAAAAAACCGACCACCGCAGCGGGCGCGAAACGCCCAGCAAAAGCACGCCGCAAAACGCGCGAAGAACTGAACCAGGAAGCGCGCGATCGCAAACGCGATAAAAAGCATCGTGGCCATGCTGCGGGTAGCCGTGCAAGTGGTAGCGGTGCAACGGGCGCTTCTGCAAAAGGTAAGGCGCAGAAAGATCCCCGTATCGGCAGTAAGACTCCCATTCCACTGGGCGTGACAGACACCCCGGTCACTAAGCAGCACAAACCAAAGAGCGAGAAACCTATGCTTTCACCGCAGGCTGAGCTGGATTTGCTGGAGAACGATGAGCGCCTGGATGCGCTGCTGGAACGTCTTGAAGAAGGTGAAACCCTGACCGCAGAAGAACAGTCATGGGTTGATGCCAAACTGGACCGCATTGATGAGCTGATGCAGAAGCTGGGCCTGTCATACGACGATGACGAAGATGAAGAAGAAGACGAGAAGCAGGAAGATATGATGCGTCTGCTGAAGGGTGGAAACTAACATTTGCACCCGGCAGGCTCAATAGTCCTGCTTATAACCCTTCCGGTTATATGTTATCTGGTGTGGTTATTCGTTAAACTACGGCGGTTGTCGCGGCGACATCAGTGGCTGCGCACCCGAATGATGGCTCGCAATGGGGCTAGACCGGGCCGCCGTAAACGAACGCGACACCAACGGAAGGAGTGAGCATGTCAGCACCAACTATCGACTGGGATTTGGCCCTAATCCAGAAATATAACTATTCCGGGCCGCGTTATACTTCATACCCCACCGCGCTGGAGTTCTCCGATGCTTTCGGCGAGGCGTATTTTCAGCAGGCCGTCGCGCGTTATCCCGAGCGTCCGCTGTCGCTTTATGTCCATATTCCGTTTTGCCACAAGCTCTGCTACTTCTGCGGATGCAATAAAATCGTTACCCGCCAGCAGCACAAAGCCGATCAGTATCTTGATGCGCTTGAGCAGGAAATCCTGCACCGCGCGCCGCTGTTTGCCGGTCGTCACGTCAGCCAGCTTCACTGGGGCGGCGGCACGCCAACGTACCTGAATAAAGCGCAGATCAGCCGTTTGATGGCGCTGCTGCGCGGCAACTTTAATTTTAACGACGATGCTGAAATCTCGATCGAAGTCGATCCGCGCGAAATCGAGCTGGATGTGCTGGATCACTTACGCGCCGAAGGTTTCAACCGCCTGAGCATGGGCGTGCAGGACTTCAACAAAGAGGTGCAGCGTCTGGTCAACCGCGAGCAGGACGAAGAATTTATCTTTGCCTTACTCAACCACGCGCGTGATATCGGCTTTACGTCGACCAATATCGACCTGATTTACGGCCTGCCAAAGCAAACGCCGGAGAGCTTCGCCTTCACGCTGAAGCGCGTGGCTGAACTCAACCCGGACCGTCTGAGCGTCTTTAACTATGCGCACCTGCCGACGCTGTTTGCTGCTCAGCGCAAAATCAAAGATGCCGATCTCCCTTCTGCTCAGCAGAAACTGGATATTTTGCAGGAAACTATCACCTCGCTGACCGAAACCGGTTATCAGTTTATCGGGATGGATCACTTTGCCCGTCCGGATGACGAGCTGGCGATTGCCCAGCGCGAAGGCGTTCTGCACCGCAACTTCCAGGGCTACACGACGCAGGGCGATACCGACTTGCTGGGGATGGGCGTCTCGGCCATCAGCATGATTGGCGACTGCTACGCGCAGAACCAGAAAGAGTTAAAACAGTATTATCAGCAGGTTGATGAAACAGGCAACGCGCTGTGGCGCGGCATCGCGCTCACCCGCGACGACTGCATCAGACGCGATGTGATTAAGGCGCTTATTTGCAATTTCCGTCTCGATTTCAGTGACGTGGAAGCACAGTGGAATCTGACCTTCAGCGATTATTTTGCAGAAGATCTGAAGCTGATTGCCCCGCTGGCCAAAGATGGGCTGGTGGATGTTACTGAGGGTGCCATTGAGGTCACGCCGAAAGGGCGTCTGTTGATCCGTAATATCTGCATGTGCTTTGACGCCTATCTGCGTCAGAAAGCGCGCCTGCAGCAGTTCTCGCGGGTTATTTAGACCGTTTTGCCGGGTGGCGGCTTCGCCTTACCCGGCCTACAATGCGCACTTTCGTAGGCCGGGTAAGCGAAGCGCCACCCGGCACTGCCAAAATCACTCCATTCCCAGCTCTTTAAGCTTGCGCGTCAGGGTATTACGCCCCCATCCCAACAGGCGAGCGGCCTCCTGCTTATGGCCCTGCGTATGACGAAGCGCGGTGGTTAACAGCGTACGCTCCATCTCAGGCTGAGCTTCAGACAGCAGGTTTTGATGACCGGAACGCAGTGCGCGGTCAGCCCACTGCGCCAGCAGCGTTGCCCAACTGTCCGGCAGCGCGTGACCGGTGCTGCTTTCAGGTGCAGTGGCTTCAAACAGCTCTGCGGGTAAATCCTGAATCAGCACTTCCTGTCCGGCGGCCATCACGGTTAACCAGCGACAGGTGTTTTCCAGCTGGCGCACGTTGCCCGGCCACGCAAGTCGGGTGAGGGCGGCATCGGTTTCCGGGTGAAGCTGCTTGGCCTCCACGCCAAGCTCGCGGGCTGCCACCTGCAGGAAATGACGCGCCAGGCGGGGAATATCTTCCCGGCGCTCGCGCAGCGGCGGCAGGTGAACGCGGATAACGTTCAGGCGGTGGAATAAATCCTCACGGAATTTTCCCTCCTGCACGCGCAGCTCCAGGTTCTGGTGCGTCGCAGCGATAATGCGCACGTCCACCTTCACCGGCGCATAGCCGCCCACGCGGTAAAACTGTCCGTCGGCCAGTACGCGCAGCAGGCGGGTCTGAACGTCCAACGGCATATCACCGATTTCATCCAGGAAAAGCGTCCCGCCGTCAGCCTGCTCAAAGCGCCCCTGACGAATAGTATTCGCCCCGGTAAACGCCCCTTTTTCGTGGCCGAACAGCTCGGACTCAATCAAATCCTTCGGAATGGCCGCCATATTCAGGGCGATGAAGGGCGCTTTAGCCCGCGGACTATGGCGATGCAATGCATGGGCAACCAGCTCTTTACCGGTACCCGATTCGCCGTTAATCAATACGCTGATGGACGAACGCGACAGACGCCCGATGATGCGAAACACATCTTGCATCGCAGGCGCTTCACCGATGATGTCCGTTGTGGGGCCAAAATCGGGCGTATTACGAGGCTGCTGTTGTTCCTGGTAGTGGCTGATGGCGCGTTCAACCAACGCCACCGCCTCGTCGATATCAAACGGCTTTGGCAGGTAATCAAACGCCCCTTGCTGGTAGGCGCTCACCGCGGCATCCAGGTCGGAGTGCGCCGTCATTATGATGACCGGAAGCATAGGGTGGCGTTGTTTGATCTGCTTTAAAAGCGCCAGCCCGTCCATTCCCGGCATGCGAATATCCGAAAGCAAAACATCTGGCGTTTTGGTGGTGAGTGCGTCGAGCACCTCGCTGCCGCTCTCAAACGTCGTGCAGCTTAACCCCGCCCCAGTGAGCGCGCGTTCCAGCACCCAACGGATGGAGCTATCGTCATCGACTACCCAGACTATCCCTCGTTGCATAAACGTCACCTTTATTTTTTAATCGGCAGGAAAACCGAAAACTCGGTATGTCCCGGCCAACTGGTAAATTCAATTTTGCCAGAGTGTTGGTCGATCAAACTGCGGGCAATGGATAACCCCAGCCCGGTGCCGCCTTCGCGGCCGCTGACCATCGGGTAAAATAGCGTGTCCTGCAGATGCGGCGGGATACCCGGACCGTTATCTTCAACGTCGATACGTGCCGCCAGGCGATAGCGCACGCCGTGCAGCGTGAGCTGGAAGGCGGTGCGGGTACGTAAAATAATCTCGCCCCCTTCCGGTCCCAGCGCCTGTAGCGCGTTACGTACAATGTTCAGCAGAACCTGTTCAATCTGGTCCGGGTCATGCGCCAGTTCCGGCAGGCTTGGGTCGTAATCGCGCACCAGCGTGACGTTCTCCGGCAGTTCCATTGAGACGAGCTTCACCACCCGTTCCGCCACTTTATGAATGCTTTCAGAGACGTGCATGCCCGGCTGCTGTGGCCCAAGAAGACGGTCAACCAGATTACGCAGGCGGTCGGCCTGCTCAATAATAACGTTGGTGTACTCTGCCAGCGCAGGGTCGGGCAACGCCTTGGTCAGCAGCTGTGCTGCACCGCGTAACCCACCCAGCGGGTTTTTTATCTCATGCGCCAGGCCACGCACCAGGTCACGAGCGGCAATTTGCTGCGCATGCTGAAGCTGCTCCTGGCTGAGCCGACGCTGATTATCCATCGGCGCCATTTCCAGCAGGATCAGTCCTTCGGGAAGACGTTGCGCGGTAAGAGAGAGAATATGTGAACGCCCGTCGATCACCAGTGTCACTTCGTTATCGGTGAACCCCTGTCCGGCCAGCAAACTCTCCTGCATCAGGCCAATATTCAGCGAAAAATAGCTCAACAGTTCAGGAAGCGGGGTGCCAAACAGCTTGCGTGAGCTCTGGGCGAGCAATTGCTGCGCCGCCGGGTTGGCGTAATGCACCGCCAGCTCGTCATCGACCAGCAAGATACTGTTAATTAAGGAATTGAGGATCTGCCCAGCATCGGGCAGCGTGCCAGTTGCCATTCAGCAGTCTCCTGGAGTTGGTTGCACTAATTTAGTGCAGTATAGCTTTTTCGGCGTAAAAAGCGCGTCAGATCAGGTTGTTGGTGGAGAAAAAAGCCCATCCGGAGATGGGCTAAAAGTTTCCACGGCAACTACTCCCGACGTTTATCACGCCGGGTAAAACAACTCGATTAAACGCTGTAGTACAGTTCGAACTCAACCGGATGCGGAGTCATACGCACGCGGTCGTTCTCTTCGATACGCAGCGCGATGTAAGCGTCGATAGCTTCATCGGTGAACACGCCGCCAGCCGTCAGGAACTCACGGTCTGCGTCCAGCGCGTTCAGTGCCTCTTCCAGAGAGCCTGCAACCTGTGGGATCTCTTTCGCTTCTTCTGGCGGCAGGTCATACAGGTTTTTGTCCATGGCTTCGCCAGGGTGGATCTTGTTCTTAATACCGTCCAGACCGGCCATCAGCAGTGCTGCGAAGCACAGGTATGGGTTAGCCGCTGGGTCCGGGAAGCGAACTTCGATACGACGCGCTTTCGGAGAAGCAACAACCGGGATACGGATAGAAGCAGAACGGTTACGGGCAGAGTAGGCCAGCATCACCGGTGCTTCGTAGCCTGGGACCAGACGCTTGTAGGAGTTAGTGGTTGGGTTCGCCAGGGCGTTGATCGCTTTAGCATGTTTGATAACACCACCGATGTAGTGCAGCGCCTGCTCGGACAGACCGGCATATTTGTCGCCAGAGAACAGGTTGGTACCGTTCTTGGACAGGGACATGTGGCAGTGCATACCGGAACCGTTGTCGCCAAACATTGGTTTTGGCATGAAGGTCGCGGTTTTACCGAAACGGTGCGCAACGTTGTGCACAACGTATTTGTAGATCTGAATCTCATCCGCTTTTTTGGTCATGGTGTTGAAGCGGGTAGCGATTTCGTTCTGGCCAGCGGTCGCCACTTCGTGGTGATGCGCTTCCACAACCAGGCCCATCTCTTCCATGATCAGACACATGGTAGAACGGATGTCCTGTGAAGAATCGACCGGAGGAACCGGGAAGTAACCGCCTTTCACGCCAGGACGGTGACCTTTGTTACCACCTTCGTATTTGGTGGAAGAGTTCCATGCGCCTTCGATGTCATCGATAGCCACGTGGGAACCTGAAATTGACGCGCCGAAGCGGATGTCGTCAAACAGGAAGAACTCTGGCTCTGGCCCGAACAGAACGGTGTCTGCGATGCCGGTAGAACGCAGGTACTCTTCAGCGCGTTTCGCGATGGAGCGTGGGTCACGATCGTAGCCCTGCAACGTGCCTGGCTCGAGGATATCGCAACGGATGATAAGGGTTGGCTCTTCGAAGAACGGGTCAATGAGCGCAGTGGTTGCGTCTGGCATCAGAACCATGTCGGATTCGTTAATGCCTTTCCAGCCACCAATGGAGGAGCCGTCAAACATTTTGCCTTCTTCAAAGAATTCGGCGTTCACCTGATGAGCAGGGATTGTGACGTGCTGTTCTTTACCTTTGGTATCGGTGAAGCGCAGATCAACAAACTTCACTTCATGTTCGTTCAGCATCGTCAAAACGTGTTCAGCGGACATACTTAACTCTCCAGATTGGTCATTGTCGTCGTGGTAACGAGGTCTTCAACTTCTATCAAGGTGGCTGTGATGCCATCTTTTTGCCGTATTTTTATAAAGCGAAATCTGTGCCAACTTTTAAAACACCCCAAAAAGGCGTTATCATGCGCACCATAGTGCAAAAGGGCTGCACCACAATGGATTTGTTGCACCAGTATAGTGCTTCAATGTGAACATTGAGCACCATATTGGTGCAATTTACGTTAAAGTGCCCTTTTACCGCTCCGTGAAAGCGATCACAAAGCATCTCTGCAATACTTGTTTGCGGGGGATGTTTGTGATCCTGTTTTGTAGTGCGATTAATCCGTGTACAATAACGCGCTATTTCTAAATGCCTGAGGCAAAGTTGTGATCGAAAAATTGCGTAACATCGCCATCATCGCGCACGTCGACCATGGTAAAACTACCCTGGTTGATAAGCTGCTGCAGCAGTCCGGTACATTTGATGCTCGTGCCGAAACTCAAGAACGCGTGATGGACTCCAACGATTTGGAGAAAGAGCGTGGGATTACCATCCTCGCCAAAAACACCGCTATCAAATGGAATGACTACCGTATCAACATCGTTGATACCCCAGGGCACGCCGACTTCGGTGGTGAAGTTGAACGTGTAATGTCCATGGTAGACTCCGTTCTGCTGGTCGTTGACGCAATGGATGGCCCAATGCCCCAGACGCGCTTCGTGACCAAAAAAGCGTTTGCTCATGGTCTGAAGCCAATTGTTGTTATCAACAAAGTTGACCGTCCTGGCGCGCGTCCTGACTGGGTTGTTGATCAGGTCTTCGACCTGTTTGTTAACCTCGACGCGACCGACGAGCAGCTGGACTTCCCTATCGTTTACGCTTCTGCGCTGAACGGTATTGCAGGTCTGGACCACGAAGACATGGCCGAAGACATGACCCCGCTGTACCAGGCGATTGTTGACCGTGTTCCTGCACCAAACGTTGATCTCGACGGCACCCTGCAGATGCAGATCTCTCAGCTCGACTACAACAACTACGTTGGCGTAATCGGCATTGGTCGTATCAAGCGCGGTAAAGTTAAGCCTAACCAGCAGGTCACTATCATCGATAGCGAAGGCAAAACCCGTAACGGTAAAGTGGGTAAAGTACTGACTCACCTGGGTCTTGAGCGTATCGAGAGCGACATCGCTGAAGCGGGCGACATCATCGCCATCACCGGTCTGGGTGAACTGAACATCTCCGACACCATCTGCGATCCGCAGAAAGTCGAAGCGCTGCCAGCCCTGTCCGTTGATGAACCAACCGTATCCATGTTCTTCAACGTCAACACCTCTCCGTTCTGTGGTAAAGAAGGTAAGTTCGTTACCTCTCGTCAGATCCTTGACCGCCTGAACAAAGAGCTGGTGCACAACGTTGCGCTGCGCGTTGAAGAAACGCCAGACGCTGATGCATTCCGCGTTTCCGGTCGTGGTGAGCTGCACCTGTCAGTTCTGATCGAAAACATGCGTCGTGAAGGTTTCGAGATGGCGGTTTCCCGTCCGAAAGTTATCTTCCGCGAAATCGACGGCCGTAAACAAGAGCCGTTCGAAAACGTCACGCTGGACGTTGAAGAGCAGCATCAGGGTTCTGTGATGCAGGCTCTGGGTGAGCGTAAAGGCGACCTGAAAAACATGAATCCAGATGGCAAAGGCCGCGTACGTCTCGACTACGTGATCCCAAGCCGTGGCCTGATCGGCTTCCGTTCAGAGTTCATGACCATGACGTCTGGTACGGGTCTGCTGTACTCCACCTTCAGCCACTATGACGATGTTCGTCCGGGCGAAGTAGGCCAGCGTAACAACGGCGTTCTGATCTCCAACGGTCAGGGTAAAGCGGTTGCGTTCGCACTGTTCAGCCTGCAGGACCGCGGTAAGCTGTTCCTGGGTCACGGTGCAGAAGTTTACGAAGGCCAGATCATCGGTATTCACAGTCGTTCTAACGACCTGACTGTAAACTGTCTGACCGGTAAGAAACTGACCAACATGCGTGCGTCAGGTACTGACGAAGCAACGGTTCTGGTTCCACCGATCAAGATGACCCTGGAGCAAGCTCTGGAATTCATCGATGACGACGAACTGGTAGAAGTGACTCCACAGTCAATTCGTATCCGTAAACGTCACCTGACCGAGAACGATCGTAAACGTGCAATGCGCGGTGCGAAAGAAGAGTAATACAGGTTAGCGTTTACGCTGTCCTGTATGTAAAAAGCCGCTGAGCGATCAGCGGCTTTTTTATTAGAACGAATACCGTAATCCCAGGCGAATCCGGTACTGCTCGCGGTTGTAATCATTCCATCGGTCCAGCCACTGCAGTTCAAGATACGGCAGCCAGTTTCTGTCGATCTTATAGCTGAACTTATTGGTAATCTCCCAGTGATGGTCTTTGCCATTTTTGCTGTGGTAATCATTCACCCGCTGGAAAAAATGCGGTTCAAAGGTGTAGAAAAACGCATCCGTCACTTTGAAATTCCAGTAGTTGGCAAACTCGTGCGTGTCGTTTTTATCCATCTGCCCGTTATAGTCCGGCGTATCGTAATTGTTATGGTTATAGCGATAGCGGAACGTCAGGTTGAACCCGTCCGTAAATTTGTAGTTGGTATCTAAATAAACCGCACCACCGGACCCTGCGCTGCTGTCGTTAATCAACCCGCCGGGCTGGAAGGTGAGTTTGTCGTTCGGTTTGAAGAGCGGATACCACCCCTCTATTTCGTTATAGCTGTGCTTGAGTTCATCCCATTTCCCCACGTTATAAGCGTTGGTGAACATCAGCCCCGCGCCCATATCGAAGTTATATCCCGCGCGCAGGATCACCTCGTGCAGCTCAGAGGCCGTATTGTAGGCTTCACGCGTTTCGACATACGCTCCGGCAAATACCGGGCAGGACACAGACGACACGATCAGTACAGTAATGATTCTTTTCATAATTTGTCCATGTATCAGGTACAGAAAGGCCTCCCTCCTGATTAACAGGAAGGAAAGAATGGCCGGATTTATTGTTATAAAGTGACTGCTGACGCTTTATTGTTGGTGGTTATCTCAGGGGTATTCGCGGATTGTTTTTTCCGTTTTCCAATCTCCTCAATGATGGAAGCGAAGCGTGCTTCGTTGAGTTTATAAAAAAGTCCCATAGTGATGGCGGCGATAATCGCCAGACCGCAAGGCCAGAGAAAGATAAGCTGACGCAACCCCAGCAGCGTGCCCGCGCTCTGCACGGCATGGGGAATGTAGCCAATCTGGGTCAGCATAATCCCGGGCAGGAAACCGGCGAGCGCGGCGGAGATTTTGCGCGAGAAGGTGTAGCCGGTATACACCGACCCTTCGGCACGAATGCCGGTTTTCCACTCGCCATAATCAACCGTATCCGGCACCAGCGCCCAGTTGAGGCTGTTCACAAACGCCGTGCCGAAAAAGGCCATGCAGGAAAACAGTACGAACAGCAGGGAGCTGGTTCCCCAGAAGAAGTTCAGCACGTCGCCCACTGCCCATAGCGTCAGCCCGCCCAGATAGACCGGCTTCTTGCCAAATCGCTTCACCGCGCCCGGCACCAGAAACACGCCAATCAGAATGCAGCCCATGCTGAAGAAGCCCATCCACGACAGCAGGTGCAGATCGTTCAGCACGTACTGGGTGTAATAGACCTGAATCGCCAGCTTGATGTTAAATGCGGCGAGGGTACAGAGATTGGCGATACACAGCACCAGCAGCGGCGGGTTACGGAAAATCGCGCAGAACGATTTCAGCATGCCGGGCTTATGATGATCGGGCGTGAGCTCCACGTAGCGCTCTTTCACGCCGCTATAGCACCACCACATGCAGAACAGGCCGCCGGTGACGAACACCAGCGCGGCCGCCAGATAGCCGAGTGAGGGCTGGCTGACGAACAGCGCCTGAATGGGCATAAAGCCGACGGTGCAGAGCAGCAGTCCCACCGTTGCGCCACCCTGACGCCACGCCGCAAGCTGCGCGCGCTCGTTCGGGTTTTTGGTGATAGCCGGGACCATCGCGCCGTAGGCGCAGTTCATCAGGCTATAACAGAGGCCAAACATCATGAAGAGCACGGTGGCGAGAGCCGTTTTCACCGTCAGGCTAAAGTCGTTGGCCATAAACTGCGCCGTGGCGACCAGCGCCACCGGGACGGAAGCGTAAAGAATGAATGGCCTGAACTTCCCCCTCGGTCCGATGTTGCGCCGGGAGTCGAGCAGCACGCCGGTCAGCATGTCGGTCAACGCGGTAAAAAACTTCGCCACCAGGAAAATGATGCCGCCATAGAACGCAGGCATACCCAGTTCGTCAGTATAAAACTTCAGCAAATACAACGTCCCGATACAGAGCATCAGGTTCGAGCCAAAATCGCCCATCCCGTAGGCGCACTTCTCTCGCAGGCTCAACTTCAGGGTTAACGGATCAGTGTTATGTCTCATGGTCGATCCTCTGAGCGCCCCGTAGGGCGCTTTCTCACGTCATTTATGCCGTACGTTTGCGCAGTTCGATCTCTTCCACGATGCGCACATACATCTTCTCGTTGAGGTTGTAGAAGCAGCCCATCGCCACGATGGTGATGACCGCCAGCAGGCTCGGATAGATAAATATCAGCTGCCGCAGCCCTTCAACCGTTCCGGCGGATTGCACCACATTGGGTACATAGCCGATCTGGGTGAGCATGATCCCCGGGAAAAAGCCCGCCAGCGCCTGCGATACCTTTCGGAAGAAGGTAAAGCCGGTATAGACCGTCCCCTCGGAGCGCACGCCGGTGCGCCACTCGCCGTATTCCACGGTATCGGAGACCAGCGCCCAGTTCAGGCTGTTCACGAACGCGGAACCGAAGAACGCCAGGCAGGAGAACGCCACGAAGCTCACCGAGCCGCCGCCGAAGAAGTAGTTGAGCAGATCGCCCGCCACCCAAATCATCAGCCCGCTGATGTAGACCTTTTTCTTGCCAAAACGCCGCACCGCACCGGGCATCATAAAGACGCCGATAAAAATACAGCCCATGCTGAAGAAGCCCATATACGACAGCAGGATCGGGTCGTTCAGCACGTACTGCGTGTAGTAGACCTGGATGGCGAGTTTGACGTTAAAGGCGCCCAGCGTGCACAGGTTGGCGATGCACAGGATAAACAGCGGACGGTTCCCGGCGATGGCGCGAAACGACTGCAGCAGGCCCGGTTTTTGCGCCGGGTTTGCAGGCTGTGTCTCGACGTAACGCTCCGTCACGCCCTTATAGCACCACCACATGAAGAACAGCCCGAACAGCGAGAAGAGGGTTGCAGCGAAGATATACCCAAGCTGGTCGTTACCTTCTATCAGGTTCATCACTGGCACAAAGCCCACGGTACAGAGCAGCAGGCCCAGCGTGGCGCCGCCCTGACGCCAGGCGGCCAGCGACGCGCGCTCGTCCGGGTTTTTGGTAATGGCGGGCACCATCGCGCCGTAGGAGCAGTTCATCATGCTGAAGAACAGGCCGTACAGCATAAACAGCACCGTCGCCATCACCGTTTTACCGGTCATCTCAAACGGCGTGCCGACGAAGTTGGCAATTGCCAGCAGCGTCACCGGGAAGGCCGCATACAGTACGAACGGGCGGAACTTCCCTTTCGGGCCAATCTTGCGCCGGGAGTCGAGCATGATCCCGGTACCCATGTCGGTGAAGGCGGTAAAGAACTTCGCAATCAGGAAGATAATCCCGCCGTAGGTGCCCGGCAGCCCCAGCACGTCGGTGTAAAACTTCAGCAAATAGAGCGTGCCGATATCCAGCAGGATGTTAGAGCCGAGGTCGCCCATCCCGTAGGCGAGTTTTTCTTTAAACGGCAGTCGTAGGGTTGCCGGATCGGAAGTAAGTTGACTCATTATTATTCTCCGTCTGCCCGCAGGTTTCCCTGCGGGCGAGCCTTATCAGATATGACGTAAGGTGCTAAACAGATCTGCCCATTCGCTGTGCTGGCGATAGAACACCGGCGGCTTGCCGAGCGGAGCATCAACGGTGACGTCGCCGCCCTGGCAGGTTTCCCCGGTCCACGCATTGACCCAGCTGTCCTGCGGCAGATAGAGCATCCAGTCGCGGCGGCCCTCTTCATAAACCGGCGCCACCAGCAGGTCACGGCCAAACAGATACTGGTATTTCAGCGTGTAGGCGCGCGCGTCGTCCTCGTAGTGCAGGAATAGCGGGCGCATCACCGGCAGGCCGCTTTTCGCGTTCTGCGCAACCGCAGCTTTGATGTACGGCTTCAGGGTGGTGAAGACGGTGGTCATGCGCGCGAAGTGCGCGATGGTTTCCGCATCGCCGTCGAACTGCCAGTTATCGCCAGGGCGATTGCCCTCGTGGGTACGCATCATCGGCGTAAAGGCGCTGAAGTCGCACCAGCGCAGCAGCAGCTCTTTGCTGCGCTTCATCTCAAAGAGGGTCGTATAGCCGCCAATGTCGCTGTGGTGCAGCCCGTGCCCGGTCATCGCCAGCGACAGCGCCGCTGGTACGACGGACGCCAGACCATCGTCCAGGCTCCAGTCGACGTTCTGATCCCCGGCCCACATCATCACCGAGTGCTTCTGGCTGCCGGTGTAGCCCGCGCGCATGAAGAACAGGATCTCCCCGAGCTTGCCGGTCTCCTCCAGCGCTTCGTAGTTACATTTCGCCCACAGGGCAGGCCAGGCGTTATGCATGATCTCGGCGCTGACGCCGTTGTGCAGGAAGGTATCGGTCGGCAGGTATTCCCCGAAATCGGCCATCCAGCCGCCGCAGCCCAGCGCGATAAGGTTCTTTTTAATCACCTCTTTGTACCAGCCGTAGGCTTCCGGGTTGGTCAGGTCGATAACGCCCGCGTAGAACTCACCGAACTCAACGTGGTAATCCTTGCCGTCGGCATCTTTGGTCAGATAGCCGCGCTTCGATGCCTCTTCGCAGAGATCTTTATCGCTGGCGACGTACGGGTTGATATAGGAGAGGAACTGCACGCCTTCCTCTTTCCACTGCTCAATCCGCTCGTCAAGCTGCGGATACAACTCGCTGTTCCACTTCCAGTTCCACATTACGCGCTTACCGAAGGAGGTCATGCGGATGCCGGACCAGTCCTGAGCCCAGATGCCGTTCACCTTCACGCCGCCCTGGCGCATAACGTCGAGCTTTTGCTGACACACGTCGGTGCCGCCCTGAATACCCAGCGTCACGCCGTCGTAAACCCAGTCCGGCAGTTCAGGCTGACGCCCCAGCAGGCCGGTCATTTTTTCCAGCAGATCGACATACGTTTCTGCACATTCGAAGCGCAATGTGGCGTTATCTTCCCAGAACGCCAGCTCGTGGAAGTCCGGCGCGCTGAAGTCGAAGTTCATGTAGCAGCTGTTGTCCACGTGGCAGTAGTACTTCTGGGTACTTACGAAGGTAGGCTGCGGGAAGAAGGTCCAGTAGTAGTCGCCGCCCGCGTTCTCTTTGCAGTCGGCCTGCCAGGTCACGTAGGTTTGCTTATTGCGGCCCACGCCCTGCTCGCTGGTCCACAGCGGGAACGGCTTGCCGCGCAGATCGAAGTACGAGAACTGCTCGCCGCAGCCGTAGATATGATCTTCTGGCTGGGCCGCCAGCCGCAGCCAGATGCGGTTATGGCCGGGAGCATCGTTTTTAAGCTTCAGCTCAAGACGGCCTTCCGCATCGACGCCCACCAGCAGCGTTGCGCTCACCGCATCGCCGCGGGTAAAGCGGATCGCCCAGCCCGCGCTTTGCTGCGTGACGGTCGCGTCCGTCAGGGCAATCTTTTCGTTGAGCTTGTCTTTGATGCTGAAGTTGCCGCGAAACATCTCGATATCCGCCTCGCCTGCGCCGATCCACAGGCAAGGGGCATCCGCGGTGTGGGATAAAATCAGACGGTCCTGCCAGCGCAGGGTGAAACCACTTTCGTTATTTTTCAGGTCAATATTGTGTAGGGTACGCATAAAAACTCCGTCTTTATTATTTGGCCAGGCTATCCAGTAATCCGGCGGCTACGGCAGGGGCTAAGCCCGGTGCCAGCGGCAGGCGGGGGATCACCAGGCAGTGCAGCAGGTGGTAAATATCCTGCTTGCCGTCCCAGACTTTGGTGGTCACTTCGTTATTAGTGTCCAGCTCCTGCCACCATGAACCGTTTTCGTAATCCATCAGGTACTTGATGCAGTAATCCCACCACTTCTGGTACCAGGCTTCGTACTGCGCCTCGCCGGTGACGGTGTAGAGGGCATAGGCCGTGCCCATCGCCTCGACGATTGGCCAGCGCACGCGTTCGCGCACGATAGGCTTGCCGTCCCAGCCCACGGAGTAGACAAAGCCGTCGGCCCCGTCGGGTGCCCAGGCGTCGCGGAGGGTGGCGTGAAACAGGCCTTTCGCATCTTCCAGCAGCCACTCCGGCGGCGTTTCAAAGCGGGCTTCCAGCGCGGCGCGCAGGTGCAGCATCAGGCGTCCCCACTCGATCCAGTGTCCCGGCGTGCCGCCGTAGGCGCGGAAGCGGTGGGCGGGGTTATCGATGTTGTAATCGCGGATCGGGTTCCAGTTCGTATCAAAATGCTCATTAACGCGGTACTCCCCTTTGCGCGCCACGTCGTGAATAATCACCGAGGCGATACGCAGGGCGCGGTCGAGCCACTTACGATCGTGGGTCACGTCATAGACGATGAGGAAAGCTTCGACGGCGTGCATGTTGGCGTTACCACCGCGGTAATCTTCCGTTTTGCTGAAGGCTTCGTCCCAGGACTCGAGGCACATTTGCTCCTGTTCGCTCCAGAAGTAGCGCTCAATCACCTCGATGGCGTCGTCCAGCAGCCTGCGCGCCTCGGGGTGGCCAGTGGTGACGGCGCTCGCCGCGCCCAGCAGCACGAAGAAATGCTGATAACCCTGCTTGGACGCATCAATCACGCCTTCATCGTTTACGCAGGCGTACCAGCCGCCGTGCTGTTTGTCGCGCAGCGGGCCGTTCAGGGCATTGATGCCGTGCTCAACCAGGGCGTACGCGCCGGGACGGCCCATGTTCGCCGCCACCGCGTACACGTGCAGCATGCGGGCGGTGATCCACAGATGGGTGCCCATATCGCTGCGCACCTGCCCTTTATTGCCCAGCCAGCCAAAGCCGGTTGGTACGGCGGCGTTTTTGCCGAAATCGAAAATGCGGTCGGTCTCTTGTTCGAGCCAGCGGTTATGACTCAGGGTGTTAAACCATTTCATGTTCGGGTCCTTTCTTAACGGCGAGCCATCATTTCGTCGACGATCTCGCCCAGACGCTGCAGTTTTGGTACGGAAATATCGCGGAGCATCAGCTCCGTATCCGGCAGGCCAATCACCGATGACCAGACGGCGCGACCGGCTAAGAAGCCCGATGCCCCCGCCTGCATGGCGACGCTGACGGCGCGCGGGAATAGCTTATCGTCCACGCCGGAGGAGAGGATCACCCACGGCATAGCGATGTTCTCGTTCAGCTTCTGCGAGGCCGCCAGCAGCGCCTGCTGCGAGCCTTTGCCGAACAGCGGCATCTCCACTTTGTAGAGGTCGGCACCGCTGTCACCCAGCTCTTTGGCCGCGTCGATAATCGCCTGTTCACGGTCAAACGCGGCACCGCGACGCGGTGGACGCACAACCGGCTCGATAATGCTCAGCAGCCCGTTGTCGTGGCACAGCGTGTTGAACGCCTTCACCATCTCAAGACGCTGCTGCGGATCTTCATCACTGCGCCACAGTACCAGCAGCTTCAGCGCCTTGCCGCCATCGCGTTTCACCGCCTGCGCGTCGATGTTTTTGTCGATTACCACGCTGTCGACCGGGATCCCGTTCCCCGGAATAAACTCGTCGGCCGCCACAATCGTCGCGCAGCTTTTGGCGACGGCCTGCTGCGCCACAATTTGGCGATAGCAGAACTGCTGGTCGACGAGGATCGCTGAGGCGTACGGCGATAGAATTTTTGCCGCATTGACCTTAAAATCCGTCAGGTGCTGGTCGGTTACCGGCACCGGCGCGCCTGCCGCAGCAAACATCAGGCGCATCGCTTCGCGCTGGTCCACTGCCAGCATCGCAAAACCGCCGGAAGGTCGGGTGATATCTTTCAGGGTGTACATCGTCATTCCTCAGTCCTTTCGTATCAGTGTGATTTTTTCAGCCCGGCAGATGCGCGAACCTGTTCAAGAATGGCCGTCCAGTCTTCGCGCCCGCGCCCGGCGGCGCGTGCCTGGTTGTAAACTTCGCGGGAAGCCGCGCCCAGCGGCATCGGAACGTGGAGCTGGTTGGCCACGTCCAGGGCGATCCCCAGATCTTTATGCGCAAGGTCGATCATGAAGGCGGGTGAAAGATCCCCTTTCAGCACCTTGTTCGGCCATGAGGTGGTGAAGTGACCTTTGCCGGCCGGCGTGCCGCTCATCACCTTGAGCGCCACGTCAAAGGAGAGGCCAAGCGCTTCGCACAGTACGGCGGCCTCGGCGGAAAGGGCGTTCAGGGCGATGCTCATGTAGTTATTGATGAGCTTCACGCGGATGCCCATTCCCGGCCCGCCGGCGTTAATCAGTTCATTGCCCATCGCCATTAAGAGGGGGGTGGCGCGCTCAACCTGCTGCGCCGTACCGCCCGCCAGCAGAAGCAGCGTACCGGCGATGGCATGGTCAGAGGTGCGTCCGACGGGCACGTCCATCAGGCTGAAGCCTTGCTCAGCCATGTCGCGGATCAGCGTGTCGGTTTGCAGCGGGTGAATGGTGGACATATCAATGACCAGCGCGTCGCGGGATAACCCTTCGCACACGCCGTGCTCGCCGAACAGCACGCTGCGCACCAGGTCGCCGTTTGGCAGCATGGTAATCACGAATTCGGTATCCGTTGCTGCCTGTGCGGGCGTAGCCGCCGCCCGTGCGCCGTTTTCCACCAGCGCCTGAACCGCCTGCGGGTTCACATCAAAAACGTTAAGCTGGTGGCCCTGTTTCAACAGATTCTTCGCCATGGGTGCGCCCATCTGTCCTAAGCCGATAAATGCGATTGCTGACATGCCTCTCTCCTGTCACATCGTGTCAATTTTTGCGCGTTTGTGGTGTCTGTTTTTGATCGTATTTGTAATTTATAGTCAAAAAATTGACACGGGTCACTTTTTAAACATTTGGTGAAATTAAAATGAAGGCATCAGAAATCGCAGAAGGAATCACCATGACTCGCATCGTTTGTGTCGGCATAACCGTGCTGGATCGCATCTGGTATCTCAATGATTTACCTAAAGAAGGTGGGAAATATGTCGCAAAAGACTATACGGAAGTGGGCGGCGGTCCGGCGGCAACGGCGGCCGTGGCGGCGGCAAGGCTGGGCGCGGAAGTGGATTTTATTGGTCGGGTGGGGGACGACGATACCGGTAGACGGCTGCTGGCGGAGCTGGAGTCCCTGGGGGTGAACACCCGCTACACGCGCGTGTTTAAAGATGCGCGTTCGTCACAGTCTGCGGTGCTGGTTGACGGCAGCGGGGAGCGCGTGATTGCGAACTATCCCAGCCCCGATCTCCCTGCCGCGGCAGACTGGCTGCGTGAAATCGACTTCTCGCAATGGGATATCGTGTTAGCGGACGTGCGCTGGCATGACGGCGCAAAGCAGGCGTTTACCCTTGCCCGTCAGCAGGGTGTGCCGACCCTTCTTGATGCGGATGTCACCCCGCAGGACATCGCGGATCTGGTTGCCTTAAGCGATCATGCGGCCTTCTCCGCACCGGGACTCCGGCGCTTAACGCAGCGGGAGGAAACTGAAGACGCGCTGAAAAAAGCACAAACGCTCACAAATGGACATGTTTACGTCACGCAGGGGCGTGACGGCTGCTTCTGGCTGGAAAATGACACGCTGTGCCATCAGCCCGGCTTTGAGGTCAACGTCATTGATACCACCGGGGCGGGCGACGTTTTCCATGGCGCGCTGGCGTTCAGCCTGGGACAGCAAACGCCTTCAGCCGACGCCGTGCGTTTTGCCAGCGCCGTCGCAGCCCTTAAATGTACAAAGCCCGGCGGGCGCGCGGGTATACCCGACTGTGATCAAACCCGCTCTTTTTTGTCACTTTTTGTATAAAATGCGGGGCGTGATGGTTTTCAGAGGACAGCCCATGAGCCTTACCGAACTGACCGGCAACCCGCGTCACGATCAGCTGCTAACGTTGATTGCCGATCGCGGCTATATGAACATTGATGAACTGGCACAACTGCTGGATGTCTCCACGCAAACGGTGCGCCGGGATATCCGCAAGCTCAGCGAGCAGGGGCTGATCACGCGTCATCACGGCGGCGCGGGCAGGGCATCCAGCGTGGTGAACACGGCATTCGAGCAGCGTGAAGTCTCGCTTACCGAAGAGAAGCGGGCCATTGCTGAGGCGATTGCGGACTATATTCCCGATGGTTCGACCATCTTTATCACTATCGGGACGACCGTGGAGCATGTTGCCCGGGCGTTGCTTAACCATAATCATCTGCGCATCATCACCAACAGCCTGCGGGTGGCGCATATTCTGTATAAGAATCCGCGCTTTGAAGTCATGGTGCCGGGTGGCACGCTGCGTCCGCATAACGGCGGCATTATCGGCCCGGCGGCCACGGCATTCGTATCAGGATTCCGCGCGGATTACCTGGTCACCAGCGTCGGGGCGATCGAACACGACGGTGCGATGATGGAATTTGACGTCAATGAAGCCAGCGTGGTGAAAACCATGATGGCCCACTCTCGCCACATTCTGTTAGCGGCCGATCATACGAAATATCAGGCGTCTGCGGCGGTGGAAATTGGCAACGTTGCGCAGGCGACGGCGCTCTTCACCGACGAACTGCCCGGTTCGGCGCTGCAAAATCATCTCAAATCCAGCAAAGTTGAAATTGTTGAAGTGATTTCAACCGACGAACAGCAGGCAGGCTAACGCTTCTCCTGGCCCGACATTCACGTTCGGGCCATTCATTTCTTTAAGCTGAATCTCACGCATAGCCAAACCTTATCTTTCCCGCTACAGTTACTTTTCCACGGCGAAAGGAGATAAACATGCTTTATATCTTTGACTTAGGAAATGTAATCGTCGATATCGATTTTAATCGGGTGCTGGGCGCATGGAGCGATTTTAGCCGTGTTCCCCTGGCGACGTTAAAACAGAATTTCGCGATGGGTGAGACCTTCCACCAGCACGAGCGCGGCGAGATAAGCGATGAAGAATTCGCAGAGCGCTTCTGCCATGAAATGGATCTGCCGTTAAGCTATGAGCAGTTTTCTCATGGCTGGCAGGCAGTCTTTGTCGCGATCCGCCCGGAAGTCACCGACATCATGCATAAACTGCGCGAGCAGGGGCATCGCGTGGTGGTGCTGTCAAATACCAACCGCCTGCATACCACGTTTTGGCCGGATGAATACCCGGAGATCCACGCGGCAGCGGATAAAATCTATCTCTCCCAGGAGATGGGCATGCGCAAGCCTGAAGCGCGTATTTATCAGGCGGTTCTGCAGGAAGAAGGATTCTCCGCGGCTGATGCGGTCTTTTTCGACGACAACGCCGATAATATAGAGGGAGCTAACCAGTTAGGTATCACGTCAATTCTGGTGACCGGAAAAGAGACGATACCGAACTATTTTGCGAAGCAGTTATGCTAAAAACCGTTCATCAAAAAGCCACGCACCATACTCGGCCGCTTCGGGCATGGCTGAAGCTGCTCTGGCACCGCATTGATGAGGACAACATGACGACGCTGGCGGGGAATCTCGCCTATGTGTCGTTGCTCTCACTGGTGCCGCTGGTGGCGGTCATCTTTGCCCTGTTTTCCGCGTTTCCGATGTTTGCAGATGTCAGCCTGCAGCTTCGCCATTTTGTTTTCGCAAACTTCATTCCGGCCACCGGCGACGTCATACAGAACTATATTGAGCAGTTTGTCGCCAACTCCAGCAAGATGACGGCGGTGGGGGCATGTGGGCTTATTGTTACCGCGCTGCTGCTGATGTACTCCATCGACAGTGCGCTCAACACCATCTGGCGGAGCAAAAAAGTCCGCCCGAAGGTTTACTCCTTTGCCGTCTACTGGATGATTTTAACCCTTGGCCCATTGCTGGCGGGGGCAAGCCTGGCGATCAGTTCCTACCTTCTTTCGCTGCGCTGGGCGAGCGACTTAAACAGCGTGATCGATAACGTGCTGCGTATCTTCCCGCTGATTTTATCGTGGCTTTCGTTCTGGCTGCTCTACAGCGTGGTACCAACCACGCGCGTACCCAACCGGGATGCCGTGGTGGGTGCGCTGGTCGCGGCGCTGCTCTTTGAGCTGGGCAAGAAAGGATTCGCGCTTTATATCACCATGTTCCCTTCTTATCAGCTGATTTACGGCGTGCTGGCGGTGATCCCCATTTTGTTTGTCTGGGTCTACTGGACGTGGTGTATCGTCTTGCTTGGTGCCGAAATAACTGTCACTCTCGGGGTCTACCGCGAACTCAAAAAAGCAGCAGAAGCTGAAAAACTACAAGAAGCAGACCAACCATGATTGCATTGATTCAGCGCGTAACCCGTGCCAGCGTCACCGTGGCGGATGAGGTGACGGGTGAAATTGGCCCAGGACTTTTGGTGCTCCTGGGTGTCGAAAAGGATGACGACGAACAAAAAGCCAACCGCTTGTGTGAGCGCGTACTGGGCTACCGCATCTTTAGCGATGCGGAAGGCAAGATGAACCTCAACGTCCAGCAGGCGGGTGGAAGCGTGCTGGTGGTTTCCCAGTTTACGTTGGCCGCAGATACCGAACGTGGCATGCGGCCTGGTTTTTCTAAAGGTGCTGCGCCAGAACGCGCAGAAGCCCTTTACGAGTACTTTGTTGAGCGCTGCCGTCAGCAGGAAATGAATACGCAAACCGGACGATTCGCTGCAGATATGCAGGTATCGCTGGTGAACGATGGCCCCGTCACATTCTGGCTCCAGGTATGAGCCAACTGGCGGCGTGGCCGCGGGTAACCAGAGAGAGTACAGCTATGTATCACCTTCGAGTACCGCAAACGGAAGAAGAGTTAGAGGTCTACTACCATTTCCGCTGGGAAATGCTGCGCAAACCCTTACATCAACCTAAAGGGTCTGAACGTGACGCCTGGGATGCGATGGCGCACCATCAAATGGTGGTGGATGAAGAGGGTAACCTCGTCGCCGTTGGGCGACTGTATATCAATGCCGACAATGAAGCCTCTATTCGCTTTATGGCGGTTCACCCGTCAGTGCAGGATAAAGGGCTCGGTACCCTGATGGCGATGACGCTGGAGTCCGTCGCCCGTCAGGAAGGCGTTAAGCGCGTCACCTGTAGCGCCCGTGAAGACGCCGTCGAGTTCTTTGCCAAGCTCGGTTTTGTTAACCAGGGAGAAATTACTGCCCCGCAGACCACGCCGATTCGCCACTTTTTGATGATCAAACCCATCGCCACGCTGGATGACATTCTGCATCGTGCGGACTGGTGCGGTCAGCTGCAGCAGGCGTGGTATGAGCACATTCCGCTCAGTGAAAAAATGGGCGTGCGTATTCAGCAGTACACAGGGCAGAAATTCATTACGACCATGCCGGAGATCGGCAACCAAAACCCGCACCATACCCTTTTTGCAGGTAGTCTCTTCTCGCTGGCGACCCTTACCGGCTGGGGGCTCATCTGGCTAATGCTGCGCGAGCGTCATCTGGGCGGCACCATTATTCTTGCTGATGCACATATTCGCTACAGCGCCCCTATCAGCGGCAAGCCTAGCGCGGTGGCCGATCTCGGTGCGCTGGGTGGCGATCTTGACCGTCTGGCGCGAGGCCGCAAAGCGCGCGTACAGATGCAGGTTGAGCTGTTTGGCGATGAAACGGCGGGCGCGGTGTTTGAGGGAACGTATATCGTCCTTCCTGCGAAGCCCTACGGCGCGTATGAAGAGGGTGGGAACGAGGAGGAGTAACGGTCATCTGGAAAGCGGCTCGCAAATACACAACGTAGCAGGAAGTACCATTCGCTTTATTCAGCGTATCCCTTTAACGTAATTAGCCAGGGGTACGTCATTGACGTACATTGAGCATTTGTTACTATAAGCCAATGGCGTATGATTAATGCTATTCATTGAAACGGATATTTTCACAGAAGACGTCAAAACGTTACTGGATGACGACGAATATCATAGGTTCCAGATATTCCTGGCTACGCAACCGGAGTACGGCGATCTTATCCAAAATACGGGAGGCCTGCGAAAGATTCGCTGGCTTGCTGGCGGTAAGGGGAAGCGTGGTGGAGTCAGAGTCATCTATTTTCATCGTACGCGTGAGTTTGAAATCAGGTTGCTGCTCATCTATCGTAAAGGGATCAAAGATGACCTCTCCGCGAGTGAGAAAGCCATTCTGAAAAAGATGATTGAGAGGTGGTAAATGGATAAGGCGCTGTTTGAGCGGTTAACCCAAAGCATGGCGCAAATGAACGAAATTGCCGAGGGCAAACGTGAGCCATCGCGCACCTTTCAAATCGATGCGATGAAAATTAAAGAAATCCGTCAGGCATCCGGTCTCTCACAGAGTAAATTCGCGAATCTCATCTCTGTCAGTGTTGATACGTTGCGTAACTGGGAACAGGGCAGACGTTCGCCTACAGGCCCGGCTAAAGCGCTGCTGCGGGCTATTGCCAACGATCCTCAGCATGTTATCCCTGCACTTTCGCAGTAATTAGCCCGGTAGCAAAGAGGCTGACCGGGCTAAATGGGGAGACTACTCCCCTTCACCCGGGAACAGGAACGGGTTAATCGAGCTACGGGCAAAGCCCTCCTGCTCCATCTTCGCGTCCAGAATCAGCGAGGCGAGATCGTCGGCCACCGCTTCGACTTTCGGGTCTTTTTCCTGATACAGAATCTTCAGGTAGGTTCCGCAGTCGCCGCAGCTTTCCGCTTTCACCGCCGCTTCTTCGTTTTCCAGCGACCAGTAGTTCAGATCGCGGGTCTGCTCGCAGTTGCTGCACTTGATGCGCACCACGTGCCACTCGGTTTCACACAGGTTGCAGTGCAGGTAGCGCAGCCCCTGAGTGGTACCGATTTGCACCATGCTGGAGACCGGCATTGAGCCGCAGACCGGGCAGAACTGACGCGCTTCACCGTATTCGGCGCGGGCTTTGCCCGGGATCAGGCTTGCCATTTGCGCCCAGTAGAGCGACAGCGCGGCCCAGATAAACGGCGCTTTATCGCTGCTGACCAGAGAGAAGTCAGAGGCAAACAGCGCGCTCGCCATCTCTTCCAGCTCCAGGTCAGAAGCTTTTTCCAGATTCTCGATAACCGCCAGCGCGGTACCGCTCATCTCAGGCTTCAGCTCGGCAATCAGCGAATGCAGCAGCTTTTGCCAGTGCTTGTCGCGCGGCAGGACGTGAATGTCCAGCGGCGGCTTGCCCTGCGCGTTGGCTTCTTTGATGCGCGCGGTCAGATCCATTTGCAGCGGGTGGTCGTACAGCACCACTTCCTGCGCGTGGGCAACCAGCGCGGCAAAGCGCAGAAAATCACCCAGCGGGTTGTTCTCTGCCAGCTCGCGCAGACGCTCTGCGCGGCGGTTGTAGAGGTTCTTGAGTCTGGGGAATAACAACGGCGGAATATAATCCGCCGTGCGTTTCTCGCTCGACCCCAGCTCATCTTGCGGGATTATGCGAATACTCATTCAGATGACTTTTCCTGTTTCTGGCGGACTTCACGGTACCAGCGCGGGTGATGTTTCTTCGCCCACGTACTGGTTACCCATCCTTCCACCATCGCGGTAATGGTGCCTTTCACCCAAAGGGCGGCGTAGATATGCACCATGATAACCACAATTAACGCCACTGCGGCAAATGAATGCAGCATCAGCGCGAATCGGATCACCGGGATTGAGAAAGCAGGCGCAAAGTACGGACGCCAGATGATCACGCCGCTCACCAGCAACAGGACCAGGAAGATAATCGCCGCCCAGAATACGCATTTCTGGCCGAAGTTATAACGCCCGGTATCACCTACTTCCTCGTTGACGACGATCTTACGAATATTCTTCGCCCAAAAGATATCATCCCGATTGATTAGGTTATGGTGCCAGTAGCGGAAAAACATGATGATAAACGAGGCAAACATCACCACACCCACAAACGGGTGAAGGATGCGCGCCAGCTGCGGCGTGCCCAGTACCTGCATCAGCCAGTTGAAGGACGGGAAGAAGAACCCCAGCCCGCTTATCGCCGCCAGCATGAAGCAGAAGGCAGTGACCCAGTGGTTGATGCGTTCCGGCGCGGTGTAGCGCACGATGGTGTCACGTTTTCTCATTTGCGCACCTCGTCTTTCTCTTCATGCAGGTTGTCGTCTTCCTCTTCCGCACGGTTCGGACCAACGCCGACGTAGTGGAAGATGCTCGCTGCGAAGGTGGCAGCAAACCCTACCGCTGCCAGCGGTTTCCAGATGCCTTTCCAGAACTTCACGGTGGCGCTGATTTCCGGGTTCTCCGGCAGGCCGTGATACAGGTTCGGCTTGTCGGCGTGGTGCAGCACGTACATCACGTGCGTACCGCCAACCCCGGCCGGATCGTACAGGCCCGCGTTATCGTAACCACGGGTTTTCAGCTCGCCCACGCGCTCTGCCGCCAGCGTTTTCATATCCTCTTTGGAGCCAAAGTGGATAGCGCCGGTTGGGCAGGTCTTCACGCACGCGGGCTCCTGGCCGACGGTGACGCGGTCAACGCACAGCGTGCATTTGTAGACGCGGTTGTCTTCCGGGTTCAGGCGCGGTACGTCGAACGGACAGCCCGCGATGCAGTAGCCGCAGCCGATGCACTGTTCGGACTGGAAGTCGACGATGCCGTTAGCATACTGAATGATAGCCCCTTCTGACGGACATGCCTTCAGGCAGCCCGGATCCGCACAGTGCATACAGCCGTCTTTGCGGATAAGCCATTCCAGCTTGTCGTTCTGCTCCACTTCCGAGAAACGCATCACCGTCCAGGACTTGGCGGTCAGGTCCGCCGGGTTGTCGTACACCCCGACGTTGTGACCCACTTCGTCACGCAGATCGTTCCACTCTGAACAGGCCACCTGACAGGCTTTACAGCCGATACAGGTGGTCACGTCGATAAGCTTCGCCACTTCCTGCTGGTGGTCCCGCGCCTGAGGCGCGGGCGTGAAACTGTTTGTCGCGGAACGACGGATAATGTCTTGAGATTGATAAGCCATAAGTCGTCTCCGTTACACCTTTTCCACGTTCACGAGGAAGGCCTTAAACTCCGGCGTCTGCGTGTTCGCATCGCCGACGAACGGCGTCAGGGTGTTCGCAATGAACCCTTTCTTCGCCACGCCCTCATAACCCCAGTGGATCGGGATACCGATGGTGTCCACCTGCTGTCCGTGAACGTTCAGCGTGCGAATACGCTTGGTCACCACCGCCTTGGCTTTGATATAGCCGCGGTTAGAGGAGACCTTCACGGTATCGCCATGGGCGATGCCGAGCTTGCCCGCCAGCTTCTCGCCGATCTCCACAAACTGTTCCGGCTGAGCGATGGCGTTAAGCAGCGCGTGCTTGGTCCAGTAGTGGAAGTGCTCGGTCAGACGGTAGGTGGTGCCCACGTACGGGAACTTGTCCTTTTTACCCAGCGCGTCAAAATCGCCCTTAAAGATACGGGCTGCCGGGTTAGAGACCACGTTCGGGTGCAGCGGGTTGGTGCCCAGCGGCGTCTCAAACGGCTCGTAGTGTTCGGGGAACGGACCTTCCGCCATCTTATCGATAGCAAACAGGCGTCCCATCCCTTCTGGCTGCATGATAAACGGCCCAACGTCACTGCCTGGTGCGGCAGTGCTGTAGTCCGGAATATCCACGCCGCCCCATTTCGCGCCGTCCCACTTCAGAAGCTGACGCTTCGGATCCCACGGGTTGCCCTGCGGGTCAGCGGATGCGCGGTTATAGAGGATGCGGCGGTTGAGCGGCCACGCCCATGCCCAGCCCAGCGTATTGCCGAGGCCCGACGGGTCGGCGTTATCGCGGTTGGCCATCTGGTTGCCTTTCGGCGTCCAGCTACCGGCAAAGATCCAGCAGCCGCTGGAGGTCGTGCCGTCATCGCGCAGGTGTGCGAAGGTGCTGAGCTGATCGCCTTTCTTCGCCAGCACGGTACCGGTGGCCGGGTCGATAACGTCCGCCAGCGCCTTACCGTTGCTCTCCATCGCCACTTCTTCTGGCGCAGGGTTTTCCGGCGTCGAGTAGTTCCAGCTCATGTTCAGCACCGGTTCCGGGTTCGCGCCACCTTCTGCCGCATACATCTTACGCAGGCGTAAGAAGATACCGGCCAGGATCTCGCCGTCGTTCATGGCGATGCCCGGGGCGTCCGCGCCTTTCCAGTGCCACTGCAGCCAGCGTCCGGAGTTGACGATAGAACCGTTCTCTTCCGCGAAGCAGGTCGACGGCAGACGGAACACTTCGGTCTGAATCTTCGATGGATCGACGTCGTTCGATTCACCGTGGTTCTGCCAGAAGGTCGAGGTCTCGGTATTGAGCGGGTCAATCGTCACCAGGAACTTCAGCTTCGACAGAGACTCAACAACCTTGTTCTTGTTCGGGAACGAGGCAACCGGGTTAAAGCCCTGGCACAGATAGCCGTTCACTTTGCCCTGGTGCATCATCTCGAAATACTGCAGAACGTCGTAGCCTTTGTCCCACTTCGGCAGCCAGTCAAAGCCCCAGCTGTTTTCCGCCGTCGCTTTGTCGCCGTAGAAGGCTTTCATCAGCGAGACGAAGAACTTCGGATAGTTGCCCCAGTAGTTCACCTGGCCTTCGAGCAGCGGTTTTGGCGTGCTGGCCGTCAGGTAGGTTTGCAGGTCAGGCTGTTTCTCGCTTGGCAGGTTCATGTAACCCGTCAGGCTTTGAGACAGCAGGCCGAGGTCGGTCAGACCCTGAATGTTGGAGTGACCGCGCAGGGCGTTCACGCCGCCGCCTGCCATCCCCATGTTGCCGAGCAGCAGCTGCACCATTGCCATGGTACGGATGTTCTGTGCACCGATGGAGTGCTGCGTCCAGCCAAGTGCATACAGGAACGACGCGGTTTTGTCTTTCGCGCTGGTTTCGGCGATTAGCTCGCACACCTTCAGGAAGTCCGCCTTCGGCGTACCGCAGATGTTTTCGACAACCTCCGGCGTGTAGCGGGAAACGTGCTCTTTCAGCAGGTTCCACACGCAGCGCGGGTGTTGCAGGGTGGTGTCGCGCTTCGCAAAGCCTTTCTCGTCCAGCTCGTAGTTCCAGCTGGTTTTGTCGTATTTGCGTTTCTCGGCGTCATAACCGCTGAACAGGCCATCTTCGAAGTGGTAATCCTCACGCACGATCAGGCTGGCGTTGGTATAGGCTTCGGTGTATTCGCGGTTATATTTTTCGTTGGTCATCAGGTACAGCAATACGCCTGACAGGAAAGTGATGTCAGTACCTGAACGAATAGGGGTGTAGAAATCCGCCACTGACGCAGTACGCGTAAAGCGGGGATCGATCACAATCAGTTTCGCACCGTTGTGGATTTTGGCTTCCATCGCCCAGCGGAACCCGACAGGGTGCGCTTCAGCGGCGTTACCGCCCATCACCACAATGAGGTTGGCGTTCTTGATGTCGACCCAGTGGTTGGTCATCGCACCGCGACCAAATGTTGGAGCAAGACTTGCTACCGTTGGTCCGTGTCAGACACGCGCCTGGTTGTCGACCGCGAGCATACCGAGTGCGCGCGTAAATTTCTGGGTTAAATAACCGGTTTCGTTGCTGGAAGCAGAGGCACACAGCATCCCGGTGGAGAGCCAGCGGTTGACCGTGACACCGTCGGCGTTCTTCTCAACAAAGTTGGCATCGCGGTCTTCTTTAATATGTTTTGCGATGCGGTCGAACGCCTCTTCCCAGCTGATTTGCTGCCACTTGTCTGAGCCTGGCGCGCGGTATTCCGGGAATTTCAGGCGGCTTTCGGAGTGGATAAAGTCCACCAGACCAGCCCCTTTCGGGCACAACGCTCCACGGTTGACCGGATGGTCCGGGTCGCCTTCGATGTGGAAGATAGACGCTTTGGCATTTTTTGCACCGTCGCCGAGGCTATACATCAACAGCCCACAGCCGACGGAGCAGTACGTACAGGTGTTACGGGTTTCACGGGTGCGCAGCAGTTTATACTGCCGCGTTTCCGCCAGCGCTACGCCGGGCGCGAAGCCCAGTGCCGCTGCCGTTGTGCCTGCCATACCGCCAGCGCAGATCTTAAAGAACTGCCTTCTGCTGACCTGCATGGGTCACTCCTTGTTTCGACATTGCTTACATATGTAGTTTTAACTTCGCGGTTGAGAATTGACCGCAAAGGAGAAAAATTTGCGTTAATCCCTCATTTCTCCGAGGGATATCACCAGAATACCACAATGTCGGTACGCCTGTTCCAATGGCGTTAAAACAAAGTGAACGTATTATCACCCTGTTGACTATAAAATGTGATACCAATCACATTATTAACCCTGCATGTTAAAGGGGTGTAGCATGCGTTTTGTTGTACCTCTCACAAGTGAGTAGGTAAACTTGATGCTGAAAAGTTGATCCATACTATGCGTAAGCCCTGTTGTTTGTGATGCAATAGCAGGCTCACCTCCGTGGTTGTTCAGGAATACCGTTGTGTCTAAACAAAACCGTGCTACCCACTCGTTACCCCTGCCTGCGGGCGTTGTGGAACTGTCGGTACACAGACCGCCCCACATTACCCATGCCACGCCCGATTTTCTGGCGGAAGAGGTGCCCGTTGCGCTCGTTTACAACGGTATCTCGCACGTGGTGATGATGGCTTCGCCGAAAGATCTTGAGCTGTTCGCCATCGGTTTTTCCCTCTCGGAAGGCATCATCGACCATCCGCAGGAGATCTACGGCATGGACGTTGTGAAGGCGTGTAACGGCCTTGAAGTGCAAATCGAGCTTTCCAGCCGCCGCTTTATGGGGTTAAAAGAGCGTCGACGCGCGCTGGCCGGACGCACCGGCTGCGGCGTGTGTGGTGTTGAACAGCTCAACGATATCGGCAAGCCCGTTACGCCACTGCCGTTTACCCAGACGTTTAACCTCGCCAACCTCGATAAGGCACTGGAACACCTCAACGATGTACAGCCCATCGGTCAGCTGAGCGGCTGTACGCACGCGGCGGCGTGGGTTCTGCCATCGGGCGACATTATCGGTGGTCACGAAGACGTGGGCCGCCATGTGGCGCTGGATAAGTTGCTCGGTCGCCGCGCGCGTGAAAGTGACGTCTGGCAGCAGGGGGCTGCGCTCGTTTCCAGCCGCGCCAGCTACGAGATGGTGCAGAAAGCCGCCATGTGCGGCGTGGAAATTCTGTTTGCGGTCTCAGCGGCAACGACGCTGGCGGTGGAAGTGGCAGAACGCTGTAACCTGACGCTGGTGGGGTTCTGCAAGCCTGGAAGGGCGACGATTTACACGCACTCACAGCGACTAATTGTTGATCAGTAATTTTGAAAGAGAATAGCAAATCCTTCCGCTTTTAGTTGATCGGGATGAGGTCTAGTATTTATCTCATCAAGGCACGGTGCCTTACCTAAACAACTTAATGAAAGGGTTTATCTCATGAAAAGCATCAAAACTTTTGTCGCTGTAATCGCTCTGGCTGCTTCTTTCGGTTCTTTCGCTGCGCAGACAGTAACCGCTTCCGCCTCTACGCTGGACGGTGCAGAAGCAAAAATTGCTGCACAGGCTCAGGAAGCAGGTGCATCATCGTACAAAATTACCCAAGCATTCACCGGTAACCGCGTACACATGACCGCTGAACTGAATAAATAGGTCTTGTAGCCACTGTCCCTTGCTCTTCGGAGCAGGGACAGGTTGTTCTTCTGCTCCCTTCTGCTTTCTCCTCCCGCCAAAACAGTCATATCCTCCTGGATAATCCTGATTAACAAAATAAATAAAAGTAAAAACCCTGTTTCTGATGTAACTTTTGTTTAAAAAACAATAATCTTATAAATAAGTCAAATGAATGGTCTGGCCAGTTGATTTCATATATTCCTTTAGTGAATGATTTTGGTGGCTGCAATCTTTATTTTGAAGGTTTACATATATAATAATTATTATTGATCTTGAGATTTAAGGAACTCCTCAGGCGCTAATCCTAAAAGATTTTGGGGCTATTGATCTGAGCTATCTGTAATGCTATTTTCCAAAATAATGCTTTGTAGCACTCCCTCAGGCCAAATATTAATTATTTGGCATATTTTGTATTTCACTTTTATAAGGAAATTAAATGAACGCGATGTTCAAAAAAGGAATGCTGGCGTCCGCGCTGGCTGTCGTGGCGTCCTCTGCTATGGCCGCTTCAAGTGTTGATATTCAGGTGACCGGTAAAATCGTTCCCGCTTCCTGTACGCCTGCATTTATTAGCGGTGGTGGTATTGCTGATTATGGCACGATAAGTGTGTCTTCACTGAATTCCACGTCGGCTACACCTTTGGCGGATGTGAAAATTATTCCTATTTCTATTACCTGCGAAGAGCCCACGCGCATTGCAGTAACGTTTAATGATGCCCATGCGGACTCAGGACCAACTCAAGTTTTGCCGACCAATTTTATTGATACGGAATTTGGCAGAGAGGCGTACCAAACCGCAGGGCTGGGTATGTACAATGGTAAGAAAATTGGTGCCTATTCATTAGGGATTCAGATGACGAAAGGCGCTGTCACGAACGACGCTGGCGATGAACTGTATCCTACCGCATCGCGCGATAACGGAACATCATGGGCAACCACAGGCGGAGAGCGCTATTTAAAAGTTAGCACAGACAAAAGCGAATTATATTCCTTCAGTGACACCTTGGGCGGCACGCCTGTCGCACAAACCAACGTTAACTTTAACGTAGGTGTCGCCGCGATGATTAACCCAACTAACGATTTAAATATCACGGATGAAGCCACGCTTGACGGCTTAACCAACGTTGAGTTGGTTTATCTGTAATCACTCCTCACGCATTTTGAAATACCTGACACCTCACTCCGGTGGGGTGTCATTTATCGATATTAATGGACTAATATTATGCTGCTTTTCAAGAGAACGCTGATCTGTGCCTGCCTGCTGGCCTCATTCAACGGTATGGCTGCCGGGATGGTGCCGGATACCTCGCTGCTTATTGTCAATGAAGACAAGCAGGGAGCCAGCATGGATGTCAAAAACACCGATGCTGAAGCACAGCTGCTGTACACCAAAATTATAGATCTCCCGGATGACCCAAAACCTGGCCTGATTGCCACGCAGCCGGTTGTGCGCGTAGAGGCGGGTAAAACCCAGCGCGTACGCTTTGTCCTGAAAAGCAGCGCTGAGCCACTGAAGGTGGAACATTTCAAGCGCGTTATTTTTACCGCCATCCCGCAGCGTGAAAAAAACAAAGTTAAAGTGGTGTTTAGCCAGAATCTTCCCGCCATTATTCACCCGGCAGGTCTGGCGGTAAATATTGAGCCCTGGAAGGCCCTCACCTGGCAGATTAACAATGGCAACGTGACGGTGGAGAACACTACGCCTTATGTGGTCCGCATGGAGCAAAAGGTAAAATTAATGGCGTCGGGTACGGTCGCGAAATTGAATAAGACTTATATTCTTCCTGGCGAAAAAATGACGGCCAGCGCGTCAGCCAAAATATCAGCATCCGAAAAACAAATCGAAATCTATCCGGCAACGCGCTATGGCTATAAGGCAAGTAGTTATATTGCCGACCTTAAGCAATAAAATCACTTAACGGTACATGGAGTAGTTATGTTAAACGGTTCCTGTAAAAAGGGAATGCTCGTGTTTTGCCTTAGCGCGTTGGCATTTAATATTCGGGCTGAAATCTCCTCTACGGCAAATGAATCAATGGAGCTGGCGCGAGCCATATTTGATGGTGATGCGTTAAAAAATAACGGGCTTGATCCGGCCATTGCGGATTACTATTCCCTTGCTCCCCGTTTTACCCCTGGCTACCATAATGTGACGGTTAATATTAACGGTAAGCCGCGCAATATTATGCCGGTGAAATTTGATGAAGAAGGAACGCCCTGTATTGATAAAGAGTTTCTGGAAAACGCGGGTCTGATTAAACAGATAAAAAGAGGGGCCTGTCCGAAGATTCATCAATACTGGTCCGGGTCAACGATTCAGACGTCACCAGATATTGAAGAAATATCGGTGGTCGTTCCGCCGGAAGCGGTAGATCCTGATTATGGCCGCCAGTTCGCAGAGGTAAGCGGCGGACGTGCAGCCATGCTGAATTACTCCATGTTCGGCACCCATAATCAATATGATGGTGACAACGCCGACCGTTTCCAGTCGACCTTTGAAATGGGCTTTAACGCCGGCGACTGGATTGTACGCAGCACGCAGTTTATTAGCGACGGCAGCGATCAGGGTTTTGACGTCGAGTCTCTCTACACCTATGCCCAACGTACCTTTACCGATTACGGCGTCATGGTGCAGGGCGGCCAGATTAACGTCGCCAACAGCCGCTTCAGTATCCCGAGTATTTACGGGGTCCAGATGATGCCGGATACCGCACTCGCTTCCCAGGCGGGTACAGGTGTCGAAGTCAGCGGTATTGCCCGTAATCCGCAGGCGCGCGTCGATATCCGCCAGGGCGGACAGCTCATCTACTCCACGTTGGTTCCCGCCGGGCCGTTTAACTTAGATGATGTGCCGCTGGCTAATCTTAATACCGACCTGAACGTAACCGTCACTGAGACTGACGGCAGCGAAAACCGGTTCACCGTCTCGGCAAGTACGTTCCGCAGTAATCATGTGGGGCGCGCACCAGGGTTTACGCTGGCTGCGGGTCGTGTGGAAGATATGGATTCGCGGTTCGAAAACCCGTGGGTAGTTTCAGCCAACAACGGCTGGTCTCTCAACAAGCGGATGAATTTCCTCGCCGGCATGGTCATGGCGGATAACCACTATTACGGATTCTCCGGCAACCTGGATACCGTGCCCATGCAGAACCTGTATGCCTCGCTGGGTTTTCTGGCGTCAATCGACAACCAGACGCAAACCGACGGCAACAAAACGACGCTGGATTTGGGGTATGCCCTGCCATGGGGCATTGGACTTTCGCTGGGCGGCAGCTACGGCACCCCGGATTATCGCGAGATGACGGAACTCTACGGTGACGATGACGATATGTCGCAAACCAAATACGACTCTACCGTCGGCATCAACTGGTCAAACGCGACGCTTGGCCGCTTCTCTCTAAGCTATTACCGCAATGAGAGCTGGAACAGCGAATACGACAGCCGCCGGTTTATCTCGTCGTGGTCACAAACCTTTAAATACTTCAACGTGAGCGTGAACTGGGAGTCGGATGTCAGCCGAAATGACAGTAGCGATAACGACCAGTTTTACGTCAACGTGTCGATCCCGCTTGGGCGGTCCGGGGTGACGACCAGCTCCTGGTATCGCGAGAGTGAAGGTAAGAGCTCCTACGGCACGCGGGCGATGGGCTCGCTCAACGCTGAGAACCAGTACATGGTTGGGGTCACTCAGGACCAGGATGAAAACACCACCAGTTGGGATAGTTCGTTGAACAGTAATCTGCATTACACCAACCTGGCGTTGGCCGCAGGGGGAGATAACGACAACAATACCAACTACTCTGCATCGTTAAGCGGTGGCATTGTCGCCCACAGCGACGGGGTGACTTTCTCGCCTTACCGCGTTAGCGATACCTATGCCATTGCCAGACTGGATAAACCGGTGGCCGGTATCGAGATTGACACCACGCGCGGCGCGGTATGGACGGACAAATGGGGCCGGGCAATTATTCCTGCGCTGACGCCGTTCCGTGAAAGCTCGATTGAGATCAACACGGAAAGTCTGCCAGGCAATCTGGACGTGAGAAACGGCCGAACGGCGATCAAAGCGTCTCACGGCGCCGTGGCGAAGTGGGAGTTTGCGACGTTAAGCCAGCGCCGCGTGCTGCTCAATATTCAACGTGCGGACGGCACGCCGCTGCCGGAAGGGGTCTCGATTGTAGACGCCGCAGGGGAGTATGTGACGAGCGCACCCGAAGATGGCGTGATCTTCCTGAACGATATCTCCGCCAGCCAGCAGCTGTATGCGAAGCTGGATGAAGGGCGTTGCAAGCTGACGTATACCCTGCCAGAGGCGGAACCAAATAAATTCTATGAAGAGGTGACAGGGAAATGTCTCTGAACAACGTTCGTCAATACGCGCTGATGCTTGTGTTGCTCTGCGGCGCATCGGGCCTTCCGGGGATGGCGAAGGCCGCTGAGGAAGACTGTGACATGATGTCGGCTGTGAAGAAAGTCGATTACGGGCGCTACCGTAAGGAGGATATGCGGAAGGCCTCCACTGAGCATGTGGGTAAGGTCTATAACGGTTATGCCTCGGTCACGCGCGAGTTTCAGGTTTCCGTCCTGTGCCCCGATGCGCGCAAAATGCGCATTTCCGTTGACGGTGCTGCCCGACAGAACATGGCGTATCGCTTTACGGACAGCGGCGCAATGAAAATCGAATTCAGGGATGGGCGCGTTGACGGGACTCCGGTGCAACTGGCTGCGGTCGATATTGGTGCGGTTGCCGTTCAGGGTGGCGCATCACAGGTTACGCTGAAGCCTGAAAAAGCCCTGGCTGCGGTTAACGGCACGGAAGTGGTGGGCGAGCAGTTCACCGCCACCATGATGATTACGACCTATCTTTCTGACGAAGCATTTGGCGTTACCAACACCACGGATTTTAACGAGATGCTTACCCTTAACGTCGATACGCTTCCTGCGCGATAACCTCTATGATGCCCGACAGACCTGTTCTGTCGGGCATTCTTCTTAGTGGAGCCCCGCCAGACGCAGCAGCGCCGTTACCACCGCTGCCGCCACGATCACCACAATTAACGGCATCTTCCGCCAGGCCAGAAACACCGCAAACGCCACGCCCAGCACCCGCGCCATCCCGGCGAAATGTTCCCCTTCATAAAACGTGGTCGCCAGCGCCACCGAAAACAGCAACACCGTTGCCGCATCGGAAAGCAGCGCCTGTGAACGCTCTGACAATGCAAGCCTGCTGCCCAGTTTTGCCCCGCCGAGGCGCATCAAATACGTTCCCAGAGAAAGAACGGCGATGCCGAGAATAAAGACCGTCATGTTTCCCATTATTTTTTCCTCGCGGCAAGGCCGAGTAAAGAGAGCAGCACCGGCAGGCCCACCGGGGCAAACGGCACGGCGGCCAGCGACAATACGGCACCGCTGCAGGCGCGGATTAGCGTGGTGCGGTTTTTAAACGCAGGCACCACTAACGCCAGCAAAATGGCGGGAAATACCGCATCCAGACCGATGGTTTCCGGGTCTGGCAACAGTTTGCCGACCATGGCACCCAGCAGCGCGCCCAGCGGCCAGATGATTGCCACGCCCAAACCGCACAGCCAGTAGGCCGCTTTACGCTGTTCTGGGGTTTTCTGCGACAGGCCGAACACTACGCTTTCATCGTTCATGATGTGGCAGCCCAAAAAGCTCAGGCCGCGCTTGCCCACCAGTTCCCGCACCGTCACGCCAAACGGCACGTGGCGGGCGTTCACCAGTAATCCGGCTGCCGCTGCGGCCAGCGGGTTCCCACCGCTCGCCACGATGCCGATAAACATAAATTCCGATGCGCCCGCCAGCACGGTAAGGGAGAGCACAAACGGCACCCACAGCGGGAAACCGTAGGCCATCGCCAGCGAGCCGTAGGACATCCCGACCACGCCCACCGCGAGGCAAACCAGGATGATTGCTTTGATCGTGTCGCCTTTCAGGCAGGAGAGATGATGCTTCATACAATTTTAGCCATATCGAACGTGTATCCATTATAATGAACGCAACAGAGACGTTTTTCAAGACGAACGATTCGTTCGATTTATAGAACAAAAAGGGCCGTTTTATGACGCAGCCAATCAGCGTGATCGCCAAAAGCCTGGTGCGAGAACGCCTGCGAACCGGGCTTTCACTGGCGGAAATTGCCCGTCGTGCCGGGATCGCCAAATCCACGCTTTCCCAACTGGAGTCCGGTAACGGTAACCCGAGCCTGGAGACGCTGTGGTCGCTTTGCGTGGCGCTGGATATCCCTTTCGCCCGCCTGCTGGAACCACAGCAGACGACAACACAGGTCATCCGCCGTGGAGAGGGAACGAAGGTCGTTGCCGGGCAGGCTAACTACGAAGCTATTTTGCTGGCGGCGTGTCCGCCGGGCGCGCGGCGCGACATCTATCTGCTGCTCACCCAGCCGGGCGCAGACCGTATATCCCAGCCGCATCCGCCGGGGTCCGTTGAACATATTATTGTGACGCAGGGGCGCGCGCTGGTCGGCCTGATCGACGCAGCGGAAGAACTCGGCCCGGGGGATTACATCTGTTATCCCGCCGATCTGCCGCATATCTTTAAGGCGCTGGAGCCGGATACGCACGCGCTGCTGGTGGCGGAACAGAACTAACAGAGATACGGAAACTCATGTCGCTTAAAGCCATTGCCAAAGAACTGGGGCTGTCAGTCACCACCGTCAGCCGCGCACTCAACGGATATGACGACGTCTCCGCCGAGACGCGCGCCCGCGTGGAAGCAGAGGCTCAGCGCCGTGGCTACCGACCTAACACCTTCGCCCGCCGCCTCAAGATGGGCAAAATCGACGCCGTCGGGCTGGTGTTCCCCGTGCATCCCGTTCCGCTCAATAATAGCGTTTTTATGGACATGGTCGGCGAAATTAGCCACGAACTGGCGCGACATGAAATCGATTTACTGCTGATTGCCGATGATGATTTGGCCGATAAGCACAGCTACATGCGCATGGTGCAGAGCCGCCGCGTGGATGCGCTGATCGTAGCGCACACGCTGGACCACGATCCGCGTCTTGAGCAGCTTCAGACCGCCGGTTTTCCATTCCTGGCGCTCGGGCGCAGCCACCTCCCGCAGCCGTACGCGTGGTTTGACTTCGACAACTACGCCGGTACGCATCAGGCTACCCGCTGGCTGATCGAGAAAGGCCATCAGCGCATTGCGTTGCTCGGTGAAAGCAACAATCAGGCGTTTATTACCCAGCGTCGTCAGGGCTTTCTCGATGCCCTCCGAGAAGCCGGGCTTTCCAGCGAATGGCTGCGCGCCATGCCGCCGTCGCGCCGCGTGGGGTATGCCACCACCAAAGAGCTTCTCGCTCTGCCGCAGCCGCCCACGGCCATCATTACCGACTGCAACACCCACGGCGACGGCGCGGCGATGGCGCTGGCGCAGATGGGGCGCTTATCCGGCGACAACGCCGTCTCGCTGGTGGTCTACGACGGCCTGCCGCAGGACAGCATTGTCGATATCGACGTAGCGTCAGTCATTCAGTCCACCCGTCAGGGCGTCGGAAAACAGATTGCCAATATGGTGCGCCAGCTGATTAACGGCGACGATATCGAGCAGCTTCAGGTGCTCTGGCAGCCTGAATTCTCTCCGGGCCAGACGGCCTAAACCCACTAAAATTCCAAACCCGATCACAGAACCGAAACGTTTTGGTTTGTATCCGAAACGTTTCGGATCAACACTCAGGACATCCCGACGACAGGAGATGTCTGATGCAAGATTCCATTTTTCGACTCGAAAGCAATACGGTAGACGTGGTGGTTAAAACCCACCCGTTCGCCGAAATTCTCTACTGGGGGCCGCACCTTCAGCACTTTTCGCCACACGATGTGCTGAGCATTGCGCGCCCGGTGGCGAACGGCAGGCTGGATGTCGACTCCCCGGTCACGCTGATGGCGGAGCTGGGGCACGGCCTGTTTGGCTCGCCGGGCATTGAGGGGCATCGCCAGGGGCTGGACGGCTCCCCGGTGTTCAAAACTACGCAGGTGCAGCAGGCGTTAAACACTCTGACGATTACCGCTGAAGATGAACATGCGGGTCTGCGCCTGACCAGCGAGCTGGCGCTGGACGCCAGCGGCGTGCTGGTCGTGCGCCACGGCCTGACCAATCTGAAAGCGCTGCCGTGGCAGGTGGACCGTTTCGCCGTTACGCTGCCGGTGGCCGAGCGCGCGCAGGAGGTGATGGCCTTCCACGGACGCTGGATCCGGGAATTTCAGCCGCACCGCGTCAGGCTTGAACACGACAGCTTCGTGATTGAAAACCGTCGCGGTAAAACCTCCCACGAGCACTTCCCGGCGCTGATTGCCGGTTCGTCGTCGTTTAGCGAAATGCAGGGCGACGTCTGGGGCGTGCATCTGGGCTGGAGCGGCAACCATCGCCTGCGTGCGGAAGCGAAAACCGATGGTCGTCGCTACCTGCAGGCCGAAGCGCTCTACCTGTCGGGGGAAATGGCGGTTGAAGAGGGCGACACGCTCTGGACGCCGCGCCTGTATGCCAGCTACTCCATGCGGGGCCTGAACGGCATGAGCCAGTCGTTCCATCGCTATCTGCGCGATAACGTTATCCGCTTCCCGGAAAACAAACCGCGCCCGGTGCATCTCAATACCTGGGAAGGGATCTACTTCAACCACGATCCGGACTACATCATGCGCATGGCCGACGAGGCCGCAGCGCTTGGGGTGGAACGCTTTATTATCGACGACGGCTGGTTCAAAGGCCGCAACGACGATCGTGCCGCGCTGGGCGACTGGTATCTGGACGAGAAAAAATACCCGAACGGCCTGACGCCGGTGATCGACCACGTTAAACGGCTCGGCATGGAGTTTGGCATCTGGGTTGAGCCGGAGATGATCAACCCGGATTCCGATCTGTACCGCGCGCACCCTGACTGGGTGCTGGCGCTGCCGGGCTACGATCAGGCGACCGGGCGTCATCAGCTGGTGCTCAACCTGAACATACCTGAAGCCTTTGATTACCTCGTGGAGCGCATGAGCTGGCTGCTCGGCGAGCACGCGGTCGACTACGTGAAGTGGGACATGAACCGCGAGCTGGTGCAGCCGGGACACAAGGGTAAAGCCGCCGCCGACGCGCAGACCCGCCAGTTTTACCGCCTGCTGGACGTGCTGGGTGAGCGCTTCCCGCACATTGAGTTTGAATCCTGCTCGTCGGGCGGCGGGCGTATTGATTACGAAGTGCTGACCCGCAGCCACCGCTTCTGGGCGTCCGACAACAACGACGCGCTGGAGCGGAACACCATCCAGCGCGGCATGAGCTACTTCTTCCCGCCGGAGGTGATGGGCGCGCATATCGGTCATCATAAATGCCACGCCACCTTCCGCCAGCATAGCATCCAGTTTCGCGGGCTGACGGCCCTGTTTGGCCATATGGGGCTGGAGCTGGATCCGCTTACCGTCGATGAAGATGAACGCGAAGGCTATCGGCACTACGCCGCGCTGCACAAGCAGTGGCGCGAGGTGATCCACCATGGTACCCAGTGGCGTATGGATATGCCGGACGCTACCACCCTGGCACAGGGTATTGTGAGCAAAGACAAAGCGCAGGGGCTGTTTATGGTCAGTCAGCTTGCGATGCCGGATTACACCCTGATGATGCCGCTGCGCATGCCGGGGTTAGACGCCAGCGCGCAGTACCGCATCACGCTGCTCGATCACCCGAACATCCAGATTACGGGTGAGGGTGGACACACCATGCGCAAGCTGCCTTCGTGGATGGAAGCGCCGCAAACGGTGAGCGGCGAGTGGCTGATGCAGGCGGGTATTGCGCTGCCGATTCTGGACCCGGAGACCGCCATTTTGATTGGCGTCGAACGCGTGTAAGGTTGAAGGGCCGGGCAGCCGGCCCTCCGTTGAGGATAAAAATAATGAACACAACAACCTGTACCCACAAAGACAACCCTAACTTCTGGATCTTCGGGCTGTTCTTCTTTCTCTACTTCTTCATCATGGCCACCTGCTTTCCGTTCCTGCCGATCTGGCTGTCGGACATCATCGGCCTGAATAAAACCCATACCGGGATTGTCTTCTCCTGCATCTCGCTGTCGGCCATCGCCTTCCAGCCGGTGCTGGGCGTAATTTCGGACAAGCTTGGGCTGAAAAAACACCTGCTGTGGATCATCGCGGTGCTGCTGTTCCTGTTCGCACCGTTCTTCCTGTACGTCTTCGCGCCGCTGCTGAAAACCAATATCTGGCTGGGCGCGCTGAGCGGCGGGCTGTATATCGGCTTTGTCTTCTCGGCGGGATCGGGGGCAATTGAGGCCTACATCGAGCGCGTGAGCCGCAACAGCTTCTTCGAATACGGCAAGGCGCGCATGTTCGGCTGTCTCGGCTGGGGGCTATGCGCCTCAACGGGCGGCATCCTTTTTGGCATCGATCCGTCGTACGTTTTCTGGATGGGCTCGGGAGCAGCGCTGTTGCTGATGCTGCTGCTGGTCGTTGCGAAGCCGAAGCCCAACCAGACGGCGCAGGTCATGAACGCCCTGGGCGCAAACCAGCCGCAGATCACTGCCAAAACCGTGTTCAACCTGTTCCGCCAGCGCAGAATGTGGATGTTCATTCTGTACGTGATTGGCGTGGCCTGCGTGTATGACGTTTTCGACCAGCAGTTTGCCACCTTCTTTAAAACCTTCTTCGCCACGCCGCAGGAAGGCACCCGCGCCTTTGGCTTTGCCACCACGGCGGGGGAAATCTGTAACGCCATCATCATGTTCTGCTCGCCGTGGATCATTAACCGCATCGGCGCGAAAAACACGCTGCTGATCGCCGGGGTGATTATGGCGACGCGCATTATCGGCTCGTCGTTCGCCACCACCGCCGTGGAGGTGATTGCCCTCAAGATGCTGCACGCGCTGGAGGTCCCGTTCCTGCTGGTGGGTGCATTCAAGTACATTACGGGCGTGTTTGATACGCGGCTTTCGGCCACCATTTACCTGATCGGCTTCCAGTTTGCCAAACAGTCGGCGGCCATTTTCCTCTCCGCCTTTGCCGGGAATATGTATGACCGGATCGGCTTCCAGGAGACGTACCTGATGCTGGGATGTTTCGTGCTGGCGATAACGGTGGTGTCGGCGTTTACGCTGAGTGGCAGGCGGGAGATTGCTGCCGCCTCGGGGGCAGCAGCGTTAACACATCAGTCCAGGTAAAACACCTCTTTCAGCTCCGCGCTCACCGGGCTGTTATCCGGGTTCGACGGCATAACGTCACCCATATGCTTCCACCAGCGCTGGCAGACGTCGGTATTCGCTACCGCGTTCCAGCGCTCCTCCGATTCAATCTCCACGGTGGCAAACAGCAGGTTGCGGGCTTTGTCGAGATAGATGGCGTAGTGGTGCGCGCCGTGGGCTTTCAGCACCGCTTCCAGCTCGGGCCAGATAGGGTTGTGGCGGCGCGCGTACTCCTCGTGCGCGTCCGGGTTTACCTGCATCACAAAGGCTTTGCGGATCATAGTGCCTCCAGGTACAGCTCGCGGACCTCATCGCGGCTGGCGGTGCGCGGGTTGCACGGCGCGCACGGGTCGGCGAGGGCTTTATCCAGCCAGCCTTCGATGTCCGCTTTGGTCACGCCGAGCTTGCTGAAGCCGGACGGAATGCCGACGCGAGCGCTCAGGTCGCGAATCGCCTGAATGGCCGACATGCTGGCGGCTTCGTCGCTCATCCCCTGCGTATCGACGCCCATCGCCTGCGCCACGCGGGCGAAACGTGCGACCGCGTGCGGACGGTTAAAGTTTTCGATGATCGGCAGCAGGATGGCGTTGCATACGCCGTGCGGCAGGTTGTGCGTCGCGCCCGGCTGGTGCGCCAGCGCGTGAACGAGGCCAAGGCCCGCACTGTTAAACGCCATGCCCGCCAGATACTGACCAAACGCCATCTGCTCACGCGCTTCAAGGTGATGACCGTCTTCGACCGCTTTCGGCAGCCACAGGTTGATCAGGCGAATCGCTTCCAGCGCATTGGCATCAGTGAGCGGGTGCGCGCCGACGGACACGTAGGCTTCAATCGCATGAGTCAATGCATCCATGCCGGTTGCGGCGGTCACGGAGGCGGGAATATCGAGCATCACGCTGGCATCGTCCACGGCGATATCCGGGATGATGTTCGGATCGATGATGACCTCTTTCACCTGCCGCGCGGAGTCGATGATCACCGCGTTGCTGGTCATCTCCGCCGCCGTGCCTGCGGTGGTGTTGATCGCCACCAGCGGCACGCCCGCGTTTTTCACTTTGCCGACGCCGGAGTAATCGGTTGACGGACCAGGATTGGCGGTGAGGATTTTGATCGCCTTGGCGGTATCAATCGGGCTGCCGCCGCCGAAGGCAATCACGTAATCACACTCCGCGTCCTGATATGCCGAATAGCCTTTCTGCACCAGCGCCTCCGTCGGGTTCGGGAACACCTCATCGAACAGGTGATACGACATCTGATGGGCATCCAGCGCGTTAAACAGGCTGTCGAGCAGGCCGAGTTTTACCAGCTGACCGTCGGTGACAACCAGCGCCTTTCCCCACTGCTTGCTCGCCACCAGGTTGACCATATCGCCGATTGCGCCCGCGCCGTGCAGGCTGATTTTTGGCAGTGCCAACATAAAGCTCATGATAATTCTCCTTAATTACTGTGATTTTTATGCCCGGTGGCGCTGCGCTTGCGCGGGCCTACGGTTAAGTAGGCTGGGTAAACGCAGTGCCACCCGGCTATGAGATCCGTCTTCGCTGCATCACCCGGCGGGTAATAATCGGCAGCGAAATCACCACGATCAGCATCGCGCCGATAATCACCGACATCACGATGCCGGGCACGTTGAGCAGGCTCAGGCCAAAGGTCACCAGTCCCATCAGGAAGGCGGCGATAATCACGCCCACCATGCTGCCGGACCCGCCGAGAATATTGACGCCGCCGAGCACCGCCATCGTCACCACCGCCAGCTCCCAGCCCATCGCAATCGTCGGGCGGGTGCTGCCCAGGCGCGAGGTGAGCAGCACCGACGCCAGGCCGGACATCAGCCCCACCAGCGCGAACAGGATCAGGTTGTGGCGCTTCACGTTGATGCCGGAATACCACGCGCCGGTCGGGTTATTGCCGATGGCGTAGGTGCGGCGGCCAAAGTTGGTGCGGTGCAGCACAAAGGCAAACACCGCGGCCAGCACGATAAACAGCGCGAACTCAAACGACAGCGCGCCCCAGACGTAGCCCTGGCCGAACCAGGCGAAGCTTTCCGGGTAGCTGTTCAGCGCCTTATCGCCGAGCAGGATGTAGGTGATCCCGCGGTACAGGCTCATGGTGCCGATGGTGATAACGATGGACGACAGGTTGAAGCGCGTCACCAGAATGCCGTTGAACAGTCCGCACAGCAGCCCCACGCCCAGCCCGACGCAGACCAGCAGCGGCGTATCCACGCCCGCCGCCGCGCAGAAGCCCATCATCGTGGAGCTAAGCGCAATGGTGGATGCCACCGACAGGTCAATTTCCCGGGCGATAATCAGCATCGCCATCGGCAACACGATGATCGCTTTTTCGGTGAAGTTGAACGTCGCGTCGGAGAGATTCCAGACGTTGAGGAAGTAGGGTGAGGCCAGCGCGTTCACCACGAACACCGCCAGCGTCACCGCCAGCAGGAATCCTTCCCAGCACAGCAGGCGCTGGAAAATGCCCGGCACAGCAGGCACGTTTTTGATCTCTTCAGAGGCCATCATTTTGCTCATGATTTCACCGCCATTTTCTGACGTGCCAGCGCCGCGTCGCGCAGAATCAGCCGTCCTTTACGCCTGTTGCTGCGTTCGTTCAGCAGCACCGCAATGACGATCACCGTGCCGGAAATTGCCATTTGCCAGAACGGGGAGACGCCGATCACCGGTAGGGCGTTGTTTATCACGCCGAGGAACAGCGCGCCGAACAGGCAGCCGAGTACGCGCCCGGTGCCGCCCATGGTGCTGATGCCGCCAATCACGCAGGCGGCGACGACCTGCAGCTCAAAGCCATTCGCCACGTCGACATAGGCCACGGCGAAACGGGAAATCCACAGATACCCGCAGAACCCGGCCAACAGCCCGGAGAGGCAGAAGCTGACAAACTGCATTTTCCCGGCGTTGATCCCGGTGTAGTACGCCGCCGTAGCGTTGCCGCCCGCGGTATACAGCGCCCGTCCTGTACGGCTGTAGCGCAGGAAGTAGCCCACCAGCAGCAGCGCGGCGACGGCGCACCAGCTCAGGACCGGCAGGCCCAGCACGGAGGCGCGCGGCAGGCCGAGAAAGTCCGCGCCCATCTGGTTGGCGTTCACCCAGCCGCCGCCGGAGAGCAAAAAGATAATCCCGCGGTAGATGCTCATGGTGCCGAGCGTTACCACAATCGCCGGAATGCCCAGCTTCCACACCAGCAGGCCGTTAATCGCGCCCATCAGCAGCCCGAGCGCGCTGGCGAGGATCAGCAGTGCCCAGACCGGCACGTCCGGGTAATGGACGTTAATCAGGGCGACAATCATCCCGGTCAGCGCCAGATTGGCCGCCATCGACAGGTCGATACCTTTGGTGAGCAGCACCATCATCTGCCCGAGCGCGAGGACGATCAGAATGGAAGTGTCGTTAAACATCTCAACCAGGTTACCCGGTGTGATAAACGACGGCACGCGGCTGCCGATGGCGATGACCATCAGCACAATCACCGCGCCCAGCAGGGCTTCGCGGTGTTTTAACAGCGAGTTAAGCATTATGCCGCCTCCTGTTTTGCACCGCTGGCGGCGCTGACGATGGTTTCCGCCGTCGCGTCACCCGCCCGGTATTCGGCCACCATCAGCCCTTCGTGCATCACGATGATGCGGTCCGCCATGCCCATCACTTCCGGCAGTTCGGAGGAGACCATAATCACCGCCAGCCCCTGGCCGACCAGCTCTGACATAAATTGATGAACGGCTGCCTTTGAGCCGATATCAATGCCTTTTGTCGGCTCATCGAGGATGATCACGTCAGGATGCGTTGCCAGCCACTTACCGATAACCACCTTTTGCTGGTTGCCGCCGGAGAGGGTATCCACCGCCTGCTTCCAGCTAAAGGCTTTCACCTGCAGGCGTTTGGCGTATTCATCCGCCAGCCGCCATTCGCGGTCGTCGTGCAGCACGCCGTTCGGGTTGAGCTTGCCAAGCTGCGGCAGGCTGATGTTTTGGGCAATGGACAGTTCGATAATCGCGCCCTGCTTCTGCCGCTCTTCCGGCACGCAGACGATACCGGCTTTGATCGCATCCGCAGGCTGGCGGAAGCGCCGGGCCTGACCGTTAAGAATAATTTCGCCTGACGATGGCCGCGTGACGCCGGAAAGCGCCTGCATCAGCTCGGTACGCCCGGCGCCCACCAGCCCGTAGAAGCCGAGGATTTCCCCTTTACGCAGGGAGAAGGAGATATTGGCGAACTCGGTCGGGTGGCAGAGATTTTTTACCTCCAGCACCGTCTCGCCTTTTTCGCACGCCACCTTCGGGAAGGTCTGGGTGATGGCGCGCCCGACCATCATCGATACCATCCGCTCTTCGGTTATCGCACTCATCGCGCCTTCTCCGACGAACACGCCGTCGCGCAAAATGGTGTAGTGATCTGCAAGTTCGAAGATTTCGTCGAACTTGTGGGAGATAAACAGGATGGCCTTGCCCTCCTGCTTCAGGCGCTCAACGATTTGGTAAAACTCGAGGATTTCGTGCTGCGACAGCGCCGCTGTAGGTTCATCAAGAATAACCACCTGCGCCTCAAACGACAGCGCGCGGGCGATGGCAACCATGTGGCGCTGGGCGATGCTCAATGTTTTTAGCGTCGCGCGCGGGTCGATTTGCACCTCAAGACGGCTGAGGATCGCCTGCGCCCGGCGGTGCATCTCCGGCCAGTCGAGCGTTTTCAGAAAGCCTTTGTAGAGGTACTGCCCGACAAAGATATTTTCGGTGACCGAAAGTTCATCGAACAGGACGGTTTCCTGATGAATAGCGGTGATGCCGATCTTATGCGCCGAGTCCGGTGTCGGGAGGTGAACGGGGATCGCTTTGTAGAGGATCTCGCCCTCGTCGGGCTGGTAAATGCCGGTCATCACTTTAACCAGCGTCGACTTGCCCGCGCCGTTTTCGCCAATAAGCGCCGTCACTTTGCCGGGCCAGAGCGCAAGCTGCACGTTCTCAAGGGCACGCACGCCGGGGAACACCTTGGTGATGCCAGAAAGCTGTAGCAATGGGGTCATGATAGTTCTCCGTAGATTACCCCTCACCCTAACCCTCGCCCCTTTGGGGAGAGGGGGTGGGGTGAGGGGGGAAAGGATCAAAAGATTTTCGAGAACTTATCAATATTGCTGGCATCGTAGACGAACGGCTCGGCCATCGCCCCGTTGCCGTCGGCATCCAGCTTCACTTTGCCCAGCTTGCCCATGCTGGCCTCGCCCTTCGTGGCGGTGCCTTTCACCAGATCGTCTGCTAAATAGGTTGCCGCATAGCCCAGGTCAATCGGGTTCCAGATGGCAAAGCTTTTGCTCGCGCCGGATTTCACCGCGCCCGCCATTTCAGACGGCAGGCCTAACCCGGTGACGTACACTTTGCCGATCTTGCCCTGGTCTTTCACCGCCTGCGCCGCAGCGACAATGCCCACGGACGACGGTGAAACGATCACTTTCAAATCAGGGTAGGTTTTCAGCAGGCCGACCGCCTCGCGATAGCTTTTATCAGAGAGATCGTCGCCGTAGGCCACGGTCACCAGATTGACCGACGGGTACTTCGGCAGCACCTTTTTCATCTCCGCAATCCAGGTGTTCTGGTTGGTGGAAGTTGGCGTTGCGCTCAGCACCGCCACGTCGCCTTTCTCGACGTTCAGCGCCTTCAGCGCGTCGGCGGCGAGCTTGACGTTGGTTTCACCAATCAGGGCGTTATTGGACGGGTTCAGGTGGATCTGACGCCCGGCTTTCGCTACGCCAGAATCCCACGACACCACCTTGATGCCGCGCTGCATCGCTTTTTTCAGTACTGGGACCAAGGCGTCCGGATCGTTCGCGGAAATCGCGATCGCATCCACGCCCTGGGCGATCAGTCCGTTCAGCACCTCGATCTGCGCTTCTGCCGTGGTGGTGGTCGGGCCGGTATAAATCACTTTTACATCGCCTAACTCTTTGGCCGCCTCCTGCGCGCCGACGTTCGCTGCTTCGAAGAATCCATTCCCTAAGGACTTCGCCACCAGGGCGATTTTCACTTCAGCTAAAGCGGAACCGGACAACGCCAGAGCGGCAACGGTGAGGATCAAGCTTGTCTTTATTTTCATTGCTTTTACTCCACTGACTTGAGTTAGTTGTAGGGATTGCAGGTGGTTTTCGCCCCGTCTCGGTGAGCGGGGCGCGATGTTGTTATGGGTACAGATCTAACGCGGACTGCATCGGGGTGACGCTAAAGCGTTTGCCCAGGGCGATCAGCTCTTCCCGGGTGATGGTCTGCTTCATGCCGCCCATGGAATAGACCTTCACCAGCACCTCCGCGGATTTCTCGGCGGTGTCGATCAGGCCAAAGGTTTCATCAAGCGTAGGGCCGCTGCCAAACACGCCGTGGAACGGCCACAGCACCAGTGAATGTTTTTGCATATCCACGGCGGTTGCCTGGCCAATTTCGTCGGTACCCGGCACCATCCACGGCAAAATGCCGACGCCGTCCGGGAACACCACCAGACACTCGGTGCTGCCTTCCCACAGCTTGCGGGTAATAAAATCAGCGCTGTTTTCCAGCACGTAGGTCAGGGCGATCAGGTTGGTGGCGTGACAGTGCATGATCACGCGGTCTTTGCCGTTGGTGGCCTTAATGCGCTCGCAGTGGGAGAGGAAGTGTGCCGGCAGTTCAGAGGTTGGCACCGCTTCATCGGTCAGACCCCACAGAATGTGGTAGCCCGCGCCGTCGCTGTCCACCTTCACCACGCCGAGGTTGGCCTGCGGGTCGAGCTGGACGTTACGGAAAAACTTCCCAGAACCGGTGACGATAAACGGCGTGTTGGCGAGCAGCGGCATCGGCTGGCTCAGTGCGATATAGCGCGGCTTCTGGTGGAAATCGGCCGCGAAGGGTTCGATATCCGCGTCGTCCAGGCGCAGCGTCAGGTTGCCGCCGTTGCGCTCGTCCCAACCCTTCAGCCAGGCGTCAGAGGTGGCTTTGATCATGCCCTGGACGAACCAGGAAGTGGTGATGGTCTGCATTCTGTGTTTCCTTTGAAAATGCCGGGTGGCGCTACGCTTACCCGGCCTACTTTTACCTGTAGGCCCGGCAAGCAACGCGCCGCCGGGCGATGTTTTTTTACTGACGAGCGGCAAGAACGTCTTTCTCATACGCCCGCACGTTGTCCAGCCACTGGCTGCCCGCAGGCGCATCGTTACGCTGGCAGTACATTTCCCACACCGCCTGCCACGGCAGGGATTTCTGCTCTTCCAGCAGCGCCAGACGCGCGGTGTAGTCACCGTTAGCCTCCAGCTGTTTCAGCGTGGCGACAGGCTCCAGCAGCGCCCGCAGCAGGGCTTTCTTCATGTTGCGGGTGCCGATAACCCACGCTGCGATGCGGTTGATGGAGGCATCGAAGAAGTCGAGGCCGATGTGGACGCGGTCAAAGAGGTCGTGGCGGATGATTTCGCTCGCAATCGCCTGGGTTTCGTCATCCAGCAGCACCACGTGGTCGCTGTCCCAGCGCACCGGGCGGCTGACGTGCAGCAGCAGGCGCGGCACGTAGAGCATGGCAGCGGAGATTTTGTCGGAGATCACCTCGGTCGGATGGAAGTGACCGGCATCCAGGCACAGCGCGGTCTGGCGGCTGGTGGCGTACCCCATGTAGAACTCGTTCGAACCGACGGTGTAGCTCTCGGCGCCAATGCCGAACAGCTTGCTCTCCACGGCGTCGATGTGGTGCGCCGGGTCCAGCTTCTCGCTGATGGCCTCATCCAGCGCGGCCAGCAGGCGCTGGCGCGGAGCCAGACGGTCGACGGTGATGTCCTTCATGCCGTCCGGGATCCAGATGTTCATCACCGACGGCGTGCCGAGCTGCTCGCCAAAGTACGCAGACACGCGGCGGCTGGCCTTCACGTGGTCGATCCAGAACTGACGGATTTCATCGTCCGCGTGGGCGAGGGTAAAACCGTCCGCGCTCAGCGGATGCGAGAAGCAGGACGGGTTGAAATCCAGGCCCAGCTTATTGGCTTTTGCCCACTCCACCCAGTTCTTAAAGTGTTCCGGTTTGATTTCGTTGCGCGCCACCGGCTCGTCGGATTCGAGGTAAATCGCGTGCAGGTTCAGGCGCTTTGGTCCCGGGATCAGGCTCAGGGCCAGCTCCAGGTCGGCGCGCAGCTCGGTCGCGTTACGCGCTTTGCCCGGATAATTACCCGTGGCCTGAATACCACCCGTCAGGGAACCGCCCGGGTTCTCGAAACCGGCGACGTCATCGCCCTGCCAGCAGTGCATAGAGACGGGAAGACGGTCGAGCTGGCGCAGGGCCTCTTCGACATCCACGCCGACGGCGGCGAAACGCTGTTTAGCCAGGTCCCAGGCTTGTTCTAATTGAGTGGTCATGCGCAAAGCTCCTTAGTCAGTCGTTTTTGCTGAAACTGCGCCCGGTAGCGGGCAATCTCATGGCAGGGATTGGGGGTGAAGGTGGTCAGGCTGGCGTTCGCCGCCACCACCGAACGGAAGTCGTCAACGTTGGAGAGTTCGTCCAGCGTCATCAGCTGAATGCCGATATTGCCGAGCGTAGAAGCCTCTACAGGGCCCGCCACCACGGTGATGCCGCAGGCATCCGCGCAAAGCTGGTTCAGCAGCTGGTTCTGACAGCCGCCGCCCACGATGTGCAGCTGGCTGAACGGCTTGCCGCGCAGATCGGCTAGCTCGCTGAGGATGTCGGCATACAGCAGGGCGAGGCTGTCAAAAATGCAGCGCGCGAGCTCTGCCGGGCTGGACGGCACCGGCTGCCCGGCGGCGAAACAGGCGGTCTGGATTTCGGCGCTCATGTGCGCCGGGTTGATAAAGCGGTTATCGTTCGGGTTGATCAGGAAGGTGCAGGCCTTCAGCGTTTCGGTCTCCGCGATAAGCGCAGGCAGGTCGGTAACGTTTTGCTCTTTCAGCACGCGCTGGAGCAGCCACAGGCCCATGATATTTTTCAGCACGCGATAGCGCCCTTCCGCACCACCTTCGTTAGTGATGTTCGCCGCCATCGCAGCATCGCTGGTGTACGGCGTTTTGCTCTCAAAGCCCATCAGCGACCAGGTGCCGGAAGAAAGGTATGCCGCGTCTTTGCTGGCGAGCGGCGAGGCAATGACCGCGCTGGCGGTATCGTGGCTGGCGACGGCAACGACGGGGATTTCATTCCCCTGGGGGCAAATCCACTGACCGATCACATTTCCGGGGTGCGTTGGCGTGCCGAACCAGGATGGCGATGCGCCCGTCCACGCCAGCAGGTTTTCGTCCCAGTTATCGGTGTTGATGTTCACCAGTTGGGTGGTGGTGGCGTTGGTGTATTCCCAGTTCATATTGCCGGTCAGGCGGTAGCTCAGGTAATCCGGGATCAGCAGCGCGTGGGCCACGTTCGTGACCAGCTCCGGCTGCTGCTCGACGAGAGCGCGCAGCTGGTACAGCGTGTTAAACGGCAGAAACTGAATGCCGCTGCGCCCGTAGATGTTGTCCTTGCCAAGCTGGGCGATGGCGTGCGCCATCAGGCCGTCGGTACGGCTGTCGCGGTAGGAGACGGGCAGGCCGACGCGCTCGCCGTTACCGTCCAGCAGCACATAGTCCACGCCCCAGGTATCAATACCGATGCTGTCGATACGAATGCCGTCGTTGCAGACGTTGTTCAGCCCGGTGCGGATCTCCGCCTCCAGGGCATCGATATCCCAGGTCTCAACACTGTCCTGCTTTTTCAGGCAGTTGGCGAAACGGTGCATTTCGCGAAGCGAAAGTGTGCGCTGGCTACAGTCCCAGATGGCGAGCATTACGCGGCCGCTGGAAGCGCCTAAATCAACAGCGACACAATGGCGAAAAGTCATGGTCGGATCCTTTCTTAATTCATTAGCGGTGAGTGTAAGAAAGGGAAGAAAAAGGCACCTTCTCGCCACTGACAGGCCAAATCCGGCGCTGGCAAGAAAGCAAAGATGAACGTGAGGGAGTTCACAGTTTCCAGTAATAGCGGGGTTTTCAGGCAGTGTGACGCTTACCGCATTTCCCGATCTTTCCGCTGGTTTCTTGAAAAACGGACAGCTTTTGCGAGGTTTGCTGCCGAAAATTTAAGGTGAGGGCGCAAGGCCTTAATTACTATTTTGAGAACATTTCTCATTGGTGGGGGCCGTTATGACCGTACTACACAGCGTGGATTTTTTCCCTGCAGGAGGGTCGCCCGTCGCGATTGAGCCGCGGCTCCCTCAGGCCGCGTTCCCGGAGCATCATCATGATTTTCATGAGATTGTGATTGTTGAGCACGGGACGGGCATTCACGTGTTTAACGGCCAGCCGTACACCATCAGCGGCGGCACCGTGTGCTTCGTGCGGGACCACGACAGGCACCTGTATGAACATACCGACAACCTGTGCCTGACCAACGTGCTCTATCGTTCCCCGGACGCGTTCCAGTTTCTCTCCGGGCTGAATCAGCTGCTGCCGCAGGAGCAGGACGGACACTATCCGTCGCACTGGCGGGTGAATCAGTCCACCTTACAGCAGGTGCGACAGCTGGTGAGCCAGATGGAGCAGAGCGAGGACGGGCCGGAGACGCACGTCATTGCCACCCGCGAGCTGCTGTTTATGCAGCTGCTGGTGCTGCTGCGCCGCAGTAGTCTGGTGGAGGGGCTGGAAAACAACGACGCCCGGCTGAACCATCTGATGGCCTGGCTGGAAGACCATTTCGCCGAAGATGTCTGCTGGGAAACGCTGGCGGATGATTTTTCGCTGTCGCTGCGCACTCTGCATCGCCAGCTGAAGCAGCACACCGGGCTGACGCCCCAGCGCTACCTTAACCGCCTGCGGTTAATCAAAGCGCGTCATCTTTTACGCCATACTGACGAAAGCGTCACGGATATCGCCTATCGCTGCGGTTTCGGCGACAGTAACCACTTTTCGACGCTTTTCCGTCGGGAGTTTAGCTGGTCTCCGCGCGATATTCGTCAGGGAAAAGACGCATTGCTTCAGTAACGCGAGGGCAGTCACCGTTTTATTGCCGCAATAAAGCTAATAATGTCAGGTTTTTCGGCACAGAGGTCGTGGTGTGGCTGCTCAGTTAATCCTTCGCAAAGATGATTTTTTTGCCTCCACGAGTCAGGCCGTCGCGGTGGCCGATCGCTACCCGCAAAACGTCTTTGCCGAGCATACCCACGAGTTTTGCGAGCTGGTGCTGGTGTGGCGCGGCAACGGCCTGCACGTCCTCAACGACCGACCCTACCGCATCACGCGCGGGGATCTGTTCTACATCCGCGCCGAAGATAAACACTCCTACGCCTCGGTTAACGACCTGGTGCTGCAAAACGTCATCTACTGCCCGGACAGGCTCAGGCTTAACGTCGACTGGGCGGCCAACATCCCCGGTTTTCTTGATGCCCGAGGAGAACCGCACTGGCGCTTAAGCAGCGGCGGCATGACCCAGGTTCGGCAGGTTATCTCTCAGCTGGAGCAGGAGAGTCAGAAGAGCGACCCGGTCGCCAACCAGATGGCGGAGCTGCTTTTCGCCCAGCTGGTGATGACGCTGAAACGCCACCGTTACGCCACCGACAACCCCTCCGCCACGACGCAGGAAGCGCTGCTGGATAAGCTCATCACCACGCTTGCGGGCAGCCTGAACAAAAGCTTCGTGCTGGAGAAATTCTGCGAGCAGGAGCAGTGCAGCGAGCGCGCGCTGCGCCAGCAGTTCCGCACCCAGACGGGGATGACGGTGAACCACTACCTGCGCCAGCTGCGCATCTGCCACGCCCAGTATCTGCTTCAGCATACGGAGCTGATGGTGAGTGAAGTGGCAATGCGCTGCGGCTTTGAGGACAGCAACTACTTTTCGGTGGTGTTTAACCGCGAGGTAGGGATGACGCCGGTTCAGTGGCGTCATCGCAGTCGAAAGGCGGCGTAGTCAGTTCGCCATGCCGAGGCCAACGATGTTGGCGGCAATGATAATCACCACGCAGCCCAGGCTCAGCACGCCCACTGGACGACGCCCGGCATTGTTCCACTCCTTCAGCACCAGTCCAACCAACCCGCCGCACAGCACGTAGAAGCTCATGTGCAGCATCCAGCTCATGTAGTCGTACTGCGCCGGAATGCTGGCGTGGCCCCAGGCGTAGAAGAAGAACTGCAGGTACCACATCAGGCCGCCGAGAGCGGAGAGCAGCACGTTAGTGATGATGAGCGGTTTTGCCAGCGAGAAATCGGCTTTTACCGACAGGTTCTTCACTTTTGCCAGACGAATGAAGCAGAAGCCGAGGTTCACCAGCGCGCCGCCGCCCATGATCACCACGTAGCTTGGCAGGGCAGCGTACAGCGGGTCAACGCCCAGCGCCGCGGCCGCTTCGTGCATCGGTTTGGCGGCGTTCATGGCGAACGACATGCCCGCCGAGAAGATGCCGCACATCACCGCCAGCAGCAGCCCTTTCTTCAGGTTGAAGTCTTCGGCCCTGATGCCCATCTTGCGCTCTTTCAGCTGGCCCGCGCGGGTGACGATACCCACGCCGATCACCGCGACCAGCACGCCCAGCAGCGTCATTCGTCCGCCCTGGGTGTTGATCAGCACGTCGAAGTTGCCGTTGAGGATCGGCGTCATCAGGGTGCCGACGATAAGCGTAATGCCAATCGCGATGCCGATGCCCATCGACATGCCGAGATAGCGCATGGTGAGGCCGTAGTTGATGTTGCCGATGCCCCACATCGCGCCGAACAGAAACACCGGCAGTAGGGTAGAGGCGCTGAAGGAGGAGAAGTAGCCCCAGAAATCCGGGAGCAGCATGGCGCTAATGGTCCACGGCAAAATCAGCCATGACACGGTACCGCCAACGGACCACATGGTTTCCCATGACCAGCCTTTCACTTTTTTAAACGGGGCATAGAAACAGGCAGCACTGGCCGCGCCTATCAAATGCCAGAAGATACCCACCGTAATCGCATGATTCATTTTTACATCCTCATCGTTTTTATAGTCGGTGGCTTCCCGCCGACTTGATGAGTGTAAAAATTAGGCGGTTTGGGAACCTTCAGAAGGTTGCCGCACTTTTGTTCTGGATGGCAATCAGCACGTTAACCGCGTGAGCAGACTCACATTTCCGCCATTAATCGAAAACTGAATAACCTTATAAAAACTACGGCATTGATAATCATTTTCAATATCATTTAATTAACTATAATGAACCAACTGCTTACGCGGCATTAACAGCTGTGCCGCCCGACAATAATGGAGAGGATTATGAGTTATACACTGCCATCCCTGCCGTATGCCTACGACGCACTGGAACCGCATTTCGACAAGCAGACGATGGAAATCCATCACACTAAACACCACCAGACCTATGTGAACAACGCGAACGCCGCGCTGGAAAGCCTGCCTGAGTTCGCTAACCTGCCTGCTGAAGAGCTGATCACCAAGCTGGACCAGCTGCCAGCGGACAAGAAAACCGTTCTGCGTAACAATGCGGGCGGCCACGCTAACCACAGCCTGTTCTGGAAAGGTCTGAAAACCGGTACCACCCTGCAGGGCGACCTGAAAGCGGCTATCGAGCGCGACTTCGGTTCCGTTGACAACTTCAAAGCGGAATTCGAAAAAGCCGCTGCAACCCGTTTCGGCTCTGGCTGGGCGTGGCTGGTTCTGAAAGGCGACAAGCTGGCGGTGGTTTCTACCGCTAACCAGGACTCCCCGCTGATGGGTGAAGCGATCTCTGGCGCATCCGGCTTCCCAATCGTGGGCCTGGACGTGTGGGAGCACGCTTACTACCTGAAATTCCAGAACCGTCGCCCGGACTACATCAAAGCCTTCTGGGACGTGGTGAACTGGGACGAAGCAGCAGCGCGTTTCGCCGCTAAAAAATAAGGTTGCATTGACGCCTGTGAGAAGCGAGTCTTATGACTCGCTTTTTTTGTATCTGCGTAATGGAGGCAGCAATGCATTACCCGGTGAATGTGTTTACAGGCAAGGTCAGGGAGTATGACGGCAGCCGCCCGAGCGCCATCGCTAAAATTCAGGTCGACGGCGAGCTGACGCTAACCGACCTCGGGTTGGCGGGTGACGAGCAGGCCGAAAAGAAAATCCACGGCGGGCCCGAGCGCGCGCTGTGCCACTATCCGCGCGAGCACTATCATCACTGGAAAGCCGAATTCCCCGAACAGGCGGAGCTGTTTGTTGCCCCCGCGTTTGGCGAGAACCTCTCGACCGAAGGGCTGACCGAAAAAAATGTGTTTATCGGTGATATTTACCGCTGGGGTGACGCCCTGATTCAGGTGACGCAGCCGCGCTCGCCGTGCTTCAAGCTCAACTACCATTTTGGCATCAGCGATATGTCCGAGCAGCTGCAAAATGCGGGTAAAACTGGCTGGCTGTACCGCGTGGTGCTGGCAGGGCAGGTTTCCGCGGACGCGCCGCTGGAGCTCGCGTCGCGGCTGAGCGATGTCTCGGTGTATGACGCCTGCGCCATTGCGTGGCATATGCCGTTTGACGACGAGCAGTACCATCGCCTGCTGTCGGCGGCGGGGTTATCGACCAGCTGGACCAGAACCATGCAGAAGCGGCGCGTAAGCGGCAAGATCGAGGATAATTCTCGGAGATTGTGGGGGGAATAGCCCACGGAAGAATGTAGGCCGGGTAAGGCGAAGCCGCCACCCGGCATTTTTGCCTCTGCGTTGTTATTGCCCGGTGGCGCTGCGCTTACCGGGCCTACAATACGGTGCCAGAGAACTACGAACGCTTATACAACGGTAGCCACAGCGTTAACCGCAACCCGCCCAGCGGGCTGTCGTCGGCTTTCACCCATCCGCGGTGCTGCTGCATGGCGGTTTCAACAATCGCCAGTCCCAGCCCCGTGCCGCCTGATTCGCGGTCGCGCGCTTCGTCGGTACGGTAGAACGGACGGAAAATCTGTTCGCGATCTTCCGGGCTGACGCCAGGGCCGTCATCGTCCACGATGATGGTGATCCCGTCTTTATCCACCGAGAACGCCACCTCAATCTTCGTGTGCGAATAGCGCAGGGCGTTACGCACAATATTCTCCAGCGCGCTTTCCAGCGTGTTGGGGTTACCGTACAGCGGCCATGGTCCCGGCGGGAAGTTAACGGTGAAGGATTTACCCATCTGTTCCGCTTCAAACGCCGCGTTATCCAGCACCTCGTGCCACAGGTGATTGGCTTTGACCGTTTCGCTCACCAGCGCGTTTTTCTGCTGATTGCGCGACATCACCAGCAGGTCGTTAATCATGCTGTCCAGGCGGTGGGCTTCCGTCTCAATACGCTCCAGCTCTTTGCTCTCACCGCTGCGGCGTCGCAGCAGGGCGGTACCCAGCTGTAAGCGCGTGAGCGGGGTGCGCAGCTCGTGGGAGATATCCGACAGCAGACGTTGCTGCGCGGTCATCATGCGATCCAGCGCGCTCACCATCTGGTTAAAACTGGTCCCGGCGGCAAGGAATTCCTGCGGCCCTGCTTCCAGTTCAGGGTGTTGTCGCAGGTTACCCTGAGCCACTTCATCCGCCGCATTTTTCAGCTTACGCGCCGGTTTTGCCAGGCTCCACGCCAGCCATAACAGCAGCGGCGAGCTGACCAGCATGGTGACAATCAGCAGCAGCAGAGGGCGGTCAAACAGCAGGTTGATGAAATCGGACTGGGAGTTACTCGCAGGGCGAATCAGGTAGAGCTGATAGTTATCTTCCCCATCCCGAACCGAGAAAGGGCCAACCATCTCTACCCGACCATATTTCTTCTTCTGTGGGTGATCGGCGTTATCCGCCTGGCCAATGAAGTTACGGATAATCTGCATTTCATTGCGATCGGCCCCAATGACGCGGCCTTCGCTGGTGACCAGCAGCAGGCGTTGTCCGGGCGGCGCCCACTTGTCGATAGCGCGAAATAATCTGCGCCACCACATTAAATCGTTCGGCGGATCGTTTGCCAGCTCGGCTTCCACGTGCTGCTCGATCATCACGCCCTGACGTTGCTCGCTGTCGAGAAGCTCCGTCATCTGGCGTGAGTCGAGTTTTGGCAACATCAAAACGAGCATTAAAACCAGTGCCAGCGTCAGCCAGAAGATGGCGAAGATGCGGGCGGTTAAGCTGCCTATCATGAAGCGGAAACCATCAGATAACCGCGACCACGCAGGGTTTTAAACCATGGGTGACCGTCTTTACGCTCCGGCAGCTTGCGGCGCAGGTTAGAGATGTGCATGTCGATGGCGCGGTCAAACGGGGTGAGGCGTTTGCCCAGCACTTCCTGACTTAAATGTTCACGCGATACCACCTGGCCGAGATGCTGCGCCAGCAGGTAAAGCAGGGTGAACTCGGTGCCGGTCAGTTCCAGCGTTTCTCCGTCGAAGCTCGCTTCCTGACGGCCCGGGTTCAGGCTCAGGGAGTCCACTTCCAGCGTTGGTGAGCTGTTGTCGGTATTCTGCTGCTGCTCGCTCCAGTGGGAACGACGCAGGATCGCGCGAATACGGGCCACCAGTTCACGGTCGTTGAACGGCTTCGGTAAATAGTCATCCGCGCCCAGCTCAAGGCCGAGTACGCGGTCAAGTTCGCTGCCGCGCGCGGTCAGCATGATAACGGGGGTCTGGTGTGTCTGGCGAAGCTCTTTCAACGTATCAATGCCGTTTTTCTTCGGCATCATCACGTCGAGCAAAAGTAAATCGATGCTGTCGTCAAGGAGACTCAGCGCCTGCTCGCCATCGTGGGCAACCAGGACGTTGAAACCTTCCATGTCGAGCAACTCCTTTAAAAGAGATGTGAGCTCTCGGTCATCATCAACTAACAGGATTTTATTCATTGTTTAAATACCTCCGAGGCAGAAATTACGACATCAAGGCTATCTAATCCATGACTTTACGTTGTTTTACACCCCCTGACGCATGTTTGCAGCCTGAATCGTAGACTGTCTCTCGTTGAATCGCGACACGAAAGATTTTGGGAGCAAGTGATGCGCAAAGTTACCGCTGCCGTCATGGCCTCAACGCTGGCGTTCAGTGCGTTTAGCCAGGCTGCTGTAGCTATCATCGGCGATAACAGTTCCTCGCAAGAGGGTGCAACGCAGCACAGCGGCCAAAGCCATATGTTTGACGGCATAAGTTTAACCGAACATCAGCGTCAACAGATGCGAGATCTGATGCAGAGGGCAAGACACGACCAGCCCCCTGTTAATGTTAGCGAAATGGAGACAATGCATCGCCTTGTCACCGCAGAAAATTTTGACGAAAGCGCTGTACGCGCTCAGGCAGAAAAAATGGCACAGGAACAGGTTGCCCGCCAGGTAGAGATGGCGAAGGTCCGCAACCAGATGTTCCATCTGCTATCGCCCGAGCAGCAAGCGGTTTTGAACGATAAACATCAGCAACGGATGGACCAGTTGCGTAAGGTTGCACGGATGCAGCGAAGCTCAGAAACGACGCTTTTCAGTAGCAATAGCAGTACCCGTAGTAACCAGTAAACCCTGTTTTCCTTGCCATAGACACCATCCCTGTCTTCCCCCACATGATGTGGGGGTTTTTTTTGCCCGTCATTCTCTTTTGTTAACCGTTTATTCATCCTTTGACTCCGCAACCATCCGTTATACTAGCGCCATGGCATGACAGGAGTGTTTATGAATCAATCCTATGGACGGCTGGTAAGCCGGGCCGCAATCGCCGCGACGATAATGGCGTCGTGTTTGCTGGTTATCAAAATTTTCGCATGGTGGTACACCGGCTCGGTCAGTATTCTGGCGGCGCTGGTGGATTCTTTAGTGGATATTGCCGCCTCGCTGACCAACCTGCTGGTGGTGCGCTATTCGCTGCAACCGGCGGATGAAGAGCACACGTTTGGACACGGAAAAGCCGAATCGCTCGCGGCGCTGGCGCAAAGCATGTTTATTTCTGGCTCCGCGCTGTTCCTGTTTTTGACCGGTATTCAGCATCTCATTTCACCCTCACCGATGAACGATCCCGGTGTCGGCGTGATCGTCACGGTCATTGCACTTATTAGCACACTTGTTCTGGTAACGTTCCAGCGCTGGGTCGTGCGTAAAACACAAAGCCAGGCTGTACGGGCGGATATGCTTCATTATCAGTCTGATGTTATGATGAATGGGGCTATTCTTATTGCGCTCGGTCTGGCCTGGTATGGCTGGCATCGGGCCGATGCATTGTTTGCGTTAGGGATAGGGGTCTATATCTTATATAGCGCCTTACGGATGGGATATGAAGCGGTGCAATCGCTTCTTGACCGTGCGCTGCCTGATGCAGAACGTGATGAAATTTTTGCCATCGTGACCCACTGGCCCGGCGTCAGCGGTGCCCACGATCTTCGTACGCGGCAGTCAGGGCCGACCCGCTTTATACAGATCCACATTGAAATGGAAGACAACCTGCCGTTGGTTCAGGCTCACGTTATAGCTGAGCAGGTCGAGCAGGCGATTTTGCAGCGTTTTCCTGGTTCGGACGTCATCATTCACCAGGATCCCTGCTCGGTTGTACCCGGACATGTTGAGCTTTCGTAATTCGTTGTAAAAAAGTGAGCCAGGCCAGCATTTTGTGTATAAATTACCGCCATTTGGTCTGACCTGAATCAATTCAGCTGGAAGCGATTGATATACTATTTGCAGTATTCGTTGGTCGAACAGTTTCTTCCGGCAACAGATTTCAATTTTGCATTCCTAAGTTCAGAGGTAGTCATGATTAAGAAAATCGGTGTGTTGACAAGCGGCGGTGATGCGCCGGGCATGAACGCGGCAATTCGTGGTGTTGTCCGTGCAGCACTGACGGAAGGTCTGGAAGTGTTTGGCGTTTATGACGGTTACCTGGGTCTGTACGAAGACCGCATGGTTCAACTGGACCGCTACAGCGTGTCTGACATGATCAACCGTGGCGGTACCTTCCTCGGTTCTGCACGCTTCCCGGAATTCCGTGATGAACACGTTCGCGAAGTGGCTATCGAAAACATGAAGAAACGTGGCCTGGACGCGCTGGTTGTTATCGGTGGTGACGGCTCTTATATGGGTGCAAAACGTCTGACCGAAATGGGCTTCCCGTGCATCGGTCTGCCTGGCACCATCGATAACGACATCAAAGGCACTGACTACACCATCGGTTACTTCACTGCGCTGGGTACCGTTGTTGAAGCGATTGACCGCCTGCGTGACACCTCTTCTTCTCACCAGCGTATCTCCATCGTTGAAGTGATGGGCCGCTACTGCGGCGACCTGACGCTGGCGGCCGCTATCGCCGGTGGTTGTGAGTTCGTGGTGGTACCGGAAGTGGAATTCAGCCGTGAAGATCTGGTGAACGAAATCAAAGCCGGTATCGCGAAAGGTAAAAAACATGCCATCGTCGCCATCACCGAGCACATCTGCGACGTTGACGAGCTGGCGAAGTACATCGAAACCGAAACCAAACGCGAAACCCGTGCGACCGTTCTGGGTCACATCCAGCGTGGCGGTTCCCCTGGCCCGTACGACCGTATTCTGGCCTCCCGTATGGGTGCGTATGCTATCGAACTGCTGCTGCAGGGGCATGGCGGTCGTTGCGTCGGTATTCAGAACGAACAGCTGGTACACCATGACATCATCGACGCGATTGAAAACATGAAGCGTCCGTTCAAAGGTGACTGGCTGGACTGCGCGAAAAAACTGTACTGATCTGCTCTGTTGCCCGGTGGCGCTGCGCTTACCGGGCCTACAAAAGCACGACTCGTAAGCCGGGTAAGGCGTAGCCGCCACCCGGCTTTTTTATGCGTGCACGCTTTTTTATTCCACTACGTTATAGCCAATCTTTTTTTATTCTTTAATCATCGATTCGCTTTCTGGCACGCTGCATTCATCAAAACACTACACAAGAGAGCTGGGCGATGAATAAATGGGGCGTGGGTTTAACATTATTGCTGGCATCGACCAGCGTTCTGGCAAAGGACATCCAGTTACTGAACGTGTCGTACGACCCGACGCGTGAGCTGTACGATCAATACAACAAAGCCTTCGCGGCGCACTACAAGCAGGAAACCGGCGATAACGTGGTGATTCGCCAGTCTCACGGCGGCTCGGGCAAACAGGCAACGTCTGTCATTAACGGCATTGAAGCTGACGTGGTGACCCTGGCGCTGGCCTACGACGTGGACGCAATCGCGGAACGTGGTCGTATTGATAAAAACTGGATCAAACGTCTGCCGGATAACTCCGCGCCATACACCTCGACCATCGTTTTCCTGGTGCGTAAAGGCAACCCGAAACAAATTAAGGACTGGAACGACCTGATCAAACCGGGCGTTTCCGTGATTACCCCGAACCCGAAAAGCTCCGGCGGCGCGCGCTGGAACTACCTGGCGGCCTGGGGCTACGCCCTGCACCACAACAACGGTGACCAGGCTAAAGCGCAGGAATTCGTGAAAGCGCTGTTTAAAAACGTCGAAGTGCTGGATTCCGGCGCGCGCGGCGCAACCAACACCTTCGTTGAGCGCGGCATCGGCGACGTGCTGATTGCGTGGGAAAACGAAGCCCTGCTGGCGACCAACGAGCTGGGTAAAGACAAGTTCGAGATCGTCACCCCAAGCGAATCTATCCTCGCCGAGCCGACCGTCTCCGTGGTCGACAAAGTCGTTGAGAAGAAAGACACCAAAGCGGTGGCGGAAGCCTACCTGAAGTATCTCTACTCACCGGAAGGTCAGGAAATCGCGGCGAAGAACTTCTATCGCCCGCGTGACCCGGCTGTGGCGAAGAAATACGACAGCGAATTCCCGAAACTGAAGCTCTTCACCATTGACGATGTTTTCGGCGGCTGGACCAAAGCGCAGAAAGAGCATTTCTCTAACGGCGGAACCTTCGACCAGATCAGCAAACGCTAAGCGCTACACAACGAACGACACGGTGACCCGGTGCGAGAAATCCGCCGGGTTTTTTATTTGGTCATCATTTTGCGTTACTCTTTCGTCTCTATCGAAAACAGGGAACGCGTTGTGAAAAAAATTATCGTATTGATCCTGATTGTCATCGCCCTGGCCGCTGGCGGCGCGTACTGGATGAAGGCGGGTAATCCGAACGCGTTGCGGCATATCGTTCTCGACCAGTGCGTGCCGAATCAGATTCAACACCGCAACCCCGCGCCGTGCGCGCAGGTGAAAACGGATGCAGGCTATGCGGTGTTTAAAGACCGCAACGGCCCGCTGCAGTATCTGCTGATGCCCACGTACCGCATCAACGGCACCGAAAGTCCCCTTTTGACCGAGCCTCACACGCCGAACTTTTTCTGGCTGGCGTGGCAGTCCCGCAGCTTTATGACGCTGAAGCGCGGCTCAGAGGTGCCTGACAGCGCCATTTCGCTGACGATCAACTCCCCAACTGGCCGCACGCAAAACCATTTTCATATTCATATCTCCTGCCTGCGCCCGGACGTGCGCGAGAAGCTCAATGGCGCTCAGGGGCAAATTAGCACCCAGTGGTTACCGTTCCCGGGCGGGCTGGAAGGGCATGAATATCTTGCCCGTCGGGTGACGGAGAATGAGCTGGTCCAGCGCAGCCCGTTTATGATGCTGGCAGAAGAGCTGCCGGAAGCGCGCGACCATATGGGGCGCTTTGCGCTGGCGATGGCGCAGCAGTCGGACGGTTCGTTTGTTTTGCTGGCGACCGAGCGTAATCTGCTGATGCTTAACCGCGCGTCGGCGGAGGAACTTCAGGATCATCAATGCGATATCCTGAAGTGACCCCACTATAAATGGCGTTTACTCGTCCTGCCTGTCGCCGTAGACTTGCTGAAAAATTCTACAGGAGACAGGTATGTCGCTCTGGTTAACGCATCCTCTGCTGCTGCCCTCACTGATTGTTGGCGTCACCATCGTGCTGTGGGCGACGTCGCTGCTGCCGGAGTTTCTCACCGCGCTGCTGTTTTTCACGGCGGCGATGATCGCCAAAATTGCCCCGCCGGAGGTGATTTTTGGCGGTTTTGCTTCGTCGGCTTTCTGGCTGGTATTTAGCGGTTTTGTCCTCGGCGTGGCGATCCGTAAAACCGGCCTGGCGGACAGGGCCGCCCGGGCGCTCTCCGCAAAGCTTACCGACTCCTGGCCGCTGATGGTGGCAAGCGTGGTGCTGCTGAGCTATGCGCTGGCGTTTGTGATGCCGTCGAACATGGGACGTATTGCGCTGCTGATGCCGATTGTCGCGGCGATGGCAAAACGCGCCGGTATCGCCGACGGCTCCCGCGCCTGGTTCGGTCTGGCGCTGGCCGTCGGGTTCGGCACATTCCAGCTTTCAGCCACTATCCTGCCTGCTAACGTCCCCAATCTGGTGATGAGCGGTGCGGCGGAGGGCTCGTACGGTATTCACCTGAACTATGTCCCGTATCTGCTGCTGCACACGCCGGTGCTCGGTATCCTCAAAGGCCTGATCCTGATTGGCCTGATCTGCTGGCTATTTCCCGGCAGCCCAAAACCGCCGAAGGATCTGACGCCCTCAGAGCCTATGGGGCGGGACGAAAAGCGTCTCGCCTGGCTGCTGGCGGTGGTGCTGGGGATGTGGGTGACGGAGAGCTGGCACGGCGTGGGGCCTGCGTGGACAGGACTGGCGGCAGCGGTCATCGTTATGCTGCCGCGCATCGGTTTTATCACCGGAGAGGAGTTCTCTGCGGGGGTGAATATGCGAACCTGTATTTACGTCGCGGGTATTCTCGGTCTGGCAATCGTGGTGACGCAAACCGGCATTGGAACGGCTGTGGGCGAGGCATTGCTTCGCATCATGCCGCTGGATGCAGACAGGCCGTTCACCAGTTTCCTCGCGTTGACCGGGATCACCACGGCGCTCAACTTCATTATGACCGCCAACGGCGTTCCTGCACTCTATACCACGCTGGCGCAAAGCTTCTCGGACGCGACCGGTTTCCCGCTGCTGTCGGTGATCATGATTCAGGTGCTGGGCTACTCCACGCCGCTGCTGCCGTATCAGGCGTCGCCGATTGTGGTGGCGATGGGCTTAGGAAAGGTGCCTGCAAGGGCGGGGATGGTGCTCTGTCTGGCGCTGGCCATTGCAACGTATCTTGTGCTACTGCCGCTGGATTATCTGTGGTTTAACCTACTGGGACAGCTGTAAAAAAGCCCGGTGGCGCTGACGCTTACCGGGCCTACAGAACTGTAGGGCGGGTTAGCGAAGCGCCACCCGCCACAAAGGCAATTACGCCTGTTTAGCCGCTTCTGCTGCTTTAACGATCACCGCGAAAGCGTCGGCTTTCAGGGATGCACCGCCAACCAGCGCGCCATCGATGTCTGGCTGGGTGAACAGCTCAGCAGCGTTGGCTGCGTTTACGGAACCACCGTACTGGATGATCACTTGCTCAGCCACTTTCGCGTCGGCTTTAGCAATGTGGTCACGGATGAATTTGTGAACCGCCTGAGCCTGTGCAGGGGTTGCAGATTTGCCGGTACCGATCGCCCAGACTGGCTCATAAGCGATGACCGCACCTTCGAACGCTGCTGCGCCCTGGGTTTTCAGCACGGCGTCGATCTGGCGTGCGCACACTTCTTCAGTTTTGCCCGCTTCGTTTTCCGCTTCGGTTTCACCGATGCACAGAACCGGGATCAGGCCCTGCTCTTTCAGCACGGCGAATTTCTTCGCGATGAACTCATCGGATTCTTTGTGGTAGGTGCGACGCTCAGAGTGGCCGATGATGATGTATTTCGCGCCGATATCTTTCAGCATTTCAGCAGAGGTTTCACCGGTGAATGCGCCAGACAGGTTAACGTCAACGTTCTGCGCACCCAGCACGATGTGGCTGCCGTCAGCGGCGTGTTTAGCCAGGTCCAGATACATATCCGGCGGAGCGATAGCAACCGCGCAGCCCGTTACGCCAGCCAGCTCTTTACGCAGGTTCGCAACCAGCTCGTTTACCATGTGGCGGCTGCCGTTCAGTTTCCAGTTACCCATCACTAAAGGATGTCGCATTTCAATTCTCCACGCTAAATAAGCGAATTAAGGAATATGGCCGCCCTTATGGGCAGCATGGTCTGTGAATCAGTATAGAGATTTTCCCCTGAAAGGCTTTGCTTTTTGTCATTAATTCGCCCCTCCGAGTGAGTCTGATAGCGCCAGCTTAATCGGTTCAACAGCGAAGGTCAGGCCTTTTTCACCGTTATCCGCCACCACATAGCGAATGGCGCCTTCCGTCTCGGCGTAGTAACGCTTGTTTTTACCAGCCGTCAGCAATTTTTGCAGCTTTTGCTGGCTTTGCGTTTTCGTTAGCGCCGGGGTGAAGGCATGCAAAATGGCGCTCATATACTCCAGCGCTTTCGCCCTGGCCGCTTTCTGTTCCGGCCCCTGGATTGGCAGCCAGGTGATCTGCATGCTTTTAATTTTTAGCGTGCCGCGTTCCAGCGCTGTCGATGCGTATAAATTCTCGTTAATTTTGCTCGCTGCACGGGTCAGGGTTGGAGTATCTCGGGCGCTATCAATGGCGCGAAACTCGTCCAGCGGCAGCTTTGGGTTGGCCTGGTTAAAGGCTTCACGAAACTGGCTGATGGATTGGTCGAAGGAGGGCGCGCCCGCCAGGAGATACGGCGCTGTAGTGGGAGCGGTGGTTTCAGCGGCATGCAGAGAGCTGCCTGCGCTCAGCATCGCTAAACACAGGAATAGAGAGTGTGCCGTTAATTTCATCAATATTGCCCCTGGCCGTAAGTGCTCATGATTAAAACGATATCTGGTCGGCTTGTCAAAAGGTCACAACTCCAGGGTAAAATGCGCGCTATACGATAATAAGGAACCTTACATGACCATACAGCAGTGGCTGTTTTCATTCAAAGGGCGTATTGGACGCCGTGATTTCTGGGTTTGGATGGTGACGTGGGTTGTCGCCATGCTGCTTCTGTTTTTTGTTGCCTATAACGCATGGCTGAGCACGCAAACGGCGGCGTTTGCGCTGGTCTGCCTGCTGTGGCCAACGGCCGCCGTGGTGGTGAAACGTCTGCACGATCGCGGCCGTTCCGGCGCATGGGCATTTCTGATTATTCTGGCGTGGATGCTGGTGGCAGGAAACTGGTCAGTGCTGCCGTCTATCCTGCCGTGGGTCGTGGGCAGGATGGTGCCGAGCATTATCTTCGTGATGATGGTTGTCGATCTGGGCGCGTTTATCGGCACCCAGAGCGAAAACAAATACGGTAAAGACACCCTTGAGGTGAAGTACCGCTGATCACCAGTAGTGTTCAGCCGTCATATGGCCCGGTCGGCGACGAAGGTGTTTCGTCATCTGCCGGGTATCCTTCAGAAGCTGCTGCGTGTCACGAACCATCTGCGGGTTACCGCACAGCATCACATGGCTGGTTTCGATATTCATTGGCAAGCCAACCGCCTCCTCCAGCGCACCGCTCTCAATCAACGCCGGAACACGTCCGGTCAGTGAGCCTGACGCCGTTTCACGGCTGACCACGGTTTGAATTTTCAGCTTCCCGCCGTACTGCTGTTCCAGCGTCTGCATTTGCGGCAGGTAACTCAGGTCTGCGGCGTAGCGCGCGGCGTGAACCAGCACGATGTTTTTGAAACGTTCCAGATCTTTGCCGTACTGCAAAATAGAGAGATAAGGGCCGATGGCGGTGCCGGTTGCCAGCATCCACAAGGTGTCACAGTCTGGAATTTCGTCGAGCACGAAGAAACCGGCCGCGTCTGCCACAATCTGCACATCATCGCCAGGCTTCAGCGCCGCGAGGCGTGGGCTGAGTTTGCCGTCCGGGACGGTGACCAGATAGAACTCGAGATCCGGGTTATCAGGCGCGTTAACGTAAGAGTAGGCGCGCTGCACGCGTTCGCCGTCGACATCCAGCCCCAGCTTCGCAAATTGCCCGGCTGTGAACGGGTGGACGGGTGCATGCAGGGTGAGACTAAATAGCGCATCGGTCCAGAACTGTACCTTTGTGACTTTACCTGTTACCCAGTCCGCCATGATCTTCTCCTGTGCTGTTTCTCTGTCCTATCTTCCGTACTTAGCGGGGAGATTTCCAGCCCATTTGGGCCGGAAAGCTCAATCGATCAAACGGTTTTACAGAATGTGCGTCTGCACGTCCGGGTCTTTGCGGTCGAGATAGTGGATAGACTGAATGCGGCGAATGGTGCGCGATTTACCCCGGATCAGCAGCGTTTCGGTGGTCGCCATGTTGCCCTTGCGGGTGATGCCGTCCAGCAGATCGCCTTTGGTGATGCCGGTCGCAGAGAAGACAACGTTGTCGCTGCGCGCCATCTCGTCCAGAGCCAGCACTTTATTGGCCTCGATGCCCATCGCTTCGCAGCGTGCCAGCTCGTTTTCCCCGATACGGCGGTTCTCGTCGCTGTCGCCTTTCACCTCATGACGTGGCAGCAGACGCGCCTGCATATCGCCGTCCAGCGCGCGGATTACCGCCGCAGAGACCACGCCTTCCGGCGCGCCGCCGATACCGTACAGCACGTCTACTTCACTGTCCGGCATGCAGGTCAGGATCGAGGCGGCAACATCACCGTCAGGGATAGCAAACACGCGCACGCCGAGCTTTTGCATCTGCGCGATGGTGGCGTCGTGGCGTGGTTTCGCCAGAATCGTCACGGTCAGCTCGCTGAGCGGTTTGCCCAGGGCTTTGGCGATATTGCGCAGGTTCTCTTCCAGCGGCAGGCTGAGGTCGATTGCGCCCTTCGCGCCAGGACCGACAATCAGCTTTTCCATGTACATATCCGGCGCGTTGAGGAAGCAGCCCTTATCGCCCACGGCCAGCACTGCCAGCGCGTTGGCCTGGCCCATCGCCGTCATACGGGTGCCTTCGATTGGGTCGACGGCGATATCCACGGCATCGCCTTTGCCGGTACCGACTTTTTCACCGATATAGAGCATCGGCGCTTCGTCGATCTCGCCTTCGCCGATCACGATGGTGCCGTCGATGTTGACCTGGTTAAGTACAATACGCATGGCGTGGACGGCGGCGCCGTCGGCGGTGTTTTTGTCGCCACGACCCAGCCATTTATAGCCTGCAAGGGCGGCCGCTTCGGTGACGCGGGAAAACTCGATAGCAAGTTCACGTTTCATGAGGTACTCGTGCAATCAAAAGGAATTGCACGAAGTTTATCACAGAGTGGGGTTACGAGTTCCCTCTCCCCTAAGGGGAGAGGGTTAGGGTGAGGGGGATTACTCTTCGTGCTCTTCCCACGCCAGAGCGCGTTTCACCGCTTTTTTCCAGCCGCTGTAGCGGAAGTTACGCTCGGTGGTTTCGATGCCCGGGCGGAATTCGCGTTCGATAACCGCTTTTTCCTGCAGCTCGTCCAGGTTCTGCCAGAAGCCTACCGCCAGACCGGCAAGGTACGCCGCACCCAGCGCCGTCACTTCGCGCACTTCAGGGCGCTCAACGCGGGTGCCCAGAATATCGGACTGGAACTGCATCAGGAAGTTATTCGCTACCGCACCGCCGTCCACGCGCAGGGCGTGCAGACGAATGCCGGAGTCAGCCTGCATCGCTTCCAGCACGTCGCGCGTCTGGTAGGCGATGGATTCCAGGGTGGCGCGAATAATGTGGTTAGAGTTCACACCGCGCGTCAGACCGAAAATCGCGCCGCGTGCATACGGATCCCAGTACGGTGCGCCCAGACCGGTGAACGCAGGCACCACGTACACGCCGTTGGTGTCTTTCACTTTGGTCGCGAAGTACTCGGAGTCGAACGCATCGCTGATCAGCTTCATTTCGTCACGCAGCCACTGAATGGATGCACCGGCCATGAACACCGCGCCTTCCAGCGCATAGTTCACTTCGCCGCGCGGGCCGCAGGCGATGGTGGTCAGCAGGCCGTTTTCTGATTTCACCGCTTTCTCGCCGGTGTTCATCAGCATAAAGCAGCCGGTGCCGTAGGTGTTCTTCGCCATCCCTTCCTTGACGCACAGCTGGCCGAACAGGGCCGCCTGCTGGTCACCGGCGATACCGGCGATAGGAATACGCGTGCCGCCTTTACCGCCGATGTTGGTCTGGCCGTACACTTCTGAAGACTTACGCACTTCAGGCAGCATCGCGCGCGGGATGTCCAGCGCGTCCAGCATCTTGTCATCCCACTCCAGGGTGTTGATGTTGAACAGCATGGTACGCGAGGCGTTGGTATAGTCGGTGACGTGAACGCGTCCCTGGGTCATTTTCCAGATAAGCCAGGTATCGACGGTACCGAACAGCAGCTCGCCGCGTTTAGCACGCTCGCGTGAGCCTTCCACGTGGTCGAGGATCCATTTCACTTTGGTGCCGGAGAAATACGGGTCAACCACCAGGCCGGTAGCGCTACGAACGTACTCTTCCATACCGTCGCGCTTTAGCTTCTCACAGATTTCTGAGGTACGGCGGCACTGCCAGACAATGGCGTTGTAAATTGGCTTACCGGTTTCGCGCTCCCAGACCACGGTGGTTTCACGCTGGTTGGTGATACCGATGGCGGCAATTTCGTCGGAGCTGATGTCGGCTTTTGCCAGCACTTCGACCAGCGTGGAGCTTTGTGACGCCCAAATCTCCATCGGGTCGTGTTCTACCCAGCCTGGACGAGGATAAATTTGCTCGAATTCGCGCTGTGACACGCTGACGATGTTCGCGTCATGATCCATTACGACAGCGCGGGAGCTGGTAGTGCCCTGGTCGAGCGCAACAATATATTTTTTTTCGGTCATGTTAGGTGTCCCGTAGTCAGATTACAGCGAAGCTTTTTGTTGTGCGGTAGACGTTGTTTCTTTCTCTTCTTCCACACAGGTGTCGCACGGTAAGTGGCGACCAATTAATTTGCGATAGCCGAATGCACCCAGCGCCGCCCCTACGATTGGCCCGAACAGCGGAACCAGGAAGTAAGGAATGTCTTTGCCACCGGTGAAGGCGACGTCGCCCCATCCAGCGAAGAAGGCGAAGGTTTTTGGCCCCAGATCACGCGCCGGGTTCATCGCGAAGCCGGTCAGTGGACCCATTGATGCGCCGATAACCGCAATCAGCAGGCCAATCAGCAGCGGGGCCAGCGGGCCGCGCGGAATGCCGTTGCCGTCATCGCCCAGCGCCATAATGACGCCCATCAGAATAGCGGTAATCACCATTTCAACTGCGAACGCCTGCACAAAATTGATATGCGGGTTCGGATAGGTTGAGAAGATGCCAGCCAGATCCAGACTTTCGACACTGCCGCGCACCATATGATGCGTCTGTTCGAAGTCGATGAAAAGATTGTAATAAAGCCCGTAAACTAACGCCGCTGCGCAAAAGGCGCCGGCAAACTGAGAAATGATGAAAGGAACAACTTTGCGTCCATCGAAGCACGCGAACAGCCACAGCGCGATGGTCACCGCCGGGTTAAGATGTGCACCGGAAACCCCTGCAGTCAGGTAGATGGCCATCGCCACGCCCAGACCCCAGATGATACTGATTTCCCACTGACCAAAACTGGCACCCGCCACTTTCAGTGCAGCGACACAGCCCACTCCGAAGAATATCAACAACCCGGTACCAAGGAACTCGGCAATGCACTGGCCTTTTAAGGTTGATGTCTGACTCATAATCGGAATCCTGAAGAGATGAATGTTTATTGTTAGCATGGCCGCCCGTGACAGCCACGATGTCCTGTAGACATAGTGTTAATTTATCGTTAACGAGCAAAAACGAGAAATATCGAAATCAAAATGTGTGGTCTGCGTCAATAAAATGAGCGTTTTCGCGCCATAAAGCACATTTTTGCATCAGCCTCAGAATGTGAGCTGAATCATTTCATTAACGAATGAGTTAACAATTTAGGGGTATATGACGCGAACGCACCAGGACCAGACCTAAAAGTGTTGCAAACCGCGATCTGCGCGGTGTGTCGCTGGACACAGAGCGCCGCGCTCCATACAATCGACGGTATATGTCGTGCGCGTTTACGTTAAAGCGTCGCCTTGCAATTCAGGAGAGGTAGCATCATGTCTTTAGAAGTGTTTGAGAAACTGGAATCGAAAGTACAGCAGGCGATTGACACCATCACCCTGCTGCAGATGGAAATTGAAGAGCTGAAAGAGAAGAACAACAGCCTGGCGCAGGAAGTTCAGAACGCTCAGCACGGCCGCGAGGAACTGGAGCGCGAAAACAACCAGCTGCGCGAACAGCAGAACGGCTGGCAGGATCGCCTGCAGGCGCTGCTGGGACGTATGGAAGAAGTCTGATCCCCTTAGGGATTACTGACCAGGCCGGGTAAGGCGAAGCCGCCACCCGGCTTTTTTTATGCCAGTAATAAAAAAGGCCGCCAAAGGCGGCCTTAACGCTACTTGTCCTGCGCTGTCATAGCATAAGCAACAAACCCACTCGGTTCATCACTCTTTACCACGAGTACGCTGGCGACAATGAACGCGATACATAAATAGCGTTTCATTATGCGGTCCCTGCGGCTAACCGCTCCACCGTTCACCACCGGTGATAAGTCGGTGGACACAAGCCCGGTTAAAGGTTGCTTTACGGTTGTGAGTACACCTTTCCCGGGACCGATGCCCATGTGCGAGATGGCGGAAAGGGACGATGCATCATAATGAGCAACAGTAGCGTAGTTAAGGCCTTAAGAGGAAATTAGGAATTTATAAAGGGTCGACGGGGGTTACCAGAGGGATGAACCAGGATAAGATAAAAATCCTGGTTAAAGGTTGCTAGACTTCCCAACGGACCGCGAATCCCGAGGGACAAAAAAACCGCCACATTGCTGTTGGCGGTTTTTTTATGGTTCACGCTGACTGTTGTACTACTCGATATCCAGTGGATCTTCGGACAGGATAATACCGGTGTTATCAGCGTAAAGATGGTCCCCGGAGAAGAAGGTCACGCCGCCGAAATTGACTCGCACGTCGCTTTCGCCGATGCCGTCGCCCGCTGCGCCTACCGGTATGGCCGCGATGGCCTGAATCCCGATATCCAGGTCTTCGAGATCGTCCACCTGACGCACGGAACCGTACACCACAATGCCTTCCCACTCGTTCTGGACGGCAATTCCTGCCAGTTCAGCATCAATCAATGCACGGCGCACGGAACCGCCGCCGTCAACCACCAGAACGCGGCCACGACCATTCTGTTCGAGCAGATCGTACAGCAACCCGTTGTCCTCGAAACATTTCACCGTGATGATTTGCCCGCCAAACGACGACCGCCCACCAAAGTTGGAGAACAGCGGTTCAACGACGTTGACATCTTCCTGGTAGATGTCACAAAGCTCGGAGGTATCGTATTTCATAGGTTTAACGCTCAGTTGCTGCGAATGTGTTCAGTATATCGTGCGAAATGCGTTGTTGGCAAAATCATCAATTGTTAATTGATATTTGTCAGCTAACTGAGCGTCTGGCTTAACACAATCCCGATGACGAACAACAGGTTAGTCAACAGCGCGCCTTTTACCGTACGTTCCAGCATTGGCGGCATGGCTGCCGGGCTGAGCTCACGCATCACAAAGCGAGCCTGCTTAATCAGCAGCGGCGCGGCAAGCACAAACAGCCAGCCCCACAAGCTCTGCAAGGAAATCAGGTTAAACAGCGCCAGGCAAACCAGCGCGCCAATGAGCAGACAGGCATGATAGCGGCGCGCATTCACCGGCCCCAGAAGCACGGCCAGGGTGTTTTTGCCGTTCTCGCGATCGCTGTCGATATCGCGCAGGTTGTTGATGTTGAGCACCGCCGTCGCCAGCAGGCCGCAGGCTGTAGCGGGCAGGAACAGGGCAGGGATGACCGTATGCGCCTGCAGATACCAGCTCCCCATCACGCTCAGCCAGCCGAAGAACACCAGCACGGAGATATCACCCAGCCCAATATAACCGTAAGGGCGCGTGCCAACGGTGTAGGTAATGGCTGCGATAATCGCGAGCAGACCCAGCACCAGGAAGCCGATGAAATCGCTGGTGGTCTTAGACGCGACCGTCACCAGCGCCAGGCCGGACAAGCAAATCAGCACCACGGTGATAATCAGCGCGCGTTTCATCTGTGCCTGGGTAATGACCCCTTTCTGCATCCCGCGCAGCGGCCCGATGCGATCGGGCTTGTCGCTGCCTTTCACCGCATCGCCATAGTCATTGGCGAGATTGGAGAGAATTTGCAGCAGGCCGGCGGTAATCAATGCCAGCGCGGCGACCAGCGGATCAAAATAACCTTGCCACCAGGCAAGCGCAGTACCGACGATAATCGCGGCAAAGGCCAGAGGAAGCGTTTTAGGGCGCAAACTTTCGAGCCACGCCTGAGTACGGCTGATGTCAGTCATAAGTATTTAGCCAATAAAAATGGGGGCATTAGCCCCCATTAAACGTGATGAGAATGCAGTAACCGCGATTATAGGATAAAACGGCTCAGATCTTCATCTGCCACTAACGCATCCAGATGTTTACTCACATATTCTGCGTCAATGGTGATGGTTTGACCGTTAAGGTCGCTCGCATCATAAGAGATATCTTCCACCAGGCGTTCCAGTACGGTGTGCAGACGACGCGCACCGATATTCTCGGTGGTTTCGTTCACCTGCCATGCGGCCTGGGCGATACGTTTGATACCGTCTTCGGTGAACTCGAGGTTCACACCTTCGGTTGCCATCAGCGCTTTGTACTGCACGGTGGCAGAGGCGTTTGGCTCGGTCAGGATACGTTCGAAATCTTCGGTGGTCAGCGCCTGCAGCTCAACGCGGATAGGCAGACGGCCCTGCAGTTCCGGGATCAGATCCGACGGGCTGGCAACCTGGAACGCACCGGAAGCGATAAACAGGATGTGGTCCGTTTTCACCATGCCGTGCTTGGTGGAGACGGTGCAGCCTTCAACCAGCGGCAGCAGGTCGCGCTGAACGCCTTCGCGGGACACATCCGGGCCGGAGCTGTTGCCGCCGCGCTTACAAATTTTGTCGATTTCGTCGATAAACACGATGCCGTGCTGCTCAACCGCGTCGATAGCGTCCTGCTTCAGCTCTTCCGGGTTCACCAGCTTCGCCGCTTCTTCTTCAATCAGCAGCTTCATCGCGTCTTTGATTTTCAGCTTACGTGCTTTCTGCTTCTGGCCGCCCAGGTTCTGGAACATGGACTGCAGCTGGCTGGTCATCTCTTCCATGCCCGGAGGCGCCATGATTTCCACACCCATCGGCGCGGCAGCGAGGTCAATCTCAATTTCTTTGTCGTCCAACTGGCCTTCACGCAGTTTCTTGCGGAATGCCTGGCGCGCTGCGGACGGTTCCGCCTGCTGCTCTGCCTGGCCCCAGTTGTTTTTAGCCGGTGGGATCAGCACGTCGAGAATGCGCTCTTCGGCCATCTCTTCTGCGCGGTAGCGGTTTTTCTCGATAGCCTGGACGCGCACCATCTTGATCGCCGAGTCGGTCAGATCGCGGATGATGGAGTCGACTTCTTTACCCACATAGCCCACTTCGGTGAACTTAGTGGCTTCCACTTTGATGAACGGCGCGTTAGCGAGTTTCGCCAGGCGACGAGCGATTTCGGTTTTACCAACACCGGTCGGCCCGATCATCAGAATGTTTTTCGGGGTCACTTCGTGGCGCAGCTCTTCATCAAGCTGCATACGACGCCAGCGGTTACGCAGGGCGATAGCCACGGAACGCTTGGCGTTATCCTGGCCGATAATGTGTTTGTTCAGTTCGCTGACAATTTCGCGTGGGGTCATTTCAGACATGGGAGATCCTTACGCTTTGGAGGTCAATTCTTCGATGGTGTGGTTGTGGTTGGTATAAATGCAGATATCGCCTGCAATATCCAACGCTTTCACCGCGATATCGCGCGCGTTCATGTCGGTGTTTTCCAACAGGGCGCGGGCTGCAGCCTGGGCGTACGGGCCGCCGGAGCCGATGGCAATCAGGTCATTTTCCGGCTGAATCACGTCACCATTACCGGTGATGATCAGTGAGGCGGTTTCATCGGCCACGGCCAGCAGCGCTTCGAGTTTGCGCAGCATGCGGTCGGTACGCCAGTCTTTCGCCAGTTCAACGGCGGCTTTCACCAGATGACCCTGGTGCATTTCCAGTTTGCGTTCAAACAGTTCAAACAGCGTGAAGGCATCCGCCGTGCCGCCTGCAAAACCGGCGATCACTTTGTCGTTGTAGAGACGACGCACTTTCTTCACGTTGCCTTTCATGACGGTATTACCCAGCGTGGCCTGGCCATCACCGGCGATTACCACATGGCCGTTACGGCGTACACTTACTATTGTTGTCACGAGCAGACCCCCTGGTTACAGATTCGGGAAACAGAAGCCCTGAGCCAGTGCTCAGGGCTGAATTAAATGATAGATGGGGGGGATTTTGGGGGTTTCAACCCCCGGAGGCGAGTCGAATGCAGTTTGTGTGACCGGCTACTTTCAAACGAGAGATAGTGCCATCGGCATTTTCTTTGCCTTTGACCGGGCCAATCACCACGCGGTTCCAGCCGTTGTTGGTGGTAATGCGTGAGTCAAATCCTTCGAACGCGAGCTGAGCACGCACGGTTTCGGCCTGCTCGGCGCCTTTAAACGAGCCGCACTGCACCATCCAGCGGCGTTCGTCTTTTTTCTCAGCCGTTTGCTTCGGCGCTTCGGTCTCTTTGGTCACCGGCGCGGCCTGCTGCGTTTTCGGCTGCTGCGCCGTGGTATGCGCTGGCGTCTGGAGCAGATCCTGATACGGCTGCGCCGCCTGCTTTTGCGGCTGCGCTTTTGGCTGTTGCTGAACAGGCTGCGATTGTACCGTACGCGTCTGCTGCTGTGGCTGCTGGTATGGCTGGGCCTTCGGCTGTTGTACCGGCTGGGTTTGCGTCCACTGCTGCTGTTGTTGCTGCTGAATTTGTGCCTGGCGCTGACGCTGCATCTGCAACGTTTGCTGACGCTGCGCAGGCGTTTGCTCATTCCACGGCACTTCATTCAGCTGCGTAGGCTGCTGGCGCATATCGGCCTGCATCTGTGCCAGCAGCTGGCGCTGTTCGTTCGTCAGCTGATCGGCATTTTTCACTTCGCCACCGGCAGACGGCTCGGTAGGCGCACGCACGCCAGGCTGGCGGCTTTCCAGCTCTTTAATATAGCGCCAGCGCTCCTCAGGCTTCGGCGGAAGGCCATTACCGGCCACTTTGTTGCCCTGAAGCGCTTCAGATTCTTCTTTTTTATGGTGCGTAATGAAGTACAGGCCGCCAATGAAGGCCACCAGTACAGCCGCAGCAATAGCGACCATTGCTGGCGAGACGGCAGGCAGGTTCCGCTGCTTGCTTTTTGAACTACTCTTTTTGCGTCGCGAAGGTGCCGGCTGGCCGCGACGTACATAATCTCGTTGTGCCACTATCGTTTCGCTGTATTTATTCGTTCGTCAGCCCGCCATGTTACTTAAGCGGCGGGGCTTTGACCAGATAAGGGTGTCCGAAAGGCATTTACTTTAAGTCAATGCCTGGGTAGAGCCGCGAACAATCAGCTCGCAGTCGAGTAACCGCGAGCCGCTGCTAACCGTTTGACCCTGCAGCTGATCCAGCAAAAGCAGCATCGCTTCGCGGCCAATCTGATAGCGCGGTTGTGAAACGGTAGAGAGCGGCGGATCGCAAAACTCTGAAAGCGAAATATTATCGAAGCCGATAATCGACAGGTCTTTTGGCACGCGTAACCCACGACGTTTGGCGTGTGACAGCGCGCCCAGCGCCATCACGTCGCTGTGGCAGAACACCGCCGTTGGCGGCTGCGGCAGCGCCAGCAGTTTCTCCAGCGCTTGTCCGCCCGCTTCAAAGGTAAAATCCCCGCGCGCAATATAGTGAGGGTCAACGATGGCTCCGGTACGGCGCAGCGCCTGAACATAGCCTTGCAGGCGGTAGTGGCAAAGCGGCATCTCTTCCGGCCCGGCAATACAGCCAATACGCTTATGCCCCAGCTCCTGAAGATAGTTCACCGCATTGAACGCGGCCGTCAGGTTATCAATATGCACCGTCGGCAGTTCCAGCTCTGGCGCGAACTCGTTGGCCATTACCATCGGCGGTAAATTGCGTTGTTCTTCAATGCTGGCATCAAACGGCAGGCGGGAGCCAAGCAGCAACATGCCATCAATCTGCTTGGTGATAATGAGATCGATAAAGGTTTTTTCCTGCTGATTCTGGTGGGCACAGTCGCCAATCAGCACCAGATAGCCTTGTTCAGCCGCCGTCACTTCGATACCGCGAATGATCTCGCTAAAGAAGGGGTCGCAGATGTCCGGCACAATCACCAGAATAGTCCGCGATTCGTTGCGCTTTACGTTGCGCCCCATCGCCTGCGGGAAATAGCCCACTTCCAGCGCCGCCTGTTCAACCTTGTTACGGGTCGCCTGGGAGACTTTATCCGGGTTCATTAATGCGCGGGACACGGTTGCCGTAGAGACTTGTGCTTTCTCGGCAACGTCTTTCATGGTCGCCGTAGTGACCTCTTTCCTGGACTTCAACGTCTTCTCCTCGCCTGAACACCGAACTGCGGACATCACCATTTTTACAGATAGTTAATGGAATCGGTTACAGAATTTTCATAAAAAGTGTGAGGCGCGTTAAATTTTTCGATCCGTCTTCAGCCTTCGATGGGATCGACGTCCAGAACCCACTTCACTTTGCGCGCTTCCGGCAGGGTGTTGATCAGCGCCAGCGTGCCGCTGACGATATGCTGCAGGCGGATACGTGACGGGTGCTGAAGTAAGATTTGCCAGCGGAAACGTCCGCCGCGTTTCGGGGCCAGCGCTGGAACCGGACCCAAAATCCACAGCTGACTATCCACCAGCGGGCTGGCCTGTAGAAGGTTTCTCAGCTGTTGCAGGAAAAGCGGCGCCTGCTGGTTGTTATGGTCTTCCGCGCGGATGATGACGTGGCTGGTCCACGGCGGCAGCTGCATGGTCTGGCGTTCGGCCAGCGCCTGTTCGGCAAAGGCGTCATAGCCTTTATGCAGCAACGTTTGCAGCAACGGGTGCTCAGGGTGGTGCGTTTGCAGCACCACTTCGCCTTGTTTTCCTGCGCGTCCGGCACGCCCCGCCACCTGGGTATAAAGCTGGGCGAAGCGCTCGGCGGAGCGGAAATCTGCCGAGAACAGCGCGCCGTCAACGTCCAGCAGGGCGACCAGCGTGACGTCCGGGAAGTGATGCCCTTTTGCCAGCATCTGGGTGCCAATCAATATGCGTGCCCCACCGCGATGCACTTCCGCCAGCTGTTGTTCCAGGGCGCCTTTGCGGCTGGTGGTGTCCCGATCGATACGCGAAATCGGTACGTCCGGGAAGAAGGGGCCAAGGGCCTGTTCCAGCTGCTCCGTGCCCAGACCGACCGGCACAATATGCGTTGAGCCACACGACGGACACTGGAGCGGCACCGGGCGCTGACTGTCGCAGTGGTGGCAGCGTAAATGACGCTGGGCCTGATGGAAGGTGTAGTAGTGGTCGCAGCGCGGGCACTCGGCAATCCAGCCGCAGTCGTGGCACAGCAGGGCGGGCGCGAAGCCGCGTCGGTTAAGGAACAGGATCACCTGGTTGCCCGCCTGCAAGTGCTGCCGCATTCGGGTAATCAATGCAGGCGCGAGCCCGGCCTGAACCTGCTGACCTTTCAGATCCAGCACGTGCTGAATCGCCGGACGGGCATTCCCCGCGCGACGCGTCAGGCGCAGCATATGGTATTTACGCTGGCGCACGTTGTGCAGTGTTTCGAGCGCAGGCGTGGCGGAGCCAAGAATAATGGGAATTTGCTCGCTGTGCGCGCGGTATACCGCTAAGTCACGGGCGTGATAGCGCCAGCCTTCCTGCTGTTTATAGGAGCTGTCGTGCTCTTCATCTATTACGATAACGCCGAGATTTTTAAACGGTGTAAACAGCGACGAGCGGGTACCGATCACAATCGCCGCTTCGCCGTTTTTCGCTTTCAGCCAGGCGCTGAGGCGCTCGCTGTCGTTAAGCCCGGAGTGCAGCACCTCAACCGGCGCGTTAAAGCGCTCCCGAAAGCGGGCGATGGTCTGCGGCGTCAGGCCGATTTCCGGCACCATCACCAGCGCCTGTTTGCCCTGTGCGAGCACGTTTTCCAGCACGCTCAGATAAACTTCGGTCTTGCCGGACCCCGTCACGCCCGCCAGCAGCCAGGCAGAGAAATGGTCCGAGGCGCTGTGAATCGCCCCCACGGCGGTAGCCTGCTCGGTGTTCAGACGCAGGCGATCGCCGGAGACGGAGAAGCCGTCGCGCCAGTCGTGAAGGGCGGGCGCTTCGCTTGCCAGTTCGCTCAGCCCTTTCTTTCTTAATGCCTGGAGCGCGGTTTCGCTGACCTCAAGCTCGTCGACCTGATGCCGCCAGATTTTTCCCTGACGCAGTGCCGCCAGCGCCTGCTGCTGTTTCTGCGAACGCTTCAGGCTGTTGATATCCACGGCCTGACCCTGCTCGGTTGCAAACCAGTACCACATCGGCGCATGGCTGGCGCTTTTGCCCTGGCGCAGCATGATTGGCAGCGCGTGGAACAGGACATCGCCAATCGGATGGTGATAGTAATCCGCCGCCCACAGCAGCAGTCGCCAGGTGCTGGTGGAGTAAACCGGCTCGCTGTCCAGTACCTCAACAACCGATTTCAGTTCATTAAGTGGCAGCTCGCTTTTTTCACTCACGGAAACCACGATCCCCACGCGCTGCTGTTTGCCAAACGGCACGGTCACGCGACAGCCCGCTTTGGCGCTCATGCTGTCGGGCAGCAGGTAGTCAAAGGTGCGGGGAAGCGGAACGGGCAGGGCAACGTGAGCGACGGGCATCGAATCTTCCTGACTTGAAAAGTGGCGCGTTAGTATACACATTAGTGAAAGCGGCGTGCGGATCAGTTTGCATACGCTGGTCAAATTCTGTATGATTCGCCGCCTTTGGTGTATATTACGCCAAAGAAATTACATTCAACATCGCGTGGTGTCTGGCGTTAGGGCTGGAAGAGCGACGCGGCCTTAACTGAGGTTCTCCCATGAAAAAAGATATTCACCCGAAATACGAAATGATTACTGCAAACTGCTCTTGCGGTAACTCTATCCAGATCCGTTCCACCGTGGGTCACGATCTGAACCTGGACGTGTGCGGCAAATGCCACCCGTTCTACACTGGTAAGCAGCGTGATGTTGCAACCGGTGGCCGTGTTGACCGCTTCAACAAGCGTTTCAGCATCCCGGGCGCTAAATAAGCATCCAGAAGAAACCGCCTCCGGGCGGTTTTTTTGTGCCTGTAATTTCCCTTCTGAATAAATCCTTGCATTATATTTAACGCTAAAATAATTAATAACGCGCTATCGGTTTTAATATATTTGTCTGGTGTATTCTTTGACGGATAGTGAACTGTATCTTCGTTTTCTTGAATTGTTTGCCACTGTTTTTCTTTGTGTGTCAAAAAATAAAAGGTTTCTCTCATTTCGTAAAATTACACTTCGCTCGTCATACATTCTTATTTGTCATTTTTACTGCGATGGCTTTCAGAGCGTGTTTACTTCGAGGGAAAGATTTTGAAAATTAAGCATCTGTTATTCGTACTGCCATTATTGTCCTGTGCGGCACAGGCGGGATATGTTGATTATCGTCACGAGTATTACGACGATGGGCGTAACTACGACCGCGTGTACATGTCGCACCGCTTTGGTACCGGCTTTGGCGTGGCTGTGGAGGCGGTATCACGCTCCGATAATAAGCAGTCTAACGACGCGCTTAATAATATGGAAAGTAACAGCAACGAATATACGGCAAGCTATCAATTTACCTGGCAGGGTTTTATGTGGCAGCCGGGCGTCGCCGTTGAAATGGGCGATGATATGGCTATTTATAAGCCGTATCTGCGGGTGCAATATAATATTGATGACAGCTGGTGGACAGCGTTCCGCTATCGTACCGAATACACTCGCCGCAATGCGGATGGAAAAGATGACCGTATGGTTTATCGCCCAGAAATGTGGCTGGGTTATAATATCGATAACTGGATGTTCGAACTGAACGGGATTTATAAGTTCGCCGATAACGAAGATCTGTATAACAACAAAAAAGAAGATTACGAATATAACTTCCGCGTGGCGTATAACATCGACTCGTGGATCCCGTTTGTGGAAGTGGGCAACGTCTCTTCCGGCTATAACACCGCCACCAGCGACGACCGCCAGACGCGTCTGCGCGTGGGATTAGGCTACAACTTCTAAAAAACATCCCGCTGAGTCACCTCAGCGGGATCGTACCGCAGTTAGTATTCCCACGTATCCGGGTCAATGCCCAGTTCACGCATGATGATTTTCGCCTCTTCCGGGATCTCATCACTGCGCTCTTTGCGCAAATCGTCATCGTTCGGCAACGGTTGGCCGGTAAACGCATGCAGGAACGCTTCGCACAGCAGTTCGCTGTTGGTCGCGTGGCGCAGGTTGTTCACCTGACGACGCGTGCGTTCATCGGTGAGGATCTTCAACACCTTCAGAGGAATGGAAACCGTAATTTTCTTTACTTGCTCACTCTTCTTACCGTGCTCAGCGTATGGGCTGATATATTCGCCGCTCCATTCAGCCATGAGATACCTTTAATCCTCTCAGTCATTAATCTAAAGGTGCAGAACCGATAACCGCCGGTTTTGAACCGTAATCTTGCCTAGTTTACCGTAGAGACGATACCGTGGCACGGATATTGCCGCTGCAGCGTGCACTAAAGCATATAATTTTAACGGCTATTTGCGCATTGCTCAATCTATACGCAAAGAAGTTTAGATGTCCAGATGTATTGACGTCCATACTTTCAATGTTTACTCTGGTGCCTGACTTTTCACCTATTAAGCCAGGAAGCCCTCACCATGACGCGTAAACAGGCCACCATCGCAGTGCGTAGCGGATTGAATGATGACGAGCAGTACGGCTGCGTTGTCCCGCCGATTCATCTTTCCAGTACCTATAATTTCACCGGATTTAATGAACCCCGCGCGCATGACTATTCCCGTCGTGGCAACCCTACGCGTGACGTGACCCAGCGTGCCCTGGCAGAGCTGGAAGGGGGGGCGGGTGCGGTATTAACCAATACAGGTATGTCCGCAATCCACCTGGTGACGACGGTGTTCCTGAAGCCTGGCGACCTGCTGGTTGCGCCGCACGACTGCTACGGCGGCAGCTATCGCCTGTTTGATAGCCTGGCAAAACGCGGCTGCTATCGCGTGCTGTTTGTCGATCAAAACGACGAACAGGCGCTGAAACAGGCGCTGGCAGAGCAGCCGAAGCTGGTTCTGGTGGAAAGTCCAAGCAATCCATTGTTGCGCGTTGTCGATATTGCGAAAATTTGTCAGCTCGCAAGGGATGCGGGAGCGATAAGTGTAGTGGATAATACGTTCCTCAGTCCGGCCCTTCAGAACCCGTTAGCACTGGGTGCCGATCTGGTGTTGCATTCATGCACTAAATACCTGAACGGTCATTCTGATGTGGTGGCAGGCGTGGTGATTGCAAAAGATCCCGACGTTGTCACCGAACTGGCATGGTGGGCCAATAACATTGGCGTCACCGCGAGCGCCTTCGACAGCTACCTGCTGTTACGCGGCATTCGCACCCTGTCGCCACGCATGGAAGTGGCGCAGCGCAATGCCCAGGCGATCGTCGATTTCCTGAAAACCCAGCCGCTGGTGAAGAAACTCTATCACCCGTCGCTGCCGGAAAATCAGGGGCATGAGATTGCCGCGCGCCAGCAGAAAGGATTTGGCGCGATGTTGAGTTTTGAACTGGACGGTGACGAGCAAACGCTGCGTCGCTTCCTGAGCGGGCTGTCATTGTTTACGCTGGCGGAATCATTAGGTGGGGTTGAAAGCTTAATCTCCCACGCCGCGACCATGACGCACGCAGGTATGGCACCGGAAGCACGTGCCGCCGCCGGGATCTCTGAGACGCTGCTGCGTATCTCAACCGGCATTGAAGATTCTGAAGATTTAATTGCCGATCTGGAAAATGGCTTCCAGGTCGCAGCCAAGGGGTAATCATGAGTGTGATAGCGCAGGCAGGGGCGAAGGGTCGTCAACTGCACAAGTTTGGTGGTAGTAGTCTTGCTGATGTGAAGTGTTACCTGCGCGTTGCAGGGATCATGACCGAGTATTCACAGCCGGGTGACATGATGGTTGTCTCGGCGGCGGGCAGCACCACCAACCAGTTGATTAGCTGGCTGAAACTGAGCCAGACCGATCGCCTTTCTGCGCATCAGGTACAACAGTCTTTACGCCGTTACCAGAGCGAGCTGATTGCCGGCCTGCTGCCTGCGGACGTGGCGGATGGACTGATCAGCGCCTTTACCCATGACCTTGAGCGTCTGGCTGCCCTGCTGGACAGCGGTATTACCGACGCGGTCTATGCCGAAGTGGTGGGCCACGGTGAAGTGTGGTCCGCACGTCTGATGGCCGCCGTTCTGCAACACCTGGGCGTGGAGGCGGCCTGGCTCGACGCGCGTGATTTCCTGCGTGCCGAACGCGCCGCGCAGCCTCAGGTGGATGAAGGTTTGTCCTACCCGCTGCTGCAACAGCTGCTGGTGCAGCATCCGGGCAAACGTATCGTCGTGACCGGCTTTATCAGCCGCAGCAACGCGGGCGAAACCGTGCTACTGGGCCGTAACGGCTCGGACTACTCGGCAACGCAAATTGGTGCCCTGGCGGGCGTGTCCCGCGTCACCATCTGGAGCGACGTGGCCGGTGTCTACAGCGCGGACCCGCGTAAGGTGAAAGATGCCTGCCTGCTGCCGCTGCTGCGTCTCGACGAAGCCAGCGAGCTGGCGCGTCTGGCCGCGCCGGTACTGCACGCCCGTACGCTGCAGCCGGTTTCCGGTAGCGATATCGACCTGCAGCTGCGCTGCAGCTATACCCCGGATCAAGGCTCTACCCGTATCGAACGCGTACTGGCCTCCGGTACGGGCGCGCGTATTGTCACCAGCCACGACGACATCTGCCTGATTGAGTTCCAGGTGCCTGCGGGCCAGGACTTCAGGCTGGCGCATAAAGATATCGACCTGATCCTCAAACGTGCTCAGGTGCGCCCGCTGGCCGTCGGCGTTCACAACGACCGCCAGCTGCTGCAGTTCTGCTATACCGCAGAAGTGGCGGACAGCGCGCTGAAAATCCTCGATGAAGCGGGCCTGCCGGGCGAGCTTCGCCTGCGTCAGGGTCTGGCGCTGGTGGCGATGGTGGGCGCGGGCGTCACCCGTAACCCGCTGCACTGCCACCGCTTCTGGCAGCAGTTAAAAGGCCAGCCGGTGGAGTTCACCTGGCAGTCGGAAGAGGGAATCAGCCTGGTGGCCGTGCTGCGTAAAGGGCCAACCGAAAGCCTGATTCAGGGTCTGCATACCTCCCTGTTCCGCGCGGAAAAACGCATCGGCCTGGTGCTGTTCGGGAAAGGGAACATCGGTTCCCGCTGGCTGGAACTGTTCGCCCGTGAGCAGGAAACGCTCTCCGCGCGTACCGGATTTGAATTTATTCTCGCGGGCGTGGTGGACAGCCGCCGTAGCCTGTTGAATTACGAAGGGCTGGACGCCAGCCGCGCGCTTGCCTTCTTTAATGATGAAGCCGTTGAGCAGGATGAAGAGTCCCTGTTCCTGTGGATGCGCGCGCACCCTTACGATGACCTGGTCGTGCTGGACGTGACCGCCAGCGAGCAGCTTGCGGATCAGTATCTGGATTTCGCCAGCCACGGCTTCCACGTCATCAGCGCTAACAAGCTGGCGGGGGCGAGCAGCACCGATAAATACCGTCAGATCCACGACGCGTTTGAAAAAACCGGTCGTCACTGGCTGTACAACGCCACCGTTGGCGCGGGGCTGCCGGTTAACCATACCGTGCGCGACCTGATTGAAAGCGGCGACAGCATTCTGGCGCTGAGCGGTATCTTCTCTGGTACGCTCTCCTGGCTGTTCCTGCAGTTCGACGGCACCGTACCCTTCACCGACCTGGTGGATCAGGCATGGCAGCAGGGCTTAACCGAGCCCGATCCGCGCGTGGACCTTGCCGGGAAAGACGTGATGCGTAAGCTGGTGATCCTGGCGCGTGAAGCGGGCTACGACATCGAACCGGGTCAGGTGCGTGTTGAATCGCTGGTGCCTGCGGGCTGTGAGGAAGGGTCTGTGGATCACTTCTTCGAAAACGGCGACGAGCTGAACGAGCAGATGGTACAGCGTCTGGAAGCCGCCAACGAGATGGGCCTGGTGCTGCGCTACGTGGCGCGTTTCGAGGCGAACGGTAAAGCGCGCGTAGGCGTGGAGGCGGTGCGTCCTGAACATCCGCTGGCGGCGCTGCTGCCGTGCGATAACGTCTTCGCTATCGAAAGCCGCTGGTACCGCGATAACCCGCTGGTGATCCGCGGTCCGGGCGCGGGGCGCGATGTCACCGCCGGGGCGATCCAGTCCGACATTAACCGTCTGGCTAAGCTACTGTAACCTCTGTATTTCCCTCTCCCTGTGGGAGAGGGTTAGGGTGAGGGCATCAGACCGCACTCACCCCCCATCATGAATTCCCTTCATCTTCCCTGAACAAACCTCACCGTTATTGTTGATTATTTATGTTGACGTCACTCCGCTTTTCCGTCATTTTTACATCTGGACGTCTAAACGTATAGAAGTTCACAACACCACAGACAACGACACGCGATAGATAGAGGTAAGGTATGAGCTTTTTTCACGCCAACCAGCGGGAAGCCCTGAATCAGAGCCTGGCCGAAGTAAACGGCCAGATTAACGTCTCTTTTGAATTTTTCCCGCCGCGCACCAGTGAAATGGAGCAAACCCTGTGGAGCTCTATCGATCGCCTGAGCAGCCTGAAACCGAAGTTTGTTTCCGTGACTTATGGTGCTAACTCCGGCGAGCGTGACCGTACGCACAGCATCATTAAAGGCATCAAAGATCGTACCGGTCTGGAAGCGGTACCGCACCTTACCTGTATCGACGCCACCCGCGACGAGCTGCGGGCTATCGCCCAGGATTACTGGAATAACGGCATTCGTCATATCGTTGCCCTGCGCGGTGACCTGCCGCCGGGGAGCGGCAAGCCGGACATGTATGCCGCCGATCTGGTTGCGCTGCTGAAAGACGTGGCTGACTTTGATATCTCCGTTGCTGCTTATCCTGAAGTGCATCCGGAAGCGAAAAGCGCCCAGGCGGACCTGCTCAACCTGAAACGCAAAGTCGACGCTGGCGCGAACCGCGCGATAACGCAATTTTTCTTCGATGTTGAAAGCTACCTGCGCTTCCGTGACCGCTGTGTTTCTGCGGGTATCGACGTCGAAATTATCCCGGGCATTCTGCCGGTCTCTAACTTCAAACAGGCGAAGAAATTTGCCGATATGACCAATGTGCGCATTCCGCTTTGGATGTCTAAAATGTACGAGGGGCTGGACGATGACCCGGAAACACGCAAGCTGGTGGGCGCAAATATCGCGATGGACATGGTGAAGATCTTGAGTCGTGAAGGGGTGAAGGATTTCCACTTCTACACGCTGAACCGTGCAGAGATGAGTTACGCCATATGCCACACGCTCGGCGTTAGACCAGGCGTGTAACAAAAAAGAGCCCTCTTCGGAGGGTTTTTTGATTTATAAGGGTTTTATTTTCCTGCCATATCAGCAATGCTGCCTTTGACGTACAAAACTCATGTATTTTCCATGGGAAATTAAACGGATTTAACTATCGAATCTGTGGGTTATCTCAACTATACCTTATCAACAAGGGCGTATATCGTAACGGTAACACTGTAAAAGGGAGCAAAGCGATGAGCACGTCAGACGAGACCAATAAAGCGGCATCAGTCGGCAAATGCCCGTTCCATCAGGGCGGCGTCGATCACAGCGCGGGCGCAGGTACAGGCAGCCGCGACTGGTGGCCAAAACAACTCCGCATCGATCTTCTTAACCAACATTCCAATCGTTCGAACCCACTGGGTGAAGACTTCGACTACCGCAAAGAATTTAGCAAGCTTGATTACTCCGCCCTTAAAGGCGATCTCAAAACACTTTTAACCGATTCTCAACCGTGGTGGCCTGCCGACTGGGGCAGCTATGCGGGCCTGTTTATCCGTATGGCCTGGCACGGGGCAGGTACCTATCGCTCCGTTGACGGACGCGGTGGTGCCGGACGCGGTCAACAACGCTTTGCCCCGCTGAACTCCTGGCCTGATAACGTGAGCCTGGATAAGGCGCGCCGCCTGCTGTGGCCTATCAAACAAAAATACGGACAAAAAATTTCCTGGGCTGACCTGTTTATCCTCGCGGGTAACGTGGCGCTGGAGAACTCCGGCTTCCGCACCTTTGGTTTTGGCGCCGGGCGTGAAGACGTCTGGGAACCGGATCTGGACGTCAACTGGGGCGATGAAAAAGCCTGGCTGACCCACCGTGACCCGGAGGCGCTGGCGAAGCGTCCTCTGGCCGCCACCGAAATGGGCCTGATCTACGTTAACCCGGAAGGGCCAAACGCCAGCGGTGAACCCCTGTCTGCGGCGGCGGCAATTCGCGCGACCTTCGGCAACATGGGGATGAACGACGAAGAGACCGTTGCGCTGATCGCGGGCGGCCACACTCTCGGCAAAACCCACGGCGCGGGTGAAGCCACGCACGTGGGCACCGACCCGGAAGCCTCGCCGATTGAAGCGCAGGGCCTGGGCTGGGCGAGCACGCACGGCACGGGGATTGGCGCAGATGCCATTACCTCCGGTCTGGAAGTCATCTGGTCGCAAACCCCGACCCAGTGGAGCAACTACTTCTTCGAGAACCTGTTCAAATACGAATGGGTGCAGACCCGCAGCCCGGCAGGTGCGATTCAGTTTGAAGCCGTGGATGCACCGGAAATCATGCCCGATCCGTTTGACCCGTCGAAAAAACGTAAACCTACCATGCTAGTCACCGACCTGACGCTGCGTTTTGATCCGGAATTCGAGAAAATTTCCCGCCGCTTCCTGAACGATCCGCAGGCTTTCAACGAAGCCTTCGCGCGTGCCTGGTTCAAGCTGACCCACCGCGATATGGGGCCAAAAGCGCGTTACATCGGCCCGGAAGTGCCGAAAGAAGATCTGATTTGGCAGGATCCGCTGCCGCAGGCGGTGTTCAATCCTTCGAAAGAAGACATTGAAAGTCTGAAAGCGGAAATTGTGGCATCCGGTCTGTCCGTGAGCGAACTGGTTTCGGTTGCCTGGGCGTCAGCGTCAACCTTCCGCGGTGGTGATAAGCGCGGCGGTGCCAACGGCGCGCGTCTGGCACTGGCACCTCAGCGCGATTGGGACGTGAACGCCGCGGCGGTTCGCGCGTTACCGGCTCTGGAAGCTATCCAGCGCACCACCAATAAAGCCTCACTGGCCGATATCATCGTGCTGGCGGGCGTCGTAGGCGTTGAGCAGGCTGCGAAAGCCGCAGGTGTTTACGTCAACGTACCGTTCACGCCGGGCCGCGTCGATGCGCGTCAGGACCAAACGGATATCGAGATGTTTACTCTGCTCGAACCGATTGCCGACGGCTTCCGCAACTACCGTGCGCAGGTGGATGTGTCCACCACCGAGTCACTGCTGATCGACAAAGCCCAGCAGCTGACGCTGACCGCGCCAGAGCTGACGGTGCTGATCGGTGGCCTGCGCGTTCTGGGTGCCAACTTCGATGGCAGCAAGAATGGTGTATTCACCAACCGTGAAGGCGTGCTGAGCAACGATTTCTTCGTGAACCTGCTGGATATGAACACCCAGTGGAAAGCGACCGATGAATCAAACGAACTGTTTGCCGGTAGCGACCGCACCAGCGGTGAAGTGAAATACACCGCTACCCGTGCCGACCTTGTCTTCGGTTCCAACGCTGTCCTGCGCGCGCTGGCTGAGGTTTACGCCAGCAGCGATGCCAGCGAGAAGTTCGTTCGTGACTTCGTAGCGGCATGGGCGAAGGTGATGGATCTGGATCGGTTTGACCTGCAGTAACCCTTGTGCCGGGTGGCGCTAACGCTTACCCGGCCTACGGGCAAAAAAATCCCCGCTGATGCGGGGATTTTTATTCACGCTATTTACTCCCACTCCTGCAGGAACCGCTGCCCATACTGGTCGGCAACCAGCAGCGCCGCGTAAACCTGATCCGGTGACACGCCGCCCGGCATGTTGTGAATGGTTTCACCTTCTGCGCAAGATGCCTCCGCAATCAGACGCATTTTCGCCGGAATATCTTCTTTGATGTTCAACTGCGCCAACGTGATCGGCAGCCCCACGCTGTGGCAAAGTGCCGCGACGGTTTCGATCTCTTCTACCGGCGCGTTTTCCAGCACCAGTTGAGTCAGCGTGCCAAACGCCACTTTTTCGCCGTGGTAGAAGTGATGCGCATCCGGTACCGCCGTCATACCGTTATGAATTGCGTGTGCCGCTGCCAGACCACCGCTTTCAAAACCTACGCCGCTGAGATAGGTGTTGGCTTCGATAATGCGTTCAAGAGCAGGCGTCACCACGTGCTGTTCCGCTGCCAGCATCGCCTTCTCACCCTCTTCAACCAGCGTGTTGTAGCACAGCTCGGCCAGCGCTAACGCCGCCTGTGTGCACTTTCCGCCCGCCATAGTGGTTGCCCCGCTGCGCGAGCAGGCGCGTGCTTCAAACCAGGTTGCCAGCGCATCGCCAATCCCGGCGGCCAGCAGCCGCGCCGGTGCGCCCGCCACCACTTTGGTGTCGACAATGACCATGTTCGGGTTGTGCGGCAGCATCAGGTAGCGGTCGAACTCACCGCTGTCGGTATAAATCACGGAGAGGGCGCTGCACGGCGCATCGGTGGAGGCGATGGTTGGCGCAATGGCGACCGGCACGTCCATAAAGTGGGCAAGCGCTTTGGCGGTATCCAGCGTTTTACCGCCGCCAATGCCCAGCACCGCCATGCAGTCGGCGCTGTCGGCCAGCTTTTTCAGGCGATCGATTTCATTTTGTGAACATTCGCCACCAAACGGCGCAATTTCGGCATGCAGTTCGGCTTTTTTAAAACTCTGACGCAGGGTTTCTTCGGCAAAACCCAGCACAAATTTATCGCCAACAACCAGCCAACGCTGTGCCAGCGGTTTCAGATAGTCGCCGAGACGGGTAAGCACATCAGCACCCTGGATGTATTTCCCAGGTGATTGAATGATACGGTCCATAACAGTTCTCCCTTAGAGGTTGAGGTTACCAAACGCGTTTTTCCAGTCCTGCTCGAACTTCTCTATGGCTGACTCTACCGCTGGGGTGCCGAGCATTTGTTGCGCTACATCTAAAGGAAGCGTGATTGCTTCACATCCGGCGAGAAGGCAGTCCAGCGCCTGACGCGGCGTTTTGAAGCTGGCGGCGAGCACCCTGCTTTCTGGCGCGTGCAGTTCCAGCAGGGATTGCAGCTCCTGGACCATGCGAATGCCGTCACCACCCTGAGCATCAACGCGGTTTACATAGGGCGCGACATATTTCGCGCCCGCCAGCGCGGCGAGCAAACCCTGTGCGGCGCTATAAACGGCGGTACCCAGCGTGGTAATGCCCTCTTTTTTCAGCGCCTTGATCGCGGTAAGCCCCTCAGCCGTGACCGGGATTTTCACCACGATGTCCGGGATGGCGTTACTCAGGCGTTTAGCTTCCGCCACCATGCCTTCTGCGTCGCGGCTCATGGTTTGGGCAAACAGCGTGCCTTCTGGTCCAATGGCTTTTTGCAGGCGCGGGAGCACCTCCCAGATGGATTCGCGGCTGGCAGCAATGATGCTCGGATTTGTGGTGACGCCCGCTATGGGAAAAATGCGCGCCAGGCGTTCTACTTCTGCCACGTTGGCGGTATCCAGGTACAGTTCCATTATTTTTCCTTAAGTCAGAAAGGTTGAATAAAGGATACGGCGCACCCAGGCGCGGCGAATACAGGCCAATTTTGCTAAATACTGGACAAATGTAATGTCCTTAGCGAAGTGAGAGAGCGATCACAATGCTACTTTTTGGCGATGAGCTGGCTGTGATACTGGCGTCGATATTCGGAAGGGGAACGTTCGGTGTGTTTGCGAAAGAGACGGCAAAAGTAGTTGCTGTCCGTAAATCCGCAGCGAGTGGCGATATCTTTAATTTTGAGATCGTAGCCTTTCAGCAGCTGACGCGCATGTTCCAGGCGCGTTTTTGTTAAATATTCATTGAATCCGACGCTGCCGACTTTCTGGAATAGATGGGAAAGGTAGTTTGGTGAGATGTAGAACGCCTGTGCTACGGATTCGCGAGTTAACAAAGAGGCATAATTTTCTTCGATATAGCTCCGAACGGCTTCGAACAGTGCCCGGCTGCGGCTGTCTGTGTGAATTTCGCTGCCAAGCAGATCCCGGCAGTGGCTGAGCAGACTTAAAATCACCAGCCTTGCTGTGTCTTGCTCCTCAGGCTGCATCTGTAATTCGGTGAGCGTTTGCAGAAGAAAAGCCCCCGTTCGCGGGCCACGTCGGGCAATCTGTAATTGTTGTAAGAGTACATTGTCACGCTGTAACTCGATTGTAAGCTGCTGCTTACCGAAATGTATGCTCAGGACGTGAGGCGCGGGAGGTGTGATTTGTCCAAAAAAAGAAAAAAAGGCCTCGCAGGGGGTATCAAGCGTAATGCCGAGGCAGGGAGAGGTTCGGGGATGCTGTTCAGTCAGCGCTGAGAAATGAATCTGACCCAGCGGTAACGAGCGGTTCACCAGGTCAGTCAAAATCTGGGTGATATCGAAATGCATAAGGGACTACCGAAATTTGCCGGGTGGCGCTAACGCTTACCCGGCCTACTTATCGTAGGCCCGTGCAAGCGCAGCGCCGCCGGGCGTAAAGCATTAGCCAGTGTTACGCATACCTGCCGCAACGCCTGCAATCGTCACCATTAACGCCTGTTCGACGCGTGGATCCGGCTCTTTACCTTCCTCTTCTGCCAGACGCGAACGGTGCAGCAGCTCGGCCTGCAGGACGTTCAGCGGGTCGGTGTAGATATTACGCAGCTGGATAGATTCGGCAATCCACGGCAGGTCTTCCATCAGGTGTGAGTCGTTGGCGATATCCAGTACCACTTTGATGTCGCCTTCCAGCAGTTCGCGCAGCTCTTTACCCAGCGTCCACAGCTCAGGTTTCACCAGACGCTGATCGTAGTATTCCGCCAGCCACAGGTCAGCTTTCGAGAAGACCATCTCAAGCATGCCCAGGCGGGTAGAGAAGAACGGCCAGTCGCGGCACATGGTTTCCAGTTCGTTCTGTTTGCCGTCTTCCACCACTTTTTGCAGCGCGGCACCGGCACCCAGCCAGGCGGGCAGCATCAGGCGGTTCTGCGTCCAGGCGAAGATCCACGGGATCGCGCGCAGAGACTCTACGCCACCGGTTGGGCGACGCTTCGCAGGACGTGAGCCCAGCGGCAGTTTACCCAGCTCCTGCTCAGGGGTTGCCGAGCGGAAGTAAGGCACGAAATCTTTGTTTTCACGCACGTAGCCGCGGTACAGATCGCAGGAGATATCTGACAGTTCGTCCATGATGCGACACCAGGATTCTTTCGGCTCCGGCGGCGGCAGCAGGTTCGCTTCCAGAATGGCGCTGGTGTAGAGCGACAGGCTGCTGATCGTCACTTCCGGCAGACCGTATTTAAAGCGGATCATCTCGCCCTGCTCGGTGACGCGCAGGCCGCCTTTCAGGCTTCCCGGTGGTTGTGACAGCAGCGCTGCGTGAGCAGGTGCGCCGCCACGGCCGATTGAGCCACCGCGTCCGTGGAACAGGGTCAGTTCAATACCGGCTTTCTCGCAGGTTTTGATCAGCGCGTCCTGCGCCTGATACTGCGCCCAGGATGCCGCCATCACGCCCGCGTCTTTTGCGGAGTCTGAATAGCCGATCATCACCATCTGCTTGCCCTGAATAAAGCCGCGATACCAGTCGATGTTCAGCAACTGCGTCATCACGTCGTTGGCGTTGTTCAGGTCATCGAGGGTTTCAAAGAGTGGCGCGACCGGCAGAGCGTAGTCGATACCGGCTTCTTTCAGCAGGAGGTGAACGCCCAGCACGTCAGACGGGGTTTTCGCCATGGAGATCACATAGGCGGCCACCGATCCTTTCGGCGCATCCACGATCGCCTTACAGGTATTGAGCACTTCGCGGGTGTCGTTGCTTGGCTCCCAGTTGCGCGGCAGGAGAGGGCGCTTGGAATTCAGTTCGCGGATCAGGAAGGCCTGCTTGTCGGCTTCGGACCAGCTTTCATAATCACCGATGCCGAGGTAGCGGGTCAGTTCACCCAGCGCTTCGGTATGACGGGTACTTTCCTGACGCACATCGATACGCACCAGCGGCACGCCGAAACACTTCACGCGGCGCAGGGTGTCGAGCAGTTCGCCGTTGGCGATGATGCCCATGCCACAGGCCTGAAGCGACTGGTAACAGGCGTACAGCGGCTCCCAGAGCTGCTCGTTCTGGCTGAGCAGACCTTCGGGTTTCGGCAGGCGCTGACCTTTGAGGCGTGCTTCCAGCCAGGCCTGAGTCGCCATCAGCTGACCACGCAGTTTCTTCATCAGGAAACGGTACGGCTCGCTGGCACCTTCTTCTCCGGCCAGCGCGCGCAGTTCCGGCGTTGCTTCAACCATCGACAGCTCGGAGATCAGTACCTGAATATCTTTCAGGAACAGATCGGTCGCTTTCCAGCGGCTCAGCAGCAGGACGTGACGGGTGATTTCCGCGGTCACGTTCGGGTTACCGTCGCGGTCGCCGCCCATCCAGGAGGTGAAGCGCACCGGAACAAAATCAACCGGCAGGCGGTAGCCCAGGTTCTCTTCCAGCTGTTCGTTCAGCTCGCGCAGGTAGTTTGGTATCCCTTCCCACAGGCTGTTTTCCACCACCGCAAAGCCCCATTTGGCCTCGTCGACCGGGCTTGGGCGATGTTTACGAATTTCATCGGTATGCCAGGACTGGGCAATCAGCTGGCGCAGGCGTCGCATCAGCTGGTTGCGCTCGTAGTCGGCAATGTCTTTGTTATCCAACTGCTTCAGACAGTTGTTCACTTCCACCATTTTGTGGATCAGCGTACGACGAGTGATCTCGGTTGGGTGAGCGGTCAGCACCAGCTCCAGCGAAAGAGATTCCACCGCTTTTTTGATGGTGGCTTCGTTGAGATTGGGCTGGTCTTTGAGTTTACGAAGCGTACGGGCAATGACTTCCGGGTTGCTGGCAGCTTCGCCATTTGGCGAAATGCTGTGGTATTGCTCAGCGGTGTTGGCCAGATTCAGGAACTGGCTGAATGCGCGTGCAACGGGCAGCAGCTCATCATTTGACAGGTTCTGCAAGGTGGTGAGCAGCTCCTGACGATTGGCTTCGTTACCGGCACGGGAAGATTTAGACAGCTTGCGGATGGTTTCAACGCGGTCGAGGATGTTTTCCCCCAACGCATCTTTGATGGTATCTCCAAGCACTTTGCCGAGCATACTGACATTACTACGCAACGCGGAATATTGTTCGTTCATAAAAACCCAGTCACCCCATCATTTTTGTTTATGCCCAATCGAAAATCTTTTGGACATTATTTTGTCATCTCCCTTTATAAAGCCACGTAAAACCCCCGTCGTCAATTGCTGCGAAAACGGTTCAGCAAACGAATAAATGTGGGCAATTTACGAAATTTAATTCGCTTTGCGTCAGATAAGAGATGCTTATGGGAATGTGACGGAGATCGCGGGATTTACTCCCCTCACCCTAACCCTCTCCCCAAAGGGGAGAGAGAACTTGAACACCCTCTCCCCTTTGGGGAGAGGGCAGGGTGAGGGGCTGTTTTAATGCCAGCAGAAGTGATGCACAACCTGGGTAATCAGTTCACGGGTGGGCTTGATGAAGCGGGTTTCCAGATATTCATCCGGCTGGTGGGCCTGGTTGATGGAGCCCGGGCCGAGCACCAGTGTCGGGCACAGGGTCTGAATAAACGGCGCTTCGGTGCAGTAGTTCACCACGTCGGTTTTTTCGCCGAGCAGTTTTTCCACCACCTGGACCAGTTGGTGATCCGGCGGGCACTCATAGCCCGGGATCGGCGGGTGCAGTTCCGAGACCGTCAGGCGACCCGGCCAGCGTTCGCTCACCGGGGCCAGCGCTTCATTCAGCAGGCCGTCGAGATCGCTCAGGGTCATGCCCGGCAGCGGGCGGATGTCCATGTGCAGTTCACAGCAGGCGCAGATACGGTTCGAGGCATCACCGCCGTGCAGGCTGCCGAGGTTCAGCGTCGGATACGGCACGGTGAACGCCTCGTAGTGATAGCGCTCTTTCAGGTCGTCGCGCAGGGTCATGATGCGGCCGATGGCGTCATGCATCAGTTCGATGGCGTTCACGCCGCGCGCCGGATCGCTGGAGTGGCCGGACTGGCCCAGCACGCGCACGGCGGTAGAGATATGGCCTTTATGCGCGCGAATCGGCTGCAGAGAAGTCGGCTCGCCGATGATCGCGCAATCCGGGCGAATCGACGTGTTTTCAGAGAAGTAGCGCGCGCCCGCCATGCTGGTCTCTTCATCGGCGGTCGCGAGGATATAGAGCGGCTTTTTCAGCTTCGTCACGTCCACGTCACGCAGCGCGTCGAGGATAAAGGCGAAGAAGCCTTTCATGTCGGCGGTGCCCAGGCCGTAGAGCTTGTTGTCGTGCTCGGTCAGGGTGAACGGGTCGCGCGTCCAGCGGCCATCGTCAAACGGTACGGTGTCGGTATGACCGGCCAGCAGCAGGCCGCCCGCACCGGTACCGGTGCGGGCGAGCAGGTTGAATTTGTGGCGTGTTCCGGGGACGGGCTGAACCTCAACGTTAAACCCAAGATCGCTAAACCAACCCGCCAGCAGATTGATTAAAGACTCATTGCTCTGATCCAGCGCTTCTTCCGTTGCGCTGATGGACGGAGTGGCAATCAGGGCGCGGTAGATCTCGATAAATGGCGGTAAGTTCATTTTCATTGTTGACACACCTTAGGTCGTGATAGTATCAATATTCATGCAATAAATGTGAATAAAAATACATTAACGTTGAGCATAAAGGAACCCGATGTTGAATACGCTGATTGTAGGCGCTAGCGGTTATGCGGGCGCAGAGCTTGTAAGCTACGTGAATCGCCATCCACATATGACCATAACCGCTTTGACCGTGTCAGCGCAAAGCAATGATGCAGGAAAGTTAATTTCCGATTTGCATCCGCAGCTTAGGGGCATTGTCGATCTGCCGCTGCAGCCAATGTCTGACATCAGCGAGTTTACCGACGGCGTCGACGTGGTGTTTTTAGCCACCGCGCACGAGGTCAGTCACGACCTGGCGCCGCAGTTTCTGGCGGCTGGCTGCGTAGTCTTCGACCTCTCCGGCGCGTTCCGCGTTAACGACGGCGCGTTTTACGAAAAATATTACGGTTTCACCCATCAGCACCCTGATCTGCTTGAAAAAGCGGTGTACGGCCTGGCGGAGTGGAGCGCAGATAAGCTGAAAGAAGCGAACCTGATTGCCGTGCCGGGCTGCTACCCGACGGCGGCGCAGCTTTCCCTGAAGCCGCTGATCGACGCGGGCCTGCTGGATCTCAACCAGTGGCCGGTGATCAACGCCGCCAGCGGCGTGAGCGGAGCAGGGCGCAAAGCGGCTATCTCCAACAGCTTCTGCGAAGTGAGCCTTCAGCCGTATGGCGTGTTTAATCACCGTCATCACCCTGAAATCACCACCCATCTGGGCGCGGACGTGATTTTCACCCCGCATCTGGGCAGCTTCCCGCGTGGGATCCTCGAAACCATTACCTGCCGCCTGAAGCCTGGCGTGACCAAAGAGCAGGTGAGCGAGGCCTTCACGCAGGCGTACGCGGATAAACCGCTGGTACGTCTGTACGACAAAGGCATGCCGGCGCTGAAAAACGTGGTCGGCCTGCCATTCTGCGATATCGGTTTTGCCGTGCAGGGCGAGCACCTGATTGTGGTGGCCGCAGAAGATAACTTACTCAAAGGCGCTGCCGCACAGGCAATGCAGTGTGCAAATATTCGTTTCGGTTTCCCGGAAACGCAGGCTCTTATTTAAGGTGTGATGATGAACCCATTAATTATCAAACTCGGTGGTGTACTGCTGGACAGCGAAGAAGCGCTGGAGCGTCTGTTTACCGCGCTGGTGAACTATCGTGAATCACACCAACGTCCGCTGGTGATTGTGCACGGCGGCGGCTGCGTGGTGGACGAGCTGATGAAAGGGCTCAACCTGCCGGTGAAAAAGAAGAACGGCCTGCGCGTTACGCCTGCTGACCAGATCGACATCATTACCGGTGCGCTGGCGGGTACGGCAAACAAAACGCTGCTGGCGTGGGCGAAGAAACACCACATTGCCTCCGTTGGCCTCTATCTGGGCGATGGCGACAGCGTAAAAGTGACCCAGCTCGACGAAGAGCTCGGCCACGTTGGACTGGCGCAGCCAGGTTCGCCTAAGCTGATTAATACGCTGCTGGAAGGCGGATTCCTGCCGGTGGTGAGCTCTATCGGTGTGACCGAAGAGGGCGAGCTGATGAACGTCAACGCTGACCAGGCGGCGACGGCACTGGCGGCAACGCTGGGTGCGGACCTGATCCTGCTCTCCGACGTGAGCGGCATTCTGGACGGTAAAGGCCAGCGCATTGCGGAAATGACCGCCGCCAAAGCCGAGCAGCTGATCGAACAGGGCATTATTACCGACGGCATGATCGTTAAAGTGAACGCCGCGCTGGATGCGGCGCGCACGCTGGGCCGCCCTGTGGATATCGCCTCCTGGCGTCACGCGGAGCAGCTCCCGGCACTGTTCAACGGCACGCCGATTGGCACGCGTATTTTAGCCTAAGTTTTTATTGAATGACCGTAGGCCGGGTAAGCGAAGCGCCACCCGGCAGAACTAACGAATAAAGGAATCATGTTATGGCACTTTGGGGTGGGCGTTTTACACAGGCAGCGGATCAGCGGTTCAAACAGTTCAACGACTCTTTGCGCTTCGACTACCGCCTGGCCGAACAGGATATTGTCGGCTCTGTGGCCTGGTCCAAAGCGCTGGTGACGGTGGGCGTACTGACCGCAGACGAACAATTACAGCTGGAAGACGCGCTGAACAATCTGCTGGAAGAGGTGCGTCTTAACCCGCAGCAGATCCTCGAAAGCGATGCTGAAGATATTCACAGCTGGGTGGAAGGCAAACTGATCGATAAAGTCGGCCAACTGGGTAAAAAGCTGCACACCGGGCGCAGCCGTAACGATCAGGTCGCCACCGACCTGAAGCTGTGGTGTAAAGATACCGTTGGCGAACTGCTGGCGGCCAACCGTCAGCTGCAGAGTGCGCTGGTGGAGACCGCGCAGAACAACCAGGACGCGGTGATGCCGGGTTATACCCACCTGCAGCGCGCCCAGCCGGTGACCTTTGCGCACTGGTGTCTGGCCTACGTTGAGATGCTGGCGCGTGATGAAAGCCGTCTGCAGGACACCCTGAAGCGCCTGGACGTCAGCCCGCTGGGCAGCGGTGCGCTGGCCGGTACGGCGTATGAAATCGACCGCGAACAGCTGGCAGGCTGGCTGGGCTTTGCCTCCGCCACCCGTAACAGCCTGGACAGCGTCTCTGACCGCGACCACGTGCTGGAGCTGCTCTCAAACGCGTCTATCGGGATGGTGCACCTGTCGCGCTTTGCCGAAGACCTGATCTTCTTTAACTCTGGCGAAGCGGGCTTCGTCGAGTTGTCCGACCGCGTGACCTCAGGCTCATCCCTGATGCCGCAGAAGAAAAACCCGGACGCACTGGAGCTGATCCGCGGCAAGTGTGGCCGCGTGCAGGGTGCGCTGACCGGCATGATGATGACCCTGAAAGGGCTGCCGCTGGCGTACAACAAAGATATGCAGGAAGACAAAGAAGGGCTGTTCGACGCGCTCGATACCTGGCTGGACTGCCTGCATATGGGCGCGCTGGTGCTGGACGGCATTCAGGTGAAACGCCCGCGCTGCCAGGAAGCGGCGCAGCAGGGCTATGCAAACTCCACCGAGCTGGCGGACTACCTGGTGGCGAAAGGCGTACCGTTCCGCGAGGCGCACCATATTGTGGGCGAAGCGGTAGTCGAGGCGATTCGTCAGGGCAAGCCGCTGGAAGATCTGACGCTGGCCGAGCTGCAGAAATTCAGCGCGGTGATTGGAGACGATGTGTATCCGATTCTGGCCCTGCAGTCTTGTCTGGATAAGCGTGCGGCGAAAGGCGGCGTGTCGCCGAAGCAGGTGGCGCAGGCGATTGCGGATGCGAAGAGCCGGTTGGTTTGATTTGGTTTGAACAGTGCGGGCTGGTGCCCTCACCCCTGCCCTCTCCCACGGGGAGAGGGAGAAAAACGGAGCCTGGCTTAGTGTCAGGCTTTTTTACGCAAAAAAAAGCGGACCACGGGGTCCGCAAAAGTTCACGTTGGCTTTAGTTGTTCGAGTTTTGAGAGAAACTCGCTGACGGTGCGGGGACGTCAAGGGTCAAACACGTGCCGCCTCGTCTATGTGGTGTATTATTCAACGGAATGCTTGATAGGGATAATCGTTCGTTGCTATGCTATCTATCGCCATGAACTATCGTGGCGACGGAGGATGAATAATGAATATTCGTGATCTTGAATACCTGGTAGCGTTAGCCGAGCATCGTCACTTTCGCCGCGCGGCAGATTCCTGCCACGTCAGCCAGCCCACGCTGAGCGGTCAGATCCGCAAGCTGGAAGACGAGCTGGGCGTGATGCTGCTGGAGCGCACCAGTCGTAAGGTTCTGTTCACACAGGCAGGTCTGCTGCTGGTGGATCAGGCGCGCACCGTGCTGCGCGAGGTCAAAGTGCTCAAGGAAATGGCAAGCCAGCAGGGGGAGGCGATGTCCGGCCCGCTGCATATCGGCCTGATCCCAACCGTTGGCCCGTACCTGTTGCCGCACATCATCCCGATGCTGCACCAGACGTTCCCGAAACTCGAAATGTACCTGCATGAAGCGCAAACGCATCAGCTGCTGGCGCAGTTAGATAGCGGCAAGCTCGACTGCGCCATTCTGGCGCTGGTGAAAGAGAGCGAAGCCTTTATTGAAGTGCCGCTGTTCGATGAGCCGATGATGCTGGCGATCTATGAAGATCACCCGTGGGCGAACCGCGATCGCGTGCCGATGGCCGATCTGGCCGGTGAAAAGCTGCTGATGCTGGAAGATGGCCACTGCCTGCGCGATCAGGCGATGGGCTTCTGCTTCGAAGCGGGTGCGGATGAGGATACCCATTTCCGCGCAACCAGCCTGGAAACGCTGCGTAATATGGTCGCGGCGGGAAGCGGAATTACGCTGCTGCCTGCGCTGGCCGTGCCGCGCGAGCGTAAGCGTGATGGCGTAGTCTATCTGCCGTGCATCAAGCCGGAGCCGCGTCGCACCATTGGCCTCGTTTATCGTCCGGGTTCACCGCTGCGCAGCCGCTATGAGCAGCTGGCAGAGGCCATCCGTGGTTCGATGGATGGCCATTTTGACAACGCGTTAAAACAGGCGGTTTAAGCCGTTCAGCGCAGCTACCCGGTAGGCTTCCGCCATTGTCGGGTAGTTAAAGGTGGTGTTAACGAAGTACTCGATGGTGTTACCACCACCTTTCTGCTCCATTATTGCCTGGCCGATATGAATGATTTCCGCCGCGCGTTCACCGAAGCAGTGAATACCGAGGATCTCTTTCGTCTCGCGATGGAACAGGATCTTCAGCGTACCTACGCTCATCCCCACGATTTGCGCCCGCGCCAGATGTTTAAACTGGGCACGTCCCACCTCGTAAGGCACCTTCATTGCCGTCAGCTGCTGCTCGGTTTTACCGACCGAACTGATTTCAGGAATAGTGTAGATCCCCGTTGGGATATCTTCGATCAGGTGCGCCGTCGCTTCGCCTTTTACCAGCGCCTGAGCCGCAATGCGCCCCTGGTCGTAAGCGGCGGAGGCCAGGCTCGGGTAACCAATCACGTCGCCGACCGCGTAAACGTGCGGTAGCGCGGTCTGGTACATGCTGTTGACCTTCAGCTGACCGCGGCTGTCGGTCTCAAGCCCGATATTTTCCAGCTTCAGTGAATCCGTGTTGCCGGTACGGCCGTTGGCGTACAGCAGGCAGTCGGCTTTCAGCTTTTTGCCGGACTTCAGGTGCATGATCACCCCGTCGTCGCAGCCTTCGATCTTCTCGTACTCTTCGTTGTGGCGAATGACTACGCCGCTGTTCCAGAAGTGATAGGAGAGGGAGTCTGACATCTCCTGATCGAGGAATGCCAGCAGGCGGTCGCGGGTATTGATGAGATCAACTTTGACCTCCATTCCGCGGAATATCGACGCATATTCACAGCCAATCACGCCCGCGCCATAGATGATCACATGGCGTGGTTCGTGCTGCAGGCTGAGAATGGAGTCGCTGTCGTAAACGCGCGGGTGCGAGAAGTCCACGTCTGCCGGATGGTATGGACGTGAACCGCAGGCGATAACAAATTTTTCGGCGGTGAGGGTTTCAACCGACCCGTCGTGGCATTCGAGCGCCAGGGTATGTTCATCCACAAAATGCGCGTTGCCCTGCAAAATCTCACAGTGGTTACGCTCATAAAACCCCTGACGCATGCGCGTCTGCTGGTTAATGACGGTATCCGCGTGATTCAGGATGTCGGCAAAGGAGGAACGAAGAAGTCGGGAGTGGTCGCTGTAGAGAGGGTTCTGGTTAAATTCAATAATGCGGCTAACGGCGTGGCGGAGGGCTTTCGAAGGGATGGTGCCCCAGTGGGTGCAACCGCCGCCGACATTATGGTAGCGCTCAATGACCGCTACTCTGGCTCCCTGTTTCACCAGACCCATAGCAGCGCCTTCGCCGCCGGGGCCGGAACCAATAACTATTGCGTCGTAATCGTAGGAATGTGGCATGGCAAGGCTTACCTGTTCTTATACATAAAAGCAACAGAATCATAACATCATTGCCAGAGTAACCCAATTATCGTTGTGCTTTTTTCCGGCAGTGGAGCACAAACCGCACGTAAACAATCATTCACAAAGCCAGGCAAACAGATTAATTTTATTCTCTGGTATAGTGCCATCAGGCCTTTGGAAGGATTCAACTATCGTGATGGGCGTAAGAGCACAACAAAAAGAGAAAACCCGGCGTTCGCTGGTGGAAGCCGCATTCAGTCAACTGAGTGCTGAGCGGAGTTTTGCCAGTTTGAGTCTGCGCGAAGTCGCACGCGAGGCCGGAATTGCGCCAACATCCTTCTATCGTCACTTCCGTGATGTGGATGAACTGGGCCTGACCATGGTCGATGAGAGCGGGTTAATGCTGAGGCAGCTGATGCGCCAGGCGCGTCAGCGTATCGCTAAAGGGGGCAGCGTGATCCGCACCTCCGTGTCGACCTTTATGGAATTTATCGGCAATAACCCCAACGCGTTTCGTCTGCTTCTGCGCGAGCGTTCGGGCACATCGGCGGCGTTTCGTGCCGCCGTCGCGCGTGAAATTCAGCACTTTATCGCGGAACTTGCCGACTATCTTGAACTCGAAAACCATATGCCGCGTGCGTTTACTGAAGCACAGGCCGAAGCCATGGTGACGATTGTTTTCAGCGCAGGTGCTGAAGCGCTGGATGTCAGCATTGAACAACGCAAGCAGCTCGAAGAGCGACTGGTATTGCAGCTGCGCATGATTTCGAAAGGTGCGTACTACTGGTATCGCCGTGAACAAGAGAAGTTGGCACATCAAACCGAAGAGTGAAGGTGAGTAATGAAACAGTCAGGTCAGGATAAAGGGACGCTGTTGCTGGCATTGATCGCTGGCTTATCCATTAATGGTACGTTTGCCGCTATTTTTAGCTCAATCGTGCCGTTTTCGATTTTCCCGCTTATTGCGCTGGTGCTGACGGTGTACTGCCTGCATCAACGTTACCTGAACCGCACCATGCCGGTGGGGTTACCGGGGCTGGCCGCTGCCTGCTTTATTCTGGGCGTCTTGCTGTATAGCACCGTGGTGCGCGCGGAGTATCCGGATATCGGCTCTAACTTCCTGCCGGCGGTACTGTCTGTGGCGCTGGTGTTCTGGATTGGTTCGCGCATGCGTAGCCGCAAGAGCCAGTTACCAGAGTAAAGGGTTTTGTCATTGTAGGCCGGATAAGCGAAGCGCCATCCGGCTTTTTTGGCAGGTGGCGCTTCGCTTACCTGCCCTACAAGGCCCACATTACTTCGCCGTGAGCAGTACGCCGCACTCCATATGGTGCGTATACGGGAACTGATCGAACAGCGCCAGACGTTCAACCTTGTGCGTCTGGCTCAATGTTTCGAGGTTCTTGCACAGCGTCTCCGGGTTACAGGAGATGTACAAAATGCGCGGGTACGCCTGCACCATCTTTTCGGTTTCGCTGTCCAGGCCACTGCGCGGCGGGTCGACAAAAATCGTCTCACACTGGTAGCTCTTCAGATCGATCCCTTCCAGGCGGTTAAACTGGCGTACGCCGTTCATCGCCTGCGTGAACTCTTCTGCCGCCATACGAATGATCTGCACGTTGTCGATATGGTTAGCGGCAATGTTGTACTGCGCGGCGGCAACCGACGGCTTGGCGATTTCCGTTGCCAGCACGCGATCGAAGTTACGCGCCAGCGCCAGCGAGAAGTTGCCGTTACCGCAGTACAGTTCCAGCAGATCGCCCTTAGACCCTTCCGTCGCTTTCAGCGCCCATTCCAGCATCTGCACGTTCATTGCGGCGTTCGGCTGGGTGAAGCTGTTCTCGACCTGACGATACACCATCTCTTTACCCGCTACCGGCAGGCGCTCGTCGATATAGTCCTGGTCGAGCATGATTTTAGTTTTCGTCGCGCGGCCAATCAGGTGAACGTTGATGTTCTGCGCGCGTAGCGCATCGCGCAGCGCTTCTGCCTGCTCGCGCCACTCGTCGTTCAAGGCTTTGTGATACAGCAGAGAGACTATCGCCTGATTGCTTTGCGTGGTCAGGTAGTCAATCTGGAACAGCTTGTTGCGCAGCACAGGGTTGTTGCGCACGCCGTCCATTATCAGCTTCATTAACTGGTTAATGAGCTCGCTCGCCGCCGGAAAGCTGTCCACGCGAATACGGGACTTCGTCTGCTGATCGAAAATGATGTGGTACAGATCGTCACCGTCGTGCCAGATGCGGAATTCGGCACGCATGCGGTAGTGGCTGACAGGAGAGCGGAACACCTCGGGAACGGGCGCGTTGAAAGGCGTCATCATACTTTGCAGGCGGACGACTTTCTCTGCCAGCTGCGCGTCGTACTGTTCTGTCGGGAGGTGTTCTGGGGTCATGATGCGTCCTGAGTGATAAAGAATTACGCGGGGATTGTAGGCATTGTTCAGGGGATGTCCAGATTTAATGGCCAATAGCTATCTGGACATCTATACGTGTCTAATTGTAGCATTCTGTTTCCGGTCTCCTGAGAGTGAAAAGGGAATCCAGTGTAAATCTGGAGCTGACGCGCAGCGGTAAAGACTGGCGGGATGAGAGTTGTAGACACTGTGAAAATGGGAAGTCTTCATCCGTATAACGCCACCTAGCCCGAAGACCTGCCGGGATTACGTCGCATTTGGTTTCATCATCGCGTGCTATAGATGAGGCCTGCGGCATCCTTCTTATATTGTGGATGCTTTAACAATGATTAAAAAAGTATCGCTGTTGACGGCGTTGTCCGTCACGGCATTTTCGGGCTGGGCGCAGGACAGTGCCGACTCGTTGGTGGTGACGGCAAATCGTTTTGAACAACCTGAAAAATCTGTTCTGGCTGCAACCTCGGTTGTAACGCGTGAAGATATTGATCGCTGGCAATCCACGACCGTTATCGATGTCATGCGCCGCTTGCCCGGCGTGGATACGGCGCAAAATGGCGGGATGGGGCAACTCTCTTCTCTCTTTATACGTGGCACCAACTCCAGTCACGTCCTGATTCTCGTCGATGGTATTCGCCTTAACCAGGCGGGTGTCACGGGATCGTCAGATCTCAGCCAGTTCCCGATCGCCCTGGTACAGCGAATCGAATACATTCGTGGACCACGTTCTGCTGTGTATGGCTCAGACGCGATTGGCGGCGTGGTGAACATTATCACCACGCGAGCAAAAGACGGTACAACGCTGAACGCGGGAGTAGGTTCGCACGGTTACCAAAATTATGGTGGCAGCACGCAGCAAACATTAGGCGACAGCACGCGCGTGACGCTGGCGGGTGATTACACCTATAACAAAGGTTTTGATGTGGTCGCGGACGGCAACAACGGTGGTCTTGCTCAGACCGATCGCGACGGTTATATGAATAAAACGCTATACGGCGCGCTGGAACATACATTCTCTGAGCAGTGGAGTGGCTTTGTGCGCGGTTATGGCTACAGCAACCGTACCGCTTATGACGGCTATTACAGCGCATTTACACCTGATGTATTGGTTGATACCCGCCAGTTGTATAGTCAGACATGGGATGCCGGGTTGCGCTTTAACGAGGACATCTTCCATTCACAGTTGCTCTCCAGCTACAGCCACAGCAAAGACTTTAACTACGATCCGCATCTGGGGCGTTATGACTCCACGGCGACGCTGGATGAAATCAAACAGTACAACGTTCAGTGGACCAACTCCGTTGACGTCGGACACGGCAACATTGGCGCGGGTGTCGACTGGCAGAAACAGAGCACTGAGCCCAACACAAACTATGTCACGAATGGCTACGACTTGCGTAACACGGGCGTCTATCTGACCGGGTTGCAAAAATTAGGCGACTTTACCCTCGAAGGAGCAGCCCGTAGCGACGATAACTCTCAGTTTGGTCGCCATGGTACCTGGCAGAGCAGTGCCGCCTGGGAATTCATTGAGGGTTATCGGTTTATCGCCTCTTACGGCACGGCATATAAAGCGCCTAATTTAGGGCAGCTTTACGGCTATTATGGCAACGACCATCTTGATCCAGAAGAAAGCAAGCAGTGGGAAGGTGCATTCGAGGGGCTTACGGCAGGTGTGAGCTGGCGTGTTTCCGCTTACCGTAACGATGTTGATAATCTTATCGACTTCAATAACAACCTCCAGGAATATTACAACGTCGGCAAAGCACGCATTAAAGGTGTAGAAGCCACGGTGTCATTTGACACTGGCCCGGTGATGCATACCGTCGGATATGACTATGTTGATGCGCGTAATGCGACGACCAACGAACTTCTTGATCGTCGTGCTAAGCAGCAGGTGAAGTACCAGCTCGATACCCAGATCTATGATCTCGACTGGAGCCTGACTTACCATTACCTGGGGACGCGTTACGACACCAACTTCGGAACCTATCCGTATCAAAAGGTTAAAATGGGCGGTGTAAGCCTGTGGGATGCCGCAGTTTCATATCCTGTCACCTCTCACCTCACAGTTCGTGGTAAAATAGCCAACCTGTTCGATAAAGATTACGAGACAGTTTATGGCTATCAAACTGCAGGACGGGAATACACCTTGTCTGGCAGCTACACCTTCTAATCCGCGTCCCACCGTGCTGGTGTTTGATTCCGGCGTCGGTGGGCTTTCGGTCTATGATGAGATTCGGCATCTGCTGCCGGATCTCCATTATATCTACGCCTTCGATAACGTCGCGTTCCCGTATGGGGAAAAGAGTGAAGACTTTATTGTGGAGCGTGTGGTTGAAATCGTCACTGCGGTTCAACAGCGCTATCCCCTGGCGCTGGCGGTTATTGCCTGCAATACGGCGAGCACGGTCTCCCTTCCTGCCCTGCGTGAAAAATTCCCGTTCCCGGTTGTGGGTGTTGTGCCTGCAATTAAACCCGCTGCACGTCTGACGGCGAATGGTATCGTCGGTTTGCTGGCCACGCGTGGAACGGTAAAACGTCCTTATACGCGCGAGCTCATTGACCGTTTCGCCAATGAGTGCCAGATCGCCATGCTGGGTTCGGCAGAACTGGTGGAGATGGCGGAAGCCAAGTTGCACGGAGAGGCGGTATCACTCGACGAGTTGCGTCGCATTCTTCGCCCGTGGCTGCGGATGCCGGAGCCACCGGATACGGTTGTGCTGGGCTGCACTCACTTCCCTCTATTACAGGAAGAACTGTTAGAGGTTCTCCCGGAAGGAACTCGGCTGGTGGATTCTGGTGCTGCCATTGCTCGACGCACGGCCTGGCTGCTGGAACATGAAGCGCCGGATGCAAAATCGTCTGACGCGAATATCGCTTTTTGTATGGCGATAACAAAAGAAACTGAGCAACTTTTACCCGTTTTACACCGTTATGGGTTTGAAACGCTCGAAAAACTGGCGCTCTGACACAGTTTTGCGCAAAAAAGAGACGGTTAAACGTTTTTTTTAAAAGAGGGGTTGTCAACGTCTGAGAACTCCCTATAATGCGCCTCCACTGACACGGAACAACGGCTTGCAGGCCGCCGGGTTAGCGGGGTTCAGAGATGGACGCCAACAGAGAAAAGTAAAAATAATTGCTTGACTCTGAATGAGGAAAACGTAATATACGGGACCTCGCAACGGTGAGCGAAAGCCGCGTTGCACTGCTCTTTAACAATTTATCAGACAATCTGTGTGGGCACTCAAAGTGACATGGATTCTTAATGTCTTCGGACAATAAATGAATACCAAGTCTC
>NZ_JBYAZJ010000019.1:0-843 GCF_057444735.1 Enterobacter sp. B79-1
TTCCACTAACACACAAGCTGATTCAGACTCTGGGCTGCTCCCCGTTCGCTCGCCGCTACTGGGGGAATCTCGGTTGATTTCTTTTCCTCGGGGTACTTAGATGTTTCAGTTCCCCCGGTTCGCCTCGTTAACCTATGTATTCAGTTAACGATAGTGTGTCGGAACACACTGGGTTTCCCCATTCGGACATCGCCGGGTCAAAGGTTCATATCACCTCGCCGGCGCTTTTCGCAGATTAGCACGTCCTTCATCGCCTCTGACTGCCAGGGCATCCACCGTGTACGCTTAGTCGCTTAACCTCACAACCCGAAGATGTTTCTTTCGATTCATCATCGACTTGCGAAAATTTGAGAGACTCGAACACACATAACATGTGTGTCGTTTCAATTTTCAGCTTGATCCAGATTTTTAAAGAGCAAAACTTCGCAGTGCACCTTTTCAGGTTCACTCTGAAGTTTTCTTGTGTTCGCAGTAAAAGGATGGTGGAGCTATGCGGGATCGAACCGCAGACCTCCTGCGTGCAAGGCAGGCGCTCTCCCAGCTGAGCTATAACCCCATCGTTTGCAATCTCTGTACCGCTCATCCTTTAAAAGGAGTTTGGTAGGCCTGAGTGGACTTGAACCACCGACCTCACCCTTATCAGGGGTGCGCTCTAACCACCTGAGCTACAAGCCTGCAGAGATTTTTACTGCTATTTTCATCAGACAATCTGTGTGAGCACTACAAAGGCAGGTTCTTTAAGGTAAGGAGGTGATCCAACCGCAGGTTCCCCTACGGTTACCTTGTTACGACTTCACCCCAGTCATGAATCACAAAGTGGTAAGCGCCCTCCCGAAGGTTAAG
>NZ_JBYAZJ010000001.1:0-1632484 GCF_057444735.1 Enterobacter sp. B79-1
GAGAACCGCTACGCCAGCGGTGAAGGTGAAACCATTCACCGCACCGATTTCACGGTCATCCCGGCGTCGGTCTCTTATCGCCCGGCGCAGAGCACGGCGTGGCCGCGCACCTACGGCCCGCAGACCGCGAAAGTGGTCGGGCCGCAGGGGGAGAGTATCTGGACGGATAAATATGGTCGCGTGAAGGTGAAGTTCCACTGGGACCGTCTGGCGAAGGGTGATGACACCAGCTCCTGCTGGGTGCGCGTGTCGAGCGCGTGGGCCGGCCAGGGCTACGGCGGTGTGCAAATTCCGCGCGTGGGCGATGAGGTGGTGGTGGACTTTATCAACGGCGACCCGGATCGTCCGATTATTACCGGGCGCGTGTATAACGAAGCCAGCATGCCGCCGTGGGCGCTGCCGGCAGCGGCGACGCAGATGGGCTTTATGAGCCGCACGAAAGACGGCTCGGTCGACAACGCCAACGCGCTGCGCTTTGAGGACAAGGCAGGTGCAGAGCAGGTGTGGATCCAGGCCGAGCGCAACATGGACACCAGCGTTAAGAATGATGAAACGCACAGCGTCGGTGGCGAGCGCAGCCATTACGTTAAGAAAAACGAGCTGCATCGCGTGGAGGCTAATCAGATCCAGGCGGTGAAAGGTGGAACCGAGATCCTGACGGGGAAAGGCAAGCTGGATGCGGCGGTGGAGCAGTACGTTATCGCTTCCGGAACAAAGCTGAGACTTGTCTCCGGCGAGAGCGCCATTGAGCTTAACGCGAACGGCAAAATTAGCCTGATCGGCAAAGAGTTTAACTTCTTTGTTGAAGGGGATGGTCATATCACGACGGGCGGAAAGCTGCACCTGAATACCTCAGGCACAAAACCGGGCACCACGGCGCCGGGCGCGGGGCATAAAGGGGATATTGATGCGGCGGTGCAGGCGAAATTCACGCCGCCGAAAGAATAACCGCTTTCTGTCTGCCACCATGTTGTCCATAACGGTCCTTAAAATTCTTCAGCATTCTTAGACGCGGATTCACCAATGAAATATACCCTCCAGGAAGGTTCGTTTTCCCTTTTCCCTGCGGCCTGGCAGGATAACAGCATGAATATTATTCGCGATGACGAAAGCGGGCTGTCCGTTGTGGTCAGCCGCGGCGTTATCCCGGATGGCAGCGATTATGAGGAAGAGTTCCACCGCCAGTGGGACGTGATGCGCCCTCAGATGGGCGAGGTCGTTCAGAGCGAGTTCCAGAGTGTGAAAACCGGGCCTGACGGCAACATCAGCGGTCTGGAAGTTGAAACCAACTTTGACCATAACGGGCAGCGCCTGTGGCAAAAACAGCTGGCCGTGCAGACGCCGGGCAAACCGGTGTTGATGATTTTTACCCTCTCAGCGCTCAGAGCATTCACTGAAGAGGACGAGGTGCGCTGGAGCGCGCTTAAGCAGAGCCTGACGCTAAACGACAACCGGAATGTGTAAGGCATGAGCGATAACAACGCGGCCCGTAAGGGCGATGAGATTATTCACTCCAGCATTTTTGCTGACATCACCAGCATTGTGGCGGAAGGTGCCGCCTATGCGGTGATCGGCGCGGCGGTGGGTGCCGCAGCTACCGTGGCAGCGCCATTGCTGGGGGCAGGGGCGGCAGCCGCAGGCGTGGCGGCGATTGGCTCCAGTTGTCTGTTAAGCGGCATCATTGGCGGCGTGCTGGCAAACGTGGCGGGGATCACAGACGATATCAGCAACGCCGCCGAAGGGTTAGGCAACGCGCTTTTCCCGCCGTCGCCTGCGGGGAAAATCACAACGGGTTCGAATAACGTTCTGACGAATGCGATCCCTGCCGCGCGCGCGGCCGGAACGCTGACGCCAGCAGATACCCCTTCACCTGAGCCGCAGTCTCCGGGCAGCTTTGCCGATTACGCGGGCATGCTGCTTTCCGCTGCCGGACAGTTTGGTAGCGAAATGTGGCAGCCGAGCGTGGCGTCTGCCGCCGCGGGCACCTCACCGCTGGAAGAAGACAAGGTGGCGTGTGAAAAGCACTCCGGACCGCAGTATCTGGCGGAAGGCTCGAAAAGCGTCTTCATTAACGGCCAGCCTGCGGTGCGTGCGAAAGATCGCACCACCTGCGAAGGGACCGTTTCTGATGATGTCTCCCCGAACGTGATCATCGGCGGCGACACGCTCACGGTTCGCGATATCAAAAGCGGCAAAACGCCGGGTCTGGCGCTGGGGATGATTGCGCTCTCCCTGCTCCGCGGCCGTCCGGGCAAGATCCTGAAAAACATGCCCTGCGCGCTGGCGGCAGCCGGCGGCGGGATGCTGGCCGATATGGCCGTCAATGCCGTGTTTGGCTCCTCGCACCCGGTGCATGCCGCCACCGGTGTGAAGGTGCTGAATGACGATGATGAACTCGATTTCTCGCTGCCGGGCCGCTTCCCGCTTCGCTGGCAGCGCAGCTACAACAGCCTGACCACCCGCGAAGGGTTGTTTGGCCTGGGCTGGGCTACCGCCTTTGACAGCTATCTGACGCTGGAAGAAAACAACGCCACCTGGTACGACGAAACCGGACGCGAGCTGAGCTTCGAGCTGCCGCCTGTTGACCGCGCGTTTTACAGCATCAGCGAAGGCATCATTATCCGCCGTAATGAGAGCGGCGACGTGGCGATTGCTGACGATGACGGCGCGGTGTGGCGTCTGTATAAACCTACCCGGGCGAATCCATCCATCCTGCGTCTGGCCTCCCTCAGTGACGAGTACGGCAACGCGCTGCTGACAGAGTGGGACGAGCACGGCAGGCTGGTCGGTCTTCACGACGAGCCGCGGGCGATAGACGTCACCCTGCGCTATGAAGACGAACGATTCCCGCAGCGCGTGACCGCTGCCAGCCATTTCGACGGCAACCAGACATGGCCGCTGATGCAGTGGGGCTACGATGCGCGCGGACAGCTGGCGAGCGCGACGGATGCCTCCGGCGTCGTTACCCGCGAATACCGCTATAACGACCACGGCCTGATGGTCTGGCACCGCCAGCCGGGCGGGCTGGAGAGCGAGTACCGCTGGAAAAAATTCGATCACTGGCGCGTGGTGGAAAACCGCACCAGCACCGGCGACGGTTGCCGCTTTAGCTACGATTTTGCCGCCGGGCTGACGACCGTTGAGCACTACGACGGTCAGACGCGCCGCCACTACTGGAACGCGCAAAATCTGATCGTCCGCTACGTTGACGAGCGCGGTGAAAACTGGCGCTACGAGTGGGATGACAACGAACTTCTGACGCGTCGCATCGATCCGCTCGGGAATGCCGTTACCTTCGTTTATGACGAGATGGGCAACCGGGTGCAGGAGATCGACGCCGACGGCAATGCCCGCGCAACGAACTGGTTTGAGCACCGCGCGCTGCCGTCAGCCATCGTTGAAGCCGACGGCAGCGCCACCCGGTTCTGGTACGACGAACATCACGGGCTGAAGCGTGTGGTGGATCCGATGGGACAGACCACACAGCTGCGCCGGGACGAGTTTGGTCAGGTCGTTGAAGAGGTCGATGCCGCCGGCAACAGCCGCTACCAGGAGTACAACGAGGCCGGGCAGATCGTTCGTGCGACTGACTGTTCCGGGCGTATTACCCGCTACCGCTATCATCCGCTGGGCTGGCTGGTGGCAGAGATAAGCGCTGACGGCGAAGAGACCTGTTACCGCTACGACGCCGCAGGTCGCCCGGTGCAGCTCGATCGCCCGGAAGGCTGGACGGAGTCGCTCAAATGGAACGAACGCGGTCTGCCGGTGAAGCATGCTGGCGCGGACGGTAAAGAAAGTGAGTTCAGATACGATGAGGCCGGGCGCTTAACCGCCACGCGTAATACTCAGGGTGAGGAGGTTCGCCGCCGCTGGGACAGCCGAGGGCGTCTGGTTGCTCTTGAAAACGAAAACGGCGAAGCGTATCAGTTCCGCTGGGGAGCAGATTCGCTGCTGCTGGAAGAGGTAGGGCTCGATGGTGTGGCCTCGCAGTACCGCTACGACGCCTGCGGGCGCACGATAGCGCGTACCTTTGCCGCCGGTCATCCCGAGGCCATTACCCACGCCTTTGCCTGGAGCGCGAGCGGCCAGCTGGTCGCCCGCACCACGCCGGAAGGCCAGACACGCTACCACTACACCCCGTCAGGGCTGCTGAGCCGGATTGGGCTGCATCCTGCGCTTTCAGCCGACGCGTGGAGCACCGAGGCAGAGCAGGAACTCGCCTTTGAATATGACGCGCTCGGTCGCGTGACGCGCGAAGCGGGCGAGCACGGCGAGCTGGCGTGGGAGTATGACACGCTGGGCAACCGCACCTCCGTCACGCTGCCCGATGGCCGCGAGCTGAAGCAGTTCTACTACGGCAGCGGACATCTGCTCAGCATTGCTCTCGATAAGCTGTCGGTCTCCGATTTTACCCGTGACGAACTCCACCGTGAAACAAGCCGCACGCAGGGGCTGCTGACCACCCGCAGCGAATACGACCGTCTCGGCCGCCTGCATCGCCGGGACGTCTTTACCGGCAATGCCCAGCGCCCGTCGCCGCGCCGCTGGTCCCGCCGCTGGGATTACGACTATCGCAATAACCTGGTGCGGGAAGAGCGGGACGATAACCCGTTCAGCTGGTACCGCTGGCAGTACGACAGCGCCGGGCGTATGCTCGTTCAGGACGGTACGCTGCCCGGCCAGGAGCAGTGGCGCTGGGACGCTGCAGGTAACCCGCTCGAAGGCTCTGCCGAGAAGGTTACACACAACCGCCTGACGCAGCTGAACGGCATTCGCTGGCGCTATGACAACCACGGCCGCACCGTGGAGAAAGATAACGGTCAGACTCGCTGGCACTACCGCTATGACGGCGAACATCGCCTGACGGAGGTTATCAGCCAGCCGCGGGATCGCAACAGGCCGCAGACGCAGGTCAGCTTCCGCTACGATCCGCTCGGACGACGCATCAGCAAAACGCGCCGCCAGATACTGGGTGGTCAGCCAGTCGGCAAGCGGGTCACCACCCGGTTTGTCTGGGAAGGGTTCCGCCTGCTGCAGGAGCTGCACGGTGACGTGCCGCTGACCTACGTCTACAGTGACCAGGACAGCTATGACCCGCTGGCGCGTATTGACGGCGCTGATGCCCCGGAGATCTTCTGGTTCCACTGCCAGCCCAACGGCACGCCGGAGCGGATGACAGATATCGAAGGGCAGGTGCGATGGGAAGGCGTTAACAGCGCCTGGGGCAAGCTGCTGCGGGAAAGCGAGACGCAGCTATCAGGATATTCCCAGAACCTGCGGATGCAGGGGCAATACCTGGACCGTGAGACAGGGCTGCACTACAATCTGTTCCGGTATTATGACCCGGACTGCGGGCGGTTTACGCAGCAGGACCCGATAGGTTTAAGTGGCGGTATAAATACTTACGTTTACGCCATTAATCCTCTGAATTGGGTTGATCCATTAGGATTGAAAGCGAAGTGTGCACCGACTCGAGCAAACGACCATAACCAGGCGGCATTTGGTAGGCAGTGGCAAGGAAGAGGGATTTATCAAGGCCGTGATTCCTGGTCAAACACAATGCTTAAAGAAGGCGATATTGTTTATGGTGGAGCGCCTGGGCAGTCAGGATTTTATTTCGACAAAGCCACTTTAGATGCTGCTAATGGTAGTCGACAAAAATTATGGGAAAGCTTACAAGTCCTACCTCATGAAAAATTTGGGTTTAGAAGTAAGATTCAGATGTATAGAGTCAAACGAGATGCTATTGCTGGTACGGGACAAGCTTTGTCACAAGATACTGAAATGTTTGGCAGCGGTGGCGGTACCCAGTTCTTCCTTTCGAATTATAAAAAAGTTCTGGAACCTATTGGCCTTCCATTTGATATTGGGATATGAAAATGAATTTTGACGCAGTAACTGGTGTTCTTCAATTTAATAATAGGGTGCTATTAGGACCAAGAGTTACTAAGGCAGAATTGTTTTATAATACAAATGTAGGGTGGGAGGGGTGGCCTGAGAAAAAAGACAATAAAACAGTCTCATACAGAACTATCCTTAAAGGCGACCATGAGTACGGAGATATATATATCATAATTGATTTCTTGGTTCCTAATGATCCTAACTCATTAATTCGCAGTTGGCGCTTCGCCCCAGAAAAATTATTGATGGGAAAACAGAATAAACCCGAAGGGAAAGTCACCCGATGTTTAAGGGAATGGTTCAAAGCTAAATCGGCTATTGTTCTTCCTGTATCAAGGGAGTGGGGACATGTTGATGCTGCTTATGACCCTCACAACCTAACTGGAACAATTGTCTGTCACTATTGCTTAGGCCATCATGAGTTGTAAGTGGAGAACTGGTAAAATTATATGATTCAATTGAAGTTGCTTATATGGCTATGTCATAGCATTTCAATATAAATTAAACAGTTGCCATTCTAAATGAGGTATCTCGAAGATGACGGTTCGATTAACGCATGGGTGCCTAAAACATTTGAATTCAAATCCGCACCAGTCACATATTTTGGTTTTGATAAATTAGACTCCGGGTGCACAGAAAGAGATGCATTCCAGATTAAAGGAGCAGATAAATTGAATTCACTTGATCCTTTTGATAAATCATGGAGTGAGGGTCGTCTTAGAGCTGAGTTTGATACGCTTCAATTATATGAAAATGGTGTTCCGCAAGTGCGAGACCAAGAATGTTCGGCGATAGACCAGGAGCGCCACTTGAACTGTTTGCTAAGGCATACCCTGAATACGGGCAAGGAAATGTTCAACAGCTGCATGCTGAAAATAGAGTTATTAATTTCGACAAGTTTGATATTCTGCCAGTGGAACCATGATAAATTTACAATCTTATAATGAAGTGTTAGATTTCCTGGTTCTGTTTTTTCAAAAATATATTCTTGATTCTAATTGTCTACATGATATGCAATATATTTTAGATGATTGTCGAAAAGAAAAAATGGTGGCTATTCGAGCTATAGACTCATGTTTTATGGAATATAGGCGAAAGACTCAAGATTATAGAGTCCCTACTTATGAGGAACAGGAGATATGGAGACGGTTATTCAATATATGGCAGTGAAATATTAAATAAAAAATGGCTGGATGGTTTTTTACTTAATATCCCGTGTTATTTTACTCAGGTTATACTATTACCATCGATTTCAGGAGGTAATCTGTTTTTTTGGGAATGTGTTAGTATAATTCCGGAGTAAAAGCGATGACAGAAGAAAAGTTACGAAAGAATCTTGTTTTTCTAATAAAAAAATATTTTCGGGAAAGTCAACAGGAAGCATTTTATGATGACATATCAAAGCCTGATTTGCCAGTGAAAGGTATTTTAGCTGACTTTAATAAAGTCAAAACAAGAACCGTTGATGAAGCGGATGGAGATTTGATACGTGATATTTATTTTTATTTTTGCTAACTAATAGTCATGTGAGGAATTGATTTTTTCAGGTTGTTTATTATGTTTGTTTTTTATGGAGGCTGAGCAGGTTGATGCATGGGGCAGGGTAAATGACTCTTGACTCTTCCCAATCCTTATCCTCCTCTCTGAGAGATATTGGGATTATATCAATTACGGCTTTTGTTTTATATATCACGCACTACGCTGATTTCCTCCTTTTCACTTAATTCACAATCTGTTCGCCGCTGATGATAATCCGCTCGAAGAACGATTGAGAAAATTACCCATAACCGCCTGCTGCAGAAGGTACACGGGGACGTGCCGCTGACCTAAGTATACTGCGACCAGACAGTGATGACCCGCTGGCACATATTGATGGCGTTAATGCTCCAGAGATCTTCTGGTTCCACTGCCAGCCCAACGGCACGCCAGAGCGGAGAGTGGATATCGAAGGGAGATGCGCAGGGAAGGGGCGAATAGAGCCTGAGGTAAGCTGCTGCTGGAAAGCGAGACGCAGCTATCAGGATATCCCCAGAATTGGATGTGCCAAACAAATCAGTGTATGAAGTCAGGAATGCCTATCATGAATTACGATTCATATAATGAAGTACACGATTATCTCAAGGTTTTTTTCAACGAAAGAGTGGATTCATCAATTTATTTAGAAAAACTAATGACTTTGATTGAAGGTTCTCGCTCTGAAAAAACCGTGACTATAAGAGCTATCTATGAAACGTACATGAAGTATGTAAAACAAAATAGAGATGGCATAAAAGTTATCGCTGGGGAAAAAGAAATGTGGATTGACTTACTGTACCATTGGCAATAAGACCTTATTGTTGTGCGGATGTCATTGTAAATGATTATAACAAATGTAATTTGTACAAGGGAAATTCTCCTCATATGGTTGTTATCATGTGAGTCGCTTATATCATTAAGATTTTGTCAGACAATCAAAAGTAAATCAGGGTCACATGATTGACTTAAAATTTAAACCGATTACAGGTGAACTATATCTTGATGGTTTGCCTTTGGAAATTGATACTGAAGAAGGCTTTTGTAAGTGTGATATATACCACGAATTAGTAAAGAAAAAAGCTATAAAGAAAACCATGCCAAATCACTACCTTGTTGACTCAGTAGCGTTTTTCGACAAAGAATTTCAAGTTAATATACGGCCAGTATGCTATGGCTTTCCTTTTATGCTTCATCTTGTTGATAAAAATAGTCAATACTATAAAGCATTTAATGATTGGAATGCTCGAACTAATATTCACATGCTAAATAAATCAGTCAAAAGCTTGTCTGATTGGTTGAATGGATCACTAAACCTGGACACGCCTGATATTACGGAAACAGACATCATTAGGTGGAACTATGAGTGGGGGCGGGTTTCAGTCTCATATGAGACAAAGTCATTTAATCATGGGATGTATATAGTTTGGAATACAACGTAGTCACTTCCAGGCAAGGTGGTTTAGATATGTTAGAAATGAACCTTGATGTTCATACTGGTTTTGTGGCAATTAACAGCTACCCACTCGAGTTAAAAGATGTTGATACTTTTAAAAATTCCGCATTTTACAAATTCTTCTCGCCATTGACTCCGATAGGACCTTTTTATTTCTCTATCGATAATATTAAATGGAAAGATCAAATTTTCATTTTGGAACTGAGGCCTTCAGTATTTTCTTTTTCTCCATCAATATTCCTTACCAGTAAGGATGGAAGTTTTTATAAAACTCTAGATGATTGGGATAAAAGGGCTAATCTGAGTAATTTATTGGATGAGCGGCAGCGTTTGACAGCATGGGTTGAGAATGAAATAACCTCGAAGCCTAAGCTTAAAATTACAACCCCTCCATATGGAATTCAATGGGAGCATGAATGGGGAAGTATTGTTGTACAGTCTAATGAAAAAAGCTTCGATTGTGGTATTTATATCGAATGGAATGTTTGACATAAATAATGTTATTAATTAATAAAGTCCCTCATTTTCTTCTCGCCTTACTTTTTTATTAATAAAATTAAAAGATCAAAAAATGAAAATAACTAATCGACTAAAGAAAAAGTTATTAGTCCTCGATGGCATTGACAATGATTTCATAGAGTATGGAAAGGAAATAGCATGCCCTGAATGCGAGGGTGTAATAGTCTACTCTATCGTAAACTCATATGATTTTGACACGCTCACTGAAGAGGTAAAATGCTTTTTGGTTAAGAAAATGAGAGGTGTGAAGCTTGTTAGTGAACATAAGAAATATAGCTATGATGAAAGCCAATTAGATGTTTCGAAAAACACATGTTCAAAGTGTTTAAAAGAGTTTTCCACTGTATTAACGTATAAAGAAGTGCAGCCAGCCCGATACCGGGTATATCTTGTGGGGCTTTTTGAAGGGGATTTGAAGCAGATCAAACTTTAAAAGTTGAGGTTTACCAATGATTGAAAATCTCATTTGTATTAAAGAAAAAGACCTGCTTCAATGGGCGTGTGGTGAAAGTAACATACTGGTTAGTATGCCATTTTTTGACTATGCAATGGTCGACTCAACACGCCAGTTAGTCTTTGCGTTAAGCGAGTCAAAGCCACTACCAACCGTTTTGACCATCTTCAATGCGCAGGGCGAAAAACTATTTTGGTCAGCACCTCCTGAAGGCGCATTTTTCTATTACTTAACTTTCAACCTGTCAAAGGAAGTGGTTGTGGTCTGTAGCTATGCGGAAAAGCAAAACGGCTGGCATGAGTGGTTTTATTCCTGGGATATGAAGCGTAATGCTTTGTCTCAATTGGGCCCAGCGTATTAACATCAAAAGCGCCAAAAAACGATAACAATAACCGGTAGCAAAAGAGGGCTGCATAAGCAGTTCCAACAACCGGTTTAAAACAGAGCTATGAGGCAAAGGATGAGTACGGTTTACATTGTCATATTGACCTATATCAAACCCCTTGAAGAGGTTGACGCAGCGATTCCTGCTCATGTGGAGTGGCTAAAAAAGGGGTATGCAGAGGGGATATTTCTGGCATCGGGTAGACGGATCCCAAGAACCGGTGGAGTCATACTCGCTAAATGCGAGAGTCTGGTCTCTCTCGAAGAGCGCTTGCGCGAGGATCCTTTTCAGGCGTTGAAGCTTGCGACTGCCGAAATCATTCCCTTTGAACCCAGCATGAAAACAGAACTATTAGAAAATGTGTTTTAACCCCGCAATAAAAAAATCCACGCCAGGGCGTGGATTTTTTTCATTCAAGACGACTCAGACGTTGAACAGGAAATTCATTACGTCGCCATCTTTAACGATATAATCTTTCCCTTCCGCACGCATCTTGCCTGCTTCTTTCGCGCCTTGCTCACCCTTGTAGGTGATGAAGTCTTCAAACGCGATGGTCTGCGCACGAATAAAGCCTTTCTCGAAGTCAGTGTGGATTTTACCAGCCGCTTGAGGCGCCGTTGCACCTACAGGGATGGTCCACGCACGCACTTCTTTCACGCCAGCGGTGAAGTAGGTCTGCAGGTTCAGCAGCTCATAGCCTGCGCGAATTACGCGGTTCAGGCCCGGCTCTTCCAGACCCAGCTCGGCCATGAACTCTTCACGGTCGGCGTCGTCCAGCTCGGCGATGTCGGATTCAACGGCAGCGCAAACTGCCACAACCACAGAACCTTCTGCCGCTGCAATTTCACGCACTTTGTCGAGGTACGGGTTGTTCTCGAAACCGTCTTCGTTAACGTTGGCGATGTACATGGTTGGCTTAAGGGTCAGGAAGCTCAGGTATTTGATTGCCGCTTTGTCTTCTTCAGTCAGGTTTTTCAGCGCGCGCAGCATGCCCGCGTTTTCCAGCTGTGGCAGACATTTTTCCAGCGCAGCCAGTTCCGCTTTCGCGTCCTTATCGCCGCCTTTGGCTTTCTTCTGCACGCGATGAATCGCGCGTTCGCAGGTGTCGAGGTCAGAGAGCGCCAGCTCGGTGTTGATGACGTCGATGTCGTCAGCCGGATCCACTTTGTTGTTAACGTGGATAATGTTGTCATTCTCGAAGCAGCGCACAACGTGGCCGATCGCTTCGGTTTCACGAATGTTGGTCAGGAACTGGTTACCCAGGCCTTCACCTTTGGATGCGCCTTTTACCAGGCCCGCGATGTCCACGAACTCCATGGTGGTTGGCAGAATGCGCTGCGGCTTCACGATTTCCGCGAGCTGGTCCAGACGCGGATCCGGCATTGGCACAACGCCGGTGTTAGGTTCGATGGTACAGAACGGGAAGTTCGCCGCTTCGATACCCGCTTTGGTAAGCGCATTAAACAGGGTGGATTTGCCCACGTTTGGCAGACCGACGATACCGCATTTGAATCCCATTTCTAAATCACCTTAATATCTTGATAATCAATCCGTTAACGATAACCGATTGATGAAAAGTAAATAACTACGCCTATTATACACGTAACCCGCATGACGCGCGGTAAAAATGCCGTACCGGGTGGATTATTGCGCTTTGAAAGCGTGCAAGCGGTTTGTCGCCTTGGTTAACCCATCTTTCAGCCAGATTTCGGTGCAGCGCGCCGCTTCGTCTACCGCTTCGTCAATCAGTTTCTGCTCAGAAACCGGGGGCTTACCGAGTACGAAACCGACAACTTTGTTTTTATCGCCCGGATGACCGATTCCGACGCGCAAACGGTGGAAATTCGGGTTATTGCCCAGCTTACTGATGATGTCTTTAAGACCGTTGTGGCCGCCGTGCCCGCCGCCCAGCTTGAATTTTGCTACGCCGGGTGGGAGATCCAGCTCATCGTGAGCCACCAGAATTTCATCCGGATTGATGCGATAAAAGGTTGCCATCGCCGCAACGGCTTTACCGCTCAGGTTCATAAAGGTGGTGGGCACCAGTAAGCGAACATCCGCGCCTGCAAGATTGATACGTGAGGTATATCCGAAGAATTTAGGTTCTTCACGCAGGGGAGCACGTAACCGCTCGGCCAGCAGATCGACGTACCATGCCCCAGCGTTGTGGCGAGTGGCCGCATATTCTGCGCCCGGGTTGGCGAGGCCGACAATCATTTTAATCGTCACGATTCAATTCCTAATGGGTTCCAGATCTGGCGCGTAGTTTACTGTCTGGCGCGCCGCTTGACAAAATTCTGCGACCATCATAACGAAATGCGAATAATTTCAGGTTTGAACAATTAGAATTTCAAGCTGTTCAAAGCCTTATTTGTAAACTTTTGTTTGGGCGTTATCTGTAATTGTGATCATTCACGCAACTCATAAAAGGGGCGTTGTCTATACTTTACACACAAGGATTAGGGGCTTTTCCCCTGACAACCCAAAGTTCCGGAGGTGACACATGAAACGCAAAAACGCTTCGATACTCGGTAACGTGCTAATGGGGTTGGGGCTGTTCGTGATGGTAGCCGGGGTGGGTTATTCAATTTTAAACCAGTTACCACAGTTTGATCTCCCGCAATACTTCGCGCATGGCGCGATATTGAGCATCTTCATTGGTGCGGTATTATGGCTGGCGGGGGCTCGCGTGAGCGGCCATGAGGAAGTGTGTGACAAGTACTGGTGGGTGCGCCACTACGACAAACGCTGTCGTCGCGACCAGCATAAGCACAGCTAGTGCTACGATGAAGAACACCGAAACGGTTCCCTGGGGAGCCGTTTTTTTTTGCATCATGGGTTGACCCTCACGTAACGTAAGGCTCCAGAGTGGCGCCACTGGCAAAGAAAAGGAGCAGTTATGTTGATTCAGGTGGGTGAGCTGGCGAAACGTGCCGGGATCACCGTGCGGACATTGCACCACTATGAGCAAACAGGGTTGTTGCTGCCTTCTGCCAGAAGCGCGGCAGGTTACCGGCTTTATAACCTGGCGGATGTCCAGCGTCTGCACATGATCCAGGCGTTGGCAAAAGCGGGGCTGGAACTTGCTGAAATCAGGGATTTCCTGGAACAGGAGTCGCTGTCGTTAACCGAGTTACTCGATGCGCAAATCACGCTGCTGGATAAACAACTGCGCAGCATACATACGCTGCGCGACCGGCTGGTGGAGTTGCGGACCGGGCTTATCGACGATGCGACGCCGGATCTGGAATCCTGGCTACAGACTCTGGAGTTAATGAATATGTACGATCGCTGGTTTAGCAAAGAAGAGTTACAGCAGCTGCCGTTTGCAGTGCAGAAGGATGCGCTGGCGGCTATCTGGTCAGGACTGGTTGCACAAGCCAAAACGCTTCTGGAGCAAGATATACCCATTACGGACGCGCGAGCCATGGATCTGGCGACGCGCTGGATGGAACGCCTGGAGCAGGACACGGCGGGCAAGCCGGAGTTTCTCACCCGGCTGAACGAGATGCACAGCGTTGAACCGCAGATGCAGGCGCAAACCGGCATCACGCCGGAGATGACGGATTACATCACGCGCGCATTTGCGGAATCCAAGCTCAGCATATGGGAGAAGTATCTCACTGCAGAAGAGATGGCCTTTACCCGGGCGCACTACTTTGACCGCATGATGGAGTGGCCACCGCTGGTGGCGAAACTGCTTCATGCGCAGCGGGAAAATATCGATCCCGTCACGGAGGAGGCGCAAAAGCTGGCCGAAAACTGGCTGGCATTGTTCCAGTCTTACGCAAGTACCAACCCGGAGACCCAGCAAAAGTTTCGCACTGCCATGCGGCAGGAGCAGCACCTGATGAAAGGAACATGGATGACGCCTGCCGTGATTGCATGGCTACAGCAGGCGATCGGGGTGATGATGCAGAGACGTTTCTCTGCATCAGGTGACTCACAGATCCGCTAACGCAGCTTCGCGGTTAGGGTAGAAGGAGAGTCGGCCAGGGATAGGCTGCACGCCCGCGCGCGCCATGGTGCGCAGTGGCTGGAATTCCAGGTTACTCACCCGCAGCTCACAGCCTTCCGGCAGACGTGCCACAAAGCGCTGGAAGGCATCCAGGCCGCCTGCATCCAGGACCGGTACGGCATCCCATTTAAGCACGACAACCCGTTTGCCCACGATGCGGGACTCCAGATCGCTGAACAGGCCTTCCGCCGCAGCGAAGAACAGCGGGCCAATCACGCGCAGCACCAGCACATCGTCAGGCACCTCCACGTTAACCGGGGAGAGGCGCGTCATCTGCGCGATGCGGCGCATAAACAGCAGGGACGCCAGCACGATCCCGACGCTGATGGCGATAACCATATCGAACAGCACGGTCAGCGACATGCAGATCAGCATCACGATGATGTCGTCTTTCGGCGCGCGACGCAGCAGGTTCACCACCTTGTGCGCCTCACTCATGTTCCACGCTACCATCAGCAGCAGGGCAGCCATGGCGGAAAGCGGCAGCCAGGAGAGCAGCGGGGCGAGGACCAGCAGCGCCAGAATCACCAGTAGGGAGTGAATGACCGCAGAGACCGGTGACGTCGCCCCTGCGCGGACGTTCGCGGCAGAACGGGCAATCGCAGCCGTAGCCGTAATACCGCCGAAGAAGGGCGCGATAATATTACCTAATCCCTGACCGACCAGCTCGCTGTTGGCTTTGTGTTTGGTGCCGGTCATGCCGTCGAGCACCACGGCACAGAGCAGGGACTCAATCGCCCCCAGCATCGCCATAGAAAATGCGGCGGGAAGCAAAGCGCGCAGGGAATCCCAGCTTAGGGTAAAGCTGGAGCCGGGCATGTCCCACGGCAGCACCAGCTGCGGCAACAGCTGCGGAATGCCGCTACCCTGTGAACCGTCCGCCAGAACATAGTGGAACTGCGAGCCGATGGTCGCGACATGACCACCGAACATATTGACGATAGCCATTACCGCGCAGCCCAGCAGCAGTGCGGGCAGATGGCCCGGGAGACGGATCCCCAGACGAGGCCAGACGATCAGCGTACCCAGCGTCACAATCCCAATGGCAGCGTCGCCCAGGTTGGCGGTCGGCAGCGCCATAAACAGCGCCCCCACTTTCTGTAAATAGTGCTCAGGAACATGAGTCATCTGCAGGCCGAGGAAATCCTTGATCTGCATGGTTCCGATGGTGATACCAATCCCCGAGGTGAATCCCAGCGTCACGGAAAGGGGGATGTACTCTATCAGTCGACCAAAGCGGGCCAGGCCAAACAGAATCAAAAAGACGCCGGACATCAGGGTGGCGACCAGCAGGCCTGCCAGACCAAACTGCTGCGAAACCGGGTAGAGGATCACCACAAAGGCGGCGGTCGGGCCGGAGACGCTGAAGCGCGAGCCGCCCGTAAGGGCGATGACGATCCCGGCAACGGCCGAGGTGTACAGACCATACTGCGGTGCAACGCCGCTGCCAATCGCCAGCGCCATCGCCAGCGGGATGGCGATAATGCCGACGGTGATCCCGGCAATCAGGTCACGTACAAAGCGTGATGAGGTGTACTTCTCTTTCCAGCAGGCGTCGATGAGGGCGCGAAAGGGCAGAACATGTGAGGAGGTTACGTTTTTCACAATTATCTATCATCCGTATGCGCATCATCTGTCATGTGAATGGCAGGTGAAGGAGGCATTAATCATACAAATAAAACCCAGAGACAAAAAAACCCGCCGCAGCGGGTTTATCGGCCGTGTTCGATTAGTGTTCGAACATTGCTGAGATGGATTCTTCGTTGCTGATACGACGAATCGCTTCGGCCAGCATCCCGGACAGGGTCAACGTACGCACGTTTGGCAGTGCTTTGATCTCGTCGCTCAGTGGGATGGTATCGCATACCACCACTTCGTCAATGACGGAGTTGCGCAGGTTGTTTACCGCGTTACCGGAGAAGATCGGGTGGGTCGCGTAAGCGAACACGCGCTTGGCACCACGCTCTTTCAGCGCTTCAGCTGCTTTACACAGGGTACCGCCGGTATCGATCATGTCGTCAACCAGCACACAGTCGCGGCCAGCAACGTCACCGATGATGTGCATCACCTGAGAAACGTTAGCGCGCGGACGGCGTTTGTCGATGATCGCCATGTCGGTATCGTTCAGCAGCTTAGCGATAGCACGGGCACGTACCACGCCGCCGATGTCCGGAGAAACCACGATTGGGTTGTCCAGGTTCAGCTGCAGCATGTCTTCCAGCAGGATTGGGCTGCCGAATACGTTATCAACCGGGACGTCGAAGAAGCCCTGGATCTGCTCTGCGTGCAGGTCAACGGTCAGTACGCGGTCAACACCGACGCTGGACAGGAAGTCAGCGACAACTTTAGCGGTGATTGGCACACGTGCGGAACGGACGCGACGGTCCTGACGGGCATAGCCGAAGTAAGGGATTACAGCAGTGATACGGCCTGCTGAAGCGCGACGCAGGGCGTCGACCATAACAACCAATTCCATCAGGTTGTCGTTCGTTGGAGCACAGGTGGACTGGATGATGAAAATATCACCACCGCGTACATTTTCGTTAATTTGTACGCTGACTTCGCCGTCGCTAAAGCGACCTACGGCGGCGTCGCCGAGGGAAGTGTACAGGCGGTTGGCAATACGTTGTGCTAGTTCCGGGGTGGCGTTACCAGCAAAAAGCTTCATATCAGGCACGAGAAGAACCTCAGGCATGCGTCCAGTGGTGGATAGCGTTCGCCGCAAACTGTGCGGGCCAGGCGAAGGCTATCCAGGCGGTGTATTAAAGAGCGCGATGCAACGTCTGGAACAGGGTGACGTTGTCACCGAAACTCAGTCTGCGCCAGAATGGCCTGCTGTAGGGGGGAGGTGTTCATCCCGCGTGCTACAAAACCATGCAGCCAAACCGGCGCTTGCTCAAGCACCTGACGAGCGGCGGATTCGGTGTCAAATTCAGCAAAGACACAGGCCCCTGTACCCGTAAGGCGCGACGGCGCGTATTCTAACAGCCAGGAAAGCACCGCATCAACCTCGCGAAAACGTTTTCTTGCGATATCCTCGCAATCGTTGCTGAATTCACAATTTAATAACGTTTCTATTGACCGTTCCGGGGTATTTCTTTTCAGGTCAGGATCTTTAAAGATGACCGGTGTTGGAATGCTCACGCCAGGGTGGGCAACCAGATACCATTTTTCCGGCGGGTCGACTGGCGTGAGGATCTCGCCTACGCCCTCGGCAAAAGCCGCATGACCGCGAACAAACACCGGGACATCAGCCCCCAGCGTCAAGCCTAAGGCTGCCAGTTCGTCCTGTGACAGCCCGCAGCCCCAGAGATGATTCAGCGCAACCAGTACGGTCGCGGCGTTAGATGAGCCACCGCCCAACCCGCCGCCCATCGGCAGACGCTTCTCGATACGGATATCTGCCCCGCTTCCCTCGGGCAGACGGCCAGATTTCGCTGCGGCTTTCATCAGAAGGCGCGCGGCGCGCACGATCAGGTTGTCCTCATGCGCCACGCCTTCAACGGGCGTCAGCAGACATATCTGTCCATCCTGGCGCAGCTCAATGGCGATCGTGTCGCCATAATCAATAAACTGAAACAGCGTCTGCAGGGTGTGATAACCGTCAGCACGCTGGCCGGTGATGTATAAAAACAGGTTCAGTTTTGCCGGAGAGGGCCAGTGGGTCATCATTTAACGATCCAGTTGTCCATTTTCAACTTAATGCGCTGGCTGCCTTGCGTCAGCTCCATATTCGACGGCAACGACGGTTTACTCTTGCTGTCATAGGCGCTGTACACCACTTTCCACGTCTTGCCATTCTGAGTGTAGTTCACCTGGCTGAGACGGTATTGATCGTCAAGCTGGTAGTCTGTTGCCTCACCCGGCAGGCCAAGGATCCACTGACGCAGGCTGTTGAGCGGGATAGGCATCCCGGTCAGCTTGCCAATCATCTCTTCGGCGTCTGTCGCGGTGTAGTGCTGGCCTTTGTTATCGGTGATCTGCGCTTCGCCCGGTTTGGCGATAAGCTCCAGTTCGGTGCTGCCCAGCGGATTTAACAGCAGCAGGCGATAGTTGTCCTGACCCGTTTGCTGCCAGAAGAAACGTGCATAAACCTTTTGCTCGTCAGAGAGATAAGCGAAAGCGCCGCGGGTCTGGTACTGGCTCAAATTACGGACGTCCTGCTGGTGCTGACGCCACTGCGGTGAATCAGGGCTTTTGCCCGGGCCTTTTGGTTGGGTGACGGTACATGCGGTCAGAACCAGTGCCGCCAGCGGCAGCAGGCGAATCAGTCGGGTCATAATGAGGACAAATCCTTGAGATACGTTGCAGTTATGACTGTTAATGCTAGCGTCCCACAGTGCTACCGTCTACGTTCAAATTATCTCAAAGCGTTGTGTAACCTATTACTCCGAAAGGGGGCAGTCCCTTTTATTGATCTCGCGCATCCTGTATGATGCGTTCTGCTAACCTTATTAACGCTGGTACTACTCCCGCTCAACATGACCCTATTAGCACTCGGCATCAACCACAAAACAGCCCCGGTTTCACTGCGAGAACGCGTGACGTTTTCGCCGGATACGCTCGACCTGGCGCTGGATAGCCTGCTTGCACAACCGATGGTGCAGGGTGGCGTGGTGCTCTCGACGTGCAACCGTACCGAGCTGTATCTCAGCGTGGAAGAGCAGGATAACCTGCACGAGGCGCTGATCCGCTGGTTATGCGACTACCACAACCTCAACGAAGAAGAACTGCGCAATAGCCTGTACTGGCATCAGGACAACGATGCGGTCAGCCATCTCATGCGCGTGGCCAGCGGGCTGGATTCGCTGGTGCTGGGCGAACCGCAAATTCTTGGGCAGGTGAAAAAGGCGTTTGCGGATTCGCAAAAAGGGCATCTGAAGGCCAGCGAGCTGGAGCGTATGTTCCAGAAGTCGTTCTCCGTGGCAAAGCGAGTGCGAACCGAAACCGACATTGGTGCCAGTGCGGTTTCTGTTGCTTTCGCGGCCTGTACCCTCGCTCGTCAAATCTTTGAATCTCTGTCGACCGTCACCGTGCTGCTGGTGGGCGCGGGCGAAACCATCGAACTTGTGGCGCGCCATCTGCGCGAGCATAAAGTGAAAAAGATGATTATCGCCAACCGCACCCGCGAGCGTGCGCAGGTGCTCGCGGACGAAGTGGGCGCAGAGGTCGTTGCGCTGAGCGACATCGATGAACGCCTGAAAGAGGCGGATATTATTATCAGTTCTACCGCCAGCCCGCTGCCGATTATCGGTAAAGGGATGGTGGAGCGTGCGCTGAAATCCCGCCGTAATCAGCCGATGCTGCTGGTCGATATTGCCGTCCCGCGTGATGTTGAACCCGAAGTGGGCAAACTGGCGAACGCCTATCTCTACAGCGTGGATGACCTGCAAAGCATCATTTCGCACAACCTTGCCCAGCGTAAAGCGGCAGCGGTGCAGGCGGAAACCATCGTTGAGCAGGAAACCAGCGAGTTTATGGCCTGGCTGCGCGCGCAAAGCGTCAGCGAGACCATCCGCGAGTACCGCGGGCAGGCTGAACAGGTGCGTGATGACCTGACAGCCAAAGCGTTAGCGGCCCTGGAACAGGGCGGTGACGCAAATGCAATCATGCAGGATCTGGCGTGGAAACTGACCAACCGCCTGATCCATGCACCAACCAAATCTCTTCAGCAGGCTGCCCGTGACGGGGATGATGAACGCCTGACTATTCTGCGCAACAGCCTCGGGCTGGAATAGCGCCCTACACCCATTTTCTATTACAAGGTGCACTTACGCCTATGAAGCCTTCTATCGTCGCTAAACTGGAAGCTCTGCATGAGCGCCATGAGGAAGTACAGGCGCTGCTCGGCGATGCCGGGACCATCGCAGACCAGGAACGTTTTCGCGCACTGTCGCGTGAATATGCGCAGTTGAGTGATGTGTCTAAATGCTTTACCGACTGGCGACAGGTTCAGGAAGATATTGAAACCGCGCAAATGATGCTCGACGATCCTGAGATGCGCGAGATGGCGCAGGAAGAGCTGCAGGACGCAAAAGCGCGTTCTGAAGAGATGGAACAACAGCTCCAGGTGCTTCTGCTGCCGAAAGATCCGGACGATGAGCGTAACGCGTTTGTGGAAGTGCGCGCCGGTACCGGCGGTGACGAAGCCGCGCTGTTTGCTGGTGACTTGTTCCGTATGTACAGCCGCTACGCCGAAGCGCGTCGCTGGCGCGTAGAGATCATGAGTGCCAACGAAGGCGAACATGGTGGTTTTAAAGAAGTTATCGCCAAGATCAGCGGCGACGGCGTGTACGGTCGTCTCAAGTTTGAATCCGGCGGCCATCGCGTGCAGCGCGTACCGGCTACCGAATCTCAGGGACGCATTCACACCTCAGCCTGTACGGTAGCGGTGATGCCGGAGCTGCCAGAAGCAGAACTGCCGGACATCAATCCGGCAGACCTGCGTATTGATACTTTCCGCTCCTCTGGCGCGGGTGGTCAGCACGTTAACACCACCGACTCCGCCATCCGTATTACCCACCTGCCAACCGGTATCGTCGTCGAATGCCAGGACGAGCGCTCACAGCATAAAAACAAAGCCAAAGCGTTGTCCGTGCTGGGCGCGCGCATCCACGCAGCCGAAATGGCGAAACGCCAGCAGGCGGAAGCGTCCACACGTCGTAACCTGCTGGGCAGCGGCGATCGCAGCGACCGTAACCGCACCTATAACTTCCCGCAGGGCCGTGTAACCGACCACCGCATCAACCTCACGCTGTACCGTCTGGACGAGGTGATGGAAGGGAAGCTGGATATGCTGATCGAGCCTATCGTGCAGGAATACCAGGCCGACCAGCTGGCGGCACTGTCCGAGCAGGAATAATGGATTTTCAGCGCTGGTTACGTGAGGCGGTCAGTGAGCTTTCAGAAAGCGAAAGCCCGAAACGCGACGCCGAAATATTGCTTGAGCATGTGACGGGGAAATCCCGCACGTACCTGCTGGCTTTTGGTGAGACGCTGCTGACCGCCGAGCAGGAAGCGCAGCTCGCCGCGCTGCTTGCCCGCCGTAAGACGGGCGAGCCGGTGGCGCACCTTGTCGGCGAACGCGAGTTCTGGTCGTTCCCGCTGTACGTCTCGGCGGCAACGCTGATCCCACGTCCTGACACCGAGTGTCTGGTGGAGCAAGCGCTGGTGCGTTTACCCACAGCGGCCTGTAGCATTCTCGATCTCGGTACTGGCACAGGCGCTATTGCGCTCGCGCTCGCCACTGAGCGGCCCGATTGCACAGTAACGGCGGTGGATGTGATGCCAGACGCGGTGACGCTGGCGCAGCGTAACGTGGAACGTCTTGGCCTCGGCAACGTGACGGTACTGCAAAGTAGCTGGTTTACCGCGCTGGGGAATCGCTTATTTGCGCTGATTGTCAGCAACCCGCCTTACATCGACGAACATGACCCACACCTTGCGCAGGGCGATGTTCGTTTCGAACCACTGACTGCGCTGGTCGCGGCCAATGAAGGCTTAGCCGATCTTGATCACATTGTGACAACGTCACGACAACATTTGCTTCCCGGTGGCTGGCTGCTGGTGGAACATGGCTGGACGCAAGGGAACGCGGTGCGCGCGCTGTTCTCCAATGCGGGTTATCGCGCAGTGGCAACCTGCCGCGATTACGGCGGCAATGAACGTCTGACGCTGGGACAGTGGGTATGAATCACCGCTATCTGCCATTAACTGATAAAGGCGCATGGCTGACTGAAAAGTGGTTTGGCGTTATCATCTACATCGTTTTGAGTTTTATCGCGTCTGGACGTCATTGTACGCGCAGTCGTTACTGGGGTAAGTCATGAGGTCCTTAGCCGATTTCGAATTTAACAAAGTGCCGCTGTGTGAAGGCATGATCCTGATTTCTGAAATGATTCGCGATGATTTTACGTCGCAGTACGTCCACGCGGAGCTGGAGAATCTGGTCAGCCTGGCACGGGAGGAGATCAGTCAGGCGCGTCCGCAGGACTGGCAATTAGAGAAGCTGCTAGAGCTTTTCTACGGCGAATGGGGTTTCTGCGACACGCGTGGCGTGTATCGCCTGTCAGACGCATTATGGCTGGACCAGGTCTTAAAGAATCGTCAGGGCAGCGCCGTCGCGCTGGGATCCATTTTGCTGTGGGTCGCCCATCGTCTGGATATTCCGCTGGTGCCGGTCATTTTCCCGACGCAGATGATACTGCGTGCGGAGTGGCTGGACGGCGAGATGTGGCTCATTAATCCCTTCAACGGTGACACGCTGGATGAGCACACGCTGGACGTGTGGCTGAAAGGCAATATCAGCCCGGTGGCCGAGCTCTTCAACGAAGATCTCGACGAGGCGGATAACGCCGAAGTGATCCGCAAGCTGCTGGATACGCTGAAGTCTGCGCTAATGGAAGAGCGTCAAATGGAGCTTGCGCTGCGTGCCAGCGAAGTGCTGCTGCAGTTCAACCCGGAAGATCCGTACGAAATTCGCGACCGCGGCCTGATTTATGCGCAGCTCGATTGCGAGCATGTGGCGCTAAGTGATTTGAATTATTTCGTCGAGCAATGTCCGGAAGACCCGATTAGCGAAATGATTCGTGCGCAGATCAACGCGATCTCGCACAAACAAATTACACTGCATTAATCTTAATTCCGATTCACACCTGAATAAGGCGATCCTATGAAACAAAAAGTGGTTAGCATTGGTGATATCAAGGTAGCAAACGACCTGCCGTTCGTGCTGTTTGGCGGCATGAACGTGCTGGAATCCCGCGATCTCGCCATGCGTATCTGCGAGCACTACGTGACCGTGACCCAGAAGCTGGGCATCCCGTACGTGTTTAAGGCCTCTTTTGATAAAGCCAACCGCTCCTCCATCAACTCTTACCGTGGCCCGGGCCTGGAAGAAGGGATGAAGATTTTCCAGGAGCTGAAGCAGACCTTTGGCGTGAAAGTGATCACCGACGTGCATGAAGCCTCTCAGGCGCAGCCTGTGGCTGACGTGGTAGACGTGATTCAGCTTCCGGCATTCCTGGCGCGTCAGACCGACCTGGTTGCGGCGATGGCGAAAACCGGTGCGGTCATCAACGTGAAGAAACCGCAGTTCGTGAGCCCTGGGCAGATGGGTAATATCGTCGACAAGTTCATTGAAGGTGGCAACGACAAGGTGATCCTGTGTGACCGTGGCGCAAACTTCGGTTACGACAACCTGGTTGTGGATATGCTGGGCTTTAGCGTGATGAAGAACGTCTCCGGCCAGTCTCCGGTGATTTTCGACGTGACGCACGCTCTGCAGTGCCGCGACCCGTTTGGCGCAGCCTCTGGCGGCCGTCGTGCCCAGGTTACCGAGCTGGCGCGTGCCGGTATGGCGACCGGACTGGCAGGCCTGTTCATTGAAGCGCACCCGGATCCGGCTAATGCGAAATGCGATGGTCCTTCCGCACTGCCGCTGGATAAGCTGGAGCCGTTCCTGAAACAGATTAAAGCGATTGACGATCTGGTGAAGAGCTTCGACGAGCTGGATACCAGCAACTAATAAAAAAACCCGCTTCGGCGGGTTTTTTTATATTTACTCCCTCTCCCTGTGGGAGAGGGTTGGGGTGAGGGCATCAGGCCGCACCGGATCAATCTCACGCAAAAATCGTCATCAAATACGCAATAAACAACGCCATATGCGCCGCGCCGTTCAGCACGTTGGTGCGTCCGGTGGAGAATGAAATCTGGCACAGCAGCAACGAGGCCACCATCACAATCATCTCCGGCGCACCCAGCGCAAACTGCAGCTCGTTGCCCGTCATAAAGGCAATCAGCGTTACCACCGGAACGGTAAGTGAAATCGTCGCCAGTACGGACCCGAAGAACAGGTTCATTGCGCGCTGCACCTGATTATTCAACACCGCTTTCAGCGCGCCCAGCCCTTCAGGGGACAGGATCAGCAGCGCCACCAGGAAGCCGGTAAACGCCACGGGCGCGTTCAGCTCGGTTAACAGCGTCTCCAGCGGGTTGGCGTTCATCTTGGTGACGGCAATCACCGCAATTAGATGCACGATCAGCCAAACCGTATGCCACGCGCTGCTGTGGGCCGACGGCTTACCGTGGTGCGGGTCATCGTCGTCGCCGTCGTCTTCATGCTCATACACAAACAGGCTCTGGTGCGTTTTCGTCTGAATCAACAGGAACACGCCATACATGGCGGCGGAAATGAGTGCGACCAGCAGCGCCTGACCGGTAGAGAAGTTTGCACCCGGAAGCGCCATTGGGAACACCAGCACGATAATCGCCAGCGGGAAGAGGGCAATCAGATACTGTTTAATGCCGAACAGGTTCATATACTGGGTCGCGAACTTGCGGCCGCCCAGCAGCAGAGAGAAGCCCACCAGGCCGCCCGTCACAATCATAATGATCGAGTAGAGCGTGTCGCGCATCAGCGTCGGCGCGGCATCGCCGGTGGCCATTAGCGCGGAAATCAGGCTGACTTCGAGAATAACAACGGAAAGGCTGAGAATTAACGAGCCGTACGGCTCACCCAGACGGTGGGCTAATACGTCCGCGTGACGAACTACGCTAAAGGCGCTGGTTAAGATGCCGACCAGCGCAAGAATATTGATACCAACCACCACTGGCAGTGACTGACTGCTTCCCCAGAAGAGCAGCACAGCCAGTGCCAGAACCGGGAAAATGAGCGACGTCTCCTTGTGGCGGGTCTTAACCGCCTCGTGTGTTGTTGTCATGTGCTTCTCCATCAATGCAGGTGCTTGTAATTATAGATAGATTTTTGAGGGCATTAAACTAACAGATATCTGATAAATACCGTTGAAGTTTTACTTAATTTTACGGTTTGGCGTTAATATTTATTATCACTCCCATAAAGAGTAATTATCAATAAAATAGCGCTGTATTACAGTTAATTAGATTTGTTGATTAAGCATAAATGAAATCGACCTGGCAGGCGCGGGTATCCTCAACCACACTTATCTCTTTAGCAAAAAGAGAGGTTTTCGATGCCATACAAAACGAAACGCGAGTTACCCGATAGCGTGCAGCACGTCCTCCCTGCCCACGCGCAGGATATCTACAAAGAAGCCTTTAATAGCGCCTGGGATCAATACAAAGATAAGGACGATCGCCGGGATGATGCCAGCCGTGAAGAGACGGCGCACAAGGTCGCCTGGGCCGCCGTAAAACATGAATACGAGAAAGGCGACGATGATAAATGGCACAAAAAGAAATAGCCGCAAAATAATAAGCTGCCTGCATTTTGACTTTTCAGGCGGTTCAACTTCCGTTGTATTGCAACTGGTCCGCTAATTGCTTATCGTTATTTAACTGCTGGCAAAATGACCAGCATAGAATGCCGGGAAGGCGAATTACAGATGTCGCAAGGAAGCATGCAGTGGCGGAGGTGTAATGTGTTAACGCGTGATTTCTTAATGAAGGCAGATTGTAAGACGGCATTTGGTGCTATTGAGGAATCGCTTCTCTGGTCAGCTGAACAACGGGCGGCGTCACTTGCTGCCACGCTTGCCTGCCGCCCGGATGATGGCCCGGTATGGATTTTTGGCTACGGTTCCCTGATGTGGAACCCGGCCCTCGAATTTGTCGAATCGGCAACGGGAACGCTGCCTGGCTGGCATCGCGCGTTTTGTCTGCGCCTGACGGCCGGACGCGGCAGCGCGTGCCAGCCGGGGCGCATGCTTGCACTGAAAGAGGGCGGGCGCACCACGGGTGTCGCTTACCGCCTGCCGGATGCCACGCTGGAGGAGGAGCTGACGCTGCTCTGGAAGCGCGAGATGATCACCGGCTGCTATATGCCGAGCTGGTGCAAGCTGGAACTGGATGACGGACGCACCGTCAATGCGCTGGTATTTATTATGGATCCGCGCCACCCGCTGTATGAAGCGGATACCCGTACGCAGGTGATCGCGCCCTTAATTGCCGCGGCCAGCGGGCCGCTGGGTACCAACGCGCAATATCTGTTTTCACTCGATCAGGAACTGACGCGTCTGGGCATGCAGGACGAATGTTTGAATGAGCTGGTCATGAAGGTGAAAGCGCTGCTGGAAGGGAACCTGCTTAATAACCCGCTACGTCCGGGTTTTGCCTGAAAAAACGCCCGGCTAAACCGGGCGTTCGTTTTATGCGGCAACGTAGCTGACCGAATGCTCCAGTGACTGACTGTGGCTGTCAATCAGGACATCCCAGGTGCCGGTATAAGGCACGGTCAGCCACGCCTTGTCATCCTGCACCGTCAGAATATCCGCCTGCGATTGCTTCTGCGCTTTTGAACTCATGAGATGAATGTGGCAGCGTTCTGAGCAACGCACCACGACCGTATCCCCGCCAAACAGTTTCAAACTTGTCTTCACCAGTGCCATTTTTTACCCCGTCGATTTTGCCCATCCCGAGCGTGATATTGTTCACAATTTACTCATTGCATAACACCAAAGGGGAGGGGGAAGGATGATGATTTTGATCAAAAAATGGCATGACGTTTAAACAAAAATGACAAAATGCCTGAAAGCATTCAGCTGGCGCGTGTTTTACCCGGTTAACCCGCGCCAGAAGAAAATTAAATGCGGAAATGGCCGGCGGTTTCAGCAAGGTCGCCCGCCTGACTCTGCAGCGCGCTGGCCGCTGCGGCAGACTGCACCACCAGTTCGGCGTTCTGCTGCACCATTCTGTCCAGATGCGTTACCGCGTGGTTGATCTCGTGAATGCCTTTCATCTGCTCGCTGGTGGCAATCGAGATTTCACGCATAATCCCCGAGACGCTACCGATGCTGGAGCGGATCTCATCCATACTTTCTCCGGCCAGATGCACGTAGCGCGAACCCGTTGCCACGCTGTCGGTTGTAGAATCGATAAGGGATTTGATCTCTTTCGCCGCCTGAGCGCTGCGGCTGGCGAGGTTTCGCACTTCTCCAGCCACCACCGCGAAGCCGCGGCCTTGTTCGCCCGCGCGCGCCGCTTCGACCGAGGCGTTCAGCGCCAGAATGTTGGTCTGGAAGGCAATGCCGTCGATGACGCTGGTGATATCGCCAATCTTCGCCGAGGCCACCTCAATCGACTGCATGGTAGTGATAGCCTGAGAAACCACTTCACCCCCGCGCGACGCTGCAGCAGAGGCTTTGCTTGCCTGCTCGTTCGCTTCTGCCGCAGATTCATTTGACTGGGTGACGGAGGCGGTGATCTCTTCGACGGCGCTGGCGGTTTCGCGAAGGCTTGATGCCGCTTGCTCTGTGCGCCCGGAGAGATCCTGGTTACCGGCTGCGATTTCCTGCGCCGCATTTTTCACCGAGGCGCTGGCGTCGCGCAGCTGGACCATCACGACCGAGAGCTTATCGCTAAACGCGTTGAACGCCTGGGCAATTTGCGCCACTTCGTCATCACCGCTGTCCGGCAGGCGCTGCGACAGGTCATTGGTGCCGTTAGCGATGTTATGCATGGCGTCCCGAATATCGGACAAACGCTTCAACAGGCGGGCTATCAGGAAATGAACAATCGCGCCGCTCAGCAAGGCGAGGATCACCAGCGACAGCGCAGAGGCTTTCAGCAGCGAGCGCATGCCGGAGGTGGCATCGTTGTTATCGAGCGCCACAGCCAGCATCCAATGCGTGCCCGGCACGGCGGTCGCCACGAAGGTTTTTTCGCTGCCGTTGAACGTCCCCTTAACCAGGCTACCGCTTTTCAGTGCCGCAAAATCGGTCCCTTTGATGGTTTCAGCGAATGGCTTGAGCGTGAGCGCCGGATCGCTGGCGGCAATCACCGTTCCATCGCTATCAAGGAGTAACCCGCTGCTGGCAGGCGTAGGGTGAATACCACGTACGTTAGCCACCACGCTGTCCATCGCCACGTCGCCTGCCACAACCGCTTTCAGCGCACCGTTCTCCTTCACCGGCACCGCAAAGGTCACCACCAGTTTCCCGGTGCCCGCGTCCACGTACGGGGCGGTCACTACCGGGCCATCAGTACTCACCACCTGCTGATACCAGGGACGGATCGTGGGATCATAATCTGCCGGGACGCCCGCCGGGTCGGAGAACTTCGCCGTTTTGCTGGCGTAGCCGACATAGACGTTGGTGAAGCCACCCGCCTGCGCAAGCTGTTTGAATACCGGAACCGGATCGTCATTCAGCGCAACGGTCTGCGCGGAGGCTATCACCGTCATTTTGCTTTTAACCCAGTCTGCAATCGCCATGTTATGGCTGGCGCTGGTGCTGGTCAGAATATCGCGCTGCGACTGCTGGTTATCCTGGCGCGTAACCTGGAAATTAATGACGGTATTGAGAAGAAGGGCGACGATCAGGCAACCTGTCGTCGCGGCAATAATACGGGCACGAATGGATCTGAACATAAGTGAAATACCTGCTGTGTTGTTTCCATGCCTATCGGCAGCCGCGCAGGTAAACTTGATGCTGAAACCGCGTCCATAAGAAAATAATATTTTTACGGGTTTATTATTAAAAAGTTAATACTTTATCGGCGGCCAGGGTCCACTCGGCCAGCTCAACCAGCGTCCCAATCTCGACGCCATCAATCAGCGGCAGTCCGGTGATACCGCGCCCGTCGGTGCAGGTCTTACAGAGTTTGACCGGCACATTTTGCGCGGTCAGGATCTCCAGCATCTGCTGGATGTTGTAGCCCTCGGCGGGTTTTTGTCCCTTCAGGCCTGCGGTGACGGCGTCCGACATCAAAAAAAGGCGCAGCTCAGGCGCGCTCTCTTTCTCGCGCAGCGCTATCGCCAGTCGCAGGCTGTTGAAAAGGGATTCGCTGCCGTAGGCCGCACCGTTGGCGACGATCACAATCTTCTGCATGTTGACTCCTGTTGTTTGAAAGGCACGAATATTGCTTAACTCTCCGGGAGATTCGCTACCCGGGAGAGTAAGCATGACATTAATGGCGGGCAGTTCACCCGCGGCAACCGAGTGGTTCCAGCGCGCGACATTACTTCGCCGGGAGCAGCTCGGCAGGCTGGCTGCGTTGGGCGTGCTGGTTAACGGCATCAGCCGCCTTGTGCATATGCTCCAGTGCGAGCGCGGGGCATCCAACGTCTGGCTCTGCTCTCAGGGTAAGCTGTATGCCCCCGAATGCAAAGCCAGTCGTGGGCTGGTGGATGAAAACCTCACCGCGCTGCAGGCCATGCTGAAAGCACAATTCCCGGTCACGGGGAGCGGCGTTTGTGAGCGCATCGCCTGTGCGTTACTCAGCCTGGAAACACTGCCTTTGCTGCGTGACGGGATAAACAGCCAAAGCATAACGGCACCTCAGGCAATGGATCATTACTGCCGGATGCTTCGCCATCTGCTCAGTATCGTACCGCAACTCAATGACAGCATTGACGATCCGCAAATCGCGGGCCGTTTTGTCGCCCTTTATAGCCTGATGCAGGGCAAAGAGCTGGTGGGGCAAGAGCGGGCACTCGGGGCGATAGGCTTCACGCAGGGGTTTTTCACTGATGAAACCCGCCAGCGACTGGTAGACAGGATTGACGGGCAGCAGGCCTGTTTTGAGATCTTTTTATCCCACAGCCACGCTGAGGTGCAAAACACCTTTGCCCACAACTGCCAGCCCGATCGAGAAACAGAGCAACTCCGGCGCGTCGCCTGCACCCGTCAGCCCGCCGCCGACAATGGCAATACCGCGCTGAACTGGTTTGCCCTGCAAACCTCGCGTCTTGAACATCTGCGCACGCTTGAAGAAATGGTGATTGCCGATCTGATGGTAGCGGTGGATGACGCGATTCAGGCGTCCGGTGAAGCCACGATGAGTGGCGAAGAGCATGACGATCCTCTTGCGCTTTACCCGGATAAACCCTTGCTGCTGCTGGTTCGCCAGCAGGCGCGAGAGATAGACCAGCTCTCCCGTCAACTGGCATCACTCCGCGATACGCTGGAGGAGCGTAAGACCATTGATAAAGCCAAAAGCGTGCTGATGACGCATCACAGCATGAGTGAGGAACAGGCGTGGACGGCACTGCGCAAAATGGCGATGGACAAGAACCAGCGCATGGTCGATATCGCGCGCGCACTGCTCACAGTAAAGAATCTGTGGCAGCTAACACCAAAGGAGTAGTTGCACAATCAGTGGGCATTTAATGCCTGATTGAGGTGCGCTAACGCGACAGCTATCAGGTTAACGCCCCGAAAGCAGGGCCTTAAAACCTGGCATTCCCTTTGCATTATCTGTTTAACCATTTTCGACGATGCGCCAACGGCGGTGCATGCGTCTTCGGGATAAAGGCGTCCAGCGGTGCTCCGGCACGGCGGGCGCTTTTTTTTGGCTTTTTTTCAGGAGTGGTCATGGCGGATTTGTCGAGACGGCGGTTTTTGCAGGCCAGCATGCTGGCGAGTGGTGCAATGCTGCTACCGGGTGTCATGCAGGCCGCGTGGGCGGCAGGCTCGGATAAACCGGAGCAGGAAACGGTGCGCATCGGGTTTATCCCGCTGACCGACTGTGCCCCGGTGGTTATCGCGGCGCTGAAAGGGTTTGATAAAAAATACGGCATTACCATCGTGCCCACCAAAGAGGCGAGCTGGGCGGCGGTGCGCGACAAACTGGTGGCGGGCGAGCTGGATGCCGCGCACATTCTCTACGGCCTGCTGTATGGGCTGGAACTGGGCATCGCCGGCAAGCCACAGCAGATGGCGAACCTGATGACCCTTAACCAGAACGGTCAGGCCATCACGCTCTCCAGCGATCTGGCGGAGAAGGGCGTTCACGATCTCGACGGGCTGAAAAAGCTGATTGGGCAGCAGGCGCCTGGTACCTACACCTTCGCGCACACCTTCCCGACCGGGACGCACGCCATGTGGCTTTACTACTGGCTGGCCAGTGCGGGCATTAACCCCTTCGACGATATCCGGACCGTGGTGGTGCCGCCGCCGCAGATGGTGATGAACATGCGCATTGGCAACATGGTGGGCTTTTGCGTCGGCGAGCCGTGGAACGCGCGGGCGATTAACGACCGCATCGGCTTCACCGCCGCCACGTCGCAGTCCATCTGGGCCGACCATCCGGAAAAAATCCTCGGCACTCGCCGCGACTGGGTGGAGAGGAACCCGCATACCGCCCGGGCGCTGGTGAGCGCCGTGATGGAGGCCGCGCGCTGGGTCGACGCCTCCCCGGAAAACAAACGCGAGACCGCGCGGATCCTCTCCCGCCGCGCCTGGCTCAACTGCAAAGAGCAGTACCTCACCGGAAGGATGCTGGGCGAGTACGACAACGGCCTGGGCCAGCGCTGGCAGGACGCGCACCCGATCCGCTTCTTCAACGAGGGAGCCGTCAGCTACCCGTATCTCTCTGACGGCATGTGGTTCCTGACCCAGTTCCGCCGATGGGGTTTGCTTAAATCTGCACCGGACTACGCGGGCATCGCGCAGCGGATTAACCAGACCGCAACCTGGCAGGATGCTGCCACCGCGGTGGGGGGCATTACCGCACCGGCATCACCACTGCGCAACAGCACACTGATGGACGGCACCGTCTGGAACGGTACCGACCCGGAAGGATACGCCAACCGCTTCGCCATTCATCGTAAAGGGGCCTGATTATGCAGCATCTGCAAAAGACGACATCACAAGAGACACCCGTGAGTGGGGAAGTCATCCCCCTGCCACCCGTGCAGGTTCGCCGTCGCACCCCGGCATTTTCGCGCCGGATTAACGACCTTCTCCAGCGCATCATTCCGGCGTCGCTGGGCCTGGGACTGCTGGTGCTGCTGTGGCAGCTGGCGGCCATCAACAGCAAAGGCTTCCCGACGCCGCTGAGCACCCTGGATTCGGCCATCACCCTGTTTGCCGACCCGTTCTACCGCGACGGGCCAAACGATATGGGCATCGGCTGGAACGTGCTGGCCTCTTTACAGCGCGTGGCGGTGGGGTTTGGTCTCGCGGCGTTAGCCGGTATTCCGCTCGGCTTTCTCATTGGCCGTTTCACCTTTTTCTCGCGCATGTTCAACCCGCTGATTGCGCTGCTACGCCCGGTTAGCCCGCTGGCCTGGTTGCCTATCGGTTTATTGCTGTTCCAGAAAGCGGAGCCCGCGTCGAGCTGGACCATTTTTATCTGCTCCATCTGGCCGATGGTGATCAACACCGCCGAGGGCGTGCGCCGTATTCCGCAGGATTACCTCAACGTGGCCCGCGTGCTTCAGCTCTCCGAGTGGACCATCATGCGCCGCATCCTCTTCCCGGCCGTGCTGCCTGCGGTACTGACCGGGGTGCGCCTCTCCATCGGCATCGCCTGGCTGGTGATCGTCGCCGCCGAGATGCTGACCGGCGGGCTGGGCATCGGCTTCTGGATCTGGAACGAGTGGAACAACCTCAACGTCGAAAACATTCTCATCGCCATCGTCATCATTGGCGTGGTCGGGTTGCTGCTGGAGCAGGGGCTGATGCTGATCGCCCGTCGCTTTAGCTGGCAGGAAAAATAAGGAGCGAACATGAAACCATTAATTCAGGTCCAGGCCGTGAGCCAGCGTTTTTCCACCGCCAGCGGCGAGTTTCTGGCACTGCAAAACGTCTCTTTTGATATCCACGAGGGCGAAACCGTCAGTCTGATCGGTCACTCCGGCTGCGGCAAATCGACGCTGCTGAACCTCATCGCAGGGATCACGCTGCCAACGGAAGGGGGGCTGATTTGCGACAACCGCGAAATCGCCGGGCCAGGGCCCGAGCGCGCGGTGGTCTTTCAGAACCACTCCCTGCTGCCGTGGCTGACCTGCTTCGACAACGTGGCGCTGGCGGTGGATCAGGTCTTCCGTCGCACCATGAGCAAGGCCGAGCGCAAAGAGTGGATTGAGCACAGCCTCGACCGCGTGCAGATGGGGCACGCGCTGCACAAGCGCCCGGGGGAGATCTCCGGCGGCATGAAGCAGCGCGTCGGCATAGCCCGCGCGCTGGCGATGAAGCCTAAAGTGCTCCTGATGGATGAACCCTTCGGGGCGCTTGATGCGCTGACGCGCGCCCATCTGCAGGACTCGGTGATGCAGATCCAGCAGGCGCTCAACACCACCATCGTGCTCATTACCCACGACGTGGACGAGGCGGTGTTGCTCTCCGATCGCGTGCTGATGATGACCAACGGCCCGGCGGCCACCGTGGGAGAAATCCTGCGCGTTGACCTGCCGCGCCCGCGCAACCGGGTGCAGCTGGCGGACGACAGCCGCTATCACCACATGCGCCAGCAGATCCTGCATTTCCTCTATGAAAAGCAGCCGAAAGCGGCGTAGCGAGGGGGCGTTAATGCGACTGGTCATTATCGGAAATGGCATGGCGGCCACGCGGCTGATTACCTCGCTCACCGGGCGTGCTGCCGGTCATTTCGCTATCACCGTCATCGGTGACGAGCCGGAGCATGCCTATAACCGCATCCAGCTTTCGCCGGTGCTGGGCGGTGAAAAAGCGGCGGCGGATATCTGCCTTCAGGATGATGAGTGGTACCAGGCGCGCGGCGTGACGGTGCTGCGGGGCGAAAAGGCGATTGCCGTGAACGTGGATACACGGGAAGTGCAAACCGCCGCCCGCACGCTGGGCTGGGATGCGCTGGTGTTCGCCACCGGGTCAACGCCCTTTATTCCTCCCATCCCCGGCGGCGATGCGCCACACGTATTCACGTTTCGTACTCTGGAGGATACCCAGGCCATTCAGGCAATCGCCGGTCCGGCGGTGGTGCTGGGGGGCGGCGTGCTCGGGGTTGAGGCGGCGGCAGCCCTGGCGCGCTCAGGTGACAGCGTCACGCTTGTTCATCGCGGTCCGTGGCTAATGGAGCAGCAGCTGGACCAGCAGGCGGGCATGCTGCTGGAAGAGGCGCTGGCGGCGCGGGGCGTGCGCTGCGAGCTTTCCTCAGGCATCGCGGCCATTAACGGCAGTAGCGTGACGCTGCTCAACGGGCACAGCATCGCCGCCACGCGCGTGGTGTTGGCGACCGGCGTGCAGCCGAACGTTGCGCTGGCGCACGCCAGCGGCATTCGCTGCGCGCGCGGCATCGTGGTGGATCACCAGATGCAGACCTCCGCACCGAACGTCTACGCCATTGGCGAGTGCTGCGAAATTGACGGCCAGACGTTTGGCCTGGTCGCCCCCTGCATGGCGCAGTCGGATATCCTCGCCGCACGGCTGGCCGGGGACGTTACTGTGCCGTTTACCCTCACCGACAACGGCGTGCGCCTCAAGGTGACCGGCGTGGAGTTGTTTAGCCTCGGTCGCGCGGCAGAGCAGGAGGACGATGTGGTCTGGAGCGCATGGGATCCGCTGACCCGTCACTACCGACGTTTACTGATCCATCAGGGGGCGCTGGCAGGCGTGCTGCTGATGGGCGACTGCCGCAGTGCGGCAACATTTACCGATTTACTGGCAACGGCTGCGCCCGCCCACGCGGACTGGCTGTTCGATCGTTTCACTACGCAACCGCAGGTTGCAGGACAGAACGCTATGACAAAACCTACTCTGGTGGTGGTTGGGCACGGTATGGTCGGCCATCATTTCCTCGAAGACTGCGTTAACCGCAATTTGCATCAGCAGTATCAGATCGTTGTCTTTGGCGAGGAGCGCTATGCCGCCTACGACCGCGTGCATCTGTCGGAATATTTTGGCGGGCGCAGCGCGGCATCGCTCTCGCTGGTGGAAGGGGATTTCTTTGCCGACAGCGGCATTGAGCTGCGCCTGTCGCAGCAGATTGTCGCTATCGACCGCGACGCGCGCGTGGTGCGTACCGCCAGCGGGCATGAAACCCACTGGGACAAGCTGGTGCTGGCGACAGGCTCTTATCCGTTCGTCCCACCGGTTCCGGGCAACGATCTGCCGGGCTGCTTTGTTTATCGCACCCTCGACGATCTCGATAATATTGCCGCGCATGCGAAGGGCTCGCGTCGCGGCGTGGTGATTGGCGGCGGCCTGCTGGGGCTGGAGGCGGCGAACGCCCTGAAGCAACTCGGGCTGGAAACCCACGTGGTTGAGTTTGCGCCCAATCTGATGGCGGTGCAGCTCGACAACGACGGCGCGGCGATGCTGCGCAGGAAAATCGAGGCGCTGGGCGTTGGCGTTCACACCAGTAGAGCGACGACGGAGATTGCCACCGCGGACGGTGGACTGGTGCTGCGCTTTGCCGATGGTGAACAGCTGGAAACGGACATGGTGGTCTTTTCTGCCGGTATTCGTCCGCAGGACGCGCTGGCGCGCAGTAGCGGGCTGGCTATTGGCGAGCGCGGCGGGATCGGCATTGACGACGGCTGCCGGACCTCCGATCCGGACGTGCTGGCCATCGGCGAATGCGCTCTGTGGGAGGGGAAAATCTTCGGTCTGGTCGCGCCCGGTTATCAGATGGCGCGGGTGGCCGCCGCCGCGCTGGCGGGTGAGGAGAAGACCTTCACCGGGGCGGATATGAGCACCAAACTCAAGCTGCTCGGCGTGGACGTGGCCTCGTTCGGCGATGCTCACGGGCGCACGCCGGGGGCGCTGAGCTACCAGTGGACGCACGGTCCGCAGCAAATCTACAAGAAAATCGTGGTCAGCCACGACGGCAAAACGCTACTCGGCGGCGTGCTGGTGGGTGACGCCAGCGAATACGCCACGCTGGTGCAGATGATGCTCAACGGGATAGCCCTGCCAAAAGAGCCGGAAACGCTGATATTACCCGCGTCGACGGGCAGCGCGCCAAAAGCGCTCGGCGTGGCGGCGCTGCCGGAAAGCGCGCAAATCTGTTCGTGCCATAACGTCAGCAAAGGCGATATCTGCCAGGCGGTGAGCGCGGGGGCAACGGATATCGGTGCCATCAAGCAGTGCACCAAAGCGGCGACCGGCTGCGGGGGCTGCAGCGCGCTGGTGAAGCAGGTGATGGAGTTCCAGCTGGCGGCGCAGGGCGTGGAGGTGAAAAAGGATATCTGCGAACACTTCCCGTACTCGCGCCAGGAGATTTACCACCTGGTACGCGTTAACCATATTCGCACCTTTGACCAGCTGATTAGCCGCTACGGGCAGGGGCACGGCTGTGAGATCTGCAAGCCGCTGGTGGGGTCGGTGCTTGCCTCCTGCTGGAACGAGTATCTGCTGAAACCGGCACATCTGCCGCTGCAGGATACCAACGACCGCTACTTCGCCAATATCCAGAAGGACGGGACCTATTCCATCGTGCCGCGCATGCCCGCCGGGGAAGTGACGGCAGACGGGCTGATCGCCATCGGCCAGATTGCGAAACGCTATGATCTTTACAGTAAAATTACCGGCGGGCAGCGTATCGACCTGTTTGGCGCCACCCTGGAACAGCTGCCGGCGATCTGGCAGGCGCTGGTGGAAGCCGGGTTTGAAACCGGACACGCCTACGGGAAATCCCTGCGCACGGTGAAATCCTGCGTCGGCTCGACCTGGTGTCGCTACGGCGTGCAGGACTCCACCGGCCTCGCGGTCCGGCTGGAGCACCGCTACAAGGGGCTGCGCGCGCCGCACAAGATCAAAATGGCGGTTTCCGGCTGCACCCGCGAATGCGCGGAGGCGCAGAGCAAAGACGTGGGGGTGATTGCCACCGATAAGGGCTGGAACCTCTATCTGTGCGGCAACGGCGGGATGAAGCCGCGCCATGCGGACCTTTTTGCCAGCGATCTGGACGATGAAACGCTGATCCGCACCGTCGACCGTTTCCTGATGTTTTACATCCGCACGGCGGATCGCCTGCAGCGCACCAGCACCTGGATGGACAACCTGGAAGGCGGCCTCGACTACCTGCGGGAGGTGATCGTCAACGACAGCCTGGGTATCGCCCACGAGCTGGAGCAGGAGATGGCGCGGGTGGTAGAGACGTATCAGTGCGAATGGCAAACCACGCTCAGCGATCCCAATCGTCTGGCGCTGTTCCGCACCGCGGTGAACGCCGCGCCGTCGGATGTAAGCAAGCGCTGGCAGGAAATCTGCGGCATCGACGATATTCCCGAGCAGGCGGGCATTGGCGCGCGTCTTGGCCGCAAACCGATCGCCCTGTTCCGTTTCGGACAGCGAGTCTACGCCCTCGACGATATGGAGCCGGGCAGCAGCGCGAATGTGCTTTCACGCGGTATCCTCGGCGATGCGGCGGGCGAGCCGGTGGTGATTTCACCGCTCTACAAGCAGCGTATTCGCCTGCGCGATGGCTGCCAGGTGGATAACGGTGAACCTGCGGTACGCGCCTGGCCTGTGAAGATTGAAAACGGCAAGGTGTGGGTCGGGAACCACGCGATGGTAATGCGTGCGGAGGCCTCATGACGGAAACCCGGACAACGTGCCCCTACTGCGGGGTGGGCTGCGGCGTGGTCGCCAGCGTGGAAAGCGGAGCGGTAAGCGTTCGGGGAGACGAAACCCATCCTGCAAACTTTGGTCGCCTGTGCGTGAAAGGATCGGCCCTGGGGGAAACGACGGGGCTACAGGGGCGATTGCTGCGCCCCGTTGTTGACGGTGTTGAGGTGGGCTGGTCGCAGGCGCTGGGGGCGGCAGGCGAGCGACTCCAGGCGATCATCGACAAATGGGGGCCGCAGGCCGTGGCGTTTTACGCCTCCGGCCAGCTATTAACCGAGGACTATTATGTTGCCAACAAGCTGATGAAAGGATTTATCGGCGCGGCAAACATTGATACCAACTCCCGGCTCTGCATGTCTTCGGCGGTGGTCGGCTACAAGCGCGCCTTCGGCGAAGACGTGGTGCCGTGCAGCTATGAGGATGTGGAAAACAGCGATCTGGTCGTGCTGGTGGGATCCAACGCTGCATGGACCCATCCGGTGCTGTATCAGCGGCTGGTGCAGGCAAAGCACAGCAATCCGCAGATGAAGGTGGTGGTGATTGACCCGCGCAGCACCGCCACCTGCGATATCGCCGACCTGCACCTGGCGCTTGCGCCGGGGAGCGATGCCGGATTATTTGTCGGCCTGCTGAACCTGATTCAGGGAGCGGATGAGTGGCCCGTTGAGCGCGTGGCGGCATTTTGCGGTCTTTCGCCGCAGGATATTGGCACCTTTTACGACTGGTTTATGACGGCACCTCGCGCTATCACGCTCTACACCATGGGGATCAACCAGTCCACCCGCGGCAGCGACAAGTGCAACGCTATCATCAACGTCCATCTTGCCAGCGGCAAATTCAATCGTCAGGGCTGCGGCCCGTTTTCGCTGACCGGGCAGCCTAACGCGATGGGCGGGCGCGAAGTGGGCGGGCTGGCGAACCAGCTGGCGGCGCACATGAGCTTCGAGCCGGACGATCTCTCGCGGGTGGCGCGTTTCTGGGGAACCGAGCGGCTGGCGCAGACGCCAGGCCTGATGGCGGTGGAGCTGTTTGACGCCATCGCCCGCGGCGAGGTGAAGGCGGTGTGGATTATGGGGACCAACCCCGCCGTATCGCTGCCGGACAGCCACGCGGTGTGTCAGGCGCTGACGGCCTGTCCGCTGGTGATCGTTTCTGAAGTGATGCAGGAGACGGACACCAGCCGGTTTGCCCATATTCGTCTTCCGGCGCAGGGCTGGGGCGAGAAAAACGGTACGGTAACCAACTCAGAGCGGCGCATTTCGCGCCAGCGCGCGTTTCTGCCCGCACCGGGCGAGGCAAAGCCGGACTGGTGGATTATTGCCCAGGTCGCTAAAAGGCTGGGCTATGGCGAAGCCTTTGCCTGGGAACATCCGCGGGATATTTTTTGTGAACATGCGGCGCTAACGGCGTTTGAAAATAACGGCGAGCGCGCGCTCAATCTGGGTGAACTGGCGACGTTAAGCCGCGAGGAATGGGATGCGCTGGAGCCTTATCAATGGTGCGCCGGTCATTTTCCCCGAAGACGGATTGTCCCGGTGATCCCCTCGTTGCCCGCCGCGGGGATCAATGCCCTGTACCCGCTGATGCTCAACACCGGCCGTATTCGCGACCAGTGGCATACCATGACCCGCACGGGATACGTCGCACGATTAATGCAGCATATCGCCGAGCCGTTGGTTGACATCTGCCGTTCAGACGCCGCGCGATATGGAGTGTGCGAGGGGCTGCTGGCGCGAATCGTTTCCCCGCGCGGGGTGATGGTTGCCCGGATCCATATTAACGATGCTCAAAAGGCGGGAGAGCTGTTTCTCCCGATGCACTGGAATGCGCAATTTTCCCGTCAGGGGAAGGTCAATGCCCTGGTGGAAGGCCGCATTGACCCGGTTTCAGGCCAGCCAGAGAGTAAACAAACCGCGGTCCGGATCCTGCCCTGGCAGCCGGGCTGGCAGGGGGAGCTTTACGCGCGTGACTTACCGGAACTCCCGTCCTTTGTGTACTGGTGGCGCAAAGCGACTCGCCTGACGCTGGCGGGTAATAAACCGTTCCTGCCATGGGTCATGGATTACGCCAGCGGCAGGGGCTGGCAGCTGCAGGTTGCGCAGACCGGCGAGCGTAGCAGCGTGCTGGCCTGGCATAACGGCAAGCTGATGCTTGCCTTCTGGGAAGGAACCGCGCGACCGGAGCTGGCGCACCCGGTGATTGAAGCGGCTTTTCAGTCGCCCCCCTTAACGCCTGCTGCACGTCATGCGCTCCTCAACGGGCAGGGCGTGGGGGAGGTGGTGGATCCGGGGCGCATTATCTGTAGTTGTTTCAGCGTCGGGGAAAACGCGATACGCGAGGCGATTGCCGGAGGGTGCGATTCCATTTCGGCGCTGGGGGCACGTTTGCGCTGCGGAACGAACTGCGGTTCGTGCGTGCCCGAGCTGAAAGCGCTGTTTGGATAGCGGTGTAAGGGCGTTGGGTGGCGGCTGCGCCTTACCCGACCTACAAATTCGTGCCGCCCCGTAGGTCGGGTAAGGCGCAGCCGCCACCCGACAATAATGTTCAGGATAATCCTGGAATTTCCGTTAAGCCTGCATTTCACTGCTTATCGCGTTAACATAAAAAGAATTGCCTTATGAACACAGGTCCTTATTTACGACGTTGATGGCTGTATCGTCCCGCATTCATTTGCTGTTTTTGCTCTCCCTTCTTACGGCCGGAGCCGTTCACGGTGCGCCGAATTCCTTTATGCAGCAAGCGCAAAATCCGTTTGATAATAACGGCGACAGCTTACCCGATCTCGGTATGGCAGCCCCAACAGGCGAGGGCGAAAAGCACCTTGCTGAAATGGCCAAGGCCTTTGGCGAAGCCAGTATGACCGACAACGGCCTGACAACAGGCGAGCAGGCGAAGCAGTTTGCACTGGGTCAGGTACGGGATGTGGTGAGCGGGGAAGTGAACGAGCAAATTGAATCCTGGCTTTCCCCCTGGGGTAACGCCAGCGTAAATCTGCTGGTAGATGATGAGGGCAATTTCAATGGCAGCAGCGGAAGCTGGTTTATTCCCTGGAACGATAACAATCGTTACCTGAGCTGGAGCCAGCTGGGCCTGACGCAACAGACGGACGGTCTGGTGAGCAATGCCGGGATTGGCCAGCGATGGGTCGCCGGAGACTGGCTGCTGGGCTATAACACCTTTTACGATAACCTGCTTGAAGAAAACCTGCAGCGCGCCGGGCTGGGGGCAGAAGCGTGGGGGCGAAATCTACGCCTGTCGGCGAACTACTATCAGCCGTTCGCCAGCTGGCGCGACAGCGCGGATCTGCAGGAGCAGCGCATGGCGCGCGGGTATGACATCACTGCTAAAGCCTGGCTGCCGTGGTTCCATCATCTGAATACCAGCGTCAGTTTTGAACAGTATTTTGGCGATAACGTCGATCTGTTTAGCAGTGGAACCGGCTACCACAACCCGATGGCGGTCAATCTGGGACTCAACTATACCCCCGTTCCGCTGGTGACCCTGACGGCTGCCCATAAGCAGGGAGAGAGCGGCGTCAGCCAGAATAACCTCGGGCTTAAGCTCAACTATCGGTTTGGCGTGCCCCTGGTCAAACAGCTGTCCGCCAGCGAAGTGGCTGTGACGCGTTCGCTGCGCGGCAGTCGCTACGATTCGCCAGAGCGGGAGAACCTGCCGGTCATGGAGTTCCGCCAGCGCAAAACGCTGTCGGTCTATCTGGCAACGCCGCCGTGGGATCTGAAAGGGGGCGAAACCGTTATGCTGAAGCTGCAAATACGCAGCAAGCATGGTATTCGCCAGCTGCACTGGCAGGGGGATACGCAGGCGCTGAGCCTGACCGCACCGGCTGACAGTACCAGCAGCGACGGCTGGAGCGTTATTATGCCCGCGTGGGATAACGCTGAGGGTGCAACTAACCAGTGGCGGTTGTCGGTGATCGCGGAAGATAAAGACGGGCAGCGCGTCTCTTCCAATGAGATCGCGCTAACGGTGGTTCAACCGCTGGTCGCATTGCCCAACGACGATCCACGGTGGAAGCTGCTGCCGGATGAGTAAGTTAAAAAATCCGTTCCTGATGGACCCACACGGCGGCTTCGACGCGGGACTTTAACTTCATCTTCTTCAGCATGTGCTTCACGTGCACTTTTACCGTGCTTTCGGTGATGTCCAGACGGCGGGCGATCATTTTGTTCGGCAGGCCCTGGGCAATCAGCTTCAGAATATCGCGTTCGCGCGGGGTAAGCTGGCTTACGTCACGGTCTGAGGTTGCGCGGTTGGCGCGCAGGCTGGCGGCCAGTACCGGCGTTAAGGCTTCGCTCAGCACCATCTCTCCGGCAGCGGCCTGCTGCAGCGCCTTGAGCAGATCTTCCGGCTCCATATCTTTCAGCAGATAGCCGTCCGCGCCGCGCTTCAGCGCCGTCACCACGTCTTCTTCATGATTTGACACGCTAAACACCACCACGCGGCCAGACAGGGATTTTTCGCGCAGTTTGTCCAGCGTCTCCAGACCGTTCATGCCCGGCATGTTGAGATCGAGCAGGATCAAATCAGGATCGAGCGCTTCAGCAAGCTCAATACCCTGTTCGCCGTTGCTGGCTTCGCCAACGACGGTAATATCGGGCGCCATGCTGACCAGCTGTTTCACCCCGGTGCGCAACATGGGATGGTCGTCGATCAACAGGATGGATGCCGGTTCCTGATTAGTCATGGTGTTCTCCTTGGACAGTTGTAAGCGGTTTTTCGGGAATAAAGGTGACGACCACTTCCGTGCCACCCGTGTCTCTCCGGCGAACCTGGCAATCACCGCGCAGGCTTTGCGCGCGGTCTCGCATGATAATTAAACCATAGTGGTTGGTTCTCTCGGCATTTTCCGGCACGCCGCAGCCGTCGTCCTGAATCGTCAGCTTCACCTGATTATTGTGCTGGCTGACGGTTACCGTTACCGCCGTCGCGCTGGCGTGTTTGAGCACGTTGCTCAGGGCTTCGCGGGCGATCTGCAGTAAATGAATCGCCTGATGGGAGGGGACAAAACGCGGCGGAAGCTGGTAGTCGAGCTTCACCGGGAACCCCAGCCGGGCGCTAAATTCGTGACAGCTGGACTCCAGCGCGGGGCGAAGGCCCGGCTCCGTCAGCTGCAGTCGGAAAGTGGTTAACAGCTCACGGAGCTGAACCCATGACGTGTTCAGCTCGTTGCGGATCTGGCTCAGGAGCTGTTTATTGCTTTCCGGCATCTCCGCGTCCTGCATCTGCAGGCAGCTGACCTGCATCTTCATGCAGGAGAGCGATTGGGCGATGGAGTCATGCAGCTCCCGCGCGATGGTGGCCCGCTCTTCCATGACAATCAGCTGCTGCTGTTTTTCCTGATGCCTGTCCAGCGCCAGCGTGGCTGTGAGCTGTTCCACCAGGGTATCCACCAGCTGCTGCTGGTCGTGGCTCAAATGCCTTCCGGCGGGCAGGGTAGCCAGCAGAATGCCGTACTGGGTGTGGCTGTCCGTCAGACGCCACTTCAGCGTGGTGCCCGTCGTCGTTAGCGGTGGTACACCCCGCGGGCAAAGGTGACAACCTTTATCATCACAGGACATGTCAGACTGACAGGTAAATTCCTGATGATTTTCTTCGTCTTCAACGTCGTAGACCCGCAGCTCCAGATCGTGCAGCAGCGTCAGGTTTTGCAGGCCGTTCAGCACCGGCGAGAGGCGCTCGCACAGCGGTACCTGCATGTGCAAACGGCGGTTGGCCTGCCACAGGAAAGAGAGAATTTCGTTTTTCTGTTCGAGTCCGGCGGTTTTTTCCTGAACCCGCTGTTCCAGTACCGCATAGCTTTCAGACAGCTCTTCCGACATGGTGTTGAGCGCCTGGCCGAGCATCGCCATCTCGTTACGCCCGCTGATATGCGTGCGCTGGGTAAAATCTCTGTTCGTTACGGCGCGTGCCATTGCCAGCAGCTGTTTCCAGGGATTCAGCAGCCTTGCGCGCAGCCAGACGATGGTGAAAATCAGCAGCAGGCCCATAAACAGCGCCATCACCCGGTGGATCATAACCACTCGGTCAATGCGTAATTCGGTGGTTTGATCGAAAGAGGAGACCAGCGTATCAATGCTTGAGACGAAACCGGCAACGTCGCGCGCGACGGCGTCGGGGCTGTTCGCCTGCTTTAAGCCTGGCTCCAGCTGCGTGTGCCAGTAGCCCTGAAGGGCCTTGAGCTGGGATTTCTGACCAGCGCGAATGGCGGCACTTTCCAGCTCGGGGCTGAAAGCCGTATGCTCCATATCGTCGATCAGCTTCTGGTCGTCCTGCGTTAAGGGCACCGAGGCCAGCAGACGATAACTCTGCATGCGTAGCGAGCCTGCCTCGTTGATGGCATGCGCATTACCCTGTACGCCCTGGACCAGCCAGCCGGAAATCGCCATGCCGGTGACACCGATCGCGGTGGACAGCAAGACAATAAGCGCCAGTTGGTTAACCAGCGTCAGCGGGGATAGACATCTTTTTAACATGGTGTTGCCGGGCTCCTGACGTGACCTGACTGCAGGAATGGCGCTATTCTGGTGCATACCCTGGAGTATACCCATACCAATAAAGGATTACCTCTAAATTGCCCGAGGGGTAACGGTTAGGGGGAGGGAGTAGCCAGGATGGCTCAGCACCGTGAAAAACCACATCTTTTTTATCCCTTACTCCTACTCACTAAGAGTAATGCCTTTTTTTTCGCCACAAAACCCCGCACTTTTCCTTTGATTTATATCAACTTACCGCCGCCCTAAAACCCTAATGTTTGCAGCATCATTCGAGAATCAGAGGTGTCTATGAGTCACTCATCCGCTCCCGACAGGGAAAATGGTCCCGTTATTACAGAATGGCGACCAGAGGATCCGGCGTTCTGGCAACAGCGCGGCCATCGTGTAGCAAGTCGTAATCTGTGGATTTCCGTTCCGTGCCTGCTGTTAGCGTTTTGCGTATGGATGTTGTTTAGTGCGGTTGCGGTAAACCTGCCAAAAGTCGGCTTTACGTTCACGACCGATCAGCTGTTTATGTTGACCGCGCTGCCGTCCCTGTCCGGTGCGTTGCTGCGTGTGCCTTACGCGTTTATGGTGCCGGTGTTTGGCGGACGCCGCTGGACGGCTTTCAGTACCGGCATCATGATCGTGCCGTGCGTGTGGCTCGGTTTTGCGGTGCAGGATACCTCCACGCCGTTTAGCGTGTTTGTGATCATCTCTCTGCTGTGCGGTTTTGCGGGCGCGAACTTTGCCTCCAGCATGGCGAACATCAGCTTCTTCTTCCCGAAAGCGAAGCAGGGTGGTGCGCTGGGCATTAACGGCGGTCTGGGGAACATGGGCGTGAGCGTGATGCAGCTGATTGCCCCGCTGGCGATTTCGGTTTCCATCTTTGCGGCCTTTGGCGGCGGCGGTGTGACCCAGCCGGATGGTTCTTCTCTGTTCCTGCAGAACGCGGCCTGGATTTGGGTACCGTTCCTGGTGGTCTTCACGCTGGCGGCCTGGTTCTTTATGAACGATTTGTCCGCGTCGAAGGCGTCCCTGAGCGAACAGTTACCGGTCCTGAAACGCGGTCACCTTTGGGTCATGGCGCTGTTGTATCTGGCAACGTTCGGCTCGTTTATCGGGTTCTCTGCGGGCTTCGCCATGCTGTCGAAAACCCAGTTCCCGGACGTGCAGATCCTGCAATTTGCCTTTTTTGGTCCATTTGTCGGCGCGCTGGCACGTTCTCTTGGCGGGATGATCTCCGACCGTCTGGGCGGGACGCGCGTGACGCTGGTGAACTTCATGGTGATGGCGATCTTCTGCGCGCTGCTGTTCCTGACGCTGCCAGCCAACGGGCAGGGCGGCAACTTTATTGCCTTCTTCGGCGTGTTTATGGTGCTGTTCCTGACGGCCGGGCTGGGAAGTGCCTCCACGTTCCAGATGATCTCCGTCATCTTCCGTAAGCTGACCATGGATCGCGTTAAAGCGCAGGGCGGCACCGAAGAGCAGGCCATGCGTGAAGCGGCGACCGACACCGCAGCGGCGCTGGGCTTTATCTCTGCGATTGGCGCAATTGGTGGCTTCTTCATCCCGAAAGCGTTCGGTATCTCACTGGACCTGACCGGCTCTCCGGCAGGGGCCATGAAAGTATTCCTCGTCTTCTATATCGCCTGCGTTGTGATTACGTGGCTGGTATATGGCCGTAATACCAAGAAAAATAAGTAAGTGTGATTATCCGTTTGCGCGGCCTTCGGGCCGCGTTTTTTTGTGTTGAAAATAGTTACAACATACTGATGACCTTTACAGCGGCAGCCAGCGGGTAACACTGTGATCGCCATCGCTTTCCAGTGGGGTCTACCCCTTAATACCTGAGATGTTAAATTTAGCCCTGCTTTTTGTACGATAAATATAAAATATCAATATTAATCATCATGATACGAATTTTACATTTATACCGCTTTGGTGGTATTTGATGTAACACCCACCTCCAGAGACCCCGTCCGCCTTGATCGTTATCAATTCTCCCGCGCTTTCAGAGCGTTACCTTCGCAGCAAATCAGCAATGTCGATTTAGAGAGCCACAGGCTCCACACAGGAGATACCCGATGAGCAAATTTTTAGACCGGTTTCGCTACTTCAAGCAGAAGGGCGAGACGTTTGCCGATGGGCACGGTCAGCTTCTGGAGACCAACCGCGACTGGGAAGACGGCTATCGCCAGCGCTGGCAGCATGACAAAGTGGTCCGTTCAACCCACGGCGTCAACTGCACGGGTTCGTGCAGCTGGAAGATTTTCGTCAAGAATGGTCTGGTGACCTGGGAAGTCCAGCAAACCGACTACCCGCGTACCCGTCCCGACCTGCCGAATCATGAACCGCGCGGCTGTCCGCGTGGCGCAAGCTACTCCTGGTATCTCTACAGCGCTAACCGGCTGAAATACCCTCTGATGCGTAAGCGCCTGATGAAAATGTGGCGTGAAGCGAAAGTCCAGCACAGCGATCCGGTTGATGCATGGGCGTCCATCATTGAAGACACCGACAAAGCGAAGAGCTTCAAGCAGGCTCGCGGTCGCGGTGGCTTTGTCCGTTCCTCCTGGAAAGAAGTGAACGAACTGATTGCGGCGTCTAACGTCTACACCGTCAAAACCTACGGCCCGGACCGCGTGGCAGGCTTCTCGCCAATCCCGGCGATGTCGATGGTCTCTTACGCGTCTGGCGCGCGCTATCTCTCCCTGATTGGCGGGACCTGCCTGAGCTTCTATGACTGGTACTGCGACCTGCCACCTGCGTCTCCGCAGACCTGGGGCGAGCAGACCGACGTGCCGGAATCCGCCGACTGGTATAACTCCAGTTACATTCTGGCCTGGGGCTCTAACGTTCCTCAGACCCGTACCCCGGATGCCCACTTCTTTACCGAAGTGCGTTACAAAGGCACCAAAACCGTTGCGATTACCCCTGACTATGCGGAAATCGCCAAGCTGTGCGACCTGTGGCTGGCACCTAAGCAGGGCACCGATGCGGCGATGGCGCTGGCGATGGGCCACGTCATGCTGCGCGAGTTCCACCTGGACAAGCCTAGCCAGTACTTCACCGACTACGTGCGTCGCTACACCGACATGCCGATGCTGGTAATGCTGGAAGAGCGCGACGGCTACTACGCTGCCGGTCGTATGCTGCGCGCCGCTGACCTGGTGGATTCACTTGGTCAGGAAAATAACCCGCAGTGGAAAACCGTTGCCTGTAACAGCAATGGCGAACTGATTGCGCCAAACGGCTCTATCGGTTTCCGCTGGGGCGAAAAGGGCAAATGGAACCTGGAGCAGCGTAACGGCACCACCGGCGAAGAGACCGAACTGCGCCTGAGCATGCTGGGCAGCCAGGATGAGATCGCTGACGTCGGCTTCCCGTACTTCGGTGGCGAAGGCACCGAGCATTTCAACAAGGTTGAACTGAATAACGTTCTGATGCACAAACTGCCGGTGAAGCGTCTTCAGCTCGCCGATGGTTCAACGGCGCTGGTCACCACCGTTTACGATCTCACCATGGCGAACTACGGCCTTGAGCGCGGTCTGAACGACGAAAACTGTGCAAGCAGCTACGATGACGTGAAAGCGTACACCCCGGCATGGGCGGAGCAGATCACCGGCGTGCCGCGCGCGCAGATCACCCGTATCGCGCGTGAGTTCGCGGAAAACGCCGACAAGACCCACGGTCGTTCCATGATCATCGTCGGTGCCGGTCTGAACCACTGGTATCACCTCGATATGAACTATCGCGGCCTGATTAACATGCTGATCTTCTGCGGCTGCGTCGGTCAGAGCGGCGGCGGCTGGGCGCACTACGTCGGCCAGGAAAAACTGCGTCCGCAGACCGGCTGGCAGCCGCTGGCGTTTGCCCTCGACTGGCAGCGTCCGGCGCGCCACATGAACAGCACTTCCTACTTCTATAACCACTCCAGCCAGTGGCGCTACGAGACGGTTACCGCAGAGGAACTGCTGTCGCCAATGGCGGATAAATCCCGCTACAGCGGTCACCTGATTGACTTCAACGTGCGTGCGGAACGTATGGGCTGGCTGCCGTCGGCTCCTCAGCTTGGTACCAACCCGCTGCGCATCGCGCAAGCGGCGAAGAAAGCGGGCATGACCCCGGTGGACTACACCGTTAAGTCGCTGAAGGAAGGTTCGATTCGCTTTGCGGCGGAACAGCCGGAAAACGGTAAAAACCATCCGCGCAACCTGTTCATCTGGCGCTCAAACCTGCTGGGTTCTTCCGGTAAAGGTCACGAGTTCATGCTGAAGTATCTGCTCGGTACGGAACACGGTATTCAGGGCAAAGATCTCGGCAAGCAGGGCGGCGTGAAGCCTGAAGAAGTGGAATGGAAAGACAACGGCCTGGACGGCAAGCTGGATCTGGTAGTGACGCTGGATTTCCGTCTGTCGAGCACCTGCCTGTACTCTGATATCGTTCTGCCGACGGCAACCTGGTATGAAAAAGACGACATGAATACCTCGGATATGCATCCGTTTATTCATCCGCTGTCTGCTGCCGTTGACCCGGCGTGGGAATCCAAAAGCGACTGGGAAATCTACAAAGGCATCGCCGAGAAATTCTCTGAAGTCTGCGTGGGGCACCTGGGCAAAGAAACCGACGTGGTGACGCTGCCCATTCAGCACGACTCCGCCGCCGAACTGGCGCAGCCGCTGGACGTGAAGGACTGGAAAAAAGGCGAGTGCGATCTGATCCCAGGCGTGACGGCGCCGCACATCATTCCAGTTGAACGTGACTACCCGGCGACCTACGAACGCTTTACCTCTATCGGCCCGCTGATGGAGAAAATCGGCAACGGCGGGAAAGGGATCGCCTGGAACACCCAGAGCGAAATGGACCTGCTGCGTAAGCTCAATTACACCAAATCAGACGGCCCGGCCAAAGGCCAGCCAATGCTGAACACGGCGATTGATGCCGCAGAGATGATCCTGACCCTGGCACCGGAAACCAACGGCCAGGTCGCAGTAAAAGCCTGGGAAGCACTGAGTAAAATCACCGGTCGCGACCACAAGCATCTGGCCCTGAACAAAGAAGACGAGAAAATCCGCTTCCGCGATATTCAGGCCCAGCCGCGCAAAATTATCTCCAGTCCGACCTGGTCTGGTCTGGAAGATGAGCACGTCTCTTATAACGCGGGTTACACCAACGTTCACGAGCTGATCCCGTGGCGTACCCTGACCGGTCGTCAGTCTCTGTATCAGGATCATCAGTGGATGCGTGACTTCGGCGAAAGCCTGCTGGTTTACCGTCCGCCAATCGACACCCGTTCGGTGAAAGCGGTAATGGGCGAGAAGTCCAACGGTAATCCGGAGAAAGCGCTGAACTTCCTGACGCCGCACCAGAAGTGGGGGATCCACTCCACCTACAGCGACAACCTGCTGATGCTGACGCTGGGACGCGGCGGTCCGATTGTCTGGATGAGCGAAGCGGATGCCAAAGATCTGGGGATTGTGGATAACGACTGGATCGAAGTCTTCAACAGCAACGGGTCATTGACCGCTCGTGCAGTGGTTAGCCAGCGTGTTCCCGCAGGGATGACCATGATGTACCACGCGCAGGAACGTATCGTGAACATTCCTGGCTCAGAAATCACCGAGCAGCGCGGCGGTATTCATAACTCGGTCACCCGTATTACGCCGAAGCCGACCCATATGATCGGTGGCTATGCGCAGCTGGCCTACGGCTTTAACTACTACGGCACCGTAGGATCTAACCGCGATGAGTTCGTGGTGGTACGTAAGATGAAGAATATTAACTGGTTAGACGGCGAAGGTAATGACCAGGTACAGGAGAGCGTAAAATGAAAATTCGTTCACAAGTCGGCATGGTGCTGAATCTGGATAAATGCATCGGCTGTCATACCTGCTCAGTCACCTGTAAAAACGTCTGGACCAGCCGCGAAGGGACCGAGTACGCCTGGTTCAACAATGTGGAAACCAAGCCGGGCACCGGCTTCCCGACCAACTGGGAAGATCAGGAGAAATACAAGGGCGGCTGGATCCGCAAAATCAACGGCAAAATCCAGCCGCGCATGGGCAACCGCGCGATGCTTCTGGGAAAAATCTTCGCTAACCCGCATCTGCCGGGTATCGACGATTACTACGAGCCGTTTGATTTTGACTATCAGAACCTGCATAACGCAGCGGAAGGGAAACATCAGCCGATTGCTCGTCCTCGCTCGCTTATTACCGGTCAACGCATGAACAAGATCGAGAAAGGCCCGAACTGGGAAGACGATCTGGGCGGTGAGTTCGAGAAGCTGTCGAAAGACAAAAACTTCGAGAACATGCAGAAGGCGATGTACGGTCAGTTCGAAAACACCTTCATGATGTACCTGCCGCGTCTGTGCGAGCACTGCCTTAACCCGGCGTGCGTGGCGACCTGCCCGAGCGGTGCCATCTACAAGCGTGAAGAAGACGGCATCGTACTCATCGACCAGGACAAGTGCCGCGGCTGGCGCATGTGCATCACCGGCTGTCCGTATAAAAAAATCTACTTCAACTGGAAGAGCGGCAAGTCAGAGAAGTGCATCTTCTGCTACCCGCGTATTGAAGCCGGTATGCCGACCGTCTGTTCAGAAAGCTGCGTAGGCCGTATTCGCTACCTCGGCGTGCTGCTGTATGACGCGGACGCGATTGAAACGGCAGCAAGCACCGAGAACGAGAAAGATCTGTACCAGCGTCAGCTGGACGTGTTCCTCGATCCGAACGATCCGAAGGTGATCGAGCAGGCGCTGAAGGACGGCGTGCCGCAGAGCGTGATCGACGCCGCGCAGCAGTCTCCGGTGTACAAAATGGCAATGGACTGGAAGCTGGCGCTGCCGCTGCATCCTGAATACCGCACGCTGCCGATGGTCTGGTACGTGCCGCCGCTGTCGCCGATTCAGTCTGCAGCCGACGCGGGTGAACTGGGCGGCAACGGCATTCTGCCGGACGTGGAAAGCCTGCGTATTCCGGTTCAGTACCTGGCGAACCTGCTGACCGCGGGCGATACCCAGCCGGTCCTGCTGGCGCTGAAGCGTATGCTGGCGATGCGTCACTTCAAGCGTGCTGAGACCGTTGACGGCGTTACCGATACCCGCGCGCTGGAAGAGGTCGGTCTGACCGAAGCGCAGGCGCAGGAGATGTACCGCTACCTGGCGATTGCGAACTACGAAGACCGTTTCGTCGTACCGAGCAGCCACCGCGAACAGGCGCGCGACGCCTTCCCGGAGAAAAACGGATGTGGCTTTAGCTTCGGTGACGGTTGCCACGGCTCAGACACCAAATTCAACCTGTTCAACAGCCGCCGCATCGACGCCATGGATGTGACCAGCAAAACGGAGCCGCACCAATGATTGAACTCGTCATTGTTTCGCGTCTGCTCGAGTACCCGGATGCTGCGCTTGCGCAGCATCAGCAGGAACTCTTTGATGCACTCGCGTCATCTGAAAACCTGGATAAAGCGGATGCCCAGAAGCTGAGCGTGTTCCTCCGCGATCTGTTAGCGCGCGATCTCCTGGACGCGCAGTCGGACTACAGCCAGCTGTTTGACCGCGGGCGTGCGACGTCGCTGCTGCTGTTTGAACACGTTCACGGTGAATCCCGCGATCGCGGTCAGGCGATGGTCGACCTGATGTCCCAGTACGAGCAGCACGGCCTGCAGCTTGACAGCCGTGAGCTGCCGGACCACCTGCCGCTGTACCTGGAATATCTGGCGCAGCTGCCGAAAGAAGAGGCGCTGGGCGGTTTGCAGGACATCGCGCCGATCCTGGCGCTGCTCGGCGCGCGTCTTCAGCAGCGCGAAAGTGCTTATGCGGTGCTCTTTGACCTGCTGGTGAAGCTGGCTAACGCCGCCGTTGATAGCGAAAAAGTAGCGGAAAAAATCGCGGACGAAGCGCGCGACGACACTCCGCAGGCGCTTGATGCGGTCTGGGAAGAAGAGCAGGTGAAGTTCTTTGCTGACCAGAACTGCGGCGAGTCTGAAATCTCCGCTCACCAGCGTCGTTTTGCCGGGGCCGTTGCTCCGCAATATTTGAATATCTCTAACGGAGGACGGCAATAATGCACTTCCTGAATATGTTCTTCTTTGACATTTACCCGTATATCGCGGGCACCGTATTCCTGGTGGGAAGCTGGCTGCGTTATGACTATGGCCAGTATACCTGGCGGGCGGCCTCCAGCCAGATGCTGGACCGCAAGGGGATGAACCTCGCCTCTAACCTGTTCCATATCGGGATCCTGGGGATTTTTGCCGGTCACTTCCTGGGCATGCTGACACCGCACTGGATGTACGAAGCCTGGCTGCCGATTGAAGTGAAGCAGAAAATGGCGATGTTTGCGGGCGGTGCCAGCGGCGTGATGTGCCTGGTCGGCGGTCTGCTGCTGCTGAAACGTCGTCTGTTCAGCCCGCGCGTGCGGGCCACCACGACCGCTGCGGACATCCTGATCCTCTCCCTGTTGATGGTGCAGTGTGCGCTGGGTCTGCTGACAATTCCGTTCTCTGCGCAGCATATGGACGGCAGCGAAATGATGAAGCTGGTCGGCTGGGCGCAGTCCGTGGTGACCTTCCATGGCGGCGCATCTGAGCATCTGGACGGCGTGGCCTTTATCTTCCGCGTGCACCTGGTGCTGGGGATGACGCTGTTTGTGCTGTTCCCGTTCTCCCGCCTGGTGCACATCTGGAGCGCGCCGGTTGAGTACCTGACGCGCAAATACCAGATTGTGCGCGCCCGTCGCTAATTTGCCGTTTTGATACCCACCCCGCACTCGCGGGGTTTTTTTTCGCCCCAGCCCAGGTTGTTGCCCGCAGCGGCAAACAAAATCAGCGCGCCGCCCGCAAGCTGCGTGAGGTTCAGCGAGTGTCCGAACACCAGGTTATCAACAGCAATGGCGACCACCGGATAGATAAACGACAGCGATCCGGTGACTGGCGTGGGGAGTTTCTGAATGGCGCTATACAGCAACTGGTACATGATGCCGGTATGGACAATGCCCAGCGTCAGCAGTATCGTCCAGGGGAAATCGCCCGAAAGGGAAGGCATATGCGCCAGCGGAAGAAGCATCACCACCCCTGTCAGGACCTGAATAAAGGCGATATGCTGCGGTGCGATGGATTTCAGTTTGCGGGCGATAATGGCAGTCAGCGCGTAAAAGAATGCTGCACCCAGCGCCAGCCCGATACCTGCGAGCCATTCACTGCCATGCGTGCCGCTCAGCTCGCTGGAAAGCAATATCACCACCCCGCCGAAGGCGAGGATCAACCAGCCCCACTTCACCAGACTGACGCGTTCGCCTAAAAGCATCCCCATCATCACCAGCATAAACGGCTGGGTGTTATAGACCACGGTTGACAGGCCAATCGAGATCCTCTCATAGGCTGCAAACAGCAGCAGCCAGTTCACCACGAGCGCTACGCCGCCAAAAATGGCCAGCAGCAGCGTGGTGCGGGTGAGGGGACTGAAGGGCTTTCGACTTAACCGGATAAACATATAAAGCGTCACCGCGCCGATAACGCAGCGCCAGAACACCACTTCCGTTACCGGCAGACCGGAGAGTAAAACAAACGCGCCGATAGAACCGGAAATTAACATCGCCAGGCTCATCTGCCCGACGCCTTTTTGTAAATCACGCATTATCCACCTCCTGATTAATGACCCTATTGTCGAAAATCGCTGTCGGGTTTTACAGGGCTGATATAAGGTGAAACAGGCTAATGACTTTTTAAAATTAGGTGAAAGCGATGGAATACCTGCTTGATGATATCGATCGGCAAATATTGGCTTGTCTGGTAGAGGACGCGCGCGCGTCGCTGAAGGTGCTGAGTGGTCGTGTGGGATTGACGTCACCCAGCACGGCAGAACGTTTGAAGAGGCTGGAAGAGCGCGGTGTGATTCAGGGGTATGGTGCGAGGGTGAACCTGGCGGCGCTGGGATACACCTTGCAGGCGCTGGTGCGCGTGCGCCCATTGCCGGGGTTATTGCATAAGGTGGATAAATACATTCAGGCCATGCCGGAGTGCATTGAGAGTGACAAAGTCACGGGTGAGGACTGTTTTGTGATCAGGCTGGTGGTACGGTCGATAGAACAGCTGGATGTGTTGCTGGACGGCCTGGCAGAGCATGCCCAGTGTAATACGTCGATTGTGAAGAGCTCGCCGGTGAAGCGACGGTTGCCGCCGATGTAGGTTTCTGTTGCCGGGTGGCGGCTGCGCCTTACCCTGCCTACGAAGGCGGATTCGGTTAAGTTTTATAATGATTTTTTTGGATTATTCGGGAAATGATGGTGGTGGGGGAAGGATTACTCGGCGCGTTGCGCCTCGCCCTTCGGGTCGTTGCCTGCGGCAACGCTTTCTCGCTACGCTCGAATCGAACCTTAGTCGAAGCTTCTCGTCCTTCCCCGTTACGGAAAAGCATGATGCCCGGTGCGAACAGAAAGTTAAGCGTTATTTGGAAATGATGGTGGTGGGGGAAGGATTCGAACCTTCGAAGTCGATGACGGCAGATTTACAGTCTGCTCCCTTTGGCCGCTCGGGAACCCCACCCGGGGTAATTCAAATTTTGAGGTAATGCTGAGAGATGGTGGTGGGGGAAGGATTCGAACCTTCGAAGTCGATGACGGCAGATTTACAGTCTGCTCCCTTTGGCCGCTCGGGAACCCCACCACGGGTTAATGCTTTTTACAGGCCTGCTTCCTGTTGGAAGCGGGGCGCATCATATCAAATGAGACGCCCCTGTAAAGCATTCCTTTAGGGAAATGACGCTGTTTGCCTGCTTTTTATCCGCAAAGGTGCAAAGCTAATCAATTCATTTTCCGAAAGATTAAAGAATGATGGTTCTGTTGCCGTAAACGAAGACGCGTTGGGCAAGCACCTGATACAACGCACGGCTTAAGACGTTTTTCTCAACGTCGCGCCCAGCGCGCATCATGTCTTCTGCGGTATAGGTGTGATCCACATGAATCACGTCCTGCATGATGATGGGACCTTCATCCAGATTGTCATTCACGTAGTGGGCCGTCGCACCGATGATCTTCACGCCGCGCTCGTACGCCTGGTGGTACGGGCGCGCGCCGATAAAGGCGGGAAGGAACGAGTGATGAATGTTGATGATCTTATTCGGGAAACGCGATACGAAGGAGGGCGTTAATACGCGCATATATTTCGCCAGCACCACGTAATCTGGATTATGCGCTTCAATCGCCTGCGCCATCAGATCGTCGTGCTCTTCACGGGTATGTCCTTCGTGGCTGACCAGTTCGAATGGAATATCAAAACGCTCGACCAGCGTACGCAGCGTCTCGTGGTTGCCGATAACAGCGGCAATTTCGACATCAAGACCGCCGTAGTTGGCTTTCATCAGCAGGTCGCCCAGGCAGTGTGCCTCTTTGGTCACCAGGATCACAATGCGACGACGGCCAGCAGGCGTCAGTTCACGCACGGAACCTTCCGGCAGGGCGCTATCCAGATCGGCAAGCAGGGTGGTGTCGTTGAAAATACCCTCGAGCTCGGTGCGCATAAAGAAGCGACCGGTACGGTGGTCAACGAACTCGTTGTTCTGCACGATATTCAGTTCATGTTTGTAACAAATGTTGGTAATTCGTGCGATCAGTCCTTTTTGATCGGGACAGATGGTGCGCAGAACTTTACGTTGTAGTGATTGCATCGCCGGGAAATCCTGTTTGTGTATTTGCGAAGTCTGGGTTGTCAGGCATTACTGCCCGCAACACTTTTTAAATTTTTTACCTGAACCGCAAGGGCAGGGATCGTTACGACCGAACTGGGGGCGCGTTCCGTCAATATAATACCATTGCCCGCTTTCCTTTAAGAAACGGGAACGTTCAATAATGGCGCCGGGTTTCTGCTGTTCGGTAAAACGGGCAACAAAACTCACGTAACCCTCGTTTTCATCATGACCGGGGGCTGCATCAAAGATCGTGAGACCGAGCCAGTGGATATTGGCGAAGCCCGCTTCAATGTCTTGCTGAAAATCAGCTGCATGGCAAGTGGGGTGCCAGGTCTTGACTAAATAATCTGCGTCTTTGATCACAAAAGCAGTATACCGCGAACGCATCAGGTGTGACGGGTCTGGAGCAACCTGCTCGCCAATAAGATATCGCTGGCAACATAGGCTATACTCCAGAGCGCTACCACAGGGGCAGAGTTGAGACACGATTCTCTTCCTGGAACAAAAATAAGGGCGTTTAACGCTTAGGGTAGCACTATGTTAACTGAGCTGTTGCGTTGACGCTATGTTGGGGATCCAGGGGAAGTAAAACAGGGCTAATGAGAAAAGTAAAAATTGGACTGGCGTTAGGCTCAGGTGCAGCCAGAGGCTGGTCGCATATTGGCGTTATCAACGCCTTGAAACAGATGGGTATTGACGTTGATATCGTTGCAGGCTGTTCGATTGGTTCGCTAGTCGGGTCAGCATATGCCTGCGGTAAGCTACCGGAGCTTGAGAAATGGGTACGTTCCTTCAGCTACTGGGATGTGCTGCGCCTGATGGATCTCTCCTGGCAGCGTGGCGGCCTGCTGCGCGGCGAGCGCGTGTTTAATCAGTTCCGTCAGATTATGCCCCTTGATGACTTTACCCACTGTCAGTTGCCGTTTGGCGCGGTGGCCACGAACCTCAGTACAGGACGTGAGCTGTGGCTCACCGAAGGCGATCTGCATCTTGCTGTCCGTGCGTCCTGCAGCATGCCGGGATTAATGGCCCCTGTGCCACATAACGGCTACTGGCTGGTCGATGGCGGGGTAGTCAACCCGGTCCCTGTTTCCCTGACGCGTGCCATGGGCGCGGATATTGTGATTGCCGTGGACCTGCAACATGATGCCCACCTGATGCAGCAAGACCTCATGCCCGTTAATCTGCAAAGTGATGATGCCGAAGGTGAGAAGCTCGCCTGGCATGCGCGTTTGCGCGGAAGAATTGGACGCCTGGCAACTCGCCGAGCAGTAACGGCACCCACCGCCCTGGAAATCATGACCACGTCAATTCAGGTGCTTGAGAATCGCCTGAAGCGAAACCGTATGGCGGGCGATCCTCCCGATATTCTGATTCAACCTTATTGTCCTCAAATCTCTACCCTTGATTTCCATAGAGCTGAGGCCGCGATTTCAGCGGGTTCCTTAGCCGTCGAAAAGAAAATAGATGAATTGTTGCCATTTGTGCGAACAGCACTTTAAGCATCCTTTATTTGATTACTTCAGCAAAATCTGACAGGCGATAGTACCAATAGCATGCCACTATTGAGTAACTGTCAGCCAGGGGAGGAACCATGACGCAGCCATTGGTCGGAAAACACATTTTAATCGTTGAAGACGAGCCCGTTTTCCGCTCTTTGCTGGATTCGTGGTTATCCTCACTGGGTGCGGATACTTCTCTTGCCGAGGACGGCATCGACGCGCTGGAGAAAATGACGTCTATCGCCCCGGACTTGATGATCTGCGACATCGCGATGCCGCGAATGAATGGCCTGAAGCTGGTTGAGCATCTTCGCAACGAAGGAAACCAAATGCCTGTACTGGTGATCTCTGCGACGGAGAATATGGCGGATATCGCGAAAGCGCTACGGCTGGGGGTACAGGATATTCTGCTCAAGCCCGTCAAGGATTTGAACCGTCTGCGTGAGACGGTACTCGCTTGCCTTTATCCCAACATGTTCAATTCTCGCGTTGAAGAAGAAGAACGTCTGTTTCAGGACTGGGATGCGTTGGTCAGTAATCCGCTTGCCGCAGCCAAATTGCTACAAGAGCTTCAGCCGCCGGTACAACAAACGCTTTCCCATTGCCGGATAAATTATCGACAACTCGTGGCGGCAGACCAGCATGGTCTGGTGCTCGATATAGCGCCGTTATCCGATTCCGATCTTGCTTTTTATTGTCTGGACGTGACCCGGGCAGGAGACAATGGTGTTTTAGCCGCATTGTTACTTCGTGCGCTATTTAATGGATTATTGCAGGAGCAGTTATCCCATCAGGGACAGCGGCTTCCTGAATTAGGCAGTTTGCTTAAACAAGTAAATCAGCTTTTCCGCCAGGCTAATTTGCCTGGGCAGTTTCCGCTTCTCGTCGGTTATTATCACAGCGGACTGAAAAATCTGATTCTTGTTTCTGCGGGTTTAAACGCTTCTCTGAATACTGGGGAGCATCATATTCAGGTGAGTAACGGCGTACCGCTGGGAACACTGGGGACGGCTTACCTCAATCAAATTAGCCATCGCTGTTCCTCCTGGCAGTGCCAAATTTGGGGTGCTGGCGGGCGGTTGCGCTTAATGTTGTCCACGGAATAAGCAGTTGAGTTTTATTCTTGAGATTGCTTTTCCAGTGTTTAGTTGGCGGTGCTACTATCGCTGCCAGATTCATGCGTATTTATCCTAATTGATCGGCAACGCGTTCTTTTCAGACCCGTACTAAAGGCTGAGGCTGATATACTCAACGCGTTATTTAATGCATAAAAGTTCAAAACTTGAACAGCTCAGGAGAATTTGAATGGCTGCCCTAAATTCGAAAGTCAGAAAGGCCGTCATCCCGGTAGCGGGATTGGGGACCAGGATGTTACCAGCAACGAAGGCAATCCCTAAAGAGATGCTGCCTTTAGTTGATAAGCCATTAATCCAGTACGTCGTAAATGAATGTATCGCGGCAGGGATTACTGAGATTGTGCTGGTTACGCATTCATCTAAAAACTCTATCGAAAACCATTTTGATACAAGTTTTGAACTTGAAGCGATGCTGGAAAAACGTGTTAAGCGCCAGCTGTTAGCGGAAGTTCAGTCTATTTGTCCTCCACACGTCACCATTATGCAGGTTCGTCAGGGGCTGGCGAAAGGTCTGGGTCATGCTGTGCTGTGTGCACACCCGGTTGTGGGTGATGAGCCGGTTGCTGTTATTCTGCCGGACGTTATTCTGGACGAATTTGAATCAGATCTGTCTCAGGATAACCTGGCTGAGATGATCAAGCGCTTCGACGAAACAGGCAGCAGCCAGATCATGGTTGAGCCTGTAGAAGACGTTACCGCCTATGGTGTTGTGGACTGCAAGGGCGTTAATCTGGAGCCAGGCGAAAGCGTTCCTATGGTAGGTGTCGTTGAGAAACCGAAAGCGGACGTCGCGCCATCTAATCTGGCGGTTGTGGGTCGTTACGTGCTGAGTGCTGAGATTTGGCCGCTGCTGGCGAAAACGCCTCCGGGAGCGGGTGATGAAATCCAGCTGACCGATGGCATCGATATGCTGATCGAAAAAGAAACCGTAGAAGCTTACCATATGAAAGGTAAGAGCCATGACTGCGGTAATAAACTCGGTTATATGCAGGCATTCGTTGAATATGGTATTCGCCACAATACCCTGGGCGAAGAATTTAAAGCCTGGCTCAAAGAAAACGTGGGTATTAAGAAATAGTCTGATACTCAGTTGAACAAGACCGGTGTGGCGATGCCCACCGGTTTTTTTATGCCCATAACGAGGCTCAGTGGCTGCTGGAGAGGGATTGTAAAAGACATTAAATAGTCTGTGGCGACATATGACAGAGTGTAAAGGGTTGCTTAGCGGAATTTCGCGTAAAAAAAATCCCGCATTAAGCGGGATTTTTGTAATTAGATTAGGATTAATCCTTGATCAGGAAGTCATCCAGTTGTTTACCCTGCTCATCCATTGCTTTCTTGATAACAGCTGGAGTACGACCCTGGCCGGTCCAGGTTTTCTCTTCGCCGTTCTCATCAATGTAGCTATATTTAGCCGGACGAGCAGCGCGTTTTGCTTTGGTACCGGTTTTCGCCGCAGCCATGCTGTTCAGCAATTCGTTTGGATCGATACCATCTGCAATCAGCATTTCGCGATATTGCTGCAGTTTACGAGTGCGTTCTTCGATTTCAGCAGCAGCTGCGCTTTCTTCTTCACGACGCTCATTAACTACAACTTCTAATTTTTCCAGCATTTCTTCAAGCGTTTCAAGGGTACATTCTCTTGCCTGCGCACGAAGAGTACGGATGTTGTTCAGAATTTTAAGTGCTTCGCTCATTGTAGTAATCTCAAACTTATAATGGGGGGTGGTTTGTTGTCCTAATAATAGAGCGATAAATTGAGTTGTGCAATAGGTGGGAATGTAAGGAATTCAAAAAATACGAAATCGTCGGCGCTATTATTAATTACGCTAACTTAAATTTCACCGTGTGTCTGGTCTGATGATTTCACGTCAAACGGCAAAAACCAGCGGTATGCATGTTTGGTTTTGTGACATTTCCCCCAGGAATTATAGTTGCGGCGGATAAATATCAGCCTTTTGTATTACTTCAGGGACGCGCGGGTAAGACAAAAATAGTTAATAAATAGTGAATTTTAATGAACGTAAATTCCAGTATAAAAAGAAGTGTTATGTTTGGCTGCATAAGTTGCTTATTGGCAGCCCGATAAGCGTTTAATGTATGTTTTAACGCATTATTTTCTAAAAGTACCGAGGGTTAATCACGGGTTCAGCGGCATAGTCTGTGCGGTGCATCGCTGATGACGGGACAAAATATGGTACAATGATTCATCGGGAATATTACACATTGATTAGGGTTCTTCGGCCAATGGCACAACTTTATTTCTACTATTCGGCAATGAATGCAGGGAAATCGACGGCGTTACTGCAATCCTCATACAATTATCAGGAGCGGGGGATGCGCACCGTTGTATACACCGCTGAAATCGACGATCGCTTTGGTGCAGGGAAGGTAAGTTCAAGAATTGGACTTTCGTCGCCAGCAAGGCTGTATAACCCGCAAACAGATTTACTGGATGATATCCGCACTGAACACGCCGCTAAGCCTATCCATTGTGTTCTGGTAGATGAAAGCCAGTTCCTGACGCGTGAACAGGTTCATGCACTTTCTGAAGTCGTTGACGAACTGGATATTCCCGTACTCTGTTATGGTCTACGCACCGATTTTCGCGGCGAGTTATTTGCTGGCAGCCAGTATTTGCTCGCATGGTCGGATAAGCTCGTTGAGCTGAAGACTATCTGTTTCTGCGGCCGTAAAGCCAGTATGGTGCTTCGTCTCGATCAATCGGGTAAACCCTACGCGGATGGCGAGCAGGTCGTTATAGGGGGCAACGAGCGCTATGTATCGGTCTGTCGCAAGCACTATAAAGAAGCACTTGTTGTCGGTTCACTGACGGCTATCCAGAGCGATAATCGGAAATAGGGCAGAGCAAATTTCTTTGCCGTTCAGCAGGCATAAAAAAACCCGCCATTGGCGGGTTTTTTATTAGGCTGTCAATTAAGCGCTTTTCTTCGCTTTTTTGTCAGCTTTAACAACAGGTGCTTCAACTTTTGCCGCGACAGTGTCATTTTCTTTGAACTCGCGACCGTAGTAGGTATCCAGCAGAATCTGTTTCAGCTCGGAGATCAGTGGGTAGCGCGGGTTAGCACCAGTACACTGGTCATCAAATGCGTCTTCAGACAGCTTATCTACGTGAGCGAGGAAGTCAGCTTCCTGAACGCCTGCTTCACGGATAGATTTAGGAATACCCAGCTCAGCTTTAATGCTGTCCAGCCATGCCAGCAGTTTCTCAATCTTAGCAGCAGTGCGGTCGCCCGGTGCGCTCAGACCCAGGTGGTCAGCGATTTCAGCGTAACGACGACGTGCTTGTGGACGGTCGTACTGGCTGAATGCAGTCTGCTTGGTTGGGTTGTCGTTCGCGTTATAACGGATAACGTTGCTGATCAACAGGGCGTTCGCCAGACCGTGAGGAATGTGGAACTGAGAACCCAGTTTGTGTGCCATTGAGTGACAAACACCCAGGAAGGCGTTCGCAAACGCGATACCAGCGATGGTTGCAGCACTGTGTACACGCTCACGCGCTACCGGGTTTTTAGACCCTTCGTTGTAAGACGCTGGCAGGTTCTCTTTCAGCAGTTTCAGAGCTTGCAGAGCCTGACCGTCAGAGAATTCGGACGCCAGTACAGACACATAGGCTTCCAGGGCGTGAGTCACGGCATCCAGACCACCGAAGGCACACAGCGATTTCGGCATATCCATCACCAGGTTGGCATCAACGATAGCCATATCTGGGGTCAGCGCGTAGTCAGCCAGTGGGTATTTCTGACCTGTTGCATCATCTGTTACAACCGCAAACGGCGTCACTTCTGAACCGGTACCGGAAGTGGTGGTGACAGCGATCATTTTCGCTTTCACGCCCATTTTCGGGAACTTATAGATACGTTTACGGATATCCATAAAGCGCAGCGCCAGTTCTTCGAAGTGAGTTTCCGGATGCTCGTACATGACCCACATGATTTTCGCGGCGTCCATTGGGGAACCGCCACCCAGTGCGATAATCACATCTGGTTTGAAGGAGTTAGCCAGTTCAGCACCTTTACGAACAACGCTCAGGGTTGGGTCAGCTTCAACTTCAAAGAAGACTTCAGTTTCAACGCCAGAGGCTTTCAGTACTGAGGTGATCTGATCAGCGTAGCCGTTGTTGAACAGGAAACGGTCAGTCACGATGAGCGCACGTTTGTGGCCATCAGTAATCACTTCATCCAGCGCGATTGGCAGAGAGCCACGGCGGAAGTAGATAGATTTCGGAAGTTTGTGCCACAACATGTTTTCAGCTCGCTTAGCAACGGTTTTCTTGTTGATCAGGTGTTTTGGACCAACGTTTTCAGAGATGGAGTTACCACCCCAGGAACCACAACCCAGAGTCAGGGAAGGTGCGAGTTTAAAGTTGTACAGGTCACCGATACCACCCTGAGAAGCAGGGGTGTTGATCAGGATACGTGCAGTTTTCATCTTCTGACCGAAGTGAGCAACACGTTCTGGCTGGTTATCCTGGTCGGTGTACAGGCAAGAGGTGTGGCCGATACCGCCCATGGCAACCAGTTTCTCTGCTTTCTCTACCGCGTCATCGAAATCTTTCGCACGGTACATTGCCAGAGTAGGGGACAGTTTTTCGTGAGCGAACGGTTCGCTTTCATCGACAACTTTCACTTCACCAATCAGGATCTTGGTTGTTGCCGGAACGGTGAAGCCTGCCAGCTCAGCAATTTTATATGCTGGTTGACCTACGATAGCAGCATTCAGTGCGCCATTTTTCAGGATGATGTCCTGAACGGCTTTCAGCTCTTTACCCTGCAATAGGTAGCCGCCGTGGCTTGCGAAACGTTCACGAACGGCATCGTACACGGAATCAACAACCACAACAGACTGCTCGGACGCACAAATAACGCCGTTGTCGAAGGTTTTTGACATCAGTACAGACGCAACGGCACGTTTGATATCCGCCGTTTCGTCGATAACAACAGGGGTGTTACCTGCGCCTACGCCGATGGCTGGTTTACCGGAGCTGTATGCAGCTTTAACCATACCAGGACCACCGGTCGCCAGAATCAGGTTAATGTCCGGGTGATGCATCAGTGCATTGGACAGTTCAACAGACGGCTGATCAATCCAGCCAATCAAATCTTTTGGTGCGCCAGCGGCAATTGCAGCCTGCAGAACGATATCTGCTGCTTTGTTGGTCGCGTCTTTTGCACGTGGGTGCGGGGAGAAGATGATTGCGTTACGGGTTTTCAGGCTGATCAGTGATTTGAAGATAGCAGTAGACGTTGGGTTAGTGGTTGGAACGATACCGCAAATGATGCCGATAGGTTCTGCAATAGTGATGGTACCGAAGGTGTCGTCTTCAGACAGCACGCCACAGGTTTTCTCATCTTTATAGGCGTTGTAGATATACTCTGAAGCAAAGTGGTTTTTGATCACTTTATCTTCAACGATACCCATACCGGATTCGGCAACGGCCATTTTAGCGAGAGGGATTCGAGCATCTGCAGCAGCCAGTGCGGCCGCGCGGAAGATTTTATCAACCTGTTCTTGGGTGAAATTGGCATATTCACGCTGGGCTTTTTTAACGCGCTCGACGAGTGCGTTCAGTTCAGCGATATTAGTAACAGCCATAATGCTCTCCTGATAATGTTTAAACTCTTTTAGTAAACCAGCGCTCGATACGTCACACAGTATAGACAGAGCCGATACCACTTGCGTAACACACAGTAAAACAAGGGCTTACTTCTCGTTCCAGCTCACTAATTTACTAAAAGAGCCTTACCTTAGCATCATACCTTTTTGATAGGTGATCTCCCTGGCGGCGTAATCAGATTACTCACTTCTGAGTACGGAAATCATGATCTGCATCAATTTTTCCCCAAGCTGATACCTTTCAGCAGCCTATTTCGGCAAGAATTTTCCACTGTTAAATAATTACGTAACTATTAGAAGTGACGCTATCATTGATTCTACAAATGTTTAACATCATGAAATGATAACGTTTTGGCACAGATTTCTGGTGAAGAATGCTGCAAAAAAGCGTATCTTCAGCGCGGTTTTATCATGACATATTTTCTGTCCCTGAACATGCTCATTAGCGGAGCTAAATGTGATTCAAACGCTCTTTGATTTCCCTACATATTTTAAGTTTTTTATTGGTTTGTTTGCACTGGTGAACCCTGTGGGGATTATCCCTGTCTTCATCAGTATGACCAGCTACCAGACAGCCGTTGCCAGAAACAAAACCAACCTGACGGCAAACTTATCGGTAGCGATTATTCTGCTGACGTCGCTTTACCTGGGCGACGCCATTCTGCAGTTGTTCGGTATCTCTATTGATTCCTTCCGTATTGCGGGCGGGATTCTGGTTGTCACCATCGCCATGTCGATGATCAGCGGTAAGCTGGGTGAGGATAAACAGAACAAACAGGAGAAATCAGAAACAGCGGTTCGTGAAAGTATCGGTGTCGTTCCGTTGGCCTTGCCGCTGATGGCGGGTCCGGGGGCCATTAGCTCGACGATAGTGTGGGGGACGCGCTATCACAGTCTGATGCACCTGATCGGTTTTTCCGTGGCGATTGCGCTTTTCGCGCTCTGCTGTTGGGGCGTATTCCGCATGGCCCCCTGGCTGGTGCGGCTGTTAGGGCAAACAGGCATCAACGTTATTACCCGTATCATGGGTCTGCTACTGATGGCGCTGGGTATTGAGTTTATCGTTACCGGCATTAAAAGCATTTTCCCTGGGTTATTGCATTAAAACTTCATATGAAAGGACGGAGCCAGGGGCTCCGTTTTTTTTACGTCATTATCAGCAAATCATATAAATAAAGTTGAAATGTGAACATGACATAATAAATTCTACTAATAACCCTCTTTTCTTGTATTTCAACGAGTTAATTCTTTCTTACCCACCCGCCTGCACATAAATCCTTCGAATGCTCTGTTATTTTACTCACATGATAGTCTGGGGCTTGCTGAGTGATATCCGAAATGATATTAGTAATTTCAATGTTCCCCTAGAGGAATGTGCTAAATAATAACCAGTTGTTAAGTTTTTGTGCAAAATCTACCTGGAACGACGCATTGAAGTGCGCGCAGAAAAGGTTTTTTACATCTTATTGAATTTCCACTAATTTTTTGATAAGCGCTGTCCAGTGAGACGATTGTCAGAGAAACGGCATCCTTCGTAAAAGAGAATTGCTTAACAAATTTGCAAAATGTATTGGCGGGCGTTTGCGCCATTTGATACTTTCCGGCCTTATATTTTGCAGAATTAAACAAGTAGATGAGAATTATTTTCATATAGTTTTCGTCTCAGAAATCCATAACACGCCGCAGACGGGGCGGCGTGTTGAGAATCGACGCAAGACGGCCATACGAGCGGTCAGTAATAAAAAAGTCGGTGATAGCAGAAGTAGAAAAAAGAACCTGGCAGCAGCATAAAAAAACTCCTGCGCTGTACAGGCCCCAACAGGGGATTACACAGCTGGCGAAGGCCAGTAATTATAATGAGTGGAGTACCAACACAATGACCATCATCACAAAAAAAAATCTGGTAGCGGCGGGGATTTTAACTGCGCTAATCGCGGGCAACGCAATGGCTGCGGATGTGCCTGCAGGGGTACAACTGGCGGAAAAACAGACGCTGGTGCGTAACAACGGTGCGGAAGTTCAGTCTCTGGACCCGCACAAAATTGAAGGGGTTCCTGAGTCGAACGTTAACCGCGATCTGTTCGAAGGTCTGCTGGTCACTGACGTAGACGGCCACCCGGCTCCGGGTGTGGCTGAGAAATGGGAAAACAAAGATTTCAAAGTCTGGACCTTCCATCTGCGTAAAGATGCTAAATGGTCCGACGGCACTCCGGTCACCGCTGAAGATTTCGTGTATAGCTGGCAGCGCCTGGCGAATCCAAATACCGCCTCTCCGTATGCGAGCTATCTGCAGTATGGTCACATCGCCAATATTGATGACATTATCGCAGGCAAAAAACCTGTTACCGATCTGGGCGTAAAAGCCATTGATGCGAATACCTTTGAAGTGACGTTGAGCGAACCTGTTCCGTACTTCTATAAGCTGCTTGTTCACCCGTCCGTCTCCCCGGTACCAAAATCCGCCGTGGAGAAATTTGGTGAAAAATGGACGCAGCCAGCCAATATCGTGACCAACGGTGCTTATAAGCTGAAAGACTGGGTGGTCAACGAACGTATGGTTCTGGAGCGTAACCCTCAGTATTGGGACAACGCGAAAACCGTGATCAATCAGGTGACTTACCTGCCAATTTCTTCTGAAGTGACGGACGTTAACCGCTACCGCAGCGGCGAGATCGACATGACCTATAACAACATGCCGATTGAACTGTTCCAGAAACTGAAAAAAGAGATCCCGAAAGAAGTTCACGTCGATCCGTACCTGTGCACGTACTACTACGAAATTAACAACCAGAAAGCACCGTTCACCGACGTGCGCGTTCGTACCGCGCTGAAGCTGGCGCTGGATCGCGATATCATTGTTAACAAGGTGAAAAACCAGGGCGATCTGCCCGCTTACAGCTACACCCCGCCTTACACCGACGGTATGAAACTGGTTGAACCTGAGTGGTTCAAATGGTCCCAGGAAAAACGTAACGAAGAAGCTAAAAAACTGTTGGCTGAAGCAGGGTATACCGCTGATAAGCCTCTGACGTTTAACCTGCTGTACAACACGTCAGATCTGCATAAAAAACTGGCTATTGCCGTCGCGTCTATCTGGAAGAAAAACCTGGGTGCGAACGTCAAACTGGAAAACCAGGAGTGGAAAACCTTCCTCGATACCCGTCATCAGGGGACGTTCGACGTGGCACGTGCTGGCTGGTGTGCGGACTACAACGAACCGACATCCTTCCTGAACACGATGCTCAGTGACAGTTCGAATAACACTGCACACTATAAGAGCCCGGCTTTCGATAAGATTATCGGTGATACGCTGAAAGTGACTGACGATGCGCAACGCGCAGAGCTGTACGCGAAATCAGAAGAACAACTCGATAAAGACTCTGCAATTGTACCGGTTTACTACTACGTGAACGCCCGTCTGGTGAAACCGTGGGTAGGAGGTTATACCGGTAAAGACCCGTTGGATAATATTTCCGTTAAGAATCTTTATATTATCAAGCATTAATGGCAATGAGTGGGGCGAGGGTACTTGCCCCACGGTGTCTAACCAACGTCACATAATATAGGCACACGCCAGAAGGTACGGGCAATGTTGAAATTTATCCTACGTCGCTGTCTTGAAGCGATTCCAACGCTATTTATTCTCATCACGATTTCCTTCTTCATGATGCGTCTTGCACCGGGAAGCCCTTTTACCGGTGAACGTACGCTGCCGCCAGAAGTCATGGCTAACATCGAAGCGAAATACCATCTGAACGATCCTATCTCTACCCAGTACTTCAACTATCTGAAGCAGCTGGCACACGGGGATTTTGGGCCGTCATTCAAATATAAAGACTACTCCGTTAACGACCTGGTGGCGTCAAGCTTCCCGGTATCGGCTAAATTGGGTGCTGCAGCATTCCTGCTCGCCGTCGTTCTCGGGGTTGCTGCGGGCGTTATCGCCGCCTTAAAACAAAATACCAAATGGGATTATGCCGTCATGGGGGTCGCAATGACCGGGGTGGTTATCCCAAGCTTCGTTGTCGCACCGTTGCTGGTCATGATATTTGCCATCACGCTGAAATGGCTGCCGGGCGGCGGGTGGAACGGTGGGGCGCTGCAGTTCATGATACTGCCAATGGTGGCATTATCGTTGGCATACATCGCCAGTATCGCGCGTATCACGCGCGGGTCGATGATTGAGGTTCTGCACTCCAACTTTATCCGTACCGCGCGCGCGAAAGGCTTACCGATGCGCCGGATTATTTTACGGCATGCGCTGAAGCCTGCGCTGTTACCCGTCCTGTCTTACCTGGGGCCAGCTTTTGTCGGCATCATTACGGGGTCAATGGTTATCGAAACCATTTACGGACTGCCGGGCATTGGTCAGCTGTTTGTTAACGGTGCCCTTAACCGTGACTACTCGCTGGTGCTGAGCCTGACGATTTTGGTTGGCGCGCTGACCATTCTGTTTAACGCCATTGTCGATGTGCTGTATGCCGTTATCGACCCTAAAATCCGTTACTAACTGGAGCACGCCATGATGTTGAGTAAGAAAAACAGCGAGGCGCTGGAAAACTTCAGTGAAAAACTGGAAGTCGAAGGTCGTAGCCTCTGGCAGGATGCGCGTCGTCGCTTTATGCACAACCGTGCTGCCGTCGCGAGCCTGGTCGTACTGGTGATCATTGCCCTGTTTGTGACGCTGGCACCGATGCTGTCGCAATTCACCTATTTCGATACGGACTGGGGCATGATGTCCAGCGCGCCAGATATGGAGTCCGGGCACTATTTCGGTACCGATTCATCCGGTCGTGACCTGCTGGTGCGCGTGGCCATCGGTGGCCGCATTTCGTTGATGGTCGGTATTGCTGCCGCGCTGGTGGCGGTGATCCTCGGCACGCTCTACGGATCGCTTTCCGGTTATCTCGGCGGGAAAGTGGACTCCGTCATGATGCGTCTGCTGGAAATCCTCAACTCCTTCCCGTTCATGTTCTTCGTGATCCTGCTGGTGACCTTCTTTGGTCAGAACATCCTGTTGATTTTCGTGGCCATCGGGATGGTGTCCTGGCTCGATATGGCGCGTATCGTGCGCGGTCAAACGCTGAGCCTTAAGCGCAAAGAGTTTATCGAAGCGGCACAGGTGGGTGGGGTATCGACCAGAAATATCGTGGTTCGCCACATTGTGCCGAACGTTCTGGGCGTGGTGGTGGTGTATGCCTCACTGCTGGTGCCGAGCATGATCCTCTTTGAATCCTTCCTGAGCTTCCTGGGGCTGGGCACGCAAGAGCCGTTAAGCAGCTGGGGCGCGTTGTTGAGTGACGGTGCAAACTCGATGGAAGTTTCACCGTGGTTGCTGCTGTATCCGGCGGGCTTCCTGGTTGTCACCCTGTTTTGTTTCAACTTTATCGGCGATGGCCTGCGTGATGCCCTCGACCCGAAAGACCGTTAAGGAGCGCCGTCATGACGATTATTGAAACGGCCACTGCGCCAATGGCGCAACAGCAGAGCAATATGCTGCTGGATGTAAACGATCTCCGTGTCACCTTTAAAACGCCGGATGGTGATGTCACCGCGGTAAACGACCTTAATTTTAACCTGCGCGCCGGGGAAACGCTGGGGATCGTGGGGGAGTCTGGCTCCGGTAAATCTCAAACCGCATTTGCGCTGATGGGTCTGCTGGCGTCTAACGGCGTGATTGGTGGTTCTGCGAAATTCAACGGTCGTGAAATCCTCAACCTGCCGGAACACGAGCTGAATAAGCTTCGCGCTGAGCAGATTTCGATGATTTTCCAGGACCCAATGACCTCTTTAAACCCGTACATGCGCGTCGGCGAGCAGCTGATGGAAGTGCTGATGCTGCACAAAGGTATGGGTAAAGCGGAAGCCTTTGAAGAGTCGGTGAAAATGCTGGATGCGGTAAAAATGCCGGAAGCGCGCAAGCGCATGCGCATGTTCCCGCACGAATTCTCTGGCGGTATGCGTCAGCGCGTGATGATTGCGATGGCGCTGCTTTGCCGGCCAAAACTGCTGATTGCTGATGAGCCGACCACTGCGCTGGATGTAACCGTTCAGGCACAGATCATGACCCTGTTGAACGAGCTTAAGCGGGAATTCAACACGGCAATTATCATGATCACCCATGACCTGGGCGTGGTTGCAGGTATCTGCGACAAAGTGCTGGTGATGTATGCCGGTCGTACCATGGAGTACGGTCAGGCGCGTGATGTCTTCTATCAGCCTGCACATCCGTATTCTATCGGCCTGCTGAATGCAGTACCGCGTCTGGATGCGGAAGGTGAATCCCTGCTGACGATCCCGGGTAACCCGCCAAACCTGCTGCGTTTGCCAAAAGGTTGTCCATTCCAGCCACGTTGTCCGCATGCGATGGAGATTTGTAATAGCGCTCCGCCGCTGGAAGAGTTTGAACCAGGCCGCCTGCGCGCCTGCTTTAAGTCGCATGAGGAGCTGGTATGAACGCATTAGATGAAAAAAGAAATGTGCTGCTCGAAATTGCCGATCTTAAAGTCCATTTCGATATCAAAGACGGCAAACAGTGGTTCTGGCAACCGCCTAAAACCCTCAAAGCCGTTGATGGCGTAACGCTACGCCTGTACGAGGGCGAAACGCTGGGCGTGGTGGGTGAGTCTGGCTGCGGGAAGTCCACTTTTGCCCGTGCCATTATCGGTCTGGTGAAAGCCACCGACGGCAAAGTGGCCTGGCTGGGCAAAGACCTGCTGGGGATGAAACCGGACGAGTGGCGCGACGTGCGCAGCGATATTCAGATGATTTTCCAGGATCCGCTGGCGTCACTGAACCCGCGTATGACCATCGGCGAAATTATTGCCGAGCCGCTGCGCACCTATCATCCGAAGATGTCGCGTCAGGAAGTGCGCGATCGTGTGAAAGCGATGATGATGAAAGTGGGCCTGCTGCCAAACCTCATCAACCGCTATCCGCACGAATTCTCCGGCGGTCAGTGTCAGCGTATTGGCATTGCGCGTGCGCTCATCCTGGAACCGAAGCTGATCATCTGTGATGAGCCGGTCTCCGCGCTGGACGTGTCCATTCAGGCACAGGTGGTTAACCTGCTGCAGAAGCTGCAGCGTGAGATGGGGCTCTCGCTGATCTTCATCGCTCACGATCTGGCCGTGGTGAAGCACATTTCAGACCGTGTACTGGTGATGTATCTGGGGCACGCGGTGGAACTGGGCACCTATGACGAGGTGTACCACAACCCGCTGCATCCTTATACCAAAGCGCTGATGTCGGCAGTGCCGATCCCCGACCCGGATCTGGAAAAAAATAAAACTATTCAGCTGCTGGAAGGGGAACTGCCTTCGCCGATTAATCCGCCGTCCGGCTGCGTATTCCGCACGCGCTGTCCAATGGCCGGCCCGGAATGTGCAAAAACACGACCGGTGCTGGAGGGCAGTTTCCGACATGCGGTTTCCTGCCTTAAAGTAGACCCGTTATAATCGCAAGGGCTGACATGACGTCAGCCCTTATTTTTTGCGAGGTTACTGTGTCGCGTTTATTCACGTCAGCCCGTCGGCGGCTTTATCATTTTTTATTCGATCCTGAAACGGTATCCGGGCGACGCTTCGAAGGTCTTTGCGGTTTATTTGCGCTGCTCAGCGTGGTTGTCATCTTTATTGAATCGGGTGCCGGGACGCAATACCACCTGACGTTTGACGAATGGCATATCTTTGTCTGGCTTGAACTGGCGATTACCCTGGTCTTTACCGCCGAATATCTCCTCAGAGTGATAGCCTGGCCCAACCCGGCCAGATATGTTTTCAGCTTCTGGGGATTTATCGATTTAGCTACCATCCTGCCGCTCTATGTCATGTGGCTTTGGCCGGAGATCAGCCTGAGCTATGTCTTCGCCTGGAGAGCGATGCGCGTGATTCGGGTATTACGTATTCTGAAATTACTGCGTTTTATGCCGTCATTACGCGTGTTCTGGAGTGCGATCGTCAGTGCGCGGCATCAGCTTATTTTGTTCTACTCGTTTATTGCCATCGTCATGATTGTTTTTGGCGCGCTGATGTATCTAATAGAAGGGCCCAAATATGGCTTTACGACGCTTAATGCGTCCGTCTACTGGGCCATTGTGACCGTTACAACCGTTGGCTACGGCGATATCACACCGCATACGCCGCTTGGGCGTATTGTGGCATCGGTCCTGATTTTGATTGGCTATTCGGTGATCGCGATCCCGACGGGACTGATTACCACCCACATGAGCAGTGCATTTCAGAACCGCAAGCAGCAGCGTAAATGTTCGAACTGCCATCAGGGTGAGCATGAACACAGCGCGCGTTTCTGTAACCGCTGTGGTAGTGAATTACCGGATTAAATAAAAAAGGCTGCCATCGCAGCCTTTTTTATTATTCGCGCCAGAGAATATGGCACAGCTTATGGTCTTTATCGCGACACAGCAGAACGCGGGCGAAAATGTCGTTAATTTCACCGCCATCTTCATCGGCCAGCCCAATCACCACTTCAGCAAAGAAGTCCGGATTGAGATCAAAATCAACATGCTCAGCCCAGTCTTCTGAAGGGTCGAACAGCTCGGCACCGCCGCGTTCTTCAAACTGCAGATTAAAGAGGATCACATCTGCGGGATCGAGGTTATCAACCGCCAGTTCGAGAAAAATGTCATAGGCCTGCTCGAGCGTTTCGTCTTCGGTCAGGCGATTGTTCAGATCCATTTCCATGATGACTACCTGTTAAACATCGTTGGGCACGTTTTACAGCAACGGACTAAAGAAGTAAAACAGTCGTTCAGCAATTCTCTGCCAGAGAGGGCGTTTCACCCACAGTCTGGCATCCAGCAGGCGCGAGCGGGAGATATAATCATCCTGGACCGCTGCCAGATCGCCACCAAATCCGGCATCGTCAATCACGAGGGTGATTTCAAAGTTTAGCCACAGGCTGCGCATATCAAGATTGACTGTGCCCACGAGGCTCAGCTCACCGTCCACCAGCACGCTCTTGGTATGCAACAGTCCGCCTTCAAACTGATAAATTTTCACCCCTGCGGCAAGGAGTTCGCTAAAGAACGCGCGGCTTGCCCAGCCGACCAGCAGCGAATCGTTTTTGCGCGGCATAATAATACTGACGTCGACACCACGCTGCGCGGCAGTACAAATAGCGTGCAGCAGATCGTCGCTGGGAACGAAGTAAGGCGTCGTCATAATCAGATACTCACGCGCAGAATAGGTCGCCGTGAGTAATGCCTGGTGGATGAGGTCTTCCGGGAAACCCGGCCCGGAGGCAATGGTATGAATGGTGTGTCCGCTGGCCTCTTCAAACGGCATAATATTGCCGTCCGGGGGCGGCGGTAAAATACGCTTACCGGTTTCTATTTCCCAGTCGCACGAGTAGACGATCCCCATCGAGGTGGCGACCGGGCCTTCCATTCGCGCCATCAGATCGATCCATTGACCGACACCGGAATCCTGCTTGAAGAAGCGCGGGTCGACCAGGTTCATACTGCCGGTGTAGGCAATATAGTTATCAATCAGAATCATTTTGCGGTGCTGGCGAAGATCCATGCGCCGCAGGAAAACACGCAGCAGATTAACCTTCAGCGCCTCAACCACTTCTATACCGGCATTACGCATCATTCCCGCCCACGGGCTGCGGAAAAACGCGACGCTGCCAGCGGAATCCAGCATCAGGCGGCAGTGAATACCGCGACGAGCGGCGGCCATCAGTGATTCAGCAACCTGATCCGCCATGCCCCCCGGCTGCCAGATATAAAAAACCATCTCGATGTTATGACGCGCCAGCTGAATATCGCGGATAAGCGCCTGCATCACATCGTCGGACGAAGTCATTAATTGCAGCTGATTACCCTTAACGCCCGCGATACCCTGGCGGCGTTCGCACAGCTTGAATAATGAAGAGGCGACGCTGCTGTTCTCCTCGGCAAAGATATGTTTGCAGGCTTTAAGATCGCTCAGCCATTTCGCCGTCGAGGGCCACATCGCGCGGGCGCGCTCGGCGCGGCGTTTACCCAGATGGAGCTCACCGAAAGAGAGATACGCGATAATGCCCACCAGCGGCAGAATGTAAATAATCAGAAGCCAGGCCATGGCAGAAGGTACGGCTCTGCGCTTCATCAGGATGCGTAACGTCACCCCCGCGATTAACAGCCAGTATCCCAGAATGACCAGCCAACTCACCACGGTGTAGAAGGTTGTCATAAGTAAAAAATCCTTTTGAAAGCGTATTGTTATGAGTGTACGCATCAGGATTCATCTGGCAAATAAAAACGGCAGATAAAAGCGCTGGTTTGCGACGGGGTTGAGCTTATAATGGCGTCTCTGTGAGTGAAAGAGTTGTCGATATGAAGCGCAGTAGAACAGAAGTAGGGCGCTGGCGTATGTTGCGACAGGTGAGTCGTCGTAAGGCTCGTTGGCTGGAAGCACAATCCCGCCGCAATATGCGTATCCACGCTATCAGAAAATGTGGACTAAACAGACACCGCAACGCGTTGCTGTTCGCCGTCCAGGATATCTGAGAACCATGAGGGCACCGTCAAGGTGCCCGCTGATTTTATAAGACTATCATTTTTCGCAGTCTCTTCCCGACCTCATTCCGCGATATACTCCTCTTGCTTAACCTCATGAATTTAAAAGGAACAGAGGATGAATGGAAAAGTGGTCGCGGTACTTATGGGGATCGCTGTACTCAGCGCCTGCAACAGCAATAAACCCTCACCTGAAAGACATGCCTATTATTTCGTCTCGCATCAATCCAATTTTACGGGCGGGAATTATACCTCCAGTATTTCGCAAAATTACCGTCTCAATGTGCCGCAGTTTCGTGAGCTGTATAAGCAGGGGAAAGCTGACCGCGCCGCTGGGCAACCGCCGTCTTACGCTCAGCAGTATGCACAGGCTATTCGCGATCGGTTGAAGGAAGAGGCCAAAACGGAGCACGCCTTCACGGGGAATAGTGAAAGCAAATGGACCTCGGAAATGGAGCCGAAGGATGCCATTTTATACGGCAACGAACTGGCCACGACTTATCTTGACGGCTATAACGGCGTACAATAACGCGATAGTTTTCGGGAATATCGTTTTTGCAGCGATATTCCCGTTGTTTTTCAGCAAAAGGAGGGAGAGGTGTTTGCGGAGTTTGGTGTACTGAATTTCTGGACGTACGTGGTCGGCGCATTTTTCATTGTGCTGGTACCGGGTCCTAATACGCTGTTTGTATTGAAAACGGGTATTGGTCACGGCGTCAAAAAAGGCTATCTCGCCGCGACTGGTGTGTTTATCGGCGATGCGGTTTTGATGTTTCTGGCATGGGCAGGCGTCGCGGCCTTAATCCAGACCACGCCGGTGCTGTTCAATATTGTTCGCTATCTGGGGGCGTTTTATCTGCTGTGGCTCGGCGGCAAAATGCTGTGGTCGGTCATTACCCGACAGACTAATGGGCACGAAAGTGGAACCGAGCCTGCCAGCGCCATCATGAAACGCTCCCTGGTATTGAGCCTGACGAATCCGAAAGCGATTCTGTTTTACGTGTCATTCTTCGTACAGTTTATTGACGTGAATGCGCAAAACACAGGAACCTCTTTCCTGATCCTCGCGACCACGCTTGAGTTGATTAGCTTTATGTACATGAGCTTCCTGATCTTCTCTGGCGCGTTTGTCACCCGCTACCTGAAAACCAAAAAGAAACTGGCGAAGCTGGGAAATGGGCTGATAGGACTTTTATTTGTCGGCTTTGCGGCGAGATTAGCGTCGCTACATTGACAGAAGAAAGGCTCCTGAGGGAGCCTTTTTAATGTCTGGCGTAGCTGGAAAGCCGCGCCAGACAAGGCTTCACGTTTTACTACTAGCAGCCAAAAGCCATAAAAAGCGGCTAGGGTGTGGACACATTGTGGACACTCTTACCACCATTAGCACCCTTCAGCGGGTTAAGCGAAATGGCGTCCTGCAGGTACTGAGGAGCGAAGTGCGCATAGACCATCGTTTGCGCAATTTTCGTATGACCTAAGATCCTCTGCAGTGTGATGATGTTGCCCCCGTTAATCATAAAGTGCGTCGCGAAAGAGTGTCGTAGCGCATGTGTTGCTTGTCCGGCCGGTAAATCGGGCTTAACCTCTTTGAGGGTTCGCCTGAAGTCAGCATAACTGGCCTCAGGAAACAGAAAACCTCGTGTTTTGCCGACTACGTAAGCCGCAACGTCATCAGAGATCGGGACCGTGCGCGGTGTGTTGGTTTTCGTCTTAACGAAAGACACCCGGTTATGAATCACATTCTCCGCCTTCAATCGCGCAGCTTCTCCCCATCTTGCTCCGGTACTCAAACACAAAACCGCAATTTTACGATTATCACCTGAGAGCGCAGCAAGTAAGGCGTCAATTTCCTCAAGAGTGAGATAGCCCGTTTCGGCTGTCTGCTCTTTCAGTTTTTTGAATCCCCTGAATGGATGCTCACCGTTATACAGTTCTGACTCAATCAGGGTTGTGAACATCCCACCTAGCGTGATCAGGTCGCGGTTGATGGTAGTTGGCTTAATACCTTCACCCCGACGTTGAGCACAATATTGCGTGATCAGGCTCTTGGTGATCTGGAAAGCGCATGGGTTACCGGTCATCGTTTCGAAACGCTCAATTTTCCTGAGATACGATTGACCGTGCTCCTCATGTTTACCTTTCAGCTTCCACCATAACTCTTTCAGTTCCGACAATTGGCGTTTGTCCGTTGGTTTTGACAGCCATTCCTTTGAGTGATGGTTATATTGAGTATGCTTTTCAAAAGCCATCGCCTCGCTTTTCTTGTCGAACTTCCGACGGATGCGTTTTCCGTTACGCCCAGCCGGTCTAATGTCCACTTCATATCGACCATCATCGAGCTTTTTAACAGACATAAAGCCTCCCGATGATGTTACTGCGTACTTCAATTTCCTGATTTAAATAGCAAAAACTCACTGTGCATTTACTGCACAAATAAGCGCCGTAAATAGTTAGCCAGTTTTCTGGTCTGAGTGGGGTGACGTTGTTGTCTGCTGCCCAAAGTGCGCGAGAGCCGGTGCAATCTGCCCAGCTTCAGGTGATATCGTCTCTGTCATGAACCACATCGTGTATTTTTTGAACTGAGGATGATTCAAAATCTTCATCACCGCCTGTATGCCCATATCTTTTACGCCCTTCTCGTAACTCGAGAGAGAGCTGTATGGAACACCGGTTAAGTCACTGAATTCTTTTCTATTCATACGTTCCGACTCACGCATGATCGCAAGCTTCTCATTGACGGGTATCATCGTAATTAACACTCCACTATTGATAGAAAAACGATAACGGAGTAATCTTCTATTCGTTATCGCAAGTTAATGGCTCCAATATGGCAATTAATAGCCATTAGGAGCAATTAAAACACTAACGAGGAATACTCACAAATGAATAGGGTCATTGATAGTGCGAGCGACGCCGTCCCATATCAGGAATTCGCGCGTCTTATTGGCAAAACTCCTGCAGCAGTCAAAGGGATGATTGAGAAGGGTAAGCTGCCCGTGGTTGAGATGACTGATCCTCAGTCAACAAGCGGCCGAGCAGGGGAATACTGGGTTTACCTGCCAGCGTGGAACAAGGGTATGAAGATGGCCTATGACAGTCGCCCGAAAGAAATTCGGGACGGGTGGCTGATGTGGCTCGGATTAGGGGAGCCAGTATGAAGAATGAACCCCGTTGCATTGCTCAACTACTGCGTAGAGAAAGCCCTAGTCAGATTAACTTCACTATCACTCACGGTCGCGGACGCAAGGGCATCATTATCCGAACCCGTAAGACGGGTGTTATCGAGAAGCTTCGTAGCTTAGTCAAGAAGAGAGGACTGTGGTTATGACGGTAATGACACTTGATGTTATCCAGAAACAACCAACAGCGCTTCGCGGTCTGGTCTGCAAGTATCTGGCTCAGCCTCGCTGGCAGGACACTTGCGATTTTTACAATCAGATGATGGAGCGGGAGCGTCTTACGGTTTGTTTCCACGCTCAATTAAAGCAGCGTCACTCTGTCATGCGCTTAGAGGAAATGACCGAAGCCGATCGTGAGCGTCTTGTTTGCGCGCTTGATGAATTGAGAAATGCATTCGCCCGGCACCGCCAACTTGGCGTGTCGAAAGCAACTTTCATCAGCCGCCTGACCGTTAGCCAAAGGCGATCACTGTTTCTTCATGCGGGACTGACAGAGCAGGAATTTATGATGCCGCACTGGCGTTTGAATGAAGAGGGCTGTTATTGGCGCGACAAACTTTTCCGCGCGCTGCGAGAGCTGTTTAGCCTTTTTGAGTACGCACCTACCATTTTAACCTCGGTAAAACCTGAGCAGTATTTACATTAATTAATCTGGATTCGTTTTATTACGCGCCTTATAGCGTGGGGACTCCTTTTGTCTGGAGATAGGCAAATGCAAACACAAAACACAGTACCAGATGGCATGTTTTCCGCTCTCCTGGAGCAGGCAGTAAACGAAGCACAGCGCGACCTAGCGACACGATTCTCATCTCGATTTGACGGGATTATCGCGCATATCAGCAAGTCTGAGCTCAATCGTACCGAGATTATCGAGTTATTAGGTCAAGAGTCGGCAAATCTGCACAACTCAATTTTCGATTGAGCGGGCTAACCACTTTTAAAAGGAAGAAAAAATGAGCCTACGCATTGAGATAAATAACCAGTACGTCATTACCAGCGACCGCTATCAATTCATTTTGCAGGAGAAGAAGACTGCCACATCCGGTAAGAATGAAGGTAAGGAATGGCTGGACGTTGTGGGTTACTACCCAACTATCCCTAAGCTTATCTCAGGCTTGGCATTGCATGATCTTTTGACCAGCGATCTTACCGGCTTCTCAGCGTTGGAAGCTCGAATTGAACGCTTGGGGAAGCAATGTCTGGACGCCTTTAAATAATATGTCCAACGAACCTCGGGGGCGTGTTGCCCCCTCGCCACCACCACCATTTTTGAAGGGCACCAGTGATACATTCGTTGGTGCTTATCCCTGGAATAACGTCACAAAAGAGGCCATTGGCCGCGACAGACCCCTTACACGTGCCGAACTCCGTCAGGTGCAAGGTGTTTTAAACCGTATTGACCGTCTGCCATTTTTCCTGCAAACCCTGTTTACATCGCGTTATAACTTCATCCGCCGTAAAAAGAGCCCTTTGGGTGGGCTGTATTTCCTTAAAAACACGTTTGAGCGCAAGCTGCTGCCGCGTCTTGAGCGTGTTAATGAGCTGTGCGGGATGAATGAATCCGCCTCGATTGGTTTTCTGTCCGAGCGCGACCAGTATGCGCGCTTACCAGATATGAATGACAAAGAACTCAGGAAATTTGCGGCCAGAATTGCCTCTCAGCTCTGGAGCAAATACGAGGAGTTAAGCGACGCCTGGACGGATGCTCACGGCGGGAAAGAGACACTTTTCACCGATGAAGCTCAGTCGCACCTATACGGGCAAGTGGCCGGTGTTGCTCGCGCATTTAACATCACCCCGATGTACTGGAAAAAATACCATAAGGGTCAGATGACGATCCGCATGGCATTTTCCGCTATTTCACGACTGATTAAAGACGAGTGGTGGGTCAACCAGCTCAAGGCGCAGCGGATGCGCTGGCGCGAGGCGCTGCTCATCGCAGCAGGTGAGGTCAACAAAGACCGTTCACCTTACGCAAGCAAAATAGCGATCCGCGATGTTCACGCGCGCCGCTTGGCTAATCTCGAATACCTGAAATCCTGCGAATTGGAAAACAAAATCACTGGCGAACGTATTGACCTCATAAGCAAGGTCATGGGGAGTATTTCGAACCCTGAAATACGTCGTATGGAGCTGATGAATACTATCGCCGGGATTGAACGCTACGCGACCAGCGTTGGTGACGTGGGGATGTTTGTCACCCTGACCACACCCTCGAAATATCATCCGACCCGACAGGTCGGCAAAGGCGAAACCAAAACGGTGCAGCTTAATCACGGCTGGAACGAAACAGCATTCACACCCAAAGACGGCCAGCGCTATCTATGCCGAATCTGGAGCCTGATGCGTACAGCTTTCAAAGATAACGATTTAGATGTTTACGGGATGCGCGTTGTCGAACCGCACCACGACGGCACGCCACACTGGCACATGATGCTTTTTTGCAAACCCGGTCAGCGTAAAGCCATTAACGAAATTATGCGTCGTTATGCCCTCAAAGAGGACGGACACGAAAAGGGCGCGTCAAAACAGCGCTTTGAGTCACGCCATCTTAATCAGGGCGGAGCGGCGGGTTATATCGCTAAATACATTGCAAAAAATATCGACGGTTACGCGCTCGACGGCCAGCTCGATCACGACACCGGCAAGCCTCTGAAAGATACGGCCGCAGCCGTCACCGCATGGGCGTCAACATGGCGTATCCCTCAGTTTAAACCGATTGGTCTCCCGACGATGGGCGCTTACCGTGAACTGCGCAAACTGCCGCGCGGGGTGAGTATTGCCTGCGAGTTTGACGACAGGGTCGAGGCCGCGCGAGCTGCTGCAGATGAGGGGGACTTTGAGCGGTACATCATCGCGCAGGGTGGGGCAAACATGCCGCGTGATGCTCAGGCGGTCAGGGTCGCCCGTAAGGTGACGGATGAGGTCAACGAATACGAGGAAGATATCGAGAGGGTTGTCGGGATTTATGCCCCTCATCTCGGGGCTAATCGTGTCCATGTAACCCGTACAGCCGAATGGCGCATCGTTCCAAAGGTTTTGGCCGTTGAGCCTTTGACCTTAAAAAGCGGCTCTGCCGCGCCTCGGAGTCCTGTCAATAACTGTGGAAAGCTCACCGGCGGTGGCGATCCTGTTATGACCCCCACACCGTCTGAGCAAGCCGCAGCGGTGTTAAATCTGATTGAGCGCGGGGTTATCGGCTGGAATGAGCCAGACGTCGTGAAAGTGCTTAACGGCGCGTTAAAAGCTGGTTCACCGCGCAAAAATCGCCAGCAAAGAAGCAATGCGCCGCTTAAAACGAGCGAACAAGCACCATCAGCCAGGATGACGAAGCCCGAAAGGGATCGAATCGCAAAAATTCGTTTCGAGTTAGCTCAGGAAGGTATTGTCCCTGAACGATGGGAGGTTGAAGCTCTGGCGAGAGGGGCAACAGTAATTTATGGGGATAAACGGTTTTGTTTTGCTGTACAGGAAAACTGGATGGTGTTTCCCTTAAACTGGTGAGAAAATGTAAATTAGCAAACTCGAAGGAAAACGCTGTAACTTAAGGTAACACTCAAATTTAACAGGGTGACCATCGATGGTTAAATTAAGGGGTGATGTTTCAATGAAGATTGCTTTCGCGAGAGGTATGATAAACAGATTATGCAGGTGTTTTTTTTATAGGCATGATAAAGAGATACCTTGTATTCAAGTAGGTAAACCACTGCAAGATATAATTTTTTGGCTCAAATACAATGATGAGGAAGTGGCAAAATGCGCTAGCGCTCTGTTAAGGAATTATGGGAAAAAATTAGGGATAAGTGACCTTCATAGCGCTAAACAGTTGTTGTTAAGCTTTTGCTCTGAAGCCTTCAACTGTATAGATGCCGATTTCTTATCGCTTAACCCAGAGCAAAGATCCGTTGATAGTATAATATCAAAGGTGCACAGGGAAAATCTCTGTGAAATGTTTGGTTATTATATAACCTCACAAATGAAACTTCACCCTTATATATACAATCTTGGGTGTGTTAGGTTTGATGGACAATTAAAGTTACAGGATAATCTTTATCTCTATGGCCCGGGGCAGGGTACGGCTTTATTGTCTAATATTAAATCTAAAGCTGGCATTGACGTTTATGAATCCTTCTTTGATGAAAAAGATATACGAGATGAACCGATTGGGAGATATTTCAATCATTCATACTCGACAGCTGTACTTATCTATGCACCATCTCAACAGGATGCAGTTGAGATGCTGAATCTGCTATTCGGTGGATTATGTGTTACTGTAAATAATCCATTCGCTATTAACTCCTGTGATGTTAATAATAAAATTGAGAGCTTCTCTGAGGGGAGGTATCATATTTCTAATTTTCGTGTAAACATTCCATCATTGTTAATTTTAAATATTGATGGTTTGGTTTGCGAACGGTTAGTAAAAATATTATCTAGATCTGATAAGCGTGTTTTATCTGCTCTTTCGTTCATTGCTCATGGTTGGGGGAGTGATCGTCGTGAAAGGTTTTTAAATCAATTTATAGCTCTTGATGCAATGTATGGTAATAATGCAGGTAACAAAACATCTATTATCGGTGGCGTCTGTTGTGATGCGATAAGTATTTTTGATGTGAGATCTAAAATAGAAATAATCTACGAGCTTAGATGCAGGTTTGTGCATGGCGATATTTCCACTTTATCGGCACATGTAAAATATCTAAAATTTGTTGATTGCCACGGGAGCGACCCTGTTGAGTCTCTTTTTGAAATACTTAAAGAGTGCGTTCTCAATTATCAAGGTGTGTATGAAGCATCAAAAGAATATAGTAACTCTCGGACAATGAATGTACCCGTTGAGCTTGCTGAGGATGTGAAAAAGATGATTGAGAGCTTCAAAAGTGGCAAGTGAAGTGATAGCGAAGCTTAGTTTTAGCTATGCATCTATCAGGTGCATGTATTTGCATCAGTTTTTTAGTTCGTTTTTTGTGAGCTGGCTCCAGTGTTCGCGTGGCTCGGGACTCCTGATGCACCTGCATTAAAAGCGACCCATTAAGCGGGCAGGCGAGGCGGGGATAGCACTGCGCGCCAGACGGGGTGACAGGATTTATTTTGCGCGTCTGTGCGCGTCGTGGCGGCGCGCTGAGCGATGAGGTCGAATCGTAGGCGGTAGCGGGGTTGCGTCGCGTGTGCGGCGTCTGGCTTGCTCTGAGGGTGTGCCGCCCGGAGGCGGCATTTTGGGCGGGTTTAGTCGGTCTCGATGCTGTAATCCTTAAAGCGGATCACCTCCATTCCTAACCAATCATTAATCTCTTTAAACCGCTCCTGCAGCGGCGTCAACTCGTTACGCACAAACACCCGCGCCACCTTCTCGATATCGCCCATCGAGCCGATATTTTCAGGCTTGCCGCCCATAAGCTGGAACGGTACTCGGTGCGCATCGAGCAGGTCGGCGGCGCTCACCTTCTTGATGTTAAAAAAATCATCCTTCGTGGCGACTTCACTCAACGGCACGATCTTGATGCCGTCCGGTTTTCCGTTCGGGGCATAGAAGAACAGGTTTTTGAAATTACCGAGCCCTTTCGAATCCCGCATCGCGGAGCGCAGCGACTCAACGTCAGTGCTGCTCTGCGCCGCGTCGGTCACGTACATGATGTAACCCGCGTGCGCGCCGTTCTGGTAATACTTGCGACGAAACAGCGTGGCGGATTCATTCAGCCAGGCTGAATTGAGCGCGCTCAGATATTCGGGCATCCCGTAGAGCTCCTGATTGATATCGGGCTCCAGCAAATGGCATACCGAGCCGGGCGCAAACTGGTGCGGGTGTGTGAAGTCAGACACGTACCAGTAAACACCATCCTCGATGCCACGGCGGGTATATTTGGCCGGTGAGGTTTCCAGCTTCAGGAGCTGGCCGGTGACGCTCATGCGCTTTTCGAGATAGCCGTTGGCAAAGACCAGATAGTCGAGCACAAGGCGACTGAAATCCTGACGTGACAGCAACGGGTGAGGGATGTAGGTACTCGTCAGGATGTTGCGCTTTACGTAAATCGGAGAGCTGTGGTGCACGGCGGCGCGCAGGCTTTTCGCCAGCCCGGAGAAGTTGACCGGCGGCTCGTACCATTTGCCGTTATTGATGCATTCGACATAGTCGAGGATGTCGCGGCGATCCAGAACGGGTAACGGTTCGCCAAAGGTGAACGCCTCGATTTTCTGCGGTTCGATGGCGGTCATGTTGGTCTGCTTTGTCTGTTTCTTTTGACGTTTTTTCATCTTAGTTGATGTCCAGAATTGAGCTTGATTGCATACCGCTACCGGCTGAAAGCGGCTCGTTTAACAGGGCGTGCATGGTCGCCCACGCGATATCCGCGTGGCTGGCTTCCTCACTGCGGCTGGCTTCATAGGTGGCGCTGCGGCCACTGCTGGTCATGGTTTTGCGGATAGCCATAAATGACTGAGTGATGTCGGTTGCACCGGCGTCATATTCCAGACACCCGCGCCTGATGGTGTCTTTTGCTTTCAGCACCATCGCGGTTTTCATTTCCGGCGTGTAGCGGATGGCACGCGCCGCCGGGAAGAATGAGCGCACGAGCTGGTAAACACCCTGGCCGATGCCGGTCGCATCAATGCCGATATAGTCGACGGTGTATTTCTCGGTCAGCGCCCGGATGGCCTCGGCCTGCGCGGCAAAGTCCATGCCTTTCCACTGGTGACGCTCAAGGATGCGGAACTTGCCACCGGCAACCAGCGGCGGAGCCAGTACCGCGCACCCGGCGCTGTCGCCGGTGTGTGACGGGTCATAGCCAATCCAGACCGGTCGCCAGTTAAACGGACGGTCGGCGAATGGCTCGAAGTCCTCCCATTCTTCCATCGCATCGACCATGCAGCGCTGCAGCTCCTCGAACGGGAATACCGACGCCTTATCGTCGACAAACTCGCACATAAACAGGTTACGGAAGTCATCCGCGCTGTTTTCCTGCTTAAGCTGGTTGAGGTTAAACAGGGTGCAGCCACCGGCGAGCGCGTCCTCAATGGTGACAATCTGCCGCCACTGTCCATCACCGCACAGCACCCCACCGGCAAGCGCCTGATGACTGATATCGATGTCGACACGTTCGTCGCGGTTGCTGCGGCCACGGTTAAACAGCTCGCCTGACCAGAACGGGTAAGCGCTGTGCGCCAGCGTCGACGGGGTCGAAAAATAGGTGGTGCGCAGGTGCGACTGCGAGGCCATGCCCGAGGCGACTTTGCGCAGCTTCTGGAAGTTGGGTATCCAGAAAATTTCATCGACGTACAAATCCCCGTTGTGACTCTGCGCAGTGTTGGAATTGGTCCCGAGAAAAATCAGCTCAGCGCCATTGTTGCCGATGACGATCGGGTCGCCTGACAGATCGACGTCAACCAGACGGGCAAAGGCGATGATGTACTTACGGAACACGTAAGCCTGCGTTTTACTGGCCGACAAAAATATCTGGTTTTGCCCGGTCTTAAGCGAGCGCAGGAGTGACTCACGCGCAAAGTAGAACGTCGCGCCAATCTGGCGGGATTTCAGGATGTGGCGGATGCGGTGCTCTAATCCCGCTTTATGCCAGCGGAGCTGATAGTCGAACGACTGGTCGAAGAAAATCTCTTCCAGCTTTTCAATCGCTTCATCACTGAAGAAATTGCGTTTCGGCTTTTTGCGATCCCCTTTATTACGGCTGGCAATATTGGGGTTTAAATCCACCTCGTTTCCGGTCTGGCCGTAGCGGTTAATGCGCGCGAGCCGCTCCATCTGGCGCGACAAAAAATCAGCAACTTTGAAGTCATGCGCGGTCAGGTCTGGCTTTGCGTAGAGCTGAATAAGCCGCGCCTCTATCGTCGATTCCACGCGGTTAATAGGGGCGGTTTCTTCCCATCCATCGCGCTGTTTCCAGCTCTGCACGGTCGGGCGCTTGAGCTGCAGCATGTCGCAGATTTGCGGCACGGCGAACCCCTGCCAGTACAACAGCCGCGCCTTTCGTCGCGGGTCATTTAACAAAGAAAGGTCAGTTGAAATGGTCATGCTTGCCTCGTTTTTGGTGTGACGTGGCAAGGCTAAGGAAATAGGGGGGTATTCGCGCTAAGTGACTGTTGTGTCAGATCTAATCAGATCGTAAGCAGTGGCTGATACGGGTCAGAGTCGGGAAACTAACCCTGACCCGAAAACCCAACATCAGGACACCTGAACAATGGCAAAGAAAGTTTCTAAATGGTTTCGCATCGGCGTCGAAGGTGACACCTGCGATGGCCGCGTCATCAGTGGCGATGATATTCAGGATATGGCCGACACGTTCGACCCGCGCGTCTACGGCTGCCGCATTAACCTCGAACATATCCGGGGGTTGATGCCTGACAGTCAGTTTAAACGTTATGGCGATGTGACCGAGCTTAAGGCGGAGATTATCAGCGATGGCTCTGCGCTCGATGGCAAAAAAGCGCTGTTTGGCAAAATCCAGCCCCTTGACGAGCTCGTCAGCATGGTTAAGGCAGGTCAAAAGGTTTACACCTCAATGGAGATCCGCCCGAACTTTGCCAACAGTGGCAAGTGCTATCTGGTTGGCCTTGCCGTCACCGATGACCCGGCAAGCCTCGGCACCGAATACCTCGAATTCTGCAGCCGCGCCATGCAAAACCCGCTCGCCGGTAAAAAAGACCAGCCGGATGACGTTTTTTCTGTGGCCTCACTGGCTGAGCTGGAATTTGAGGACGTTCCCGACACCATGCTCAACAGCCTGACCGATAAGGTTAGAGCCATTTTTGGCCGTAAGCAGGCCAGCGATGACGCCCGTTTCGCCGATGTGCATGAGGCGGTAACCACCGTTACCGAGCAGGTGCAAACCAATCTCAACGCCACTGACCAGCGCGTCACCGAGCTGGAAACCGAACTGGCGAAGCTTAAGCAGGACGTGACCAGCAAGGCCGATGAAAGCGCGCAGGCGTTTAATGACCTCAAAAACTCCCTCGATAACACCGAAAGCAAGGGCCAGCCACGCCGCGAGCTTTCAAAAGGCGGCACGGGCGACGAGCTGCTGACCAACTGCTGATAACCCGCCGGGCGTGCTGCCCGGCCTGATACCTATTACCTGAACAGGAATAACCATGCGTAAAGATACCCGCTTCAAATTCAATGCCTACCTCTCCCGCGTCGCGGAGCTGAACGGCGTTTCCACCGATGACGTGGCGAAGAAATTCACCGTCGAGCCGTCGGTCACGCAAACCCTGATGACCACGCTGCAGATGTCATCCGCGTTTCTGACCAAAATCAACATCGTGCCGGTCGACGAGCTGAAAGGCGAAAAGGTCGGGGTGGGCGTTAACGGTACGATTGCCAGCACTGCCGATACTGCCGGTGATGATGAACGTAAGACCGCTGATTTCACCGCGCTGGAGTCCAATAAATACGAGTGTGCGCAGATTAACTTTGACTTCCATATCCGCTACAAACAGCTCGACCTGTGGGCGCGATTCCAGGACTTCCAGACTCGTATCCGCGACGCGATTATCAAGCGTCAGTCGCTCGATTTCATCATGGCCGGTTTCAACGGCATCGAGCGCGCGGCGACGTCCGACCGCAAAAAGAATCCGATGCTGCAGGACGTGGCGACCGGCTGGCTGCAGAAGTACCGCAATGAAGCGCCAGCGCGCGTGATGTCAAAAATTACCGACGAGGAAGGGGCGGTAATTTCTGAAGTGATCCGCGTGGGTAAAAACGGCGACTATGCGAACCTCGACGCGCTGGTCATGGATGCCACCGGCAATCTGATTGACGAGATTTATCAGGATGACCCGGAGCTGGTTGTCATCACCGGGCGTAAGCTGATGGCGGATAAATATTTCCCTATCGTTAATCAGGAGCAGGCAAACACCGAGTCGCTGGCCGCTGACATCATCATCAGCCAGAAGCGAATCGGCAATCTGCCAGCCGTGCGCGTGCCGTACTTCCCGGCTAATGCCCTGATGGTGACGCGCCTCGACAACCTGTCTATTTACTTCATGGATGACGCACACCGCCGCGCCATCATCGAAGAGCCGAAAAAAGACCGCGTCGAAAACTACGAGTCAATGAATATCGACTACGTGGTCGAGGCTTACGCCGCCGGATGCCTGATTGAAAACATCACGCTCGGTGACTTCACCGCACCTGCAGCACCGGAAAGCGGAGAGTAAGCCATGACGAGTCCCGCAGCGCGTCACATGATGCGGGTCTCGGCCTCTGAAACAGCGCAGCAGGCTGCCGTCCCGCTGCGCAATGCAACTGCCTATGAGCAGATGCTCGTTAAGCTGGCCGCAGACAACCGCACGCTAAAACAAATCAGCTCTAAAGAGCGCAAAGCCGCGAAAAAGCGCGAGCTGTTGCCGTTCTACCTGCCGTGGGTGGCTGGCGTCCTCGAAAACGGCAAAGGCGCACAGGATGACATCGTAATGACGGTGATGCTCTGGCGTCTCGATGCTGATGATATCGCCGGGGCGCTGGAAATCGCCCGTTACGCCATGACCTATGGACTCACCATGCCGGTCGGTCGCCGTCCGACACCGTGCCTGCTGGCCGAAGAGGTCACGCTCGCCGCGCAGCGTCTGCTCGCTGCAAAACAGCCGGTCGAACTGGCGAACCTCCTCGACACCATCGCCCTGACGGAGCGCGCGGATATGCCCGATATCGTGCGTGCGAAGCTGCACAAAATCACCGGCTACGTGCTGCGTGATGCGAAGCAACTGCCCGAGGCGCTGGCGCACCTGCAGCGTGCGATCCAGTTAGAAAGCACTATCGGGGTGAAAAAGGATATCGAGCAGTTAGCGCGTCAGCTCAGGCCAAAAACTGAACCCGCCCCGAAAACCAAAACGACTCAACCGCGCACGCGCAAACCTGCCGCTAAACCGGCGGCACGGCGCGGGCGTCCACCAAAGGCGGCAAAAGCCGCAGGTTAACCGAGCGCTCCCCGAGCCGGGCGGCACGCCGTTCAATGCGGGTATTCCTTACCCTGACTGCGAACGGCGTCCACCGCCCACCTATTACCCGAGGTTGTCATGACGACGCTGATTATTGAGCAAAATAAAGAGCCGCAGGATGTGCCGGGCGTGGTGATACCGCCACCGGGCGTGAGCGAGCCGGTAATCAAAAATACCCCGTTTTTTCCTGACGTGGATCCGAAGCGCGTGCGGGAGGAGATGCGGTTAGAGCAGACCGTTTCCCCCGTGCGCCTGCGCCGGGCGATTAAGACCGCCATCGCGGAGACGAATGCGGAGCTGGGCGAATGGCGCGAGCGTCAGCTCGAAGCCGGTCACGCCACGCTGGCGGATGTCCCGACCGACCAGCTCGACGGCGAGAGCGTGCGCGTTTTCCACTATTTCAACGCCGTGTGTGCCATGACGACCGCCACGCTCTATGAGCGCTTTCGCGGCGTGGATGCGACCGCCAAAGGTGACAAAAAGGCCGACAGCATCGACAGCACTATCGATGAGATGTGGCGGGATATGCGCTGGTCAGTGGCGCGTATCCAGGACAAAGCGCGCTGCATAGTGGGGCAAATCTGATGAAAGCGTATGCGCTGCAGGGCGACACCCTCGACGCGATTTGCGCCCGGTATTACGGGCGCACCGAGGGGGCAGTCGAAGCTGTGCTGGCGGCTAATCCCGGCCTGTCTGAGCTCGGCGTCATTCTGCCGCACGGCACGGCAATTGAGCTGCCCGAGACCGACAGCGCGGCCAGAACCGAAACGGTGAATTTATGGGATTGAGCATGGAAAAAATCACCACGTTTATCGCCTACTGGCTGGCCGTCGCGCTGGCGTACCTCGGCGCAATGTCGCCCGAAAAGATGGCGCTTTACGTGGGCGGCGGATGCGCCATTTTTACCGCGCTGACGAATTACTGGTTTAAGCGCAAAACGTACCTCTATCTGACGTCACTCGGACTCGACAAGGGGGCTATTCGTGAAATCAATCGTTAAACGTTGCAGTGTGGCCGTAGTGCTGGCGCTGGCGGCGCTGATGCCTGACTTTCGTCTGCTTAACACCTCGCCCGAGGGGCTGGCGCTGATTGCCGACCTTGAAGGTTGTCGCCTGACGCCTTACCAGTGCAGCGCGGGAGTGTGGACGTCAGGCATCGGCCACACTGCCGGGGTCGTTCCGAAAGGGGAAATCACCGAACGGCAGGCGGCGGCGAACCTCGTCGCGGATGTGCTGAACGTCGAGAAACGTCTGGCCGTATGCGCGCCGGTGAAAATGCCGCCGCACGTTTACGACGCGCTGGTCAGTTTTTCATTCAACGTGGGAACCGGTGCGGCCTGCCGGTCGACGCTGGTCTCGCTTCTCAAGCTCCAGCAATGGCCGCAGGCGTGCGACCAGCTCACCCGCTGGGTTTACGTGAATGGCGAAGTAAACAAAGGGCTGGGATACCGCCGCGCGCGTGAACGTGCCTACTGCCTCAGGGGGATTCAATGAAAATGATGTTGTTTTTACTGGCCGCGCTGATGGCGGTTGTGCTCTGGCAGCGTCATGAAAACGGCAATCTGACGCGTTCATTTGAACAGGCGAACAAAGTCGCCACCGAACAAAAAAACGTGATCGGGATGCTGAAAAATCAGCTTTCCATTTCGCAGGGAATTGCCAGGAAAAACGAAACCGCGCAGGTCACGTTACGCGGTGAGTTAATCGCCGCCGGTGCGATGGCCGTGCGGCGTGAAGAAACCATTACGAGGCTGATTAATGAGAATGAAACCTTACGCCGCTGGTATAGCGATAAGCTGCCTGATGTTGTGCGTCGGTTGCACACCCGCACCGCCTGCGCCTCCGCCGGTCATTGTTTACAGCGCCTGCCCGAAGGTGAGCTATTGCGCGATGCCGGAAAGCGATCCGGTCACTAATGGCGACCTGAGTGCAGATATCCGCAGGCTTGAGCACGCGCTCGCCGCCTGCGCGCTGCAGGTTGAAACCGTAAAAGACTGTCAGGATAAACTCGATGAAGAAAGCAATCAGCCTGCGCAAGGCGTTAATTGACGCCGTCCCGCAGCTTAAAACCAATCCAGAGATGATGCGCATCTTTGCCGATGAGGGCAATATCGATGCGCGTCTCGCGGCCTCGCTGTCGCATGAGAAAATTTATACCCTGAATGTGATCGTGTGTGACTTTGTGGGCGACCCTGACCTGATTTTTGTGCCGGTGGCCGCATGGCTCAGGGAAAACCAGCCGGATATCTGCACGCTCGATGACGGCCGCAAAAAGGGCTACCGTTTCCAGATGGATTTAAACGACGGTGACAGCGTCGATATCAGCATCAGCCTGCAGCTCACCGAGCGCACCCTCATCAAAGAGGAAAACGGCGCGCTGCACGTAAGCTATGCCCCTGAGCCGCCGCTGCCGGAGCCCGTCACCCGGCCAAAAGAGCTTTATATCAACGGCGAACTGGTGAGCAAATGGGATGAGTGAATTTAAGCCCTTTGACGAGCGGCTCAATGGTCTGATTGCTGCCCTGTCACCGGCTGCACGCCGTAAGCTGGCCGGAGAGATAGCAAAGGAGCTGCGCAAATCGCAACAACAACGCATCAAGCTGCAGAAAGCCCCGGACGGCTCGCCGTATCAGGCTCGAAAACGCCAGCCGCTCAGGGCTAAGACCGGGCGTATTAAACGGGCGATGTTTCAGAAGCTGCGCACTAACCGGTACATGAAAGCCAGTGGCCGCGAAAACAGTGCGGTCGTGGAGTTTGCGGGCAAAGTGCAACGCATTGCGCGGATTCACCATTACGGGCTAAAAGACCGACCGAACTTACGCTCTGAGAATGTGTTTTATGCGGAGCGCAAGTTACTTGGGTTTCGCGAAGAGGATAAAAAAATTGTATTAGGAATGATTGTTGAGAACCTCCGAAATAATAATGCGCCCCGGTGAATGTTGGTGTAGAGGAAGTCAACGTTGCCTAATGATTTTTAGATAACGTTGATTTATACAATGTTCACTTAGGCTTAGATAAAATGCCATAATAGCTTCATCTGCAGCGTTGTAAATGTTAGTTAACTCTTCAAGAGAATATCGCTCCCCCACTTCTGCAGCGCTTTCTCGGCCATGTGCTACCGCGTTCCGCCGTTCACGCAACGCATTTACTCTACCTATTGATGCCGGGGATACGTTAAACTCAGGAGCTCCAAAAAGACCGAGAACCCAGGACATAGTTCTTGCATCTACGTTTTGTAAACTCTCGGCCAATGGATTATCAGTTACCCTTAAGACAGTCTCGCTCAGAGTGGCCTGAAATAAAGAGACGGATTTATCAAATATTTTGCTTTTCCCACATTCATTTATGGATTTGATTTCACTAAAATGGAAGATGCTATGAAGTGAGGCGATACAGTCTATACTCCGATTGTTATGGCCAGAAATCACTTCGAGTGCAGCTTCAATTATTGCATTTACAGCTCGTTCTACAGCTGAGTAGATGGAGACAATCCATAACCCTTTTAACGACTTAATATTTTCACTTGTTGGTTGTAGTGGTTCTGGGCCATTTTCACGTAAATATATCAAAAGTGAATTTGCCTCTGCAAACCTATCCCTTACTTCTATTTGGGCATTTTCAAAACTCATATGGTAGCTCGCTGAGATACTAAGTCTATTCTTCCAGTAAGCTTAGGAAGACTATTGGTTGCCCCAGTAGTCAGGTCTTTGAGGGCGGCATCTTCTAATAAGTTGTTCAGTTCATGCACATCAACTTGATTGCCAGCGGAAAGTATATCTGCAACACCAACAGCTATCGCTTCGAAAAGAACTAGCGGGGTTGAGTTTAAACGATTTATACGAACAATACCATTAGGTAAGGCTTGTCTGATTTGCAAGAATGTATTTTGGAAAATATCGCGCAATTCGTTTTCATTCACAAAAGATTTGGTTTTTTTCTCCATGTAGTCATTGAGGAATTCTTTTACAGAGTGTTTAAATAACGATCTATCTTCAAAATAGGCAAAAAATTTCAATGCTAACTCTTCTAAATTCCCTCTGCCATTTCGGTCGCTTCTTTTAATAACAGAATCGAAATCAGGGTTTTTTACACATTCCTTAATAAAATCAGAAAAACGACCACGAAAAACACAATTGCGTATTTCTTGGTCGTGAAGAATAATTCCGCCGGTATTTAATCTTTCGAACAAATCAAATCGAACTTGGAAATCACTCTGATCATTTAGAACTGTAATTCGAAGCGGGCGAGTTAAAAAGTTCAATTTCAGATTGCTTGGCATGTCGTCGAAGGAAACCCCATTTAGTGAAGGTGTTTTTTCTAAACCTTTAAGGACTAAGGGGCCTAGATTTTTCCCATCTATAACAGCAAGATCAGATGAAACAAACCGAAGGATTGTTGTTATACGTTGTAATCCGTCAATTACTTCCCAAGATGCGTCAGGGTTGGTAGCCATGAAAATATTAGGAATAGGAATTCCAAGAAAAATTGATTCAATTAGTTGTGACTGTCGAGTAGCATCCCAAACAAATCGTCTTTGATAATCGGGAGAAACATTAATGTTGTTTTCAGCAACCATGTCTACAAGTTGTTTGATAGTGATATCATAAGTATCAAATCCAACCGCTCGCCTTTCTTTTTGTATTTCTGCAAGGGCATCTGAAAAATTCATAGTTACATACTCTCTACATGTTTAAATAATCTCAACTATAACAAAATCAATCACAAAAAACGATGTTCCAAGATCAAATCTTCTACGGGAGAGCATATGCTCTTGAAGGTAAGTCGTATCTTTTGTATAAGTCTCTATTTTTCAACCTCATAGGTTTGTTTATGGGCTCAAGTTACTGTTCTGGGGGAAATACCAAGCCGATAGTTTTCCGATAAAACATTTCCAGTTTACCAGTGTGTTGAGAGTATTTTAGAACGAGACATTCCGGCTTCTGTTGTTGTCCTAAACACAACAAAACACCGCTACATTGCCGCTGGCCTTACCCGGCGGCATCCTCTCCCCATGAATAATTTAAATTCTCTGCAGGAAATCGCACGCGCGATCCGCAACCTTATCCGCACCGGCATTGTGACCGACGTTAACCTCGACGAGGGGCTGTGTCGTGTCCAGACCGGCGGTATGCAAACCACCTGGTTAAACTGGCTCACCTGCCGCGCCGGTCGTTCTCGCGTGTGGTGGGCTCCCTCGGTCGGTGAGCAGGTGTTATTGCTGGCCATCGGTGGCGAGCTCGATACGGCCTTTGTGCTGCCGGGCATTTTCTCTGACGACCATCCCGCGCCGTCTGTCTCCCCTGATGCGCTTCATGTTTCCTTTCCTGACGGGGCGGTTATCGAGTACGAGCCCGAAAGCGGCGCGCTCACCGTGTCCGGTATCAAAACCGCCGACGTCACCGCGTCGGATTCCATTACGGCCACCGTGCCGGTAGTGCTGGTGAAAGCCGAAACCCGCATCACGCTCGACACACCCGAGGTGGTATGCACCAACAAGCTGACAACCGGCACGCTCGAAGTGAAGAACGGCGGGACTATGTCCGGGAACATCGAGCACACCGGCGGGACACTGAAATCAAACGGCGTGCAGGTGGATAACCACGCGCACGGCAATGTACAGAGCGGCGGAAGCTGGACTAAGGGGACGCAATGACGGTGCGTTATCTGGGAATGAACAGCCAGACCGGCCTCAGTATCTCTGAGGTCGAGCATATCAGGCAAAGCGTGCGCGACATTCTGGTTACGCCGGTTGGCTCGCGCGTCATGCGCCGTGAATACGGCTCGTTCCTGTCAGCACTGATTGACCAGCCGCAGACCCCGGCGCTGCGCCTGCAGATTATGGCCGCGTGCTATTCCGCGATCCAGAAATGGGAGCCCCGCGTCAGCCTGACAAGCATCACCTTTGAGCGGTCGGAAAATGACGGCGGGCTCTATGTCGACATCACCGGCACGCGCTCGGCCAGCGGCCAGCCCTTTTCCCTCACCATTCCACTGAGTTAAACGCTATGGCAATTGTTGACCTTAACCAGCTCGCCGCGCCCGATGTCGTGGAAGTGCTGGATTATGAGAGCATCCTGAGCGAACGCAAGGCAACGCTCGTCTCGTTATACCCCGAAGAACAACAGGAGGCCGTCGCGCGCACCCTGACGCTCGAATCAGAGCCGATTGTTAAGCTGCTGCAGGAAAACGCCTACCGGGAAGTTATCTGGCGACAGCGCGTCAACGAGGCCGCGCGTGCGGTCATGCTGGCGTATGCAGAAGATGCCGACCTTGACCAGATAGGCGGAAATTATAACGTCGAGCGCCTCGTCATCACGCCTGCAGACGACACGACATTACCGCCGACGCCTGCTGTGATGGAATCGGACACCGACTACCGGCTGCGCATTCAACAGGCTTTTGAGGGACTGAGTACCGCAGGCTCAACCGGCGCATATCAGTTTCATGGCCGCAGCGCTGACGGGCGTGTCGCGGATATTTCCGTCATCAGTCCCGAGCCTGCGTGTGTGACCGTGTCGGTGCTGTCGCGTGAAAATAACGGCGTGGCCTCTGACGAGCTGCTCGCCATCGTGCGCACTGCGCTTAACGACGAGGACGTCCGGCCGGTTGCCGACCGCGTGACCGTGCAGTCAGCAAAAGTTGTCGACTATAAAATCACCGCGTCGCTTTACCTTTACCCCGGCCCCGAAAGCGAGCCGGTGCTCAGTGCGGCAAAAGCAAAGCTGCAGGCGTATATCACCGCGCAGCACCGGCTCGGGCGTGACATCCGTAAATCTGCCATCTATGCAGCGCTTCACGTCGAGGGGGTGCAGCGCGTCGAACTGGCCGCGCCGGTGGCCGACATCGTTCTCGATGAGACTCAGGCGTCATGGTGCACCGAGTACAGCGTGACCATCGGGGGTAACGATGAATGACACCCGACTGTTGCCGGTGGGCTCGTCACCGCTTGAGGTTGCCGCCGCGCGTGCCTGCGCAGAAATCGAAAACACCCCCGTTCCCCTGCGCCGTCTCTGGAGCCCTGACGACTGCCCGGCAAACCTGCTGCCGTGGCTGGCGTGGGCGTTTTCCGTCGACCGGTGGGATGAGAGCTGGCCGGAGGACACAAAGCGGGAAGTCATCCGCGCGGCGTGGTTTATCCACGCGCACAAGGGGACGATTGGCGCAGTGCGCCGCGTGGTGGAGCCGCTCGGCTATCTGATTAACGTCTCTGAGTGGTGGGAGACAAACGACCCGCCCGGCACGTTTCGCCTCGATATCGGCGTGCTGGAGACGGGCATTACCGAGGAAATGTACTACGAAATGGAGCGGCTTATTGCCGATGCAAAGCCCGCCAGCCGCCATTTAATTGGCCTCAATATTATTCAGGATATCCCCGGCTACCTCTACACCGGCGCTCTGTCCTATGACGGCGACATCATCACGGTTTACCCCGGATAAGTGAGAGCACAATGACAGTGAAATACAAAACGGTCATCACCAAAGCCGGTGCAATCAAACTGGCTGCAGCGACCCTCCCGAACGGGAAAAAGGTGAACCTGACGGCGATGGCCGTGGGTGACGGTAGCGGCACGCTGCCGGTGCCTGACCCGAACCAGACAAAACTCGTTAAAGAGGTCTGGCGTCACGCGCTGAACAAAATCAGCCAGGACAAAAAGAATAAAAATTATGTCGTGGCGGAGCTGCTTATCCCGCCGGAGAACGGCGGTTTCTGGATGCGAGAGCTCGGGCTCTATGATGACACCGGCACGCTGATTGCGGTCGGCAATATGGCCGAAAGCTACAAGCCAGCGCTGGCGGAGGGGTCAGGCCGCGCGCAGACCGTGCGTATGGTTATCATGGTGAGCGACATCGAGTCAGTCGAGCTGACGATTGATACCACAACGGTGATGGCAACGCAGGACTACGTCGACGACAGGCTCGCGGAGCATGAGCAGTCCCGCCGCCATCCTGACGCCACGCTCACCGCAAAGGGCTTTACTCAGCTAAGCAGCGCGACCGACAGCGCGTCAGAGAGCGTCGCAGCGACACCGAAAGCGGTTAAGACGGCGTATGACCTTGCGAAAGGGAAATACACGGCTCAGGACGCCACCACGGCGCAAAAGGGTATCGTCCAGCTCAGCAGTGCGACAGACAGCACGTCTGAGAGCGTCGCAGCGACGCCGAAAGCGGTTAAGGCGGCGTATGACCTTGCGAAAGGTAAGTACACGGCTCAGGACGCCACCACGGCGCAAAAGGGTATCGTCCAGCTCAGCAGCGCGACCGACAGCACGTCTGAGGCGCTGGCAGCGACGCCGAAAGCCGTTAAAGACGCAAACGACAATGCTAACGGGCGGGTACCGTCAGGGCGTAAGGTCAATGGCCGGGCGCTGAGTGCCGATATCAATATTACCGCGCAGGATATCTTTAACGGTCAGGCTGTGGGGATTGGTAATGCTGAGGACTTAAACGCCTACAGCACGCCGGGGCTGTATTACCAGCCAGCAAACGCGCAGGCGCAAACCGGGAAAAACTACCCTGAGACTGCTGCAGGCTCACTTGAGGTTTATAAACATGCAGGTATTACGCAGATTTACCGTCTCTATAACAGTTCTCGCGCCTACATCCGCTCGTTATATAGCGGAACGTGGACAGCCTGGATAAAGCAGTATGACGCGGCCAATAAACCCACTCCTGCAGATATAGGAGCACTAGCCAGTAATGGTAACGCAGTATCAGCCACTAAATTACAGACGTCACGCACGATTGGTGGCGTAGCCTTTGACGGAACGGCGAACATTAATTTGCCGGGGGTGAATACCGGCGGGAACCAGAGCACGACAGGTAATGCGGCCACTGCAACCAAACTACAGACCGCGCGCACGATTGGTGGCGTTGCCTTTGACGGAACGGCGAACATTAATTTACCGGGGGTGAATACTGGCGGGAACCAGAGCACGACAGGTAATGCAGCCAGTGCAACCAGATTACAAACCGCACGCACTATTGCAGGCGTGTCATTTAACGGCACGGCAAATATCGCGATCCCTGCAGGTAATGTAGGCGCTTACACGAAAGCCGAATGTGATGCGCGATATGGGATTGTCAACGGTATCCGCCGGGGTGGTCAGCAAATCCGAAACCCGACTGATACATGGTTTGATAACTGGGAATCACCTGCTGGCTGCGTAGTGACGGGAATTCAAATGAACGGCAGAAGTGATGGCCGAAAACTCGGTGTTTATTTCCGTCAAATGCAGTATCTGAATAAACAAACTGGCGCATGGGTTAACCTTGGGGATTAGATATGGATACGTTTATTAATCCAGTTATTTATAAATATGAACATGCTGAAATAAACGGCGTAATGCGTACCGGACTCTATTTTCAGGATGTGCATGGCCGGGACTGGTATGAAACCTTAACGGGCTGGAAAGGCGCGGTCTCTCTGGATGATGACGGGATTGTCATCGCTTATGAAAAGGATGTTTCGTATATGGGTATGGAGGAAGGGCGCGATGTCTATGAGGTCGAGCCCCTGAACGTGCCAGATGATGTGTCAGGGAATTTCAAATACGCGGACGGCGTTTTTTATGATATCCGGCCTGATGCGGCAACGCTTGCCGAACAAACACAAAAGCAGCTCATTGAGGATGCGGGGCTCACCATTTCCGTTCTGCAGGGTGCCGTCGATGAGTCGATGGCTACTGATGCTGAAAAGGCCAGTTTATCGGCGTGGAAGAGATACCGGGTATTACTATACAGGGTTGATACCAGTAAGCCCGAAGATATTGCATGGCCTGAGCCACCCTCGAAAAGCTAATAAAAAACCCGCGTTAAGCGGGTTTAGTCGTAGGGGCATTCTTCATAGTCATTTTCTGTTTCATCACCGGCAAACAGTCTGAGCCAGCAAAAGCCAAAGAGACACCATGCAGTCAGACCACCAACAATCCAGAGTAAAATCGTCATTCTCGCTCCCTCGTTAATGGCGCAACGATAGCGACAATATCCCTTCATTGATAATGGTTATCGGCGATCAATTCCCCCTGATTGATCGCTGAAAACGATCAATCATCTTTCCGCACGCCCCGGCCGCTCGCTGCCCGTTGTGCTGTCACTCCTCCAACGGCATTACGTTTCGCACACCTCGTGCACAACAGAAAATAGTTGCACCCCTTAACCACGGAGTTATACGGATGAGCGACTATCATCACGGCGTCGAGGTCATCGAGATTAACGATGGCACGCGCACCATTTCCACCGTCTCGACGGCCATCATCGGCATGGTCTGCACGGCCAGCGATGCTGACGACGTAACATTCCCGCTTAATGAGCCGGTGCTGATTACCAGCGTGCAGAACGCTATCGGTAAGGCCGGTAAACTTGGCACCCTGTCAAAATCCCTGCAGGCCATTGCCGACCAGTGCAAGCCGGTCGTTGTGGTTGTGCGCGTTGCCGAAGGTATCGACGACCCGGAAGACCCGGAAGCGGCGCAGAAAGAGACCATTTCCAACATCATCGGCACGACTGACGAAAACGGCAAATACACCGGGCTTAAGGCGCTGCTGGCTGCAAAAACCGTCACCGGCGTTAAACCGCGCATTCTCGGCGTGCCGGGGCTGGATTCTCAGGAAGTGGCGACCGCGCTCGCGGCAACCTGTCAGAGCCTGCGCGCGTTTGGCTATATCAGCGCATGGGGCTGCAAAACCATTTCTGAAGCCATTGCCTACCGCGAGAATTTCAGCCAGCGCGAGTTGATGGTCATTCACCCTGATTTTCTGGCATGGGACACCACGGCGAACGATACCGATATTGCATGGGCGACCGCCCGCGCGCTCGGCCTGCGTGCCAAAATCGACCAGGAGACCGGCTGGCACAAAACGCTGTCTAACGTCGGCGTGAATGGCGTCACCGGCGTCAGCGCCTCGGTCTCGTGGGATTTGCAGGAGAAAGCCACCGACGCAAACCTGCTTAATCAGGCCGGTGTCACCACGCTTATTCGTAACGACGGCTTTAAATTCTGGGGCAACTGTACCTGCTCAGATGATCCGCTTTTCATGTTTGAAAACTACACCCGCACGGCGCAGGTACTTGCCGACACGATGGCGGAGGCGCACGCGTGGGCGATTGATAAACCCGTCACCGCAACGCTTATCCGCGACATCGTCGCCGGTATGAATGCGAAATTCCGCGAGCTGAAAAACAACGGTTATATCGTTGACGGCTCCTGCTGGTACGACCCGGAGTCAAACAGCGTGGAAACGCTCAAGGCGGGGAAACTGTATATCGATTACGACTACACCCCCGTCCCGCCGCTGGAAAACCTGACCCTGCGCCAGCGCATCACCGATACCTATCTGGCGAACCTGTCAGACTCGGTCAACAGCTAAGGAGCCCAGAGCATGGCGTTACCACGCAAACTGAAATACCTGAACATGTTTAACGACGGTCTCAGCTACATGGGCGTCGTTGAATCCGTCACCCTGCCAAAGCTGACCCGCAAGCTTGAGAAATACCGTGGCGGCGGGATGCCGGGCTCGGTGTCGATTGACCTTGGCCTCGATGACGATGCGCTGTCGCTTGAGTGGACGCTGGGCGGTCTGCCTGACGTCGAGCTGTGGGCGCAGTATGCGTCACCGGGTGCGGACACCGTCCCGCTGCGTTTTACCGGCTCATACCAGCGCGATGACACCGGCGCAATTTCTGCCGTTGAGGTGGTCATGCGTGGCCGTCATAAAGAGTATGACGGCGGCGAAAACAAACAGGGCGAAAGCGGCACGACCAAAATCTCGACCGAGTGCACTTACTACCAGCTCACGATTGACGGCAAAGAGGTCATCGAGATTGACGTCATCAACATGGTGATGAAAGTCGACGGCGTCGACCGTCTGGCGGAGCACCGTAAGGCCATCGGCCTGTAACCCCTTAACCGGTCAGTCAGGCTGGCCGGTCACTTAACTTTGACGAGACCAACATCATGGAAAACATCAACGAAACCGAAAACTCAAACATTGTGATCCTCGATAACCCTGTCATGCGCGGTGAGCAGAAAATCGAACAGGTGACCGTTACAAAACCCAACGCGGGAACCCTGCGCGGTGTGAGTCTGGCCTCGCTGGCAAATTCTGACGTCGATGCGCTGATTAAGGTGCTGCCGCGCATGACTTACCCGGCGCTCACCGAGCATGAGGTTACGCGTCTGGAAGCGTCAGACCTGATTTTGTTCGCCGGTAAGGTGGTCGGTTTTTTGTCGCCATCTTCGGCTCGCTGACGTTCCCCGATAACCTTTCGGTCGATGACCTGATGGCGGATATCGCGGTGATTTTTCACTGGCCGCCATCAGAGCTGAATTCCCTGAGCGTGACCGAGCTCATCACATGGCGCGATAAGGCGCTGCAGCGAAGCGGAAACCACCATGAGCAATAACGTCAGACTTGAGGTGCTGCTTAACGCAGTAGACCGGGCAAGCCGACCGCTCAAAGCTATCCAGAACGCCAGTAAATCCCTTGCTGGCGATATCCGCACTTCTCAAAATACCCTGCGCGATCTGAATGCGCAGGCGTCCCGAATTGACGGATTCAGGAAAGCGAGCGCACAGCTTGCCGTGACCGGTCAGTCGCTTAACAAAGCTAAACAGGAGGCTGCAGCGCTGGCCGTCCAGTTTAAAAACACGCAGAACCCCACAGCCGCGCAGGCGCGCGCGATGGAGGCGGCAAAGAAATCCGCCGCTGACCTGCAGCTCAAATATAACGGGCTCAGGCAGTCGGTACAGCGCCAGCGCACTGAGCTCGCGCAGGCTGGCATAAACACCCGCACGCTGTCGGCGGATGAGCGCCGTCTGAAATCCAGCATCAGCGAAACAACCGCGCAACTTAACCGGCAACGTGATGCACTGGCGCGCGTCAGTCAGCAACAGGCCAGACTCAGCGCGGTAAAAAGCCGCTATGAATCCGGGCAACAGCTCGCAGCCGGTGCGCGTAATGCCGGGATGGTGGGTGTCGGGGTGGCGACCGCCGGGCTTTATGGTGCGTCACGCTTTATTGCGCCGGGTATCGGTTTTGATAAGCAGATGTCAGGCACGCAGGCGATCCTCGGGCTCGATAAGGGCGACGATAAGCTCGCGGCCATTCGTCAACAGGCGCGAGATATCGGTGCGACAACCGCCTTTTCGCCGGGTGATGTAGCGCGCACGCAGACCACGCTCGCACGCTCGGGCTATAACGCCGATGACGTGCTGGCTGCGACCGGTTCGACCGTAAACCTGAGCCTCGCGGCCGATGTGGATATCGCAGAAGCCGCCGACATTATCACTAACATGCAGTCGGCATTTAACCTGCCGACCACCGAGATTGAGCGCGTCGCGGATGTGATGACGAAAGGCTTTACGTCATCAAACACCGGCCTCGTCGAGCTTGGCGAGGCGATGAAATATGTCGCGCCAATTGCTGAGGCTGCAGGTGCGAGCATCGAAGACACGACCGCCATGCTCGGCATTCTGGCTGATAACGGGATTAAAGGCTCGATGGCCGGGACGGGCGCGAGTGCCATTTTCAACCGTCTGCAGGCTCCTATGGGTAAGGCCGTTGAGGCCATTTCAGAATTAGGCGTGAAAACCCGCGACGGCAAAGGGAACATGCTGCCGGTCGAGAAAATCCTCAAAGATATTCACAAGTCCTTTGCGAAAAACAAGCTCGGCACCGCGGAGCAGGGCGAATATCTGAAAGTCATCTTTGGTGAGGAGGCCATGAAGGGGGCGATTAAACTCGTCGCCGCTGCCGGTGATGGCTCGCTCGATAACAAGCGCCAGCAAATCCGCGACTCAAAAGGCACGACCGAGCGCATTGCGAAAATACAAACGGATAACCTCGACGGCGATCTGAAAAACCTGCAGTCAGCATGGGAAGACCTGCAGATTGAGGTTTTCGAAAAAGAAGACTCAGCACTGCGTCGCCTGACGGTTTCCGCGACCAACTGGCTCGGCAAGGTGGCCGCGTGGGCGAAAGCTAACCCTGAACTGACGCAAACCCTGTTTAACCTTGTCGCCGGTGGGCTGGTGCTGGTTGGGGTGCTCGGCGGGATTGGTCTGATTGCATGGCCTGTCATCGCAGGAATAAACGCGATTATCGCTGCTGCTGGCATGCTGAGCGTCGTTTTCACTACTGCCGGAAGTGCCATTATCGCAGCATTAGGGGCAATCAGTCTGCCGGTGGTCGCGGTGGTCGCTGCCGTGGTGGCCGGTGCGCTGCTCATCCGTAAATACTGGGAACCCATCAGCGCTTTCTTCTCAGGCGTGGTGGAGGGGCTTAAAGCGGCCTTTGCGCCGGTGGCTGAAATCTTTGCCCCGCTCGCGCCGGTGTTTGACTCCATCATCGAAAAACTGCGCGGGGTCTGGCAGTGGTTCACTGACCTGATAGCGCCGGTTAAAGCGACGCAGGAAACGCTCGACCGCTGCAAAAATGTCGGGGTGGCGTTTGGTAAAGCGCTGGCCGATGCGCTGATGTTACCGCTCAAAAGCTTTAATACCTTGCGCACCGGCGTTAACTGGCTGCTGGAAAAGCTCGGGGTTATCAATAAAGAATCGAGCGATCTCGACCAGAAGGCCGCAAAAGCTAATGCCGCCACCGGGTCGCAAAATGGGTCTTATATCCCGGCAACGTCTGTCTATGGGGGTTATCAGGCATATCAGCCGGTGACGGTTCCTGCCGGAAAGACCTATGTTGACCAGAGCAAACCTGAATATCACATCACTTTACAGGGGGGCGTCGCCCCGGGCAGTGACCTCGACCGCCAGCTCAGGGAGGCCGTCGATAAACTCGACCGGGAAAATCGTGCGCGCCAGCGCTCAAGTATGCGCCATGACTGATGAGGGCTAGAGCATGTTAATGGTACTGGGTTTATTTGTATTTGAGCGCCGAACGCTGCCGCATCAGTCGATGCAGTATTCGAAGGACTACCGCTGGGCGTCTAACGACCGCATCGGCAAACCACCGGCCTATCAGTTTCTCGGGGAGGGGGAAACCTCGCGTACGCTCTCGGGCGTGCTTTACCCCGAAATCACCGGCGGTCGCCTCTCACTGACCGCCATCGAGCTGATGGCCGACGAGGGCAGGGCGTGGCCGCTGATTGACGGAACGGGCATGATCCACGGCATGTATGTCATCGATAAAGTGACCCACACGCACAGCGAATTATTCAGTGACGGCGCGGCCAGAAAAATCGAGTTTAGCCTCTCGCTGAAACGGGTCGATGAGTCGCTCGCGGCGATTTACGGCGACCTGAAAACGCAGGCCGACAATCTGGTGACGTCTGCCGGTAACTGGCTGGGAGGGCTGGCGGGATGATTACGGGTATGAATATTCAGGCCGGGGCGCAGATTGCCCCGGCGTTTATGCTGACGCTCGATGGCGATGATATCACGCAGAATTTCAGCGACCGGCTAATCAGCCTGACCATGACGGACAACCGCGGATTCGAAGCCGACCAGCTCGACATCGAGCTCGATGACAGCGACGGGCTTGTCGAGTTGCCGCCGCGCGGTGCAAAGCTGACGCTGTGGTTAGGCTGGCAGGGATCCGCCTTGCTGAATAAAGGGAGTTTCACGGTCGATGAAATCGAGCACCGGGGCGAGCCTGATACGCTCACCATCCGGGGGCGCAGCGCTGATTTTCGCGGGTCGCTTAATTCACGCCGGGAACAGTCATGGCATGACACCACGCTCGGGGTCATTGTGGAGACCATCGCTGCACGCAACAAGCTGACGGCCAGCGTGGCGGATACGCTGAAAGCGATCTCCGTGCCTCACATTGACCAGACGCAGGAATCTGACGCGGTATTTCTGGCGAGGCTGGCGGAGCGCAACGGCGCATCTGTCGCGGTGAAGTTTGGGAAATTGTTATTCCTGAAAGCCGGTAGTGCGGTGACGGCCAGTGGTAAGCCTATCCCGCAAATGACCGTAGAGCGAGGCGACGGCGACCGGCATCAGTTCGCCATCGCTGACCGGGAAGCCTACACCGGCGTCACGGCAAAATGGCTGCACACCAAAGACCCGAAGCCGCAAAAGCAAAAGGTGAAGCTCAAACGCAAACCAAAGGTACAGCACCTGCGCGCGCTGCAGCATCCGAAAGCGACCAAAACCACGGCAAAGGCAAAAGCCAAAAAAGAGCAGGAAGCGCGCGAGGGTGAGTACATGGCCGGTGAGGCTGACAACGTGCTGGAGCTAACGACCATCTACGCGACTAAGGCGCAGGCCATGCGCGCCGCTCAGGCGAAGTGGGACAAACTGCAGCGCGGCGTTGCGGAGTTTACAATCTCGCTGGCGATTGGCCGGGCAGATTTATTTCCTGAAACGCCGATCGCGGTGAAAGGGTTTAAGCGCGTCATAGATGATCAGGCGTGGATAATCAGCCGGGTGGTGCATAACCTCAACGGGAACGGCTACACAACGGGCTTAGAGCTTGAGGTTAAGGTTTCGGATGTGGAGTACGAAAGCGAAGAATTAACGCAGTGATATATCTTTAACTGTTTGTTATATAAGAATAAAGTGAGTAAAATTAACGCATCGGAAATTAAATGAGGTGCTCGCCATGTTTCACTGTCCAAAATGCCATTTCGCCGCTCACGCCCGCACAAGTCGCTATTTTACTGACACGACCAAAGAGCGGTATCACCAGTGCACAAACATCAACTGCAGCGCGACGTTTGTGACCACAGAAACGGTCGAGCGCTTTATCGTATCACCGGGGGTTGTAGTGCCAGCGCCGCCTCATCCGACATCTTCAGGACAGCAGCAAATCAATTGGATGTAAAAGTCTAAGCCCCTTAATTAAGGGGGCTTAATTAAACTGATTATAAACAGATGCGTATCAATGCTTATTTATTCTAAAAAGTATGGTGAACTAGCTTTGCTTGGGTTTCATAGTCGTCAGATTTTATGACTGGGAATAGATGATTTCTGTCCATTACAGATAATGGACCTGTTTGCTTAAGTACAAGGTAAGACTTCTCTATTTTGAAAGAATCGTTAGTGATGATTGGGATTTTTATTTGATTATATTCATAAGAGTCAATGTTTTCATTGAGTTGAGGTGGTGTGGAGATGTATTTTTTAAAATTGGATTTTAACTCATCAATATTATCATATAGCTTATACCAAGCTATCGTTTTTAATTCGTTTTGTGAGGCGACAGTCATTAACCTCATTTTGTTAGAGGTGAAGTAAGAACAAAGTATTTTTTCGTCAATTACAGGTATTCCCTCAAATTCATGGCCAACAAAAATGCTACTGCTGTTCAATATACATTGAGCAATATTGTATTTTTTGTTAGTATCATACTGCCAGTTTAGTCTTTCAAATATAGCCTCGAGGTTTTCTTCAAGGAATTTTGTTTTTCTGACAATTTGCTCTCCTGCGTGCTGGAGAACTTCGGATGTTCGATATTTTGAGATTGCAGAGTCTGTAGTTACTATTGACTTAGCTTCGCCAATAATAATCATGTCATCAATTCTTGCTAATAAATCAATTTCTTCCTCACTACCATTTATTTTCATTCTTTTTGATATGGCATCGTTGTAGTCGAGAATAAGTTGATTGCCTTTGAGAGAGTTGTTAAATTTCTCTATAATTTTTTTTTCATAAATGTATCCTTTTTCACCTAGATCTATTTTGAAAGTATCAACCCAGTGTTCGACTATTCTAAGTAGCACAGGAGAAGTTAATGCACTCACAATTATTGCAAATTTATTATTACTAACTTTGATTAAGGGTTGGCACCATAAATCATTGGTGGGTGATGGTTTAGATGTAAGAAATTCTGTAATTTTTGATATTTTGTGTGCTTCAATTCCTGTTGCATCACATAAAGCACGTTCTAATGAAGTTGCTTGTACAGTTGGGCAAAACTCTCTTAATTTGTTGACGTTCTGGGCGCTGTCGTCGTCTGGGTACTTGTGACTTGTATCGTAAGCCATCAACATTAAACACCTCATAACTTCTAATGCTTCAGTTAAGCAAAAATCTTGTCCAAAATTATCATTTAACCATGGTTCAGGAAGATAAGATTTAAGTTCATTTTCCCGGAGTCTCCAAAGCGTATTCGAAATCAATAATCCCTCGTCTGCATTGAGGATCGGTAAAGTTACCGCAGTGCGTTTTTTATTTTCTTTTCTTATAACTATGTATTTATCGTTTTTAAACAAGGCTTGTACGCGTTTTTCTCGAGCTGTTATGACGCTTTGACCCGCGATTCTTTCTTTTCGATTTGCACTTGTAAGAAATGCAGTTTCATATTTATTGTTTGGTTGTTTAATTATGAAATGCTTCGCATCACGATCAACCTCAATCAACTCATAGTTTGACCAGATTATGCACTGCCAAAAATGTGTGTATGTCCAATAAAGTTGGGATAGCATGTGTTCTTGTTGAATAAATGACATTTCTTCAATTGGTTGAATAGACGTTGTGATTTTATTTCCCTTCTCCATGTTGCTTATGCATTCTCTTATTGCTAATTGGACTCCATCCACTGCTCCATGAAAAATTTCACCCAGACCTAGCTCATTTCCTGCGATGCTCGACTTTAGTAAAATTGATTGTGCATTTGAAACTTGCGAGTTCATAGCTAACTTTAATGCAACAGATGTAGTCCTGTTAGAAATGGCTACATAAGAAAGTAATAGTTTTTCATATGAAGTTTTAGGAGCGCGCTGGTAATTTGCGGCCAGCTTTTCTCTAACCTCATTCAGGAGACTATTAATTATAATGCCTGTGGTATAGACTGTCTTGTCTCTTTCTGAGGCTGTGGACGCAATTTTCTCCCATTCTTTTTCCCATTTATCTAAAGAGAAATCAGCTCGAGTTGGGGCTTTAATTTTGTTTTTTATAACTTTCTCGGTAAAGGTGTTAATTGTATTTGAGGACATGTCTATTTTTTCTCAGATGAATTCGTGTGGGGGTTGCTAATTATGACGATTGACAACATGTACCATAATTAATCTTAATAAAATTTTAATTTTAAATTAAATATCTTACTGCTGAAGCAATCTATAAAATATAAATTTTAAAAGATCTATTTTACGCGCCTTATGTTTGCTCGGCAACTACTACCTACTAACTTAAGTGGGTTTAACTTCAAATATATAAACGAAGAATCTGGTATTCAAAAGTTGTTAGAAGCCCGCAAAAACTGGGCTTCAAGTATCGATGTGGTCAATATGTGGACACTTTATGAAATAAATCCTTTTATTTCATTGGGTTGAAGCGTTTAAAAAGTCTCCTGAGGGAGCCTTTTTGATACCCTTGACAATGCTCTGTCATTTAGTTGTATAGTACAACTAAATGACGGAGAAAATAATGCATACTGAACCCCCTGTAGTTAGCGACATTCGCGTTGCGTCACGTCTGATGGTCAGAGAGCTGGGCTTTATGGCCTCCACGCTGGCCTCTACCCATTACTCGCCCTCGGCCGTACACACCCTCGTGGAAATTGAGCTGCATAAAGAGATGACCGCAGGTCAACTGGTGCAACTGTTGGGTCTGGAAAAATCCAGCGTTAGCCGGATGCTGTCGCGCCTTATTTCCGCAGGCGAACTGGAGGAGGGGGTTTCTGCGCAAGATGCCCGTGCCAAAAGTCTCCGGCTGACAGCAAAGGGGCGCAAGACCGTTGAGCAGATTAATGCCTACGGGAGCGAGCGGGTTATTTCAGCGATACAATCACTGGATCCCATACAGCAGGAAACCATCTCTCAGGGACTGTCGCTCTATGCCAACGCGCTGCTGGCCTGCCGGGAGAGCGGCGCTGAGCGACAGCCTACGGCCCCAGTGATTGTCGCAGGCTACCGTCCCGGCATGATTGGCCGCATCGCGGAAATGCACGGCAGCTATTACGCACGCGAGCATAACTTTGGCAGCTTCTTCGAAGCCAAAGTTGCTGCGGGGCTTGCTGAATTTAGCGGACGACTTGATAAGCCGTGCAACCAGGTTTGGCTGGCTGTGATGAACGGCAGAATTGTAGGATCTGTCGCCATTGACGGCGAAGATTTAGAGCCGGGTGAGGCGCATCTGCGCTGGTTTATTCTGGACGATGGCTGCCGGGGTCATGGGGTTGGCAAAAAACTGTTGAGCGAGGCCATGACGTTTTGCGACAGCGAGGGCTTTTCTGCCGTGCATCTCTGGACGTTCAATAAATTGACCGCTGCCCGACGCCTGTACGAATCCTTTGGCTTTACGCTAGCGAAAGAGTGGGAGGGCGATCAGTGGGGCAGTCGTATCATTGAGCAGCAGTTCACCCGGTTCAAACAGGTTTAACGGTGCGATAAAAAAGGCTCCTTGCGGAGCCTTGAGGCATCAAAAGACTTTTTTGTACGGGCGCACCGTGACTTTTTCGTACACACCGGCAGCCACATACGGATCGGCGTCAGCCCAGGCGGTTGCCGCTTCCAGAGATTCAAACTCGGCAATGACCGTCGAGCCAGAAAAACCCGCGGCGCCAGGATCGTTGCTGTCTACCGCAGGCATAGGCCCCGCGGTCAATAAGCGGCCTTCATCCTGCAGCAGCTGTAGGCGTGCCAGGTGGGCAGGGCGAACAGACTGGCGTTTTTCCAGGGATTCAGCGACATCTTCAGAGTAAATCACATAAAGCACGGCGAAGCTCCTTAACCATTAAAAGTGCCAGTTACGTTATGTGAAAGGGCAAATGACTGCAATGTAAAGATAAAAACAATGTTAAAACCCTGATCTAAATGCCCCTTTTTTCACCGCTCTTGCGCTTTAATTGCGCTTAGACAAAGTGTCTTATTGAATATGATTGCTATTTGCATTTAAAATCAGGGTTCGGTTTTTTAACGTTGATGATTATGACTTCGATGACCCTTGATTTACCTCGCCGCTTTCCCTGGCCGACGCTGCTTTCTGTCGTGATTCACGGTGCCGTTGTGGCGGGTTTACTCTATACCTCGGTTCATCAGGTTATTGAAATGCCAGCGCCCGCGCAGCCAATTTCCGTGACCATGGTTTCGCCAGCGGATCTTGAGCCGCCGCAGGTTGCGCCTCCGCCGCCACAGCCGGTTGTGGAACCTGAACCTGAACCCGAGCCTGTCCCGGAACCCCCGAAGGAAGTGCCGGTGGTGATCCACAAACCGGAGCCTAAGCCGAAACCTAAGCCGAAGCCAAAACCGGTGAAGAAAGTCGAAGAGCGTCCGAAACGCGAAGTGCGCCCTGTCGAGACGCGGCCAACGCAGCCGGTAGAGAATACTGCGCCTTCGCGTCCGGTGATGAACAACACCGCAACGACCACGAAGCCGACCGTTACAGCGCCTGCGGGGCCAAGGGCGCTCAGCCGCAACCAGCCTACCTATCCGGCGCGTGCTCAGGCGCTCCGTATTGAAGGGCGCGTGCGGGTGAAGTTTGACGTGACCTCAGATGGCCGCGTTGACAATGTGCAAATCCTCTCTGCGCAGCCCTCAAATATGTTTGAGCGTGATGTAAAGGCAGCGATGCGTAAATGGCGCTATGAAGCCGGTAAGCCGGGCAGTGGATTGATAGTGAATATTGTTTTCCGCCTGAACGGCGGGGCGCAGATGGAATGAAAAAAGCCTCCGCAAGGAGGCTTTTTTGTCTGACAATCAGGTTTGAGGGAGCTGACGCGGTTTACCCGCGTTATCGACCGCCACATAAATAAACAGCGCTTCCGTGGCTTTGTAACGCTGTCCAATCGGTTCGGAAGAGACCTTTTTCACCCATACTTCAATGTTGATGGAAATTGACGTGTTGCCGCGTTTCACGCAGCGCGCGTAACAGCACACCACATCCCCCACCGCGACCGGGCGCAGGAAGGTCATGCCGTCCACCCGGACAGTCACCACCCGCCCGTGCGCAATCTCTTTTGCTAAAATTGCCCCACCCATATCCATCTGCGACATTAGCCAGCCGCCGAAAATATCGCCATTGGCATTCGTGTCCGCAGGCATTGCCAGTGTGCGTAAAACCAGTTCGCCCTGAGGGGCGTCATTTGTTGTCATTGTTTTAAACTCGTAACTGAAGACTTCAGGCGGGATGCTACTATGATTTTTAGCGGGAGAAAATAGCCCGGAACGCGCATGTTCCGGGCGTGAGAATCAGTGCTTGTCGTCCTGAGGCATGTGTCGATAGATATAAACACCGCTCAACAGCGTGAAGATAAGCGTCAACGCGGTCAGCCCGAAGACCTTAAAGTTGACCCAGATGTTCTGCGGTAGCCAGAAAGCAATGTAGATATTGGCGAGTCCGCAGAGAATAAAGAACACCGCCCAGGCGATATTCAGACGGGACCACACCTCTTGCGGCAGCGTAAGCTCTTTGCCCAGCATGCGCTGGATCAACGGCTTTTTCATTACCCACTGGCTGATCAACAACGCACCTGCAAACAGCGCGTAAATCACCGTGACCTTCCATTTGATGAATTCATCATTATGGAAGAACAACGTCAGGCCACCAAATACAGCCACCATAATGAAGGTGATCAGCGCCATTTTTTCAACTTTGCGGTAACGCACCCAGCTGTAAATCAGCACGATAGCGGTAGCAATAATCAGCGCCGTCGTTCCGGCATAAATGTCGTACAGCTTGTAAAACGCAAAAAAGACGACCAGCGGTAAAAAATCAAGAAACTGCTTCATTCTACGATCCCAATTACTGACGAATTAACATATACAGGCGGAACAAGTAGACCAGCAGAACTGCTGATATCAGGTTGCTCAGCGTATTAGCAACGACCGCACCAACGTTCGGCGTTAACACGGCAAAATTCGGTGCAAATAATAACAGTAGCGTTTTGGCAAGGAGCCAGCCGATCACAGCCGGTGCCACCAGACGCATGTTCGCCCACGCCAGTCTGATGCTGCTGCGCATCGCAGTAAAGATACCCATCTTATCCTGCACAATCATTACCGGCGCGAAAGAGAGCACGATAGCCAGTAATACACCCGGTACCACGACCAGCATAATCCCCATTTGTACCAGCAACGTGGTTAAAAAGATGACGATGAACAGCTTAGGGAGCACTGGCGCGCTGGCGCCAATGGCGCGCAGGGCACTGACGCGATGACCCGCTGAAACGAGCTGAATCATTAGCAGCACGCCGCCCGCCAGAACAGCATTACCGATCAAACCTGAAAATGTCGATGCCGCGGACGCCCGCAGCAGGATTTGCTGTTGCTCCGGCGTCATGTTTTGCACCAGTTCAAATAACCCCACGCTACCGGCAAGATGGTCGCCCTGGCTCAGGCTGGCAATCTGTTCTTCACTCGGTGAGAACGCATGACCAAGCACCACCGTGATAAAGGCGCATAGCAGCGCGATCAGTAAAAAGGTAATGAACTGATTGCGGAAAAAATTTCCCGTGTCACGGTAGACAGACTTCGCCGTGATAGACATGCACTCTCCTTGAGTATTGCAGGTGTTAATTAGCCGGCAATTGTACACCGGATAAGAGTGCCGTGGCAGCATCAAGGCTTGTATGGAAAAGCATATCTTTGTAAAGCGGCAGTAATTTTTCGCTCATCACTAAAATTTGATGTAGAACCCACCTGGCGGGTTAAGTTTGATTATCAAAAATTAACCCAGATCAATGAATGTTAACTTACTGGTTTTAATGTGATCTGTGATAGATCACTTAATACTCTTTTGTGAGTATATTCTCATCCGCACTTAAAACCACAACGATGGAGCGGATATGAAAAAATTAGCGGTGGCAGCCCTTATCTTAAGCAGTCTCTCTGGTGGCGCGTATGCGCATGAAGCAGGTGAATTCTTTATTCGAGCCGGTTCGGCAACGGTTCGCCCAACTGAAGGTTCCGATAGCGTACTGGGAATGGGCGGCTTTAACGTCAGCAATAACACCCAGTTAGGTTTGACCTTTACCTATATGGCGACAGAAAACATCGGCGTTGAGCTTTTGGCCGCAACGCCGTTCCGTCATCGCGTTGGCCTTGGGCCGACCGGCGATATCGCCACGGTGCACCATCTGCCGCCGACGTTGATGGCGCAGTGGTACTTTGGTGATGCCAGCAGCAAGGTGCGCCCGTACATTGGCGCGGGGGTGAACTACACGACCTTCTTTGATGAGAAGTTTAACGATACCGGTAAAGAAGCTGGTCTGACTGACCTTAGCCTGAAAGACTCATGGGGTATGGCGGGGCAGGTAGGTCTTGATTATCTGATTAACCGTGACTGGTTAATCAACGCCTCAGTCTGGTACATGGACATTGATACTGACGTTCGTTTCAAAGCCGGTGGCCAGCAGCAAAGCATCAATACCCGTCTGGATCCGTGGGTATTTATGTTCTCAGCAGGCTATCGTTTCTAACGCGTGCTCTTCAATGCGCCCTGTTCAGGGCGCATGTCATCGATTATTTCTGAATCAAATAACGAATCGTTGGTCCATCCTGCTGAATATCGAGCACGGTATAGCCGTGGTTTTTGGCATCCAGCGGAATGTTATTGATCGACTGCGGGCAATCGCTCACCACTTCCAGAATTTCACCTTTCTTAAGCTGCGGCAGTGCCTCAAGCGTGGCGACAGCCGGGTAAGGGCAAGGTTCACCCACCATATCGAGGCGATAGTCAGGCACGATCTCTTTCATGCGGCATTCTCCTGCGTTGCAGTTTTGACGGTGGCACGACGGAAGAAGCGTTTCTCCTGTGCAATAACCAGTAAAAAGGCGAGCAGCAGCAGGGCATAGGTCACCACGAGCCCACCGAGTGGGCCAAAGGTGTTCAGCAGATTAACCTTGTCCCAGTTCGTCGCCAGTACGGGTGACACGTCATCCCAGTAATAGGCCAGGAGGGTGGAGCCAATCACATTCCCGAGTCCCACCCACCAGTAATGCACCTGACCTTCGACGGCACGATACATCCAGCCGGTCTCGCAGCCGCCTGCCAGCACAATGCCAAAGCCAAACAGCAGCCCGCCGATGACCGCGTTAGGGCCAGCCCACATGATTTTCGGCTCGACGCCAAGCTGAACATAGCTGAAGATGCCGATCGCGCTCACGGCCATCCCGGCAATAATGGCTTTGGCCATCATGGTGCGTCCAGTGATCCACATGTCGCGAAACGCCGAGGTAAAGCAGATTTGCGCGCGCTCAATCAGCAAACCAAAGCCAACGCCGAACAGCATTGCCAGCCCCAGTTTTGGCTGATTCAGCGCAGTACACAGTGCCCAGGCGATCATGGCGAAAAAGACCAGCATACCCAGACGAAAACGGCGGCGGGCCTGAGTGGGTTTTTGCGTTAATGGCGATGCGGCGCTAACTTTGGTCATTTTTACCGGAATGCGGAAAAACGGCAGAAGCGTGAATTTTGCGCCAAAGTAAGAGCCAATTGCGGTTGCCACGGCAAAAAACCAGGCGTGCAGCGAAAACTGTGGGATCCCGGTGAAGAACGCCGCCAGATTACAGCCCATTGCCAGACGCGCGCCAAACCCTGCGATAATCCCACCGGCTACCGCCTGCAGGATGCGGATACGGCTTTTCGGCATGCGCAGCTTCACGTTGTTAGCCCACAGCGCCGCCGCGAAGCAGCCGCCGAACATCCCGATAATCATCATCCCGTCAATGCGGGTGAGCGGAGTACCGTCCAGGTGAATGAGCTTAAAGTAGCCCCACTCTTCAGCGTGGATGCCCGCCAGCTGCAGCAGCTGTCCGCCCCAGCGGGTAAATTCCCCGGTAACGGCCCAGAAGGTGCCGGTAATGCCAAAATAATAAGTAGAGAGAATACCTGCCGCGATAACGGCCGGTACAGGTGACCAGAACTTAACCAGGTAAGCCTGTTTGAAATGTTGCCATGACATGTGTAAGCCTCTGAACTCAGAAGGTATAAACAGAAAGAAACCGAATCATACGCTTACGGCAGGGTTTGAAAAGTCATTCGCACCGAGAATATCGACGCGATCAATTTTGACGTAACTCGACAGGGGTAAAAGGGGAGCCGTCTGGCAGTTGCGCCAGACGGGGAGTGCATCATGCTTTACGCGTTGCCGCTTTCATCTCGGTCACGAAGGTTTTGAGCTCGGCCAGCATCTGCTCTGGCTTATCCACGTTCTTCTCGATGATTTTTACGATGGCGGAACCTGAAATCGCCCCGGCGGCCTTCGCATCAATTGCTGCAGCAACCTGATCCGGGGATGAAATACCAAAGCCCTGCAACGGAGGCGCGGCATGATATTCAGCCAGCTTCTCTACCAGATGATGCAGCGGCAGCGCCGCTTTATTCTCGGCACCGGTCACGCCCGCACGGGAGAGCAGGTAGGTATACCCGCGTCCGTAAGAAGCAATCTGGCGCAGCAGTTCGTCGTCGGCGTTCGGCGGGCAGATGAAAATCGGCGCAACGTTATGGCGCATCGCCGCCTGGCGGAATGGGGCAGACTCCTCAACCGGCACGTCTGCTACCAGCACGGAGTCGACGCCCACGCGCGCGCACTCGGCATAGAACTCATCAATACCGCGGTTAAAGACCAGGTTGGCGTACATCAGCAGGCCGATCGGAATGGTCGGGTGCTTCTGGCGGATCGCCGCCAGCATCTCGAAACACTGGGTTGGCGTCACGCCGGAGGCAAATGCGCGCAGCGTCGCATTCTGGATGGTCGGGCCATCCGCCAGCGGGTCAGAGAACGGAATACCCAGCTCCAGCGCGTCGGCACCGGCTTCAATCAGGGTGTCGATAATCTTCAGGGACTGTTCCGGGCCCGGGTCGCCCAGGGTGACGAAGGGAACGAACGCGCCTTCCTGGCGGGACTTCAGCTCTGCAAATACGTTATCGTAGCGTTCCATCAGATTTCCCCTCGTGCTTTCAGAATATCGTGAACGGTGAAGATGTCTTTGTCACCGCGACCGGAAAGGTTCACCACCAGCAGCTGTTCTTTTTCCGGGTTCTCTTTAATCATTTTCAGCGCATGCGCCAGGGCATGAGAAGACTCCAGCGCCGGGATGATCCCTTCGCTGCGGCACAGCGTTTTAAAGGCTTCCAGCGCTTCGTCATCGGTAATGGAAACATAGTCCGCGCGGCCAGTGCTGTTCAGATACGCATGCTGTGGGCCAACGGACGGGAAGTCAAGGCCGGCAGAAATAGAGTAAGACTCTTCAATCTGGCCCTCATCGGTTTGCATCATCGGGGATTTCATTCCGAAGTAGATCCCTACGCGACCATGCTTCAGCGGCGCGCCGTGCTCACCGGATTCAATCCCGTGGCCGGCAGGCTCGACGCCAATCAGACCAACGCTGGTGTCGTCAATGAAATCAGCAAACATGCCGATGGCGTTAGACCCGCCGCCAACGCAGGCGATCACCGCATCCGGCAGGCGACCCTCTTTCTCGAGGATTTGCGCTTTGGTCTCTTCACCGATCATACGCTGGAATTCGCGTACGATAGTCGGGAACGGGTGCGGGCCTGCGGCTGTGCCGAGCATGTAGTGCGCGGTGTCGTAGCTGCCAGACCAGTCGCGCAGCGCTTCGTTACAGGCATCTTTCAGCGTGGCGGAACCGCTGTGTACCGGGATCACTTCTGCCCCCATCAGGCGCATACGGAAGACGTTCGGAGACTGACGCTCAACGTCTTTCGCCCCCATATAGATTCGGCATTTCAGGCCGAGCAGGGCGCTGGCAAGCGCAGAGGCTACGCCGTGCTGACCTGCGCCGGTTTCAGCGATGATTTCGGTTTTACCCATACGCTTCGCGAGCAGCGCCTGGCCCAGCACCTGGTTAGTTTTATGCGCACCGCCGTGCAGCAGGTCTTCACGCTTCAGATAAAGCGTGGTTTTGGTGCCTTCCGTCAGGTTGCGGCATTTGGTCAGCGCGGTCGGACGACCGGCGTAATTCTTCAGCAGGTCGGTAAATTCCGCCTGAAACGCCGGATCTTTCTGCGCGCTGACAAAGGCTTCTTCCAGCTGGCGCAGCGCGGGCATCAGGATTTGCGGGACGTACATCCCGCCGAACTCACCAAAATACGGGTTTAGTAATGTCGTCATCTTCTCTTCCTTAATATGCACGCAGAGTTTTAAAAACCGAGGCCAGTTTGTTGGCATCTTTAATACCCGGTTGGGACTCTACGCCTGAATTGAAATCGAGGCCTGCGCAGCCGGTTTTCGCGGCTTCTACGCAGTTATCCGGGCTTAATCCGCCCGCCAGCAGGACGTTGTCCAGCTTTTCGCCGCTCAGCAGTGACCAGTCAAAACGCTGGCCGGTGCCGCCCTGGCCGTTATCGAGCACATATTTATCCACATGGTTCAGGTTACGTGCGGGCAGGGTCTCGCCGACGCTTTGCGCTTTCCAAATCTGAACCTGAGGCGCCAGCGCGGCGCGCAGGGCATCGATATACGCCTGATCTTCGCTGCCGTGAAGCTGCACCGCGCTCAGGGATAACGCCTCGGCTTTTGCCGCAACGTCTTCAATATCTGCATTGCGGAAAACGCCCACGTAGCTGAGCGGAGCCGCTGAGATGACCTTACGCGCCTGCTCTTCGCTGACCGCGCGAGGGGACGAATCGACAAAGATCAGCCCGCCATAAATCGCCCCGGCTTCGTACGCGGCCTGGGCATCCTGTTCGCGGGTTAAGCCGCAGACTTTGTTTTCACCCAGTAGCACGCGACGCACAGCCGCGTTGAGATCGTCATGCTCCATCATGGCGGAGCCAATCAGGAAACCGTTAGCGAAGTGGCTCAGCTCGCGCACCTGGGCGTAGCTGTTAATGCCGGATTCGCTGATGACCGTGACGCCAGACCCGAGACGCGGTGCCAGCTGGCGCGTGCGGTTCAGGTCAATGGACAAGTCGCGCAGATCGCGGTTGTTAATGCCGACCACTTTGGCTTCCAGCGCAATCGCGCGGTCAAGCTCTTCTTCGTTGCTCACTTCGGTCAGCACGCCCATGTTCAGGCTGTGCGCGACGGCGGAGAGTTGGCGATACTGCTCGTCGTCGAGCACCGAGAGCATCAGCAGGCAGGCATCGGCCTGGTAGAAACGCGCCAGCCAGATCTGATACGGATCGATAATAAAGTCTTTGCACAGGATCGGCTGCGGCGCGATGCCGCTGACGATCGGCAGAAAATCGAAGCTGCCCTGGAAATATTTTTCATCCGTCAGCACGGAGATGGCGGACGCATGATGCTTATAAATACCGGCAATACGCGCCGGGTCAAAATCGTCACGAATAACGCCTTTCGACGGGGACGCTTTTTTGCACTCAAGAATAAACGCGGTGCGCGCACCCTGCAGGGCATCATAGAAACGTCGTTGGCTTGGTACGACGTCATTCTGGAAGCTGGCAAGCGGCTGCTGTTGCTTGCGGGCTTCTACCCAGATGGCCTTATCGGCAACGATTTTCGCTAAAACGGTTTGCATTCTTTACCCTCTTGCCGCAAGTGCGGTAACGCGATCGTAAGCTGCACCGGAGCGCAGTACGTCCAGAACTTTTTGAACGTTGGCCTTCAGGTCTTCCTCACCGTGCAAACGCATCAGCATAGCGACGTTGGCAGCCACGGCGGCCTCGTGGGCAACCTCTCCTTTACCTTGTAATAAGCGCGTGAGAATGTCACGGTTTTCTTCCGGCGTACCGCCTGCCAGCGCTTCCTGGCGATACGGCGCTAAGCCGAAGTCAGCAGCCTCAAGCTGGTAACTCATAATTTCACCGTTGTTCAGTTCGGCAACCAGCGTCGGTGCATGCAGCGATACTTCATCCATACCGCCGCTGTGTACCACGGCGGCACGTTTGTAGCCCAGCACGCGCAGTGTCTCAGCAATCGGCAGAACCAGTTCCGGGCTATAAACGCCAATCAGCGCCAGCGGTGGGTGGGCCGGGTTGATCAGCGGGCCGAGCACGTTAAACAGCGTGCGAGTTTTAAGCTGCTGTCGCACTGGCATTGCGTGGCGGAAACCGGTGTGATACTTCGGCGCAAACAGGAAGCAGACGCCCAGGTCATCCAGCGCTTCACGAGAACGCTCTGCTTTCATATCCAGGTTAATGCCAAACGCGGCGAGCAGATCGGAAGAGCCTGACCGGCTGGAGACACTGCGATTACCGTGCTTCGCCACTTTCAGCCCACACGCTGCGGCGACAAAGGCGCTGGCTGTAGAGATGTTGATGCTGTTGCTGCCGTCACCGCCGGTCCCAACGATATCGGCAAACTGATAGTCCGGACGCGGGAACGGGGCGGCATTTTCCAGCAGGGCCGTGGCGGCACCGGCGATCTCCTGCGGGCTTTCACCACGCACTTTCATGCTCACCAGCGCAGCCGCCAGCTGTTCAGGCTTCAGCTCGCCGCGAACCACGGCGGAAAAGAGCTGGTGGCTTTCCTGCTGGCTCAGGGTCTGCGCCTGATACAGTTTTTCCAGAATCGGTTGCAGGGTATTGGTTTGCTCCAGCTTCTGTAGCGCCCAGTCGAGGGTCTGTTCCAGCAGGCGCGCGCCGTTGGAGGTCAGGATCGATTCCGGGTGGAACTGCATACCGCAGACGCGATCCGCATCATGACGTACCGCCATCACCATGCCCTCAAACGAGGCATTAATGGTAAGCCCCGCAGGAATATTGCTGCCCACCAGCGAGTGGTAGCGCGCAACCGGGAGCGGATTCGGCAGCCCGGCAAACATTGCCTGGCCGTCATGTTCAATACTGGAGGCTTTGCCGTGCAGGATCTCACCCGCCTGGCCAACGTAGCCGCCGTAGGCTTCAACAATCGCCTGATGTCCCAGACAGATGCCGACGATCGGCAGCTTGCCGCGCATACGGGTCAGCAGCTCCGGCATACAGCCCGCTTCGCTCGGTGCGCCAGGCCCCGGGGAGAGCATCAGCACCGGGTTTTGCATAGTTGCCAGACGGTCAATCAGGGTCTGCGCCGGTACGTGGTTGCGGTAGATAACGACGTTGTGACCATTCGCACGCAGCTGATCTGCCAGGTTATAAGTAAAAGAGTCGATATTATCGAGCAGCAGAATGTCAGCCATCAGAAAATCTCCTGTGCGTGGTGTGCAGTCGCAATGGCGCGAAGGACCGCACGCGCTTTACTGCGCGTTTCGTCAGCTTCAGACTGCGGAACAGAATCAAGAACAATCCCGGCACCCGCCTGGACGGTGGCAATACCGTCTTCAACATAAGCGGAGCGGATAACAATGCAGGTGTCGAGGTCGCCGTGAGCCGTGAAGTAGCCCACCGCGCCGCCGTAGCTGCCGCGACGGCGTCCTTCGGCGGCGGCAATCAGCTGCATGGCGCGCACTTTCGGCGCACCGCTCAGGGTGCCCATGTTCATGCAGGCGCGGTAGGCGTGCAGAACGTCAAGGTCGTGGCGCAACTCACCCACCACGCGGGAGACGAGGTGCATCACGAATGAATAGCGGTCAACTTTGGTCAGGTCCGCCACGTAGCGGCTGCCAGGGGTACAAATTCGAGCCAGATCGTTACGCGCCAGGTCAACCAGCATCAGGTGCTCTGACAACTCTTTATGGTCAGTCCGCATTTCGAGTTCGATACGGCTGTCCAAATCGCGATCCAGCGAGCCGTCTGCGCGGCGTCCACGTGGACGAGTACCGGCAATCGGGTAGATCTCAATCTGACGGCTGGTGGCGTCGTACTTCAGCGAGCTTTCCGGGGATGCGCCGAACAGCGTGAAATCATTGTCCTGCATGAAGAACATGTACGGGCTTGGATTGCTCTTTTTCAGCACGTCGTAGGCTGCGAGCGGCGACGGGCAGGGCAGTGAGAAGCGGCGTGAAGGCACCACCTGGAAAATTTCCCCGGCGCGAATCGCTTTTTGCATCTGGCGAACCACGGCGCCGTACTGATCGTCGGTCTGGTTAACGTCGCACGTCATTTTCTCCACACGCTGCACAGGCAGCGCCGGTGGCTCTTCCGTCATCTGCTGCTGAAGCTGAGCGATGCGGTGCTCAAGACGGTTTTTCTCAGCGGTCGATGGAGTGAACAGGCTGGCCTGAACGCGGGTGTATTTTTTCTGATGGTCGATCACCAGCAGGGTTTCAGCCAGATAGAAGCAGTAATCCGGGCAGCGGTTACCCTGTTCCGTTTCCGGCAAATCTTCGAAACCTGCAACCAGGTCGTAAGCAAACAGCCCGCCAAAGAACATCGCTTCGCGTTCCTCTGCCGGCACGGTGACAAGATTCTGCAGCAGGCGGAAGGCATCGAAAACGGAAAGAGAGCAGAGCCGCGCGTCTTCGTCCAGCAGCTGGCTGACCGCCGGGAAATGCAGAATGCGCATGTCCGGCTGGCGCTCGTTTTCTATGCCAGAAGGCAGTGCGGCGTCCAGCAGTGGCAGCAGCGATGCCCCATTCTCTGATAACGCCTTGATAGTGACAGTGTCACCTAAAGCGGTAATGCGCAGCGCGCTGTCGACCAGCAGCAGGCTCTTGAGATCGTCTTTACTGTCGATATCCGCAGATTCCAGCAGTAGGGTAGCCGGACGCGCTCCGCAAACCTGATGAAACAGTGCGGTGGGGTTGTGACGATAGGCCGCCTCGCAGGTCAGCAGTTCGAGGTGTGGTTTGGCTGTTTGCATTATATTGTTCTCATTTTCTGTTCAAAAAAAAGCCCGCTGGGTAGCGGGCTGGGTATCTGTTTGCATTTCGCAGACGCGTGACACTGCCCGAAGATCAGGAAGTGCGCCACCAACCGTGCAGAGTGAAATGTGCTGTCATTTTCAGATACCTTTCTCGTGTGAACTTGCGTACTAGTTAACTAGTTCGGTGGCGTGTTGTCAACCCTTGATTTCAGAATTTCGCGTTATGTCGGTATCATGGTGTTTTCGGATGTCTCCAACCTGTTATGGGAAGTGCTTTGAGCGATACCACCTACGCCATTATTTACGATTTACACAGCCATACTCAGGCCTCTGATGGCCTTCTGACGCCCGAAGCCTTGGTTCATCGTGCCGTTGAAATGCGTGTCGGCACGCTGGCGATAACCGATCACGATACGACAGATGCCATTCCGGCGGCGCGCGCTGAGATCGCCCGCAGCGGGCTGGCGCTGAACCTGATCGCCGGCGTTGAGATCTCGACCGTCTGGGAAAACCATGAAATTCATATTGTTGGCCTCAACATTGATATAGACCATCCGGCAATGTGTGCGTTTTTGCAAGAACAAAAAACACGCCGCAACCAGCGTGCAGAGATGATTGGTGAACGTCTGGAGAAGGCCCACATTCCTGGCGCACTCGAAGGGGCGCAAAAGCTGGCGAACGGTGGGGCCGTGACGCGCGGTCATTTCGCCCGTTTTCTGGTTGAGGCAGGTAAAGCGACGACCATGGCGGACGTCTTTAAACGGTATCTGGCGCGCGGGAAAACCGGATACGTTCCGCCACAGTGGTGTACAATAAAACAAGCTATTGATGTGATTCATCATTCTGGCGGTAAGGCTGTGCTGGCCCATCCGGGACGGTATAATCTTTCTGCTAAATGGCTGAAAAGGCTGCTGGCACACTTTGCCGAATGCGGTGGCGAGGCAATGGAAGTTGCCCAGTGTCAGCAGGCACCCAATGAGCGTGCACAGCTTGCCACCTATGCCCGACAGTTCGGCCTGCTTGGGTCACAAGGGTCTGATTTCCATCAGCCCTGCGCCTGGATCGAACTGGGTCGCAAGCTCTGGTTGCCTGCTGGCGTTGAGCCGGTCTGGCAGCTCTGGGAACAGCCGCAGCAAATTGAAGAGAGGGAAGTATGAGTCAGTTTTTCTATATCCATCCTGATAACCCGCAGCCACGTCTGATTAACCAGGCCGTGGAGATCGTCCGCAAAGGCGGCGTCATTGTCTACCCGACCGATTCAGGCTACGCGCTGGGCTGCAAAATTGAAGATAAAGGGGCGATGGAGCGTATTTGCCGTATTCGCCAGCTGCCGGACGGCCATAACTTTACCCTGATGTGCCGCGATCTCTCTGAGCTGTCGACCTACGCGTATGTTGATAACGTGGCGTTTCGCCTGATTAAGAACAACACGCCGGGCAACTACACCTTCATCCTGAAGGGCACGAAGGAAGTACCGCGTCGTCTGCTGCAGGAAAAACGCAAAACCATCGGGATGCGCGTGCCATCGAATCCGATTGCGCAGGCGCTGCTGGAAACCCTCGGCGAACCGATGCTCTCCACCTCGCTGATGCTGCCGGGAAGTGAGTTTACCGAGTCCGACCCGGAAGAGATCAAAGATCGTCTGGAGAAGGTGGTTGAGCTGATTATTCACGGCGGCTATCTTGGCCAGCAGCCGACCACCGTGGTCGACTTAACTGAAGATGCGCCGGAAGTGATTCGTGAAGGCGTGGGTGATGTTAAGCCTTTCTTGTAAACCCAAGGAATAAGGGGGCACAACGCCCCCTTATTCTCAACGGCGAGTCAATGCCAGGCGTAGACCTAACCCTATAAATGTTACGCCAACAATGCGATCCAGCATTTTCTGCAATCTTCTATTCTGAGAAACTGCACCGGCGGCGCTACCTGCAAGAACAGCAAAAGCCATATCTGTCAAAAATGCTATCAGCGCGTAGACCATACCCAGAACCAGGAAAGAAGTGGTGTGATGTTCACCCCCTGGTGAAACAAACTGGGGGAAGAAGGAGATGAAGAATAAGAGCACCTTCGGATTGGTCAGGGTTGTAATAAAGCCTTTAGAAAGCAGATTCGTAAGAGTAGATTTTGTCCTCACGGGTTCAGCTTCATGGTGATTGACGGTTTGTTTTGCAAATGTTCCTAAAACCATTTTACTGCCGAGATACATCAGATAAGCCGCACCAAGATACTTAATGATGGTGAACATCAGTGGAGAAGCTGTAATCAATGCAGTTAATCCCACGGCGCTTGCAACAGCATGGGTACAGCTACCTAAAGCCACGCCTGCAGAAGAGATGATCCCCGCTCGTCTTCCGTTAGCCACACTTTGGCCTATCACGTAGGCCATGTCAGGCCCTGGGGTGATGGAAAGAAGAAAAACAGACAGGGCAAAAAGCCCAAAGTTTGTTATGTCCAGCATAGTCATCTCCGAAAACTCTACATTTAACACCTATGCTAACATTGAATTATTATGCATAAAAAGGTGTTTTTTATGCTGGCGGGAGGGTGCCTGCATCAATATAAGCACGCGTTTCATTTTTGATTGCCTCGCGGCGAATTCCATTTACATCTGGCGAAAAAGACTGGTTTGTTTCAGCACGACGTGGTTTCGACGGGTTAGCGTGTTTAGCTATCAATGCCGGGACTCAGACGCATAAAACTTGTTGAATCTTTTAGTCTAAAGTTAGTGTAGTATGTGCGCCCACGAATCATTCTGTATGGCATATTGTTTGCCATGCTGTGCACCATGAAATGGTGATATATCAGTGAGTTAAGTTGTTTTTACGCTAACTCGTTGTTTTTGAAAGTACACCAGACGCCTGTGAAGGCGACACCTGAGGAAGCTCAATGAGCGAGAAGTTACAGAAAGTGCTGGCGCGTGCTGGCCACGGTTCGCGCCGTGAAATCGAAGCCATTATTGAAGCAGGTCGCGTGAGTGTGGACGGTAAAATCGCCACGCTGGGTGACCGCGTAGAAATTGTACCGGGGCTGAAGATCCGCATCGACGGTCATCTTATCTCCGTGAAAGAGTCCGCCGAACAAATCTGTCGCGTGCTGGCTTACTACAAGCCGGAAGGCGAGCTGTGTACCCGCAACGACCCGGAAGGTCGCCCGACGGTGTTCGACCGTCTGCCTAAGCTGCGTGGCGCTCGCTGGATCGCCGTAGGCCGTCTGGACGTGAACACCTGCGGCCTGCTGCTGTTTACCACCGATGGTGAACTGGCAAACCGTCTGATGCACCCAAGCCGCGAAGTAGAACGGGAATACGCGGTGCGCGTCTTCGGCCAGGTTGACGAAAATAAACTGCGCGACCTGTCGCGTGGCGTTCAGCTGGAAGACGGCCCTGCGGCGTTCAAAACTATCAAGTTTACCGGTGGGGAAGGCATTAACCAGTGGTACAACGTGACCCTGACCGAAGGCCGTAACCGCGAGGTGCGTCGTCTCTGGGAAGCGGTAGGCGTCCAGGTGAGCCGTCTGATCCGTGTCCGTTACGGTGACATTCTGCTGCCTAAAGGACTGCCACGCGGTGGTTATACCGAACTGGATCTGACTCAAACCAACTACCTGCGCGAGCTGGTCGGCCTGACACCGGAAACCACCTCTAAAGTGGCGGTTGAAAAAGATCGTCGTCGCATGAAGGCGAATCAGATCCGTCGCGCGGTGAAGCGTCACAGCCAGGTCAGCAGCAATCGTCGCTCTGGCAGCCGGAATAACAACGGTTAATCTAAAAGCCCGGTGAACGCACCGGGCTTTTTTCTTTAGTAATCAATCCCAATTTGCGCTTTGATACCTGCATCAAACGCATGCTTGACCGGCCGCAGCTCGCTGACGGTATCTGCCAGCTCAATAATATCCCGATGACACCCGCGTCCCGTGATGATAACCGTCTGGTGCGCAGGGCGGTTCTTCAGTGCATCCAGCAGGACGTCCAGCGGCAGATAGTCGTAGGCGACCATGTAGGTTATCTCATCCAGCAGAACCATATTCAGCGAGGGATCGGCCAGCATTCGCGTTGCATGCTCCCAGACGGCGAGGCAGGCGGCTGTATCGGTTTCCCGGTTCTGCGTGTCCCAGGTAAATCCGGTGGCCATCACCTGAAATTCAACGCCGTGAGTCTCAAGTAAATTGCGCTCGCCATTGGGCCATTCGCCTTTGATAAACTGGATCACGCCCACTTTCTGCCCGTGTCCGACGGCGCGCGTCGCCGTGCCAAACGCGGCGGTGGTTTTCCCTTTACCGTTGCCGGTAAATACGATGAGGATCCCACGCTCGTCCTGGGCTGCGGCAACGCGTGCATCAACCTGTTCTTTCAGACGCTGCTGGCGCTGCTGATGGCGTTCATCACTCATTGCGAAATCCCCGGTTTGCGGTTGGGTTGGGCATCAAAAGTCATCCCGGTTTTACGGCGACTGTCATCACCCATCAGCCAGAGATAGAGCGGCATAATGTCTGCCGGCGTTTTCAGCTTTTGCGGATCTTCCGTCGGGAAAGCGCTGGCGCGCATTTTTGTCCGCGTTCCGCCAGGGTTAATGCAGTTTACGCGCAGATGACGGTTTTGATACTCCTCCGCCAGCACCTGCATCATGCCTTCGGTCGCAAATTTCGAGACGGCATAAGCCCCCCAGTTGGCGCGTCCCTCACGGCCTACGCTGGAAGAGGTGAAGACCAGCGAACCAGACTCAGAATTGAGCAATAAAGGAAGCAACGCCTGGGTGAGGAAAAAGGTTCCATTAATGTTTACCTGCATTACCTGCTGCCAAATCTCAGGATCTTGCTCATCCATCGGGCGTACTTCGCCCAATAAGCCAGCGTTGTGCAACACGCCGTCCAGACGGGGATAATGCGTGCTGATGCGCTGGGCAAGTTCCTGACAGCTAGCGGGCGTGCAGGTAAGTAAATCGAGGGTGTACCAGGAAGCAGCGATGCCGCCAGCAGATTCAATCTCCTGAGCGACTCCCCGGAGTTTTTCTTCATTACGACCCGTCAGGATGACGCTGGCCCCATATTCAGCGTACGTAAGGGCGGCTTCACGACCAATGCCGTCGCTGGCACCTGTGACAAGTATGATCCGGTTCTGGAGCAGATTTTTTTGCGGTTGATAATGCACGGTGACTCCTCTGGCGCACTGGAGCTTGATGGCGCCTTCTTTTATGACTTTTCGGCTTTATGCCCGAATTAGCCTAATAATTCAATCAGTCTACAGGACGCATTACTGTAAAATTAACAATTTGCAAATATTTAAACGCCAGACCGGGGATTCCTGAAGGCGGCTCGCAGAGGTAATGTCACGAGCGAGACGCATGGGCAGCGCTGTTGTACACTGCCGTGAAAGATTCGTGGTTAAATCAAGGTGGAACGCGTGGAATTACTTTCTCAATATGGGTTGTTTTTGGCCAAAATCGCGACGGTGGTGATTGCCATTGCGGTGGTTGCCGTTCTGATCGTCAACCTGACGCAGCGCAAGCGTCAGCGTGGGGAGTTACGCATCACCCGCCTGAGCGAGCAGTATAAAGAAATGCAGGAAGAGATGTCTCTGGCGCTGCTTGATAGCCATCAACAGAAACTCTGGCTTAAAGCGCAGAAGAAAAAGCATAAACAGGAAGCCAAAGCGGCTAAGGCAAAAGCGAAGCTTGCCGCGCCGCAGGATGAGGCAAAACCTCGCATCTATGTGCTCGATTTTAAAGGCAGCATGGATGCGCATGAAGTCTCCTCCCTGCGTGAAGAAGTGACGGCGGTATTAGCGGTAGCGAAACCGCAGGATCAGGTGGTGGTCCGTCTTGAGAGTCCTGGCGGGGTGGTCCACGGTTACGGACTGGCGGCTTCCCAGCTGCAGCGCCTGCGTGAAAAACAAATCCCGCTGACCGTAGCCGTGGACAAAGTGGCCGCGAGCGGGGGATATATGATGGCCTGCGTGGCGGATAAAATTGTCGCGGCGCCGTTCTCTATCATTGGCTCAATTGGCGTGGTCGCACAGATCCCGAACTTTAACCGCTTCCTGAAAAATAAAGAGATTGATATCGAACTTCACACCGCGGGGCAGTATAAACGCACCCTGACGCTGCTGGGAGAGAACACGGAAGAAGGGCGTCAAAAATTCCGCGAAGACCTGAACGAAACCCACCACTTGTTTAAAGATTTTGTGCACCGTATGCGCCCCTCGCTTGATATCGAACAGGTCGCAACCGGTGAACACTGGTACGGCACGCAGGCCCAGGAGAAAGGGCTGGTGGACGAGGTGGGGACCAGTGACGATCTGCTCCTGAACCTGATGGAAGGGCGCGAACTGGTTGGCGTGCGCTTCACCCAGCGTAAGCGTCTGCTGGACCGATTTACCAATAGCGCCGCAGAAAGTGCAGATCGCTTGCTGCTACGCTGGCTACAGCGCGGTCAAAAACCGCTGCTGTAAACAAAAACGCGAGGCAGTTGCCTCGCGTTTTGCATTAATCGATCAGGTGATATTTCTCTGAGAGCGTATGCGCCAGGTATTTAAACATGTTGAATACCGCGGTGCTTTTCGGGGTGGGTAAACCCTGTTCATCAAGGAAATATTCACCGCTGAAAACAAGCACGCCGTTACGCTGTTCCACGCCAGTGGCCTCAATGCCCGCCAGGGTGTCTTCATGATCGCGAATGAGTTTATTTGCTTCAATAAGCAGAGACGCTCGGTCAATAGGTTGGGTCGTACTGTGCATAATCCACTCCTTAAACAATGACCGTAGTTTACGCCCGGGGCGCGTTGGGGGCAAATTTTCCCTGTAATCTGAGAGGGTAAGGCGAAGGGGTCTGGCTGGCATGATTTGCTTTTGCATGCTAATAAAGTTGCGTAACGAATTTTATCAGGTACAGTGTGCGCTTTCGTCATTCTGGCAACAGAATTGCTTGACATTCGACCGGGAATTCGTCACGAATTATATTAAGTGCGAGAAAAATACCCGATAAGTCAATGACCTGGATGTTATCTTTCTGACGTCCGGTAAGACAAAGGGGTTGATATCCCCTGGCGCAGTCGCAATATCAATGGCTCGTCGTCAGCGGAAGGGAAATCAACGTGCGGCGTATTCCTGGAAGAATTAAATTAGGTAAAGGTGAATATGGGTAAAGCTCTCGTCATCGTTGAGTCCCCGGCAAAAGCCAAAACGATCAATAAGTATCTGGGTAATGACTACGTGGTTAAGTCCAGCGTCGGTCATATCCGCGATTTGCCGACCAGTGGCTCAGCCAGCAAAAAGAGCGCAGACTCTACCTCCACCAAAGGGGCTAAAAAGCCTAAAAAGGATGAACGTAGCGCGCTTGTCAACCGCATGGGTGTTAACCCATGGCATAACTGGGATGCACAATATGAAGTGCTGCCAGGTAAAGAAAAAGTCGTTAACGAGCTGAAGCAGCTTGCTGAAAAAGCAGACCACATCTATCTCGCAACCGACCTTGACCGCGAAGGGGAAGCCATTGCCTGGCACCTGCGGGAAGTGATCGGGGGTGACGACAAACGCTACAGCCGTGTAGTGTTTAACGAAATTACTAAGAATGCGATTCGTCAGGCGTTTGAGAAGCCGGGCGAACTGAACATTGACCGTGTAAACGCGCAGCAGGCACGTCGCTTTATGGACCGTGTCGTGGGCTACATGGTTTCGCCACTGCTGTGGAAAAAGGTTGCGCGTGGTCTGTCCGCCGGTCGTGTGCAGTCCGTAGCCGTACGTCTTGTCGTCGAGCGCGAACGCGAAATTAAAGCCTTCGTGCCGGAAGAGTACTGGGAAGTTGACGCCAATGTGACCACGCCGGGCGGTGACGCTCTGCCGCTGCAGGTCAGTCATCACAACGACAAACCTTTCCGTCCTGAAAACCGTGACCAGACTATGGCTGCGGTAGCGCTGCTGGAAAAAGCACGTTATCAGGTGCTGGATCGCGAAGATAAACCGACCAGCAGCAAGCCTGGTGCGCCGTTTATCACCTCAACGCTGCAGCAGGCGGCGAGCACGCGTCTGGGTTACGGCGTGAAGAAAACCATGATGATGGCGCAGCGCTTGTATGAAGCGGGTTACATCACTTACATGCGTACTGACTCCACCAACCTGAGCCAGGACGCTGTTAATATGGTTCGCGGCTATATCAGTGACAATTTCGGCAAAAAATACCTGCCGGAAAGTGCGAATCAGTACGCCAGCAAAGAGAATTCCCAGGAAGCGCACGAAGCAATTCGTCCTTCTGACGTTTCCGTCCTCGCGGAATCGTTAAAAGATATGGAAGCGGATGCGCAGAAGCTGTATCAGCTGATCTGGCGTCAGTTTGTCGCCTGTCAGATGACGCCTGCGAAATACGACTCCACGACGCTGACCGTCGGCGCGGGTGATTTCCGCCTGAAGGCGCGCGGTCGTATTCTGCGCTTCGATGGCTGGACCAAAGTGATGCCTGCGCTGCGTAAAGGCGATGAAGACAGAACGCTGCCTGCGGTTAATAAAGGTGACGAGTTGTCGCTTGTCGATCTGGTTCCGGCACAGCACTTCACCAAGCCGCCTGCACGTTTCAGTGAGGCCTCGCTGGTTAAAGAGCTGGAAAAACGCGGGATCGGTCGTCCGTCGACCTATGCGTCGATCATTTCGACCATTCAGGATCGTGGCTACGTCCGTGTTGAAAACCGTCGCTTCTACGCTGAAAAAATGGGTGAGATTGTCACTGACCGTCTGGAAGCCAACTTCCGCGAGTTGATGAACTACGACTTCACCGCCCAGATGGAAGACAGCCTCGATGAGGTTGCCAGCCACAAGGCGGAGTGGAAGAAGGTTCTCGACAGCTTCTTCAGCGACTTTACCGACCAGCTTGAGAAAGCCGAGAAAGACCCTGAAGAGGGCGGCATGCTGCCTAACCAGATGGTCCTGACCAGCATTGACTGTCCAACCTGTGGCCGCAAGATGGGTATCCGTACCGCAACCACGGGCGTGTTCCTGGGCTGCTCCGGTTACGCGCTGTCGCCGAAAGAGCGCTGCAAAACCACTATCAACCTGGTACCTGAGAACGAAGTGCTCAACGTGCTGGAAGGTGACGATGCAGAAACCAACGCGCTGCGCGCCAAGCGTCGCTGTCAGAAATGCGGCACGGCGATGGACAGCTACCTGATCGATCCTAAACGCAAACTGCACGTCTGCGGTAATAACCCGACCTGCGACGGATATGAGATCGAAGAAGGTGAGTTCCGCATTAAGGGCTATGACGGCCCGATCGTTGAGTGCGAGAAGTGCGGTTCTGAAATGCACCTGAAAATGGGGCGCTTCGGTAAGTACATGGCGTGCACCAACGACGACTGTAAAAACACGCGTAAAATTCTGCGTAACGGTGAAGTGGCTCCTCCGAAGGAAGATCCGGTTCCGCTGCCAGAGCTGCCGTGTGAGAAATCAGACGCTTATTTCGTGCTGCGTGACGGTGCTGCCGGTGTGTTCCTGGCGGCCAACACCTTCCCGAAATCACGTGAAACGCGTGCGCCGCTGGTGGAAGAGCTGCATCGCTTCCGCGATCGCCTGCCGGAAAAACTGCGCTATCTGGCCGACGCGCCACAGCAGGATCCAGAAGGCAACAAGACCGTTGTGCGTTTTAGCCGTAAAACGAAGCAGCAGTATGTGGCTGCGGAGAAAGAGGGTAAAGCGACCGGCTGGTCGGCGTTCTTTGTTGACGGCAAGTGGGTTGAAGGCAAGAAATAATCTTCACTTACCGTAACTTACCTGTGAAAGGGCCGGATTTCCGGCCTTTTTTTATTACGTTGTTATTATTTTTTGTTACGTACTATACAGTCAGGCTATAAATGATATAGTGGTTATAGTTAACCCTTTTCTTATTATCAAATCGTCTTAAGCGATTGACCCGCGTGCGCTAAATCGGATGGTCTGGCATGAAATTACAGCAGCTTCGTTATATTGTTGAGGTGGTGAATCACAACCTTAATGTCTCTTCTACCGCTGAGGGGCTTTATACCTCGCAGCCAGGCATCAGCAAACAGGTTCGCATGCTGGAGGATGAGTTAGGCATCCAGATTTTCGCCCGTAGCGGTAAGCACCTCACACAGGTGACGCCCGCCGGGCAGGAAATTATTCGGATTGCGCGGGAAGTGCTTTCCAAAGTCGATGCGATTAAATCCGTGGCGGGGGAGCATACCTGGCCAGACAAAGGCTCGCTCTACATCGCAACCACCCACACGCAGGCGCGTTATGCGCTGCCAGGCGTCATTAAAGGCTTTATCGAGCGTTATCCCCGTGTCTCTTTGCATATGCACCAGGGCTCTCCGACGCAAATTGCTGAAGCGGTCTCCAAGGGCAATGCGGACTTTGCCATCGCGACGGAAGCTCTTCATCTTTATGACGATCTGGTGATGTTGCCGTGCTACCACTGGAACCGCTCCATTGTCGTGACGCCCGACCACCCGCTGGCGGGTAAAGGTTCGGTGACGATTGAAGAGCTGGCGCAATATCCGCTCGTGACATACACGTTCGGCTTTACCGGGCGTTCTGAGCTTGATACGGCATTCAACCGCGCGGGCTTAACGCCGCGTATCGTCTTTACCGCAACCGACGCCGATGTGATTAAAACCTATGTACGTCTGGGACTGGGGGTAGGGGTGATTGCCAGTATGGCGGTTGACCCGGTTTCCGACCCGGATCTGGTACGCCTTGATGCGCATGATGTCTTCAGCCATAGCACGACCAAGATTGGCTTCCGCCGCAGTACTTTCCTGCGCAGCTATATGTATGATTTTATTCAACGCTTCGCCCCGCATTTAACCCGCGACGTGGTTGATACCGCCGTTGCTTTGCGCTCAAACGAAGATATCGAAGAGATGTTTAAAGACATCAAACTTCCTGCCAAATAATCACTCCCGGTATCTTTCCCCTGCGGAGAGATACCGAAATAACCTCTCAAACCTAAATCAGAATTATCATCATCTGCACTTTAGTGCCATATAATGTCAGTATCCATTAAGACTGTGTGGTTTTAATGTCGCGAATTGGCGACAAAAGTAGAAAGTATTTTACGCCTTCGCAAATATTTCTTTTCAATTATTTATTTCTGGTCAAAAGATTGAATATTCGCGGGAAGAGATACGTAAATTCACTGGCTTTTCGGCTAAAGTTTCTTTAGGATTTATCTCATCAGATGATTAATTGTACCAATTGTTTGGTCCTAAAATGATAAGCGATGTCGATTGTATGAGGTTAGCAATGCCTTCAGGAAGTGAAGAACCGCAAAGGGATCCTGCGCTCAAGCGTAAAGCCTGGCTGGCGGTCTTTCTCGTCTCTACCCTGTTTTGGGTGGTGGTTGCTCTCCTGGCCTGGAGATATTGGGGTTGAATATGGCAGTGACGGTACGTTCTGAAACGCTAAAACCAATGTGTCAACACCGTGACAACGGGCACAAAGCTCGCAAAGCACCTGCGACTACCGTACCTGCGTCCTGGAAGCTGACAGCACAGCAGCAAGCATTTATTGATGTGTTCGCGGAAGACGAACCCAAAAAACAATAATTTAGTTTTTTTGCGTAATGATGCAAATAGTCTGAATAAAGACTCTGTGCTTTTGTACTCTTTAATAAATACACATCAGCAATATAGACCTGAGGGCTGACCTCGGAATCTTTAATAATTAAAGCCTGGTGTCCCTATGATGAATAACATGACAACTCTCAAATACTGGTCATGGATCGGCGTTTTTTCCGTGTCGATTCTCTTCTGGTGTCAGCTTATCTGGCTGGCTATCCACTAAATGCTAAAACCTCGCTGCGGCGGGGTTTTTTGTTTTTATGCTTCACCAGAACCTTCCTGGATTTATCAATTTGGGTTGTTATCAAAACGTTACGACATCTTTGTGTTATCTTTAATTACGGCCCTGATGATTGTCAGGGTTTCCCTGTGATTAAGGAGGAGCTTATGTCGTTAACCCTACGCGAAGCCAGTAAGGATACGTTGCAGGCAGAAAATAAAACCTGGCACTACTATAGCTTGCCGCTGGCAGCCAACACGCTTGGAGACATTTCGCGGTTACCCAAGTCGTTGAAAGTTTTACTGGAAAACCTCCTGCGCTGGCAGGATGAAGATTCTGTCACCGCCGAGGATATTCACGCTCTGGCGGGATGGCTCAAGGATGCCCATGCTGACAGAGAAATAGCCTATCGCCCGGCAAGGGTCCTGATGCAGGATTTCACCGGCGTACCTGCCGTCGTTGATTTAGCCGCCATGCGTGAAGCGGTAAAACGTCTGGGGGGCGATACGGCAAAAGTGAATCCACTTTCTCCCGTCGATCTCGTTATTGACCATTCGGTGACCGTTGACCATTTTGGCGATGATGATGCGTTTGGTGAGAACGTGCGTCTGGAGATGGAGCGTAACCATGAGCGCTACGTTTTCCTGAAGTGGGGACAGCAGGCTTTCAGCCGCTTCAGCGTCGTTCCACCGGGCACCGGCATCTGTCACCAGGTGAACCTCGAATATCTTGGTAAAGCCGTCTGGAGCGAATTGCAGGATAAGGAGTGGGTCGCTTACCCGGATACGCTGGTTGGTACGGATTCCCATACCACCATGATCAACGGCCTGGGCGTTTTGGGCTGGGGTGTCGGCGGCATCGAAGCGGAAGCGGCGATGCTTGGGCAACCTGTCTCCATGCTCATTCCTGATGTCGTCGGTTTCAAACTAACAGGTAAGCTCTCAGAAGGGATTACCGCCACGGACCTGGTGCTGACGGTTACCCAGATGCTGCGTAAGCATGGCGTGGTTGGCAAGTTTGTTGAATTCTACGGCGACGGACTTGATTCATTGCCGCTGGCGGATCGCGCCACTATCGCCAATATGGCGCCGGAATATGGCGCAACCTGCGGCTTTTTCCCAATCGATAATGTCACGCTGGAATATATGCGTCTGAGTGGTCGCAGCGAAGAACAGGTGGCGCTGGTCGAGGCCTACACCAAAGCGCAGGGCATGTGGCGCAATCCCGGGGATGAACCGGTCTTTACCAGCACGCTGGCGCTGGATATGGGCGCGGTTGAAGCGAGTCTGGCGGGGCCAAAACGGCCTCAGGATCGCGTTGCCCTTAATGATGTGCCAAAGGCGTTTGCGGCCAGCAATGAGCTGGAAGTGAATACGGCACAAAAGGATCACCGTCCGGTCGACTATGTCATGAACGGGCATCAGTATCAGCTCCCTGATGGTGCTGTGGTCATCGCCGCAATTACATCCTGCACCAATACCTCCAACCCAAGCGTACTGATGGCCGCCGGGCTGCTGGCGAAAAAAGCGGTGGAGCTGGGCCTCAAGCCTCAGCCATGGGTGAAAGCCTCTCTCGCGCCGGGCTCCAAAGTGGTTTCCGATTATCTTGCGCAGGCCAGGTTGACCCCGTATCTGGATGAACTTGGTTTTAACCTGGTTGGCTATGGCTGTACCACCTGTATCGGTAACTCCGGTCCGCTACCGGAACCGATTGAAGTGGCGATCAAGCAGGGCGATTTGACCGTTGGCGCAGTGCTTTCGGGCAACCGAAACTTTGAAGGTCGTATTCATCCGCTGGTCAAAACCAACTGGCTGGCATCACCGCCGCTGGTCGTGGCTTACGCGCTGGCCGGGAATATGAACATCAACCTGGTTACCGATCCGATTGGTCACGATCGCAGGAACGAGCCGGTCTATCTGAAAGATATCTGGCCGTCGTCGCGAGAAATTGCGCGTGCGGTAGAAAAAGTGTCGACCGAAATGTTCCGCAAAGAGTATGCGGAGGTGTTTGAAGGCACGCCGGAATGGAAAGCCATCAACATCGTCGGCTCGGATACCTATGACTGGCAGGATGACTCAACCTATATCCGCCTGTCGCCATTCTTCGATGAAATGCAGGCAGAGCCTGCGCCGCTTCAGGATATCCACGGCGCGCGCATTCTCGCGATGCTGGGGGATTCTGTCACCACGGACCATATCTCACCGGCGGGCAGCATCAAAGCCGACAGCCCGGCTGGACGTTATTTGCAAAGCCGGGGTGTAGAACGCCGCGACTTTAACTCCTATGGTTCTCGCCGGGGCAACCATGAAGTGATGATGCGCGGGACGTTTGCCAACATTCGTATCCGTAATGAAATGGTGTCGGGTGTGGAAGGCGGCATGACGCGTCATCTGCCGGGAACGGAGGTCGTTTCCATTTATGATGCGGCCGTCAAATACCAGCAGGAAGGTACGCCGCTGGCGGTCATTGCCGGGAAAGAGTACGGCTCAGGCTCAAGCCGCGACTGGGCAGCGAAAGGTCCGCGCCTGCTCGGGGTTCGGGTGGTCATCGCCGAATCGTTCGAACGTATTCACCGCTCGAATCTGATCGGGATGGGGATCCTGCCTCTCGAATTTCCACAGGGCGTCACCCGTAAAACGCTGGGCCTGACCGGGGAGGAGCAGATTGACATTAGCGGTCTGCAAAACCTGCAGCCGGGTAAAACGGTTCCGGTGAAGCTAACGCGGGCAGAGGGGAAGATTGAGGTGCTGGAATGCCGTTGCCGCATCGATACGGCAACAGAGCTGACCTATTACCAGAACGACGGCATTTTGCACTATGTGATTCGTAAGATGCTGGATTGATGGAAAACGCCCGGCTTTTAAAGCCGGGCTTTCAGGTTTACTCGCTGAGCAGATGGCCCATCTTCGCGGCTTTGGTGTCGAGGTAGTGCGCGTTTTTCGGGTTACGTCCGACAATCAGCGGCACGCGTTCGACGATGTTGATCCCCGCCTCGGTCAGAATTTCGACCTTTTTAGGGTTGTTGGTCAACAGACGCACTTCGTCCACGCCCAGCAGCTTGAACATATCTGCACACAGGGTGAAATCACGTTCGTCAGCGGCAAAGCCCAACTGGTGGTTGGCTTCTACCGTATCGTAACCCTGATCCTGCAGCGCATAGGCGCGGATTTTATTCAGCAGGCCAATATTACGCCCCTCCTGACGGTGATACAGCAGCACGCCGCGGCCTTCTTCTGCAATGTGCGAGAGGGCGGCTTCGAGCTGGAAACCGCAGTCACAGCGCAAGCTGAACAGCGCATCGCCGGTCAGACACTCTGAATGTACGCGGGACAGCACCGGCGTCTGCCCTGAAATGTCGCCATAGACCAGCGCGACGTGATCTTGTCCGGTTGCCAGTTCTTCAAAACCCACCATCAGGAAATCGCCCCATGGGGTTGGCAGTTTGGCTTCTGCCACACGTTTAAGCTGCATGTGATTCTCCAGAATCGGCTGACACGTTTCGTGCCGTCTGCCTGTTTGGCTTTCTCTATCTGTTCATTTTGCCACAAGCTCCTCAAGTTCGCCTAATCACCACCATGCTATACGCGCGTTAAACGCACGATCCGACATATCCACCACATGGATGAATTTCAGTTATGATTGTGGTGCTTAGCATAAAAGGAGAAGACATGCTTTCAATCGCCAGACGAACGGCAGCGGGTGCGGCCGTACTACTTGTGATGCCTTTGGTTGTATGGTGCTCCGGCTGGATGTGGCAGCCGGGCCAGAATGCCATGTGGCTGAAAACGTTATACTGGATAACGGAAACGGTGACACAGCCGTGGGGGATCATTACGCATGTTCTTCTCTGCGCCTGGTTCCTGTGGTGTCTGCGTTTTCGTCTGCGCGCAGCGCTGGTGTTATTTGCTATCCTCGGCGGGGCCATTCTGGTGGGTCAGGGCGTAAAATCCTGGGTTAAAGATCGTGTACAGGAGCCGCGTCCTTTCGTCATCTGGATGGAAAAAACGCACCATGTGCCGGTGGATGAGTTCTACACTTTAAAACGTAAAGATCGCGGTGCGCTGGTAAAAGAGCAGCTTGCAGAACAACAGGATATTCCGGCATTTTTGCGTAAACACTGGCAAAAAGAGACCGGTTTCGCGTTTCCTTCCGGGCACACGATGTTTGCCGCAAGCTGGGCGTTACTCGGCGTCGGATTATTGTGGCCGCGACGCCGGACGGTCACTATTGCGATTCTGTTAGTCTGGGCAACCGGCGTGATGGGGAGCCGTTTACTGCTGGGGATGCACTGGCCGCGTGATTTAGTGGTGGCCACGCTGATTTCCTGGCTGCTGGTGACGTTAGCCACCTGGCTTGCCGAACGATTCTGTGGGCCGCTGACGCCGCCACCGGAAGAGAAGGAAGAAATCGCCGAGCGCGAGCAAAGCGGTGTCTGAAGGTTGATTTTCCGTATTTTGCCCATAAATCCATGACGGGCGCGCAACTTTTTCCGTTTCGCCCCCGTCACTAAAATGGTAGTTTATAAGGCTGATTGCGGTGAGTTGAACAGACTTTATTCGCTTGAACCACATAACGGGAAGTCATGTGAAATATTTACTCATTTTCTTACTGGTGTTGGCGATTTTTGTTATTTCCGTCACCTTAGGTGCGCAAAACGATCAGCAGGTGACCTTTAACTATCTGCTTGCACAGGGCGAGTACCGGGTATCGAGCCTGCTTGCGGTCCTGTTTGCCGCCGGTTTTATTATCGGCTGGCTGGTGTGCGGTCTCTTCTGGCTTAAAGTTCGTGTTTCGCTTGTGCGCGCTGAACGTAAAATCAAACGCCTCGAACATCAAATTGCGCCCGCGACTGACATTCCGGAGAGTTCTGGTGTGCCGGTAGCCAAGGAATAATCGAATATGCTGGAGTTGTTGTTTCTGCTTTTGCCTGTAGCCGCAGCCTATGGCTGGTATATGGGCCGCAGAAGTGCGCAACAAACAAAACAGGATGAGGCCAACCGACTCTCCCGCGACTATGTTGCGGGGGTGAACTTCCTCCTGAGCAATCAACAGGATAAAGCGGTTGATCTGTTCCTTGATATGTTGAAAGAGGATACGGGCACCGTAGAAGCGCATCTCACCCTGGGCAACCTGTTCCGCTCGCGCGGTGAGGTTGATCGCGCTATTCGTATTCACCAGACGCTGATGGAAAGCGCGTCGTTAACCTACGATCAACGTTTGCTGGCCGTTCAACAGCTGGGACGTGATTACATGGCGGCGGGGCTGTACGACCGTGCCGAAGATATGTTCACCCAACTGGTTGATGAGACCGACTTCCGTATCAGTGCGCTCCAGCAGTTACTGCAGATTTACCAGGCGACCAGCGACTGGCAAAAAGCCATAGATACAGCCGAACGTCTGGTGAAGCTTGGCAAAGATAAGCAACGCGTAGAAATTGCTCACTTCTATTGCGAACTGGCGCTTCAGCAGATGGGCAACGACGACATGGATAAAGCCATGGCACTGCTGAAGAAAGGCGCCGCTGCGGATCGCAACAGCGCGCGAATCTCCATCATGATGGGGCGCGTCTTTATGGCGAATGGCGACTACGCCAAAGCCGTTGAAAGCCTGTTGCGGGTTATCGACCAGGATAAAGAATTGGTCAGTGAAACGCTGGAAATGCTGCAAACCTGCTATCAACAGCTCGACAAGCAGGATGAGTGGGTAGCATTCCTGCGTCGTTGCGTGGAAGAAAATACTGGCGCCACCGCTGAACTGATGCTCTCAGACGTTGTTGAGCAGTATGAGGGAAGCGACACCGCGCAGGTGTATATTACGCGTCAGCTGCAGCGCCATCCGACCATGCGGGTGTTCCATAAGCTGATGGATTACCACCTGAACGACGCAGAAGAAGGGCGTGCCAAAGAGAGCCTGATGGTGCTGCGCGATATGGTCGGCGAGCAGGTACGCAGTAAGCCGCGCTACCGCTGCCAGAAGTGCGGTTTTACTGCCTACACGCTGTACTGGCACTGTCCTTCGTGCCGGGCCTGGTCAACCATCAAGCCGATTCGTGGTCTTGACGGGCAGTAATTTTTTAAAACGCCCCACTTTAGTTACAACATACTGTTGGGTTTTGTCACTGAGTCGGCACCGTGCGATTTTTCGGTCAGGCAGGAAAGGAAATCGATTCTGTCAATTTCCACCGCTGGCAGGTAGAATGCAGGCCGTTTATCTGTTCCGCGCCGCTGCGCGCCCATAGACGAAAAGGGCTGGTCATGACGTCTGTTACTTCCTCCGCTTCCCGCGTAATTACTGATTCTCCTGTTGTTGTTGCGCTTGATTACAATAACCGCGAGACCGCGCTGGCCTTTGTTGATGGTATCGATCCGCGAGATTGCCGTCTGAAAGTTGGCAAAGAGATGTTTACCCTGTTTGGTCCGCAAATTGTCCGCGATCTTCAGCAGCGTGGGTTTGACGTTTTCCTGGACCTGAAATTCCATGATATTCCCAACACCACTGCGCATGCCGTCGCTGCTGCAGCCGAGCTTGGTGTGTGGATGGTCAACGTCCATGCATCGGGTGGGGCGCGTATGATGACCGCCGCGCGCGAGGCGCTGGTGCCCTTCGGCAAAGATGCACCGCTTCTGATTGCGGTCACCGTGCTGACCAGCATGGATGAATCTGACCTGCGCGATCTTGGTGTGACGTTGTCACCCGCTGAGCAAGCTGAACGTCTGGCTCGTCTAACGCAAAACTGTGGTCTCGATGGGGTAGTCTGTTCAGCACAGGAGGCGGTGCGCTTCAAATCCGAACTGGGCCAACAATTTAAGCTTATCACGCCGGGTATTCGTCCCGCGGGCAGTGAGGTTGGCGATCAGCGCCGTATTATGACGCCAGAGCAAGCATTGGCTGCAGGTGTGGATTATATGGTGATCGGCCGTCCCGTTACGCAATCTGCGGATCCGGCGCAGACGCTAAAAGCGATCAACGCGTCATTGAAAAAGGGTGCCTGATGAGCGATTCCAACAGCCGCCTGGTCTACTCCACCGGCACCGGGCGTATCGATGAGCCAAAAGAGAAAGCTGAACGTCCTAAAGGTGATGGCATCGTGCGCATCCAGCGTCAGACCAGTGGTCGCAAGGGCAAGGGCGTGTGTCTGATTACCGGTATCGATCTGGATGATGCGGAGCTGGCTAACCTGGCCGCAGAATTAAAAAAGAAATGCGGTTGCGGCGGTGCCGTGAAAGATGGCGTGATCGAAATTCAGGGCGACAAACGCGATTTAATTAAAACGCTGCTCGAAGCCAAAGGAATGAAAGTTAAACTGGCGGGCGGCTAAATTAAAAGAGCCACGGCGTTAACCGTGGCTCTTTATACGTGTGTAAGTCAGACCTGAAAAATACTGAATATATTATTAGACCGGTGAGAGCCGTTATGGTGATTATTTGCCCACCTGGTGACCGATAATACCGCCGACAGCAGCACCACCTAATGTACCCAGCGTACTACCATCCGTTAATACCGCACCACCAAGAGCACCGGCACCCGCACCAATTGCGGTGTTACGGTCACGTTTAGACCAGTTAGAGCAGGCGCTCAGGGACATAGCTACTGTAATTGCCAGAACAGCGGCAGCGATTTTTTTGCTGGTAAAGGTCATAATACTTTCTCCTGAATTATCGATTCACGGAAAGAAGTGCACTTTAAGTATAGACAATAGTCATACTTAAATTCTGTTTTCCATGAAAGCTAGTCGCGCAGGTGTTACGTAATCACGCAAGTGATAGTCACTTCCTGTTATATCGCTAATAATAATTTTACCCCTTTAGCCCAGGTTAAACAGGTAAAAACTCTTAAAGCAGGCTTCGGAATCATCTCAGAGAGAGGGGGGGGGGATTTGCGCCCGTTATTCAGGCGCAGAGGAGAGTCAGGCAGGTTTTCTCACAATATCGACGGTCAGGCCGTCCTGCTCAAGCTGCTGGCGATGTTCATCACTCAGCCGTTCATCGGTGATCACGCGGCTAAATCGGTTTATCGGGCCCATCATATAGGGATGTACAGAACCGAATTTAGAACTGTCGGTAAGGACAATTGCTTCACACTCTTTTTCCAGCACGGCATTAACCACGTCAGAACGCATCATATCCCGACCGGTGAACCCGGTGTCAGGTTGCCAGCCATCAATGCCAATGAACGCTTTGCTGAAATGAACCTGCTGGACATACTGGCGAGTGAGTGGTCCCACCATGCTTTCACTTTTCTTCTGGTAAATACCGCCCAGCAGAATGACCTCACAGCGCGTCTCTTTCAGCAGATGCGCAATATAGCTGCTGACGGTAATAATGGTGACGTCTTTTTGATCGGCCAGGGTACGTGCCAGAAGGGCGTTACTGCTGCCATTCTCAATAAAGACCGTTTCACCATTGTTCACTAAGGACGCAGCAAATTCTGCCAGTTCTCGCTTGAGGGCATAATTGTTCATCATGCGGGTTTCAACGTCTTCACTGTCCAGTGGGACGGCATAACCATGCGCACGACGCAGGTAGCTCTGTTTTTCCAGAAGGTTAAGATCCTGACGGATTGTGACTTCAGAAACGCCGGTCGTTTTCGCGAGATCGACCACGCTTACGCGCCCCTGATCGATGACCATCTGCAAAATGATTTGTTGTCGGGAATTCATAGCATCCATTTAAAAAGCAAAACGAGGTCGGAAACGGTGGAGTCAAACTTCCCACGGGGCTTTTGGCTGAGCGCTTTCTGCCGCGGAATCGGAATCTTTGTGAGCCAGTAACTCTGATTTCAGGATCTCAAGATTACGGATCGCAGAGTGATAATCACCCGCTACCAGGATATCCAGCACCGTATCAATACGTCGTGCCACAGCCAGTGCATCAATGTCAGACATAATCTCACCCCAGGAGCGAAAAGTTAATATTTTCAATGATGCAGAAAATGGGAACAAAAGAGAAGGGAAAAAATGCAATAACTAAAGTACATAAATGAAAGTGATAATTTTATTCCCTCTCATGCAGCGGGGTTAATGAGTGGATTAGTCTAAAACTGCGCGCAAGGCGCTTTTTTTTAAGAGGAATTAGACTATGACCGTTATCAATCAAGCAACCTGCACACTGTTTACCGATACTGAACGTTTCACTCAGCTGGCGGGCTATTATGAGGCGGAGCGTCGCACTGTCTGGATGATGTTGCGGTCGCAACCGCGCCCTTGCTTCAACCACGCATTAATAGAGGAGATCATGAATTTTTCCTGGCTGGTTCGCCAGTCCGGTTTTGCGGTCGATTTTTGGGTTACCGGATCGCTGGTACCCGATATGTATAACGCCGGTGGGGACTTGCAGTTCTTCGTAGACTGTATTCAAAACGGGCGCCGGGAAGCATTACGTGCATATGCGCGTGCCTGTGTTGATTGCGTACACGCCGCATCACGGGGTTTTGATACCGGGGCAATTACGCTGGCGATGGTCGAAGGGAGCGCCTTAGGAGGCGGCTTCGAGGCTGCGCTGGCGCACCATTTTCTCCTGGCTCAGCGCGATGCCCGGTTAGGGTTCCCGGAGATCGCCTTTAATCTTTTCCCCGGGATGGGGGGCTATTCGCTCGTTGCACGCCGCTCAGGCATGAAGCTGGCAGAGGAGCTCATTTACAAAGGGGAATCCCATACGGCTGAGTGGTACGAACAGCACGGATTGGTGGATGTGCTGTTTGAACCGGGACAAAGCTACGTCACCGTCCGAACATTTATCGACACGCTGCAGCCGAAGCTGAACGGCGTAAGGGCAATGCTGCGCGCCCGTACCCGCGTGTTGCAGCTGCCACGCAGTGAACTGATGGATATTACAGAAGACTGGGTCGATGCCGCGTTTTGCCTTGAACCGAAAGATATCGCTTATATGGAACGTCTGGTTATGCTGCAAAACCGCCATCAGGCGGCGGGGTTACGCCAGGCCAGTTAACGCATCTTTCGTGACTGATAGCGCTTTAGCCATCGCTCGAAAACGGCAGCGGGCATCGGCTTAGCAAACAGAAAACCTTGCCGTTCGTTGACGCCGTTCTTAGTCAGAAAGGCGTCTTCTTTTGCACTCTCCACGCCTTCCGCAATGACCTGCAGATTCAGTGCCTGAGCAACGGCCACAATCGCACGGACCAAAGACTGCGAAATGGATTGTTTATGGATATCCCGCACAAATGACTGATCGAGCTTGATGGCATCGATAGGAAAACGCGCCAGCTGTGACAGAGATGAATAGCCTGTACCGAAATCGTCCAGATGAATTTGCGCCCCAAGCTGGCTGAACTGCTGGATGACCGAAAGGGCCAGCTCTTCGTTTTCGATAAGACAGCTCTCGGTCAGTTCAACATCGATAGGGCAATATTCAAAATTCAGATCTTTCAGCGCCTGTTTCAGGTCACTGAATATCGTCTGGTCTGCCAGTTGACGCGCTGATACGTTGACCGCCACCCGCAGGTTAATGCCTTTATCGCGCCATTTAGCCACCTGACGCACCACGTCCAGCATAACCCAGCGACCGAGCGGCACAATCAAGCCGGACTCCTCAGCGTAAGAGATAAATTCCAGCGGAGGAATAAGTCCGCGCTCTGGCGATTGCCAGCGCACCAGCGCTTCCAGGCTTCTGACTTCACCGCGCCAGGTCATTTTCGGCTGATAGTGGATCAAGAGCTGGTCGTTATCCAGCGCTTTGCGCAGGTTGGTATCCAGCCAAAGATATTCGAACACGCGCTGGTTCATCTCTGGAGAGAAAACGCAGAACTTGCCTCGCCCGTTCTCTTTCGCGGTATACATCGCGGTATCCGCGTTGCGAATGACGCTCTCGCGGTCGTTACCATGCTGCGGGGCAAGGGCGATGCCCAGAGAGCAGCCGGTGTAAATTTCAATTAAGCCGATGCGGAAGGGTTGCCGTAACCGGCTCAAAATACGCGATGCCATGGCTTCCAGTGAGCCTTGCGAGGTATCGGTTGCCATTACAATAAACTCATCACCGCCGAGTCTCGCCAGCACCTGACCTTCATCCAGACAACTCAGAATGGCAAGGGCGACGGCCTGCAATAACTGGTCGCCAAACATGTGCCCATAGGCATCGTTAACCTTTTTAAAATTATCCAGATCGAGATAGACCACGCCGACCTGAGTGTCTCCCCGGGTGGCGATGGCATCGGAAATCAGCTCGTGGATCGCGTTTCGGTTTGGCAGTCCGGTGATGGTATCCGTATTGGCCAACACGCGCAGGCGTTCCTGAGCACGCCGCTCCTCCGTGATATCGGTACCGGAACAGATGAGATAAATTTCATTTTTACCGCTGCCGCTGTGAACAAATTTATTTCTGAACAGAAACAATCGCTGCCCTTTGCGGGTCTTGACCCAGCGTTCAACTTCATAGGAACTGCCGTTACGAAAAAAACCGGCGATATTACGTCTTGAGGCAGCGGCTTCGCTGCGGGTCATAAACAGTTTGAAGACGTTTTGCCCGATCACCTCGTGCTCTTTCAGCCCGGTGTACTCTTCACTCAGGCGGTTAAAGCGCTGGATATTGCCGTTCTGGTCCAGGATAACGATTACTGAATTGGCTTCTGAGACAACCTGTTCGGCAAAAGAGAGGCCCTGCGCCAGATCGCGCGCAACGGAAGGGGTATCGTGCCAGGCAGAGGCAGTACCGGCCCACTCGTTTCGGGTAATTTTTCGCCCGACCAGATGGACAGGAACATCTTCACCGTACAAAGAGAGGGTCATCGAGATGCTGGAGGTGATGACGGTTAACTGGCGGATGAGCGCGGCCTGTTCATCATTCAGCGCGATCACTTGCGTCACATCGGCATTTTCACTGGTGGAGAGATGCAGAGCATTGCTGTCAGCGGTCAGTCGCCACCAGGGGCTGTGGGTTCCCATGTAACGAAACAGCAAATTCTGCTCCAAATCGTCCATCCTGTTTTCTCCCGCAGCTGCTCATTAGCGCACAAATCATTCATTTGTTGTCGACTTTCCGTTGTGATACAGCGGCAAAACCGAAGTGAACTTATTGTTTTTTCCCTGATTTCTAATAATAAAACGAGTCAGGTTAAAAAGGATACTCAGCGTATAAAAATTCACGTAACCGAATATGAAGTGATTCTTTTAATGTAGATAATTATGGCGATTTTGGGCGGGAGGAGACGGAAAATAGTCAGTGATTTTGTGGTTTGTGATGAGAGAAGAGTTTGTCGACCCATCCATGAGGGAAAGGGTCGACAATTTAACAGCTTATCAGGCGACCGGGCGCGCAATAATGCTGCGCGTTTCCATGCGAACTTCAGCGATATTCACATCAATCACGTCAGTGACTTTGTAAACCGTTTCGCCTTTGATTTGCACGGTTCCGTTTTCCTGGCTACAGACCAGCTCGTCGCGTACAGCATGCAGGAATGGCGCAGGAATGAAAGCAACGGCACCGTTGTCCACCAGACGTACGCGCATACCGCCGCGGCTGATATCAATGATTTCGGCCGGGAAGCGGGCATCCGTTCCTGCTTTATCATTCAGGAAGCGCGCGTACAGCCAGTCACCGACATCGCGTTCAGCCATACGGTTCAGGCGGCGGCGCTCGGCCATTTGCACGGTGGAATCATCCTGAGGACGCGCGACCGATTCCCCTTTGATAATCGCTTTCAGCAGGCGATGGTTTACCATGTCGCCGTACTTACGAATCGGAGAGGTCCAGGTGGCATAGGCTTCAAGCCCCAGACCGAAATGTGGGCCCGGTTCGATGCTGATTTCGGCAAAGGACTGGAAGCGGCGAATACGGCTGTCGAGGAAACCGGATGGTTGCGCATCGAGTTCGCGACGAAGTTTGCAGAAGCCTTGCAGCGTCAGCACTTCTTCAGGATCGACATGCACGTCATGCGTTTTCAGCAGGGCAGCCAGCGCCTCGGTGTTAGCCGGATCGAACCCGGTATGCACGTTATAGATGCCGAAGCCTAACTTGTCGCGCAATATGCGGGCGGCACAAATGTTGGCCGAGATCATGGCTTCTTCAACAATACGGTTAGCGATGCGGCGTGGTTCAGCAACGATATCCAGCACTTCGCCTTTTTCACCCAACACGAAACGGTAGTCCGGACGGTCCTTGAAGACCAGCGCATGGGTTTTACGCCATTCACTGCGGTTCAGACACACGCGATGCAACAGTCGAATTTGCGCGGCAATGGCGTCGTTTTCAGGTTGCCAGGTGCCCGTATTTTCCAGCCAGTCGGACACGTCGTCATAGGCCAGCTTGGCTTTGGATTCGATGGTCGCAGCAAAGAATTCGATATCGTCTTCAATCGTGCCGTCGGCGGCGATAGTCATGCGGCAGGCGAGTACCGGGCGCACTTCATTCGGGCGCAGCGAGCAGAGATCGTCAGAGAGTTCGCGCGGCAGCATCGGGATATTGAAGCCCGGCAGGTAGTTGGTGAACGAACGCACTTTTGCCATATCGTCCAGTTTGCTGCCTTCGACAATCCAGGCGGTAGGATCGGCAATCGCGACGGTCAGATGCACTTTGCCATCCGCAGTCTCTTCTGCAAACAGCGCATCGTCCATGTCTTCGGTACTGGCACTGTCGATGGTGACAAAGTCCAGACCGGTCAGGTCACGGCGTGACAGACCTTCGTCCTGCATTTCTGTCGCGACGCCGTCTGGCGCCTCTTTTTCAAGATTGTGACGCGCCAGCGTTACCCACCACGGGACGAAGTGGTCGTCGCCGAAGGTGATAAATTGCGTCAGCTCAGCATAGAAACCACGGTCGCCTTTGAGAGGGTGGCGGCGCATTTCAGCAACGGCCCAGTCACCCTCTTTAAAATCGTGCTCAACGCCACGCGCAGCACGGCACTGAATAGCATCTTTCAGCAGGGGATGGTCCGGCACGATGGAAAGACGGTCATCTTTTCTGTGTACCTTGCCCACGAAGCGAGTCAGGAAGGGTTCAATCAGTTCTTCTGGCTCGGCGGACTCGCGCTCCTTTTCCGTATGAATAACCGCTGTGACGCGATCGCCGTGCATCACTTTTTTCATCTGCGGAGGCGGGATGAAATAGCTCTTTTGCCCGTCAACTTCAAGGAAGCCAAAGCCCTTTTCCGTGGCTTTTACGACCCCTTCTGCACGCGGCGTCTGGGAATGCAGTTGCTGTTTAAGCTGCGCTAGCAGCGGGTTGTCCTGAAACATAATGTTCTATTTTCGTAGCCATTGAGCGGCTGACAGTTTTACGCGAATCTTACTGCTTCAGCAAGCGCTCTTTGGGTAAAAAGTACGGTTATTCCGCTTTGCCAAGCGCCACTCGCAGGCGGTCGAGCCAGCCAGTAAATGCACTTTGAGTAAGCAGATTGATGGCGCGGATATCGGCGATCCCAGCATCAATCAGCGGCGTGAATTGTGCCGCGCTAAAACGATCCGGTGAACGGGTCAGTAGCTCTACTGCCGCAGTTAGCGCCCCGTGCGTTTGTGGCTCGCTTTGACGGTGATTGATCAGAATCTCGCCCGTCAGGTTGAGTAGCGCAGGCTCGTGGCTCAGCACCGGCGTGAGCGCCTGAAGTTCCGGCTCTGCTTGCCAGCGTGAAAGCGACTCAAGCTGGAATGGGGTCGCGTAGCGCAGTTCGACGACGGGCAGTACAGGGGCCCAGACACGAATAGTCACCGGTAAGGAATGCGGCGGAATATGGTGTCCGGGCAACCAGCGTACAGGATGCCCCAGTAACGCCTGAAACACCGCCACAACGCGCGCCTGAAAGCCAATAAAGCCGATAATCTGGTTGATCAGCACAATGTCATAGGTTGTCAGGCCCACTTCATCGAGCTGTAGCTGCGCTTTGTGGTCAATGACGTCTGGTGAGCTGGCAAGTTGGCGGGCATATTGCGTGATTTGTGCCAGGCGGCGGTTGCTTTCGCGTGAGGAGTCAGGACCAGGAAGGGGGGCGAGCAGGGCAGCGTAGTGGTTACAGAGTCGCTGAACACCACACGCCTGAGCGACCGTCAACGCCGTGCTGAGCCTGTCGTACGCACTAAGCGTGTGTAGTCGGTTAACCTCAATATTGAGCGGGAACAGAAGGTGGCACAAGGCCCTGGCGGGAGCGAGCCAGCCATGGCAGGCGGTGACAATCTTTTCAGGGAGTTCTAAATCGAGCAAAAAACGATCGTCGACGTTAGCGGCTTCGGGCACCAAAGGCAGGACATCCGTTTGCGAGTGGTTGGACTGGGTTTCATGATACCAGTGGCCTTTGCCGGAAAAGCGGCGTTGTTCCATGGGCGTTCCTTGATCTCAAAATGGCGATCAATATCCTGGCGTAAGGCGAATGAGGGGAAAAATATTGTTAGGTGATAACAAATAACAGAAGGGAATAACGAAGAGCAAAGCAGGGGGGAGAGAAACTCTCTTCCCGCCCGGGAAGAGAGTCACAAACTTATTTAATTTCCAGCTCGTTCATTGCAGCGATGTTGAAACCGCCGTCAACGTGAACCACTTCGCCGGAGATACCCGCAGAAAGGTCAGAGCACAGGAAGGCTGCAGAGTTACCCACATCTTCAATGGTAACAGTACGACGAATCGGGGTAACCGCTTCGCAGTGTGCCAGCATTTTACGGAAATCTTTAATACCGGAAGCGGCCAGGGTGCGAATAGGACCTGCAGAGATGGCGTTAACGCGCACGCCTTCAGGACCCATTGCGTTCGCCATGTAGCGTACGTTGGCTTCCAGAGAGGCTTTAGCCAGACCCATCACGTTGTAGTTAGGGATAGCACGCTCTGCGCCCAGGTAGGACAGCGTCAGCAGGGCGGAGCCCGGGTTCAGCATGGCACGGCAAGATTTCGCCATCGCCACGAAGCTGTAGGAGCTGATGTCGTGCGCGATTTTGAAGCCATCACGGGTTACCGCGTTAACGTAGTCGCCGTCCAGCTGGTCGCCAGGTGCGAAGCCGATGGAGTGAACGAAACCGTCGAATTTGTCCCACGTTTTCGCCAGTTCAGCAAACATGCCATCGATGCTTTCATCTTGTGCAACATCACATTCCAGAACGATGCTGGAACCCAGCTGCGCGGCAAACTCTTCAACACGGCCTTTCAGCTTGTCGTTCTGGTAGGTGAACGCCAGCTCAGCGCCTTCGCGATGCATTGCCTGTGCGATGCCGTATGCGATGGACAGTTTGCTGGCAACGCCAGTCACCAGAATGCGCTTACCGGAAAGAAAACCCATAGCTTTAATCCTTATATTCATTGCTAATTTTGCCTTGTAATTCATAGCGTTACAGGCAGTATTTCAAAATCATTCGAAATTAGCTCGAAATTATAGCCCACTCACAGCCCCTTGTGTCACGATATTTCTCGCACTTCTCCGAAGACGCCTGCCCCGAAGAATGCACCGCGGACTCGCGGGGGCTCAAAATTTCAGCATTCGTCCAGTATATCACCCGGCAACAGCTTCGCCTCATCCAACCAGAGAGGAAGCGTGATCCCACCAGGGTATTCACGCGTTCCTGATGTTGTCGACGAAACGCGCAATGACGATAAAGAAAACGGGTACGAAGAAGATCGCGAGAAGCGTACCGCTGATCATGCCGCCAAATACGCCGGTACCGATGGCATGCTGCGTACTGTCGCTCGCCCCCCTGGCCAGCATCAAGGGAACAACCCCTAAAGTAAAGGCTAACGAGGTCATCAGAATGGGGCGCAGGCGCTGGCTGGCGGCATGAATGGTTGCCGCCAGCAGGGGCTGCCCCTGGCGATGGAGCTGCCTGGCAAATTCAACAATCAGAATGGCGTTCTTGGCTGACAGGCCGATAAGCGTAATCAGGCCGACCTTGAAGAAAACGTCATTCGTCATGCCGGCAACAGACACCGCTATCACCGCGCCGATGAGACCCAGCGGAACGACCAGCATGACCGCAAAAGGAATAGACCAGCTCTCATAGAGGGCGGCGAGTACCATAAATACGACCAGTATCGACAGGACGATAAGGCCCGGAAGCTGAGACTCCGATTTTCGCTCCTGTAATGAACTCCCGGCCCACTCGCCCGCCATGCCCTGAGGTAAATCTCTGGACAAACTCTCCATAATCTTCATTGCGGTGCCGCTGGACTCTCCCGAGGCCGCATTTCCGGTAATGCGAATAGCAGAATATCCCTGGTAACGCGTCAACTGCTGCGGCGCAACGTTCCACGAAAGCGTGGTAAACGTAGATATCGGTACCATCTGCCCCATCCGGTTTTTTACTGATAATGTCAGTATCTGCTCAGGCTGCATTCGGTAGGGCGCATCGGCCTGAATAATCACCTGCTGAACGCGGCCGCTATTCGTATAGTCATTGACGTAATTTGAGCCCAGGGTGACGGAGAGCGTCTGGTTGATTTCATCAAATGAGACGCCCATTGCTTCCGCCTTTTCTCTGTCCACTACGAGCGCAAGGCTTGTTCCTTCCGGCAGCCCGTCTATATAAACGTCACTCAGTTCAGGGCGCTGATTAGCGTGCAGGACCAGCGCGTCGGCAGCACGCTTTAACGCCTCGTAGCCCAGTCCTGCTCTGTCCTGCACGTACCAGGTGAACCCCGAGGAGGTGCCCATATCCGAAATGGCCGGCGGGAGCAGGCTCATCGTGACGGCATCCGAGACGCTCGCCATGCTGGCCTGGATATGGTCGGCTTCATCCTGAGCCGTCGAGCCCTGCCGATTTTTCCAGTCCTTCAGCGTGGTAAAGGCCATAGCCGAATTCGGTCCCGAACCTGAAAACCCAAACCCCAGGATCATTATGTTGCTTTCAATATCCGGCCGGGCCGCAATTTCCTCTTCAAACTTTTTAACCACGTTGAGGGTGCGCTGCATCGTGGCATCAGAAGGCAGCTGGATTGAGGACATAAAGTAGCCTTGATCTTCGTCCGGCAGAAAGGATGACGGTAACGAAGACATTCCCAAAAACAGCGCAGCGCAAAGCGCAACGTACAGGAACAGCATACGTCCGCTTCGCTTCAGAACAGCACCCAGCCCGACTTCGTAACAGGCCGTGAGCGAACGGAAGCGCGCGTTAAACCCTGCCGCGAATCTTCCACCTCCGCGCTTTCCTGCCTTATGCGGCTTGAGTAACGTTGCGCACAGGGCAGGCGTCAGCGTCAGGGCAAGAAACGCGGATAGCAGTATGGAGACCGCCATGGAAATACAAAATTGTCGGTAGATAATCCCGACGGATCCTTCAGCAAACCCCATGGGGATAAAGACGGCGGTAAGCACCAGCGTGATGCCTATAATCGCCGGGGTGATTTCCTGCATGGCTTGCCGCGTGGCGTCACGCGGGGACAGGCTTTTTTCCTCCATCAGTCGTTCAACGTTTTCTACGACCACAATGGCATCATCAACGATAATCCCTATCGCCAGCACCATGCCGAACATCGTCAGAATATTGATGGAGTAGCCGCTCAATAGCATCACCGTGAAGGTGCCAAGAAGTGCGACGGGAGCAACAATCGCCGGGATAAGCGTACAGCGTATCTTGTGCAGAAACAGCAGCATAACCAGGAAGACGAGGATCATCGCTTCCACAAATGTCTGGACAACTTTCATGATAGAAAGTTTTACAAACGGCGCGGTATCGAAAGGCACCGTAAACGTCATTCCGTCGGGTAACACCCGGGAAAGCTCGTCGATGCGCGCCCGTACGCCTGAAGCCGTACTCATTGCATTCGCGCCAGGCGACAGCTGGATTGCCGCCGCCGTTGCGGGCACGCCATTTTCGCGGATACCAAAGGCGTAGCTTTGCAGGCCAGATTCAATCCGCGCAATGTCGGACAGTTTCAGGCGGGCGCCGGATGCGTCAGATTTCAGGGTGATATTCCTGAACGCCTCGACCGAGGAGAGCTGTCCCTTTACGGTGATGGGATACGTTACCCCTTGTCCTTCAGTTGCTGGCTCATCTCCCGTTTTACCGGCCGAAACCAGGGCATTTTGCTGGCCAACGGCGGTAAGAACATCACTTACCGAGAGCCCATAGCTGTGAAGCGTCATGGGATCCAACCAGATACGCAGCGCTTTTTCGCCGCCAAACAGCTGAACTTTCCCTACGCCGGGCACGCGACGAAGCTCGTCACTGACGTTTCTGGCAAAATAGTCGCTTAAATCGGCTTCTTCAAATTGACCTGTCGTGGATTTCAGCCCCACCATCATTAAAAAGCCAGAATTAGCGGCCTCGACGTTAATGCCGTTTTGTCTTACCGCCTGAGGTAGACGAGGCTCGACGATCTTAATCTGATTCTGCAGGTCCATCTGCGCCAGCTTGATGTCCGTGCCTGGTTTAAACGTGACGGTAATTGATGCTGAACCGGTTGTGTCACTGGATGATTCGAAATAGAGCAAGTTATCGACTCCAGAGATTTCGCGTTCTATTAACGACACCACCGACGTATTCATGATATCGGGGCTGGCCCCCGGGTAACTGACGGAAATAATGATTCCCGGCGGTGCCACCGCCGGATACTGCGAAATCGGTAAACGGGGAATAGACAGAAGTCCCGCCAGAACGATAAAAAGCGCCACTACCCAGGCAAAAACGGGGCGTTCAATAAAAAAATGAGGCATTAAATTAACGTCCAGTTACGTGAATTTCATCATCAGTGGAAACGCGTTTACCGATGTCCCTGAGCTGCGAAAACTTCTCAAGAAGCTGCGGAGCGTCATCGAGACTCGTCGCGAACATCCACATGTAGGTCATCACGGAATAGATATGTCCGGCGGTGATGCCGGTTGAGCGCGTCATCCAGACGATGGTCAGCGTAAAAAGCACGGCAACAAGTACGCCAACCCACAAATAACCCCACGCCTCGCGGTCAGATAATGCGATACGTAAACGCGCAAGCGTGGAGTAATGTCGGTGAAGGGTGGCCGTACCCGCCTTATGAACATAATCCACTTCTTTTTCCAGCCGATTATTCAGGCGCATGAATAGCCATTCATTTTTACGGGCATATCCGGAGACAAATCCGAGCAGGATAAGTACAATCGCAAAGCACAGGACGCCGGCCCAACATTCAATAAACAGCAACATGATTGCAGCACCAAAAAGTGAACTCAGCGATGTAATAAGCAGGGGAAGGTGCATTTCAAAGAAATCCACATATTCGCGCGAGAGCGTGACTCTGGCGGCGATTGCCGAATGGTTTAGCTGGTATTTGCGCTGTGCCAGGACGACGGATACCGCAAGTCCGGCATAAATGCGTGCAAACGTGCGGGTGTCTACGCTCCGTCTGGCTGCACCGATGAACCACATACAAAGTACCATCAGGCCATACAGCGCGGCGTTAAGCGTCTCACCTGCGAGGATGGCATTTATCGCGATGCCTGCCAGAACGGGATAAAGTAAAAACGTCACGTTTTCGGCCACCACCAGCAAGAAAGTGACAACCAGTTTTTTCCGGTGCCGTATCGCGAGTTTTTTAAGCGAGTGCATCACACCGGCAGGTTCAGAAGAACGGAGATTATTATTAGGATTCATCATTATGGGTAAGTCGTGTCAGACTTTTTCAGTGTATTATTTTTGTGCAAAAAATGAGGTAGAGAGTCTACCGCGCGCCTGTTTAGCGGAAATGGGTGGTTTGTGGAGGACGTGTGGAGCTCAGATTCAAATCATTCTCATAATGAGGTACAGCGGTGTTCCACCAAAAAAAATGATCAAATAACACTCGTAATAAAAGATCAGATCTTCGATGTCGGGCATCGCATTTAACAGCACGGTGAACGTAATAATGAGATAAACAAAAATCACCATTAACCAGAAGGCGATGACAAGTAGTTCAGTCAGCGCGCCAGCTTTATTTTGGATTGTCAAAGAGACAACCGACAATGCGATGCAGCCATAAATAATGGGGGAAGAAGGTAGTGTCGAGGCGACTTTTTCGTCCAGTCTGTGTATCAGCACCAGCCAAATATATAATAATCCCCAGGACAGCATCAGGAACAGGGAATATATGCCGATTTTTTTAGGGTGGAAATATTTAGAGAGTTCCATGTTCATTATCTCAGCCAACTTCAGAATGTCTTTAAGAGACAGGATTAATTAGTTACGTTCGATGAAAAGACGGCATATGCCTGAACAGCTATTTTGAACAGGCATTGTCGAGTTTTTATTGTCAGAATGTGTATGCTGTGTGGAGAAATAACCGGGAATTGAAATCCACCCCGGAAAATTTTGTGACCACGGCACTTTTTCCCGAAGACTGTGTCTTATTGTGCTAAAGATGTCTGTAAGCGTGCTCAAAGGGATTTCACCCGCGGAGATAAAATGCACAAAAATACGCTGATCCTTGTTATTGAAGATGAAGACGAAATCGCCGATATACTGATGAGCTACTTAGAGCGTTCAGGAATGAAAACGCTCAGAGCCAGCCAGGGCGAGCAGGCAATAACGCTTAATCGCCTCCATAAGCCGGATCTCATCTTGCTGGACATTCACCTGCCCGTATGTGACGGCTGGAGCGTACTTACCACGCTTCGTCAGGAAAGTTCTGTCCCAGTTATTATGGTTTCCGCACTCGATCAGGATGTCGATAAACTCATGGGGCTGAGACTGGGCGCGGATGATTACGTGATCAAACCCTTCAACCCTTCTGAGGTTGTCGCGCGGGTTGAGGCGGTGCTGCGCAGGACGAAACCCACGCTTCAGCAGGCGGGTTCCCTGCCGCTCAGAACGCCTTTTATTACGGTCTATCCGGATGACTTCTATGTGGAAGTTACCGTTGGCGAAGAGGTTATCTCCCCGGTATTAACGACGACCGAATTTAAATTACTCACCTGGCTGGTGAGATATCCGCGAAAGGTCTGCTCCCGCGAAGAGTTACTCAACGCGTGTCTGCCGGAAGGGGATACGCTCGACAGAACGGTCGACAGCCATATGAGCAAGTTGCGAAAAAAACTGGAGCTTGCCGGTCTGTATGGTGTTCCGGAGAGCATCAGAGGCATGGGCTACCGGCTTGGGGAAAAGAAATGAACAAAGAGTCTGTCCTGAGCCGTCAGATCTTAACGTATATGCTGTTGCTGACGTTTACGATCATTGCCATCGCCATACTGGGCTCCTGGTTTTTTTACTCCTTTATTCTGGATCATCTCCCGGGTGGCGCTGCTGCGGGCGATGACGAGCAGATGACGATGTGGGACTGGGTATGGATTGGGACCGCGACAACGATCAGTCTGATTATTGCACTCTTTTTCACGGTCAAACTTTCATCGCGAATACTCACCCCGCTTAACGCAGTAGCGTCCAGCCTGAAAAAGATTTCTCAGGGCGATTTGGACGCCCGGGCATTTTGTACCAGTTCCCGGCTTGGTGAGATCAATCACCTGGTGACGGATTTCAATGAAATGGCGGAAAAATTACAGACGCTGGATATTCAGCGGAAATCCTGGAATGCCGCTATTGCGCATGAGCTGAGAACGCCGGTCACGATCTTACGCGGACGGCTTCAGGGGTTGGTTGACGGTGTTTTTACCCCAGACCCGGTACTGTTTAATAATCTTCTCAAACAGACGGAAGGGTTAACCCGTCTGATTGAGGATCTCCGGGTGATCAGTTCGGGTGGCGGAGCGGGATACACGTTATGCCAGTCCAGAATGGATCTAAAAGGAACAATACAGGATGCACTCGATACATTCATGCCCGAGTTTAACCGTAAGGCATTTACCGTTAATACAGACCTGAGGGAGCAGCAATGCGTATTCGATCCGTTACGCATCAATCAGTGTCTGACCGTTTTATTTGACAATGCCTTACATTATTCAACCTCGCGCACGCTCATCGTGAAAAATGGCGTTTCGGATAAAGGCAATTATATCCTTATTCAGGACGGCGGACCGGGCATCCCCAGGGAGTTTCATGATTTCCTGTTTCAGCCCTTTCAGCGCGATAATGGCGCCAGACATTTGAACCCGGAAGGCTGTGGTTTGGGCCTGTCGGTGGTAAAAGCCATCATGCTGGCGCATGGTGGCGATGTTACCTATACCTTATCGACGCAAAACCACTCGATATTTAAACTCACCTGGTCCGACGCGTGAGTTTCAGCGGCAGGTCAAATACGCCTGCCGGCGATAAATGCCATATTTTTCCTAACTTAGCATCCCATTCCTGCGGGGTAATCGTCAGTTTACCGCGTCTCGGGCTTAAGGTTATTTCACTGAAATAGATTTCATCTTTTTTTAGCATAAGGTCAACGCGGCAGTAGTCAATTCCATCCGCCAGCTCCTGAGAGGCCAACAACGCCTGTCGGAACAAGACCGGTTCGCCAGGATCTGCTGAAGTATTTGGATATTCCATCCGGAAGGGTTGTAAGTTCCAGTGCCTGTCATAAACGTTGATAAACCCTTTGCCGTTATCATCCGTGAAATCCGCTTCTACATAGTGGGCAACGCCATGAAAGCAATGGATCCTCAGCATTTCGGGCGTTGTATTCCTGTCAGCATCATCGAAGAGATCGACAAACGGCTCGCAAAGTATACTCGGCGTAATGTTTTTGTATTGCCATTCGCGCGTGGTGTAGTACAAGTTTTTCTTTAACGCGAGGCTCAGTTTTTTACACGCTTCCTTATAGTTAAATTGCGCTTTGTTTGTACATATTATTGTGCTGCCGCTGTCATGGTTGCACTTAAGGACGAATTTGTCAGGGAGTACTGAAAAATCAATCTGCGACGCTCGGGAATAAACGCCAATTAATGGCACCGTTTTCACTCGTTTTGTTCTGGAGGAAACGTATGCCCGAACGGCGAGTTTATCGGCGAGCATCGTGTAGAGGTTATTATGATCATAGACCAGACGATGACATATTTTTTCACTCAACGTAGTGGGTGATTGAATGTCTGGGATTCTCCCTGAGGCTTTTTTAAGCCTGGTAGTATGGAAATGCAGATCTGTGATTAAAAAAGAGCGGCATTTTCTTATTAGATATTCAGTGTATTTGAGAACGTAAGTGGCGTTATTCATTTCTTCTCCTCCGTAATTTATGGGTATTCTGGAGGGGAACTATTGATTTATTTTGTGTGAAATATGGAGCAGGAGTGGAGACGAAAAAGCAAAGGATTAAATAGCGTATGCAAACTATTTAATCCTTAATTCAGCTGAGTAATTTAGTTCAGTGCCGCCTCAGGGGCGTCTATCTTGTGCTTATCGATCTTTTCTCCACGCATCGGCGGTCAATGCTTCACCGAAATGCCCGGCGATGAGCCGTTTCGTCAAATCGTGCAGCGGAGAGGCCAGCACATCAGCCGTACTTCCTCGTTCGACAACTTCACCCTGGTGCATCACCATGACCTGGTCGCTGATGTGTTTCATCATGCCAAGATGCTGGGTCACGTAGATATAAGAGATACCCTGTTTTTCCTGTAATTCCAGCATCAGGTTAATTAACTGCGAACGCATCGACATATCCAGCGAGGCAAGGGCTTCATCGGCAATAATCACCTTTGGACGCAGAATCAACGCGCGTGCCAGCCCCAGACGTTGTTTCTGACCCGGTGCAAGCATGTGCGGGTAGTAGCTCACATGATCGGGAAGCAGTCCGACTAAACGCAGCGTTTCGACGATGCGTTTACGCCGGGCTTCAGGCTCCAGGTCGGTATTCAACCGCAGCGGGAAATCCAGGATCTGCGAAATTCGCTGGCGCGGATTGAGGGAAGTAGACGGATCCTGAAAGATCATGCGGATGCGCTGGCTGCGGAAAGAGTAGTCACCAAATTTTAGCGGGTGATCGTCAATCAGCACTTCGCCATCGGTTGGCTCAACCATGCCCGCCAGCATTTTCGCCAGCGTGGATTTTCCGGACCCGTTCTCGCCAATGATCGCCAGCGTCTGTTTCTCGCGCAGCGTGAAGCTCAGCGGCTTAACCGCCTCTACGGTCTGGCGATGAAAGAGCCCTGTGCGGTAGCGAAAGGTCTTACTCAGGTTACGAACTTCCAGTAAGGTTTCGACCATTTCACTCTCTCTCCATGTTCAGCGGGAAATGACAGGCGTACAGGTGGCTTTTCGCCCCTGTGAGACGCGGCGTCTCAATGCATTTACGCTGAGCGTAGGGACAACGTGGCCCCAGACGGCAGCCAATAGGCAACGACTCCAGCAGGGGAATGGCACCCGGCAAGGTATTCAGACGGCTTTTATGCGGCATCGCGCTACCGAAATCCGGTATCGCGCGGATCAGTGCCTGGGTGTATGGATGATGCGGTGTATTTACCAGATCTTCACTGACGGCAGTTTCGACCGTCTGACCGCAATACATCACGTCAATTTTATCCGCCCATTTGCTCAGCATCTGCAGGTCATGGCTGATCAGCAAAATGGTGGTGTTATTGTTCTGATTAAGACGCGTCAGCAGGCGGAAAATTTGCGCCTGCGTGGTGGGCTCCATCGCGTTTGTGGGTTCATCGGCAATCAGCAGGCGCGGCTGGTTTGCCAGCGCGATGGCAATCATCACTTTTTGACATTCGCCGTCGGTCAGTTCGTAAGGGAAGCTGCGCATCGCGTCTTTGTGATCTTTAATCCCGACACGGTGCAGTAGCTCAATGGCACGGCGCTTGCGCCAGCCAAAACGCTGCCACCAGCGTCCTTTATAGGTCCAGCCGGGGATGTTCTGCATCAGCTGTTTACCCACGCGCTCGGACGGGTCAAGACAGGATTGCGGCTCCTGGAAAATCATCGATACGTTATGACCCACCAGCTTGCGGCGTTCCCGAGGGGAGAGGCGCAGCAGGTCGATATCATCAAAGCGCATGCGGTCAGCGGTGACGCGCCAGTTGTCCTTCGCCACGCCGCAGATGGCTTTGGCGATCAAGCTCTTACCGGAGCCAGATTCTCCCACCAGCCCGCGGATTTCACCTTCAGCAAGCGTGATGCTGATGCGGTCCACGGCTTTCACCCAGCCTTCACCGGTCTTGAATTCGATTGTCAGGTTGCGGATATCAAGTAACGGCATTATTCCACCCCCGCATTAATCGCACGGCGAATGCCGTCGCCCAGCAGGTTGACCAGCAGTACGCTCACCATAATGGCCGCCCCTGGCAGCATGACCGTCCACGGTGCGACATAGATAAGCTCCAGGGCATCACCGAGCATTGCACCCCATTCAGGGGAGGGCAGTTGCGCCCCCAGATCGAGGAAACCCAGCGCGGCGATGTCCAGGATAGCCATCGACAGGGCGCGGGTGATCTCTGTGACCAGTCCGGCAGCAATGTTCGGCAATACGGCAAACCACAAAATATTAAACGTGGTCGCGCCGTCCAGACGGGCCGCGACAACGTACTCTTTTTCCAGTTCGTCATGCACCAGGCTGTATACCGAGCGAACCAGGCGCGGCAGGATCGCCAGCCAGACGGCAAACATCGCGTGTGACAGATGTGGCCCAGCGAACGCCACGACGATAATGGCAAGCAGCAAAGACGGAATAGAGAGCAGGGTATCCAGAATGTGGTTCAGCACCGCCGAACGCAGGCCGTGAGTAGAGCCTGCAAAAATGCCCAGCGCCAGGCCGCAGATCGTGGCCGCCAGCGTTACCACAAACGCACCGCCCACCGTCGGGGCCGCGCCGCTCAGAAGACGGCTTAACACGTCTCGTCCAAGATCGTCAGTCCCGAGGAAGAAGGAGACTTCACCATAGCGGGACCACGAAGGCGGCAAAAGTTGATAGCCGAGGAACTGCTGATCGATGCCATACGGTGCAAACCACGAACCCAACACGCACAGCAAGGCCAGGCCAGCGCAGCCGTAAAGGCCGATCATAGCCGTGGTGTCACCATAGAATTTACGCCACACGGTACGTAGCGCACCGGGCGTGCGCTTTTCACTGTATACGCTATCGTAAGGCATACCATTCCTTATGCTTCAGAGGGTTGGCCATGGCACCCAAAATATCGGAAAGAACGTTCACAATAATCACCAGTGAGCCAATCACCATCACACCGGCGGAGATCGCCGCGTAATCCTGCTGGCGAATGGCGTTGATCATCCAGCGCCCCAGACCCGGCCAGCTAAAGACCATCTCCGTGATCATCGCCAGCGTGAGCATGGTAGAGAATTGTAATCCCAGGCGGGGAATAACCGGCGGCAGCGCATTGTGCAGCACATGACGACGCAGAATGGTCAGACGCGACAGCCCGCGCGTGGCGGCAGCTTTGACGTAGTTTTGGTCGAATACCTCAATGGTGCTGATGCGCATCAGGCGGATCACTTCGGTGGTAGGCGCAACGGCTAAGGTCAGAACCGGCAGCACCATATGACGCAGCGCACTCATGATCATCTCATCGCGCCAGACCGAATCCGAAAGCCATGCATCGATGATGGCAAATCCGCTCACCGTTTTAACCGTATAAAGCAGATCGAATCGCCCGGAAACCGGCAGCCAGCCCAGCGTCAGAGAGAAGAAGAGGGTGAGCAGCAGCGCCAGCCAAAATACCGGGATTGAGAAGCCGATCAGGGCAATGGCGCTGATAAATTTATCCTGCCATTTATTGCGATAAATGCCCGCCAGCATCCCCACGGGAATGCCCACCATCAAAGCAAAGCCAAACGCCAGGATGCACAGCTCCATGGTCGCCGGGAAAACCTCTTTCAACTGTTCTGAAATCAGCTGTCCGTTAATGCTGGAAACCCCGAAGTCCCAGTGCAGTACGCCGTTAAACCAGAACAGCCACGCATCCCACAGTGACGACCCCTGAAGCGGGGCGTGGGGCGTGAAATAGCTCAGGCTAAAGCCCACGAAGGTCAAAAAGAACAGCGTAACCAGCAGCAACAGCAGACGGCGCAAGGTAAATATGATCATGGTTTCTTCACCTCTTGCTCTTTTTCACGAGTGACCCCTGCGAAGGAGGCGTTGCCAAACGGACTCAGTACCAGCCCTTTAATATCGTACCGATAGGCCTGCAAACGCAGGGATGAGGCCAGCGGGAGCACCGGGAGTTCCCGAGCCAGAATATCCTGAGCTTCGTCGTAGGCTTCTATACGCGACGCAAGCTGTTGTGAGGCGAGCGCTTTTTGTAACACGGCATCAAATTCCCGATGACACCAGTGCGCGTAGTTGGTCTGCGAGTTAATCGCGGCGCAGCTGAGCAACGGGCGGAAGAAGCTGTCCGGGTCGTTACTGTCGGTAGACCAGCCCGCCAGGGTCAAATCATGGTTCATATCCATCAGGCGAGCCTCCTGGAAACGACCTTCGACAGGGACGATGATCACTTTAACGCCTACCTGCGCCATATCGGCCTGCAACAGTTCCGCTGTTTTCAGCGGGCTTGGGTTCCACGCCTGTGAACTGGTCGGCACCCAGAGTTGCAGCGTCAGGTTTTCCGCTCCCAGAGCCTTGAGCTGTTCGCGCGCTTTCGCCGGATTGTATTCCGTAATTTTAGCTTCGCCGTCGTAGGCCCAGGAGGCTCTCGGTAAAATAGAAGCCGCCGTTTCTGCGGTACCGTAGTAAATCGACTGCATCAGACGCTGGTTATTGATCGCTAACGCTAGCGCGTGGCGAACGGCAGGATTGTTCAGCGGCGGTTTGTCGGTGTTGAACGCCAGATAGGCAATGTTCATCCCCGGACGCAATGTCAGGCGCAGACGCGGATCGTCACGCAGAATGGTCAGCTGGCTGGCTGCTGGCCAGGCAAGCACATCGCACTCACCGGTTAACAGCTTCGAAAGACGTCCTGTACCGCCAGAGCCCAGATCGACAACCACCTGGGGCATCAGCGGCGTGCCGCGCCAGAAATGTTCGTGACGCTGCAGGCGAATAAACTGCCCGGCACGATACTCTGCCAGCTGGAACGGGCCCGTGCCGACAGGCTGGCGGTCGAGCAGTTCCTGGCGATCTTTTTTCGTCAACGTAGCCGCGTACTCTGCCGACATCACTGACGCATAGTGTGTTGCCAGATGCCAGAGGAAAGAGGCATCCGGGCGAACCAGCCGGAACTCCACCGTCCGGTTATCCAGCTTGCGCACGCTTTTGACGGTATCGGCAAACTGCAGACTGTCGAAATAGGGGAAGTTTCCGCCGTTAACGTTGTGCCACGGATGGTGACGGTCAAAGATGCGCTGGAAGGTAAACACCACGTCATCCGCGTTCAGTTTGCGGGTGGGGGTAAACCATGGCGTGCGCTGGAAGTCGACATCGTCGCGGAGGCGGAAACGGTAGGTTGCGCCGTTATCCAGCACTTCCCAGCTCTCAGCAAGCTCAGGCACCAGGCGGTAGGTATACGGATCAACATCAAGCAGACGATCGTACAGCTGTGCTGCCAGCGTATCGACAATCAGGCCGCTACCCGCTTTTTGCGGGTTAAAGGTATCAACTTGCCCGCTGACGCAATAGACAAATCCGCTATCGCGAATATCAGGGAGCGCAGATCGCTCAGGCGCAGCAACAGCCAGGTTGCTGAACAGACCGAGTGCCAACAAGGACGATAAAACCAGACGCATAATTTTTAAGGTTTTTAGGTTCGATCTGCAAAGTGTATCGCACTTACACCTGCTTCGTAAAAATGTCTGCAGATTAGTGCTGATAATGTCAGCGCATTTGATGCTTTTTGAGCAATGCCCTTAATTGATGGTAGGTCAGACCCAGCAAATCAGCCGCCTGTTTCTGGTTATATTTCGCCTGCTGGAGGCTCTGTTCCAGTAACTGCTGTTCCTGTTTATGCTGAAACTGACGCAAATCGAGCGGCAGAGACGGCACGTCAGTGTTATCGACAGGCACAACAGCGGGCTGAGCGTTGCGCTTAAACGGGTCGAGAATAATGTTGTCCAGTTCGGTTTCGCTGCTGCCGTGGCGATAAACCGAACGCTCTACCACGTTTTTCAGTTCTCGAATATTCCCCGGCCACGGGTAGCCGAGCAGGGTTTCTGTGGCGTAATCGCTGAAGCCAGGGAAAAGAGGCAGACCCAGCTCACGGCACATCTGGATGGCAAACTGCTCTGCCAGCAGCATGATGTCGCTGCGCCTTTCACGCAGCGGCGGCAGTTGTACGACGTCAAACGCCAGCCTGTCGAGCAGGTCTGCGCGAAATGTATCTTCCGCCACCATTTCCGGCAGATTGGCGTTGGTCGCGCAGACCAGACGCACGTTAACCTGCAGCGGCTGGCTTCCGCCGACGCGCTCCAGCTCGCCATATTCAATGACGCGCAGCAGCTTTTCCTGAACCAGCATTGGGGCTGTCGCCAGTTCATCGAGGAACAGTGTGCCGCCATCTGCACGCTCGAACCGTCCGGGATGGCGTTTTTGTGCACCGGTAAACGCACCCGCTTCATGACCAAACAGTTCAGTATCGAGCAGATTCTCATTCAACGCCGCGCAGTTAAGGGAAATAAATGGCCCATCCCAGCGCCCGGATAAATAGTGGAGACGGTTGGCTATCAGTTCCTTACCCGTACCGCGCTCGCCGATAATTAGCACCGGTTTATTGAGAGGCGCCAGGCGCGAAACCTGTTCAAGAACTTCAAGAAAACTGTTCGCTTCACCCAGTAAGTTGTCTTTGTATCCGGTCATGATGAAATTAACCACTCCTTAGTGATATTCACCAGGTGAGGATAGTGCCATAATGTGCAAATATCAATCACATCTAATAATATCAATGAGATAAAAAGTTGGCATGGGATTTGTATTATCTCTGGAGCAGGGCATCGCCCGATAACAGAAATATGAGGATTTGATTATGGGTATTTTTTCTCGTTTTGCCGACATCGTGAACGCCAATATCAACTCACTGCTTGAGAAAGCGGAAGATCCACAGAAGCTGGTGCGTCTGATGATTCAGGAAATGGAAGACACGCTGGTTGAAGTGCGTTCCACCTCCGCTCGTGCGCTGGCTGAGAAAAAGCAGCTCACGCGTCGCATTGAGCAGGCGACCACCCAGCTCAACGAATGGCAGGAAAAAGCCGAACTGGCGTTACGTAAAGATAAAGAAGACCTCGCTCGTGCCGCGCTGATTGAAAAACAGAAGTTGTCCGATGTTGTAACCGCGCTCGAACACGAAGTGACGCTGGTTGATGACACGCTCTCTCGTATGAAGAAAGAGATCGGCGAGCTTGAGAATAAACTAAGCGAAACCCGCGCTCGTCAACAGGCGCTAACGCTTCGCCACCAGGCGGCAAGCTCTTCCCGTGACGTTCGCCGTCAGCTGGACAGCGGTAAGCTGGACGAAGCGATGGCCCGTTTCGAATCTTTCGAACGCCGTATCGACCACATGGAAGCGGAAGCGGAAAGTCACAGTATTGGTAAGCAGAAAACGCTGGATCAGCAGTTTGCCGATTTGAAAGCCGACGACGAAATCAGCGAGCAGCTGGCTGCGTTGAAAGCCAAAATGAAGCAAGACAACCAGTAATAATTCGTGCGGCACCTGAGCGTGCCGCATCATAAAACAAGGAGTACACATGAGCGCGCTTTTTCTGGCAATTCCCCTGACCATTTTCGTGCTGTTCGTTCTGCCGATTTGGTTATGGCTGCACTACAGTAACCGCTCTTCGCGTGGAGAGCTTTCTCAGAGTGAGCAACAACGTCTTGTGCAGCTTACCGATCAGGCGAATAAGATGCGCGATCGCATTCAGGCGCTGGAAGCTATCCTGGATGCAGAACATCCGAACTGGAGGGAGCGTTAATGTCTGGACTGAACCTGAACAAAAAATTGTGGCGCATCCCGCAGCAGGGCATGGTACGCGGCGTTTGTGCTGGATTGGCCCATTATCTCGATGTACCCGTGAAACTGGTGCGTGTGGTGACGGTATTGTCGATTTTCTTTGGTCTGGCTTTTATTACTCTGGTGGCCTATATCGTGCTGTCGTTTGTACTCGACCCCATGCCTGACGGTGAACTGGCGGCGGAAGGCGCCCCGACCAGCAGCGATCTGCTCAACGCCGTTGATGATCAACTGGCTGAAGGGGAGAAGCGGCTGCGGGAAATGGAACGCTATATCACCTCTGATACCTTTACGCTGAGAAGCCGTTTTCGTCAGCTTTAAGAGAGAACATTAATGAAACAAAACTGGCAACAGGCCGGTCAGAAGGTAAAACCCGGCCTGAAAATCGCAGGTAAACTGGTCCTGCTGACAGCGTTGCGTTACGGTCCGGCCGGTGTGGCGGGCTGGGCGATAAAATCTGTTGCCCGTAAACCGGTCAGAATGCTGCTTGCCGTGGCGCTGGAACCGATGCTGCAGAAACTGGCAAAACGCGTTTCTCGTCGATACTTTTCCTGACCCTTCCTGATTGCGTTAGCCCTTTCTCACCCGAGAGAAGGGCTAGCGGCGTTTCTGCCTGGCATCTCTGTCTTTTTATTCTTTCTTTGCTGTAGCTCACATTACTGCTCTGCGCTGCTTTGTTAGAGCGATTTTATGCTTCCTGGTCCGTTGACAGATATTTTCCATGGGAGTAGATTGCGATCCGTGGGACCGCTACCATGGAAAATAAAGTGAACGCAAAAATTAATAAACTCATTGATCTTATTTACGGGGAAACTTTTACTGATACACGCCGCAAGGTGTTATTGGAAAAAATCGGTAATGCCGCTTCTCTTATTACGGAAAAACGTAAATCTGGCTGGGATGAAAAAGATGTCGTCCTCATTACCTATGCCGATCAGTTTTCGGCAGCAGGGGAGAAAGCGCTGCCGGTGTTTACCCGTTTTTATAATAAGTGGCTTTCTCATTCCTTTTCTCATGTCCATCTTTTACCTTTTTATCCGTGGTCCTCTGACGATGGTTTCTCTGTTATCGATTATCATGAAGTGGCACCAGAAACCGGAACCTGGAGTGATATTGCTGAATTAAAACAGTCCACCAGCCTGATGTTTGATTACGTGTGCAATCATATGTCGGCAAAAAGCCAATGGTTTGCAAACTATCTTCAGCAAACGCCTGGCTATGAAGATTTCTTTATCTCTGTCGATCCGGAAACAGACTTATCCGCCGTGACACGCCCGCGAGCGTTACCGCTTCTGACGCCTTTTACGCTTCATGACGGCAGCGTCCGCCACCTGTGGACCACCTTTAGCGAAGACCAGATCGATCTGAACTTTGCTTCGCCGGACGTGTTAATTGCGATGGTGGATGTACTGCTTCATTACCTGATGGAAGGGGCAAATTACATCCGTCTCGATGCCGTGGGTTTTATGTGGAAAATCCCCGGAACACACTGCATCCATCTGGAACAAACCCACCAGCTCATCCAGCTCTTCCGCGCGATTACCGAGGCTGTGGCACCGGGAACGGTCATCATCACCGAAACAAACGTTCCGCATAAAGACAACATCTCTTATTTCGGCAACGGCGAAAATGAAGCGCAGATGGTGTATCAGTTCTCTTTACCGCCGCTGGTGTTGCATGCCATCCATCGTCAGGATGTCCGCACCCTGAGCCAGTGGGCCTTATCGCTGGAACTCCCTTCCACGAAAACCACCTGGTTCAACTTTTTAGCTTCGCATGATGGTATCGGCCTGAATCCGTTACGCGGGATTTTACCTGAATCCGACATCCTTTCGCTGGTGGAAAAACTTCAGCAGGAAGGGGCTCTGGTCAACTGGAAAAATAACCCTGATGGCACCCGAAGTCCCTATGAAATTAATGTTACCTATCTGGACGCATTAAGCCCAAAAAATGCAGCTGATAACGAACGTATTGCACGATTTATTCTGGCGCATGCGGTCTTATTGAGTTTCCCTGGCGTGCCTGCCATTTATATTCAAAGTGTGCTGGGCTCACGTAATGATTATGAAGGCGTTGAGCGACTTGGATATAACCGCGCAATCAACCGCAAAAAATACATTGCCGGTGAGATTGATTCAGAACTTTCAAACACAACAGGCATTCGCCATAAAATATTTAAACAGCTAAGCGAATTGATTGCGATTCGCAGAGCGGAACAGGTATTCCATCCGGATAGTCACGCACTTTTCGAAACATCCGGAAAACATATTCTTAAAATTATTCGCGTGGCAGAAAAGGGTGAGCGAATAACGGCATTTTTTAACTTTAGCCAACATATTCAGACCGTGAATTCTGAAGGGATATCCGGTACGGAGCTGATTACGAAACAGAATATTAGCGGTACGACTCTGACCCTTAATCCATGGCAGGTGATGTGGATTAAAGAAAACTAAAAAGGACCTCAAAAATGAAGATGACCAAAATTGTGCTGATGTCAACACTGGCTTCGTGCGCCCTGATATCAGGATGTAAGGACGACAAGCCATCGAACGTCACCATTGAATTTATGCATTCGTCGGTGGAGCAGGAACGTCAGGCCGTCATTACGAAACTGATTGAGAAATTCGAGAAGGAAAACCCAACCATCACGGTGAAACAGGTACCGGTGGAAGAGGATGCCTACAACACCAAGGTCATCACTCTGGCCCGTACCGGCGCATTGCCGGAAGTGATCGAAGTCAGCCATGACTACGCAAAGGTGATGGACAAAGAGCAGTTGCTGGATCGGGACGCGATCGGTGAAGCGATTAAAGCCGTAGGTGAAGACACCTTCTACGACGGCATTCTTCGCGTGGTTCGTACTGAAGACGGCACGGCGTGGACCGGCGTTCCTGTCAGTGCCTGGCTGTCCGGCGTCTGGTACCACAAAGACATCCTGGCGGCAGCGGGCATTGAAGAGCCGCATAACTGGGAGCAGTTGCTGCAAGCCAGTCAGAAACTCAACGATCCGGGCAAGAAACACTACGGCATTGCGTTGCCAACAGCAGAAAGTGTGATGACGGAACAGGCATTCTCCCAGTTCGCCCTTTCGGGAGGCGCAAACGTCTTTGATGCGAAAGGTGACGTGGAGATTGATACGCCAGAGATGACGAAAGCGCTGGCCTTTTATAAAGCGCTGGCGGCAACCACCATGCCTGGGTCAAACGATGTCATGGAGATCAAAGACGCCTTTATGAACGGCTCCGCGCCGATGGCCGTTTACTCCACCTACATCCTGCCGGCGGTCTTCAAAGACGGCAATCCCGCGAACCTGGGCTTTGTGGTCCCGACTGAAAAATCCTCTGCGGTCTACGGCATGATCACATCACTGACGATCACCACAGGCCAAACCGAAGAGGAAACCAAAGCGGCAGAGAAATTTGTCACCTGGATGGAGCAGGCTCAGAACGCAACAGACTGGGTCATGATGTCGCCTGGTGCAGCGTTGCCCGTGAACAAACTGGTTGTGGGCACGGAAACCTGGAAAAACAACGATGTGATTAAAGCGTTTGGGCAACTGCCTTACGAGCTGATCGCCCAGTTCCCGAACGTGCAGGTGTTTGGTGCCGTGGGTGACAAAAACTTCACCCGCATGGGCGATGTCACGGGTTCCGGCATTATCAGTTCTATGGTGCATAACGTCACGGTAGGTCAACAAGATCTCAGAGCAACGTTAAGCAACAGCCAGAAGCGACTGACTGACCTGATTTCACAACGATAGGAGCGCTTTGCGAAGGGAATTATGAAGACGTTGTTTTCTGGTCGTTCAGATATGCCTTTCGCCATGCTGCTGTTGGCCCCCAGCCTGATTTTGCTGGGGGGCCTGGTGGCCTGGCCGATGATTTCCAACATTGAAATCAGTTTCTTACGCTTGCCGCTCAACCCGCGCATCGATGCCGTGTTTGTTGGGCTGGATAACTACATCCGTATTCTGAGCGATGCTGCGTTCTGGCACTCGCTGTGGATGACGTTCTGGTACACCGCGCTGGTCGTTTTGGGCAGTACGGGCCTTGGGCTGGCCGTCGCCATCTTCTTTAACCGTGAATTTCGCCTGCGCAAAACGGCCCGTTCACTGGTGATTTTATCCTACGTTACGCCGTCAATTTCGCTGGTGTTTGCCTGGAAGTACATGTTCAACAACGGCTACGGCATTGTGAACTATCTGGGCGTTGACCTGCTGCATCTGTATGACCAGGCACCGCTGTGGTTTGACAACCCCGGCAGCAGTTTTGTGCTGGTGGTGCTGTTTGCCATCTGGCGCTATTTCCCCTATGCGTTCATCTCGTTTCTGGCCATTTTGCAGACCATTGATAAGTCGTTATATGAAGCGGCTGAAATGGATGGCGCGAATGCCTGGCAGCGTTTTCGCATTGTCACGTTGCCCGCGATTATGCCGGTTCTGGCAACGGTGGTTACGCTGCGAACCATCTGGATGTTCTACATGTTTGCGGATGTCTATCTGCTGACAACGAAGGTCGATATTTTGGGCGTCTATCTCTATAAAACGGCCTTTGCCTTCAACGATCTGGGTAAAGCCGCCGCTATCTCCGTGGTGCTGTTCGTGATCATCTTCGCCGTCATTCTGCTGACCAGAAAAAGGGTAAACCTCAATGGCAACAAATAAACGCGTGCTGGGCCGTATCGGTTTTTATCTGGGGCTGGCGGTGTTCCTCATCATCACGCTGTTCCCGTTCTTCGTGATGCTGATGACGTCGTTTAAAAGCGCCAAAGAGGCGATCTCGCTGCATCCGACGATTCTGCCGCAGGAGTGGACGTTGCAGCATTACGTCGACATCTTTAACCCACTGATTTTCCCGTTTGTGGATTACTTCCGCAACAGCATGGTGGTCTCGCTGACTTCATCAGTGATTGCGGTGTTTCTCGGTACATTGGGTGCTTACGCCTTGTCCAAACTGCGTTTTAAAGGACGCACGACGATCAATGCGAGTTTTTACACCGTCTACATGTTCTCCGGGATTTTATTGGTGGTGCCGCTGTTCAAAATCATCACCGCGCTCGGGATCTACGATACCGAACTGGCGCTGATTATCACCATGGTGACCCAGACGTTGCCGACCGCGGTATTCATGCTGCGCAGCTACTTCGACACCATTCCGGACGAGATAGAAGAAGCCGCGATGATGGACGGTCTTAACCGTCTGCAAATCATCTTCCGCATCACCGTGCCGCTGGCGATTTCCGGTCTGGTGTCGGTGTTTGTCTACTGCTTCATGGTGGCATGGAACGACTATCTGTTTGCCTCCATTTTCCTGTCCAGCGCCAGCAATTTCACCCTGCCGGTAGGACTCAACACCCTGTTTAGCACGCCAGATTACATCTGGGGTCGCATGATGGCGGCATCGCTGGTGACGGCACTGCCTGTGGTCATCATGTACGCGCTGTCTGAACGTTTTATTAAAAGTGGTTTGACCGCCGGTGGCGTGAAGGGCTGAGGCGGCCAATTTTAACAAGGAGTCAGTCATGAAAAAGTTAGTTGCGACAGCGCCCCGCGTGGCGGCGCTGGTGGAATATGAAGATCGTCCTGTTGCCGTTCACGAAGTGAAAATTCGTGCCCGCTTTGGCGCGCCGAAACACGGCACTGAAGTGGTGGATTTCCGCGCGGCAAGCCCGTTTATCGATGAAGAGTTCAACGCCGAGTGGCAGATGTTCACGCCACGTGAAGAGGGCGCGGCTCGCGGTATCGAATTCGGTAAATTCCAGCTGGGGAACATGATCGTCGGCGACATTATCGAATGCGGGGCTGACGTGACGGAATACCAGATCGGCGATCGCGTCTGCTGCTACGGTCCGCTGCAGGAGACGGTGATCGTTAACGCGGTGAACAACTACAAGCTGCGCAAAATGCCGCAGGGGTCGTCCTGGAAAAATGCCGTTTGCTACGATCCGGCGCAATTCGCCATGAGTGGCGTGCGTGATGCCAATGTCCGCGTAGGTGATTTTGTGATTGTTGTCGGGCTGGGGGCGATTGGTCAGATCGCGATTCAGCTGGCGAAGAAAGCTGGCGCGTCAGTGGTCATCGGTGTCGATCCTATCGAACATCGCTGTGAGATTGCTCGCCGTCATGGCGCAGACCACTGCCTGAACCCAATCGGTACTGATGTCGGTCTTGAAATCAAAAAGCTGACCGGTAAGCAGGGCGCGGATGTGATTATCGAAACCAGTGGCTTTGCCGATGCGCTGCAATCTGCACTGCGCGGTCTCGCTTACGGCGGAACCCTCTCCTACGTGGCGTTCGCCAAGCCGTTTGCGGCAGGATTCAACCTCGGTCGCGAAGCGCATTTCAACAACGCGAAAATTGTTTTCTCCCGCGCCTGCAGTGAACCGAACCCGGATTACCCGCGCTGGAGCCGCAAGCGTATTGAAGAGACCTGCTGGGAATTGCTGATGAACGGTTATCTCAATTGCGAGGATCTGATCGACCCGGTTGTCACCTTTACCACCAGCGCTGAGAGCTACATGAAATATGTCGATCAGCACCCTGAACTGAGCATCAAAATGGGCGTCACTTTTTAAGCTAAGGACAGCAAATCATGAAAATCGCAACACAAAACCAGGCCTTTTTCCCGACCAACATCATGGAAAAATTCCAGTACATCAAAGCGATGGGTTTTGATGGCTACGAAATTGATGGTCGCCTGCTGGTGGAAAACCTCGATGAAGTAAAAGCCGCTATCAAAGCCACCTGCCTGCCGGTAACAACCGCGTGCGGCGGATACGATGGCTGGATCGGTGATTTCATTGAAGAGCGCCGTCTGAACGGACTACAGCAGATTGAACGTATTCTGGAAGCGCTGGCAGAGGTGGGCGGCAAGGGGATTATCGTCCCTGCGGCCTGGGGGATGTTTACCTTCCGTCTGCCGCCAATGACCTCTCCACGCAGCCTGGACGGTGACCGCAAAGCAGTCAGCGCCTCCCTGCGCTGGCTGGATGAAGTGGCAGCACGCACCGGGACGACGGTATACCTGGAGCCGCTGAACCGCTATCAGGACCATATGATCAACACCCTGGCGGATGCGCGTCGTTACATCGAAGAGAATGCGCTCAAACACGTGCAGATCATCGGTGATTTCTATCATATGAACATTGAAGAAGATTCGCTAACGGATGCGCTGCACCACAACCGCGATCTGCTGGGTCATGTGCACATTGCAGATAACCACCGCTACCAGCCGGGCAGCGGCAGCCTCGATTTTGCCAGCCTGTTCGATCGGCTGCGTGCTGACAATTATCAGGGTTACGTGGTGTATGAGTGTCGTGTTCGTGCTGACAATCCTGCGCAGGCTTATCAGGATTCGCTCACCTATTTGCGTGAATGCTAAGGATGACATGCGTGATGAGTGCTTCAACACCTTCGCCTCTGCGCGTCGCCATCATTGGTGCCGGACAGGTCGCGGACAAAGTTCATGCCTCGTATTACGCCACGCGCAGTGATATTCAGATGGTGGCTGTCATGGACAGCCGCCCTGAACAGGCACAGGCGTTTGCGGAATGTCATGGGATCCCGTCTTCATGGCAGGATACGCGAACCATGCTGGAGACGGTCAGACCGGATGTGGTGAGCGTTTGTTCGCCTAACCGGTTTCACTTTGAACATGTTATGGCGGCGCTCGACGCCGGATGCCATGTCATGTGTGAAAAACCGCCCGCCATGACGCCACAGCAGGCCGAACAGATGCGTACCGCTGCCCGAAAGGCGGGAAAAGTGCTGGCGTATGATTTTCACCACCGGTTTGCACGCGATACGCAATTGCTGCGTGAGGCCGTGTTGAATGGCGTCCTGGGCGAGATCTACTTCACGACGGCGCAGGCACTGCGTCGATGTGGCGTGCCGGGCTGGGGCGTCTTTACGAACAAATCGTTGCAGGGCGGCGGACCGTTGATCGACATCGGCATTCATATGCTGGATGCCGCCATGTATGTACTGGGTTTCCCTGCGGTTAAACGGGTCACGGCGCACAGCTTCCAGCGGCTGGGAAACAGGAAAAACTGTGGCCAGTTTGGTGAGTGGGATCCGGCTCAGTTTACGGTCGAAGATGCGCTGTTCGGCACAATTGAATTCTGCAACGGCGGCATCCTGCGTCTGGATACCTCGTTTGCCCTGAATATTCGCGAGCAGTCGATCATGAATGTCTCATTCTGCGGTGAAAAGGCCGGGGCAACGCTGTTCCCGGCACACATTTACACTGACGAGGCCGGGGTATTACGGAACCTCACGCAGCGCGAAGAGGCTGACGACCAACGGCATTTGCGCAGTATGGACGCCTTTGTTCGTCACGTGCAGGGAGAGCCGGTCATGATTGCTGATGCGGAGCAGGGGTTGGTTATCCAGCAGCTTGTTGCCGCGCTTTATGAATCAGCAGAAACAGGGGAAAGCGTGACGTTATGCTGAACGTGTCTGTATTAACCGACCCGGGCTTTTGTCCACACAGCCTGAACAAATTCGCTTCTGTTATGGCCTGCGGCAATGGCTATATGGGCATTCGCGCTGCGCATGAGGAAGACTATACCCAGCAAACCAGAGGAATGTATCTGGCGGGGCTGTATCATCGCGCAGGTCGGAACGAGACCAATGAACTGATCAACCTGCCGGATATCACCGGCATCGAGGTTGAACTGGACGGTGTGAATTTTACCCTCCTGTCAGGGGATATCCTGAGCTGGCAGCGCGAGCTGGATTTTGCCAACGGCGAACTGCGTCGCACGGTTCTCTGGCGCGCGCCCGATGGGAAGCGCTATCGTCTGGATAGCCGTCGCTTTGTGTCACTCGATCAACTGCCGTTGGTGGCAATGCAACTGTCGATCACGCCGCTGGATGCTGCATCCCAGGTGGTGTTGAAAACAGGTATTGATGCGACCCAAACCAACAGCGGCAGACAGCATCTGGATGAAGTTTCTGTCAGAGTCTTTGACCAGCATTACCTGCAGGGTGTCTATGAAACCCAGGATCGCGCTGCAGAGGTGGTAATCTCAACAAGCTGCCGTCTATCGTCGGACACCAGCGATAGCTGCTTTAGCGCGAAAAATCGTCGCGTAATAGCACATCATTCGCTGACGCTTCCTGCCGGTGACACTGTCACCCTTGAAAAACTGGTGTGGATCACTCACCGCAAGGACAAAACGCTCTCGCAGGAAACCTATGCGCGCAATGCGCTGGCCGATCTCAAAGTATGTGCCACAAAAGGGTATGCATCGCTGCTGGAGAACTCCGCGCGTGCCTGGGAGAACGTCTGGCGTGACGCGCGGGTTGACGTGACATCCACGGACAAACAGGATCAGATGGCGCTTGATTATGCCGTCTGGCATCTGACAACCATGACGCCAGCACATGACGAGCGAAGCAGTATCGCCGCCAAAGGCTTGACCGGGGAAGGGTACAAAGGTCACATCTTCTGGGATACCGAAATTTTCTTGCTGCCTTTTCATCTTTTCACCCGGCCACAGATTGCCCGCAACCTGCTGCGCTATCGGTGGCTTAACCTCTCCGGAGCGCGTGAAAAAGCGCGTCGTAACGGTTGGCCTGGCGCGCTGTTCCCGTGGGAAAGCGCCGCGAGCGGTCAGGAAGAGACGCCGGAATTTGCGGCAATCAACATTCGTACGGGCACACGTCAGAAAGTGGCCTCTGCACTGGCCGAACACCACATTGTGGCGGATATCGCGTGGGCCGTTGTCGCTTACTGGCAGGCGACACGGGATGACGCCTTTATGCGCAATGAAGGTTTGACGTTACTGACGGAGACGGCGACGTTCTGGATGGGACGTGCCGTCGAAGTCAACGGTCGCCTGGAAATCCATGATGTGATCGGGCCGGATGAATACACTGAACACGTCAACAACAACGCTTACACCAACTATCTGGCCTGGCATAACGTCGCCTGTGCCCGCCAGTTTATGTCGATGTTTGGTCGTGACGATGACGCTTTCCTGGCGAATGCCACCCGTTTTCTGACGCGTTTATGGCTCCCGGAGGCGAATGCCGAAGGTGTCCTTCCTCAGGATGATACCTTCATGACGAAACCGGCTATCGATCTGAGTCGCTACAAAGCGAAAGCGGGTAAACAAACCATTTTGCTTGATTACTCTCGCGCTGAAGTGAATGAGATGCAGATCCTCAAACAGGCCGATGTGGTGATGCTTAACTACCTGCTGCCGGAAAGGTTTACACCACAACAGTGCGCTGCCAACCTGGCTTTCTACGAGCCACGCACCATACATGACTCGTCGCTGAGCAAGGCCATTCACGGGATCGTGACTGCGCGTTGCGGCGACACTGAAGGGGCATATGTTTTATGGCGTGACGGTGTCGCCATCGACCTGGGTGACGATCCGCACAGCAGCGATGACGGTATTCACGCCGCCGCGACCGGTGCCATCTGGTCGGGCGTTATTCAGGGTTTTGCCGGGGTGCAGATTGTGGAAGGGGAACTTCATCTCGCGCCGAAATTGCCTGCCCACTGGCGAAAACTGAGCTTCCCGCTGCGGTGGCGAAACGCGCAAATGCGTTTCTCATTTGAACATGATGCGTTGACCGTTGAATCCTCTGCACCTGTCACGCTAACGCTATGGGGTAAAACCCTTAACGTCTCGGGGCTGCAGATTTTTGCACGTAAGGATTTTCTTGCGCCTATCACTGGGACCGCTACCACGGAGGGGCGCTATGACGCTTAATGCAGTTGTATTTGATCTGGATGGCGTGATCACCGATACCGCACATCTGCATTTCCTGGCCTGGCGTAGCGTGGCACTGGAGATTGGCATCACCATCGACGAGGCGTTTAACGAGCAGCTAAAGGGAATTAGCCGCATGGATTCCCTGCAGCGGATCCTGCGACACGGTGGAAAAGAGGGGGCATTTGACGACAAGCAATGCCTCGCGCTTGCCGCGAAGAAAAACAATCTCTATGTCCAGTCCCTGGCGTCGTTGACGCAAGATTCGCTGCTTCCAGGTATCCGCGAAGTCCTGGCGGATATTCGCGCGGCGAAAATCAAAATTGGGCTTGCCTCCGTTTCCCTCAACGCCCCCGGCATATTACAGGCGTTGGGCATTCATAAGGCTTTTGATTTTTGCGCAGATGCTTCTCGTATTACCTGCTCAAAACCTGACCCGGAGATTTTCCTCGCTGCCTGCGCGGGGCTGAATGTCCGCCCTGAAGAGGCCATCGGTATCGAAGATGCGGCGGCGGGCGTTGAAGCGATCAATGCGGCAGGGATGTTGTCGGTTGGGATTGGACCTGGCCTGAACCATGCGGGATTACAACTTCACTCAACGCGGGAACTGACCTGGAAATGCCTGACGGATTTCTGGGCGTCCCGGACGGCATTGATAAGGAATTAATAATGGCTCAACTGTCTCTAAAACACATTCAGAAAATCTACGATAACCAGGTCCACGTGGTGAAGGATTTCAACCTCGAAATTGAGGACAAGGAGTTCATCGTCTTCGTCGGGCCATCTGGCTGCGGTAAATCGACGACGCTGCGCATGATCGCCGGACTGGAGGAGATCAGCGCCGGTGAACTGGTGATTGACGGCGTCTGCATGAACGATGTCCCCGCCAAGTCTCGCGACATCGCGATGGTTTTCCAGAACTATGCGCTCTATCCCCATATGACGGTCTACGACAACATGGCGTTTGGCCTGAAGATGCAGAAAATTGCGCCTGCGGTTATCGAAGAGCGCGTTAACTGGGCGGCTCAAATCCTGGGATTGCGTGAGTATCTCAAGCGTAAACCTGGCGCGTTGTCCGGCGGCCAGCGGCAGCGTGTGGCATTAGGCAGGGCGATCGTGCGTGAAGCCGGTGTCTTCCTGATGGATGAACCGCTCTCTAACCTCGACGCCAAGCTTCGCGTGCAGATGCGCGCTGAAATTAGCAAGCTGCACCAAAAGCTCAATACCACGATGATTTACGTGACCCACGATCAGACGGAAGCGATGACGATGGCTACCCGTATCGTGATTTTGAAGGACGGCTTTATTCAGCAGGTGGGGGCACCGAAGCAGGTATATAACGAGCCCGCGAATATGTTTGTCGCCGGGTTTATTGGTTCGCCCGCCATGAACTTCATTCGCGGGGCAGTAGACGACCGTTATTTTGTGACGGAAACGCTGCGTCTGGAAATCCCGGAAGAGAAGCTTGCGGCACTCAACGCTGCGGGCTACCAGCGTAAAGCCGTGGTGTTTGGGATCCGACCGGAAGATATTCTGACGCTTCAGCGCCAGGGGGAAGACATTGCCGCGAAAGTGAGTGTAGCCGAGCTGACGGGTGCGGAGTTTATGCTTTATGCCACCGTTGGCGGGCATGAACTGGTTGTTCGGGCGGGTGCGGCCAATGACTACGTTGCCGGAGACACTATCGGCATCCAGTTTGATATGAATAAGTGCCATTTCTTCGACGCGGATACCGAAGCGGCTATTAGATAAGAAAGGTGTTTGCCGGAAATGCAAATTTCCGGTTTTTTTGTTTGTTAATTATAAAGGAATATTTTAATGAGTACTCTACTACGAAGTGCTGCGCTCGTGCTGTGCGCAGGGGTTAGCTGTGCGCAAGCCGAAGAAACAGCAAAACACTGGGCGTTTAATATCGGTGCAATGTATGAAATTGAAAACGTAGAAGGTCAGGGCGACGATAAAGATGGTCTGTACGAACCCTCCGTCTGGTTTAACGCCACTTGGGATGCGTGGACAATTTCGATGGCGATGTATCAGGAAGGGCCGGTTGATTACAGCAGCATGACACGCGGAACCTATTTCGATCGTCCTGAATTTGAATTACGCTATCGCTTTATTGGAACGGATGATTTCACACTCGGCCTGACGGGTGGCTTCCGTAATTATGGATATCACTTCAAAGATGAAAAGGGCGCAAAAGACGGCAGCGCTAATATGCAGCGCTATAAAATTCAGCCTGACTGGGATATTAAATTAACCGATGACTGGCGTTTTGGCGGCTGGTTTGCCATGTATCAGTTTGCCAATGACCTGGAAAAGACCGGATATTCTGACAGCCGCGTCGAAACCGAAACGGGCTTTACCTGGACCATCAACGAAACCTTCGCGGCTAAAGTGAATTACTATTTAGAGCGCGGTTTCAATATGGACAGTTCCCGTAATAACGGCGAGTTTTCGACGCAGGAAATTCGTGCGTATCTGCCCATTTCGTTAGGCCAGACGACGCTAACACCTTATACCCGCCTTGGGCTTGATCGCTGGTCGAACTGGGACTGGCAGGACGATCCTGAACGTGAAGGACACGATTTCAACCGACTCGGTCTCCTCTACGCTTACAATTTCAACAATGGTTTATCCATGACGCTGGAATACGCCTATGAGTGGGAAAACCATGATGAAGGTGAAAGCGACCGCTTCCACTATGCGGGCGTTGGCGTGAATTACGCATTTTGATCGACACAATACCAGGGGCTAACCGCCCCTGGTATTACCGTAGGGAGGCTGCAAGTGAAAAATGGGTATCAACGAGTACCTTTTGTGGCGCAGGATGACCGGCGATACGCTTAAACAGAAGATCGCAACTCTCTTCGCCCAGCTTGCGGGTAGGAATATCAAAGCCTCCAGGTGCAGGCGTGAGAATGAGGGACAGCATCGGATCGCTGTATCCCGCAACCACAACCTGCTCTGGGATCATCAGGTTTAACTCATCCGCCGCGCGATAAAGGCCAAGTAACTTCATGCTGTCAGTCGCAAATACCGCGTCAGGCGGCGTGGTCGAGGACAATAATTGAATGGCCGCAGTAAGCGCACTCTCGTGTGTATATCCGCCATCGATGATCCAGTCTGGATTAATAGCAATGTTATTCTTTTCCAGACTGGCTTTATAGCCTGAAAGACGATCGATAGAAACATGATAATCAAGCGGCGCATGCAGGCAGGCAATTTTATGCCGTCCGTTTTTAATAAAATTATCTGTTAGCGTGGCGCTGTCATGAAAATTATCCGTGTCGACGGAGTAAATATTCGTAAAGTCGCCTTCCACTTTACCGATGACAACTACCGGTACGCCGTACGCATCCAGGGTAGTAAAAAAAGATTCATCGGCCGGTGAACTCAGCATAATGATCCCTTTAATCATTTTCTGCTTTATTTTGTTCACACATTTTAGCAGGTCGTCTTCACTGCTTTTAGAGGTCTGCAAAATAACGTCAAAACCTTCTTCTTCAGCTTTTGCCGTAATGGTATGAAGAACATCAGAGAAGAAAGGGTTACCGGCAGTCGTTTTGGTTGAACGCGTTGAAATTACCATAATGGCGTCGAAGCCAGAAGAGGTCAGGGCGCGGGCAAGTTTGTTGGGCTGATAATTTAATTCGTCAATCGCCTTCAACACTTTGTCACGCGCTTCAGGAGAAATATTCGTTTGTTTATTCAGAACGCGCGACACGGTTGATTTTGAAACGCCAGCAACCCGGGCGATATCATAGATAGTGGGTGACATACACCTCTCACTCCAGACAAACAGCAATGCCGTTCATCTTACTGGAGAGAAAACGGCAATAGCAATAAATAAGAATTGATAATCAACGATCTGCCCCCATTTATTGTATTCTGAAGCCATGCATTTCAGGTTTCCACGCAATGAAGGACGGCGATGAAGCGACTTAAAAACGAACTCAACTCTCTGGTGAACCGCGGTGTTGATCGCCATCTGCGTCTGGCGGTGACGGGACTCAGCCGCAGCGGCAAAACGGCGTTCATCACGGCGATGGTGAACCAACTGCTGAATCTGCACGCCGGGGCACGCCTGCCGCTGCTAAGCGCCGTGCGCGAAGAGCGTTTGCTGGGCGTTAAGCGCGTGCCTCAGCGCGACTTCGGCATTCCTCGTTTTACCTATGATGAAGGGCTGGCACAGCTTTATGGCGACCCGCCGACATGGCCGACGCCGACGCGCGGCGTGAGTGAAATTCGCCTTGCGCTCCGTTTTCGCTCCAATGAATCGCTCATGCGCCACTTCAAGGATACGTCGACGCTCTATCTGGAAATTGTGGATTACCCTGGTGAGTGGCTGCTTGATTTGCCAATGCTGGCCCAGGATTATCTGACGTGGTCCCGCCAGATGACGGGATTATTGCAGGGGCAACGTGCCGGGTGGTCGGCAAAATGGCGACAGCTGTGCGAGGGGTTAGATCCCCTGGCCCCTGCGGATGAAAACCGGCTGGCAACGATTGCTGAGGCCTGGACGACGTATCTGCATCAGTGCAAACAGGAAGGGCTGCATTTCATACAGCCAGGTCGTTTTGTTCTGCCGGGAGACTTAGCGGGGGCTCCCGCACTGCAGTTCTTCCCCTGGCCGGATGTGGATGCCTACGGGGAATCAAAGCTGGCGCAAGCGGACAAGCACACCAACGCCGGGATGCTGCGCGAGCGCTACAATTACTACTGCGAAAAAGTGGTCAAAGGTTTCTACAAAAATCATTTTTTACGTTTCGACCGCCAGATCGTGCTGGTGGACTGCCTTCAGCCGCTCAACAGCGGACCGCAGGCGTTTAACGATATGCGCCTTGCGCTGACGCAACTGATGCAAAGTTTTCATTATGGACAGCGCACGCTGTTCCGCCGTCTGTTCTCGCCGGTGATCGATAAGCTGCTCTTTGCCGCCACCAAGGCCGACCACGTGACGGTCGATCAGCATGCCAATTTAGTCTCGCTGCTGCAGCAGCTGGTGCAGGATGCCTGGCAGAACGCTGCGTTTGAAGGGATCGGTATGGACTGCCTCGGGCTGGCCTCGGTACAGGCGACACAGAGCGGGTTGATAGACGTTAATGGCGAAAAGATCCCTGCACTGCGGGGCAACCGTCTCAGCGACGGTGAACCATTGACCGTCTATCCGGGGGAGGTACCGGCTCGTCTGCCGGGGCAGGCATTTTGGCAGAATCAGGGCTTCCAGTTCGAAGCCTTCCGGCCACAAACCATGAGCGTCGATCGGCCGTTACCGCACATTCGTCTGGATGCGGCTCTGGAATTTTTGATTGGAGATAAATTGCGATGACGGAACCGTTAAAACCGCGCATTGACTTTACCGGGACGCTTGAGAAAGAGCATCAGGAGGCGTTTAAAACGGCGCAAACCTTTAACGGCGCGCAGGCTGATAACTTTGCTCCAGTGCTGACTGAAGAACCCAGCGTCGAGGACGGCCCGGCTGAAGCGGTGGTTGAAGCGGCCTTACGCCCGAAACGTAGCCTGTGGCGGAAGATGGTCACTGCCGGGCTGGCGTTATTTGGCGTAAGCGTGGTGGGTCAAGGCGTTCAGTGGACGATCAACGCCTGGCAAACCCAGGACTGGGTTGCGCTGGGTGGATGTGCTGCGGGTGCGCTGATTGTGGGGGCGGGTGTCGGGTCGGTTGCTACCGAGTGGCGGCGTCTGTGGCGTTTACGACAGCGCGCGCACGAGCGAGATATCGCCCGGGATCTGCTTCACAGCCACGGCACGGGAAAGGGCCGGGACTTTTGTGAGAAACTGGCCGCACAGGCCGGTATAGACAAGTCGCACCCGGCGCTTCAGCGCTGGTATGCCGCCATTCATGAGACTCAGAACGATCGCGAAGTGGTGACGCTTTATTCCCACCTGGTGCAGCCGGTGCTGGATGCGCAGGCGCGACGTGAAATCAGCCGTTCGGCGGCGGAGTCCACGCTGATGATTGCCGTCAGCCCGCTGGCGCTGGTGGATATGGCATTTATCGCCTGGCGTAACCTGCGTCTGATTAACCGCATCGCAAATCTGTACGGCATCGAACTGGGCTATTACAGCCGTCTGCGCCTGTTCAAGCTGGTGCTGCTGAATATCGCGTTTGCCGGTGCCAGCGAGCTGGTTCGTGAAGTGGGGATGGACTGGATGTCACAAGATCTGGCGGCGCGTCTGTCCGCACGGGCTGCTCAGGGGATTGGTGCCGGTTTGCTGACTGCTCGTTTGGGTATCAAAGCGATGGAGGTATGCCGTCCGCTGCCCTGGATCGATGGTGACAAACCTCGTCTGGGCGATTTCCGTCGTGAGCTCATTGGGCAACTGAAAGAAACGCTCAATAAAAAACCGACCCCGTAAAGGCCTTGCTTACTATTCGTGCTGGCTGTCAATATTTGTTGACAGCCACCTTCCAGAATACCGTGATCTGACATATCATTTTAGCGTTAATGGCTAAGAACGGTGAATTTCCCATGCGTCTGGAAGTCTTTTGTGAGGACCGTCTCGGTCTGACCCGCGAGTTACTCGATCTTCTTGTTTTACGTAGCATTGATTTACGTGGCATTGAGATCGATCCTGTCGGGCGAATTTACCTCAATTTTGCCGAAATTGAATTCAACACCTTCAGTAGCCTGATGGGGGAAATCCGCCGTATCGCTGGCGTTACGGATGTCCGTACCATCCCATGGATGCCGTCAGAGCGAGAGCACCTGGCGCTGAGCGCGCTGCTGGAAGCCATGCCTGAACCTTTCTTGTCCCTCGACTTGAAAAGTAAAGTTGAGCGCGTGAATCTGGCGAGCTGCCAGCTTTTTGCACAGAGTCAGGAGAAACTCAGCAATCATCACGCTACGCAGCTGATCCCCGGCTTTAATTTCCAGCGCTGGCTGGACAGTAACCCGCAAAACACCCATAGCGAACATGTCGTTATTAACGGGCAAAATTTCCTGATGGAGATCACGCCGGTCTACCTGAAAGGGGAAAACGACAGTCGTGTCCTGACGGGAGCCGTGATTATGCTGCGCTCCACCGTCCGGATGGGACGTCAACTGCAGAACATTTCCAGCCAGGATGTCGGCGCATTCAGCCAGATTATTGCCGTCAGCCCGAAAATGCGCCATGTGGTCGATCAGGCACGTAAGCTTGCCAATTTGACTGCACCCTTGCTGATAACGGGAGATACGGGAACCGGGAAAGATTTACTCGCGCATGCCGTACATATGGCCAGCCCGCGGGCGGCAAAACCTTACCTGGCACTGAACTGCGCGTCGATCCCTGAAGATGCCGTTGAAAGTGAACTGTTTGGCCACGCGCCGGAAGGGAAAAAAGGATTCTTCGAACAGGCCAACGGCGGTTCGGTCCTGCTGGACGAAATCGGCGAGATGTCTGCGCGCATGCAGGCTAAGCTGCTGCGCTTCCTGAACGACGGTACTTTCCGTCGCGTGGGTGAGGACCATGAAGTCCACGTCGACGTTCGCGTCATTTGCGCCACCCAGAAAAACCTGGTGGAGCTGGTGCAAAAAGGGGTGTTCAGGGAAGATCTCTATTATCGTCTGAACGTGCTGACGCTCAACATCCCGCCGCTGCGCGATTGTCCGCAAGACATCATCCCGCTGACGGAGCTGTTTGTGGCCCGTTTTGCGGATGAGCAGGGGGTGCCGCGTCCGAAGCTTTCTGCCGATCTGGGCACGGTGCTGACGCGCTACGGCTGGCCGGGGAATATTCGTCAGTTGAAAAACGCCGTGTACCGCGCGTTGACTCAACTGGAAGGATACGAGCTGCGGCCTCAGGATATCCTGTTGCCGGATTACGATGCCGGGACGGTGTCGGTAGGTGAAGAGGCGATGGAAGGCTCGCTCGACGATATCACCAGTCGTTTTGAGCGCTCTGTGCTGACGCAGCTGTATCGTAGCTATCCAAGCACACGTAAGCTGGCCAAGCGGCTTGGGGTGTCACATACCGCGATTGCGAATAAGCTGCGTGAGTATGGGCTGAACCATAAGAAAGGCGACGAATAAAAGCAAAAGCCTCCGGATGGAGGCTTTTGAATATCACTTATTCCTTCGCGATTGGGGTGGCAACGAGGTCTGGTTTTGTCTCACCCTGAATCGCCGCGATCCTGTTCTCCACCTCTTTCACCTGATCCTGGTTATGAAGCAGGGTATAGGTGAGATCGAACTGCGTACTTGCGCCAGGTTCCAGCTGCTTAACGCGTTTCTGCTCGCGTTCAATCGTGACCGGGTAGGCGTAGCTGGTACCGGGTTCAATACCCGTGACATAGCCTTGCTTCAACGTGTCGGTATTTTTCCACAACGTCAGAACCGGCAACTGGCGAGTATCAAACTGAATTGATGCCCCTTTATCACCCGCTTTGTTGACCACCGCAGCCAGCGTCTGGCGATCTTTGTCAGCCAGCGGCGTGATATTAAAGACCATCTCATCAAACCCTTTTGTCGGACCAGCATAGGTTTGCCAGCCGTTCAGACCCGCTTTGGCGTAATCGTTAAATGGACTCACGCTGGCGGCCGGAGCCAGGAAGCGAGCGCCTTCTTCAAGGATCGGCGTGCCAAAGTTGCTGTGGTAGATGATTTGATAGTCGTGCGGGTAGTCAGCATGGTTGGTCAGAACATCATGCAGGCTGAACTGGTTGCTTCCAGGAACATAACGCAGTTCGGTCATCGTTTGCAGATCGGCTTTTTTGAAGGTGCTCTCTTTAATCAGACCGCGAATGCGGATTTCATGCGGTGCAGCATCAGCGACCTCGACTTCAACCTGAGATACCGGCGTATTCCCCGCCTTACCGTGCAGCGTGTAAATCTGTCCGTCCGCTGTTACCGGGTGGCCTGTCCACTCATAGCCGCAGCGAACCATCATTTCGTTGAAACCTTCCAGCCAGCCGAGTCCATTTCGACTTTCCAGATTGATAAATGCCGGGTTAACGACCTCTTTAACCGGAGAGTCCCAGCCGAGTTTTGACCCAAAACCCTCAACGCGCAGTAAATTCATACCACGCGTTGGACTCAACGTTATTGTCAGGCCATTTTTACTGCTAATAACAATGATTTTACTGCCTTCCTGCTTACCGCCGTGGAGAACTTTTTGTTCAATGCTGAAGTTTGGCCCTTTAGCGTTCAGCTCATCACTCGAAATTCGCCAGTTTCCTTTTTCTACAGCGCTTTCAGCGCTTGTCAGCACCCATGTTTTTGCCGAGACATGACCCGAAATCAGTACTGCAACCACCGTCAACGCCAGTTTAATTTTCATATTTATCCCTTTTTGCTGAAACGATTATTTGAATACGTCAGCAAATCTAATGTTTAGAGGGGAGGGGAAATGTGATGCGGTTCACTGGTCAGGAAATAACGGTTTTTTAACCTGATAAATGAGAGTTGACTCTCCTGTTTGTTTTTCTACTAAGCAGTGTTTACATGAAAAATGTGAAGTAAAAGCATTTGTGCCTTAACGATTCAGCTTATGGGGCAATAAAAAACCCCGCCGACGCGAGGTTTCAGGACAATGCTAAGCTTTATAGAATGCTAAGCAATTATTATGCTTTCAGGGCGTCCAGCGCAGCGCTGTAATCCGGCTCGGTGGTGATTTCGTTGACCAGTTCGCTGAAAACAACGTTGTCGTTTTCGTCGATGACCAGAACCGCACGTGCCGCCAGGCCTTTCAGAGCACCTTCAGAAATGCCAACGCCGTATTTCTCCAGGAAATCAGGGCTGCGCAGGGTAGAAAGGGTGATGACGTTGCTCAGACCTTCAGCGCCGCAGAAGCGAGACTGGGCAAACGGCAGGTCAGCGGAAATGCACAGCACGACGGTGTTGTCCATTTCTGTTGCCAGTTGGTTGAATTTACGCACGGATGCGGCACAAACGCCGGTATCGATGCTTGGGAAAATGTTCAGGACTTTGCGCTTGCCAGCAAACTGGCTCAACGTGACGTCAGACAGATCTTTAGCCACCAGCGTAAAAGCCTGCGCCTTGTTACCCACCTGCGGAATGGCACCTGCAACAGAGACCGGGTTGCCCTGGAAATGAACGAGTTGTGACATAGATATCTTCCTGTTTACATATAGTTAACGTCGGGGCTAGTGTATGCCATCCGCGGATAACACGGCAAACCAATTTTTATGCCTTACCGGGCTACAAGGAGTCAGTGATGAGAAGCGTAAAGGTCTATGAAGAAGCCTGGCCATTGCATACCCCGTTTGTGATCTCCCGCGGCAGCCGCAGTGAAGCCTGCGTCGTGGTGGTCGAAATAGAGGAGGACGGCATTAAGGGGGTCGGTGAATGCACGCCTTATCCTCGCTACGGCGAGAGCCTTGCTTCGGTGATGGCCCAAATCATGACCCTGGTGCCCGATCTGCAAACGGGTCTTACCCGCGAATCGTTGCAACAGCGACTGCCTGCCGGTGCAGCGCGCAACGCGATTGACTGCGCGCTGTGGAGCCTGGAGGCCGCGCAGCAGCAGACAACCTTGCCTTCACTCTTGGGGATTACGTTGCCGGGCGCGGTGGTGACCGCACAGACGGTTGTTATCGGTGAGCCAGAACAGATGGCGGCCAGCGCAAAAGCGCTCTACGACTCCGGCGCGACGTTATTAAAGATTAAGCTCGACGATCGATTAATCAGTGAACGGATGGTTGCCATTCGTTCGGCAGTGCCGCAGGCAACGCTGATTGTGGATGCGAATGAATCCTGGCATAGCGAGGGACTGGCCGCACGCTGTCAGCTGCTGGCCGATCTTGACGTTGCCATGCTCGAACAGCCTTTACCGGCGCATGAGGATGCCGCTCTGGCGAATTTCATTCATCCACTTCCTGTCTGTGCGGATGAAAGTTGTCACACCCGCGACAGTCTGGACAGCCTTAAAGGCCGCTATGAAATGGTTAATATTAAGCTCGACAAAACGGGCGGGTTAACCGAAGCGCTTGCGCTGGCGAAAGCGGCGCAGGAGCAGGGATTTACCCTCATGCTGGGATGCATGCTCTGCACATCACGGGCGATTGGCGCTGCGCTACCGCTGGCAAATCAAGTGCGTTTTGCCGATCTCGATGGCCCGACATGGCTGGCGGTTGACGTCTCACCCGCGCTGAATTTTACCACGGGCGTGCTTCACCTCTGAGGTTCCCACCGCAGAAGTTCTGTCATCGCCTTGAGATACTTTTCGCTGGCTTCATCAGACGAGATGGGCGGGAATTCTGCGGTGATACAATGCAGCCCCAGGTCAGCGCACCAGCTGCCGAACGAGCCTGGTGTTTCGTAACCCACGCTGGTCACAAGCGGAAGGGCAAATGCCTCAGCCAGCCACTGACCCAGCGCCGTATCACGCGGATCTTCGATACAGGCCAGCGGATCGTGGAACGAGACAACCCAGGCCGGGTGGATCTTATGAATGAGCTGGCATAACGCCTGCGTCTCCGGCTCCGAGCCGGGGGTGTCTCCCGTCAGCAGGACCACATCGCGCTCTTCGGCGGAGCTGTTCCAGCGATATACCGTCTCTCCGGCGCGCCAGTTTGCAGCCGGAAAATTTCGGTTTAAGTCAATCCCCCTCGCATTGGCACGCAACCCAAGCTGACAGCCATCCGGATTGACGGTCAAAATCACGTGATGACGCCGCAGTTCGGGAGTCAGCGTTCTCAGCGCGCACGACAGCGTGACAATGGATGAATTCTCATCGCCGTGCGTACCGGCAATGATCAGACCGCTGTTACGATCGGCCTCCGGGGCAGGAAACCAGATCAAAGATGCACCAAAAAAAGAACGGCCATATTGCTCAGCGCCAGGCGGAAAAGCACCACGTTGCGCTCTTGGTCGGGTGATTGTCATACGAAATCCTGATAAAAATGTCTCTAGTGGCAGTGTTGTGCAAAACTTGCTGTTTATCAAATAGTTTCCGTGTTAGCGGAAAATTGCCAGATATCAACTTTCCGGATGAAGGTATTTGCTTTTCTCATTTGTGAAACAAATAATTACGCATCTGCTGGTTATCTGAATTCAATCAAGGGGATCTTATGAAGCATCCTGTTTCGCGTCTTTGTACTGCACTCTGGCTGTGCGGACTTTCTTCACTTTCGTACGCTGCTGATGTGCCGCAGGGCACTGTCCTGGCGCAAAAACAGGAACTGGTGAGACACATTAAAGACGAACCGGCTTCGCTCGATCCGGCTAAGGCCGTAGGTTTGCCTGAAATTCAGGTGATCCGTGACCTTTATGAAGGACTGGTGAATCAGAATGAAAAAGGGGAACTGACCCCTGGCGTGGCAACGCGCTGGCAGAGCAACGATAACCGCGTCTGGACCTTCACGCTGCGAGATAACGCCCGATGGTCTGACGGCACGCCCGTGACGGCGCAGGATTTTGTCTACAGCTGGCAGCGTCTGGTTGACCCAAAAACCACCTCACCGTTCGCGTGGTTTGCGGCGCTGGCGGGTATCAACAACGCGCAGGCGATTATTGATGGTAAAGCCGCGCCTGATACGCTTGGCGTTACGGCCGTCGATGCCAAAACGTTGCGTGTACAGTTGGATAAGCCGCTGCCCTGGTTCAGCAACCTGACGGCTAACTTTGCGTTTTATCCCGTTCAGAAAGCCAATGTTGAGAGTGGTAAAGAGTGGACGCGTCCGGGCAGCCTTGTGGGGAACGGTGCGTATGTGCTGAAAGATCGTGTGGTCAACGAAAAGCTGGTGGTGGAGCCGAATGAACACTACTGGGATAACGCCAAAACGGTGCTGAAAAAAGTCACTTTTGTGCCCATTAACCAGGAGTCTTCAGCCACAAAACGTTATCTCGCTGGCGATATTGATATCACCGAGTCGTTCCCAAAAAATATGTATCAGAAGCTGCTGAAGGATATTCCGGGGCAGGTGTATACGCCGCCGCAGCTCGGCACCTATTACTATGCGTTCAACACGCAGAAAGGCCCAACGGCTGATGCCCGCGTGCGCCTGGCGCTGAGCATGACAATCGACAGGCGTATTATGGCGGAAAAAGTACTGGGTACAGGTGAAAAACCAGCCTGGCACTTCACTCCTGAGGTCACGGCAGGTTTTACGCCGGAGACATCGCCTTTTGAGCAGATGTCGCAGCAGGAGTTAAACGCACAAGCAAGGACGCTGCTGCAGGCGGCAGGTTACGGTCCGCAGCGTCCGCTGAAGCTAACTCTGCTGTACAACACTTCAGAAAACCACCAGAAAATTGCCATCGCCGTAGCATCAATGTGGAAGAAGAACCTGGGTGTGGATGTCAAATTGCAAAACCAGGAGTGGAAAACCTACATTGACAGCCGCAACACCGGTAATTTTGATGTGATCCGCGCGTCGTGGGTAGGGGATTACAACGAGCCCTCCACGTTCCTTTCGCTGCTGACCTCAACCCACAGCGGCAATATTTCCCGTTTCAAGGACCCGGCTTACGACAAGATTATCAACCAGGCGACGCTTGAAACCACCGAGAAAGCGCGTAACGAAGATTACAACATGGCGGAAAAAATCCTGACCGAGAAAGCGCCGATAGCCCCGATTTATCAGTATACCAATGGACGTTTGATCAAGCCGTGGGTGAAAGGTTATCCGATTAATAACCCCGAAGACGTAGCCTATAGCCGGACGATGTATATCGAAAAGCACTGATCAGTGCCTGTTAGCCTAAGGCTACTACCGCTAAACCTGAGCTGGCGCGCTTACAGCGCCAGTCTCTTTATTCGAACCTCTCCCGCCGCAACGACATCCGACGAATGGTACCCAGCAATTAAGACTGGGGAATATTATTATGTTGACAGTCGCGCCACAATTGGAATAAACCTTTCGTTGACTCTTACGATCTATTACTATCAGGCATCTGAGGTGCGATTACTATTTGGAAAAGTCTTCGTCTGAATAATATATTCATGGCACGAATGATAAACATATTTTCATTACATTCTCGGAATTATTTCTTGTCCAATATTGGACTTTTTTATTGCTGATACTTTTAAGAAAATTATCGTGTTGTTATTTGCGGATTCAGAAATTTCTCAAGCATGAGGGTATCTACTGCTGTATTCATTCATTGATTTGTATCAATAATCTGCGTGTTCTTTGATATAAAAAGGATGTTTTCATCGCTAGTGGGTTTTAATTCCATGCTTCCGTAAATAAACAATTAATGCCATGTATGGTTTTTGTTTTCATGGCGTCATGCATCAATCATTAACGGATGAAAATCCTTAATAAAAGTCTTATGTCAGATCTATGGTCTGTTTAGTTGATCTTGAATGGTGTTTTGTTCTAATATGGATTTGTAAAGAAACGTTGTTATTTTCAACAAACATTCCTTAAGGAAAGGGACCGCTATGGCCGATACGTTCCAGAACGAGGTGCCGAAGGCACGCATAAATTTAAAGTTGGCACTGCACACGGGTGGCGCACAGAAGAAAGTCGAACTGCCACTTAAACTCCTCACCGTCGGTGATTTCAGTAATGGCAAAGAAAGTCGTTCATTATCTGAAAGAGAAAAAATTAACGTCAATAAAAATAACTTTAATAGCGTACTTTCGGAATTTAACCCGGAAGTAAACCTTAGTGTGCAGAATACGCTGGCAGGGGATGGTTCGGAAGAGAACGTGAAGCTGAGTTTCTCCGATATTAAAGATTTCGAACCGGAACAGGTGGCCCGTCAGATCCCTCAACTCCGTGCCATGCTGGCGATGCGTAATTTATTACGCGATCTGAAATCTAATCTCCTTGATAACGCTACTTTCAGAAAAGAACTCGAGAAAATTCTTAAAGACCCGGCGCTGTCTCAGGAATTACGCGACGAAATGAGTGCACTGGCCCCGAAATAAGCGGCGTGCGTTATTTAATGGATTAACCGGGAATATGCTGATGTCTGTAAATTCTGAAACCGCCTCCACGCAGGGGCAGACCACCGTATTGGAAAAAGAGAGCGTTTACGCCTCCCTGTTTGAAAAAATCAATCTGACCCCGGCCTCAAGCCTGGGTGATATTAACGCGTTTTTGGATGATGCGGCGCTTTCTGACGCGCCAGCAGGCGAGCGCCTGACGGCGGCGATGCAGGTATTTATGGATTGCATCCGCAAGTCCGGTCAGCAGGTTGAGAAACTCGACAAAACGCTGATTGACCATCATATCGCGGAACTGGATTTCCAGATCAGTCGCCAGTTAGACGCAGTAATGCACCATCAAGAGTTCCAGAAGGTGGAATCACTGTGGCGCGGCCTGAAGCAGCTGGTGGACAGCACTGACTACCGCCAGAACGTGAAGACTGAAATTCTGGACGTCTCGAAAGACGACCTGCGTCAGGACTTCGAAGACGCGCCGGAACTGATCCAGAGCGGACTCTACTGGCACACCTATACCGCCGAATATGACACCCCTGGCGGAGAGCCGATTGGCTCTGTGATCTCCTCCTATGAATTCGATGCCAGTCCGCAGGACGTGGCGCTGCTGCGCAACATCTCTAAAGTGTCTGCTGCTGCACACATGCCGTTTATCGGTGCCGTCGGCCCGAAATTCTTCCTGAAAGACTCTATGGAAGAAGTTGCAGCGATTAAAGATATCGGCAACTACTTCGATCGCGCTGAGTACATTAAGTGGAAATCCTTCCGTGACACCGACGACTCACGCTATATCGGCCTGGTGATGCCGCGCGTGTTAGGGCGTCTGCCATACGGTCCGGACACCGTGCCGGTGCGCAGCTTCAACTATGTCGAGCAGGTAAAAGGCCCTGATCACGAGAAGTATTTGTGGACCAGCGCGTCATTCTCCTTCGCCTCGAACATGGTGAAGAGCTTCATCAATAATGGCTGGTGCGTGCAGATCCGTGGCCCGCAGGCCGGTGGTGCGGTGAAAGACCTGCCGATCCACCTGTATGACCTTGGCACCGGTAACCAGGTGAAAATCCCGTCTGAAGTGATGATCCCAGAAACCCGCGAGTTTGAATTCGCCAACCTGGGCTTTATCCCGCTGTCGTACTACAAAAACCGCGACTACGCCTGCTTCTTCTCGGCTAACTCTGCCCAGAAACCGGCGCTGTACGATACCGCAGATGCCACCGCCAACAGCCGTATCAACGCGCGCCTGCCGTACATTTTCCTGCTGTCGCGCATAGCGCATTACCTGAAGCTGATTCAGCGTGAAAACATCGGCACCACCAAGGATCGCCGTCTGCTGGAGCTTGAACTCAACACTTGGGTGCGTGGTCTGGTGACTGAAATGACCGATCCGGGCGACGAGCTGCAGGCATCCCACCCGCTTCGCGACGCGAAAGTGGTGGTGGAAGACATCGAAGACAACCCGGGCTTCTTCCGCGTGAAGCTGTTTGCGGTGCCGCACTTCCAGGTGGAAGGCATGGACGTGAACCTGTCGCTGGTGAGCCAGATGCCGAAAGCGAAAGCGTAAGGCGGGAGCAGGGATGAAAATTTATCGTCCGTTATGGAGTGACGGGGCTTTCCTGGCCCCGCAACAGTTTCAGCAGCAGGCCCGCTGGAATGAACACGTTGCCGACATGGTCGCCGGGATGGGTATTTCTCATCCCTGGGGCGTGGTTGCGGCAGAGTTTGATGATGCTGCACTGGTGCTCTCGCGCCTGAATGCCACCCGACTGGTCGTGCGTTTCCAGGATGGCACGATAGTTGATACGGATCTGGCGGATAATCTTCCGCCGGTCTGCGATTTATCCGCTGCAAACGGCTCTGAAGCCGTTGAAGTGGTTGCTGCGCTGCCGCTGTTGAGCGCCAGTGGTGGCAACCTCGATAACGGGCAGGACAGTGAACGCCCGCGTCGCTGGAAAGCCGAACGTGTGGTGGTGCAGGAACTGGCCGGGCATGAAAGCGGGGAACTCGCGATCCTGCGTCATGCCCTGACACTGCGTCTGTCCGGCCAGGAAAACACAGCATACCTGACCTGCCCGGTCGCCCGTCTGGTACGTAATGCACAGGGGCAGTGGTGCCGTGACCCGGCCTTTATCCCGCCGATGCTTTCTGTTGCTGCTAGCCCGTGGCTTGCCACCGAGCTGGGTGACCTGCTGGTTCGTCTGCAGGCCCGCCGCCGTCGCCTGATGGCCATGCGTCGTGAAAGCAATGAACGGATGGCCGATTTTGCGGTCGCGGATGTCTCCCTGTTCTGGCTGCTCAATGCCCTGAACAGCGCCGAGCCGGTGCTGACGGAACTGCTGCAGACACCGGGCAGGCACCCGGAACTGCTGTACCGCGAACTGACCCGGCTGGCCGGCAGCCTGCTGACTTTCTCACTTGAACACGACGCCGGGGACATTCCTGCTTACAAGCATGATGCACCAGAGCGGGTATTCCCGCCGTTGCTGGCACTGCTCGATAAACTGCTGGAAGCCAGCCTGCCGTCGAGGGTGGTGAGTATCCACCTGGAGCATCAGGATCAGATCTGGAAAGGTGCCCTGCACGATGCCCGCCTGCGCGAAGGGGCGGATTTCTACCTTTCCGTACGCTCTTCCATGCCGAACCATGAACTTCAGACGAAATTCCCGCAGCTGTGTAAAGCGGGCAGCTTTGATGATGTTTCGGATGTGGTGAATGTGGCCCTGAGCGGGATGGTTATCAGGCCGCTGACCCATGTGCCGACCGCTATCCCGTTACGCCTTGAGAACCAGTATTTCTCGCTGGATCTGAGTAGTGAGGCGGCACGGGCGATGCTGGAAGCGGGAAGCTGCACCTTCTATACCCCGCGCTCACTGGGGGATGTGAAACTTGAACTCTTTGCGGTGCTGCGTACATGAATACATTAGAAATGAGTCAAATTGAGCGCATTTTCTACCCGGGCTGGCTGATGGCCAGCCAGCTGCGGGGCGGACAGGAGGTCCGTGACGGCGAAGGGCTCTATCGCCGGGCCTGCCGTCTGGTGCAGGAGGCGAAGGCTGCGCTCACGGAGGCAGGTTACAGCGACATCAGCTGTGACCATATGGTGTATGCCCTGTGTGCACTGCTTGATGAGAGCGTGATGAACCGGGGTACCACCGATGATGGCTATCTGACCTGGCACCGTGACCCGCTACAGGCCCACTTCTTTGGTACCCTAAATGCCGGTGAGGAGCTGTGGGAAAGGATCCGAGATTTGCTGAAGGAAACTGCCCCTGACGCCGCCGTCCTGACCTGTATGTACCGAACACTGCAGCTGGGGTTCGTGGGTCAGTATCGCGCCCAGGATGACGAGCGTCGGGAAGATACAATTCGCGCGCTTGCAGAACGGGTTCCGGCCTTCACGCTGGCACAGGATGCCCCTATTGTTGCCCGGGCATCACGTCTGCGCAGCGGTCGACGCGAGTACTGGCTGGCCTGGATCATGGCCGTTGTCGCCCTGGCGGCGCTCTGGTTCTTCCTCTCGTCTTCGCTTACCGAGCTGGTAAGCCAGACGGTCAGACCGGAGTAAGCGATGCGGGATGCGTACCGAAGTCTGTTAACTGTCCTGGGTGCCGTACTGGCGCTGTGGCTCATTCTGGGATTCTGGCCACTGTCTACGGGCAGCCGTGTGGCACTCAGCCTGCTGGTCGCTCTGGTCTCCGGGGTGATGTTCTGGTGCCAGCGCCGGGCTTCTCAGGCACGGGCGACCGCTGTCCGCGAGATTGTAGATGAAAACCTGCCGCCGGAAGATTTTCAGGGGGCGGTGATCCTCGTCTGCGGCGACAACAGCCCGCTGTTTGTGTCCGGCTCCTGTCACCGGGAAACCCGGCAGGGCTGGTATCTGTGGGTAAAGGATGCGGAACAACTGCCACTCCTGGCACAGCACCTGAGCCTTGTGCGCCCGGCCCTGGTGTCGCAAATCTCCGTCATGCTGGCGGTGGTACCTGAGCAACACATCTCCGGTGATGATTTTACCCAGCATCTTCGGGGCTGGCAGCGTGCTGTCGTCCGGTGCCGTGCGGCATTTGGCACACTCCCCCCGCTGTGGACCGTGACCTGGATATCCCCTCCTGTGGTCTGTGCGCAGGCTGAGCCCGTCAGGTTTACCACGATAAACCCGCGAAGCGGTATTCAGGTGTATCAGTCCGGTCAGGGCAATGTGTCACTGACGGAGTGGATCCTGGAAACCGGAACTGACGGGCGTCTTTCGCGTCTGAGTCATGTCCTGTGGCTGGACAGTCTGCTTGCCTGGCAAAACAGCGCGGTGAATGACCTGCTGTCGGTACGGCGGGGAGAGTTACCAGTGATGACGCCCTGCGTGCAGGGTATGTGCATGGTGCCGGTGACTGGTATCGTGGGCAATCTCTGGCAACAGCACATCACTTCCGTGACGGCGCTGCCACCGGATGCCGTTGTGAGCACAGAGCCACTGCCGCTGCCTGAACTACTGCTGCCGGCGTTGCCGCGCCGACGTGGCGTGAGCCGCAGGATGGTGTTCTGGCGTTATGCCGGATTACTGGGCGGGATTTTCCTGGCGCTGGCCATGCTAGCGTCCTGGGTGAACAACCAGCGCCTCATTCGTAATGTTGGCGATCACCTTGCGTTATATCACCAGCTGACGGGGCAGCCTGTTGCCCCGAAACTGCGTGCGCAGCAGCGCCTGCGGGCCGATGGTGCACTGCTGGACGACTGGGCGCGTCGTGGGGAGCCACTGCGTTATCGCATGGGTCTGTATCAGGGACTGCGATTGATTCCGCCCGTTGAGGCCGCAGTCAGTGACTGGGCACCACCGCCACCGCCTCCTCCGGTCATTAAGAAAATCATTCAGGGGCCGAAAACCCTTCGTCTCGACAGCATGTCGTTGTTCGACACCGGCAAATGGGCCCTGAAACTCGGCTCGGTGAAGCTGCTGGTGAACTCGCTGGTAGGGATTAAGGCAAAGCCCGGCTGGCTGATTGTGGTGGCAGGCCATACCGACAGCACGGGCGATGACCAGTCCAACCAGGTGCTGTCGCTTAAGCGTGCGGAGTCCGTGCGCGACTGGATGCGCGATACCGGCGACGTGCCGGAGAGCTGTTTTGCGGTGCAGGGCTACGGTGAAAGCCGTCCTGTCGCCACCAACGACACCCCGGAGGGCCGTGCGCTCAACCGCCGTGTCGAAATCAGCCTGGTGCCGCAGGCAAATGCCTGCCGGCTGCCGGGCGACACACCCGCGTCATCGGATGATGGCGCGTCAAAAAATGAAATGGAGTAATTAACATGGCAATTCCTGTTTATCTGTGGCTGAAGGACGACGGCGGCGCGGACATTAAAGGTTCCGTGGACGTGAAGGACCGTGAAGGCAGCATCGAGGTGGTGGCGCAGGAGCATAACCTGTACATCCCGACCGACAACAACACCGGCAAACTGACCGGTACGCGTATCCACACGCCGTTCCTGTTCACCAAGGAAATCGACTCCTCCAGCCCGTACCTGTACAAGGCGGTGACCACCGGCCAGACCCTGAAGTCTGCGGAGTTCAAGTGGTACAAAATCAACGACGCGGGCCAGGAAGTGGAGTACTTCAACACCAAACTGGAAAACGTGAAGCTGGTGAAAGTGAATCCGAAGATGCACGACATCAAGGATCCGGCGTTCGAGAAGCACAACCACCTCGAGCAGATTGAGCTGCGCTACGAAAAAATCACCTGGACCTATAAGGACGGCAACATCATCCATTCCGACAGCTGGAACGAACGCGCCACTGCGTAAGTCGCAAGCGGGCAGAGCTTCTCTGTCCGCTTTTTTCTTTGCTGAGCGCCTGAGAAACAGGTGTTGAGCAAAGAAAAACACAATCTGCCTGCCTGACCTGATGCGCTTTGGTGAACAGCGAGGGGCGGTAGCGTGCCCGGAACTGATAAAGAGAGAGTCTCATGGAAAATCCCGCCGTCCTGTTACGTCGTTTGAACCCTTACTGCGCCCGTGCCATGGAGGGCGCGGCTTCCCTGTGCCAGACCCGCGCCCACGCCGAAATCCTGCCCGAGCACTGGCTGCTGAAACTTCTGGAGCAGGGTGAGGGCGACCTGACGGTGCTGGCACGGCGCTACGAATGGAATATGGACGCCATCTGGCAGGATTTGCTGGCATTTCTCGACACGCTGCCCCGTTCAGTGCGCAGCCGTCCACAGCTCTCCGACAGTATTCAGAGCCTGATGCAGGACGCCTGGCTGCGGGCGTCGCTGGCGGGCGAAGAGCAGATACGCAGCATTCACCTGCTGATGGCCCTGACGGAGAAACCATCGCGGGCGTGCTGTGATGGTCTCTGGCCGCTGCTGACGCTGGGGCAGAGCCAGTTGGAGCGTCTGCGCGGGCTTCTGGATGCGCAGTCTGACGAGCGTCCGGAAGTACAGCAGGAGGCGGAACGGGCACAGGGCGGGGAAGTGGCGTTTGTCGGCCGGCCGGTCGATGCCGGAGTGAAAGAGGGTGAACTGAATCCGGCCCTGCAGAACGCCCTGGACAAGTTCACCCTCGACGTCACTGCCCGCGCCCGCGAGGGTAAAATCGACCCGGTGTTTGGTCGTGATAATGAAATCCGCCAGATGGTGGATATTCTCTCGCGGCGCCGCAAGAACAACCCGATTCTGGTGGGGGAGCCGGGCGTGGGTAAAACCGCCCTGGTGGAAGGTCTGGCGCTGCGCATTGCGGAGGGCAACGTCCCGGATGCGCTGAAGCCGGTCTCGGTACGCACTCTTGACCTTGGCCTGCTGCAGGCGGGCGCGGGCGTGAAGGGCGAATTTGAACAGCGCCTGAAAAACATCATTGAGGCAGTGCAGCAGTCGCCGCTACCGGTGCTGCTGTTTATTGACGAAGCACACACCATTATCGGCGCAGGCAACCAGGCGGGCGGCGCCGATGCGGCCAACCTGCTGAAACCCGCGCTCGCGCGTGGCGAACTCAGAACCATCGCCGCGACGACCTGGAGCGAATACAAGCAGTACTTCGAGCGTGACGCCGCGCTGGAGCGGCGCTTCCAGATGGTGAAGGTGGATGAGCCGGACGACGACACCGCCTGCCTGATGCTGCGGGGTCTGAAATCGCGATACGCGCAGCACCATGGAGTGCACATTACCGATGAGGCGGTCAGGGCGGCGGTCACCCTGTCCAGACGTTACCTGACAGGCCGCCAGTTGCCGGACAAGGCGGTGGACCTGCTGGACACGGCTTCCGCCCGCGTGCGCATGAGTCTTGACACCGTGCCGGAGCCGCTGACCCGGATGAAGGCGCAGCTCACGGCCCTGGCGATGGAAAAACAGGCGCTGATGGAAGATATTGCGGTGGGCAACATCACCCACAGTGAACGTCTGGCGGCCATTGAGCAGGACGAAGTCCACATCATCGTGGAACTCGACGCACTGGAAACTCAGTACGGCCAGGAGCTGAAACTCACGGAAGCCCTGCTCGCCTGCCGCGCGGACATCTCCCGTCAGGCGGAGATTGCCGGCCTGCAGACAGAGCTTGCCGCCGTGCAGCAGAATAACCCGCTGCTGGGGCTGGACGTGGACGTGCACACCGTCGCCACGGTGATTGCCGACTGGACCGGTGTGCCGCTCTCGTCATTAATGAAGGACGAGCAGACGGAGCTGCTGAGCCTGGAAACCAGTCTCGGTAAACGCGTGGTGGGCCAGGATGCGGCGCTGAATGCCATCGCGCAGCGCCTGCGCGCCAGTAAAACCGGGCTTGCGCCGGAGAACGGTCCGCAGGGCGTGTTCCTGCTGACCGGTCCGAGCGGCACCGGCAAGACTGAAACGGCGCTGGCGCTTGCTGATGAGTTTTTCGGCGGCGAGAAATCCCTGATTACCATCAACCTCTCTGAATACCAGGAGCCGCATACGGTCTCCCAGCTCAAGGGTTCCCCGCCGGGTTACGTGGGTTACGGTCAGGGCGGTATTCTGACTGAAGCCGTGCGCAAGCGTCCGTACAGCGTGGTGCTGCTCGATGAAGTGGAAAAGGCGCACCGGGACGTGATGAACCTGTTCTATCAGGTGTTTGATCGCGGTTTTATGCGCGACGGCGAGGGGCGGGAAATTGACTTCCGCAACACGGTGATTCTGATGACCTCGAACCTCGGCAGCGACCTTATCATGCAGATGCTGGATGAACAGTCGGAGGCGACAGAGCCGGACCTGCACGAACTGCTGCGCCCGGTGCTGCGTGACCACTTCCAGCCTGCGCTGCTGGCCCGCTTCCAGACCGTGATTTACCGTCCGCTGAAGGACGCGGCCATGCATACCATCGTAGAGATGAAGCTGGCGCAGGTCAGTAAGCGCCTGAACCGTCACTACGGCCTGACCACGCACATTGATGAGAGCCTGTATGACGCGCTGACGGACGCCTGTCTGCTGCCGGACACCGGGGCGCGCAACGTCGACAGCCTGCTGAATCAACAGATTTTGCCGGTACTGAGTCAGCAACTGCTGACGCACATGGCGGCAAAGCAGAAACCACACTCCCTGACGCTCGGCTGGAATGACGATGAGGGGATTGTACTGGCGTTTAATGAGGCGCACGGAGGCTGAAGTGCAGATTTGCATGATGGATTACGGCAACCTGTCGGCGGATGGCAAAACGGCATACCTGAAATGTTACGGCATCGGGACGTTTGAAGTGCTGTCGGGCATTGAGCGCTATATCAATAACCCTAACTGCGCCGACCATGAGAAGGCGGCTATTCCACCCGGTACATACTGGGTGACCGACAGGCCTGCCGGCAGCCTGTATAACCGTGTCAGGGCAGAGGCGATTGATGCCTGGCATGGTTACCGAAATCATCATTCTGAATGGTTTGCCTTGTTCAGCGATAAAACCAAAAAAGACAGTCTGAATGTGAATGGTCTCAACCGCACTGGCTTTCGTCTTCACCCCCTGAACAGCGATGGCACCGGCGTCTCCTGGGGCTGTATCACCCTGAGACGTTACAGCGATTTTCAGCATCTGCGCCGCCTGTTGTTGAAGCGGGGGACCTTTCCGGTGCCTGGCGGGAACGGCCTGATGGCCTGGGCGCGTATCGATGTGCGCGGTACGCCCGATTTCAGCCAGTGCGAGAAAGAGATCAGGGAAAAGGAAGACGCTGACAAGCGTCGGGCACAATAGTCCATGAAGAAACGCACGGAGATCGCAGAATGAAAATCCTGCTCGTACTGGTCCTGGCGTTGCTAGGGTCGTTCTTCCTTCCCGATGGCAACCTTACCGATTTTGTGAACAACCACCTCCCGGTGCCGGGAGACGGCGAGGTGGGGATGGATAACCTTGCGATGACGGCCATCCTGATAAAAGCCCTGCTGAGTGGTGCCGGGGCATACCTCCTGCTGACGCTGATTCACTGGCTGCGCAACCGTCTGAATAAATAGTCCGTTTTTTCTTTTCTGACCGATGCTGGCCCGTGCCAGCCCTGACGGAATAACCGAATACACAATGGAGTCAACGCCATGAGCCTGACGGATACCCTAAACACGATGGTGACCACCGTCACCGGAAAAGCCCTGAACCGCTACCGTCTCGATATTCCTTCCTGTACAGCCGATATCGACGTGGAGGACTTCAGTGGCTCAGAAGCGATGAGCGAGCTTTACTGCTATACCATCAACTTCACAAGTGCCGACAAGAACATTGATGCCCGACAGATGCTGATCAAGCCCGCGACACTGAAAATGTGCGCGGGCCACCTGCTTTCCCTGACGGATCGCAAGGTGGTTCACGGGGTGGTGACCCGTTTCGAGCGTACCGGTGGCTCCGCTGATGAAGCGCACTACTGCATCGTGCTGGAGCCTTTCTTGGCATTGCTGGGGAATCAGTTCCGCACCCATCGCTTTTTTGTCAATAAGTCGGTGCCGGAAGTGGTTGCAGAGGTGCTGCAGGAACATGGTCTGAAAGGCTGGGAATATGAGTTTACCCTCAAAGCCGACTATCCAAAGCGTGAGCAGATTAACCAGTATCAGGAAAACGACCTCGCGTTCATTGAACGCCTGCTGGCGGAGGTGGGTATTTTTTACTTCTTCACCCTGCAGCCTGACACTCAGACCGAAGTGGTGCATTTCGCAGACAAGCAGAGTGCCTGGACGTTTGGTAAGAAACTGCCGCTGAACAGCCCGTCAGGGATGAATGACAACGCGGCCGACTCGGTGTGGGGCGTACACGTCTGGCATAACGTGGTGGAGCGTTCGGTCACCGCCTGTGACTACAACCACCGCGAAGCCCAGAACGTCCTGATGTCCGTACCGGCGGACATGACACGCGGCGACGGGGAGGGGAACACCTACGGCGATGTGTACCATTATCGCCCGCGTCACCTTGAACGTGGCGACAAAATTACACCGTCGGTAGAAACCGGTAACTTCTGGGCGCGTCTGGAGCATGAGCGCTTCCTGTCCACCCAGACCACCGTGACCGGCAGCAGTACCGACCATACCCTGGGTCCGGCTCAGGTGCTGACTATCACCGAGACGGCTATCCCGCCGACACTGCCACGTGAAACCGAAAACGGTCTCGTCATCATCAGCGCCGGTTACTCCGCCAGCCGTCAGAGTGCGCTGAAGGTGGAATGGGCGGCCATGCCGTACTACGAGAACCGTTGCTGGCGCCCTGCCGCAAAAAAACGCCCTGTCGTCAGCGGTACCCTGATGGCGCGCGTGACCAGCGCCAAAGATAACGATATCTACGCCTGGCAGGATGCATCGGGCATGTACCGGGTGAAGTTTGATGCCGACCGCGATGACAAACGTCAGGGCCTGGAAAGTATGCCGGTGCGTTTTGCCAAACCTTACGGTGGCGACAAGTACGGCTTCCACTTCCCTCTGATACAGGGTACTGAAGTCGCCATTGCGTTCCATGAAGGTGATCCGGATCGTCCGTATATTGCCCATGCCCTTCACGACTCCCGCCACGTTGACCACGTCACTGAAGCCAACAGTACGCGCAACGTCATTCGAACCGCTGGCCTGAACAAGCTGCGGATGGAAGATAAGCGGGGGGAAGAGCACGTTAAGCTCAGTACAGAGTACGGCGGTAAGACGCAGCTTAATCTGGGTCACAACGTGGATGCTGACAGGGTACTTCGGGGTGAAGGTGCGGAGTTACGTACTGATAAATGGGTGGCCGTTCGCGGCGGAGCTGGTGTATTTATCACAGCAGATAAACAGCCGTTTGCCGGGGACAAGATGCTTTCGATGCAGGAAGCTATTGCCCAGTTGGAAAATGCACTGAGTATTGCCAGAAGTTTGTCTGATGCTGCTGAAACGGCACAAGCACTTCCTGCTGATATACAGAGCCAGGTGAAGTTGACTGATGCTCTTAAAGACCTTACCCAGCCAGGAATGGTGCTAAATGCGCCTGAAGGAGTAAGCATCACCAGCCCGCAGGCGGTTCGTATGGCGTCGGGTAGTGCCAGCGTTGGGATCATGTCGCAACAGAATACAGACATTAGCGCACTTAAACGATTTACCGTAGCAGCAGGTGAAGCCGTGAGTATGCTGGCCCGTAAGGCCGGAATGAAACTCTTTGCGGCTAAGGGAAAAGTAGAAATTCAGGCTCAGGATGATGCGCTTGATGCGATAGCCAAAAAGGATGTGACCGTAACCAGTACAGAAGGGCGAATTGAGATCACGGCGGCGAAAGATGTCGTGCTGAAAAATCTGGATGGGTCGTTCATCCAGTTGCAGAGTAAGAATATTATTCTGGGCTGTGAAGGTAATATCCTGTGGAAATGCGCCAATGCGCAGAAAATGAGTGCAGCCAGCGCTACATCCTCCGTACCTGATTTTCCTGGTGGGTATAGTGAGTATTTCGTGGCGCACGATGATAAAACTGGGCAGATCACACCAAACACTCGCTATCGGATTACGACTGGTAAGGGTGTTGTATATTCAGGGGTAACAGATTCTGAGGGCAAAACCGCTGAAATATTCACAGCATTATCAGACAAGATAAAAGTTGAACTCGGATAATTAGCCCGAATATATCAGAACAAATTTAACAGGAGTTGCCTCCATGAGTAATACGACAGAAAACGTTCATGGTAGTGGTAAAACAGGGATGCAAGCGAATGGCATCAAAGCCAATCATGCTACTGGCACCCGACTATATTTTCATGCTGATAGTGAAACATTTCTTGCTGTTGACGGTGATAAGCTGGAGCAGGAAAGCAATGAGCTAAATAGATTGTTAGGTGATCAGGTTGATACGCAAATGCGCATAGATGATCTAACAACTCAGTGCACAAAATTAAACTGGGGGCAGGTTGGGGAAAAGCAGACTCTCCAAACTCAGATACAACAAGAAGTCCAGAGACTTGATGATCTTAATAAAAAACTGAAAGTAAAATTGGCGACGCTTTCAGCGACAGAAGAACTTCCGAAGGCCACTCTTCTTGACAACAGCAGCAAAAGTGCTGTCGGGCTAATGGAGTTAATTGAAGTTCGCGGAAATATGAAAGGCGTTCGGTATATCTATGCCCGCTCAGATCAAATTGACAGCAAATGGCGACGTTATCCGCTTGAGGAAGGATATAAAAAGTCAGGAAGTAAAAGCTTTGTTGTCTCTGAGACATATACTGATAGTGAAGGCAACACAAAAATACGGGAAAAAATTGATTATGATAAACTTAAATCCCAGATAAGTAAGATAAAACCAAAAATGCTGAAGGCTGAACAGAAATTATTAGAACAGCATACAGGCATTCTTGGTCAGTGGGCCAGAGATATGAATGACAGCCTTAAACATTCTCCATACCAGGGGGATAGATTTGGCTTTGATTCTCAGTCACAGCTTATGCGCTGGACTTATGGTGCGGGTCTGACAGAGGAACTAAACCCGTTTGAAGTGGATTTTCGTAATCAGGGTAAAAAATTAAAAAAAGAAGCTGTCGCCAGCGGAAAAGCAAGTGCCTATGCAAGCCTTGCTCTCGCTGAGTCTAAAAGCAAGTTAACCCTGTCGCTTCCTGACATACATGGTATTACGATGACCTACCCGCTGAAGCCAGAAATGGGTGGGGGAACCGGTAATTTGAGTACGCTGCGTTTTGACTTTGAACTGGCTTTGGCCGGTAGTGTTGGTGCAAGCTTAGGTGTTGAACTCGGCGTATCGATGAAAAGTAACTGGGCAAAAGGAGTTCCCGGGTCTTCATACAATACAGGCGCTCCCGGAGAGCGAAAAATAGATATAAGCAAAGTTGTTGAGGATCCAGAAGTCACGGGAGAATTAACCGTCTTTGCCGGAGCCCAAGCCTCAGCGAACCTTTCAGGCTCAATCAAATGGTGCAACCCAGAGAAAAGCAAAGAATATACCACTCTTGCAAGAGTAGCTGTAGGTGCGACAGCCCAAATGGGTGTTGGATGGAGTGGCACGTTCAGATTCAGCTATGAAAATGGGAAAGTCCAGGTTCTAGCGCGTGGAGGTATGTGCTGGGGAGGGGGAGGAAAAGGAAGTGCGGCTTTTGATATTGATGGTGTGGCTATAATTACCGATTTCATGCCATGCTTGACCTATATGCTTCGAAATGCTGACTACATAAAACTCTCTGAGAATGTAGTTCGTAAAGGTGACTTTTATGCATTTTGCGCATTACCTTTATTAATGACGATGCATGGTGGTGTTGCTTTATTGAATAACTTGGAGAATGAAACTGGACTTCTATTAATGAAGTTAGAAAATGATTGGGGTGATAAAGAGAAGAGGGTTGCCTTAATGCAGGAGATTATAAACTCCAATGGTGATTGCTTGAAATATTCCCCACCTGAAAGTAAAGGTGGGGCGATAGCATCCCTGATAGAACATAATTTTTGGGATGAATTTGCCAGCCCGGCTTCGAATGCACAGACAGACTGTGAAGGGTTAGTTATGTTTAGCGCCAGAAAACGTGCCGTTTTGTTGTGCTTGCGTTGGGTTCAATCCAAACGTGAGTACGAAAATGTAATGCAGCATCTATCCAAGGATTTTAAAGCTGTTGGCTCGTGGCAAGCAAACCAGCAGAAAGTTGCAGATTTTCTTGCTCTGGGGGAACAGGATCGCGTTTATGGTTCTTCACGTATCGTGCCTAATGCATCCGAAATAAAGATACTTCCAAGCCATTATGCCAAAAACCTTATGGATATTTGGGGCAGCTTACCAGATACAGAGGAAATAAAGGGGGGTGAAATGCATAAATTAAAAGAAATTTCTCCAGTGCTCATGCAAAGTTGCACTAGAGTAATCGTTGGTGGGCACGAGTTATGAATGTAATGAATAAATATAAAGTACTGACGCTTGTATCCTTGTCAGCAATCACCCTTGCTGGGTGCGATAATGCTAAAAGCGATGCGGAGAACCATAAATTTGCTAACAATATTGTTAATTCAATGGTCGTGGTTAAAGGTGGGCGCTTTCAGATGGGGGATTTTGGTCCTTTGGTAGGAGAAAAATTGCCATTTAGCCCTGATCAGAACAATAAACCATTGCACTGGGTTGAGCTTTCTGATTTCCATATGTCAGCAAAGCGTATTACTTGGCGAGAATTTAATGAATGGTTAGAACTTGCGGGCAGGGGTAAAAGCAAGTACTACTTGTGGGCTACCGAAAAGGATAGGAGTGAACGGTTCAAAAAAACAACAGGAGACGATTTTCCAGCTGTTGCAAATTGGAAAGACGCATCTGATTTTTGCCAATGGATAGGGACTATATCTAATAAAAAAATAACCCTGCCTACTGAGGCACAATGGGAATATGCCGCGCGAAGTGGAGGTAAATTTAACCAATTTGCAAACGGAGATAATTATTACAATGTGAGCTGGCCTGATGAAAAACAGAATTTCACTTTTGATTTCGCCCCTGTAGGTAGTTTTGCCCCGAATTCTCTAGGCCTCTTCGATATGATGGGTAATGGTCATGATTGGGTTAATGACTGGTATGCTGAGGATTATTACCAGCATTCACCTGAAAGGGATCCTCAGGGGCCAGCTAATGGGACTGAAAAAGTAGTAAGAGGTTACTTAGGCTCAATGTTTGGTCTGTATGATATCACGCGAGGAAGCAATAAGCCTGAAACTGAAGGTCCTGGGTACGGTTTCCGCTGTGTCGAAAATTAATCAGTAAAAACAAATTTTACTTTGTTGGGAGCTCATATGTCCAAAGGATTTGTATTGCTAGGAGATAAAACTACTCACGGCGGTGAGGTTATATCTGCATCTTCAACCATGACTGTTAACGGAAATAAAGTGGCTCTTGTTGGCGATGAGATTAATTGCCCTGTTGTAGGTCATGGTATTAATGCCATTATCGAAGGATCACCAGAATGGATCTCTGATGGGAAGCCTGTTGTTGTGGATGGCTGCGAATGTGAATGTGGCTGCCATGTTATCTCCAGTGCGCCGGATTGTTCAGTAGGATAAGTTATGAGCTGGGAGCGTCAGAAAGCCACAATTGCTGCAGAACCTGATGAGCCTTCACTGGTCATCTGGCTGATTGCAGGCCTTGTTGCTGTTATTGCTGGAGTGTTGCTCTTTGTACTCCACGCCAATCAGTTTCTTGGTGAATTGCAAAAATTTAACCTCTGGATTGTTGCAGGAAGTCCTCTTTTCATCTGGTTCGTGACGATTTGTATTCGCGGCTGGATGTATAACCACGCAATGGATCGTCACCAGTTTGAATCTGATGAAGCAGATTATGCACAACAGCAATGGGTTTCCTGGGCCGGGCGTTATCTGGCGGTTCTGAATAGCCGGGTTATTCTGCCTGATAAATTGACACCATCAAGATTTCTGCAGACCTCCAAAGATCTCGAGCAGAGTAGCTCTCTTTCTCGGAGAATAACGTTACCTAATGGCGAAGATACTTTTTCAGCCTTGATTGGGGGACTGGACATATCAGAATTACAGCGCTTATCAGACCTCCCTTTCCACGCAACCTTACTGACTGATTCATACGATCCTGATGAGACATTGCAGAGAGAATTTACAGCATGCTGGCTCCAGGTAGTTGGAATGGCCTATCCCGTACCGTTACTGACGATTCTTAAAGGCCGGGCCTTCGATTGGGTGGGCGAACGCCTTAAAGCCCCGATTCTGGATGTTGAGCTTTTGTTGGTTCACCAGACTCAGGGAGGGAATGAGTACAGTGATTCGCTCTCGGCTTTAATGTTGACCTCTGATGATGTAGCAACGAAGTATCAGCTAAAGCATCACGCTCGCCTGCTTCGGCCTATGTCGATTGAATCAACCCAAATGCTGAGTAAAGAGCTCGATACCTTTTTCTCGACCCAGTCACAGGCTATTGCTGCGCGTGCAATTGTGGGTGACAGCATGGAGTGGGGCGATGATTTTTCCGCTCTTCTGACCAGTGCAAAACAATATGAAGGCAGCTGGAAACCTCAGCAGTGCCACTGGCTGGAAAAATATGCCGGACTAAGTGGTCCCTTCTCACCGTGGATTATGGCCGCCGTCGTCAGTGATATAGCTCTGCTCACAAAAGAAGATTGCCTGATGCTTTCGGGTGACAAAGAGCAGCGATTTGTAAATACCGTAACTACAGGGAATCTGATGAATGGCGAAGGATAGTTCAGTGTGGCGTGGTAACTGGGGGCGCCTCAGCATTACCACACTAATTGCTGTTGCGATAGGATTGGTCATCTGGAAAAAGGGTGATGCGTTCGGACTGACAAGCAATAGACTAAAGTTGCTGGGATCTGTGGCAGCTATAATCCTTCTTTTGCTTGTCCGCCATGGCAAAATCATGAGTCTCGCGATTAAACAACAGTGGTCGCGTTTTCAGGGGACGCGTAAAAGTGTCCTGCCGGCCGATGAAGATCGTGTCAAGCAGACAGCACCACGCAATGTCACCGTTGATACAATCCGTGACGCCATGCGTAACCTCTACGGTCGTCGCTGGGCCCGTAAAACACGCATCCTGCTGATCACTGGCACCGTCTCTGAGGTAGAACTGCTGACCCCTGGCCTGACAGGCCAGCTCTGGCAGGAAGACCGCGGCACACTTTTGCTGTGGGGCGGTGATCTCAATACGCCAGCAGACAGTGCCTGGCTTACAGCGCTGCGCAAACTGCGCAGTCGCCCGGTGGACGGGCTGGTGTGGGTCACCTCGGCTTTTGACCAACTCTCAGCACCAGGGCTGGGACAGCCGTTGCCGGTACCGTCTGAAAGCACCATGGATTCCCTGTCCCACGCCATCAGCGATCGGATGGAAGCGCTTGGCTGGAAACTTCCTCTCTTTGTCTGGTCCCTGCATCCGCGCGCCGGTAAACCGGAAGGGCGCATTACTCAGGCTATCGGTTGTCTGTTACCTGCCGGCTGCCGCCCCGAAGGGCTGGCAGAGCAACTGTCCGCCCTGACGCCAGATTTGACTTCACAGGGTCTTCAGCAGACCTGCGGTGAAGTGAAACATAACTTCCTGCTGACGCTTGCCGACCAGCTCATTCGTGAGCCGGAAAGCGTGACCGCACCGCTGGCGGTGATGCTCAATCCGTACCGCCCGCTGCCACTGGCCGGTGTGGTGTTCAGTCAGCCTTCTGCCGGCGCTGAACGTGCCGTGACACACCACTGGGGCATGGATAAACGCTGGGATGTTTTGCCTGAATCGGTCCGGACACTTCCTGCCGGACTGCGTCCACGCAAGCCGGGTATTCCATGGCGCAAAGTGTTTGCGTCGGTTGTCGCTTTGTCGATGGTGGGCTGGGCTGCGTGGATGGGGCTTGCGTATGTCACCAACCGCAGCCAGATTGCCGGTGCGAATGCCCAGGCCGCACTTGCCGCCCGGCAGAATCAGCCCCTGGCTCAGCGCCTGCATGCGCTGTCTGAACTGCAAAAAACGCTGGCTCGCCTGCAGTACCGCGCTGAGCACGGTGTGCCATGGTACGAGCAGGCCGGGCTGAGCCAGAACAATGTGCTGCTGGCGGCACTCTGGCCGCGTTACCAGGACAGCGCGCTGCCGCTGTTGCGGGATGCCGCCGCTGATCATCTGCAGGGACAACTGAGTGCCTTTAATGCGTTGCCACCGGGCAGCCCGCTGCGTGAGCAGATGGCCAGAACCACATATGACCAACTCAGGCTCTACCTGATGCTGGCGCGTCCGGAACATATGGACGCGGCCTGGTTCAGCTCTGCATTGCTGAATGACTGGCCGATGCGTGACGGTGTAAAAAACGGCATCTGGCAGGGTATGGCCCCGTCGCTGCTGTCGTTCTATGGCGCACAACTGGTCACACATACTGAGTGGAAACTGCGAGCCGATGAAAACATGGTCAGCCAGGCGCGTTCCCTGCTGGTTCGCCTGATGGGGGTACGTAACAGCGAATCGACCCTGTACCAGAAAATGCTCTCTCAGGTGGCGCACCTGTATGTCGATATGCGCCTTGAAGACATGACCGGCGATACTGACGCCGCCCGCCTGTTCAGAACCACCGAAATCGTGCCGGGGATGTTTACCCGCCAGGCCTGGGAGCAGGCGGTACAGCCCGCCATCGAAAAGGTGGTGAAGGCGCGCCGGGACGAGCTTGACTGGGTACTGACTGACAGCAAGCGGCAGGTGAATAAACAGGATCAAACCTCTCCGGAAGCGCTGAAAAAGCGCCTGACGGAGCGTTACTTTGCCGACTTCGGCGGGGCATGGCTTGAGTTCCTCAATAGCCTGCATTGGAATCAGGCCGTCACGCTGTCAGACTCCATTGACCAGCTGACCCTGATGGCCGATGTGCGTCAGTCACCACTGGTGGCGCTGATGAACACCCTGAATGTGCAGGGGCGCACCGGGCAGACCGGTGAAGCCATTTCGGATTCGCTGGTGAAATCAGCGAAAAATTTGCTGGGCGGTGATAGTCAGGATGTCATTGACCAGAGTGCCGGCGTTCACGGTCCGCTGGATGCGACCTTTGGCCCGGTGCTGGCGCTGATGGAAAAAAATCGCACGGGTGCACAGGAACTGAGCCTGCAATCCTACCTGACCCGGGTGACGCAGGTGCGTCTGCGCCTGCAGCAGGTGACCAATGCTGCCGACCCGCAGGCAATGACCCAGACTATTGCCCAGACTGTATTCCAGGGCAAAGCCGTGGACCTGACCGAAACTCGTGACTACGGTAGTCTGATTGCAGCAGGTCTGGGACAGGAGTGGAGCGGTTTTGGCCGTACCGTGTTTGTTCAGCCGATGGAGCAGGCCTGGCAGCAGGTACTGACTCCGGCGGCCGACAGCCTCAATGCCCAGTGGCGACAGGCGGTGGTGGCTGAGTGGAACAGTGCCTTCGGTGGACGCTGGCCGTTTAATAATTCCAGCAGTGATGTCTCCCTGCCGCTGCTGGCTAAATACCTCAATGCAGATTCCGGGCGTATTGCCCAGTTCCTGCAGACCCGCCTCAAAGGTGTGCTGCACAAAGAGGGCAACCACTGGGTGCCGGACTGCATCAACTCGCAGGGGCTGGCCTTTAACCCGGCATTCCTCAATGCCATTAACACCCTGAGCCATATCTCGGATGTCGCCTTTACAGAAGGCAATGCCGGGATGAACTTTGAACTGCGCCCGGGTACCGCTGGTGGCGTGATGCAGACGGATATGGTTATCGACAGCCAGAAGCTGATTTATGTGAACCAGTTGCCGGCATGGAAGCGCTTCGCCTGGCCTGCGGATACCGAAGCACCCGGTGCGAACCTGAGCTGGATAAGCACGCAGGCAGGAACCCGTCAGTACGCCGATATCCCTGGCGCCTGGGGCTGGATACGTCTGCTTGATAAAGCTGTGGTCAGTGCTTACCCGGGCGTGGACAGCAGTTACAGTCTGAGCTGGAAAGCGCAGGACGGACGTACGCTCAATTACACCCTTCGTACCGAGGCGGGCGAGGGACCGCTGGCGCTGCTGAAACTGCGTAATTTCCGTCTGCCGGAAACCATCTTCAGCACCACCGGTGCAACATCGCCAGACCAGGTTGCCAGTGCAGGTAATAATACAGAGGACGTATATTGATGAACACGCTAAATGCCTTAATCAGCGCCTGCCAGACTGAGCAGGCACCTCTACTTGCGGCAACCCGTGAGCGCGTGGCGCAGTGGGACAACTGGCTGCAGCCGCTGTCCGTTTCATCGCCCGCTGGCGAAGACCCGGGCTATGACGATGACTTCCAGCAAATGCGCGAAGAGGTCAACAAACTCTCCGGCGCGGATACCGAACTCATCTGCCGGCTGGCGGAGAAACTGCTGACCACGACCGCGAAAGACATTCGCGTCGCGACGTACTACTGCTGGGCGAAGCTGCACCGCGAAGGCGAGCAGGGACTGGATGAAGGACTTGAGCTGCTGGCCGGTCTGCTGGAGCGCTTTGGACCACAGCTGCACCCGCAGCGTGACCGCAGTCGTAAGGCGGCGCTGGAATGGCTGGCGTGTTCGCGTATGACGGATTCTCTCTCCCTGTACCCGGAAGTGGTCAGGAACGATGCGATGCGTACCACAGGGGCGCTGCTGCTGATAGCACAACTGACCGAAAATGAGCCGGATGAAACCCGTCCGGAACTTAACGCGCTGTACGGTGCGCTGGAAAGCCGTCTGCAGAAAGCGGGGGGCGTGGATGCGGTGGTACCGCAGAACGCCGATACCAGCGACACACTTGCCATGACCAGCCACAGCGACGCCCCGGCAATCGGGCGGATCACCTCCGGCCAGGATTTGCTGGCCCAGGCCCGCACCCTCACCGAATACCTGCGCGAGCAGCCGGATGGCTGGCTGTCAGCGCATCATCTGATGAAAAGCCTGCGTCACGACACTCTGCGGGCTATTCCGGCCCCGGATGCGCAGGGGCGTACACGCATTGAGCCGCCACGGGCAGACCAGCGGGCACTGCTCAAACGCCTGTACCTGCAGCAGAACTGGGCTGAAATGCTGGAAACGGCGGACAGCACGTTTTCCCGTGGTGCCAATCACCTGTGGCTGGATTTGCAGTGGTATATCCATCAGGCGCTGACGAAATCCGGTCAGGACACGCTGGCCGGTATTATCACGGCTGACCTGAAAGGGCTGCTGACCCGTCTGTCCGGGCTCGAAACACTGGCCTTCAGTGACGGCACGCCATTTGCGGATGACGTGACGCTGGACTGGATCCAGCAGAGCGTGCTGGATACGGTCGGCGGTTGGGACAACGACACGCCATCAGCTTCGGTAACTGCCGGTAAAGATGACATTCTGGCGCTGGAGCCGGAAGCGGTGGCACTGGCCGACAGTGAAGGCCCGGATGCGGCACTGGGCTGGTTGCAGACCCGTCCCGGCAACACCACCGTACGGCAGCAGTGGCTGCTGCGCCTGCTGATGGGGCGTATCGCGGAGCAGTACGGCAAAAATGACCTGGCGGTGCATCTGTTTGCGGAACTGGGCGAGCGGGCCGGTGAGCTCACCCTTACGAACTGGGAGCCTGAGCTGTTGTTTGAGGTACAGGCCCGTCATCTGAAACTCCTGCGGCTGAAAGCCAGTCGCAGTGAGGCTGATAAGGCCCGCCTTACACCGTTAATGGACCAGTTACTTGCCGGGCTGATTGCCGTCGATCCAGCCCGTGCCGCCGTGCTTTGCGGATGATAATGAGTCATACCTTCAGGAAAAAAATCAGAATCAAGGGAAATTAAAAAATGAAACGTCTTAGAATATTTACTTGTTTAGGTGTGATGTTCTTGCTTTCAGGTTGTACTGCACTACTGTGGGGAGGGAATAAGGTCGCCGAGCCAAAAACAGAAAGGCATATTCAGATTAAGGATAGTGTAACCGGTGTTTTTCAGTATAAAAACCTTGCTCTTTCTGCTGTTCAGGGAAGCAAAAAAACGACTATTAAAGTTCCCTCTGAAGGTGTTGCCTTTGTCGGTGAAAAAAATATATACATTCTGACCCAGGGGGCAGATGAACTTTTGTTCCTGAATAAACTTGCAAGCAAAATTCCTCTGATATCAGGTCGGGAAGAGAACACCCTTAAGTTTCGGATAAACAAACCGTCAGGCAGCGACAGCGTGCTTCAGTTCAGCGATGCACTACCTGTCGACGTCAATAAATCCTCCAGGATGCTTTCAACAGAAGAGTTAAATACTGTTCAGCATGCAGGCTTCCGGAGCAACGGTGTCCGGTATGCCCGGGATGTATATATCACGGGAGTAATTATTCCCAAAGCGAGCCTTAATTATACTTTTGATAAGACTGAATCTTTGGGTAGAACGTACAGCATTCAGTTTTATTCGCTAGAGTCTGGAACCGATTTTCACCCCGTAAATCTGGCGACCAATATTGTCGTTACCCCGTTAGCACTCTCTGCTGATATTGTTTTTTTCCCGATATCATTAAGTCTGCTTCAGCTCATTAATGGCCCTTCACCATTCGGACATTAATCAAACAGGTGTTTTATGGAAGATTTAACCCTGCGCTATTTCGATGCAGAAATGCGCTACCTGCGTGAAGCCGCAAAAGAGTTCGCGCAGACCCATCCCGATCGCGCAGCTATGCTCGACCTGGATAAAGCTGGTACACCGGATCCGTATGTCGAGCGTCTGTTTGAAGGCTTTGCTTTCTCGATGGGGCGACTGCGCGAAAAGATTGACGACGACCTGCCAGAACTCACCGAAGGGCTGGTCAGTATGCTCTGGCCGCATTATCTGCGTACCATTCCGTCGCTTTCGGTGGTGGCGCTGACACCGGCGCCGAATACCGTAAAAATGGCCGAAGTCGTCCCTGCGGGGCTGGAGGTGTACTCCCGCCCGGTGGGGCCGAAGAACACGGTCTGTCGTTACCGTACAACCCAGGATGTAATGCTCAATCCCCTGAGTGTCTCAGCGGTTACCATGACCACCGAGCCTGACGGTCGTTCGCTGTTGCGGATGCGCCTGGCCTGCAGCAGCCAGGCCGACTGGTCACACACTGACCTCAGCCGTCTGAACCTGTATCTCGGGGCGGACGCACCCGTAAGCAGTCAGCTGCACCTGATGCTGACGAAGCGCCAGGCGGCACTGTACATGCGTCTGCCCGGGCAGACCGACCGCATCCGTCTTGACGGGTACTTCTCGCCGGGAGGATTTGCCGAGGAAGACGGGCTGTGGCCGAAAGGGGATACCGCTTTCAGTGGCTACCAACTGCTGCTGGAGTACTTCACCTTCCGCGACAAGTTTATGTTTGTCCACCTCAACGGCCTGGACGGCATTACGCCGCCTGCCGGGGCAGAGTACTTCGACATTGAAGTGGTGTTCAGCGCGCTGTGGCCGACTGACCTGCCGGTCACCGGTGACGCCATTCGTCTGCACTGCGTGCCGGTCATTAATCTGTTCACGCTGGAGGCGGACCCGCTCACCATTACGGGCCTTGAAAGTGAGTACCTGCTGCGTCCCAAACGGCTGCAGGACGGACACACCGAGATTTACTCCGTGGATTCGGTCACTGGCTCAAACCGGACGAACGACGCGGAGTACGTGCCGTTCAGCTCCTTCCGCCATAAAGGCGGGATGATGCGCCGCCAGGCACCACCGCGTTACTACCACACCCGCGTGAAGCGCAGTGTGACCGGGTTGTATGATACCTGGTTAATACTGGGAGGACATCAGTGGGAAGATGACCGCCTGTTTGAGCGTGAAGCCGTGTCGCTGCAAATCACCGGCACCAACGGTCAGTTACCACGCCGGGCATTGCAGAGCACGCTGCTGGACTGCTGTGAGCAGGTGGTCAGCACACAGCTTTCGGTACGCAACCTCTGCAAGCCGACGCTACCGGTCTACCCGCCTGCAGAAGACCGTTTCCACTGGCGGGTGCTGAGCCACCTGGGCTCCGGATTCCTGAACATGATGAGTACCGCCGAAGTACTGCGCGGAACGCTTGCGCTCTACAACTGGCAGGAAGATGAACTGAACACCCGGCGTCTGGAGGCGATACAGCATGTGGCGCATCACCGTCTTCAGCGTTTTGAGCAGGGCTTCCTGCTGCGCGGCCTGGATATCGAAGTGACACTCAACAGCAACGGGTTTACGGGGGAGGGCGATATTCATCTCTTCGGCGAAATGCTCAACCGGTTCTTTGCCCTCTACGCCGACATGAACCAGTTCAACCAGCTCACCCTCATCGTTCAGCCAGAAGGAAAATGCATCAGGTGGAAAGAGAATCACAGTCCGCGCCTGCCCGGCTGATGGAGCGGCTGGGTGACCGGCTGCCATATATCAATTTTTACCGCTTCTGCCAGTTACTGGAGCAGAGCCAGCCGGACAAACCGGTTACGGGCAGCACCTGGCAGGTACGTCATGAACCGGTGCGTTTTCGGCCACTCCCGGGGATGGGCTTCCCGGCCTCCGAAATCAAAGAGATTGAACCACCGGAGCACCCGCATCTGCCGCCGAGGGTACGTATCACCTTTATGGGGCTCTATGGCGTGGAGTCTCCGCTGCCGACGCACTATATCGATGACATCACCCAGCGGCGGGAAGGGTACGAAGCCACTGCGGATTTCCTCGATATCTTCAACCACCGGCTGATTGCTCAGTACTACCGCATCTGGCGGAAATATTCGTATCCGGCAGCCTTTGAGGAAGGCGGTAAGGACAACACCTCGCAGTATCTTCTGGGGCTGGCCGGGCTCGGGATTAACGGCTGCACGGACAATATCGCGACCCCGGCTTCGCGCTTTCTGGCACTACTGCCAGTCATGTTGCTGCCGGGGCGTACCGCAGAAGGCATGGCCTCGCTGGTGCGCCTGCTGGCACCCAACACGCAGGCGAAAGTCTGGCACCACGACAAACGCCGTGTGCCGCTGAAGAAGCTCCTGACCATGAGCGTCAGTCAGCCCGTCACCCTGACAAACCGTCCGGTGATGGGCAGCTATGCCACCGACGTAAACAGTCAGGTGCTGATGCATCTGACCACCACTAACCCGACAGAAGTGCAGGGCTGGTTACCGGGTGGGGAGCTTCACACGGACCTGATGGCGCTGCTGCACGTGTATCTTGGGGCGCGACTCGATGTCCGCCTGCAGCTGTGCGTCGACCGAACTTTGCTGCCTGACGCGACCATGAGCAGTAAACCCAACGCCGGGGCGGTGCAGCTGGGCCGCACTGCCGTGATGCGACCGCTGAATGCGGCTAAGACCGCATCAAACTCCAAAACGATCACCATTAATCTGGGCCGCTATGAGCGGGTACAGGAAAATATTCACCGCAGGGAGACCGATGAAGATGGCGAGTACCGCTGGTAAATTTCCTCTGGCTGCGCTGGTTGCAGGTATCACATTGATACTGGCGGGCTGCGGGCTGACGCAAAAAGTGACAGACGGCACCGTGGCCGTCACTAAATCAATCTTTTATAAACAGGTGAAAACCCTGCACCTCGACATTCGCGCCCGCGAGGGGGTGAACCACAACGCCGGTGGGGTGGCGTTGTCCACTGTGGTGCGTATTTACCAGTTGAAGGACCGCAAGACCTTTGACAGTACAGACTATCCGTCACTGTTTAAGGCTGACAGTCAGGCCATTAAATCAGACCTGGTGGCTGAGAAAGATATCCGCCTGCAGCCGGGGGGAACGGTGATGGTCGATATGCCAATGGAGAAAGATGCGCAGTATGTGGCGGTGGCTGGGATGTTTATGTCGCCGGACCAAGCAAACAACACCTGGCGCGTGGTGCTTAGCCGTGACGACCTTGATCCGGATAAGGCACGCGTCATCGAAGCGGGCAATAACCGGTTGACCCTGCAGGCGGTGAATGATGAATGAGTTATCCCGTCCTTCACTGTATGAAATGCTCTATGGCAACTTTGCGGGCGACCACGATCTTAATCAGGTTAGTGAGCAAAATCAGGTCATCCTTTCGGTACTTGATAACATGCAGCGTGTCCTAAACTGTCGAGCCGGAACGCTGGCACATCTGCCTGATTACGGGCTGCCCGATATGACGAAAATCCTGCAGGGCATGCCGGGCACGGCCCATGAGCTTATGGGCACATTGTCTGCCGTCCTGCTCAAGTATGAGCCACGCCTGAAAAAGATAGACGTTGTACTCCTGGAGCAGAACGTCCCCGGCGAGCTGCGCTATGCCATTGACGCCGAACTCAAAGGCATCGGCCTGGTACGTTACGGCACCGAGTTTATGCCCGAAGGGCGCGTGCTCATTCGCCACCTCAAACAGCAGCAGTATCTGGATGCCCGCTCCGCAATCTAGTTTTTATTCTGGCTGAAACCGACATGACAACATACCCTGAGCGTCACCTTAAACCCGGCGGTGACCCGCGCACGCTTGCCGATTATGTATCCCTGCGCGATGAAATGAGCAAGCTGACGCATCCGGCACGTCCGGACGTAAACTGGCCGCACGCGGAAACGCTCTGCCTTTCGCTCTTTGAACACAACGGTGTGGAGCTGCAGACCGCCGCCTGGTATACGCTTGCGCGCACGCATCTCTCCGGTTTGTACGGCATGAATGAAGGACTGGCGATTATGGATGCGCTTCTTTCACGTCAGTGGGGGAACATATGGCCTCAGCCGATGCATGCCCGGATGGAAATTATCAGTTCCCTCAGTAAGCGGCTACAGCAGGTGATGCGTACCCTGACGCTGAGCTATGCCGACCTCAGCCAACTGTACCAGGCAGAGGCTTATTTGAATGCGCTGGGTGACGTGTTACAGCGTTTGGAGTTAAAGCATACCAGCCAGCTTGATGACCTGCGCATACTGATCCATAACGCAGCGGTCCGGCTGGAAAACAGCGAAAACGCTGGCGTGAGCCTCCCGGGTGAGGCCGTGTCCCTTGCGCAGGCAGATCGAGTGAAGCGGGTGTACGTTATTGAACCTGATCCTCAGCCGCATGTGCAAATGGAGACGGAATCTCCAGCGCCCGTAAAACCCTGGAAGCCGTTTATTGCCGGAATGCTGAGCATGCTGCTACTGTCCGGCTCGACGGTCCTGGGATGGCAGATAATGCATAAGCCTGACCCAGCACAAATGCAGTTTGCGGCAACGCTTGCCCCGTTACCCGCAGCGCTTTCGGATGAACAAATCCGGCTTTTCCGTCAATCCATTCCTTCGCCTGATACGGGCATCAGGCAGACACAGCAGCAGCTCACGCGGCTTGTGCAGTTAAAACCGGACTGGGCCATCAGTTATAGTGATGAACTTCTGAAGCAGGCGCTGATGCTGTGGCCAGAACAGGCGAAACCGCTGGTGCAGCAGTGGCAGCGACAAATCGCGATCGCGGCATTTCCTGAGGACAATCTTAATGGTTGGCATCAGGGAATGACGCAGCTAGAGCAGCTGGCGAAGCGGCTGAATGCCCTTGATGAACAGAGGGGCAAGTACATGACGGTTAGCGAGCTGAAATCGGCCGTGTTTGCCATGTCGCAGTCGTTCAACAGCGCTGTGCCGGTCGAGGAGCAGCTGCGTCAGCTGTCCGCGTTACCGCAAAATCAACCCTGGCCTGCAGCGCTGCAGAGCCAGACGGAACAGCATCTTCAACAGCTGATTACCCGCTATGCTGCGCTGAAACAAAAAACAGTGGAATAGGCAAAGAAGGCGATGGAGCGGTTAAGAAAAAAAGATAATGGCCGGTCAGCGTTTCCCACGCTGAATCTGGCTCAACAGTGTGCGAAATGTTAACAGGGACGACAACGTGTCAGCCAGAGACCGGTTTTTCAAAAGAGTACAGCAGAAAAATGACAGTATCCCGCCCGATCACGAATCAGCTGAGGGTGAAATCAGGGCATTCCGTCAGCGGATGGATGCGCTGGCACAGCAGATTTGTGTGTGGTTTGAGGGAAGTGGAATTGAGGTCATTGTGTCGACAAAGCATATTCATGACCTGAGTACTCTTGGTTACAGCCTTAGCAGCGGCATATGCCGGTATGACATCACCACCATCCGGCTGGTGAACGGAGATTGCAGCGTGAGTATTATGCCAGAGCAACTCTGTCGTAGCGCGGAGAGGGGCTGTGTGACAATGCGGGTTGATGCGCCCGGCATCAGCCAGGTGTTTTGCCTGAGCATGGCACCGGAGGAAGGCTGGTTTATCCGGCGTGAACAGCAGGGCGTAAAAGAGAATGCCATTATGACGGAAAATCATTTTTTCCTGGCAGTGGACTGTCTGGCCTGAATATTCCAGCCGGGTATCCGGCACATTGAGCACTGTAATGTAAGACATCACTGGCGCAAGGCTTTAAACGAGCCTTACGGCGCTTCAATGGTCGGATAAAGGCTATTTTCAAAATAGGCGACCAGCACCCAGATTTCACCGCTAAAAATAAACCACAAACCCAATATAATAAGGCAGAGAATAATTAAGGTGAGGAGTATTTCTGTTTTTCCCATCTAAGCAATTACCCACCTGAAGTCTGTTTCAGCCCTGGCTGGGATTCTAACGGGGCTTTCTTCACAACTCCAGCTTCATGCGGCCAGCACTTTGTTGCGACCGTCATTCTTGGCGCGGTAGAGCGCATCATCGACACGTTTGAAGAGGTCATCAATGCTTTCGCCCTGGTTGTGTCGTGCAACGCCGATGCTGACGGTGAAGCGGGGCAATCCAGGGATCGTAATATGCGCTACCGCGGCGCGAATGGTTTCCGCTATCTGCATCGCGGTTTCAAGCGTGGTTCGCGGCAGCAGGAGCACGAACTCTTCGCCACCCCAGCGGAAAACGTAGTCATCGGGACGGCTGCAGGCTTCCAGCGTGCGCGAAAGCGAAATGAGTACCTCGTCACCCTTAAGATGTCCGAAGAGGTCATTGATGTTTTTGAAATGGTCAGTATCTACCAGCATCAGGCTAAACTGCTGCTGTGCCGGGAGGTGAGAAAGCGTGGTTTGCTCTGTGATGTTGTAAAACTGTCGGCGATTAAGCAGGCCGGTCATTGAATCTCGCAGGGCTGCATGTTCCAGCTCCTGCTCGAGCCGCTTTTGTTCAGTGATATCGTGAATAATGCACAACATCAGCTTATCGCCGTAGATCTCAATGGGTCCGGCGTAGGTCTGTACGTGTCGGGTCGAACCATCCGCCAGTCGGTGGACAAAATTTAGCGGTTTATGTCCTCCGGGCAGGCTGGCGATCTCCGTCATAATAGGCAAGATGTCGCGCCCAAGCGTGTTGATTTCCCAGGTATGTTTACGGCACATTTCCTCATGGGTGTAGCCATAAAAATTAAGCGCAGCCAGGTTGGCGTCAACAATGTGGCCATCACGTGCCGTATCGATTAACAACATTGGTGCGCTGTTAGTAAGAAAAAAGCGCGCGTAGAATCCCTGTTTTTTTCGCTGATAGGTTGCTGAACGGCTGGCTTTAAGCCCGGAAGGCGCCTGCTGCGAAAGCCCCTCAAACACAATCACATCACCATAAGGTGCCAGATGCGTAAGCGTCAGACGACAGCTCAGCGTACTCTCTTGATTGTCTCGCCAGACGGTGAGTATTTCGACGATATCCAGTTCGCTTTTAAGTTCGGGAACATACATTGAGAGAGCGGTTTGCGCATTAGCGGAATAGATCCCAGTGCGCATCTCGGTCAGCGTTTTATCACCCATAAGTTTAGTCGCCGCAGTATTGGCAAATAGAATATTTTCCGCGACGGGTGAAATCAGCCACACCGGGTTTTTAATAACATTCAGCGCATCGAAGCAATATTGCGACATAGGGAATTCCTGTACATCGGCACGGTATACCTGACGATCACGCCGGAATTGACTCGCGTGGGCTCCTTTGAAACATACCTTACTTCATCACATCAGGCGTGGTTTTTTTGTGAAATAAAAGGGGATTCCGCCTGAATTTTACCGATTGGTATAATCTGTCTTTCAGACGTTTTTTGCAGCAGCAGCCACGGAACCTGTTCTGCAGGTAAAGGGCGGGAGTACAGGAACCCCTGGAGATAATCACAACCCAGACTCACCAGCATTGCCCGCTGCGCTTCGGTTTCAATTCCTTCTGCAACGACATTCATCTCCAGAGTCCGGGCGATGGTAATTATCGTTTCCACAAGCTTTCTGCTTTTCTCATTTTCAAACATTGAACTGACAAAACTTTTGTCGATTTTTAGCTCTTTCGCCGGTAAGACGCTGAGCATGAGAAGATTCGAATAACCCGTACCAAAATCATCTATCGAAACGGTAATCCCTGCCTGGTTGAACGCGGTGAGCAATTCAATGCTGCGATCGAGGTTTTTTAGCGCCGTGCTTTCCGTCACTTCAAGGATCAACCGGGAGGGGGCCAGGTTATATTTTTGCAGCATGGACGAGATAACCTGAAAGATATCCTGCTGCTCAAATTGCATCGGCGACAGGTTGAATGACAATGTCCATTGGCTGAACCCTTGTTCAGTCCAGAAACTCAGCTGTTTACAGGCCGCTTCAATCGCCCAGTTACCAACGGGAATAATCAACCCGGTTTGTTCCAGCGACGGTAAAAAGAGAGTGGGCAGTAAAACACCTTGTTCCGGGTGACGCCAGCGTAGCAGTGCCTCAAACCCGTGAATGGTGTTCTCTTCTGCCAGCCAGGTTGGCTGATACCACATTTCAAACTGATCGCGTTCCAGCGCCAGGGATAACTCCTGCAAAAAGGCAGGTTCAGCCGGAACCGTCGTCGACATCTCTGCGCGATAAATGGCCCAGCCGTTACGACCTTGCTTTTTCACGTTATGCATCGCCGCATCGGCCTTAAGCTTTAGCTCATGCAGGGTTTCACCGTGTTGAGGATAGAGGCTTACTCCTGCGCTGAGCGTGATGGTTAACGTATGCCCGCAAAGGGAAAGTGGACGGCGGATATCGTCCAGCAGGGGTGAAAGCAGCGCGTTCAGCTTGTCGTCATCGCATTCTGGGACCAGCAAAATGAAAGCATCACCACCCAGGCGTGCCAGCGTCATTTCGCGTGTTAACCGTGCAGTCACGCGATGAGCCACGTTTATCAGCAGTTCATCGCCAATGTGATGACCCCAGATATCATTAATCCGTTTGAAATGGTCAATATCGAAAAATATCACCGCAAACGGCTTTTTGCTCAGCAGTGCGCTGTGCAGGCAGTCCTGCATCCGCACGTCCATCTGGTGACGATTGGCAAGTCCGGTAAGCACATCAAAACGTGCCTGCAACTCCAGCTGTCGGTTGAGCTGGCGCAAATTATCCGTCAGCCGGTTAGTCCGCCAGTGTGAATCCATCAGCGAGATAATCAACATCACACCGAGTAAACATAATGTGGTGACGGATACCCAAATTGATAATCCCAGTTCACTGATACCGCCTGGTAATGTGTTTTCCATTTCGTGGAAATGCGCGGCGTTCATTCCGGTGTAATGCATGGCGCAAATGGCTGCAGCCATCACTAGCGCAGCCGCAAGGCGGTTGATGTACGCGCCTTTACGCTTTTCTCGTAAATGGAAGGCTAGCCACAGTGCCGCGCCGGACGCGATGACGGCAATCAGCACCGATAAGAGGACAATGCGTCGATCCCAGATAATGCTGCCCTTCAGCATTAATGCGGCCATGCCGACATAGTGCATGGAAACGACACCCGCGCTGAGGATCAGCGTAGCGAGGATCAGTCGAAAAGGGGAAAGCGATTTCTCGGGAACGGCGATGTTAATGGCAAGCGTAGAAGCAACGACGGCAATACCCAGCGAGCCGACGGTGAGCCAGAGGTGGTAGCTCATGATCATCGGCATTTTCATCGACAGCATGCCGATGAAATGCATAGACCAGATCCCGATACCTAAGGTCACGCCACCGGCCATACGCCAGAACAGTGCTGCCTTACGGGGGGCAAGGGGGATTTTACCCGCGCTGTCTAAAGCCACAAATGAGGCGATAAACGCCACCAAATAAGAAATGGCTATTAAAACAGGGTCCCACGATACGTTGAGCATTATGTCATCCCACGCCAAAAGTTACGGAGTTATCAATTAATAAAGAATATAAAATATATTAAACAAATTACTCTTTTAAGTGCGACTAAACAGTATCCCGTTTTTAATGCAATGCCTCTTAAATACGTATGAATATCTATCGCGTGGTGTAAGAACAGAGTATCGCGTCCGGGTGGCATAAACCAGAGCGGCAGCATGTCGAGCATTGCATTTCCTCTAAAACCCGCTTTTGTTCTCTCTTAAGTGAAATTGCGATAATCAAACTGCGAAACAACAAACTCGAGCAGAACGTGAGGACAAAGCTATCGTGCAATGCTATAAATTTTAATGCCGATAAAAATATAAAGTCGTAGGAAAATGTATGCTAAGAAATATTAGTGTTAGAACTTTTATTGTCTATTTCCTTTTATGCCTCTTTTTGGTTAATAACGGAGTGATTGCATTGTTTGCTAATGGCGTGTCACTTTTTATTGCCGTGAATACTGCACAACTCATTGCTCTGATTTTACTTTGGGCGTACATGACAAAATATCTTGTGACGCCGATCAATACTGTGAAAAAAAGTATTGAAGAAGTGACGTCGGGCAATCTTGGCGTCTCTATCCCTGAATTTGGCAATAACTGTGCCGGGCGTTTGATTCCAGGGATTAATAGCTTGTCCAGTAACATCGCAACGCTGGTCAGCGAGATCAGATCCTCTTCACAAACGGCCATGACGCTTGCGGAGCAACTCTCGTCCCGCAGTGCAGAGCTGTCGGTAAAGACCGAACAGCAGTCAGCGTCATTGATCCAGACGGCGGCCAGCATGGAACAAATGGCTGCGAGTACCCGAAACAATGCAGACAATACCCGTTTAGCCAGTGAGCAAGCGAATGCCGCGACGTTACAGGCACAAAAAGGCGGACAATTAATGGGGCAGGTTGCTAACAACATGCAGTCTATAACCGAATGTGCCCTGCAAATGACGGAAATTATTTCCCTTATCGATGGTATCGCTTTCCAGACCAATATTCTGGCGCTTAACGCGGCGGTAGAGGCTGCGCGCGCGGGCGATCATGGCAAAGGATTTTCCGTGGTGGCGGGTGAAGTTCGTAATCTCGCACACCGAAGCGCCGAAGCGGCGAAAAACATCAAGTCGCTGATTGATGTGACCAGCAATAACGTGACGCAGGGCGTTAACGTTGTCTCGCAAGCGGAGAGAAATATGCAGGATATCGTGGCGGGGTCGAACAACGTCAGCCGGTTAATGGACGATATTTCTGCCTCTACGTCAGAACAGGAAAAGGGGATTTCGCAGATAACGCAGGCGCTGTCTGAACTGGAACGCGTGACGCAGAGCAATGTCGCCATGGTGGAGGAACTCAACGGATCCTCCGATGTGCTGCGTAACCAGGTGATTGAACTGCAAACCCGCACGCGTAATTTCCGGCTTGACCAGCGACATCTCGCGGATGAGCCCTCACCGCGACGTCAACGTTCCCCGATCCCCTCCCTCTGATAAAAAGCCTGGCTTGCCAGGCTTTTTCTTTGATGCGAAAAGTACAATTCCTGAGCGCATTCAGCGCGATGCTGAACATATCTATTGCTTAAGCCTGGACGAAAGCTAGACTGACACCGTGAAGATGAAAAGCGGGAGGCGCTGTGGAGAGCATTAAAGGGTCCGAAATTAACGTGCCTGACGCAGTTTTTGCGTGGGTGTTCGATGGCCGTGGTGGCGCGAGGCCGCTGGAAGACAGTGATGATATTGATAGTGAACATCCCTGCTGGCTGCATTTGAACTACACCCATCCAGACAGTGCCCAGTGGCTGGCATCGACGCCGCTCTTACCCAATAACGTGCGTGATGCGCTCGCAGGAGAGAGCCTCAGGCCACGCGTCAGCAGAATGGGCGAGGGGACATTAATTACGCTGCGCTGCATTAATGGCAGCACGGATGAACGTCCCGACCAACTGGTTGCCATGCGCCTCTATATGGATGAGCGGATGATTGTCTCCACCCGGCAGCGTAAGGTGCTGGCGCTGGATGACGTGGTTAACGATCTGAAAGAGGGCACGGGCCCGACGGATTGTGGCAGCTGGCTGGTGGACGTCTGCGATGCCCTGACCGATCATGCCAGCGAGTTTATCGAAGAGCTGCACGATAAGATTATCGATCTGGAGGACAATCTGCTCGATCAGCAGATCCCCCCACGCGGTTTTCTGGCGCTTTTGCGCAAACAGCTGATCGTCATGCGTCGCTACATGACGCCACAGCGCGATGTGTACGCGCGACTGGCCAGCGAGCGGCTGAGCTGGATGAACGATGACCAGCGTAGACGAATGCAGGACATTGCTGACAGGCTCGGACGAGGGCTGGACGAGATCGACTCCTGTATTGCCCGAACGGCGGTAATGGCGGACGAAATAGCCCAGGTGATGCAGGAGTCACTCTCGAGACGAACTTATACGATGTCGCTCATGGCGATGGTCTTTTTGCCCAGCACTTTTCTGACGGGGCTGTTTGGCGTCAATCTCGGCGGAATACCCGGCGGAGAATACCACTATGGTTTTACGACCTTTTGCGTCATGTTAGTGGTTTTGATTGGTGGTGTTGCATGGTGGTTGCATCGCAGTAAATGGTTGTAAATTTACACTTTTTGGGTCAGTAGATTGCTTCAAAACGACATTTTAATTGAGCGAAGTCAATAAACATCGACCCCGCAAGGTGCAATATTACTCCCGCAGGTGAATGCAACGTCAAGCGATGGGCGTTGCGCTCCATATTGTCTTACTTCCTTTTTTTGAATTACTGCATAGCACAATTGATTCGTACGACGCCGACTTAATAGTCGGCTTTTTTTTTGCCTGCCGTTCCCCAGCGACTACCCTAAAAGGGTCAACAAAAAACTGGAGGAAGAGATGAGCATGCTACTCGCGCTGCAATTCATGAATACACGCCAGTCCGATCCGGTACCTACCGACCCAACGCCGATGCCCGATCCCATCCCGCGTCCTCAGCCTATGCCGGACCCGCCGCCTGATGAAGAACCGATTAAAATGTCGCATCCAACCCTGATATCTGCGAGGATACGCGCCATCTGACTGCGAAGATGACCACGAGAGAATACTGTGACCGCTTTTTCTACCCTGAACGTTCTGCCTGCTGCCCAACTTGATAACCTTAACGAGTTGGGATACCTCACTATGACCCCTGTACAGGCGGCTGCGCTGCCGGCCATCCTGGAAGGCCGTGACGTACGCGTGCAGGCAAAAACCGGCAGTGGGAAAACGGCTGCATTTGGTCTCGGGCTGCTGCAGCATATTGATGCGGCGTTATTCCAGACGCAGTCGCTGATTCTGTGTCCGACCCGCGAACTGGCGGACCAGGTCGCCGGAGAGTTGCGCCGTCTGGCACGTTTTCTGCCGAACACCAAAATTCTAACCCTCTGTGGCGGGCAGCCTTTTGGCGCACAGCGTGATTCTCTGCAGCATGCGCCGCACATTATTGTTGCCACGCCGGGACGCCTGCTCGATCACCTGCAAAAAGGGACGGTTTCGCTTGATGCCCTGCAGACGCTGGTGATGGATGAAGCCGATCGTATGCTCGACATGGGCTTTAGCGATGCCATTGATGAGGTGATCCGCTTTGCGCCGCAGGATCGTCAGACGCTGTTGTTCTCCGCGACCTGGCCTGAAGCCATCGCGGCAATCAGTGGTCGTGTGCAGAAGAATCCGTTGACCATTGAAATTGATAGCGTTGACGCTCTGCCCGCCATCGAACAGCAGTTCTTTGAAACGTCGCAGCATGGCAAAATCTCGCTGCTGCAAAAGCTGCTGAGCCAGCATCAGCCTGCTTCCTGCGTGGTGTTTTGCAACACTAAAAAGGATTGTCAGTCGGTCTGCGATGCCCTGAATGCCGCTGGTCAAAGCGCACTGTCATTGCATGGGGATTTGGAGCAGCGCGACCGCGATCAGACGCTGGTGCGTTTTGCTAACGGCAGTGCGCGCGTTTTGGTCGCGACTGACGTTGCCGCCCGCGGTCTGGACATTAAATCGCTCGAGCTGGTAGTTAACTTTGAACTGGCCTGGGATCCCGAGGTACACGTCCATCGTATTGGTCGTACAGCGCGTGCGGGTAACAGCGGTCTCGCCATCAGTTTCTGCGCGCCGGAAGAGGCGCAGCGCGCCAATATCCTTTCTGAAATGCTGCAGATTAAACTGAACTGGATGAATGCCCCCGGCAATATCAGCATTGTCCCGCTGGAGGCTGAAATGGCGACGCTGTGTATCGACGGCGGCAAAAAAGCCAAGATGCGTCCGGGTGATGTGTTAGGGGCGCTGACCGGAGATATCGGTCTGGACGGGGCGGATATCGGAAAGATTGCGGTTCATCCGGCGCACGTTTACGTGGCAGTTCGCCAGTCGGTGGCGCATAAAGCCTGGAAGCAGCTGCAAAACGGTAAAATTAAAGGCAAAGCCTGCCGCGTTCGTCTGCTGAAGTAACGGAAAAAAGCGTCTCAGATATCTCTCTGAGACGCTTCGTTTTATTTCACTTCCAGCACATTCAAACGCAGTTCTTCTAACTGACTGTCATCTTCTTCCGGCTGCCAGCCCGCAGGCTGCATTGGGATCTCTTCCCGGTCAAACGCCAGATCGCCACCGTTAACCACTTCTGATTCGTGGTTTATGCCTTTGAAGTCGAATAACTCTACATCCGCGAGATGGGAAGGGACGACGTTCTGCATCGCGCTGAACATGGTTTCGATCCGACCCGGATAACGTTTGTCCCAGTCGCGCAGCATGTCACCAATCACCTGACGCTGCAGGTTCGGCTGCGAGCCGCAGAGATTACATGGAATGATCGGAAAACCTTTAGCCTGAGAAAAACGCTCAATGTCTTTTTCACGGCAGTAGGCGAGGGGGCGGATGACAATGTGTTTGCCGTCATCGCTCATTAGCTTAGGTGGCATGCCTTTCATCTTGCCGCCGTAGAACATGTTCAGGAACAGCGTTTGCAGGATATCGTCGCGGTGATGTCCGAGCGCAATTTTGGTCGCGCCCAACTCCGTCGCGGTACGGTAGAGGATCCCGCGGCGTAAGCGAGAGCACAGCGAGCAGGTTGTTTTCCCTTCCGGGATCTTCTCTTTAACAATGCCGTAGGTGTTTTCTTCGACGATTTTGTACTCAACACCCAGATTTTCAAGATACTCTGGCAGAATGTGCTCAGGGAAGCCTGGCTGTTTCTGGTCGAGATTCACCGCCACCAGGGAAAAATTCACCGGTGCGCTTTGCTGAAGATTACGCAAGATCTCCAGCATGGTGTAGCTGTCTTTACCCCCTGACAGACAAACCATGATGCGGTCGCCTTCTTCAATCATGTTGAAGTCCGCAATGGCTTCGCCCACGTTACGGCGCAAACGCTTTTGCAGCTTGTTCAGGTTGTATTGCTCTTTCTTTGTATTTGATTGATTTTCTTGCATTTATTACTACCTTCGGAGCCAATAGGGGCATAATAGGGGCAAAAATTTTTCAGCGTGCCAGCTTATCGTTAAGCATCAGCACCTGTTCGCCATTCATTTCTTCAATCCACGCACCGTAGACTTCATAAACCATTTGCGCGTTTTCATGCCCCATCTGGCTGGCTATGAAAGACGGGTTAGCGCCGGCAGATAAAAGCCAGCAGGCAAAAGTATGCCGCGTATGGTACGGATTCCGGCGGCGAATACCAGCACGTTTTACAGCTGCGTTGAATCTCGCACCGATACTCGATAAAGAGTAGTAGGCTTTCTGTTCTCCTTTGCGCATCCGGGGTATGAAAACGAAACGCAGGCTTTGATGTTCCACTGCGCCATACTCGCGATGATTAAAGACAATTTCGGTTTTAGGCTGCAGCGCTGTTAGCTTGCGCTGTGCTTTCAAGGCTTCAAGTGCCGGCTCTAAAAGGGTTATAACCCGGTTACCTGCTTCGGTTTTTGGTGGGCCGAACATGCCCAAGGCATTAAGATTGCGCTGTATATGAGCCGTGCCTTTTTCCCAATCGATATCTTCCCAGGCAAGAGCTGCGAGCTCTCCGTGACGCACACCAGTATAAACAGCGAACGTCCACATATTGAGGCTTTGGCCACGCTCGGATTTCGAGAGAAAACTAAACTCCTGCTTCGTTAAAGGATCCGGTTTTACTTTCCCTTTGTGTAGTTTCTTGATCCCTTCAAAGGGTTTGCTACTGATAAAGCCAGATTTGTGTGCAAACCGAAGCAGGGAGCATAGAAGCGATATATAGTTGTTCACGGTACGCACAGTGCGTCCCTGTTTGTTGCTTCTGGGATTTGCCAGGTAAAGTGTCTCACCGTTCAACAGCTCCTTTCTGTATTTCAGAATGTCGCTGTGGCGTATAGTTGAAACAGGCGTATCTCCGTTGATGATATGCATTAACGTACCGAGTTGTGAGCGCGTCTTACGCATGGTATTCGCGCTAATTTCGGTTTCTTTAATGCTCGTCCACAGTTCACACAGCTCTGAAAAGGTTTGAACTGAAACAGTGGTTACGGTTTTTTTTGCTCTGGATGATGAAGGAAAGCGCTGGTTGTAATCAAACTCTCCAAGGTTGATTTCGCTAACAATCACAGCCCGAAGGTTCCCGGCTTTTTTGATGTTCGCCGGGGTGTTAATCCAACCTTTGAGAATTTCGCGGCAACGCTTTCCCCGGTACATAAACCAGATACAAATCTTATTGTTTCTGATTTCGACACCTGTAGGCAAAGCTGCCATCTTACGCATCCCTTATTAACTGATTAATTCTCGGATAGTTGTACCAGGTTGTGCCACGCAAGGTTTTTTCTCCGGAAGGAGAAACCCGTTTAAAATGGACACCTTCCACCCAACAGCCCTGGCGATACTTCTCAATCTGTCGTTCGGTCAGGCCTGTTTTTTCTGTGAGTCTTGCGCCAACAACCCATTCTTCGTTAAAAATCACCTGCGACATGGTTCACCTCAGGTAACCGGCATGAGTATAGATATGCCGGTCTGTAGTCGTTGATATTTCAGTTTCAGTTTGCCTGGCCGGGCAGGGAACGCAGTCGGCGCATGCCGGTCATTGCTGTGGCCACGTAGCTTGCCTTGCAGTTGACCACTTCAACCCAGACCTTCACGCCTTCCACTCTCACCGTATAGGTCTCTTTCATCTTGCTGCGCCCATAGTCGCCGTATCTTTGCTGGTGGGCTGCGAGTGCGATTTCACATGCCTGGCGAGCCAAAGGGGATTGCTTACTGCCTCGATTAATCAGTCGCATTTCTTCTCCTTGAGGGAGGGTTTCCCCTCCCGATCTCGTTAGTCCACGTATTCCGGTTTCATATCCGCCAAGGTGATGCTGAACTGACCATGCAGTTCGTCGCCCAGATGGCGTTTCGACGATGCAAGAACGCGCTCTACCTCTGCGAACCGCGCAGCTGCATCGGGTTCATCTGAAGATGGCAAGGAATTGATGGCTGCTTCGACTTTGTTCCGTGCATCAACAAGGTAATAACGCTTCACGGCCTTGTTTTTCAGCTCAGTGAACAGGGCAGAACCCAGCGTTGCTTTCACGGTTTCAATATCTGCGCGCAGAGCTTTAGCGCTATCCACATCCTGAGCCGCCTCGATGCGGTCACGAAAATCATCAGCAAGTGCATCGACGTTTTGAGCTGATTCCTGAGCCGTTTGAGTGGTAGTGACGTTGTCACCTGAAATGTCTGCAAGGCTAACGTGCTGCGCCGGTGCCGGGTTTACCTCTCGTTCTTCTCGTCGATCATCCAGCTCATCAGGGGTGTAAACGCCCAGAATCACATCCGGGCAGAACAGTCTCGCCCAGCGTTTGACGGCCAGGTACGCCAGTTGCTGGCGAGGATCGTCTGCCCAAAGGGTAGAATTTCGGGTACGGGCCTGAGCCAGCAGCAAATCGAGTTCTCTCGGCTGATCCTCACCTTTAAGCGTTGCGCGGATGATGATGCCGATTCCGGCTTCGTCAGCCAGGGTCCAGCCAGGGACCCGGTACTCGCCTTTGTCGCCTTTACGGATATGGAATTTCCCAACAACCTTTTCCCATGGCCCGTACCATTCATATTCAAAGCGGCTGGCCAGCACGCCGCTTCGTGAAATGACGGCATTAACCAGCTGCGCTTCATACCCGAGCACACCGTTAATCAGGTGCGTCTTCTGCGCCACGGCAAAGGGATTCATCTGCCACTGTGCCGCTTGCATCGCTACAGCCATGCAGTCAGCCTGATTGCCCTGCAGATGCTTAGGAACTGTAGCGGTGCCCTGCGCCATGATCTGCGCAAACGTGCTGATGGCATTCAGATACTGGGAATCAAACAGAGCCACATTAGAGTTAATAACGGTGTTCTGGTCAGCAACGGTAACGTTTGTGTTATGCATAAATCCCCCTTAAGCCTGAGCGCGCAGCGCTTCGAGGCGGCGCAGGTCGAAGTCGTTCAGTTCATCGGTGTAATCGGTAGTGATCGGCGCTGGCCATTCGCCCGTGTCGAATCCGATTGCGATGGCGCGCATCGTTTTGCGGTACTCGAGCATGCCCAGTTCCAGCAGTTCGGTGGACGCCTCAATGATGGCGATCCAGTGGTAGTTCTCGTCTTTGTTGACGAAAATCCAGAAGAACTGGTCCAGCGCAGCGGTCTCGCAATACATTGCCGCGCTAAGGTGGTAGTCACGGTCTATGATTTCCCGGTGTAGCCTGGCGCGAAGGCTTTCTTGCTTCACATTCCACATGCTGATGGTTTTCAGGTCCGCACCGATGCGCACGCCGTCCAGTTCAATTTCAAGGTCCGGACGTACACGTACTTCTAAACCTGTTTCGTCGTCAAAACCGAAGTAGCTCACTTCAACGGCGCGGCTTGGATGTGTCAGCAGCATGCCGGCGGTCGGGTGCGCCAGGAGTGCAGACTGAATTGCTCGCGCTGTGGCCAACTGCTGGCGGGTAACCAAAATCTTTTCGCCAGGGTTGTCGCGCCAGGCATCCAGCAATTCGTCGGCGAACATGGCATCGGGCTTAACTGATTTAACTGCCTGGATCATGTCTGCTTTAGTACCAGACACTTTCAGCGGTGTAGGTTTCTGCGCTTCTTGTGCCACCAAATCAGGATTGATGATCGCTAATTGTTCGAGCAGCGCGTCGCGGCTACCGTTTGTTTTCACCTGCGGCGGCAGGGTAGCGTTGTACTCTTTGATGCATGCCTTCATTGCCGTTGCTGTCTGCTTCTGGCCTTCTTCAATACGCTGGAACTCAGCAGGGAGAACCATATAGCTTTGAGCCGTTTCTTCCAGGCTGCCGCCAAGCGGCACTTGAGCGGGAAGGGATGCGTTATGTTCTTCAAGCAACGCTTTAATCTCGTCGGCGCTCAGCAGCGCCGGCAGGCTGGCGTTGTACGCGTCAATGAACTCGCGCAGGGTTGCGGTGGTGGTGAAAGCACCCTCCGGGATCTCAGGTTCTACGCTAAACTCTGCTTCGATGTTTTCCGGTTGCAGTGCAAGAGCGTGCACCAGATTTCCCATATCCAGCACTTTGGATGCTGTTCGCGGGATGGTTTTAGCCACATGGCGCGCGTTGAAGTACATCAGGCTAACGCGGGCATCTTTTACCTGGGTTGAGCTAATACCGTTTGCTGCGTGATAAACATGATTCGGCAGACCTTCGTAGCGGCCAGGCTCGAAGTAAGCCGGGTATTCGATTACGGGCTCTGACTGCTGATCTTCCGGCGCTAAGGAATCTGTCTGCGTATTAGCTGCATCAGTGCTTTCGCTTGGTGGTACCGAACCAACATCTTCGTCTTTCTCTGGCTTAGCCGTTTCCATCTGCACATCGCTGGTGGTCTCCGCTGCGTTTTTCGTTTTTTCGACTTCATTTGAGGAGGTATTGACGACCGGTTCGGTATTTCCACCCATCAGGCCATCGATGGAGAACACGCCGCTGCCGAGATTTTCAACCTGCGGTTGTTCACCTGGGGCTTCAGTCTCAACTGCAGGGGTAGGCAACGGCAGTAGCTCCACTGCAGAGTTAAACTCAGCAGTCATGGTTTTATTCACAAACTCAAGATGAGCCGCTGGCGTGTGGTAGATGTTTTCCGGCGCTATGCGGATCAGATTGAAGATTGCCGCACGGTTCACCTCCAGTACGCCGGGCTGATTACGCAGGATGGCGCTCCATGACTTCCATGGCTCTTCTTTCTTCCCCACGATTTCTTTGGCGCGACGTAAAACGCTTGATGGGATTTCAAAGTGATGGAAATCCATAGGCAGCAGGGCGCATGCGATCTCAAGATCGAGAGTGTCCAGAGTGTGGTGCGCGCCTTCGCCGCGATCCGTTACATGGCCGCCGTCTGCATTGGTACCAGAATCAGTGCGCTGAACATTACTGATGCGATTACCGTTAGCCCATTCGCGCACGAGAATGCCGCGATCGATATGCTCAATGTTGAACCAGGTCTTAAAGAAATGAATTACCAGCGATAACTCTGTCCGTTTCCCGTCTAATGGGAAGACAGTCTTCAGAGCCTCAACAACCCGGGCAATTTCGAATTCAGTCGCTTTTTTGAACGCATCGACATTCTCTGCAGCGAGCAGCATGTTTTGAACGTAGCTGTTATCTACATCCATCTCGAGTTGCTGAATTTCTCTCTTCTGCTCAGTGTCGATGTGATAGGCGTACTCGTCAGAAATGAACTGAGCCAGAATGCGCTGACGCAGTGGGAGCGTAGCAACGGTGAGCAGCTCAGGCATCTTTGTGTCGGTAACAGTAATACTGCAAGTCGACTGCTCAGAAGAGTTCTGGTAAGAATCTTCATGCTGTAACTTCACTTTCCACGTACGCTGGTCTTCGTCCAGTTCGTAGCGTTTGCACCAGGTGTAATCCACGGTACTTTCTTCCGGGAGGTCGTTATACACCGGGAAATCGGTGCGAACAGGTTTGGTGTAATCCTTACCGCGGCCGGTTTCAATACCGGCATCTTCCAGCTCAACATCGAGCTGCAGGTTGGCACGGGCTTCTGATTTAGCAGTGAACCAAATCACTGCGTCTTCTTTGCCAGATTTCTGCGTAGCCTTAACTACATAGAAAAATTCCATGTGAGATCCTCTTTTTTGGATGTAAGATCCCCGGGCCAGAGATAGCGCCCATTGGGTGAACTTTGGTTTTTTAAGTAGTTTTCCGGTGTAACTTTGGTCGGGAGCACCGGACGTACGGGCCGCCTTGCGCGGCTTTTACGTTATGACTCGTGGGCCATCTGGTCGTACGAAGCACAACGTTCAGAGCAGTATTCTTTTTCTTTGCGCGCCAGCCGTGAGCCGTTGCGATAGAGAAGGGTACTTTTGACTACTTCCCCCGGTTTAACCGGCTTGCCGCAGTACCCGCATTTCGTTGAGCTACACATCTGGATTCCCCTTTTGCGCCAGCAGGTAGCACAAGCGGCGAAGTATCACCTCGAAGAAGTTCAGCTTTACTGCCTGCTGCCGTCCTGGTTTGCGTGCGAAATCAATCATTCTCACCCCTCATTTACGCCTGTCTTTTCACCACTTCAGGCTCGGTGGTATGCTGGAAGTTCTCACACAGCCAGCAAAGGAAAAATCATGTCTTTCAACGTTTTTCAGGATAAAAGAGATCAAGAGTCTGTCGCTTACGATTTGGCTTTAGCACTTGCAGCAAAAGATCCTGCAATCACTTCACCTGAAGCTCTGATTAAACGTGTCTCAGAATTGCTTCCTGAATGCCGTAATGCAGCTGAAGAGCAATACAATTCTGAACGACCAGAACCTTTTGATATCCCTATAAAATGGTAATTGACGCAAGGGCGGCCTCTAGTGCTGCCTTTTTCATCTTTTCTGCAAGCCAGTAGTCTTTCTCAATAACGTCATCAAACGACTTGTTCAAAGCTGTAAGTGCAGCGTCTGCGGCTTGAATCACTTTGCTATTACTAGTTAGCAATGGCGCTTTAACATTTTGTACTTTCTTTTCATCAATCATTCTCACCCTCGTTTGCCTTATCGCCGGCCAGCGGAACGTTTACACCTGATGCGCGTTAATCTCTCCACCTCATCCGAATATTCGTATGCCATCGGCGGCTACTTCGTGGGCGTCCTGCCTTGGTGGTTCGTAGTGCGTCTTGGTGAGTTAGATTAAACACAAAGTTTAAGCTTGAGCCAACATAATGAGTAATTTTAAATAAACAAAATGTTTAAATGGCGCTTATGGAGAGTGAAATTTTGTTCTTTGGAGGCAAAAAAATTCGACGAAATGGTACGGGCTGGCAGTCCGGGAAATGGGAGCTTAGTACAAAAGATGTGCTAGTTATTCGAGGGGCATAAAAAAAGGCCACTTTAGGGCCATTTCTTATAGTAGGTCTTTACGAATCATTGCTGAAAGGAGTACTCAGTCATCCTGCGAACGAATCCGGCCTTTCATATATTTATCATATAGTTCGTCCAGCTCTTTCAGGCGAAGTGCAAAGATGCGAAGCATATTCTGTTGCTCTTCCTCGGGAAGCTGACGGTAAAGTTCCAACAGGCGTTGTTCGTCCGGCTTCAGTCCATCTTTTTCGCCAACATCTTGGCCAAGCAGCCACTCAAGGCTCACCCCAAGCGCATCCGCAAGCTTAATCGCTGAGCTTTTACCAATTGTCCCACGAACGAACCAGTTATTGACCGACTGAGCACTGACGCCACAAATACGGGCCATGTCTGATTTGGTCAACTTCTTGAGCTCAAGAACCTCGTTAAGCCGCTGAACTTGTGGGTGGTTAATCTGATGAGTTTTTTCTTTCATGGACGAATTCTAAACCAAATGTTTATTAGCTCAATATTCAAAATGTTGACATAAACATAAACAATATGTTTAATTGTGTTGTTGTTACAGGAGCTATTTATGAAAGCAATTGATAAAGCAATTACCAAAGCAGGAACTGCTACGCGCTTAGCCCAACTGCTAACCGTAAGCGCCATGACTGTTAGTCATTGGCGAAATCGATATCAGGGCGTCGTCCCGGCAGATCGAGTTTTGCAAATTTATGGGGTTACCGGCGTAACTCCGCACGAGCTGCGCCCAGATCTCTACCCAAACCCAACAGACGGTTTACCCAAACAGGAGCCTTAACCATGCAGACTGTTTCATTTCAACAGAGTAGCAGAGCTTCTTCTAACCCACTGATATTCACGTGTCATCAAAGCGAATCGACAGCCCAGGATATAGATCATCGTGATATCTGCTCAGCGGTCCGAGCCTGGGCAGCGGTAGAAGGGCGCGTAGCAGTTGCGCTTCAAATCCAGGAAGCGGCGGAAGAACTTCAACTTGATGGTGTGGATTTCTCAGGCCAGGCCGATGTCTGGAACGTGAAGCTGTTCCGCTGGCTTGACAACAAAGAAGACTCCGCATTGTACCGAAAGAACGTCGAACAATTGATGCCAGCGATCATGTCCGTATTACCGCTTCGATACCGCGACCGTGTCGTAAAGAACGACTCGTTTGCCTACCGGATGGCCAGGTTGGAAAAAGAGGTAAGTGAGGCGAAGCAAGCTCTGATGCTCGATGCACCGAAAAAGGAAAAACTGAAGGAGTTAGGCGAGGGGATTTTCGAAATGTTCAGAGTCGATCCTGACCTTACGGCACCTCTGCTGGCGATGGTCACAACCATGCTGGGGGCAATGTGAAGACTTCAGAAAAGGCGAAAGCCGCGGTGCTCGAACACCAACGGCTTTCAGGTGCAAAAACGGAGTGTAATTGCGGAGCTAAGTATGTCAAATACAGCTGAAATTATCAATTTCTCCCACAGAACCGAACAACCGGGAGGTCGTATGGCCGACCTGTCGAACGGGTATACCAAGGTCGCTAACGAGATCCAACAGCTTAAGCCTCGTCTGAGAATGTCAGGCCGGGAGTGGCAGTGTTTTGAAGCGGTGATCTGGCTTACCTACGGCTGGAACAAGAAACAGGACCGCGTTACGAACACGGTGATTGCCGAGCTTACAGGGTTGAGTGATTCGCATGTTTCGGATGCGCTCAAATCGCTCGCAGAACGCAAAATTATCTTCAGTCAGAAACAGGGCGTGATGAAAACGGTCGGTATAAATACTGACCTTTCCGCCTGGATTTTAGACAAACCGAAAACGGGAAAAGTCTTCCCGAAATCGGGAAAAGTGTTACCGAAAACGGGAAAAACCTTCCCGGAAACGGTAGACACCCAAGACTATAACAAGAACAATATTAAAATATCCTCGTCTCGGAATTCTGACGAATCCCGAAACCAGAAAACTCAAAAGTTTCTCTCACGCCATCCAGAAGCTGCCGACGGGATATACACCCCGGCAGGTAAATCATGGGGATCCGCTGACGACCTTAAGGCTGCGCGCTGGATTTACGACAGGCTTCTTACCGTCAACGCATCGCTATCTGAACCCAACTGGGCTGAATGGGCAAACACCATCAGGCTGATGCGTGTCCAGGACAATCGTACTCACTACGAAATCTGTGATTTGTTCCAGTGGGCTAACCGGGACGAGTTCTGGAAAGACAACATCCTGAGCCCCTCAAGTCTGCGAAAGCAGTGGGATCAGCTCACCACCAAACGGCTGCGCGCAACCGGAACGGCAAAATCTTCCCGGGGCGGCATCGACCTGCACAACACCGACTGGATTGAAGGGGTGCTGGAATGAAAAACCTAGCCGAGAGCATTCGCAATTTTGACCGGGAACAGGCTCGCCGCGTGGCACACAACATGCCTGAGCAGTACACCGAACGCGAACAAACGCAGCAGGTGGCGCAGATTATTAACGGGTTATTCGTACAGCTTGCGGCCGCGTTTCCGGCAAGCCTGGTTAATCGCAGCCAGGAAGACGTGAACGAGATCCGCCGGCAATGGGTGCTGGCCTTTAAAGAAAACGGGATTAATACCATTGAGCAAGTTGAAGCTGGTATGCGCATGGTACGCCGACAGGAGCGTCCATTTCTGCCTTCGCCAGGCCAGTTCATCAAGTGGTGCAGGGAAGGGCGCTGCGTACTGGGGATCACCACTGCTGACGTCATGGCTGAATACTGGAAGTGGAGGAAGCTGGTTTTCCGGTACCCGAGCAGCGAGCTATATCCGTGGCCAAAGCCGGTTTATTACCACATTTGCCTTGAACTGCGGCGCCGCGGAACCGATGGCCAGTTGAGCCACAAAGAACTAGAGCGCGAAGCCAGCGACATTCTGGATATGTGGGAAAAGCGGGTGCTGGCCGGGAAACCAATCCCGCCTGTTCGTCGTGCGTTGGCAGCACCAGTGGCTCCGAGGGGGCCAACGCCAGCTGAACTTCTGAAGGCTAAATACGCGCGCCTAAAAGATGAAGGGAGAGTTTAACTGTGCGAGCAAAGATTCTTCAGATTCGTACCATACAGCGAATGAGTAGAAGGCTTTGTTTCCACAACGTGTTATAAACAAGTTACAAGTCGCCTCCTCTGGCGACAAAGAGGCATGGCATGAAATTACGAATCACAAGAGCAATCGGCCTCAGCAAGTTCTCGCCACGTTGGGTTAAGGTAATCTGTTTACGGTTGACTAAAAACGATATTGAGCGCTCCCTCAACGCGCTTCTGGCCACAATTGATGAAACTGAACTCTCTTCGGAGCAAGTCAAAGCATTGAGGGAATGCGTTGACAGAATCAACCTGGCAAGGGGAAAGGGGATGCAAGCGTGAGCGCTACTGCTATTGAGCCGAAAGAGATTTTTTATACCACATGCTCATTGCTGAACACATAAAGCGTAGCTGAAGTGACTGATGCTGACTGAGTGATGCGCGGAGAAATAGTTGTCTAATAACTCAATCATATTAATCACTTTTCCCATGGTACCTTTTTTATCTTGAGGATTAGGCAGTACGAAATCCTAGCTTTGGCCGCTCTATTGGATCCTACACCTCTGAACTGCTAAGGACGGAATATGAACGGATGAAAGCTAGCATGAGGTGCGAGTGGTGTTGAGAAAGGTCCACTGGACAATCATTTGAATAATTCTGTGAAAAATTCATTTGTATAAAGAGTCTTCTCCTTCTGGGCGCGTTTTGAACCTTCGATGCATCCACAGGTATTGCTCAGGGGCGCGGAGGATTTCACGCTCGATGATTTTATTCATATAAGCAGCTGCAGCGATATTATCGTCCTCCGGATATCCTAACAATGGATTACTGATATACATATGATAACCTTTTTTATCGCTCCGTCGAATCATGCTAAGTGTGATCAAATTTGCTCCAGCGAGTTTTGAAAGTGCGTACGTTCCGTTCGTTGTGGCTGCTTTTTTTACCGAGAAAAAGGGTGCGAAAACGCTCCCCTTAGGCCCGTAATCCTGATCTGGTGCAAACCACACAGCTTCACCGGCCTTGAGTGCATGAACTAAGCGAGATAGATTACGTCGATCAATCATAGCTTTATTTGAACGCATACGTCCTTTTGTCTGAACCCATTCCATCAATGGATTGTTGTGCGGCCGATATGTTGCCATCATTGGATGGCATAACCCCATTACTCTTCCGCATAGTTCAAGCGACATGAAATGAATCCCGACAACCATTACCCCTCCGGTTGCGTTAACCAAGTTTTCAATCCCTTCTACGTCAAACCACTTTTTGACTCTCGCATCGCTCCAGAACCAGGCCATGCCAGTTTCCATCAGTCCCAGCCCGAGAGAAACAAAGTTATTATTTATCATCTGGCTTCGGGCAATCGGAGTCATATCGGGAAAACAGAGTTCAATATTCCTAACCGCTATACTTTCTCTACGTTTTAAAAAGGGCCTGGAGATTTTTCCAAGACCGGAACCAAGAGTATATAAAACCGGATAAGGAAGTTGGACTATAACCCACAGAAGTGCCAAGCCTGCCCAGGAAAACCAGTGGCGGGGATGAAGTAATTTGTATGTAAAGAGTTGTGACATAAATTTCCCTAAGCTAATGAAGGTTGTAATGCACATGGATAATTTGAAGAATTTGTTTTTCAGCGGAACGTTTCATTTAGATAATTGAGTTTTTTTCTGAATTCAGGGGGACAGATTGCGTGTGGGAGTGGATGCTCACTAAATGGTTTAGTGAGGCGAAAAAAATTCTTTTTCTATAAGACTCAATGGGTTATTAACGATATTCGAGGAATTGCCTTCTGGATTCATCCTCCCCAACATACTCAAAAGATAGAAGACGAATTGGGATTAAGTTATAAAACCAATAGCAATCATTTCGTTGAATAACTTCGCCTGGCTTGAAACATATCCCTGATGCTTCCCGAACAATTGCATATTTACCATTGCTAAATTTCACTCTGTGGATATAGAAATGTTGACCGATCTGTCCATGACAGCTGTTCGAAAGTATATCTCCTTCAATAAAAACAGATTTTTTATCTTTCATCATAATGCCCTCTACCACTATACTATAAAAGGAATGTTGGCATTTACAGATATCAGTTAAGTTGCAGGAACTGTTCAGCCGCCGATGCACCAGCATTCTGATGGCCTGAACAACAGTCCGCAGGCAGGACATTCCAGAACAGCATTTTTTCTTAGTTTACCTGCTTTCTGATTGGCTCTGTATGCGCATACCGGGCAAGCAACATGGACCGGTCTTTCTTTAAAATGTCTAAGTCCCTCTGTAAATGACATAAAATAACCTCTGAAAAATATAATATTTATTATACGCTTTAAAATATAAATTGTCGGGTTAAGTTATGAATATTTATTGCTGAATAAAATATGAGCTTTTAGAAAGCAACAGTTTGATTTATGTTACAATATCCTTCCATGAGAAATTTATGATGAAATCAGAAGACACTCTTGACTGGTACCCAGCGCAGTTGCCGCCAGTAAAAATTATTTTAGGTGAAGCAGTGCTTGCTGTGGGTAAACAGGGAAGGCCGATTAATACACGGACCTTGCTCGAGTATCTTCAAGTCATGCAAGGTAAGCAAAAAAGACGTGATGATCAAGTTGCTATGCAGACTGCGATTGAAGTGCTTAGAGACAATCAGCGCATTAACGGTAGGCGTTAATGCGCTCTTAAGATCCCTTAGTTCTGAGTGATCTCTACTATGTGTCTTTGACCATCCTGCTTTAAAGGTATTCGGTCATCAGACAGTTCGATACCATCTAGTATAACCTGATACTCCCCGTTGCCACGTGTAATGGTAATCTCGTAATAACTTTCGTCATGTTGATATGTCAGAGAAAAAGACTCCCACTCTGCTGGTAACAGGGCATGTATGGTCAAGACATCACCGGAACGTTTTATGCCCATCAATTCTTCTGTAAGAAGACGATAGGCCCAACCCGCTGATCCGGTGTACCAACTCCAACCTGCACGTCCAGTATGTGGCGCGATGCTGTAAACATCTGCACTCATTACGTATGGTTCTGCTCTGTAAATCGCAACTTCTTCGTCAGTAGACGCGTGGTTTATTGGATTGATCAGTGACCAGAGTTGCCACGCACGCTCTGCATTTCCCATTCGGGCAAATGCCATCACGGCCCAGATAGCACCATGAGTATATTGCCCGCCATTTTCACGCACACCAGGCACATAACCCTGAATGTAACCGGGATTTGGTCCGTGTCCATCGAATGGAGGCGAAAGTAGCTTTATCAACCTGGATTCGGAGTTTACCAAATGCTTGTCCAGAGCCTGCATTGATTTACCGGCACGTCCACAGTCTGTCGCACCGGATAAAACGGACCAACTTTGAGCTATTGCATCAATCCGGCAGTCTTGAGAACTTTTGGATCCTAAAGGCGTTCCATCGTCAAAATATCCACGCCGAAACCATTCCCCGTCCCAGGCTGTCGCATTCAGATTTTTTTGCAAGTGTTCCGCCTCCGTGCGACACAGCGATGCTACAAGCTTATCTTGCTGACGCTCAGCGTGCGTCGCGAAACGCTTTAAAATATCGAACAGGAAGAACCCGAGCCAAACGCTTTCACCTTTTCCTTCGATGCCGACCCGGTTCATCCCATCGTTCCAGTCGCCAGCACCCATTAGCGGCAGACCATGTTGTCCAAAACGAAGCCCATGCTTAATGGCTTTAACGCAGTGTTGCCATAGCGTCTCTTCGGTGTGGCTGATTAGTGGTGTATCGTAAACGGACTCTTCTCCAGGCTGGAGCTGACGCCCTTCCAGATAAGGAATCATCTGCTCTAGTATTCCGATATCCCCAGAAGTGTCGACGTAGTGACAGACGGCGAGCGGGAGCCAGAGAAAATCATCTGAACATCGCGTGCGTACGCCGCTACCGTGAGGTGGATGCCACCAGTGCTGCACATCGCCTTCAATAAACTGTCTTGACGCACATAGTACTATTTGGTCGCGCAGGCGTTCCGGTGCAGCGTGGGTCAGTGCTAATGTATCCTGGAGTTGATCGCGAAAACCAAATGCGCCACCCGATTGATAATAGCCACTGCGCGCCATGAGACGACAGGCCATTGTCTGATATAGAAGCCAACCGTTAACTAGCTTATCAACTGAATGGTCTGGTGTTTTGACCACTATCTTATCCAGCATGCGGTGCCAGTGACGATGGACATTGTCCAACTCCTGTCGAACGACATTTTCATCCAAATAATGATCGAGTATAGTCTGAGCCCGGGCGGAGTTTTCCTCGCTGCCGAGTACAAAAATGAAGGTTTTCTGATCACCGTCAATTAGGGTGGTAACAGACTGAACTGCACCGCATGGATCCAAACCAGCGCCCGTATTTCCCGATAAACTGCGAAGCTTCATTGCGGCCGGTTTTTGCAAAGAGCCATTGCGGCCAATAAACTCTCGGCGATCACCTGTCAACGAACAATTAGGATCGTTGACAGCGAAAAATGCAATGCGTCCTTCGCCGTTAGCTCCGTAAAAGTTATTTGCTGTAACTCCACTACCACCCGGCACGACCACCGTATGTGTAACGATATGGGGAGCAGAACGCGAGCGTGATTCCCCAAGCGTCCACTCTACGTACCCTGTGACCGATAATTTGCGCGTGCGGCCCGAATTGTTACTAAGCGTCAGAAGTGCCAACTTAACAGGATCGTGTTCGCCAACCAGTATTGTCAACTCGCTATCTATACCACTATCGCGGTGCGCGAATACGCTGTAGCCAAAACCATGACGGGTTAAATAATCCCCGCGGCCACGAACAGGTAACGTCGTGGGTGACCATACCGTTCCGCTCTCTTCATCACGAATATAAAAAGCCTCACCGCTACGGTCGCTTACTGGATCGTTTTCCCAGGGGGTTAAACGATATTCATGAGCGTTCTCATACCAACTGTAAGCCTGTCCGGCTTCTGAAATGACGCTACCAAAACAGGAGTTTGCCAGCACATTTGACCAAGGGGCCGGCGTTGGAACATTTTCCTTCAGGATAATCTGATACTCCCGTCCATCCTCTGAAAACCCTCCATGCCCATTGAAGTTGAACAGATGTTCTATATGCGGCGTCCAGTCTTCCTGTCGATTGCTTCCCTCAGTGACAAAAGATACAAATGGCCTTTGCGGTTTAATTGGCGAGTGGAGCCGCTGATTAAGTTGCTCGTTTAGCCCGCCGGCGCGATCGTCAAGATACATACATGCAACGCTCATCAGCAATTGCTTATCTTCAGAAGACAAATGCTCCCCGTTACGGACAAAAATGCCGCCCGGTTTATCCAGCAGGCTGGCTTCTGAACCGGCATAGATTAAATCCATAATCAGTGTTTGAAGGGCCTGCTGATAGCCACCTGCGCTGTTATTGAGGATAACAAGATCCACTTCAAGCCCTTTTAGTCGCCAGTAACGATGAGCCTGAATCAGTGTAGTGATAGAGGTCATACTCTCATCGCTGGTCACGCTATGCAGTACAATCGGTAAATCACCTGAAATACCCCAGCCCCACAGTCCGGACTGACCGCGGCGGTTACGGCTTATGACTTGATCGTCGGCGCGTAATTCGTGACAGGGATAGAGCACAGCACTAGCGAGTCGGTTAAACAGCGTTGCGTCATCTTCGCTGGCATTTATCTGCCTTAGCACTACCAGACTGTGCGACCAAGCAAGCTCAAAAACACGCTCAGCGATTGGGTAATCACGGTATTTTTCCAATAATGCCTTGCTTTGCTGACGGCTCTCACTGATGCCATAAACGATATCAATCGTTATCGGAATGCCTGGCATGAGTCTCACAACTTGTCGGATCGCTAGGACAGGATCCAGCACGGCACCGGAAGTATTGCTGAGCGGCCCGTTAGCATAGATAGCAGCGGCATCAGCCGGACTTCTGCCCCTTCCAATAAACTTAGCTCGGTCTGTTTCAAACGAGGCTTCATTATGATCATTGCTATGCACCACCATCATGTGAAACAGAAATGGGCTCGTTTCATCTGGAGAACGCGGTCGTCGATGGCAAAGAATAGCTTCCCGACTGTGATCAATCTCAGTTTCGATGAACAAATTACTGAATGCCGGATGCGCTAAATCACTGGTTTCTGGAGCAATCACCACTTCAGCATACGTTGTTAGCTCGAGCGTTCGCGGTAGACGGCCATGGTGTACCAGGGTGACACGCCGCAGCTCTATATCATCCTCCGGGGAAACCACAACCTGTGTCCTAACGCTAAGGGCTCCGAAGGTACGCCTGAATTCTGCGCCTGCGTCGGTGAAGATTATCTCATCGCTGCTATTCGCATTTCCGCCCATGGGCTGCCAAGTATTGCTCCATACCTCATTCGTATGCGGATCGCGGATATAACAGAACGATCCCCAGTTATCACGGGTTGTATCGCTGCGCCAGCGGGTAACTGAAATCGAATTCCAGCGGCTGTATCCTCCACCACCTGGCGTCAGCATCAAGTGGTAATGCCCATTTGAGAGCAGCTGTATTTCTGGAGTGGGGCTGTCTACATGACTGAAAACTCTCGGTTCATATCGCACCGGTTTAACCCTTCCTTCATGGGATTCAAAATGACGGCGAGGGCTGTAAAGATCGACTGCATCCGGGACGCGTTCCTGCAATAGAAGATTCGCCGACATAAAGGTGGGGCTTGCCATAAATCGCTCGATCATCGGGGCATCAAGCAGGATATGCGCTAGCGCCTGGAATCCCATCCCTTGGTGGTGTGCCATCCAGGACTGTACAACCGCGTACAGTTGCCCGGTAGCAAGCCGTGATGGCGTGTAGTCCAGCGCTTCATAAAACCCGTATTCGCCATGTGCACCGCTCTGCTCCAGTCTAAGTAAGTTTTCGCAGGCCTTCTGGGGGTAAACGAGCAGAGCCAGTAGTGTTGCATACGGCGCGACTACCATATCGTCCGCAAGTCCTCGGCGAAGACCGAGTCCAGGTACCCCAAATGCCTGATACTGATAATTACGCTGGACATCAAATGCATGATAGCCGGACTCAGAAACGCCCCATGGTACGCCACGTTCCTTGCCCCAGTTAATCTGACGTGTCACCGCGGATTTGCCCATTTCATCAAGCAAACTGCCGCGCCAGTTTGGCATCACAAGATTCGGCATCAGGTATTCAAACATCGAGCCGCTCCATGACATTAACGAGGTCTCATTGTCGATATTGGTGAACAACCTTCCCAACGCATACCAGCTTTTCATCGGAAGCTGATTTGTCGCGATAGCGAGATAACTTGTCAGCCTGATTTCAGAGGGCAGAAGGTCATAGTGGCTTTTATCGGCGGTATTTGTGTCGCAGTTATATCCGACACTGAGCAGGCTGGTAGCTTCGCTGTAGAGAAAGGCAAAATCCATTCGCGCATGGTCATTTAACCTCTTTTCAAGTTCGCTGATGATATCCAGCCGCAAACGGGCGTGAGTAATAACTGATGCAGGAGGCGTTCCTTCTCCGGTATCGGTACTCTGCGCCAACCAGCTTAGTGTTGGCAATGTCTCGCTTGGGTATGTAGGGGGTAACCACGCGAGCAGATGTGACCATTCGTGGCATAATTCAACCAACTGATGCTCCAGATGCTCGGCCCAGCGCACCACAAGATCACCTTCCTGCTGACTCGCAGCGGTAAGATATTTGCACTGAGTACGCATTTTTTTAAGTTCGCTATAAAGAGCTCCCGAAGGAAGTTCCACTGAGCTGAAACACTGCTTTTGAAGCTCTTTAAGTGTATCCGGTGCCCCCGGCCCCCAGTGTTTTTCAAGAAGTAATAATGTATCGTTTAACCCTGCAAGTATTCTTTCGCCATTCAAAATCGGCTGGTTTCGCATGGCTAATAACCCTTCACGCAGAGTCAATAGATGTCCAGCCATATTACCGCTATCCACGCTTGATACGTAACGCGGACTGAGCGGCGCAAGTGTTCGAGTGTCATACCAGTTATATAAATGACCACGAAAATGTTCCATATTATCAAGAGAGTCGAGCGTGAGCGTTATGCGTTGTAAGACGCTGCCGCCTGGCAAATAGCCAAAATCCCAGGCAGTAAGGTTAGCCAGTAGTGATAACCCAATGTTGGTAGGGGATGTACGGTGCGCGATCGTCGGCTGCGGTATTTCCTGATAATTATCGGGGGGGAGCCAATTTTCTTTCGCTGTGGCGAAGGTCTCAAAAAAAGACCATATTTCTCGGCTTGTCTGTCTCAGCAGAAGTTTCTGCTTATGATCTGGCAAAAAGGGCTTACGAGCGGGTTGGCGGCTCAGCCAAGCCATAATAATGGGAGCTATGCACCACCCGACGCTAATGGGCAATGCGATGAACAGCATCAGCGGATCAAACACCAATGCTAGTGATGTGAGACTCAGACCGCAGGCAACATTCAGCCACATTTCCCGATAAAAACCTAAAACAGAGACACTGGATTGGTAGTTATCTGGGTTATAGCTTACCCATTGGTTGAGGTTACGCTGGCTTACACCAAGTCGCCAAAGCGTAACTCCAATAGCGTATAATGAGTAACCGGCCTCGTGGGGTAGTATCATAATCGTGAGACCGATACGTGAAATGCGCTTCAAGGCTCCAGCTGAGACCAGTTGCAGATGTTGTTTAAGGGGACGGCGGTGCGGTTTATGAACGAGATCCCATGCTATGCTAAGCGCCGCAGGAAGAAACCATATTAGCGTAAGCACGCTAAACCAGTATAAAGGGTTGGGGAGCCAGAGCAGCGTGCTCAATACAAGCAGCATGATCGACGGCGCTACCAGGCTGCGTCGGAGATTATCCAATAATTTCCAACGAGAAAGAATGGACAATGGATTTTTTTCCCTGCTTCCGTCAGCTTTTCTGACCCGAACCCTTAACCAATTGAGCAGTTGCCAATCTCCGCGGATCCAGCGCGTACGACGTGCGACGTCTGAGATATAATTAGTTGGATATTGTTCGTAAAGTAAAACGTCGCTCAGCAGACCAGAGCGGGCGTAACATCCTTCGAGCAGGTCGTGACTGAGTACGAGATTTTCCGGACAGACGTTGGCAGTGGACTGGACAAAAATATCTACATCATAGATACCTTTGCCTACGAACGATCCCTCGCCAAAAAGATCCTGATATATATCTGAAGACATCATCGAATAGGGATTATTACCCGGGATGCTGCTGCGCATGGCGGCGTAGTGCCCCTGACCGTAAAGAGGCATTTCCTCTGCTAAGCCTGGCTGTAAAATTCCGTACCCTTTAACGACTCGTTGGAACGTTGGATCATATTCTGGTTTATTCAGCGGATGCGCCATTGTGGCCACCAGTTTATGGGCGGTATCGCGAGGAAGGAGCGTATCACTGTCAAGAGTGATGACGTATTTAATCCGTCCGGGCAAAGCCTGCGAGGGAAAGCCTGCAACGCTCGAAAACTGGGTTCCCGGTTGGCGTAACCAGCTGTTAAGAAGAGCTAGTTTGCCCCGCTTGCGTTCATATCCCATCCAGATTCTCTGCGAATCGTTCCACACCGGCTGGCGGTGCAGTAGATAAAATCGAGATCGGCCGCTAGGGTTGCGCCGATTAAGTCTCTGCGTCTCAGCAATCGCTTGCCTTAAAAGGACAGTGTTTTCCTCGGTATCCTCAGTTGATGAATCCGGAAAATCGGTAAGAAGTGCAAAGCAGAGATTTTCATCTTGATTGCCAAGGCTGCAGACTTCCAAACGAGAGAGAAGTTTGCTGAGGCTTTCATAGCTTGTCAGCATGCAAGGGATCGCAACCATTGTGGCATATTCAACTGGTATCCCACTTGAAAAGTCCATCCGCGGCAGAGGTCTGGGAATACGAAAGCGTGTCGTTGCTTCGCTAAGCATATCGCTGGCGAGTTGACTAATGGCAACAATAAGGGGGAGTGCTAGGGGGATGAGCAACCAGAATATACCCTGTAGTGCAGTTTCATACAATATGGTAGCCGTAGCGGCCGTGGTCAAGAGACTCAGGCTACCAAGCCATGACAGAAGGGGCGATTTATTCATACTCTGCCGCAGCCATTTCAATAGAGACCTTTCAACTGACAACAGTTGTTCGAGTTGTGGCCTTCCACCCCCAAGCAGAAAATAACCGATATGTCGGTGCTCAGGATCTAGACTCGGTTCGCAAGACATTGCCAACACGCGGTTTGCAACTTCCGGTTCACTCAAGCTCGCATCCCTGGCAAGCGTTTCAATCACATGGCGATAATGATCTCGGGTGTCGAAGTGCATGCGAGGATATATACCAGCTGGGTCAAGGCGTAAAGTTTGCTCGACTACGCTGATGGTCTCTGCAAAATCAGACCAGTTCGTTTCACTCAGCAGACGTAAACCCGAAATACTGTTACTGACGGAAAGCTGGCTGGCGGCAAGCTGCTGATTGAAGCGATGAATCAGGATCTCAGTTGTAACACCTTGCTCTGCAAGACGTTGTTCAATCCAATTCAGAGGGAGTGCAAGAGCATTGCCATGTCCCTGCAGACGACGAACCATTTCAGCGACAAAGGCACTGCTCAGTGGAGGATGATTACGCGCCATATCGGCAACAATCAAAATTAGGTCGGCGGGAGCATTCTCTGCACAATCAAAAATCCGCATTATCCACATATCTGCAAGATTTCGCTCCTGCTGGGCCTGGGTCACTTCGTTGCTCACACGACGCAGGTTTTCTATCAGCGCTAGACGCAGCATTCCTGGCAAAGCCCATATCTCCCCCAACGTCAGAGGTGTCACCTCTTGATAGGCGGAAATATAACTGGTAAGGCTGCTGCTGTCCCAGCGTCCGTCGCCATGCGCTATGGCCTCTGAGGCTAAGTCATAAATTCTGGGACATCTATGTGGATCGGCTAGTACCGGAAGACCCTTACCAAAGCTTTTCGGTAAGTGCTGGCGTACCATGCGAATCTGCTCTTCAATCAGGTAATAGTTGTCCAGCAGCCACTCACCTGCGGGCATGATACTCGTTTTTTTTCCTGCATTGAGTAGATAGCAACATCGCGTAATTATCGTTTCATTGTCAGTTAGTCGTTTAAGAAGGTAGTACGGGAGTATTTCCGGAGACAATTTGTGCGTACGAGCCAGTTTTCTTCCAAAGCGTTCCAACTGAGGGGTAGAAAACAGTTCCGAACGTAAATAGTTTTCTCCTCCCGAATCGTTGGCTGGGGCTGATATGTGTGCGCTGCCTTCGGGCAGAATACGAGAACGCTTAAACCACGCAATAGGTTTCATTTTCATTGGGTTGCTCTTTTGCTACGTTAATGCGCAGGAGCAGATGCGAAATCAGTTCAGAAACGTTCTCTCAGGATGGGCGTAAGGCATCGGGGATTTGACAACTGCTGATATTATATTAAGTGTAGAACATCGGCTGTGAAGCTAGCGCGGAGAGATAAAAAGTGCTTTACACCCCGGACAAAGCATGGGGCTTTTTAGACGCAGTTTAGAGGAAGGCTGAGCGGATTTTAAGCCGCAAACAGGGCAGGTGACAGTTGTGGTTAATACGCTTCCAAAAAGTTTCATTGTGTAATCGATAACGGACATGATTATTAGCCTCTCAATGAATGTATTTCACTCTATCACATTTGGCTAAAATTAAACCAATTTAATAATCACCCAATTTTTTAACATAAGTGAGGTTTTTTTCTCTTTTCTAACTCATCGCTTTCATGTCCGTTTTTGAAGCGAATGAATTCCAACCTTTTAAAATCCTTATGCTATTTTGCAACTCAAGATGAGTTTTATCTAGGTTACCGCCTGGATTGAACGCTTGATTTTTTCTACAAGAAAAATCGGTTGATTCACATTCGATGTTCTGAAAGCGTTGCAAAATCCGTAAGATAAGTTTATAAATATACTGTATATGCATACAGTAATTCATTGCGGAGGGAAAAATGAAAATCGAGTTAACCATTGATCGCATGAAGAAACTTCCTGATGGAGCTATACCTGCGCTCGAGTCAGAACTGCTCAAAAGACTCAGCAAGCAGTTTGATGATTGCCTGCTAACGATTAAGCGTGCCAGTAATGATGGTTTGACTGTTTTCGGGGGCGACAAGAAAGAGGTCGAACATATCGTGCAGGAGACCTGGGAAAGCGCGGACGAGTGGTTTTATTAATCGCGTGAATTTCACTGGAGCAGTTTCAAAGAGTATCGCTGTTTGCGTTCCCCTGGCTGTTCCCGATTACTGTTTACCGCGTCATTAAGTCGCTCTGGGGGAAATAGTGTGTAGTGAAGATGCCTTTAATGCAGATGATCAATGGTACGACGTGGTCAGAAGGGCCGATAAAGCAGTTATCTATAGCTTCCCGGCTGAAGGGAGATATCTGGTTTATCGAGTAAATGGAATAGTTTCATTACGACCGTTACTCGAAGAGGAAGAAATCTTCACTTTCAACGGGTTTATGCAATTTGCAAAACGGCTTGGGTACCGAATTACACCACCGTCTGATATTATTCTTTCATAGGCCTGAACAACCTATACCTGATGCGCCACGGAGAGAACCATGGCGCTAGAATTACAACTTATAAAACACCACTCAGGAATACTGATCCCGGCTACGCCCGAGACCAGCGATATCCTGCAATCAAAAACCCGACTCGGCGATGTTCTTGTTGCCGAGTTCAGGCGGGTCCGAAACCCGGCATTTCATCGGCGCTTTTTCGCGCTTCTTAATCTCGGATTTGAATACTGGGAACCAACCGGCGGGGCTATCTCGAGTAACGAGCGGAAGCTGATTACCGGCTACGCCAAGTTCCTTGCTTCTTATGGCGGGAATGAGGGCGCGCTGATCGATGCAGCTGAGCAGTATCTGGAACAGGTTGCTTACCGGCGTGTCACGAACGGCATTAGCCTGTGCAAATCCTTCGATGCTTATCGCTCATGGGTGATCGTCGAGGCAGGGCACTTTGATGCCATTCAGCTACCTGACGGAACACTAAAAAAACATCCTCGTAGCATCTCATTCGCCAACATGGACGAACTCGAGTTCCAGCAGCTCTATAAAGCTGCACTCGATGTCCTCTGGCGCTGGATCCTGTCCCGTTCATTCCGCAGTCGTGATGAGGCAGAAAATGTCGCCGCGCAGCTGCTTGGCTTTGCGGGGTGATGGACATGAAATATACCTGGTTCCACCACACCGATTGCAGCACCGAACAGGCCGACGAATTGGTTAAGCGTTACAAAGCGCGCGGCGTCCGGGTTGAGCGCAGCCTTAACCAGGATTACGTGACCTGGACTGTAAGTGCATTCCTTCCGACCTCAAATACACCAGCGCGCCCGGATAGCCGCTGGCGAAACCGGATGTGGGGGTGAACGTGAAGACATATCAAATCACTTTGCCCTGGCCGCCGAGCAACAACCGGTATTACCGGCACAACCGCGGGCGAACTCACATTAGCGCCGATGGCGTCGCGTACCGTTATGCGGTCGCAAGTGTCATTCGAAGCGCCCGGCTTAATATCCGAACGGCTGCACCACTCAAAATCCGAATTGAATGTCACATGCCCGACCGCCGGCGCCGCGATCTGGATAACCTGCAGAAAGCTGCATTCGACGCTCTAACCAAGGCGGGATTCTGGCTGGATGACTGCCAGGTTGTCGACTATCGCGTTGTGAAAATGCCTGTCGTTAAGGGCGGGAAGTTAGAACTCACCATTACCGAGCTGGAGATCGCATGAATCTTGAAAATACCCTCAAATATCACTTCGCCAAATCGACAATGATCAGTGATTCTCCGCGTACAACGGCGTCTGACTCATTAACCGGAACGGATATCATGGCCGCTATGGGCATGACGCAGGAACGGGCCGCCATGGGTTACAGCGCCTTTCTCGGGAAGATGGGTATCAGCAACAATGACCGGGAGAGGGCGATCGAACTGCTGGCCCAGTACGCCCTGACCAGGTGCGACCGGGTTGCTGCGCTTCGCAAACTGGATGCCGGGGTTAAACCACTGGTGATGCATCAGCTGGCCACCTTCGCGTTTGAGGACTATTCCCGCAGCGCCGCCAGCGTGAAGCAATGCGATGGCTGCAAAGGGGCAGGGTTTATTGACGCTGAGGTTTTCAGCATGAAGTCTCACACGCCGACAAAAGAGAAGAAGTTCGTGAAGATGTCTTTGCACGTGGGTGTCGAGAATATTCGACCTTCTGAGTATGAGGTGCGTAGGCAGGTCATGGAGGTAGCGCGCGTTCTATGCCCTCAGTGTAAGGGTAAGAAGGTTGTAAGTTGCGCCTGTAAAGATTGCCATGGACGCGGGAAAGCCGTTAATCAGGCTCTTACAGAACTGCAGGGCGTTCCGGTTCTGGCCGATTGTAAGCGCTGCAGGGGGCGCGGATATGAGCGAATCTCTTCCACTGAGGCTTACGCCGCGGTGTGCCAGATGACTGATGCAATCAGCCTCGATACCTGGAAGAAGTCAGTTAAGCCATTTTACGATCAGCTACTCACCAAGTTTGATATCGAAGAAGCATGGGCAGATGCGCAGCTGAAGCAGATAACAAAGTAGGGCATTATTTTATCGTGAGCTATTTACTTTTCCCGAATCTGTGGTAATTTTGCTCTAACGATGGGTTATTGCATTCGTTTAAAGCCCTGCGGTTAGCCCCGTGGGGCTTTTTGCTTCATAGCGATTTTAGAATTTCTAAAACCATCACTATTCATTGCCTCTTATACTTTCTATATCGAAAAGGAGGGGGGTAATGATGAGAGAAGGCTATTACTGGATTCAGTACAATGGCAGCAGGCAGATCGCTTACTACGTGCACGAAAAAATCGACGATTTAGAGTCGGGTGAAACTATCTACGGAGCATGGTATGTGACTCGTGGAGATGATCTCGCCAACAATGGAGAGGTCGAAGTGATAAGTGGACGTATTGAAGAGCCAAAGCTGTAACGGACAATTAAGTTAAGTAGCAACCTCGACGCAGTGCGAGGTTTTTAAATTTCTGCGGGATAGTAATCGCTTCGAGTTTAAAAAAGTGCGGAGAACGACATCAATCCTCTCCGCATTAATAATGCCAGAGCATGCCCGCTTATAAGTCTTGTATCCCTAAGAAAATAAGTTTTTAAATTAACGCAAATGATAACATTTAAAAACTATGTGAATAGTTAATTATTTTAAAGAGTTAAATAGCTCTACTTAAGGATTATTTAATTTATTGCACTCCTCATGAGAAGGAAGCTCCAGCAGGTTTCAATCATCCTAAGGCTGCCGTTTGGCGGCCTTTTTTATTTCTAGCAACAGCACCCGCACTTAGCGAGGTGAGAGACCATGAAAATGAATGATTCAGGGAACATCTTCACGCAGTTCTTCGCGTGGGTAGCAGCTCTGGCGTCAGCCATTGGATTTACCACTCAGGATCTGGTGTTCATGTTCTTTGGCGCTGCTGGTCTGCTTATCTCGCTAGCCTCGTACATTAACGGGCGGGTAGATGCAAACCGCAGGCGTAGAGAGGATGAGAAGCGAACAAAAATGGTCAATGACTACCTGAAAGGCGTTGGTGATAAACCCCTTCACGAGCGTCCTGCTGCTGCAAGCGTGGTCGTTGAGGCATTACAAAAGGAAGGTGAGTGATGGGATCCAGAGCAAAGTTGAGTACCGCAGTTCTGGGGCTGATACTAGCTGGTGCTCCTGCATCCGTAATCCTCGACCAGTTTCTGAATGAGAAAGAGGGTAACAGCCTCACGTCCTACAAAGATGGTGGCGGTATCTGGACTATTTGCCGCGGCGCAACGATGGTTGATGGTAAACCGGTTGTGCAGGGCATGAAATTGACTCAGGCCAAATGCAATCAAGTGAACGCCATCGAACGCAATAAGGCTCTGGCGTGGGTTGATCGCAATATTATGGTACCGCTTACCGAACCGCAAAAAGCCGGGATCGCATCTTTTTGCCCGTATAACATCGGGCCAGGTAAGTGCTTCCCGTCCACGTTCTATAAGCGCATTAATGCCGGTGACCGCCGCGGGGCATGCGAGGCAATCCGCTGGTGGATTAAAGACGGTGGTCGCGATTGCCGCATGACTAAAGGTCAGAAGAACGGCTGCTACGGTCAGGTAGAACGGCGCGACCAGGAAAGCGCGCTGGCGTGCTGGGGGATCGACCAGTGAAATTTAATCTTTTACCAATCGCGGTTGTGGTTATTGCTGGTCTGTCAGTCGCACTCGTTAAAAGTTGCTCAGACACCAACGGCCTACAGAGTGATAACGAGGTTCTGCGCAGTGACAATGCTCTGCAGGAGCAGGTAATCGCTACTCAGGCATTCAACTTCAATCGATTCAATCAGGTTGCAGAACATGCCAACAGGCTTAACTCCCTGATCGACACCAGCACCGAAGAAACCGTAATCGAATACCGGGAGATTCTCCGCCGTGAAAAAACCTGTGATCTGCCTGTTCCTGCTGACATTGCTGGTGGGCTGCTCGAATACGCGCACCGTTTACGTGCCAGCGCCATGCACACCGATTCCAATGGACCTGACACAGCCGATGATCGTGCCATTGCCACCAGCTCCATGACGTACTGCCAGGCAGTCTTGTGGATTAAGCCGCTACTGGCCGTAATTGAGAAGGGCAACAATAATTTCGCTGGCATAAGGCAGATCGAGCAGGAAAGAAAGAACTAGGGATGGCTCGTCCTTGAGCACACGGGTATTTCTGAACGACGGCTTTAACTGACATAGTAAAGCCTACGTTAAATTTTAGATAATACAGGAGAGTTGACAACCTAAAACGGGAGTTTTTGAAAATAAAACCGCCTGGAAAGCAATCAGAGTATCAATAAAACCCTCTCTTTTTATGAATAATTTCATTGGGTTTGGGTTCTCGCTATCATAATCATGAGTAGCCTAGCACTTAACTGGGAATCAACAAGCGCAAGTGGTAGTGATTGAGAATTTCCTTAGGTTTGGCCTGTGGTGAGCATTGGCTAAGATTGCTGATAGGTTGCTTTTTAGCGCACCAGATATGTTCTGGCTCAAAGCACGTCGCCACCTGTTGATTGACGTATAGCCAGTATGTTTTGTAGATTACGCTGATTGGTGCTATGAAAGGTGACAGCAACCTCGCTGGCATTGGATAAGTAGAACATAAGAGACCAGTCCCTTCTGGTGGAAGGGAGGCCACTGATTGATACAATCTACACGAACGTTCAACTTGCAGATATTGGGTGGCAGGCGTTTATCGTTAGAAATATATAAAAATTTTGTAGATAAACGCTATCATTGGTGTATAACCCAATAAAAGAGTAACATTTGAATGTTGATCTTAAATGAAAACATCAATGACTTATTGTTTTTTCTCAGTCTTTCATTAGTTGTGCTTTTTTTGAGCTTGGTGCTGATTTCATATGGCCTTCAAATGAAAAGGCTAACGCTCTTATGTGTTTTTCTTTTGATGATTTCAAGTGTCGCTGCGGTGATGCATTTTTGAATCATAAATCTATGTTATAAGGGTGGGGAAGGTGTTTTCAGTAGTAGACTTTTCGACTTTAACAATTTTTTTTATTGGCCTGTCACCGGTCCTTTGTCTGATATTATTTGCAGAGTCGATTTACCTGTTTAGACTAGGTTACAAGGTGCTGGCTAAAATATTCTTGTTTTTAGCTATATTGCTAGGCGTCCCAACTTTAATAATAACAAATGTGTTATCAGCCTAGTTAAATTTTGGAAATATCACTCGTGGTCACTAATTGCTTGCAATAATATTGAGTAGCATTAGTCAGGTGCGCGAGATGCCGGGTAAAACCGAACCGGACGAAGCGTAACACTGCTATAAGCTGGAGGATGGCGCAGACGACCTTCATCTTCTGGCTCAAGGTTTCGAATCCCTTCGTGATTACCACACCCAAGCCACTGGCATCCGCTGGTGGCTTTTTTATTGGAGTAAGTAATGGCAAAACCGGACTGGGGCGAGCTTCAGCAACGGTTCCTGTCCGAACATGCCGCAACTGGCGTATCACCGAAGGATTGGTGTGAAGCGCAGGGACTGAACTACGCGACCGCGCGCCGATATATCAAAAAACCTTCTGCGCAAACTCCGCAAACTACGCAAAAACATGCGCAGAAAAAAATGCGCACTGCGCAGAAAGATAAAAGCGCAAATGAGCTGGTGGATGATGATGGACTTACTGCTCAGCAGCGCTTATTTGTCGCGGAGTACCTAAAGGATGGTAACGCCACCGCTGCCGCTGCACGTACTGGTTATAGTGACCCAAACTACGGTCGTCAGCTCATAGCGAATCCTAACGTTGCGCAGGCTATTGCGCAGCAGCAGAAAGCCTCCATTGCGCGCACGCTTGGCAGTGCCGATGAGGTCCTCGCGCAGATGTGGCAGCTTGCCACCTTCGATGCAAACCAGCTTTCGCAGTATCGCCGCGGTGCCTGTCGTTACTGCTGGGGCTTCGGCAATCAATACCAGTGGCGCGATGCAGTTGAGTTTGAAGAGAAGCGGCTTGAATCTACAGACCGCGATAAACCTGAGCCAGTCGATGTGGGCGGTTATGGCTATGACCATAATCGAGAGCCTAACCCAGAATGCCCGCGCTGCAATGGTGACGGCATTGGGCAGCCTTACTTCCCTGACACTCGCAAACTCCCGGCAGCTTCTCGGCTCGCTTACTCCGGCGTGAAGGTCGGCAAAAACGGCGTCGAAATTACAGCAATCAGCCGCGAGCGGATGTTCGAAGCGGTAATGAAGCGCCTGGGCCTGGCCGATAGCGAGTTCGCCCAGCGCCTGCAGCAGATTGAAATCGAACGCCGGCAGCTTGAGGTCGAGAAACTCCGTAAAGAGCTGGCCGGTGATGGTGAGGACGATGAACCAACCCCAGTGCAGATCAATATCAACGTAGTGGATGCGAGGGCAGACGATGGGGATCAGCCCGACACTTAACATTCCTCAGGCGCGCTTCCTCGCGATGCAGCACAAATTCAAAGCCTATGTTGCCGGGTTCGGTTCGGGTAAAACGTGGGTGGGTTGTGGCGGCATCTGCAAAGGGATGTGGGAGCACCCGAAGATTAACCAGGGCTATTTCGCGCCGACTTACCCGCAGATTCGTGACATCTTCTACCCGACAATTGAAGAGGTAGCCTTCGATTGGGGGCTAACCGTCAAAATCAACGAGGGGAATAAAGAGGTTCACTTCTACGAGGGGCGACGGTACCGCGGGACAACCATCTGCCGCTCAATGGAGAAGCCCGGCTCAATAGTCGGTTTCAAAATTGGTAATGCGATGGTGGATGAGCTGGATGTCATGGCGGCGGCCAAAGCACAGCAGGCATGGCGAAAAATAATTGCTCGTATGCGCTATAAGGTTGATGGACTGCGTAACGGCATCGATGTCACGACTACGCCGGAGGGCTTCAAGTTCGTCTACCAGCAGTTCGTGAAGGCGGTGCGTGAAAAGCCAGAGCTTGCGGCCCTGTACGGTCTGATTCAGGCCAGCACATTCGACAACGCAAAGAACCTTCCGCCTGATTACATCCCGTCGCTGCTGAGCTCTTATCCAGACGAACTGATTCAGGCATACCTGCGCGGAAAGTTCACGAACCTCAATAGCGGGACCATTTACCACACGTTCAACCGTAAGCTGAATAACTGTTCTGACGAGATTCAGGATGGGGATCCGCTGTTCATTGGTATGGATTTCAACGTGGGGAAAATGGCCGCGATTGTTCACGTAAAGCGTAACGGTCTGCCGCGTGCGGTTCGTGAGCTGGTGAAGGTCTACGACACGCCGGCGATGATTAAGCGCATTCAGGAAGAGTTCTGGCGCTACGAGGATGGTCGCTACGTTAAAAGCCGGGAGATTTACATCTATCCGGATGCCTCTGGCGACTCACGCAAATCGCAGAACGCCAGCAAGACCGATATCGCTCAGCTCAACGATGCCGGATTCAGCGTCATCGTTGATGATGCCAACCCGCCTGTTAAAGACCGCATCAACTCGGTGAACGCTATGTTCTGCAACGCCAACGGCGAACGCCGCTATCTGGTTAACGTGCAAAACTGCCCGGTCTATACCGAAAGCCTTGAACAACAAATCTGGGCGGCCAATGGCGAACCGGACAAATCAGCTGATAACGATCACCCCAATGATGCTGGTGGGTACTTCATCGTGAAGGATTACCCCATCGTGAAACCGGCATACTCAATCACCATGGATACCACTTTCTGATATGGCAAACGACGACATCACCTGGGTTCGACCAGAACACCGGGCGGCTTCTGCTGCCTGGCGGAAATACAGGGACTTCTGCAAAGGGGCTGAGGCTGTAAAGGCCGGGGGTAATAAATATCTGCCTTATCTCGACCCAACCGATAAATCCACGCGCAACCGCAAACGTAACGAAGACTATTTGAGCCGTGCGGTGTTCTATGCCATTGCAGGCAATACGAAGATCGGCATGCTTGGAATGGCGTATCGAAAGGATCCCACTTTCAACGGTCCGGAGAAGCTCAAATACCTGTTAGACAATGCTGACGGGGCCGGTACAAGTATCTATCAGCAGTCGCAGCTGGTGGCCGAGAACGTGCTGGAGGTTGCGCGAGAGGGGCTTTATGTCGACTATGCAGAAGCCTCCGACGAGGCGATCATCCTCCGCTATCCGGCAGAGAACATCATCAACTGGAGAACAAAGCGTATTAACGGGCGCGATCAGCTGGTGCTGGTGGTCCTGCGTGAATGCGTAGAAGAGCCGGATGGTTACGCTTACAAGGATGAAATCCAGTACCGCGAGCTGGCGCTGGAAGAAGGGCGGTTCATATGCCGCGTATGGCGCCGGGCTGGTGGCACAGCAAGCGGAACCTACACCATCGATAGCGAATATCATCCTAAGCCTAAAGGGCAGGACTACTGGGATGAAATCCCATTCACATTCGTCGGCGCCCAAAACAACGATCCCACTATCGATGATTCACCGCTGGCTGCTCTGGTGGAGATAAACCACGGGCATTACCGTAACAGTGCTGACTATGAAGACAGCGTGTGGTTCTGTGGCCAGGTGCAGCCGTACATGACTGGGCTCGATACCGGCTGGCGCGACCACCTCGAGAAGAAGGGGGTGAAAATTGGTTCCCGATCACCGCTTTTGCTTCCCAAGGAGGGCTCGTTTGGCTATGCCCAGGCGCAGCCGAACATGCTGGCTAAAGAGGCCATGGACAGCAAACGCGATTACATGGTGCAGCTGGGCGCCCGACTGATTGAGCAGAACGCCACGGCGAAGACGGCAACCCAAGCGAGCGGGGAGCAAACATCATCCACATCGGTGCTCGGTATTTGCGTCTCAAACGTTTCTGAGGCCTATACGCTGGCGCTGGGATGGTGTGCGAAATACCTGGGCATCATGGGCGAATCGACGAGCTACACGATTAATCAGGAATTCATTGCGAAGGTTGCCGAGTCGGGCATGGTGACGGCAATCGTCAACGCCTGGCAGTCCGGTGCGCTGCGCGATAGCGATATGATTCGAGCACTACAGAAGCTCGATCTCATTGACCCGGCCGACAGTCCGGACGAGGTTATTGATACGCTTCGCAATCAGGCCCCAACGCTGACCGGGGGCTAATATGGCAACCGTGAACGAAAGCCTGCGGGATGAGGCTATTGCTCATTCCGTCTGGATTAGCCGCTATGCAACAGGCGTGGCAAACCGGATGGTGAAGTTGCTTAACGAGACGGATGCTGACCTGTCGGCACGTCTACTGGATGCGCTGGACAGATTGCCTCCTGAGAGCTTCACCGTTAGCCGTCTGCAGAGTTTACTGGGCAGCGTGCGTGAGCTTAACCATCAGGCCGTAGCCACCATGCAGGCAGGGCTCGAAAATGAGCTGGTGGCGCTGGCAAAGAACGAGGCCAGTTATCAGATGAGCCTGTTCGATTCCCTTCTGCCATCACAGGTCCTGTCTCACTATCCGCTGCAGGGCATTACCGCCGATATGGTGTATGCCGCGGCCATGGCGCAGCCCTTTCAGGGGCGACTGCTGAGTGAGTGGGCTGATAATCTGGAATCGGACAGGCTGGCCCGTATCGTGAACGCCGTCCGCAGGGGGTATCTTGCCGGCGACACGGTAGAAACAATAGCGCGCAATGTTCGTGGCCACGCCAACAAAGACTATCGCGACGGCGCGCTGCAGATGAGTAGGGCAAACGCTGCCAGCATCGCTAAAACAGCCGTGAATCATCTGGCTGCCACAGCACGCAACAGCTTCACCAGCGCCAACAGCGATATCGTAAAAGGCAAACAGTGGCTATCTACGCTGGACAATAAAACCAGCCACGACTGCATTATTCGTGACCTCTTGCGTTACACCCTGGATAACAAACCGGTCGGGCATAAGGTGCCTTACCTGCAGGGACCCGGGAAGATTCATTTCTGCTGTCGTTCTACTGAAACCCTGATTCTCAAGTCGTGGCGCGAACTCGGCATCGATATCGACGAGATGGACGAGGGGACTCGTGCCAGCATGGATGGACAGGTACCGGGGAAAACTTCGTATCTGGAATGGCTCGCGCGCCAGCCGGCACAACGCCAGGATCAGGTTCTGGGTGCCGAGCGTGGACGTCTGTTCCGCGCGGGTGAAATCGACCTGGCGGATATGTTCACTGACAAAGGCGAATGGATCAGCCTGGAACGTCTGAAACAGCTCTCAGGTACTGACTACTAACAACCATTACTTTCTTCACGCCCTGGCATCCGCCGGGGCTTTTTTATGGGCGAGGCCCGGCAAAATCCCGAGGGGAAATTATGTTAATTCGAAACATGCTTCTGAAATATTACGCACCTGAAAGCGGCGGTGAGGGCGGCGGTGGCGGTGGTATCGAAATCACGCCAGAAATCCAGAAGCTGATTGATGAGCGTGTGTCCAGCGAAGTAACTGGCCTGAAATCGAAAAACTCTGAGCTGCTGGGCACCATCAAGCAACAAAAAGAAAACCTGTCTCGCTTTGATGGTATCGATCCTGATGCAGTGCGCGGGATCCTCCAGCGTTTTTCCGACGACGAAGAGGCAAAGCTGATTGCCGCCGGAAAAATCGATGAGGTGCTAGATAAGCGCACCGAGCGTCTGCGTGCTGACGTTAATAAGCAGATTAAAGCCGCAAATGAACGCGCGGACAAAGCCGAAGCGTTCTCCAACAAATTCCGGGACCGCGTCCTAGGTGATGCAATCCGAGCTGCAGCCGCGAAGACAGGCGCGCTGCCGGAAGCATCAGACGATCTGATCCTGCGTGCCAAAGGCACATTCCAGCTCAACGACGAAGGCGAGGCCGTAGCAGTTGATGCAAATGGCGATGTTCTGTTCGGTAAAGACGGCAAAACTCCACTAAGCCCGCTTGAGTGGGCGGAGTCTCTTAAGGAGACGGCTCCGCATCTCTTCCCACGCGCAGAAGGCACCGGCGCGGGCGGACACAAACCAAACGGCGGTGGCAGCCTGAAACGTTCCGAAATGAGCGCCAGCGACAAAGCGGACTACATCCGCAAGCATGGCCAGCAGGCCTTCCTCAAACTTCCGAAATAAGGGATTAACCCATGTCTACCACTGTTAATACCGACCTGATTATTTATGACGATCTGGCGCAGACCGCTTTCCTCGAGCGCCGCCAGGATAATCTGGAAGTGTTCAACGCTTCCTCCAACGGTGCGATTTTGCTGGATAACGAACTGATCGAGGGCGATTTTCGTAAGCGTGCTTTCTATAAAGTTGGTGGTTCCATTGAATCGCGCAATGTGAACTCTGTCGATAAAGTCACCGGTAAAAAAATTGGTGCCGGTGAAGCGGTATCCGTTAAAGCACCGTGGAAATACGGCCCGTATGAAACCACGGAAGAGGCCTTTAAACGCCGTGGCCGCTCCGTTGATGAGTTCTCCGAAGTGATTGGCGTTGATGTCGCAGATGCCACGCTGGAAGGCTACGTGAAATACGGCCTGAAAGCGCTGACTGCGGCGATTGGTGCTAACCCCGACATGGTCGTAACCGCCGATATTGAGACCGACGGTAAAAAGACCCTGACGCGCGGCCTGCGTAAGTACGGGGACAAGTTTAACCGCGTGGTTCTGTTCGTGATGCACTCTGCCACCTACTTCGACATTGTTGATGAGGCGATTGCCAATAAAATCTACGAAGAAGCGGGCGTGGTGGTTTACGGCGGGCAGCCAGGCACGCTGGGTAAACCTGTGCTGGTGACAGACACCATGGACGCTGATGCGATCCTTGGGCTGGTGGCTGGTGCGGTTACCGTCACCGAGTCTCAGGCGCCGGGCTTCCGTTCCTACGATATCAACGATCAGGAAAACCTTGCGGTTGGCTATCGTGCTGAAGGCGTGGTGAACGTTGATCTGCTGGGGTACAGCTGGGATACCGCCAAAGGTGATAACCCTGACCTGACCGCCATCGGTACTGCGGGCAACTGGAAGAAACACTTCACCAGCAACAAATCTACGGCAGGCGTGCTGATTAAGCTGGAATCCGCTGCGGGGGAGTAACGCTGTCAGCGGATAAAACCTCCGCAACTGCTGACAGCACAGACGCGGTAACTGTTTCTCTGAAGTACACGCTGAATGGCTCCGGTGTATCCGGTAAAACCGTCGCGTGGACGTCCACAGGTGGCACGCTCAGCACGGCCAGTTCTCAAACAGGCTCTGCTGGTGGTGCAACGGTGAAACTCACATCAGACGTTGCTGGAACCTTCACGGTAACCGGCACGGTTGAAGGAGTGGCGAATACCACTGATGAGATCACCTTCACTGCGCCTGCCGGAGAATAACGAATGGGGCGAAACCCCCATAAACAGGATGATTCGATGATCAATACCGATATCACCTCTCCTGATGCCAACAGCTACGCCAGTGAAGAGGATCTTGCCTCATTTGCGGAAATACGCGGCATTGAACTGCCTGACAAGCTCTCACCTTTGCTGATTAAGGCAATGGATTACCTGGAGGGGCTCGACTGGGTTGGCTCAAAAGCTGACCCGAGACAGGCTCTGGCATGGCCACGCGTGAATGTCGTTCTGGATGAACATGATTTCCCGTCGGATGAGGTTCCACGGCAGGTTATAACCGCGCAGTGCATGCTGGCGGTAGAGGCAATCGACGGCGATTTACTCTCGAGCGTGCGCGAAGCCGCTGTGAAAACTGAACGTGTGGAAGGTGCTGTAACCATGACCTACGCGGTCGCAGATGGAGAAGTATTCACGCCGTCTTATCCTGCCGTTATGGCGCTGCTGGGCGACCTTGCTGGTGGTCGTGGTTACGCCATTAATGCATTTGCAGAGAGGGCCTGATATGGCGATTGATTACCAACGTATGCAGGCCAGAACGACCCGCATGCTCAGGCAGAACGGCGCGACGTACAACGTCACACGTAAAGGCTCGGTAACGGTTATCGGCGGCGTTGAGCATAAAACTGAAGCGATCCGTTTTACTGCTGTGGGTGTGAAGACCGAATACGCGCCAGGCGAAATAGATGGAACGGTAATCGTTAACGGCGATGTGCAGATCGTTTTTACGGCAGAGCAGGAAATTAAAATCGGTGATGTGGTTGATATTGACGGCACAGCCTACCGTGTTGTCAAACCGAACCCGGTAAAACCTGCCGTGCTGGTGCTCTGCTACAAAGCGCAACTGAGGGCTTAGCATGGGCGAGAACGCGGCTTTCCTGGCTGAAATCACGGCTTTCGTTAACAAGGCGAAAACGAATCAGGAAGCAGTGGTGCGCGCCGTCGGAATCAAAATTCTTAACCAGCTGGTGGTGATGTCTCCAGTGGGCAACCCGGAGCTGTGGGAAGTTAACCAGACAGCTGTTTCCTATAATCGCGCTGTTTATGACCACAACGAGGCGCAGCGCGCCAATCCCGACAACCTGACTAAAACCGGACGACTGAAAAAAAAAGCCCGGGTGGTGGATGGGATGGATATCAAAGCACCGCCGGGGTATACGGGCGGACGCTTTCGCGGTAACTGGCAGGTGTCCTTTGATGCGCCAACGGCTGACGAGACAGGGCGAATAGACAAGACCGGCGACCTGACAAAAGCGGCCGGGAACTACACGCTGTCGCTCTTCAAAGTCGGGATGAAGGCCATTTATTTCTGCAACAACGTGCCCTATGCCTACCCGCTTGAAATTGGGCATTCCACACAGGCTCCGGGCGGCATGGTCCGCATAACTGCAGCTGAGTTTCAACGCTTCTTTGAGGAAGCTGTCAGGGAGGTGACTAAGTGATTCCTGATATTGCATCTGCACTGACCGCCAGACTGGGTGCCTGGGCTGATGCCGAGGGCATTTCGGTTGCATGGGAGAACGTGCCGTTTACACCTCCTGCTAACGAGATGTACCTGGCCGTTCACGATATGCCCGTTACGCCGCGAACAATCGATCTCGGCTTGCGCTGCCGGACTTATTCTGGCGTGTACCAGATTAATGTCGTGGCGCCAGCCGGCTCCGGCCGTACCTCCGTCGTTGCCCTGGCGAGCAGAGTGGCGGAATTGTTCCCCGAGGGGCAGGAAATTGCAGGCAAAGACTTTACCTGCTGGATTAGCAGCGCGCCTGGCATATTCCGCGGCGTCCCTACACCTGTGTCCTACACCGTTCCTGTCAGCCTGAATTATCGGGCAGACATTACCAGCTGATTCCCTCTCTGACATCCCACACCTGACCGGCTTAACGCCGATTATCTTGTTTCTGAAGGAGAAACCATTATGGGCTTTGCATTGCCTAACGGCGCTCATGTTTATCTGGCGTCGGGCTACGGCCCGGCCATTACTTTCACCGGCGCGACGAATGCTGAGCACACGGTGATCACCGTCAGCGCCGCGGACGATATTGCGGTCGGCGATATGGTTCACGTGAACTGCAACTGGTCGGGTATTGATAACGTTATCGCGAAAATCGACGCGATTGCGGAGAATGCTGTCACTCTTCGCAACATCAATACCACCAACAAAAACAAATACGCGGCGGGCGGCGGTTCCGGCTCTATTCGCAAAATTGAAGAATGGACCGAACTGCCACAAATCACAGAGGTGTCGAAATCCGGTGGTGATCAGAACACCACGCAGATTCAGTTCCTCAGCGATGATCGCCAGCGCAACCTGAACACCTATAAATCCGCAGTCTCGCAGACCTACTCGATCGCGCATGACTCCACGCTCCCGGTATATCCATTGCTGCGCCAGCTGGACGAAGACGAAGAGACCGTGGCGGCTTACATGTACGTGCCGAAGGCGAAGGAGAACCGTTACTGGGCGGCCACGGCATCTTTTGACGACACGCCGACCACGGCGGTGAACGAGGTCGAAACGGTAAGCGTCGTGCTGAACCTGCAATCGCCAGCGATGACGTTCTATAAAATCACAGGCTCCGCGGAATAAGCCGGGCATAACGAAAATCTGAGCCTCCTCCATGGAGGCTTTTTTTTTACTAAGAGGTATCAATGGCTACCAAATTCACCCTCCAGCCCAAACCAACCTTCAAGGCCAACGTCTCGATCCCGCGCGCTGGCGATGAAGATGGCGTGCTTACTTTCACGTTTAATCACAAGCCACTTAAAGAGCTGGCTGACCTGGAAAAACTGGAAGGCAAAACCGCCACTGATTTTCTGATGGAAATTATTTCTGGCTGGGCGCTCCCCGATACATTCAACGCGGAAAATCTGTCGGTGCTGCTGGAAAACTATCCGGCGGCAATGAAGGCTATCCCTGAAACCTACTACCGCGAACTGATGGGGCAGCGCGAAAAAAACTGATAGCGGTTGCCTCTGCATTCTATACGCCTGAACCCACAGCGGCAGACCTGGCACCCTATGGGCTTACGCCGGATGACTACGACGATCAATACATCGACGTCTGGCCAGATGTATGGCCTTCATTCCTGGTGTTTCAGTCCGTCAGCACGCAGTGGCGCACGGGCATTGGAGGCGCATCAGGGCTTGATTACAACGTGCTGCCCTGGGTGATGCGCCTGCACCACGTCGAAGACGAGGCAACCGCGCTTTCGGACATCCGAATCATGGAGAGCGCCGCACTAAAAGTTATGCATAAAGAGAGGGCGGAATGAGTAACGACATCGCCACGATTTCCCTGCGTGTAAATACCACTGAGCTGGAGCGTGGTAACCAGGCACTGGATCGCTTTCAGGAGACCGCGACCGCCGCTGCAGGTAAAGCGGATGACCTGAACAGTACGTTCCGCACCGGTGTCGATAACCAGAAGAAAAACAGCGAAAGCCTGAAACAGCAGCGTCAGGAACTGCAGAACCTGCTGAATAAAATCAGCCCGGTAAACAAGGCGCTGGATGAGCTGGACACTATCCAGGAGAGCCTGGCGAAATTTCGCGGTAAAGGGCTGGTGGGAGACGAGGACTTTACTCGTTACAACAGCGTGCTTGAGACGACGCGGGCAAAACTGGCACAGGTAATGGAGTCTGAGACCGCAGAGGGGCGGGCTCGCATTGAACAGGCTCAGGCAGCGCAGCGTGCAGCTGCGGCGGGCAAAACCTTTATCGATTCGCTGGAGGAGCAGGTCACAGCAATCGGAAAAACGCGCGCAGAACTGTTAGAGCTAAAAGCTGCCCAGCTCGGCGTATCCGATCGTGCTTCACCAATGATCGCACAGTTGAAAGAGCAGGAGGAAGCGTGGAAGTTTGGGGCTATCAGCGCGGGGCAATACCGCAATGCTATGCGTTATCTCCCGATGCAAATTACCGACATTGTGACCTCACTGGCTTCCGGTATGCCGGTTTATATGGTTGCTATTCAGCAGGGCGGTCAGCTACGTGACTCGTTTGGCGGTGTAGGCAATGCGCTGAAAGCGATGTTGTCGATGGTGACCCCTGCACGAGTGGCAATTGGCGGCCTGGCCGGTGCTGTACTGATTGCGGCGAAAGCGGGGTCGGACTACTTCACCGCCTACGACGAAATCAACAAGGCCATTATCAGGACGGGCAACATTGCCGGCACGTCAGCGCTTCAGGTTATGGCTTCCTCTCAGTCTATTGCTGCCTCTACTGGCGCGACTGTAGGAACCGTTCAAAGTTTGATGACTGAGCTGGTTGGCATGGGATCGCTGACACAGAAGCAACTTGAAAAAGCAGCGGGCTCCACGGCGCTGGCGGTTCAGACCGGTATAGTCTCGGCGCAGGACATCACCAAAGCCTATAAGGACATCGAAAAAGACCCTATTAAAGCGCTGCAAAGTCTCAACGAACAATATAATTTCCTGACAGTTTCACAACTTAAGCATGTTGACGATCTGATCAAGCAAAAGGACCAGACCGCGGCCGTTACGCACGCTATGGACCTGTTTGGCGATACGATGGCAAAACGCGGAGAGCAGGCTTACGACTCGCTGACGCCGTTTGGCCGCCTGTGGCTGGATATCAAGGGCTGGGCGTCTGACGCCATGCAGAGTATCGGTCAGTGGGTAGCTGAGCTGGCATCAACCACACTGAAGGAATTCAACGCAATTTATTACAGCGTTGCGATCGTTTTCCAGAAGCTGAACCAGATCATTTCTTCCTCTATCGCTGCCGCGATTAACCTCGTTCCCGACTGGGCGAAAACAGATACTTTGCAGGGATGGCAGGACTACAACGAACAAATGGCCGTCGCTTATGGCGACAGTGTTTCTCAGCTGAAAAAAGACTGGGATGCGGCTGATATCAGTGCAGGTAAATACCTCGATACGACCAGAAAGATAAGTACCGCAACCACCCAGAAGGATCGGGAAGGAGTCGCTTCTTTTGGTAAAAAGACCAAAACCGGAAAGCAGGGCACTTTATCGGCTGGTGATCGCAGCACGGATGCTGCCCAGTCCGAGCTACTGGCACTGCAGGCACAGTTACGCGCGCTGCAGCAGCATAAAGGGCTGAACGACGCTATCAGCCAGCAGCGCAAAGATCTGTGGACTACTGAAGCGAAATTTCAGGTGCTGGAGGAGGCTTCGCGTTCACGTTCACTGACAAAGCAGGAACAATCCCTGCTGGCGAGTAAAGACCAGGTGCTTCTGTTGGCACGGCAGAAAGCCCTGTTAGGTGATCAGATTACCGCACAGGAACAGCTAAACAAGCGAATGGATACCTCGCAGAAATACGTCACGCAGATGGCAGAGAAGCAGGCTGCATTAGTGAACGGTGCCGGGATGAGTGACCGTCAGGCACAACGTGAACTCGCGAAAAGTCAGCTTGCCGCTGGCTGGAAGAATGCTGGAGGTTCACTTGACGACGAGGGCTATCAGAAGCAGCTTAAAGCGGCGAATGATTACTATGATGCAGAGGACAGGTTACGTGGCGACTGGCTGACCGGTGCGAAAAAGGGTTGGGCTGAATTTGAGGACAGCGCGACCAATGTTTACTCACAGGTGCAGACGATTACCAGCAATGCGTTCACCGGGATGGCCAGCACGCTCACCGACTTTTTTACTACTGGTAAATCCAACTTCTCAGACTTTCTGACTACCTTCCTGAAGGGCATCGCCCAGATGCTGACTCAACTGGCTCTGGTTAATGGAATGAAGTCAGCCTTTGGTGGAACGGGTATCGGTGCCTTCTTTGGTTTCTCTGGTGGCGGTCTGGTGCCGGGATTCGATAGCGGTGGCTACACCGGTGATGGTGGTAAGTACCAACCGAAAGGCGTAGTTCACGGTGGTGAGTTTGTGTTTACGAAGGAAGCTACCAGTGCGCTGGGTGTCGGCAATCTCTATGCGCTTATGCGTGGAGCTCAGGGGTATGCAAACGGCGGCTATGTCGGAAACGCACCGATGTACGGGCTGCAATCATCGGCAACTGGCGGCGTAACCGTTCAAACGTCCGTGGTCGTTCATAACCAGAACACTCAGCAGCAGGCATCAGGTAGCAACGACGCTATTTCTCGGGCTTACAAACAGACTATCGATCAATCTGTTCGGGCAGGTATCGCGAAACAACTCCAGCCTGGCGGCCTCATCTGGAATGCAACAAAATCAAGATAAGACGCTTCGGTGTTTTTTTTGATCATGTTATTCACCGTGTTAAGATGTTTCCGATTGCAATTAAAGGAAACATAAAATGAAGAAGGTAGTGGCTTTAGCTCTTGGGGCTTTAATGTTGTCTGGCTGTACTGTTCGTGTAGCTGATATGACCGTGGGTAGTACCAAAAATTACAACCTGAACGCAGCTAAGTTTGAAAAAGGTCAACGTGTGACTGGTGAAGACAAAGCCCCAATTGTTATTTTCCCGCTGGGGATTCCAAGCGTTAAAACTGCAATGGATCGGGCTATTGAAAAAGATAAGTGTTCCGTAGGCCTAAGCGATGTTGTTATTTATCAATTAAACCACGCATTTCTGTTCGGCACATATGGTTATCGTGTTGAAGGCACGCAGATTATCGACAAGTCTCAGCTTGGTTGTGAAACCCGCTAATCTCCTTCTCATTCTGTCACAAGCCACCTTCGGGTGGCTTTTTTTATGGAGCAAACATGGCCCTGGAAACGTTCACCTGGCGAACACAGATACAGGCGGGAATGGAGGGATCGTTCAGCCTTAAAACGCGCTCTGCAACCTTTGGCGACGGCTATGAGCAGATCGCCGGGGAAGGCATTAACCCTGAAAAACAGTCATGGCCTGTCACACTCACGGGGAAAAAGGCGGACATGCTTCAGGCCCTGAAGTTCTTTCGTTCTCACGTCACCAAATCATTCATCTGGACATCGCCAGTTGGCGAAACTGGGCTCTACCGGATTGAGGCCGAATCAATCAAGTCACAGCCCTTATCCAGCAACGTTCTGACCATTTCCGCAACATTCAAACAGGCGTACGCACCATGATCACAGCAGACTATCAAAGCCTTGAGCCCGGCAATAAAGTCCGGCTTATCGAAGTTGATGGCTCTACGTTCGGCGTGGATGATGTACTGCGATTTCACGCGTATAACCTCCCGCACACGGAAGAAGAAATCGCCGCCGCTGGTGGGGATGAATCAAAGCTGAAGGCGAAAAGCATCTGGTGGCAGGGGGAAGAATATGCCGCCTGGCCGTATCAAATTGAAGGGCTAGAAGCCTCCACAGACGGCAACAGTGCCCAGCCAACGCTCACGGTTGCAGATATCGATAGCAAGATTACAGCGCTGTGCCTTGCCTATGACGATATGCTACAGGCGAAAGTCACTATCCATGACACCTATTCGCATTATCTCGATGCGAAGAACTTCCCAGCAGGTAATGCAACAGCTGATCCGCAACAGGTCCGAAAACGAGTTTTTTACCTTGATAGCAAAAGCAGCGAAATTCCGGGCGAAAGTATCGAATTCGTGCTCGATAGCCCGATGTCGTTACAGGGAAAGATGATCCCTACACGTCAACTTCATTCTCTGTGTACCTGGTGTATCCGGAATAAATATCGCACCGGCGATGGCTGCGACTATGCCGGAACCCGCTATTTCGATAAAAACAACAACTCGGTGAGCGACCCCTCTCTGGACGAATGCAACGGCACGCTTACGGCCTGTAAGCTCCGGCATGGAGACGGCAACGAACTGCCGTTCGGTGGGTTCCCTGGCACGTCTTTGATCAGGAGCTGATATGCGTCAGAAAACCATCGATGCGATTATGGCTCATGCTGCAGTTGAGTATCCTCGCGAGTGTTGCGGCGTGGTGGCGCAGAAAAGCCGTGTTGAACGTTATTTCCCGTGCCGGAATCTTGCCGCAGCGCCGGAGGACAATTTTGTACTTTGCCCCGAAGACTATGCAGCTGCAGAAGACTGGGGGAAGGTGATCGCCATCGCTCACAGTCACCCGAATGCCACGACGCAACCGAGCGAGCTGGATAAAGCGCAATGCGATGCAACCCTTTTACCCTGGCATATCGTGAGCTGGCCGGAGGGGGATTTACGGACCATCCAGCCGCGTGGTGAACTGCCGCTGTTGGAGCGCCCGTTTGTGCTTGGTCACTTCGACTGCTGGGGTCTGGTGATGAGCTATTACCGGCAAACGCACGGGATAGAGCTTCACGATTACCGGGTCGATTACCCCTGGTGGGAAAACGACTACCCGGACAACTTCTATCAGGATTGCTGGTATGAGTGCGGATTCCGTGAATTCGACGGGCCGCCAAAACCTGGCGATATGGTGATCATGCAGGTTCAGGCTGATAAGTGGAATCATGCGGGGATTCTGCTGGAAGGCAACATGCTACTGCATCACCTTTATGGGCATCTGAGCCAGCGCGTACCTTATGGCGGTTACTGGCGTGAGCGCACAATGAAAATACTGCGCTTTAAAGACTGTTTCTGATAACCGCCTGTGGCAGTTTTTATGGGGGAAAAATGGCTGCATTACTCAATGTTGAGTCGGTCCGCACAATTCGATTGTACGGCGTGCTAGGCGCCACCTTCGGGCGTGAATATCGTTTATCAGTAGCTTCACCTAAAGAGGCCATCCGCGCCCTGAGCGTTATCGTGCCGGGTTTTGAGCGTTTCCTGAATACCAGTAAGCAACGAGGTTTAACTTATGCGGTATTCAGCGGGAAACGAAACCTCTTAAACGATGAGCTCAGTATGGACAGGAGCACAGAGGAAATCCGCATCGCGCCGGTGATCATCGGCAGTAAGCGAGCCGGGGTGTTTCAGACAATCCTCGGGGTTGCCCTTGTCGCTGTTGCTGCGTTCGTCACGGGAGGGGCCGCGATTGGGATTGGTGGTACCGCTTTCGCTGGTGGATGGGGCGCTGTGGCGGGGATTGGGGCATCAATGGCGATCGGCGGCGTAGTCCAGATGCTTTCTCCACAGACAACCGGGCTCGCCAGTAAGCAATCTGCGGATAACCAAGCCAGCTACGCCTTTGGTGGAGTAACAAACACGACAGCCCAGGGGAATCCGGTACCACTTCTTTATGGCCGCCGGCGAATCGGCGGCGCGATTATTTCTGCCGGGATTTATGTCGAAGATCAGCAATAAATAAATACCTTCTTTCAGGCCACCTTCGGGTGGCTTTTTTTATGGGCGCAATATGGCAACTGCAATCGCTATAAAAGGCCGCAAGGGCGGCAGCTCAAGTTCCCGAACCCCTACCGAACAGCCTGATGATCTGCAATCTGTTGCAAAGGCAAAAATCCTCGTTGCACTGGGGGAGGGTGAATTTGCAGGGCAGCTGACGGCGAAAGATATCTACCTGGACGGAACGGCTCTGGAGAATGCTGACGGCTCTCAAAACTTCAGCGGCGTTACGTGGGAATTTCGCGCGGGAACTCAGGCGCAAAAATATATTCAGGGCATACCCGGTACCGAAAACGAAATCAACGTGGGAACTGAGGTATCGAGCGCTACAGCGTGGACGCGCACGTTTACCAATACGCAGCTTTCAGCGGTTCGCCTGCGTCTGAAATGGCCTTCGCTTTTCAAGCAGGAGGACGACGGCGATCTGGTCGGTTACTCGGTTAATTATGCGATTGACCTGCAGACGGACGGCGGCACATGGCATACGGTACTCAATACCAGCGTGACCGGCAAAACGACGTCAGGTTACGAGCGCAGCCACCGTATTGATTTACCTCAGGCTGGCAGTACCTGGACCATCAGGCTGCGCAAGATTACAGCTGACGCAAATAGCGCGAAGATTGGCGACACGATGATGCTGCAGAGCTTCACTGAGGTGATTGACGCCAAGTTACGCTATCCCAACACAGCGCTACTCTACATCGAATTCGATTCCAGCCAGTTTAACGGCTCTATCCCGCAGATCTCTTGCGAGCCTCGCGGCCGCGTTATCCGCGTACCGGATACTTACGACCCCGAAACCCGCACTTATAGCGGTACGTGGACTGGGACATTTAAATGGGCCTGGACCGATAACCCTGCATGGATTTTCTACGACCTCGTGGTTAGCGACCGTTTCGGACTTGGGGATCGTCTTACAACGGCCAACATAGATAAATGGACGCTCTACCAGGTTGCACAGTATTGCGATCAAATGGTACCGGACGGCAAAGGCGGAAGTGGTACCGAACCACGCTATACCTGCAACGTGTACATACAGGAACGCAACGACGCTTATACGGTCCTGCGTGATTTTGCTGCCATCTTCCGTGGGATGACCTACTGGGGCGACGACCAGATTGTGGCGCTGGCGGACATGCCGAGAGATGTAGATTTTACATACACGCATGCGAACGTTATTGATGGGCGCTTTACCTATTCCAGCAGCACCACAAAGAACCGTTACACCAATGCGCTGGTGTCCTGGTCTGATCCTGATAACGCTTATTCTGATGCGATGGAGCCTGTTTTTGAGCAGGCGCTGGTTGCGCGTTATGGGTTTAATCAACTTGAGATAACGGCTATCGGTTGTACCCGTCAGTCGGAAGCGAATCGGAAAGGGCGATGGGGGATCCTCACCAACAACAAAGATCGCGTTGTTACTTTCAATGTAGGGGAAGATGGCAACATTCCGCAGCCTGGCTATGTAATCGCTGTAGCGGACCGAAATCTCTCCGGGCGCGACCTGGGCGGCCGTATCTCTGCGGTGAATGGTCGCGTGCTGACGCTGGACAGGGCGCCGGATGCTTCAGCAGCCGACAGGATGATTGTCAATCTTCCATCGGGTGTTTCACAGTCACGCACCATTCAGTCGATAACGGGCAATAAAGTGACTGTTACGACCGCTTACAGTGAAACGCCTGTGGCTGAGGCTGTATGGGTCATTGAGTCTGATGAGCTCTACGCGCAGCAGTATCGCGTTATTACGGTAACTGATAATAATGACGGCACGTTCACAATCGTCGGTGCAAATCACGATCCGGATAAATTCGATCGCATTGATACCGGAGCCATCATTGACCAGCGGCCGGTGAGCGTGATCCCGCCGGGCAACCAGTCGCCGCCTGCGAACATCGTCATCAGCTCGTTTTCTGTGGTGCAGCAAAATATCAGCGTCGAAACGATGCGCGTGAGCTGGGACCAGGCGCAGAACGCTATCGCCTATGAAGCGCAATGGCGCCGCAACGACGGGAACTGGGTTAACGTGCCGCGCAGCTCCACCACATCATTCGACGTCCCGGGGATTTATGCCGGGCGCTACCTGGTGCGCGTGCGCGCAATCAATGCCGCAGAAATCTCGTCCGGATGGGGCTATTCAGAAGAGAAAACGCTGACGGGTAAAGTGGGCAACCCACCGAAGCCGGTTGGCTTCATCGCTTCTGAAAATGTGGTTTTCGGTATCGAGCTGAACTGGGGATTCCCGGCGAATACCGACGACACGCTGAAGACGGAAATTCAGTATAGCCTGACCGGTACCGAGGACGATGCGATGCTGCTGGCCGATGTGCCTTATCCGCAACGCAAATATCAGCAGATGGGCCTTAAGGCTGGGCAGATTTTCTGGTACCGCGCGCAGCTGGTGGACCGCAGCGGCAACGAATCAGGGTACACAGGATGGGTGCGCGGTCAGGCCAGTATCGATGTGTCCGACATCACCGATGTGATCCTGGAGGAGATTAAAGACTCGGATACCTTCAAAGACCTGATCGAGAACGCGGTGGACAGCAACGAAAAAATTGCTGGCATGGCTAACGATATCAAACAGGCCAACGACGAACTGGAGCAGCAGGCGAAGGATATCGCCAAAAATGCCCAGGACGTCGGGAAGGTTCAGACCAGCGTTAATGAGCTTTCCAGCACGGTCGGGAATGTTTCGTCTTCACTCAGTCAGCTTGAGCAGACCGTTGCGACGGCTGATACCGCCCTGGGCCAGCGAATCGACAACATCAGCGTTTCTATGGACGGCATGACGGGCGGGGTGAAGAACTCAGCAATTGCGATAATCCAGGCCAACCTCGCTCAGGTGGCCACGCGTAAAACCCTTTCTGCATCGGTCGCCGGCAATAGCGCGAATCTGGACCGCATTGATGAAGTGATTGTCAGCGACAGGGAGGCAACGGCGCGCTCGCTGCTGAGCCTGCAGACGGACGTTAACGGCAACAAGGCATCCATCAACAGCCTGAACCAGACGTTCTCCGATTACCAGCAGGCTATGGCCACGCAGGTAAACAGCATCACGGCGACGGTGAACGGGCATACCTCAGCCATCACCACCAACGCTCAGGCCATAGCGAACGTAAACGGCTACCTCAGCGCGATGTACAACATCAAGGTTGGTGTCTCCAGCAACGGGCAGTATTACGCCGCGGGGATGGGGATCGGCGTTGAGAATACGCCATCCGGCATGCAGTCGCAGGTTATCTTCCTGGCAGATCGCTTCGCAGTCACCACGGCGGCCGGTAACAGCGTGGCCTTGCCGTTCGTGATCCAGAACGGGCAGACATTCATCCGGGCCAGCTTCATCCAAGACGGCACCATTGAGAACGCCAAAATCGGCAACTATATCCAGTCGAATAACTATGTGGCTGGCTCAGTCGGGTGGAGGCTGGATAAGGCCGGTACGTTTGAGAACTACGGTTCGACAGCTGGCGAGGGGGCCATGAAACAGACCAATCAGACGATCAGTGTACGGGACTCCAACAATGTATTGAGGGTGCAGATCGGGAGAATCACTGGTACATGGTGACGGGAGGCCTCTTGCGGGGCCTCTATTTTTTCAGGAGATACGATGGCGGAATACGGTGTTCAAACATGGAATGCATCAGGCAAGGTTAACAACTATGGAATTAAGCCAGTCAGCGTTTGTGGCTATCTGCAACTGGCCGTTAACCAGAAAACAGGCTCTTATTCCGTTGCCCTGCCACCGGGTTGCAAACTGACCTACTTTCAGGCCATGAACGATGATAAGTGGGGAACTGGAAGAAGGAAGATAACCATCTCCGGCGGTACTGCAACGGTTTCCTCTGTGGGGGATACCGACTACTCAGCAGGGACTGAACCCGCTGTTGCAGCTTTTCTCATTTTCCAGATTGAGAGGGCATAAATGGCGCAGTACGGCGGTTTACTGACGACGACGAGCGGTGAGGTGTGGGTTACCGCCAACAGCTCGCCAATTGCATTACAGGCGCGAAAGACAGCGGCACTGCAGGGGACATCGGGTTTCAATACCAAGGTGACGCACACCTTTCCCTCAGGTCAGCCCGTTGTGGCTTTCGTTCATTGCACGGTTGAGGTGGAAATCACTCAGACGGTAAGTGGAAACACCATCACGATTGATTTTCTCAGACCTAATGCAACCGGCACAGCGTACGTTTATTTTTTCTCAATTTTCCCCCAGACAAAGCCAGATTACGGGATGGCCGTGTGGGATGCATCAGGGACCCTGATTTTAACCCACGAGACGCGCACGCTCGGCGATGTCGTTACCATAGGCACTGCCGGAGTGGATGCCAGCTCAGGCTACAACATCAACACAACCCGGGCGGGGAAGTGGGCCTGCATGCCTGTTATGCTCGGTCTAATCACAGGGGTTATTTCAGCGGGCGGTCAGCCGCAGCCTTACTCGGCAATATACAAGAGCATGGCGAAACTTGAGGGGAGCAATACGCGGATATTTGCCAGACCTCAGACAACCCCCACCGGGAGCCTGCAAAACGTCGCGTACTCAAACATGAGAAACGTTATCATGGCCATTAACTGCGCCAACTATGATTGATCGTTTTCAACGATCAATTTTGGATAATTGATCTACCAAATCAATTATATCCCATTGATTCATATTGTTATTGTGTAACCTTGTGAATGCCCTGGGATATAACCACTATGAAAAACATGATTCTTTGCCTGGCGGTGGCGGTTTTGCTCTCCGGTTGCGCTGGCGTTATTCAGAAACAGCAACCTGTGTGTTCCGGAACAGCCCTTATCGGCGGGCAGGAAAGCAGCGTCCAGATTTACGGAGTACGTAAACAAAACAATCAGACTCAGTACCGCGCCGGTTATCCCTTTAACTGGACCTGGGTTAGTGCCAACACGTTCACCAGCACCACCTGCCAATAATTCATTCTGTTTCAAAAAAAACCTCGCTCCGGCGAGGTTTTTTTATTGCCTGGAGAAAATATGCTTTATAACACCGGCACCATCGCCATTAACGGAAACACTGCAACCGGGACCGGCACGAACTGGACGGCACCCGCCAGCCAGGTTCGCGCTGGCCAGACGATTATCGTCATGTCTAACCCGGTGCAGCTGTTCCAGATTTCATCCGTGAACAGCGCCACGTCAATGACGGTTACGCCAACTGCTTCCCCGGCGCTGAGCGGCCAGAAGTATGGAATCCTTGTGTCAGACAATATCTCAGTCGACGGCCTGGCACAGGCCATGTCGCAGCTCATCAAAGAGTATGACGAGAATATTGGCGCGTGGGAGGCGTTCGCCACCACCTCAGCAAACCAGAATATCACCGTAACCATCAACGGCACCCCTGTTACGATCCCCAGCATTGGCAAACTGGCGCAGAAAGGGAGTAACGGAGCCATCCCGATTGCACAGGGCGGGACAGGGGCAACGAACGAAGCAGACGCTCGCACAAACCTCGGTTTAGGAAGTAGCGCTACGAAGGATGCCACCACAGATGTCTATGACACTACGACAGGCCGTTTACTTAAGGTTGGCGATTTTAGTTTTGGCAATATGAATGGCACACGATTACTCAATAGTGTGTTCGACGTTAAATGTACGGGTTTTTATTCATTTTTGGGGGCAGGCTCAGCCTCCGCCGCTACTGGTATGCCCGCGGGCTCAGGAAATACTCGATTTATTGGACTAGCTAACAGTGTTTATGTTGATCAATTTTGGGTAACTCTAATATCCAGAGATGAGTTTTATGTTGGGCTGATTAATAATTCAACGCAATCTGCCTCATGGACAAAATATTACAATACGGCTAACACAACGAAAGCCAGCGATGGCACGCTTAAAGCTGCTTCGCCCGTTGTGAAATTGTTTTCCAACGGTAGGTATGAGAATAACGCTGAATCAGAGGGCTGTACTGTAACCCGCCTGGGCACAGGCGAATATTTAATAGAAGGATGTGAAGGGCTGAATTCAGACGCGGCGTGGGGCGGCATTGATGGCGGTTTTGATATCCCGACAGACCGCAATAAGCAGCCGCTGATCTGGCTGGATTACGAAGTCAATGCCGACGGCTCCGTGCTTGTGAAAACCTATCACCGCACGCATCCTGCCGCGCCTGAGTTCGCAAGGAACGAGCTACAGGGTATCAATGATGGCGACCCGGTCGATATACCCCGTGATCAGTTTGTGTCCGTGCGTGTCGAAATGCCTGCCGATTCTTTGTACAACCAAAAAATCAGAGCTGCAGAGATGGTCATGACTATCGGTGATGGTGAATAAAGGTCGGCTTAATCTGCTCACAAAGGGTTACGGCCATAAAATTTACAATACTCATAATTCGAAGCGACATAGAAACTTAGAAACGAAACGGCGAAGCTTTAATCAGCCATGACAGACCCTGTGTCTTGCGTGCATACCCAAATGAAACTACTGTATATAAAAACAGTATTTGAGGTGTGCATTATGGAGTTTATCAGGCCTGCAGAACTGCGAGAAATTATTGCTCTCCCGCTTTTCAGTGACTTAGTACAGTGTGGTTTCCCAAGCCCAGCGGCTGATTACGTTGAACAGCGTATCGATCTCAATGAGTTACTTGTCGCTCACCCGAGTTCGACATATTTCGTCAAAGCCGCGGGTGATTCTATGATCGAAGCCGGTATCAGCGACGGTGATCTGCTGGTCGTCGACAGCTCGCACACTGCTGAGCACGGAGATATTGTCATCGCGGCAGTCGAAGGGGAATTTACTGTTAAACGCCTGCAGCTGCGCCCGACAGTGCAACTCAATCCTATGAACAGCGCCTATAGTCCGATTGTTGTTGGTAGCGAAGACACGCTGGACGTTTTCGGCGTCGTGACTTTCATCGTTAAATCTGCGAGCTGAATATGTTTGCTCTCTGTGATGTGAACTCGTTCTACGCATCATGCGAGACTGTATTCAGGCCGGATCTGAGAGGGCGTCCTGTTGTCGTTCTCTCAAATAACGATGGCTGTGTAATCGCACGCAGCGCAGAAGCAAAAGCGGCAGGAATCACCATGGGGGAGCCATTTTTCAAGCAAAAGGAGCTTTTCCGGCGCGCTGGCGTAGTTTGCTTCAGCAGCAATTACGAGCTTTACGCTGATATGTCGAACCGGGTAATGACGACGCTGGAAGAAATGAGCCCCCGCGTCGAAATTTACAGTATCGATGAAGCTTTTTGTGACCTGACGGGCGTTAGGAACTGCCGGGATTTGACTGACTTTGGGAAAGAGATCCGCGCTACGGTTCTGAAGCGTACGCACCTTACTGTTGGCGTTGGCATTGCTCAGACGAAAACACTCGCTAAACTCGCTAACCACGCCGCAAAGAAATGGCAGCGACAGACGGGCGGGGTAGTTGACCTGTCAAATGTCGATCGGCAGCGTCGGCTGTTGGCTATCGTGCCTGTGGAGGATGTCTGGGGCGTCGGCAGGCGCATCAGCAAGAAGCTGAACGCCATGGGCATCAAAACTGCGCTGGACCTTTCCGAACAAAGCACGTGGATAATCAGGAAGCACTTTAACGTTGTACTCGAGCGGACAGTCCGGGAGCTGCGCGGCGAGCCTTGTCTTGATCTGGAAGAGTTCGCACCAGCTAAGCAGGAAATCGTCTGCAGTCGGTCATTCGGCGAACGCGTGACTGAGTATGAGCAGATGCGCCAGGCTATCTGCAGCTATGCCGCCCGTGGTGCTGAAAAACTGCGTGGTGAGCATCAGTACTGCCGCTTTATCTCTGCGTTCGTGAAAACCTCTCCCTTTGCGCTTAACGAGCCGTATTACGGTAACAGTGCATCTATGAAGCTTCTTACACCCACTCAGGATTCCCGCGACATTATCAACGCCGCGGTAAAGTGCCTGGACAAAATCTGGAAGGACGGGCACCGCTATCAAAAGGCAGGAATCATGCTGGGAGATTTTTTCAGCCAAGGGGTGGCGCAGCTGAACCTTTTCGATGAGAACGCGCCGCGCGCTGGTAGCGAAAGGTTGATGGAAGTGCTCGATCACCTGAACGCAAAAAACGGAAAAGGAACACTCTACTTTGCCGGACAGGGCATACAGCAGCAGTGGCAGATGAAACGGGATATGTTATCTCCACGATATACTACGAGGTATTCAGACCTAATAAAAGTTAGATGATTCTTTAATCGGTCCATTCATCCGAGCCTAATTACCGGCTATGAGTATTAACAATAATATGTCTACGACTATGCTTTTGTAATGTAAATAAGCCCCTGCAATTATACAGGGGCTCACGGATATGATGCCGGGTGCCTCCCGGTGAGTCATTGAACTAACCACTCGTGACTCGCTGCTTCAGAAATTCACGATGAGCCGCTTGATATACAAATCATCAGGTTAATTAGCCCTGCCGCTGAGGAGGATTCATCATTAAACCGAATGTAACAGCAATGCTTAGCAAATGATACAGTATTTACTGATGTGTATCATGATTTTTCGCAGTTTGCACGGTCAAAGTATTTTCAGATGGTGAAGGTTAAAACATCGATGTTCATTTTTTTAATTTAAGTCTTGAAACAAAGGTTAATGTTTTATCTTCTGGGCAAATCATTAGAAAAATTGCTGTGGGACATTCTTCTAAACGTATAATTCGATGAAGCATCTGGTAGAGTCTTTTTTTTAGTTTTTCTGCTCCATCTTTTTCAGACTCCCACTCTAAAACTGCCTGACCCTCTGAACCAACGAATGCATGGGGTGGAAGTTTAATGCCTCGGTTTGACTTACTTGAATAGTTTCGGTCATGCAAGAGATCCAAGATGAGAGGGTTGATATTATTATCTGAGGATTGGGCTTCAGCAACTATTAATACTGTGTAATGTAGGATTTTCATGGAAGCCTTATGGTTGCTTCAGCAATAGAGTGATATTGCCATGGTGTTGAATGTCCATATCTTAATTATAAATGTCTGTATGGGGGTAAAAAAAGCCTGCATTAAACAGGCTATAAAAATGAAACGTAGTTATAATAATTATTTCATGAATGTTGGTGTTGAATCCCTGGCGTCAAAGATACTTTTGCGCCGCATCTAATATTTCCTGAGAGGTAAGCTCTCGATCTGATGCCACATAAACCACTTCATGGTCACCTGTTAAAGAGGGAAAACCTGCTGACATTATCTGAAGGTTTATCACTTCTCCATTAGGATATTCTTCGCGTATTGATGTCACTCCTTTAAGCACAGTGATAACTTTACTTGGCTTACCATTAAAAAAAATGATTACTTTTTTCATATATCACCATGTATTTTTAGGGTTTCTAGCCCCTGCAGGTGGTCGAAAGGGTTCTGTTTGTTCATTTTTTTTCCTCTTTCGAAATTAAAACAAGCATTATACTTTCTTAACGTGTACTGTAACGGTCCATTTGAACTGGAGAAGTCTATGTCTGCACGTAAAAACACTCAATTCCGCCGAAATTATTTAGTAAAATGTCCTTGTCCAAACTGCTCAAAAGATTCCGAACATAGTTACAATCGTGTACAAAAGGGGGCTCAGTTGGTGTGCCCATACTGCTGTGCTTTGTTCAAATCTTCCCAGCGCTTCTAAATAAATTATTAAAAAAATAAGAAGTGATGCTTTTGGAGGCTGCCTAACCTCTTACGCACTTTAGTATTTTATAAGCAGTTAGCTTCTGCTTTGAGACTGTTCATGCAGCAGTCCTGCATTTCATCACATCGGTCAGCAAACTTGATGGTAAGTAAATATGCTGGCCTGTTGTAATGATGTGAGTAATCGAACATCACCTTTCACTGATAAAGTCATGTTGCCTTAAGTAAACTATCTAAAATTATCTATCGCAAAGTGTTACATTTGCAGCGATTGGACCTTTAGTTCCAGCTATGATAGCGAATTTGACTTTTTGTCCTTCAAATAGAGTATTAAATGTTTCTCCCAGCAGGGAAGAAGTGTGAACAAGAACATCTTTACTTCCATCGAGTGGGGAGATAAAGCCAAACCCCTTATCTTCGTTAAACCACTTAACAAGACCTATGATTTTAGATGACATACAAACTCCGTTTGAACATTTCAAACTGACAAGCAAGCTCATGATAAGAAACGTATGCTGGTATATGTATGGACTCAAGAGGAGGGATATCAGAGATAACACCTAGTTATGAGAACGGCTTTTGGAAAAGTTAGATTCATCATCGCAACGAATCAGCCAAACCATTAAGGCACGTGTTGAATGATTAAGCAAATTTTATTTTAGCCTTCTAGAGGTCCGTTGAAATAAGGTTAGCTATTATTAACTAATCCTGTATAGTCAAATCTGGATTACCATTAGGAAAATATTTGTCGCGTAAAATGACAGGAATTGTCAAAAGTTTTGACTTCAAGAGCGGAAAGGGATTGATTATCCCATCAGATGGCAGAAAAGATGTTTTTTTGCATGTTTCTGCATTAAGTAATAGTGAAAGCCAAACGTTAAAGCCAGGTGTTCGTGTTGAATTTTATCGTATAAATGGACTTAGTGGCCCGATGGCTGCAAATATATTTGTTTCTTAAAGTAAGATAATATTGAGCCAAATATAAAGTGCGCATCAAAAGTACGGCAGATTATATATCTGTTTGTTCTATCAATTTTCTCCCCTGATTTTTTACATTTCCAACATCACGGGCCACCGCATGCCAGATAAACATCTCAGCTGGCACAGTGCCGTCGGCTGCGATCTCTTCAGCTTCTTTCCCACCTATTTCTTGTTGCATCCATTCCCGAGCCGCTTCAGGTGACAGAACAAGCGGCCGCCGATCGTGAATATCGACCAGACCTTTATCAGCTGCAGACGTCACAATCAGAAAACCTTCTGCTTCATCGCCGCGCTCAAATGGCGTGCTTCCGATCGCCGCCATGAATATGGGCTGGCCATCGGAACGGTGAATAAAGTAGGGCTGTTTCTTGTCACCTTCCTTCTTCCATTCAAACCATCCGTCGGCAAAGCAGATCGCCCGGCCATGCTGCCATAACGGCTTGAACATCCGGCTCGTGGCCGCAGTTTCGATGCGCGCGTTTGTCAAAGGTGCTTTATCCCACCATCCTGGCGCGTAACCCCACAACACAGGATCGAGGTGCAATTGCTCGTCGCGTTCGCTCAGCAGCAACACCTTTGTGCCGGGTGCCACGTTGTAACGTCCGATTGGTTCAGGGTCGTACGCGATGTCGCGATCGGCTTCATCGGCCAGGTAAGCCAGATATTCTTCACGGGTTTGTGCTTGTGCAAAACGTCCACACATAGAAACCTCCAGTCAGTCAGACTGAAAGTATAGGGCAGAGAGAAAAAGAGGTACGTACTGAGAAAAGTTAGGGGCAAATTTAGGGGCAAAAATGCGGAATAGGGGCAAAAAAAGGGCACTGAAAATGTAGGTCTGGGTAGCTTTAGGGAGAAGTTATTATGCTATAACTAATTGAATAAGTAGAGAAAATAAATGATATCAATGAGTTGGGAAAATCAGCGTAGCTTATTCAGGTTGTATTGTTCTTTTTTGTTAATTTCTTGATTTTGTTGCATTTATTACTACCTTCGGAGCCAGCAGGGTCGAAAGACGGGTTAGCGCTGGCAGATAAAAGCCAGCGGGCAAAAGTATGCCGCGTATGTTACGGATTCCGGCGGCGAATACCAGCATGTTTTAGAGCGGTGTTGGATTGATAAAGAGTAGTAGGCTTCCCGGGATGGCTACAGAGAGAGGGAGACCGATTCCTGTGATTATGGGAAAAAAAAGAGTGCTTTATAGTAGGACAGAAACAGTAAAAGCACCCGGTATTATCTGGTCAAAACCGCTGATTAAATAATAAACTCTTTAAACTTCTCTTTATTATCGACTAAGTAAGCCGGAAACTCAGGGTTTTTAAGATCCTGCTTGACTAATTTTCTGTCTCGACCCCAGATGTCCTCAGCATTCGTAATCACTTTCATGATGTGTTCAGGATTATTGAATTCTGGCGTATCGTGTTCAGTATGAGAGATCGTAGACATCTTCTTTGAGATGCGTTCAGGCGACATAACCCATGAGAAGTGCCAACCCGCATTTTTTACAATCTTGTTTCTATATTTGAATGTCAGTCTTGACAAAAAGTCTTTATAAATTTTAGTGGACTTAACGTTTCTAAAGTCAAACGCGTTTCCGCCAAAACGGTCTCTAAGATTACGTAACGTTGTCGCGCGCGGAAGTGTGCACAGGCGCGGAGAGCCATCTTTATTAAAGACTTGCAGGTTAAATTGATAGTTGAAGAAATTCATGTGAAAGGTCGTACATAATTTCTTCGGGTTAATTTGCTTAATGGCTTCAGGGGTGAAGATCTCATCGACATCGGAGATGATAATAATATCGTCGTCCTTAGCATCACGAAGTCCGCGCATTGTTGCGTTTCTGGTCGCTGCTTCGTTAGCCCAGGCATCATATTCCCCTTCGACGCCATTTTTCAGCTTAGGAAGTGAATCGTAAACAACGTAAATGATTTTATCTTTAAATTCAGGGAATTTGTCGATATTAAAATTGAGAGGCTTCGGAATTCCAGTAAATGAGTGAGTTGATTCTACAATCACAAACTTATCAATGACTTCGTTTAACGTATTGAGGCGAAGTTCAAGCAGCATATCTTCATCGTAGTATAAAAAACAATCATAAATCATTTTGGAATTCCTTTATCTTTTCGCCAGGTTGGTGCATTTATCCAGCATTTTTCACGTTCTTCTTTGTGTAATGCTACCTTAGAGGACAACAAAACTAAACAGATGGAGATAACTCGTCTCTCAGGATATATGCATTTTACAAAAATAGTTAAGAAAATCAATTTGATGGTGGGGGTTGGAATGTTGGCAGAAATTGACATAGCATCAACCTGATACATTCACGTTATCGCGTATAATGCGGCATCTGAATACGCTCAACATTTCCGTGGTCACTGCTATGACGCTCAATCGTTTTTGTTATCTGCTTCTGTTTTCCGCTGCGACTGGCAGCTTTTTTACTTCGAATCCTCTTGTCATGTGGTTCGTGCTCATCAATGTGCTGACGATGGCGATATATGGCGCGGATAAAATGGCGGCGCGAAAGGGCATGCGCAGAGTCCCGGAAGCCACTTTGCTGGCGTTTGGGGTGACAGGCGGTTGGCCTGGCGCCATTCTGGGTCAACAACTGTTTCGCCATAAAACGCAAAAGCAGCCCTTTAAAACCTACTTTATGCTAAGTGTCATCCTGAGCATCGCAGCGATGGCGGCGGTTTATCACTTCTCTGCGTTATGAGCGGCGGTTGGCGTAACAAACACGCTTTTTACTGTATTTCTGCTACGCTTTTCTGTTGTACAAGGGAGCGCGATCATGAAGAACAAAGAAGAACAAACAGGATTGGTTGGGCTGGCGATTGGGGCCGCCGTAATTGGGCTGGTTTCAGCGCAGAAGCCGATAAACCGTGAAAGTATCGTTGACGAACTGGTCAGACTCGGCAGACAGAAGGGAGATGGCGTTGAAGACGAGGTGTTCGTCAAAGCCGCTGAGCTGGTCAGAAAAGGCTTATAGCGATGTTTTGAGCCCGCAGAAAGCTGCGGGCTCGTAGGATCAGAACTGGTAAACCAGGCCTAATGCAACAACATCGTCAGTGCTGATGCCGTTATTTTTGTAGAAGCTGTCGTCTTCGTCCAGCAGGTTGATTTTATAATCAACATAGGTGGACATGTTTTTGTTGAAATAGTAGGTGGCACCTACGTCAGCATATTTAACCAGGTCCTGATCGCCCTGACCGTTGCCCAGATCTTTACCTTTGGACTGCAGGTAAGAAATCGCCGGACGCAGACCAAAGTCGAACTGATATTGCGCGGTGACTTCAAAGTTCTGCGTTTTGTTAGCCACATTACCTTCGTTATCACCGTATGGTGTCATATTGCGGGTTTCGGAATACATTGCCGCCAGGTAGATATTGTTGGCATCGTATTTCAGGCCAGCAGTCCATGCATCTGCTTTATCGCCGCCTGCGGTTGTACGTGTCACCTGATCGTTGGTACGGTCAGAAGAGGCGTAAGCCGCGCCTGCACTGATGCCCATGCCGAAATCATAGGTGGTAGAAATACCGAAACCGTCGCCGTTCTCATGGCGCGTATCACGACCGTTGTTGGTCCCTTCCTGATTGTTATTGCCGGATTCGTTTTTGCCCTGGTATTGCAGCGCAAAGTTCAGACCCTGCACCAGGCCGTAAAAGTCGGTATTACGGTAGGTTGCCACGCCGTTTGCACGGCCGGTCATAAAGTTATCGGCGTAGGTGTATGAGTCGCCACCGAATTCTGGCAGCATATCTGTCCAGCCTTCCACGTCGTACAGCACACCGTAGTTACGGCCATAATCAAATGAACCGTAATCACCCACTTTCACACCCGCGAACGCCAGACGCGTCCAGGACTGGTTATCAGACCCTTCGGTGTTGTTAGCCTGAACGTTGTATTCCCACTGCGCGTAGCCGGTCATCAGGTTGTTGATTTGGGTTTCGCCTTTGAAGCCCAGACGCATATAGGTTTGATCGCCATCTTTTGACGCATCGTCAGAGAAGTAGTGGAGACCATCTACTTTTCCGTACAGATCTAATTTGTTGCCGTCTTTATTATAAATTTCTGCTGCATGTGCTGCGCCTGCCATTAACAGCGCAGGAATCATGAGGGCCAGTACTTTTCTTTGCATAGTGATATTCCTTTGCAATCATTTTTATTTAATTACCAGATGAACTTTCCACACAGGAAAGATGTCTCATGCTAAATCACTCCCAATGCGGAGTCGTAATTATATTTGTTACATTTTAAGTAAATGCTCAACTAAATAATACCGTTGAAATCTTGATAGATTTCATGAATGTATTAACCAGAAATATACAAAACTAAAATTATTAATTGCGCGGGAGAAAAGGTAAGATCGCCGTCGTTATATGCCTTTAAGATTTCTTCATCCATAATTGATGTGAATATTATTTAGTTAACTAAATAGTCTTCTCTGATTCTCTGGATTAGCCCGGTGTGAATACATCGGGCTTTTTTTATGACAAATAAATGCCCGGACGAGCCGGGCAGGTAGAGTTATTCGCTGGTCGATTTATCCGCTTTCCCGGCCATCTGTGCCAGGAAGTCATAGCGTTTTTGCAGATCCGCGGCGGCATCTTTCCAGAGCTGTTCTGCCACTTCAGGCTGTTGCGCGTTGAGGCGGCGGAAGCGCTGCTCCTGCATAAGCGTCTCGGCAAGAGCGTCAGATGGCGGACGTGAATCCAGCGCCAGCGGCAGTTTGCCTTCATCCGCACGGCGTGGGTCGAACCGGTACAGCGGCCAGAAGCCGGTTGCTGTGAGCTGACGCATCTGATCGTGGCTGAGAGCCAGATCGTAGCCGTGCTCCTCGCAAGGGCTGTAGGCAATGATCAGCGATGGGCCAGGGTAGGCTTCCGCTTCCTGAATCGCTTTCACGGTCTGATTAAGCTGCGCACCCAGTGAAATCTGCGCGACATAAACGTGGCCGTACATCATCATGCTGACGCCGAGATCTTTACGCGCTTTGCGTTTACCGTGCTCACCAAATTTGGTGACGGCGCCTAACGGTGTCGCTTTAGACGCCTGACCGCCCGTGTTGGAATAACACTGCGTATCCAGCACCAGAATATTAACGTTTTCGGTCAGACTCAGAACATGGTCAAGCCCGCCGAAGCCAATGTCGTAGGCCCAGCCGTCGCCGCCGATCAGCCAGATAGATTTCTCAACCAGCGCATCAGCATCCGTCAACAATTGTTCCGCACCCTCAACGCCCTGCAGCGCGTTGCGCAGTTCAGCCACCTGCTCGCGCCGCACGTCCGGCGTGGCTTCCGAGTGAAGTGCATGATTCAGTTCTGCAGGGATTTTATCGGCAAACTGCTCCAGCAAACGCATCACGCGCGCGCGGTGCTGGTCGACGGTCAGACGGAAGCCAAGACCAAACTCGGCGTTATCTTCAAACAGCGAGTTTGCCCATGCCGGGCCGCGACCGTTAGCGTCGGTAGTGTACGGTGTGGAAGGGAGGTTACCACCGTAAATAGACGAACAGCCGGTGGCATTAGCGATCAGCATTCTGTCGCCGTAAAGCTGCGTAAGCAGTTTGATATACGGTGTTTCTCCGCAGCCAGAGCAGGCACCCGAGTATTCGAACAGCGGAGTAATCAGCTGTGAGGTGCGAATATCAATACGTTCCAGCTTGCTGCGATCGATTTCCGGCAGGTTCAGGAAGAAGTCATAATTCACTTTCTCCTCTTCAACATGTTCCAGACGCGACATCATATTGATGGCTTTGATGTCCGGATTTTGACGATCTTTCGCCGGGCACACTTCGACGCACAGGTTACAGCCGGTACAGTCTTCAGGGGCGACCTGCAGAACGTATTTCTGTCCGCGCATGTCGCGGGATTTCACATCCAGCGAGTGCAGGCTGGCCGGTGCGGTTTCCATCTCTTCAGGTGAAACCACCTTGGCACGGATGGCCGAGTGCGGGCAGGCTGCCACGCAGTGGTTGCACTGCGTACACAGCTCTTCTTTCCAGATCGGGATCGCTTCGGCGATGTTGCGTTTTTCCCAACGGGTGGTGCCCATTGGCCAGGTGCCGTCCGGCGGCAGCGCCGAGACGGGCAGGGCGTCGCCCAGACCGGCCAGCATCGCCGCCGTTACGGTTTTCACGAAATCCGGCGCCGCGTCGGACACCACCGGAGGACGGTTCGGGCTGGCTCCGTTCACCTGCTGCAGCGGTACCTCAAACAGCGATTCGCGAGCCAGCGCCAGCGCCTGCCAGTTGCGCTCGACGAGCTCCTGGCCTTTACTGCTGTAGCTTTTGGCTATCGCACCCTGCAGCTCCATTAGCGCACTGTCGCCCGGCAGGATGTTGGTCAGATGGAAGAAGGCCATCTGCATCACGGTGTTGATACGTGCCGCCAGGCCACATTCGCGGGCAATTTTGGCGGCGTTAATCACAAAGAGGCGGGCTTTTTTCTGGTTCAGCACCGCCTGCACTTCCTGCGGCAGCCGCGCCCAGACTTCATCAACGCTGTACGGAGTGTTAATCAGGAAAATACCGCCAGGTTTCAGGCGCTCCGCCATCTGGTATTTGTCGATAAACTGCAGCTGGTGGCAGCCTACAAAATCTGCCTGAGAAATAAGGTAAGCCGAGCGAATAGGGTGTTCGCTGACGCGCAGGTGGGAAACGGTCAGCCCGCCTGCTTTTTTGGAGTCATAGACGAAATAGCCCTGGGCATACCACGGCGTCGAATTGCCGATGATTTTGATGTTGTTTTTGGTTGCTGAGACACTACCGTCGCTGCCCAGACCATAGAACAGCGCCTCGAGTTTGGCGGTCGAGGGCAGGGTGTTTTCCGGCAACGACAGGGACAGGTTAGTCACATCATCATAAATGCCGACCGTAAAGCGCGGTTTTGGCTTCGCTGCATTCAGCTCGTTAAAGATTGCCAGCACGCAGTCCGGGCCAAACTCTTTGGATGACAAGCCATAGCGCCCGCCAATAACGCGCGGCAGCATTTCGCGTTCGCCGCTATTAAACGCTTCCGCCAGGGCCGTCATCACGTCCAGATAGAGCGGTTCCGCGTGCGCACCCGGTTCTTTGGTACGGTCAAGAACGGCAACGGATCGCGCGCTTTCTGGAAGCGCTGAGAGCAAATGTTTAGCTGAGAACGGACGATAAAGCCGCACTTTCAGCACGCCGACCTTTTCGCCGCGCGTCAGCAGTTCATCCACCACTTCTTCACAGGTGCCGATGGCTGAGCCCATCAGTACAATTATGCGTTCCGCCTGCGGATGGCCATAATATTCGAACGGTTTGTACTCCCGTCCGGTGGCGGTGGCGAACGCATTCATCGCCTGTTCAACATGGTCGTAAACCGCGTCGTACCATGGATTGGTCGCTTCGCGAGACTGGAAATAGGTATCCGGGTTTGCAGAGGTTCCGCGAATCACAGGATGTTCCGGATTGAGGGCGCGAGCACGGTGCGCATCGATCTCAGCCTGTGGCAGAAGATTGAGGATCGTATCGTCAGCCAGCGGAACGATTTTGTTGATTTCGTGAGATGTGCGGAATCCATCAAAGAAATGAATGAACGGCACGCGGCTTTTCAGCGTCGCGATATGTGAAATCAGCGCGAAGTCCTGTGCCTCCTGGACACTGCTGGCGCACAGCATGGCGCAGCCCGTCTGACGGACCGCCATCACGTCTGAGTGATCGCCAAAGATGGAGAGGGCGTGAGTCGCGACCGTACGTGCGGCAACATGCAGCACAAATGGCGTCAACTGTCCGGCTAATTTGTATAACGTCGGGATCATCAGCAGCAATCCCTGAGAGGAGGTAAACGACGTGGACAAGGCGCCTGTCTGAAGCGCACCGTGCACCGCGGCAATCGCGCCCGCTTCGGACTGCATTTCAACCACGCGTGGGACATCCCCCCAGACGTTTTTTACTCCGTTTCCGGCCCAGGCATCCGCCTGTTCAGCCATCGTGGAACTTGGCGTAATCGGGTAGATGGCGATAACTTCGCTGGTACGGAACGCAACTGACGCGACTGCACCATTACCGTCAATAGTTTGCATAAGACGACACCCTTACATTGCGCAAAAAGAGGGGCCTGTATAACGGCAACAAGCCCTGATAATTATTCTTTTATTTTAGCAAAGCTCAGGTTTTGCGATTTTCGCTTTTGTGTCCTCGATATTCCCGGCATCAATGAGTAGATCAAACTTTTGCCGGAAAAATTGCGAGAAATTGTTTCCGGAGCGCATAAATACGCACATCCACTCTCGACGATGCGGCGCCGCGTGCCTATTATGCATAGGTTTGTCATTATTCATGGGGGAGAGAACATGCGTTCAGCGTTTTGGGTAGGGTGTGCCGCGTTATTGTTGTCGGCATGTAGTAGTGAACCTGTTCAGCAGGCAACGGCGGCGCACGTTACGCCAGGTATGAGGGCTGCGATGTCAAGTTCCGGCCAGGCCAACTGCGCGATGATTGGGGGTTCGTTATCGGTTGCTCGCCAGCTCGATGGGTCTGCGATTGGTATGTGCGCGTTGCCAAATGGCAAGCGCTGCAGTGAACAGTCGCTTGCCGCGGGATCTTGCGGTAACTACTGATTACTCAACGCGTTTAAACATCAGCGTTTTTTCGGCTGTCGCCAGCGTTAACTGGTCTTCAGTCAGGTCGACCTGTGCGCCCTTGCGCAGCATGTCGCCGATGGCCTGATCCAGTTCGTTAAGCTGTGGGTCAGTGCACAGTTTCCGGTTCATCGCCAGCGTTTTGACGGTGAGCGCGCCTTCGGACAATTTCCCCTGTCCGTTATAGCTGTTACACATCACGCCTGAGACATTGATGTTTTTAATCAGGCTGATATCTGACAGCGCGCTAAAGCTTATTTCAGGCTGCGTTGCCGTTTTGGTGATGGCTTTACCATCGACGTTTTCCAGCACAAAACGGTGGTTTTGAAGCTGCTCCGGCTGAACGGACGCTTTACCCGGGTTAACGCAGCCCGCCAGGGCCAGGCTCAGAAAAGTTACTGCAACGAGCTTTTTCATTTTTCTTCTCTAAATATCAATGCTGTGAATCTATTCCAAGTGTAACCATACGCCCGCGCGAGTTAATGGGGTTTATCTGAAAGTGCGAGAAGAGACCGGGCAACAGCGCGGTGCCCGGCACAAGGTGTTAGTGAGATTTAAATCCCGCCGCCGTCATCAGCATTCGGAAGAACATACTTACGGCGGCCAGCGCCAGGACGCTAGCGCCCCAGATGATGGCCAGCCACATCAGACGTTTCCAGACAGGTTGTTGCATCAGTGATAACCCTCCCCATGCTGAACTTTTCCGCGAAATACGTAGTAGCTCCAGAAGGTGTAGACCAGAATGATGGGAATGATCAATAGTGCGCCCACTAACATAAAGCCCTGACTCTGCGGTGGTGCAGCGGCCTGCCATAAGGTAATAGACGGCGGGATGATGTGCGGCCAGATGCTGATCCCAAGACCGCTAAATCCGAGGAAAATCAACCCCAGCGTCAGCACAAACGGCAGATTATGGCTATCAGGATCCTTCAGGCTTCGCCACTGCCACAGGCTCAGGATCGCCACCAGCACCGGGACGGGCAGCAGATAAAACAGATTCGGCAGCGTAAACCAGCGCGCGGCGATAGCCGGTTGCGCCAAAGGCGTCCAGATACTGATTGCCGCAATGAATAGCAGAAGGACGATTAACAGCGTTTTTGAAACCTCACGCATCCGCTGTTGCAGGGTATTTTCGCTTTTCATCACCAGCCATGTTGAGCCTAACAGGGCATAGGCGATGACCAGACCTGCGCCACAGAACAGGTTAAAGGCAGTGAACCAGTCAAAAGGTCCGCCGCTGTACGCGCGTCCGGTAACGGAGAAACCGTTAATCACCGCGCCGACCGTCACGCCCTGGGTGAACGTCGCCAGTATCGAGCCGCCAATAAAGGCTTTATCCCAGAACGGACGGTGTGCCGGTGTGGCTTTGAAGCGAAACTCAAACGCCACGCCCCGGAAAATAAGTCCGATCAGCATTAATGTCAGCGGAATGGTCAGCGCGTCGATGATGACCGCGTAAGCCAACGGGAAGGCACCAAACAAGGCCGCACCGCCAAGCACCAGCCAGGTTTCGTTCCCGTCCCACACCGGCGCAACACTGTTGACCATCACATCGCGATCGTCGCCGTTTTGCGTCGCGGGAAACAGGATGCCAATTCCCAGATCAAATCCATCCATCACGATGTACATTAACGTGGCGAATACGATGATCACAAACCAGATAAGGGAGAGATCGATTCCCATTATGGTTTCTCCTTACGTTCAGTGATAACGGCAGATAGGGGGCGAGCAGGGCGACCATCAGCTTCAGTGGCAAACGACTCATGAGGCTGAGGGCCTTTTTTGATCAGGCGTACCATATAGCTATAACCCACGCCAAACACCGAGGTATAAACCACGAAGAAGGCCAGCAGGCTGACGCTCATATGCAGATCTCCGTGCGCGGAAACCGCATCTTTCGTGCGCTGCAGTCCATAGACCACCCACGGCTGGCGGCCCACTTCCGTGGTAACCCATCCGGCAAGGATGGCAATCAATCCGGATGGCCCCATAAGCAGGGCAAACCACAGGAAGGGACGAGAGGTATACAGCCGTTTTTTGTAGCGCAGCCAGACCGCCGCAACCCCCAGCAGCAACATCAACATGCCCAGGCCTGCCATGATGCGGAACGACCAGAAGACGATGGTGGCGTTTGGCCGGTCTTCTTTCGGAAACTCCATGAGCGCGGGAACCTGTTTTTCCAGACTGTGGGTCAGGATCAGGCTGCCCAGCGCCGGGATCGCCAGTCCAAAGCGGGTGCGCTCCTGCTCCATGTCCGGCCAGCCGAACAGCAGCAGCGGCGTCGGTTCACCCGGCGGGTTTTCCCAGTGGCCTTCAATGGCGGCAATTTTGGCGGGCTGGTACTTTAAGGTGTTCAGCCCGTGCATATCACCCACCATCGCCTGTATGGGGGCCACAATCAGGGTCATCCATAATCCCATGGAGAACATGGCGCGAATGGCAGGCGTCCTGTTACCGCGCAGCAGGTGCCAGGCGGCAGATGCACCAACAAACAGCGCGCTACTGAGGAAGGCGGCTATCGACATATGCAGCAGGCGGTACGGGAAAGAGGGGTTAAATACCACGGCAAACCAGTCTACCGGTACGACCTGACCGTTGACGATCTCATAGCCTTGCGGGGTCTGCATCCAGCTGTTGGAGGAGAGGATCCAGAAGGTCGATATAATCGTCCCCAGCGCCACCATACAGGTTGCAAAGAAGTGCAGACCCGGACCGACTTTGTTCCAGCCAAACAGCATCACGCCAAGGAAACCGGCCTCAAGGAAGAAAGCGGTGAGCACTTCATAGGTCAGCAGCGGGCCGGTAATACTGCCCGCAAACTGTGAAAATCCACTCCAGTTAGTGCCAAACTGGTAGGCCATGACCAGCCCGGAGACCACACCCATACCAAAGTTAACGGCGAAGATCTTCGACCAGAAATGGTACAGCGAGCGCCAGACGGGATTTTTTGTTTTGAGCCACAGCCCTTCGAGTACAGCAAGATAGCTTGCCAGGCCGATGGTGATGGCCGGGAAAATAATGTGAAAGGATACAGTAAAGGCAAACTGTATCCGCGCAAGGTGAAAAGCATCCAAACCAAACATGCAAAACTCCGCGATGTAATTATGTCGATGCCATTCTAAGCCGCGCCAGCGCTGGGTTGCAGAAACAGACCTGGCTTAATTACCCATAACAGTTTGCCCTGCGTAAAACCTGATGTGCTTAAAGCCCACTTTCAGCAGCCAACCTCGCCCGGGCAATTGCTCCGGCATTAAATATCGGATGCTCGTAGTTATCGGTGACCTCACGGACTCTGTATATTTTCCATGTGCCCGATTCCCGGCGGGCGAATACCTCAAGTTCTATTTTTCCTCCATTTTCTACGCCAATCCACACGGGCAAAACTTCACCCCCCATGAAAGTCGTAGCGGGGCCGACGGTTAGCGCCGGTACCCATGCTGGATCATAATCTTGTGCGTAAGTGAAGTAATCAGACTCCAGCAAATCTTGCTCGGGTATTGATTCTATTTGCTCAATTCTCGAGAGCGTATCGGCAGAGACATACTCCCGCAGATCAGCATTCGAGAATTCTCTTTCGCTACTGGTCAAAGACATGAGATAGAGTGAATAGAATGAACGCACCCGGGTCGTCACGCCACTATCGTGCTTAACAGAGCAAGCAGAAAGCCAGCATGCGCATAATACAATTGCGATTCGCATCAGTTCATCCTGTAGATTTTGTAAGCCGGGTGAGAAGCACGATAACCCGGCCCCGGATACATACTGCTCTGGCGGAAATCGGAAATCCATTGTGTTCCATCATACATAGTCATGTGGCCGCTGGCGCTTCCTCCCGGGTAAGGCTGGATCACTGCGACATCACCACTTCGCAACACAGAACCCGAGGGAACTTCACGAAATCCCGCGCGAAGTAAAGAGGGTCCATAGTCTTTTGCGTTTCGTGTTCTCTCCAGCTGTATACCGCCAGCTTCTATAGCTTCCCGCGTAAATGTCGCACATTCGTGATGCGAGCGGCCGAGAGCGCGTGACCGAAGATGTGAGAGAGCAACGTCTTTATTCCAACTCATTCTTAGTTCCTTTATGCAAAGTTAGAACGAAATTCCTACGTGAGGAGGATACCTATCAGGTTCTTTACCCTATTTTTAATACGCCCAGGCTTGGGAGAGAGGTAGGCAAAAGATGTTATATAAAATATCTATATTTCATAGGGTTATGCTGTGGCGTGTAGGAGGTGCCCACACCAATATTTGAATCCGTAATGTGCAAAGACGGAATAAAAACCATTTTTTTATGAATTTTACGCATTAAACCGCTTGCCTTGTCGTCTGCGTCGTGCGTTAATGGTCTTCTGGTTTTGAGTCCAAATAAATATCTGACGTAGTTTTATAAAGCAGTTCTCATCACGTTGTGCCTCTCCGCAGCCTCTCTTGGGTCTTTATCTACTTTCCGATTAGTTTTGTTTAAAACCATTATTGCCTGATCGGCTCATGAGTAATTTACGTTTTTACGTTTACAGGAGAATCCTATGACTTCTTATATCCATTTTCGCTGCCCATGCTGTCATGGCTCGCAGTACCGTACTTCAGTTTTTGATGTGTCTGAGAAAAATCCTCACGGCGCGAAATGCATTTTTTGCAAATCGTCGATGGTTACGCTCGATCACCTGGCCGCAGCACGTTCTGCCCAGAGCCATATCACTGAGTACCGCAAGTAATTAACAACGCTTTCCATAACAGTTAGCAAAATCTTCTCTTTTTCTCCTGCTGATATACACTGTCGGCAATAAGGAGAATCTGATGAAAAAATACCAGCGTCTGGCGCAACAAATTATCTCGCAGATTGAGCTTGGCGTATGGCTGCCGGGCGATAAGCTGCCTTCGCTGCGAGAGCAGGTGGCGAGCAGCGGCATGAGTTTCATGACCGTGGGCCACGCGTATCAGATGCTGGAAAGCCAGGGGCGCATTGTCGCCAGACCGCAATCGGGCTATTACGTTGCCTCGCGCCCGACTGCGCAACAGCCAGCTCCTCCGGCTCAGGTGATGCGCGATGAAGTGGTCGACATCAATACCTATATCTTCGACGTGCTGCAGGCCAGCCGCGATCCCTCCGTCGTCCCGTTTGCTTCCGCATTTCCCGATCCGCGCATCTTTCCGCTTCAGCAGCTTAACCGCTCGCTGGCGAACGTCAGTAAAACCGCCACCGCGATGAGCGTGATTGAAAACCTGCCGCCGGGTAACGTCGATCTACGCCACGCCATTGCCCGCCGCTACGCGCAGCAGGGGATGAACATCTCACCTGAAGAGATTGTCATTACCGCAGGCGCGCTTGAGGCGCTGAACCTTAGCCTGCAGGCCGTCACCGAACCCGGTGACTGGGTGATCGTTGAAAATCCCTGTTTTTATGGTGCTCTCCAGGCGCTTGAACGCCTGAAGCTGAAGGCCCTGTCGATAGCGACCGACGTGCGCGAGGGGATCGACCTGAATGCCCTTGAACAGGCCCTGAATGATTATCCGGTAAAAGCCTGCTGGCTAATGACCAACAGTCAAAACCCGCTTGGCTTCACGCTGAGCGCGGAGAAAAAGGCGCAGCTGGTGGCGCTGCTAACGAAGCATAACGTCACTCTGATTGAGGACGACGTCTACAGCGAACTCTATTTTGGCCGTGAAAAACCGCTTCCGGCCAAGGCATGGGACAGGCAGGACATGACGCTGCACTGCTCCTCATTTTCAAAATGTCTGGTGGCCGGTTTTCGCATCGGATGGGTCGCGGCGGGAAAGCATGCGCGCCGCATTCAGCAGCTGCAGCTCATGAGCACCTTATCAACCAGCTCACCCATGCAGCTGGCGCTGGTGGATTATCTGGCGACAAAACGGTATGACGCCCATCTTCGCCGTCTGCGACGCACGCTGGCCGAGCGCAAGCAGCAGGGGTGGCAGTCGCTTTTGCGCCATATGCCTGCTGGCGTCAAAATCCATCACAACGACAGCGGCTATTTTTTATGGCTGGAGCTTCCGGCGCAGTTGGATGCCGGGCTGCTGAGCGAGAAAGCGTTAGTGCACCACATCAGCATCGCGCCAGGTAAGATGTTTTCAACGTCAGACAGCTGGACACCGTTTTTCCGGTTTAATACCTCCTGGGCGTGGGGAGAACGGGAAGAACAGGCTGTTATTCAGTTGGGAAAATTAATTAGCGAGATGCTGGAATAAATCGCGTAGTCGGCTTTTAAATAATCCTTCCTTATCTTTATGACGGCGCTGCGAATATCCCTCAGCGCCGTATCATAGGAAATCTGCATACTCCCTTCCTCTGCTAACTCCTTGTCTATAATCCAGTTAACGGGGAATGCGCCCTCGGTCACACCTTGATGAAATTTCCTTTAGCCGAAAGGTGCGGCGCATTTGCGCGGTCTACGTTTAATTAAGGAGATATTTTTACGGCAAGGCTGCCGCTAAATTTCATTGCGACTGGAGTAAATCTAATGAGCAAAAATTTTGCCCGCAGCAGCCTGTATGCGCTTGGCATGACAATCATGACCGCGCAAGCCGCCGAACCGCCGAAGGCCATCGGTAACGGGGAAGGACGACTGGATATTATTGCCTGGCCGGGGTACATCGAACGCGGTCAGACGGATAAAAATTATGACTGGGTGACCCAGTTTGAAAAAGAGACCGGGTGTACCGTCAACGTCAAAACGGCGGCCACATCCGACGAGATGGTCAGCCTGATGGCGAAAGGGGGATATGACCTGGTCACGGCCTCCGGTGACGCCTCGCTGCGCCTGATCATGGGGAAACGCGTTCAGCCGATTAACCCCGATCTCATCCCCAACTGGAAAACCCTCGACGCACGGATTGTGAAAGGGGAATGGTTTAACGTTGACGGCAAAGTCTACGGCACGCCGTATCAGTGGGGGCCAAACCTGCTGATGTACAACACCAAAACTTTCCCGACGCCGCCGGACAGCTGGAGCGTGGTATTCACCAAACAGAATTTGCCTGACGGTAAAACCAACCAGGGACGCGTGCAGGCGTACGACGGCCCGATTTATATCGCCGATGCCGCGCTGTTCGTCAAAGCCACTCAACCGCAATTAGGTATTAAAGACCCGTACCAGCTCACCGAAGAACAGTACGCCGCCGTGCTCAAGGTGCTGCGCGATCAGCACGCGCTTATCCACCGCTACTGGCATGACACTACCGTCCAGATGAGCGACTTTAAAAATGAAGGCGTGGTGGCCTCCAGCGCCTGGCCGTATCAGGCGAATGCCCTGAAGGCAGAGAACCAGCCCGTTGCCACCGTCTTCCCGAAAGAAGGGGTGACCGGCTGGGCGGACACCACCATGCTGCACGCGCAGGCAAAACACCCAATGTGCGCCTACAAATGGATGAACTGGTCGCTGACGCCAAAAGTGCAGGGCGATCTGGCGGCCTGGTTTGGCTCGCTGCCGGTGGTCGAGGAAGGCTGTAAAGCCAGCGCGCTGCTGGGTGATAAAGGCTGCGAAACCAACGGTTATAACGAGTTCGAAAAAATCATGTTCTGGAAAACGCCGATCGCGGAAGGGGGTAAATATGTCCCTTACAGCCGCTGGACGCAGGATTACATTGCCATCATGGGCGGTCGTTGAACGTCCGGGAGCAGAACATGACGTACGCAGTAGAGTTTAATGACGTTTCCCGTCTGTACGGCGACGTACGAGCGGTGGATGGGGTGACTATTGGCATTCGTGACGGGGAGTTTTTCTCCATGCTGGGGCCTTCGGGCTCCGGCAAAACGACCTGCCTGCGCCTGATTGCCGGTTTTGAACAGCTGAGCGGCGGCGCGATAAAAATCTTCGGTAAAGAAGCCAGCGAATTGCCTCCCTGGGAGCGCGACGTCAACACCGTATTTCAGGACTACGCGCTGTTTCCGCACATGTCGATCCTCGATAACGTAGCGTACGGGCTGATGGTTAAAGGTGTCGACAAGAAAAAACGCTACGTGCTGGCCGGTCAGGCGCTGGAGAAGGTCGGCCTGAGTTTTGCCGTCGCGCGTAAGCCTTCACAGCTCTCCGGTGGCCAGCGTCAGCGCGTGGCGATTGCCCGCGCGCTGGTGAACGAACCCCGCGTGCTGCTGCTGGACGAACCGCTAGGCGCGCTCGATCTTAAACTGCGCGAACAAATGCAGTTCGAGCTGAAAAAGCTTCAGCAGGAGCTGGGCATTACCTTTATTTTCGTCACCCACGATCAGGGAGAAGCCCTGTCCATGTCGGATCGGGTGGCCGTCTTCAACAACGGGCGTATCGAGCAGGTTGAGACCCCGCGCGAACTTTACATGCGTCCTCGCACGCCGTTTGTCGCCAGTTTTGTTGGCACCTCTAACGTTTTTGATACCGCATTGGCCCGTCAGGTCTGTGGGATGGAGGGGATGTATTCGCTGCGCCCGGAACATATTCGTCTCAATGAGGGCGGTGACGTTCAGGTGCAGGGCGTGGTACAGGCGGTACAGTATCAGGGCGCGGCCACGCGCTTCGAGCTGCGTCTGGCTGACGGTGCGAAACTGCTGGTCAGCCAGGCAAACCTTACCGGAGGCGCGCTCCCGGCAGGGATTGCGCCCGGACAGCAGGTGCTGGCCTCGTGGTCACGCGAGGCCATGGTGTTGCTTCATGAGGAGAGGTGAAATGGACATGAGCGTTTCACCCACGCCCGCGCCGCACGGTAGGTTAAGCCGTATTACCGCCTTGTTCTGGCGCAAACCGTCGCTTGGCCTGTTCCTGCTCCTTCTCGCGCCGCTGATGTGGTTTGGCATCGTCTATTTGGGTTCGCTTCTGACGCTGCTGTGGCAGGGTTTCTATACGTTCGACGACTTCACCATGTCGGTGACGCCCGATCTCACCTTTGCGAACATTCAGGCACTTTTCAACCCGGCGAACTACGACATCATCTTGCGCACGCTGGTGATGGCTCTTGCGGTCACTGTCGCCAGCGCGATCCTCGCGTTTCCGATGGCGTGGTATATGGCGCGTTATACCCGCGGTAAGTGGAAAGCCTTTTTCTACATCGCGGTGATGCTACCCATGTGGGCGAGTTATATCGTTAAGGCTTACGCCTGGACGCTGCTGCTGGCGAAAGATGGGGTGGCACAGTGGTTTCTCAGCCATTTGGGGCTTGAGCCGCTCCTGATTTCTCTGCTTACGCTTCCGGCGATTGGCGGTAACACATTGTCGACATCAGGGCTGGGCCGCTTTCTGGTCTTCGTCTATATCTGGCTGCCGTTTATGATCCTACCCGTGCAGGCGGCGCTGGAGAGGTTACCCGCTTCTCTGCTACAGGCGTCTGCCGATCTGGGCGCGCGTCCGCGCCAAACCTTCCGCTACGTGGTTCTGCCGCTGGCTATTCCGGGGATTGCGGCAGGATCAATATTTACCTTCTCGCTGACGCTCGGGGATTTTATCGTGCCGCAGCTGGTGGGGCCGCCGGGATATTTCATCGGAAACATGGTCTACGCCCAGCAGGGGGCCATTGGGAATATGCCCATGGCTGCCGCATTCACGCTAGTTCCGATTGTGCTGATCTCGCTTTATCTGGCGTTCGTGAAACGCCTGGGAGCATTCGATGCACTCTGATCGCGCACCGTTGTTCCTGAAAGTGGCCGCGTGGGGCGGGGTCATCTTCCTCCACTTCCCGCTGCTGATTATCGCGATCTATGCGTTCAACACCGAGGACGCGGCTTTCAGCTTCCCGCCGCAGGGGCTAACGCTCATGTGGTTCAGCGTGGCGGCAGGGCGTGGGGATATTCTTGAATCAGTGACGTTGTCACTTAAAATTGCCAGCTTATCAACCGGCATTGCCCTCGTGCTTGGCACGCTTGCTGCAGCGGCACTGTGGCGCAGCGAGTTCTTTGGTAAAAACGCGATCTCTCTGCTGCTGCTGTTGCCGATTGCCCTGCCGGGGATTATCACCGGCCTGGCGCTGCTGACGGCATTCAAAACCATCAACCTTGAGCCGGGATTTTTCACCATCGTTGTAGGACACGCCACCTTCTGCGTGGTGGTGGTTTTCAACAACGTGATTGCCCGGTTCCGGCGCACGTCCTGGAGTCTGGTGGAAGCGTCGATGGATTTAGGTGCAGACGGCTGGCAAACCTTTCGCTATGTGGTGCTGCCTAACCTGGGCTCGGCGCTGCTGGCCGGAGGGATGCTGGCGTTTGCGCTGTCGTTTGACGAAATTATCGTGACGACATTTACGGCGGGACACGAGCGCACGTTACCGCTGTGGTTGCTCAACCAGCTCGGTCGTCCGCGTGACGTACCGGTCACCAACGTTGTTGCACTGCTGGTGATGCTGGTCACAACCATCCCCATTCTGGGAGCCTGGTGGCTAACCCGCGACGGCGAAAACGGTGCCGAAAGCGGGAAATAACATTGATTTCAACAGGACAATGCTATGCAAAAACTACTGCTGATTAATGGTGAACTGGTGGCCGGTGAAGGGGAAACGCAGCCGGTCTACAACCCTGCCACCGGCGACGTACTGCTGGATATTGCTGAAGCGTCAGCGGCGCAGGTCGATGCGGCCGTTCAGGCTGCGGATCGCGCGTTTACGGAGTGGGGGCAAACGACGCCTAAAACCCGCGCCGAGTGTTTGCTGAAGCTGGCTGATGCCATTGAAGCGCATGCTGAAGCGTTCGCCCGGCTCGAATCCCTAAATTGTGGAAAGCCTCTGCACTGCGCGCTGGGGGACGAAATCCCGGCGGTGGTCGATGTGTTTCGCTTCTTTGCGGGCGCGGCGCGCTGCCTGAATGGACTGGCCGCCGGCGAGTATCTTGAAGGGCATACATCAATGATCCGCCGCGATCCGGTCGGCGTCGTCGCGTCCATTGCGCCGTGGAACTACCCGCTGATGATGGCTGCCTGGAAGCTGGCCCCCGCGCTGGCGGCAGGCAACTGCGTGGTGATTAAACCTTCTGAAATCACCCCGTTGACGGCCTTAAAGTTGGCCGAGCTGGCCAGAGACATCTTCCCGGCAGGCGTACTTAACGTTCTCTTTGGGCGCGGTAAAACCGTCGGCGACCCGCTCACCGGGCATGAAAAAGTTCGCATGGTCTCACTCACCGGGTCGATTGCCACGGGAGAGCATATTATCAGCCATACGGCTTCCTCAATTAAGCGCACCCATATGGAGCTGGGCGGTAAAGCACCGGTGATTGTTTTTGACGATGCCGATCTGGACGCCGTGGTGGAAGGCGTGCGCACGTTCGGTTTCTACAACGCCGGACAAGATTGCACCGCCGCCTGCCGTATCTATGCTCAGAAGGGCATTTACGCCGCGCTGGTTGAGAAGCTTGGGGCCGCCGTCGCCAGCCTGAAAATGGGGGCGCCGGAGGACGAGTCGACAGAACTTGGCCCGCTCAGCTCTGCCGCACACCTGTCACGCGTGTGCAACGCGGTTGACGAGGCAAAAGCGCTGAGCCATATCCGCGTGGTGACCGGCGGGAGTAAACACGACGGGGCGGGCTACTACTTCCAGCCAACCCTGCTGGCCGGGGCGAAGCAAGAAGATGCAATTGTTCAACGCGAGGTGTTTGGTCCGGTGGTCAGCGTGACGGAATTTGACGACGAAGCGCAGGTACTTGCCTGGGCCAACGATTCGCAATATGGCCTGGCGTCGTCGGTCTGGACCAAAGACGTGGGCCGCGCCCATCGCCTGAGCGCGCGCCTGCAGTATGGCTGCACCTGGGTGAATACCCATTTTATGCTGGTGAGTGAAATGCCGCACGGCGGCATGAAATTATCCGGCTACGGCAAAGATATGTCGGTCTACGGGCTTGAGGATTATACGGTTGTCCGGCATGTGATGATAAAACACTAAAAACCATGCCCGGCGGCCAGTATCGCCGGGCGTTTTATTTACCAGCCACATACCTCGTGCTCATTTTCCGTATCGTAAGCGCGGACGGTATTCACCAAATCTTTCACCACGTCTGCGGCGACGTCGGGGATAAGCAACTCCATTGGTGCGTCAGTTTCATAATCCACCGAGACGCCGTTGCTGTTGTTGGTCACGGTCACGGTGTACGTTGCTTTACTCACGACGTTACTCCTTATATGTATTAACAACTTTCCCGATACCTGCGCCCTGAAGCGTAACGTCAGGATCGGCAAAAAAGTCGATATTGAAATAGGTATCGTCGGTCAACAGCTCAATGCGATGCCATTTTTCCGGCGGTGAGATGCCAAACGAACCAGCCTCGATCACCTGTTCCAAATCCGGTTCTGTTGCGTCTGCATCCGGGAAGCCAAAATAGCGCACCGCGCCCTGCATCACGGACAAACGGCCGTAGACGCTGGCTTTCGTATTATGATGGGTGAAAAGGGCTTTTGGCGCGGTGTCTTTATCCCAGAAGGGCGTGGAGCGGGTATGCACAAAATTCTCAGGAATACGTAGCATAATGATTTCCTATTAACTAAAAGCCACTTAAAGCGACCTCAGTACCTCGGGTTCGACGAAAAAATCGATGTTGAACAGCGTGTCATCGGACATGACCTCGATGTGATGCCATTTCTCCGGCGGAAAAACACCGAAGTGCCCGGCCTTGATAATCAATGTGCTGTCAGGCTCGGGCGTCAGTTCATCGGCGTAGCCTAAGTAGCGTACGGCGCCTTGCATAACGGAAAGGCGCGGATAAACGCCCGGACGGGTACCCGTGTCGAGATGACGCTGAAAGATCCCGGCAGGGGCGGTGTCTCGATTCCAGAAAGGAGTGGAACGGGTATGAATACAACTCTGCGGAATGCGTAGCATTTTGCCTCCCATGAATGTCTGCCTTTATTAGACGCCTTTCAAAAACAGAGGATTTGTCAAAAAGTGCATTTAAGATGCGTGTTATAGATAAGGAGTATTGCCTGCTCTCCCTGTTTGTTACGCAAGATACTCAGTTGTTATTATCCATAAATTTTAAGTGGTTATTCTGTAACGAAAAAACTTGATCTGTATCAACATATGACGCATATTGCGTGCGGTTATTTTTTCGGCTCTGGAATACAGAATGACGTTGTATCAAAAGATGTTGGTTTTTTACGCAATCATGGCTTCCCTCTGCGCATTAATTACCTGGTTCCTCTCCAAAGACCGCAAACGTATCCGCCTGCTCAGCGCTTTTCTGGTGGGCTCAACGTGGCCAATGAGCTTTCCCGTTGCGCTTCTGATCTCGCTTTTCTGAAGCACGCTTCCATTTTTAAACGATGAACATGGCATTCCAGATACGATAACTGTATAAATACACAGTGCATCGTAAAAGGAGTGCTTATGAACAGTTTTTACTCGCAGCAGGCCGGTTGCACCGTGCGCTGGCATGACTTGCCCGGTACCGGCGATCCCGTGGTGTTCATTCACGGGCTGGGCTGCGCCTCTTCCTATGAATATCCCCGTGTCGTTTATGACCCGCTGTTTGGCGCGCGCAGAGCGATTCTCATCGATTTGCCCGGCAGCGGCTACAGCGATAAGCCTGAGCACTACAGCTATAAAACTACCGACCAGGCGTACGTTGTGGCGGAACTGATTGATCACCTTAAACTGGATGCCTTCTGGTTATACGGCCACAGCATGGGCGGCAGCATTGCTATTGAAGCGGCGGGGCTGCTGGCAACGCGCGTGAAGGGACTGATGGTCTCAGAACCCAATTTTCATGCGGGTGGGGGAATGTTCAGCCGGTCAATTGCCGCACAAACCGAGCAACACTTTCTGACGCAAGGTTATGACGTGATGCTGAGCGCGGAAACGACGGCGTGGGCGGGTTGCCTGAAAAGCAATGCTCCTTATGCCGTCTGGCGGGGCGCGTCGAGTCTCGTGCAAGGTGTTGAACCTGACTGGGCAACACAATTCCTGTCGCTTGCCTGCCCGGTTACGTTGATTTTCGGCGAGCAGTCGCTGCCTGATGACGACGAGGAAAATCTGAAGCAGAAGGGCGTTGAGGTGAAAATCATCCCTGCGGCGGGGCACTCAATGTCGTGGGAAAATCCCTCTGCGCTGGCGCAGACGCTAGCCGGGTGTATAGTGGTGTGATAATGGCCCGCACTGCTGCGGGCCAAAATATCAGGATGTAGGCCGGGTAAGCGCAGCGCCACCCGGCAAGAAAAGCGGCTACATTGTTAATCAGCGTTCAGCGCAATAATGCCTGTAAGGCCTGACGCGCACCAGGCTGGACATCATGCGGATGCTGGTAATCAATGTTCTCTATCGCACGGCTATAAAGCGCAACCAGCCAGTCGTACACATATGCCGTTGCGGCATGGACGGGTTGCTCGCCCAGACGCGCGAGACGCGGGGTGGCACTGCTCACGATGGGCGTAACAAAGATTGCCTTGCCTTTACGGATGCGGCTTGCAGGACGCTCAGTAACCGGCATTTTGTCGTAACCCAGCCAGCCAATGAAATTGCCCATCACCGCATGCAGTTGCGCGGCGCTACTTTTATCCGTCTCAACGATCCGCTGCAGTTGCTGAGGTAAATCCAGACGATAACTGGCGACGACGAGTACATCGGCAACCTGCTGTAAAACCGCCGGTTCAAGGCCTAACCGGGCGGCGGCGGCATCGTTGCGACTCCATTGACGCAGATGGTTAATCCACACCTTGTGCGCGAGGCGTGCTTTATCTTTGGTCTGAACGGTACCGGTGCTTTCCTGCATATTTTCCGCGAACAGGTCAATAACGTCGGTGAACAACCCGTTGACCTGCTCCTCGCGCGGCTGCTGTACTGCCAGCAGCGTTTCAAAGGCTTTGAGCGGCGGTAAAAGCCCTTCAAGCAGTTCACCGTGGCGAGCGGCGCTGCTTTGCAGCATTCTCACCATATTTTCGGCCTGAGCACGTCTTTCCCCTGCATCCTGAGTGACAGGGGCAAGATAAGGTTGCATGAGTGCCGCCAGATCCTGTTGTAAAAGCGTTTTTAGCTTATGGAGCCGCTTGTGACGCTGAGACGGCAGCGTGGCCTGAGAAAGCCACTCAATCATGCGCTGCATGCTGTGGCTGTCCAGCGCCTGCAGCGTACCCCAGCGCAGACCCGGCTGGCCCAGCAGGTGCTGGACGGCTTCATCCAGATTCTGTTTCGTCGTAAAACGCGCGTCGTGCGGCGTTATTGCCCACACGAGACCCGGGAGAGCGGATTCTTCCGCAGGCTGCGTCTCTTTGACCCAGTTCTGAAGGGTTCGCGCAGCTTTTGCCGTCTGCTGATGATGTGCGGTGGCGTTACAGATGACCAGTACATCGGGCTGTAGCTGTTGACGATAATGTTCCAGCAGCCACAGGCATTTGGCCTGCGTCATCAACGAAGCTCCGTCGTCAGACAGCGCAGGAATATCAATAATATCAACATTATCAATGACGCATCCCTCTACCGGCAGCACCAGCTCACGGGTAAGGAAGGCGAGGATATCAACGGGAATGCTGATGGCATTTAGCACGTCACCGTCGCTGATCGGGTGCAGCAGCGCTTCCTGCGCCTCCGGCGCGGTTAACGCCCCGTGAGTCAGGAAACCTTCACTCGGCAGACCAAAATTATCCACCAGCAGGCTAAGGGGGGCCGCAAGCAGCGTGGCATGGCTGGTTTGATGCAGAACGTGGGCGAGCTTAAGCCACTGTTGGGTTAACTCCTGCTGTTCTCCCCATAGCAGTGACCAGACGCTGGCACGAGTGCTGAGATCGAGCGAGGGGATCAGCAGTGCGAACTGGTGCCACAGGGCATCGTCCATGTGCTGTTTCCCGCCGGAAACGGTGCTCTGCCAGAAACGGGCGATTGCGCCCACTTCCTGCGCGGTGATCCCCGGAACGCCCTGCGGTTGACGCAAGGCGCGCCACTTCTCCAGCCGCGTTTCAATCACGGATTTATCCACCGGGCGGATCTGCGGGTGCAGGGTGATGCGAGTAATAAACAGCTGGACCAGTTCGGCTTCGGTCACCAGCCGCAGACGCAGCGGAAACGCCTCATCGGCAATATCCCGCTGTTCGCGGGTGAAGCGAATGGCCATATTCGTTGCCGCATGGCCGGGATTGATATGCGAAAAATAGTCGAACGTGCGCTGGCCGGGTGACACATTCAGACGACCATTACCGCTGCCGCACAATGACGTGAGTAAATGCGATTTCGCCGCCTGGGAATGGCCGTACAGCCCGATGCTGCTCTGGCTCAGGAGGGCACGGTCAATGGCCTGCTCACGCGCCTGGGCGGACGTGACCCGTGACAGCAGGGCATCAGCATCGTTATCCAGCATGGGAGCGTGCAGGCGCGTGTCGTTAATCCACCCGATTAAGGCCTGAGTGGTGGCAGTCGTCACAGTCATTTCAGGTATACGCTCCCGCTGTCAATCCAGTAGTGGCTGCCGCTGTGTCGGCGATCGGCCAGGGTATTCAGTTTAAAGGTCAGTGCGTCCGGGGGAACCGGCGTGCCGTCCTGTAGCCAGGCGTCGCTGAGCTCGAAGGACTCCGGCCCTTCGTGCTTGCTGCCGCCGCGCAGCTTCAGGCGAACGTTCAGCACGCCGTCGCCTGCAATGGCTTTTGCCAGTTCAGCAGAGTTAATGCTCAGGGTATACAGCGGCGTCGCTGGCCAGCGGGCGTTTGCAAGCTGACGGAAGCCGAGCGTGACGTTCCCGCGTAGCGGGAAATGGAGACGGGCATCCAGCTTCGCGCCCGGCTTATCGAGATCGATATCCTGGTACCAGACGTTCTCTTCGCGCAGGGTATTGATGGTGTTATCCAGCACGCCCAGGTAGCGAACCGTCGAGTATGCGCCAATGTCGGCTGCCTTGAAGTTAAAACGCGGCAGGCGAAGATCCAGCGCCAGGCTGCACAGCATCGCGCCGACGGCGGCAGTAGATTTAGGATTGCCGATACGCCCCTGCTGGCTGAATGGATACCATTCATGCACCTGATACTTATCCAGCCAGACGATGCGGTTGACCGGCACCGGCTGCAGGTGGCGAATGAGCGCCTGGACACCCGGCAGGCAGCCCGGACGGCCTGTGATCAGCAAAATATCGCAGCTGTAATGGGAAATGGCCTCGCACACCGCATGAAGAGGAGAAGCCAGCGTGAACTGTCCGGCCAGCATCGCATCCTGCATCTCGCGGAAATTAACGTGCAGCGGAACGGCAAAGAGATTGAACGCTTCTGACCCCGCGGGCAGCGCATGGTCGATCGCCTGCTGCAGATAGTTCAGGACATTGCGCGTCGGTTTTTGCGCAAGGAGATCGCCGAAGGTGGCATGCAGTCCGGCCAGCGGATCGTCAATGTCGCTGGATTCCCACGCGGCGAGGATCGCATGTCCAATCGGCATAAACAGCTGAAGCGCCGTTTGCTGGCGCAGCACGGCCTGCGTGTCAATGCGTCCGGAATCGCCAAACAGCGACGCCATCAGCAGGGAAGCGTCCGCAATCCCGGATTTCTGCAGCTGGGTTTGCAGCGCAGGCAGCACATAGCGCTGGATCACGTCCAGCAGCGTGTCGTCACCGGCGACCTTAAACCCTTCGCGGAACAGTAGCTGCGGGGTAATTTTGACGTTGTTACCGGAACCGTCGTCTAGCTGATAGTGCGTAATCGCCATATCCGTCGTACCGCCGCCAATATCAATGGAGGCCACGCGCAGCGAACGCCCGGGTTGAACGCCCGGTTCAGGCTCACGATCCGGACGGGCGAGGGAAGCGAAGAACGCTTCTGTCTGGCCGCCGAAATGGGAGATGGCTTCGTTATACAGCCAGACCAGCTGGCCGCAGCTGGCTTCGTCCCATTCCATCTGAATTTCAGGTACCGGCACCACGCTTTTTTCCTGCTGTTTGCGGCTGGCAAAATCTTCATCCTGCGGGTGCCAGCCCATCGCTTTCCAGACGATAGCAATGGCTTCAAACATGCGACGACGGAAAATCTCACGCTCCTGTTTCGGCATGGCCGAGGGCAGGGTAAGAATGAGCGTGCGCAGCTGACGCGGAGACGCCGGGAAGCCCAGGCGCAGGCGTGTGGCGACGCTGTTGATCTGCCCCAGCGCCTGTGCCAGCAGCTCACAGAGCATATGGGTCATTAACGTGCTGCGGCTGTACTGCGGGGAAAATACCGGCAGACGTTCATCCTGAGGCAGGGTGAAGAGCGGCTCACCGTCATCGTTCATCAGGTTCATCAGCGGGAACGCGGTCGCCAGCGGTTCACGCTGGGTTTTGCTGTTCATCTGGCTGAAGCGCCAGTCCTGAACCACCGGAGTTTCGTCCCACAGGTAGCGACGCGGGCTGGAGATACCGCTGTTACCTTCTGTACCCAGGCGCTGCATCGCCAGTTTGCGCGCTTCGTCTCCCACGCGCACGATTGACGGCCAGACGAAGGCATCTTCACGGCCGCTTTCCACGGAGAAGTGCTGCTTGCCGAAACGCGCTTCGGAGAACTCCAGGCGGCTGGTGAAGAGCGGCTCATTCAGGAACTGCGGTTCGCTTAGCGAGCGGACCTGCAGCTCGGCGGTCTGGCGCAGCCCATCGTTCGCATCGCCATGATCTTCAATAATGACGCCGCAGGTGTGGGTGTTGCCCACATCGAGGATCAGGTCGACCGGAATGGCAGGGGTGCTGAGCGTGTGGGTGACAAATTTCACTTCAGGCACGGTCAACTGCTCGCCGAGCATCGACAGGAGATTGAGCCAGTGCGCCTGATATTCAAAGCTGCGCATTGCCTGGTACAACTCGCGCTCAGAGCGTTTTTCAACGCCGTCCGCAAACTGGGTAAAGGCTTCGCGCAGCCAGCCGTCAATCCAGGTCTGATCGAGGAAGTTCTCCACTTCCTCATCGCGCCAGGCGAGGGCGAAACGGGTGCCGTTCAGAATGTCGTTTTCGACAGGCGACAGCGCGGAAGTGGCGTGTTCTGCAATCTGGCTGTCGAGCGCGAGGGTCACGCGATGCGTATTGCCTGCCGCATCCGGGGTATCCAGTTTACGCACCTGCACGCGAGCCCAGTTGTCCGGGCCATCAACGAAGGTGCGCGGAGGATTAAAGCGCAGGAACGGTAGCGGGAGCCAGACACCGTCCAGTACCGTCAGAGACTGATGCAGTGGAATGGTGCTTTCCGGCTTCACCACCTCCGGCTGGCTGCTGCCGCTCGCCGGGAGCGTGTAACGGCCGTTCACCAGGTCGAAATCAAGGCGCAGCAGCGGGCCATTTGCCGTTTTACGCACGAAACGACCATTGCTGGCGGTGTCCTGCGGGGTCAGGCCAAAATCAAGGAACTGTACGCCGCTGTTAGCAATGAGCGTGACGCTCTGTTTATAGTCGCAAAGAGTTACCAGCATAGGATCACGCACCTGCTTTCTTGAACGTCAGTGGAACGACGGTGTTGGCATCATAACGTGCGCTACATTCCGCCACATCGCTGGTGCCTGCTTTGCAGGCGACTTCAGGCATGGGATAGCGTGAGCCGTCCGTGCAGCGGGCGTTGCCGCGTGTTTTAATCAGTAACTCACCGTTGCTGTGCAGCCCGGAGAACACCTCGACGCGGCAAACGATGTTGTCGCCGTGAACCACGCGCGCGGTGCCTTTATTATTCTGTATTTGGTAGCGCAATGACGGCGGCTTGCCGGTGACCGGATCTTTCACGTCGAGAAGGGCGCGCCAGGTTCCGTTCAGGAACCGTGTCGAGCCTGCTTTGACCTGATTGGCCTCCATCACCATGGCATCTTTCGGGATCGCGGCAATCACGACAGGCTCTGGTTTTGCGACGGGCGCTTGTACCTTCGGCTCCAGCACTTCGGCCTGGTGCAGAGGCAGGTTCATGGCAAGCTGTTCTACCGGCTTAATGGGTTTTGGCGCAATGGCAACAGGCGCTGCCGGTACGGCGACAGGTTCAGCAGAGGGTGCCTGTTTTGGCCAGAGTAATGGGGTCGCGATTGCCGCAACAATCACCGCTGCGACGGGCAATGACCACAGGGGGACGCGGCGCTTTTTCGGCACGATTTCGGGGGCCGGTTCTTCTGCTACAGTCGGCACAATCACGCGAGGCGGTTCTGGTTCGTACAGCGAGTCCTCGGTGATGCGCACGCTGGTCGCGGGCGTCACGAGCGGCTCATCGGCTTGTTCAAAGGTAATCACCGGCGTAGGTTCTGGCTCTGGCTCGGGATCGTCAATGACAACGGGCGCTGGCTCCGGGATCAGTGATTCCCTCAGGCAATCAAGCACGTCGTCACGGGCGTTCTCGTTAAGGTTCACGAAGCCCCAGAAGCAGATCACCGGTTTGCCATCGACCAGATAAAGGAAGTTTTCGCCGGGGAACTGGAAGGTTTTTGACAGCAGGGAACCAAACAGCTGTTGCGCGGTTTTCGGTGACTGCAGACACTTTTTACTCAGCGATTCCACGCTGGCCAGGGTGTTTTCCAGGTAGCGCAGGGCGCGGTAACGTTCATCTTCCTCTGCGGCTTTCCAGCTGGATACCGTTCCGTCAACGGGGGAATACCAGTCAACGCGATCGCCGCCATCGTTCACCTGAGGAATGGCCAGGCAGTCGACAATAGACTGCTGTTTGCGCAGCCGAAGCGCTTCACGGATTTGCAACGCTGATTCAAAAACGGCCTGTCCGCCGCCGCCAACGGCCTGAAAATCATCCAGATTACCGCTGCGTAAAAGTGTTTTTGCCACGATTTGGTCCCATAGACTTCTTCACACCGTTACTTTAACGAAACCGGGACGCAAACAAACGGCTGAGGAGACGCCAAAAGGGCCGATTTCTTGCGGCATTGATCGCGACGGTTGTGCTTGACGAATAATGGCACTTAAGGCAAATCGCCTTTTTTCTTGACTGGAAAAGCAGCAATAAACTCTGCTTTAGAATAACCTGATAGTGTTTCGTTATTTGTCAGGTCAAAACAGCTGTGCTGTTATTACTGTTCACAATAATAAAACTGAAAGGGTTATAACCATGTCTACAGGGAAAACACTGCTTGCTCTCGCGTTGAGCACGCTTTTACCGGCAGGGGCCGCATGGGCGGCAAACACCGATACCATTATTTACTGCTCCGAGGCTTCACCCGAGTCGTTTAACCCGCAAATCGCCAGTTCGGGTCCGTCTTTTGTCGCCAGCTCTCAGGTACTGTATAACCGCCTGATCAATTTTGACCCGGTGAAGAACACCCCGGTTCCGTCGCTGGCGGAGTCATGGACCATTTCGCCGGACGGCAAAACCTATACGTTCACCCTGCGCAAAGGGGTGAAGTTTAACAGTAATAAATTCTTCAAGCCGACTCGTGACTTTAACGCGGATGACGTTATTTTCTCGGTCTTGCGTCAGAAAGACCCTAAGCACCCGTATCACAACGTCTCGCAGGGCAATTACGAATATTTTAACGACGTGGGGCTGGATAAGCTGATTCAGGACGTGAAAAAGGTCGATGATTATCACGTCCAGTTTACGCTTAGCGAACCGAACGCCGCGTTTCTGGCCGACTGGGGGATGGATTTTGCCTCTATCCTGTCCGCCGAATATGCCGATGCGATGCTGAAAAAGGGCACGCCTGAGAATGTCGATACGTGGCCAATCGGCACCGGGCCTTACGTGCTTCAGCAGTATAAGGTGGACTCGCTTATCCGCTACGTCGCAAACCCGAACTACTGGGACGGCGCGGTCCCGACCAAACACCTGATTTTCTCTATCACGCCAAACGTAGAAACCCGTCTGGCGAAACTGCAGACCAACGAATGCCAGATTATCCCTTCGCCGTCGCCTGTTCAGTTTGACGTCATTAAGAAAAACAAAGACCTGACGCTGCATTCAATCGACGCGCTTAACGTCGGCTATCTGGCGTTCAACACCGAGAAAAAACCGTTCGATAACGTGCTGGTGCGTCAGGCGCTGAACTATGCGACCGACAAAAAGGCGATCGTGAACGCGGTGTTTATGGGTTCGGGTACGGTGGCAAAATCGCCGATCCCGCCAAATATGCTGGGCTTCAACAAAGATCTGAAGGATTACAGCTACGATCCTGAAAAAGCGAAAGCATTGCTGAAACAGGCCGGACTGGAGAAGGGCGCAGAAGTGACCCTGTGGTCAATGCCGGTTCAGCGTCCGTATAATCCGAACTCGCGTCGTATCGCTGAGATGATTCAGGCCGACTGGGCGAAAGTGGGCGTGAAGGCGAAAATTGTCTCTTACGAGTGGGGCGAGTATCTCTCCGGCATGCGTAAGGGCGAGCACGACTCCGCGCTGTTTGGCTGGATGTCCGACAACGGCGACCCGGATAACTTCGCCGACGTGCTGCTGGGCTGTGACAGCATCCAAACCGGATCCAACGCCGCACGCTGGTGCGACAAGGGTTATGACGCTCTGGTGAATAAAGCGAAGCTGACCAGCAACCCGGCCGAACGTGCGAAACTCTACGGCCAGGCGCAGGAGATTTTCTACCAGCAGGCGCCGTGGATTGCCCTCGCGAACGGCAAAACCTTCTACGCGACCCGAAGCAATGTGACGGGTTACAGCGTGAGCCTGATGGGCAGCGATTTCTCCAAAGCGAAGCTGAATTAAGCGTTTTATCGCCGGGTGGCGGCTACGCCTTACCCGGCCTACATTTGGCACCCGTAGGCCCGGTAAGCGTAGCGCCACCGGGCACATAACAAGGAGTGACAATGTCACATTTAAACGACGTAACAGCCCGTGTGAATGCCGCCATCAAAGAGAGCGTGATTACCCACATGAACGAATTGCTGATTGAATTAAGCGATGATGCAGAGCTGAGCCGGGAAGACCGCTATACCCAGCAGCAGCGACTGCGCACCGCGATTTCACACCACGGTAAGCAGCACAAAGAAGAGATGGATGCGCGTGAGGAACAGCTAACTAAAGGCGGCACCATACTGTAACGTTCAAAACTGGCGTCGGGCCACCAGCCAGGCGCCCACCACCAGCATCACCGCGCCGCACACCGGGCCGATCAGCGCGCGCAGTGGAATGCCGTGGCTTCTCAGCACGTCCAGCACCAGCCCACCAATCAGCTGGCTTGCCACCAGCACCGCAATGGTGGTTGCCGCCCCCACATTCTGATACCCGCTAATGCTGGCAAAGACAAAAAACGAGCCCAGCAGGCCCGGGATCAATGTCCACCAGCGAACCGTTGACGCCAGTTCATGAAAGCCGGTGAACCCCTGCTTAATCAACAAAATGCTGACAAACAGCACAATGCCAACCAGCGAGTTCAACAGCATGGCGATGAGAATGGTGGACGAGCTTTGGGTGATGCGCACCATCAGCGTGTTCTGCACCACCAGCCCAATACCCGCAGCAACCAGGAACGCCAGCGTGAGCGATTGATTCATGGGAGTGCATCCGGTTCGCTGCGCTCGTCAAGCTGTAGCTGCATGAAGGTTAAATCCAGCCAGCGGCCAAACTTGGTCCCCACCTGCGGCATCTGTCCCGTGGTGACAAACCCCAGCGTCTCATGAAGATGAATGGAGGTATGGTTTTGCGCTTCGATCCCCGCCACCATGACGTGTTTGCCAATTTTTCGCGCTTCAATAATCAATGCCTTCATCAACAACCGCCCGATGCCTTTACCCTGGTGGTCCGGGTGAACGTAGACGGAGTGCTCAACGGTGTGGCGAAAACCGTCGAACGCCCGCCAGTCGCCGAAGGAGGCATATCCCGTTACCACGCCATCGTCTTCGCTGACCAGTACGGGATAACCCACCAGCGTGCGCGCTTCAAACCACGCGATTCGGTTATCGGTATCCACCGTTTTATCGTTCCAGATGGCGGCCGTATGCAGGACCGCGTGGTTGTATATTTCACCGATAGCGGCGCAATCTTCTTTACTGGCATGACGAACGATCATGATTAACCCTCAGGCTGAGTTGTTCACTATAGTGGTACACTGATGTCACAATAGTACACAAAAGTGCCGTCTTACGGCTACGGCATAAACCCTATTTTTTTGTTATAAAAACTGCCATTGAAATACTGTTCATACACTATAGTATGACGTGATGAATACTATGACAGACAATATGAATCAACGGATTAGCGCGCGTATTCGTATCGAACGCGAGTCGCGGGGCTGGTCCCTGAGCGAGCTGGCCGAACGGGCAGGCGTATCGCGCGCGATGATCCATAAGATAGAGCGTGGGGACAGTAGCCCTACGGCGACGCTGCTCGCCCGGTTATCGGGTGCTTTTGGCATTAGCATGTCCACGTTAATCGCGCGTGCGGAAATGCAGGAGGGCAAACTCCTGCGCCTGGCGAATCAACCGGTCTGGCGCGATCCGCAAACGCATTACGTGCGGCGTCATGTGTCGCCGCGCACCGATTTGCCTATCGATCTCGTGCAGGTGGAACTTCCCCCCGGCAGCGATGTGCCGATGCCCGCATCGTCTTACGCGCTGGCACGTCAGCTGATCTGGCTGCAGTCTGGCGAGCTGGTGTTTCAGGAAGGGGATACCCGGCATGAAATGAAGGCCGGAGATTGTCTCGAACTGGGGCCGCCCAATGACTGTCGGTTTATTAATCAGACCGATGAAGCCTGCATTTATCTGGTTGTCCGCCTCAATCAGTCTGGCTCGTAATGTCAAAGCATCATGCCAGATAAGGGACTAGTCTCAAGAGACATTTGCACGAGAAAGGAGTGATTTATGAGTCAATCTTCCACGCGAAACCGTCGCTGGCTTTTGGCCTCACGCCCACACGGCGCGCCAGTGGCGAATAACTTCCGTTTAGAAGAACAGCCGCTGCCCGCTCTGGCAGAGGGACAGGTGCTATTACGCACAGTGTGGCTCTCGCTGGACCCGTATATGCGCGGTCGCATGAGCGATGCGCCTTCCTATTCGCCGCCCGTTGAGATTGGCGCGGTAATGGTGGGCGGTACGGTAAGCCGGGTTGAGCAGTCGAACCACCCGGATTTCAAACCGGGTGAATGGGTGCTGGGCTATAGCGGCTGGCAGGAGTATGAACTCTCGGACGGCAGCGGCCTGGTCAAGCTGGGAGAAAACCCTTCGCACCCTTCATGGGCGCTTGGCGTGCTCGGGATGCCGGGTTTTACCGCCTATATGGGCCTGCTGGATATCGGTCAGCCAAAAGCCGGTGAAACGCTGGTGGTGGCTGCGGCGACCGGGCCGGTTGGGGCAACGGTTGGGCAAATTGGCAAGATTAAAGGCTGCCGGGTTATCGGTATCGCAGGTGGTGCTGAAAAATGCCGCCATGCTGTCGAGGTATTGGGATTCGACCAGTGCCTGGATCACCATGCTGCGGATTTTGACGCGCAGCTGGCAACCGCCTGCCCGCAGGGAATAGATGTTTATTATGAAAACGTTGGCGGGAAAGTCTTTGATGCCGTACTGCCGCTACTGAATACCGCCGCGCGCGTGCCGGTATGTGGGCTGGTCAGCGGCTACAACGCAACCCGCCTGCCGGACGGCCCGGATCGTTTGCCGCTGTTGATGGCAACCCTGCTGAAGAAACGCATTCGCATGCAGGGCTTTATCATCGGCCAGGACTACGGACACCATATTAAAGAGTTTCAGGACGAGATGGGGCGTTGGGTACAGGAAGGTAAAATCCACTATCGCGAACAGGTTACTGACGGACTCGAAAACGCACCCGAGGCGTTGATTGGGCTGCTTGAAGGCAAAAACTTCGGCAAAGTCGTGATTCGCGTTGCGGCGGACAATAAATAAACGAAAATATGGCGGGAAACCCGCCATATTTATTTGTGAAGATACGATATATTGTCTTTAATTATATCGGCACCGCGCCAGCGTCATCAGCATAGAAGGCCAGAGCACGATAAAAACAGATTGTATGTATTTTTTTTTTGCGTTTATACGCACTTCCCACCACCAGGCATGACGATACAGGATATATCGAACCAGCGTCGTTATAAAAAGCGACGCTTAAAAATAGCGTTAAGTATTAGCTACAGGAATTGAACATGCTTGATTTGGATCATTTAGAAAAAGCGCAAAGAGTCAGTCTAACCATGCAAGTTGAGATCAGTTTAAAAGGGGCGTTAATTACAGGCTCACTTAAACCTGGCGCTCGACTGATTACGAAAGAGATCGCCGATAAATTAGGCACCAGTATCACCCCGGTTCGCGAGGCACTTTTACGTCTGGTATCGGCGGGGGCGCTGCACGCCACGCCGGCGCAGGCCTTCCTGGTGCCGGAGGTAACGTTAGATCGCTATAACGAGATAAATGCCATCAGAAAACAGCTGGAGCCAATGGCGGTAGCGGCAGCCTGTCAGCACATGACCGAGAGCAAGCTGGAAACGCTGCACAAGCTGTCTGGGGCCTTTCATGACGCCATGTCTAACGGCAACGTCCAGCAGGCGTTATACGCAAACCGTGTTTTCCGCTTTACGCTGTATCAGTACGCGGAGATGCCGACGCTCAGCGCGCTCATCGAGCAGTTGTGGGTGCGCATTGGTCCCTGTATTAACTATCTCCACCGGGAGCTGAATGATATCAGGGCGTCAACCTATCATTACGCAGATTTACTTGCAGCCCTGGAAAGAAGGGATGTTGAAGGAAGCAAGAAAGCAATAGATAAGCTGATTGATGAAGCAAACGATCTGCTACAGCGACAATATTTCAACTGAGAGATTATTTTAGCGCGCGACTATTTACCGCATCCATTTATTTTTTTGATGAATAACTCCTGCTGGCATTTAGCCAACAGGAGTTAAATATAAAAAAGAGATGAGGGCCGTCGCGTATCCTTACTCGAAGCGATAAGAGACCGACAGTCCTACGCCGTAGTTGCGGCCCGGAGCAGGTTCGTAATAACGCCCGTTGGACTCGTTGACAATCACCGAGCCCGCGTACTCTTTATCGAACAGGTTATCGACGCGGCCAAAGAGATCCATTCCCCAGTTGCCGTAGTTGAATTTATACCCGGTATTGAGTCCGACAACCGTATAAGACGGCGCTTTGGCCGTGTTTTCGTCGTCGGCCATGATGTCGCTCATGTAGCGCACGTCTGTCCCTGCATACCAGCCTTCTTCTGGCTGCCAGCCAAACGATGCGAAGCCCATGTTGCGGGCAATACCCGGCATACGGTTGCCGTTGCAGCTATCATCACCGCATACGTTGGTACGGTAGGTGGCATCAAGGTAGGTCCACGCCATTTTCAGCTTCCAGTTTTCCGCAAACTGCTGGTCGAGGGAAACTTCCACCCCCTGACGACGGGTTTTACCGGCGTTTTTATAGCTGGTTCGGCCTCCGGAGCTGGAATCCACCACAATCTCGTCATCCGTATCGGTGCGGAACAGCGCTGCCGTCAGCAGGCCATTGCCGATACGGGTTTTGCTGCCCACTTCATAGGTGTTGTTGGTGGACGGCTTCAGGCCAATGTTCAGCCCACCCTGGTTATCGGGACGATAGGAGAGTTCATTGATGGTTGGCGTTTCAAATCCACGTCCTGCGGCGGCATAGAGATTCCACGCGTCGGTCACGGCGTATTTCACCGAGCCCGCCGGGAGCCATTTATGGTAGCTCGCCTCGCCGCTGTCATCGCCGTTGCCGGGCGTAACGTAATGGTCGTTGGAATCAAACCAGACGGAGCTGTAACGCACACCCGCATCGACAGAGAGTTTTTGCGTTAACTGCCAGCTGGTTTGCAGGTAAGGGTCAAGGTTCCACATCAGGTTACGTTCGTCACGACGCTTATCGCCTTTTACACCGTAATCCGGCACGCCGTTGTTCATGACAAAGTTCTCGTACCCGCGACGATCTTCACTCAGATTTTCGTAGTTCAGCCCGGTAGTAAAGGTCACAGGAACCAGCAGCTCGCCCCGGTGCGTCCAGCGGGTATCGACGCCCTGATAGTGACGCTGCATGTCAATCACGCCGCCGGAATGGGTTGGCCTCAACTGTGGCTGATACGGAATGGACTGATACTGCGTCATTTCACGCTCACCGGCGTACATCATCACGCTGAGATCGTCCTGCTCGCTCAGCTGACGGTCATAGCGCAGCCCGGCCTGGGTCTGCTTGATGGTTTTGCGGGTGTTGTACTGGTCGCCGCGCGGTGACTGACGCGGGTTATCACGCCATTCCTGATAGTCAAGACCGCCCGGATCGTTGGCTTTCATGTCCACGCTGTTGAAAATCAGCGTCAGCTTGCTTACGTCATCAATACGCACGCCCAGCTTCGCGTTGGCGAGGTTCTTACGCGCGCCGCTGTGGTCGCGATAGCCATGGGTGGTGAAGCGGGTGGTCGAAACGGTGTAATCCACATCGCCCGCATGCGTACCGTCGCCCATCGCACCGGTGGCTTTCATGCCGTAGCGCCAGGTGCCGTAACTGCCGTAATAGCTGCTGGCCTCAATGGTCGGCGGCTGCTGGCCGGTCTGCGTATTAATGTTAATCACGCCACCAGAAGCGTTGCCGTAAAGAGCAGAGAAGGGGCCGCGAAGCACTTCCACGCTATCCACGCTGGTGAGATCGATGTTCGAGGTCTGGCCCTGTCCGTCCGGCATGGTCGCGGGAATACCGTCCACGTACATCCGAATACCGCGCACGCCGAAGGTAGAGCGGGCGCCAAAGCCACGCATTGAAATCTGCAGATCCTGCGCATAGTTCTGGCGATTCTGAATTTGCAGCCCCGGCACGCTACCGAGAGATTCAGACAAGTTAATCCGTGGCGCTGCCTGACGCATATCGTCGCCATTGACCACGCTGACCGCGGCGGGCGTATCCAGTTCAGAGATGGTCTGCGGCGTGGCGCTGACGATCATGGTCTGCTCGTCCGCGCCTATCGCCTCAAGGGGCGCCAGGATAACAGGAACCAGCAGCAGCGGGAGAGTTGCCTTACGGGCGGTGATGATTTTCATGAAGTAAACCAGTTAAGGTGAAGAAACGAACCAAATGGAACATGTGCATACATGTTAAATCTTTTGTAAATGTTTTGAAAACTATAACCGCACATTGCGTTAATGAAAGGAGAGAAGGGAAGAAAAACTCCACATTTATAGAATTAATGATTACTATTCTCATTATCATAAAGGCGGCGCGATGACGCTGCCGGTTGGAAGCGATGTCAGCAGTACACTTATTCTTCAAAAAAGGAATTGTTATGTCTTTACGTCATCTGTGCTCGCCGCGCCTGCGCGGTTCTCTGCTGTTAGGCTCATTATTATTCGCCGGTACGTTCCAGGCTCATGCTGCAGAAGAGATGCTGCGTAAAGCGGTCGGCAAAGGGGCTTATGAGATGGCGTTGAGCCAGCAGGAGAACGCGCTGTGGGTGGCGACATCACAAAGCCGTAAGACCGATAAAGGCGGCGTCGTTTACCGCCTTGACCCGGTCACGCTAGACGTGACGCAAGCGATCCATAGCGATCTCAAACCGTTCGGGGCAACCTTCAATAACGCCACCCAGACGCTGTGGTTGGGTAACACCATCAACGGTGCGGTGACGGCCATTGATGCCAAAACGGGGGACGTGAAAGGGCGTCTGGTACTCGACGATCGTAAACGCAGCGAGACGGTCAAACCGTTGCAGCCGCGCCAGCTGGTGGCGGACGACGCGAGCAACACCGTTTACATCACCGGGGTAGGCAAAGAGAGCGTGATTTGGGTCGTGGACGGCGCAACCCTGAAGCTGAAGGAGACTATCGCGAATACCGGCACCTACAGCACCGGCCTGGCGCTGGATGCGCAGGCGAAACGTCTCTACACCACGAATGCGGACGGCGAACTGCTGACGATTGACACGGCCACCCACAAAATCATCAGCCGTAAAAAAGTGCAGGACGACGGTAAAGAGCATTTCTACCTTAACCTGAGCCTGGACACCGCCGGCCAGCGCGCGTTCCTGACCGATTCAAAACAGCCGGAAGTGCTGGTGGTGAGCCTGAAAGACGGCAGCGTAATGGAGAAGATCGCCGCGCCTGAATCACTGGCTGTCCTGTTTAACCCAACGCGCAATGAACCCTACGTAACGCACCGCGAAGCGGGCAAGGTGAGCGTAATTGACGCGAAAACCTACAAGGTGACCAAAACGTTCGATACGCCGGTTTATCCGAATAGNGCGCGCGTTCCTGACCGATTCAAAACAGCCGGAAGTGCTGGTGGTGAGCCTGAAAGACGGCAGCGTAATGGAGAAGATCGCCGCGCCTGAATCACTGGCTGTCCTGTTTAACCCAACGCGCAATGAAGTCTACGTGACGCACCGCGAAGCGGGCAAGGTGAGCGTAATTGACGCGAAAACCTACAAGGTGACCAAAACGTTCGATACGCCGGTTTATCCGAATAGCCTGGCACTCTCTGCCGATGGTAAAACGCTGTATGTGACGGTGAAACAGAAGTCGACCCGTCAGCAGGAAGCAACCCAGCCTGACGATGTGATTCGTATTGCACTCTGATGGGGGAATTGCCCGGTGGCGCTGCGCTTACCGGGCCTACAAATTCTTGATATGTAGGCCGGGTGAGGCGAAGCCGCCACCCGGCTTTTTTATTAACGCGAGGTTTCTTCCACCAGCGGTGCGTCGTGCTTTTCATCGTCGTGATGAACCGGCGCGGTGCTGTGGATCTCGTGAACGCGCTTACGCACGCCGAACCAGCCAGCAATCAGCAGAACCGCCAGCAGTGGGATCGTCGCGATGGTGTAAGTACCGTTCGGGTAGTCAAACGCCATCAGCACCAGCACGCTGAACAGGAACAGCAGGGTGAGCCAGGAGGTCACCGGTGCGCCCGGCATCTTGAAGCTCACATCAGCCGCTTTGCCTTCTTTGATCGCTTTGCGCAGACGCATCTGGCAGACCACAATAAAGGCCCAGGAGGCGATAATGCCCAGCGCGGCCACGTTCAGAACGATCTCAAATACGCGGGACGGCACCAGATAGTTCAGGAACACGCCAAAGACGTAAACCACCAGCGTCGCCAGAATCCCCGCATAAGGAACCTGCTGCTTGCTCATCTTCGACATGAACTTCGGCGCTGAACCGCCCATCGACATGGAGCGCAGAATACGGCCAGTGGAATACAGGCCAGAGTTCAGGCTGGAGAGCGCGGCGGTCAGTACCACGATGTTCATGATGCTGCCCACATAAGGGACACCCAGCTTAGAGAAGAAGGTCACGAACGGGCTCTGACCTGCCTGATAGGCGTTCCACGGCAGCAGCAGAACCAGCAGCACCACGGAGCCGACGTAGAACAGGCCGATACGCCAGATCACGCTGTTGATGGCTTTTGGCACCATCGTCTGCGGGTCTTTACATTCACCCGCCGCGGTACCGACGAGCTCAATGGAAGCAAAAGCAAACACCACGCCCTGAACCAGCACCAGCGCAGGCAGCAGGCCGTGGGGGAAGAAGCCGCCGTTATCGGTTATCAGGTGGAAGCCGGTGGCATTGCCGTCCAGCGGTTTACCGCTGCCGAGGAACACCGTACCGACCACCAGGAACACCACGATGGCCAGCACTTTTACCAGCGCAAACCAGAACTCCATCTCGGCGAACCACTTCACGCCGATCATGTTCATGGTGCCGACAATCGCCAGCGCGCCGAGCGCAAACACCCACTGCGGCACATCGCCAAACGCGCCCCAGTAGTGCATGTACAGCGCAACGGCGGTGATGTCGACGATACCGGTCATCGCCCAGTTGACGAAGTACATCCAGCCTGCCACGTAGGCGGCTTTTTCACCGAGGAACTCGCGAGCGTAGGAGACAAAACTGCCGCTGGACGGGCGGTGCAGTACCAGTTCGCCCAGGGCACGAAGGATGAAGAACGAGAAGATCCCGCACACCAGATAGACCAGTGCAAGTGCAGGGCCCGCCATTTGCAGACGTGCGCCAGCACCTAAAAACAGACCTGTACCGATAGCGCCGCCGATGGCGATCATTTGAACCTGACGGTTGCCCATCGCTTTGTGGTAGCCCTCTTCGTGGGAGTTCAACCAGCGACGTTTCGCAGCGTGATGATCGGCTGCGCTTTTATTGCTTGTTTTCATTGAGTTACCTGTTTGCCTGTCTGAACCATTATCGTGATAGTCCTGCCTGGCAGAACGCAATACAAACGATTGCTTCTGCGCAAACACATGCTGCCTTTCCAGTCATTCTGTGTATGGATAAGGCGAAACATGGCGTGGCATCCTACCCGCAATTGATAAGCGACGCAAAATATAACCGTGCCGAAAGTGATGCACGTCGAAGGAAATCGTGTGGTCAGAGCAGACGGGGATCACAACGCGCTGAAACGTGGCGAGTTTTTAGACAAAACGCGCGTTGAAGCGGTGCTTTAATCATCAGGTTTGCTTAATAATTACCTGTGGGTATCGCTGACGGCTGACGCAGGGCATCCAGCAGCAGCTTGAAAGCGTGCGCATGCTGGCGACGACTGGGATAATAAAGGTGATATCCTTCAAAGGTCGGACACCAGGCATCGAGGACCTGAACTAACCGTCCTTCTGACACGGCCTTACTGATCGACGTTTCCGGCACGTAGGCCAAACCGAGACCATTCTCGGCGGCATCGATACGCTGCGGCAGGCTGTTCAACGTAAGCTGTCCTTCAACTCGCACGCTAAAACCGCGCCCGTCGCGTTCAAATTCCCAGGCATATAATCCCCCACGAGTGGGCAGGCGCATATTGATGCAGCGGTGCGTCGCAAGCTGCTCCGGGGTTTCCGGCACGCCAAAGCGCTCCAGATAATCTTCGGACGCGACGACGGCCATGCGCATGTCCGGCGCGATCCTCACCGCCACCATATCTTTTGCCACCTGTTCACCCAAGCGCACGCCCGCGTCGAAACGCCCATCAACAATATCGGTCAGGCCGTTATCCACCGTCACTTCAACGTTAATATCCGGGTATTGCGCCATAAAGGGTTTTAACACCGGCCAAAGTACGCTCTCCATGGCATGTTCACCCGCGGTAATACGGATATTCCCCGCAGGCCTGTCGCGCGTATCGCGCAGCGCCGTTAGCTCCTGTTCGATCTCCATCAGGTGGGGACGTAAGCGGATAAAAAGCTGCTCGCCGGCCTCGGTAGGAGCCACGCTACGGGTGGTTCGGGTCAACAGGCGAACGCCGAGTCGGGCTTCAAGATTGCGCATTGCATGGCTCAGTGCCGACTGCGAGACGCCCAGCTGTGCCGCGGCTCGTGTAAAGCTGCGCTCGCGAGTGACGACCATAAACGAGAGCAGATCGTTGAAATTGTCTTTTAACATGGCGGCTAGCCCTCATTTATGAATTCAGTTCATGTTTCCGTTCTGATTATGCACTCTAATGCTGCGGATGGCTTTGCGCTACTGTTAACGCAACAGTCAACGAGGAGTACATGATGAAAATTATCCGCAGCGGTTCATTACCGTCAGTTAAGGGGCCAGACGCCTGGTTCACCGGCACCGTGCGCATTGATGCACCGTTCCAGGCGACAGAACCGGCAAAAGTAGGCGGGGCCACGGTGACCTTCGAGCCGGGCGCGCGTACCGCCTGGCACACTCATCCGCTTGGGCAAACGCTGATTGTCACCCAGGGGCGCGGCTGGCTGCAGGAGTGGGGTAAAGAGGCGGAGCCGCTTAACCAGGGCGACATCGCGTGGATCCCGCCGGGCGTCAAGCACTGGCACGGCGCGTGTGCGCAAACGGCGATGACTCATATTGCCATCGCCGAAGCGGTAAACGGCAGTCCGGTTGAGTGGCTGGAGAAAGTGAGTGACCTGCAGTACCCGAATGATTAGCCATTGAGCGTTTCGGTGACAAAAAGAAAGGGATATGATGCGATCCTTTTTTTCAGCATAGTCAGGCGGAACGGTGAAAATCAATATTATCGGCACCAGCGGGAGTGGTAAAAGCACGCTTGCCCGGCGCATCGCAACGGAATTGTCACTCCCGTATATCGAGATGGACAGGCTGTACTGGCGTCCTGACTGGCAGGGAACGCCCGACGAGGTGCTGCTGAAAACGCTGGCGGAGACGCTGGCCGCCACGCCCGGCTGGGTGCTCGACGGTAACTACAACCGCACTCGCCCCGTGAAGTGGCGCGAGGTAGATCTGGTGGTGTGGGTGGACTGCGGGTTCGCCCGCACGCTCTGGCAGGCGGTGACGCGTGCGTTTAAACGTGCATGGCACCAGCAGGAACTGTGGCCCGGCACCGGAAACCGTGAAAGCTTCCGCCGCTCGTTTTTTAGTCGGGAGTCCATCATTATATGGACCCTCAAAACCTGGCGCAGCAATCGCGAACGCTACGAAGCCGATATGCAAAATCCGCAATATGCCCACATTCGTTTTGTCCGCATCACCCGTCGGCAGGAGGCGGAGGCGCTGATTTCATCGCTTAAATCACACCGTTAGCAGGGTTTACATATCTGATTTCCGGCAAACTAAATGTAAATTAATTGTTTCTCAGAGGTTAATCGCGCCTTTAATAATGACGACATGTTAAGTCAAACGAGAACGCAACATGTCATGGCGAATCAGCATTCTGGATAAAAGTCCCGTCGCAGAACACGAAACCGCCGCCGATGCGCTGGCACGTACCTTAACACTGGCGCAGCAGGCGGAAACGCTGGGTTATCACCGCTTCTGGATTGCCGAACACCACAACACCCCTCAGCTCGCCAGCCCCTCGCCGGAACTGCTGATTGCCTGGATCCTCGGGCAAACAACGCGCATTCGCGTGGGGTCGGGCGGCGTCATGCTTCAGCACTACAGCCCCTATAAGGTCGCAGAAAACTTTAATCTTCTGGCCGCGCTGGCACCTGGCCGCGTGGATCTGGGCGTCGGGAAAGCCCCCGGCGGTCTCCCGCTCTCTACCCGCGCACTGCAGCTCGGTTTACATCCGCAGGAAAAAGGCAGCTTTGCTGAACAGCTGACGCAGCTGGACGGCTGGATCCGCCCTGAAAATCAGTCGGCGGAGGAGGCCGTTCGCGCCACGCCGCTGCCGTCGGTGCCTGCGCAGGGGTTCCTGCTGGGAGCCAGTACCGAAAGCGCGCTGCTCGCCGCATCACTTGACTGGCACTTTGTTTTTGCCGCTCATCTGAACGGCGATCCGGAACTGCTGCGAGAGGTGGTGTCAACCTGGCGTCAGAACAGCACCCGCGATGTGATTGTTGCAGTGCAGGCCATTGTGGCGGAGTCGCAGGAGCAGGCCGACGCGCTGGCGCAGAAGGTCGAAGTATGGGGCGTTGAGCTGGCAAACGGCCAGCGCGTGACCGTCGCCAGCGAAGAACAGGCCTACGCCTTTGCGCGTCAGGCCGGCAGCGAGCCGGTGCGTATTGCCCGCCGGGCGCAGTCCCTGCTGGCGGGCACGGCTGACTCGGTGCTTGAACAACTGAACGCCCTGCACGAGCAGTGGGGCATTGACGAATTTATCATCGACACGCCGGTCGCGGAGGGGACAACGCGCGTCGCGTCGCTGCGTCTGCTTGGCGAAGCGCGTCTCAACAAGGAGGTCACCGTATGAGTTTTGGCGAACAACTGATTGCCTGGCGTCGTGAACTGCACCAGAACCCGGAACTCTCCGGACAGGAGGTCGAAACGACTGCACGCCTGCGCCAGTGGCTGACGAATGCTGGCATTACGCCGCTGCCGTATGACCTGACAACCGGGCTGGTGGCGGAAATCGGGACGGGTAATAAGCTGATTGCGCTGCGCGCAGACATTGATGCGCTGCCGATAGAGGAGCGCAGCGGCGTGCCGTTTAGCTCGCAGCGTGCGGGGGTGATGCATGCCTGCGGACACGACATCCACACCAGCGTGATCCTCGGCGCGGCGCTGAAGCTGAAAGAGCGTGAAGCGTCGCTCGACGGGCGGGTGCGGATCCTGTTCCAGCCTGCGGAAGAGAACTTTGGCGGCGCAAAAAGCATGGTGCGGGCCGGTGCCCTGCGTGACGTTAGCGCCATCTTCGGTATGCATAACGAGCCGGGGCTGCCGGTAGGCGAGTTTGCCACTCGCGGCGGGCCGTTTTATGCCAACGTTGACCGCTTCGTGATCCGCATTACCGGCAAGGGCGCGCACGCCGCACGTCCACACGAAGGCAACGATGCCATTGTGCTGGCGAGCCAGCTGGTGACGGCGCTGCAAAGCGTTGCCAGCCGCAACGTCAACACGCTGGATTCGGTGGTGTTGAGCGTAACGCGCATTGCCGGAGGCAACACCTGGAACGTCCTGCCGGAAAGCGTGGAGCTGGAAGGCACGCTGCGCACCCATCGCACGGAAGTGCAGCAAAACGTGAAGGCCCGCGTCGGGGAAATCGCCGCCGGGTTTGCCAGCGCCTTCAGTGCGCAGATCGACATCACCTGGTATGCCGGACCGACCGCGCTGGTGAACGACGAACGTTGGGCAGATTTCGCCACCTCTGTTGCCAGAGAGTCAGGGTACGAAACCCAGCACGCGGAGCTGCACATGGGCGGGGAGGATTTTGCTGTCTATCTGCAGTCTATTCCTGGTGCGTTTGTCAGCATTGGCAGCAACAGCCCGTTTGGTTTACACCACCCGTCCTTTAATCCGGATGAGGCCCTCATTGAACCCGCTGCCCGCTATTTTGCACAGCTTGCGGAAAAAGCCCTGCAACACGTTTAATTTATTTGAGGTGAATATGTCTGCACATCGTCAACTGCGGCTGGGAACCATTTTGCATGGTGCATCCGGAAATATGTCAGCCTGGCGTCATCCTGCGGCAATCGCGGATGCCAGCATCAATTTTGATTTTGTTAAAGAGACGGCGCTAAAAGCGGAGGCGGGCAAACTCGATTTCTTATTCGTGGCCGACGGTCTCTATATTAACGAGAAATCGATCCCGCATTTTTTAAATCGCTTTGAACCGCTAACGGTGTTATCCGCGCTGGCGAGTATTACCTCACGCCTTGGCCTGGTGGGAACCTTATCCACCTCCTACAGCGAGCCTTTTACCGTGGCACGTCAGTTTGCCAGCCTCGATCACCTGAGTAACGGACGCGCGGGCTGGAACGTGGTGACCTCGCCGCTGGAAGGCTCAGCGAAGAATTTTTCCCGTGAAAAGCACCCCGAGCATGCGCTGCGCTATCGCATTGCGGACGAGTATCTCGACGTCGTGAAAGGGCTGTGGGATTCCTGGGAGGGCGACGCCTTTGTGCGCAATAAAGAGAGTGGTCAATTCTTTGATTCGGCAAAATTGCATACCCTGGACCACCACGGTGATTTCTTCCAGGTCGCCGGTCCGCTGAATATTGGTCGAACGCCACAAGGGCGACCGATTGTCTTTCAGGCGGGCGCGTCGGACGACGGGAAAAAACTGGCGGCGAAGCATGCCGACGCCATTTTTACGCATCATGAAACCTTCGACGAAGCGAAAGCCTTTTATCGCGACGTGAAGCAGCAGCTGGAAATTAACGGACGCCGCGCGTCTGATTTGCATATATTCCAGGGCGTCAGCGTCATTGTGGGTAAAGACGCCGATGACGTGGAAAACCAGTATCAAACCACGGCGGCGCTGGTATCGATTAACGATGCCCTCAACTACCTCGGGCGTTATTTTGAGCATCACGATTTCAGCCAGTATCCACTCGACGAGCCGTTCCCGGATATCGGCGACTTAGGTAAAAACAGCTTCCGCAGCACCACAGATGAAATTAAGCGTAATGCCGCAGAGCGTAACTTAACCCTGCGTCAGGTGGCCCTTGAAGCTGCATCACCGCGCCCGCGCTTTTCCGGCACGCCGGAAGAGGTAGCTGACGGGCTTCAGGCCTGGTTCGAAGGCCATGCGGCGGACGGATTCATCATTCAGGGCGGTACGCCGGACACCTTCCCGCGCTTTGTTGACCAAGTGGTGCCCGTTTTACAGGCGCGCGGACTGTTTCGGACCGACTATCCCGGCACCACGCTGCGCGAAAGTCTTGGCTTAGACGAACCTAAAAACCAATTCACACAACAATAAAAGAGAACCCCGCTATGCAGAAAACATCGCTTATTCTGGCGCTTGCGCTGGCTTTTACCCCTGCCGTCTGGGCAGAGAATGTGAAGATTAACGGCACCGGCGTGAGCATCGAGGCCAATAAAACGCCGGTTAATACCGCCAAAAACAACGATGCGGTGGCACAGCTGCCGAAAGATTACCGCTTCGCCGTGCCGGGTAAATTTACCGTTGCGGTGGCGGGCCTCAATCAACCGCCGCTGACGGTGTTTTCCGATGACAACAAAACGCTGCTGGGGAGTGAAGTGGACGTCGCCCGTCTGGTCGCTGACAGCCTGGGACTGGAGCTGAACGTGGTGCCGACCTCCTGGGAAGACTGGCCGCTGGGCGTGGCCTCCGGGAAATATGATGCCGCCATCAGCAATATCACCGTGACCAAAGAGCGCAAAGAGAAATTTGATTTTGCCACCTACCGAAAAGATTCCCTCGGGTTCTACGTGAAATCAACCAGCCCGATCGCGTCGCTTGAGAAGGCGGAGGACATCGCCGGGCTGCGGATTATCGTTGGCTCCGGCACCAACCAGGAGGCCATCCTGCTGGCATGGAATGCCGAAAACCTGAAGAAGGGACTCAAACCCTTTACCCCGATCTACACCAAAGACGATGCGGCACAAACGCTGGCGCTGCAGTCCGGACGCGCGGATGCCTACTTTGGTCCGAACGTGATTGGCGCCTGGAAAGCGGCGCTAAACGGGAAAACCAAACTGGTGGGTAGCGTCGACGGCGGCTGGCCAAAGGCGGCGCACATTGCCGTGACGCTGAAAAAAGGCAGCGGGCTGGTTGAGCCAGTGCAAACCGCGCTGAACGGCGTGATCAAAAACGGCGATTACGACAAAGTGCTGAACCGCTGGGGGGAAGGGGTTGAGCGCATTCCTCAGTCCGAAGTGAACCCGGCTGGCCTGGGCGATTAAGGAGGCTGCATGAGCGAACGATTTCGTGACGTTTCCCCGGAGGATGCCGAGCTCCAGCCCATCATTGAGGGGCTGTTCGGTGAATATGCCGCCCGTTACGGCGACTACTTCTCTAAAGACGCGGAAGTAGAACTCACCGAGTGGTATTTAGCGCCGCAGGGGCTGTTTATCGTACTGGAGCGAGACGGAAAGATTATCGCCACCGGCGCGTACAAACCTTTCGACGAACGCACCGCGGAAATCAAACGCATCTGGACGGACAAAACCCTGCGTCAACAGGGGCTTGCCGGGCGCGTGGTGCAGGAGCTTGAGCGCCGGGCGGTACTGGCAGGCTATAGCCAAATCTACCTGACAACCGGTTTTCGCCAGCCGGAAGCGGTCAGGCTCTATCTCAGCCAGGGCTACCAGGCGCAGTTCGATCTGAACCGGGATCCGGAAGAGTACAGCCAGCCGCCGTTTGACGGTCGGCTGCGCTTCACTAAAACGCTGGTACGCGAAGCGTTCAGTAAAACCGCATGAGGAACGACGATGAGCAACGTTGAAACCATTAAGGTGGTCCCGGCGCGATATCCGCTGCGGGCCGTCGGCGCCGCGGTGGCGCTGTTTGTCCTGGCCGTCGTGATTCAGTCGGTGGCCTTTAACCCGCGCTGGGAGTGGGCGGTATTCGCCCGCTGGTTCTTTGACCCGGTGATCCTCGAAGGCGTAGGGCAGACCCTGCTGCTGACTCTGATCGGCACCGCGCTGAGCGTGGTGTTGGGCGGCCTGCTGGCGCTGGCGAGACTGTCCTCGTCATGGCTGCTGAACAGCCTGGCGTGGGGCTATATCTGGCTGTTTCGGTCGCTGCCGCTGATTGTGGTGCTGATCATTCTCTACAACTTCTCCTATCTCTACGACACGCTCTCTCTGGGCGTGCCGTTCACCGGTATCACATGGGGCAGCTTCGACACCATCAACGTGCTGGGGCAGTTCTCTACCGCCGTGGTGGGGCTGACGCTGGTGCAGAGCGCCTATACCGCCGAGATCATTCGCGGGGGCTTCCTTGGGGTCGATCACGGTCAGTATGAAGCGGCCGCCGCGCTGGGTCTCCCGGCCTGGCGCCGTACGGTGCGGATCATTCTGCCTCAGGCGCTGCGCACCATCTTGCCGTCGGGATTCAATGAAATCATCAGTCTCGCCAAAGGTACGGCGATGGTGTACGTCCTGGCGATGCCGGAACTGTTCTATACCATTCAGATGATCTACAACCGCACGCAGGAGGTGATCCCGCTGCTGATGGTCGGTGCTGCCTGGTATCTGGTCATTACCACCGTCTTGTCCGCCATTCAGTATGTTGTTGAGCGCGCTCTGGCACGCAGCGAACGCCGCTCCGCCGTCAATCAGAACCGCGCCACTCGCCGCGTCCGTTCCGTTACCTCCACGCCAGCACAGGAGCCCGTTCATGCAAGCCTCTCCTGAAGGACATATTTCGATTACCGGCGTCAGCAAGTTTTTTGGCCGCCATAAGGCACTCGACAACGTTTCGCTTGAGATCCCGCCCGGGTCCGTGACGGTCATCCTTGGGCCGTCCGGCTCCGGCAAATCAACCCTGCTGCGCACCATTAACCACCTGGAGCGCGTTGACGAAGGATTTATCCAGATTGACGGGGATTACATCGGCTATCGCCGTCATGGCGACAAGCTTTACGAGCTGAAGGAGAAGGAGATCCTCAAACAGCGCGTCAACGTAGGTTACGTGTTCCAGAACTTTAATCTCTTCCCGCATCTGACGGTGCTGGAAAACCTGATTGAAGCGCCCATCGCCCACAAAAAGCTCAGCAAAAAAGAGGCGCTGGAAAGGGCGTACAGCCTGCTGGACGTGGTTGGGCTGCGGGATAAAGCCGATGCCTGGTCGCGCCATCTTTCCGGCGGACAGCAGCAGCGTATCGCCATTGCCCGGGCGCTGGCGCTGCGCCCCCGCGTGATGCTGTTTGATGAGCCCACCTCGGCGCTCGACCCTGAACTGGTTGGCGAAGTGCTGGACGTGATCAAAAAGCTCGCCCGATCCGGCACCACGCTGGTGGTCGTCACCCACGAGATCGGTTTTGCCCGTGAAGTGGCGGATCAGGTGGTGTTTATGGTTGACGGGAAAATTGTTGAGCAGGGCAGTAGCGACGAGGTGTTGAACCGTCCGTCGCATGCGCGAACGCGCCAGTTTCTGTCTAAAGTGCTGTAAGGAGCGCAGATGAAATATGGACTTCTGGCGGGGCTGGTCTTCACGACGGTGAGCCACGCCAGCATTGATGTGAAAGCCAACGAGCAGCCGCTGCCGGTAACGCGCGATCCGCAGGCGGTGGCGAAGATCCCCGCGAACTACAAATTCGTTGAACCGGGTACGCTGACGGTGGCCATTTCAGCCCTCAATTCGCCGCCGCTGGCGCTGCTGGCAAGCGATAACCGCACGCGCATCGGCAGCGACCCGGATATCGCTCGCCTGCTGGCGGGCAGTCTGGGGCTAAAGCTGAAGCTGGTGCCGACGGCGTGGGAAGACTGGCCGCTGGGGATCAGCTCCGGGCGCTACGACGTGGCGCTGGTGAACATTGCGGTGACCGAACAGCGCAAAGAGAAGTTTGATTTCGCCACCTACCGCGTCGATTCGCTGGCGTTTTCGGTGAAATCCACCAGCGAGATCCAGTCAATCAAAAACGCGGAAGATCTGGCCGGGAAAAAGGTGATTGTCGGCTCGGGTACCAATCAGGAGCGCATACTGCTGGGCTGGAACGAAGAGAACAAAAAGGCGGGGCGGACGCCTGCGCTGCCGGTCTATCTCCAGGACGATGCCTCCGGCAATCTCTATATTCAGTCCGGCAGGGCAGACGTGTTCTTCGGGCCTCAGTCAGTCTCGGCCTACAAAGCGGCGCTCACCGGAAAAACGCGCGTCGTGGGATTAGGGCCGAAGAAGGCGTTTGTAGCCACCACCACGAAAAAGGGCAATGAGCTGGTGTACGCGCTGCAGGCCGCGCTGGACGGTGCGATTAAGCGCGGGGAGTACCAGAAGGTGCTGGCGCGCTGGGGTGAACAGGGCGAAGCGGTGGCGCAATCAGAGGTCAACCCGCCTGGGATAACCTATTAATGGTGCTCTACACTTAGGGTTTTCATCCCTGAGGGGGCAACATGATTAAACTCTATGGCGTACCCGGCTGGGGCTCGGCAATCAGCGAAGTGATGCTAACCCTGGCAGATATCCCTTATCAGTTTATCAACGTGGACGGGTTTGACCAGCCCGGCCCGCAGCGTGAGCTGCTGCAAAAACTCAACCCGCTGTGTCAGGTGCCCACGCTTGAGCTTGAAAATGGTGCCATCATGACGGAAACCGCGGCGATTGCCCTGATGGTGCTTGACCGTTGCCCGGATCTTGCCCCGCCCGTCGGCCAGGCCGAGCGCCAGCAGTTTCAGCGTTTGCTCATCTGGTTTGTGGCGAACGTTTATCCCACCTTTACCTATGCCGATTATCCGGAACGCTGGGTGCCCGACGCGCCGGAGCAGCTGCAGAAAAACTGCATTGAGTACCGGAAATCACTCTATCTGTGGTTCGATAGCCAACTTAACGCGTCTCCTTTTGCGCTGGGGGAGCGGCTGACGCTGCTCGACGTCTATATTGCGGTCGCGCGCACCTGGGGGCCACGGCACGACTGGTTTGCAGCCAATACGCCAAATATGACGTCAATTGCCGATTCCGTTTGTGCGCTGCCGGAACTGCACAAGGTGTTAAAGGCAAACGAGATTATCTGATAACGTGGAATGCTCACCCACAACAGGAAGCCTGCACATGCCACACGTTGATATCAAATGTTTTCCCCGCGATCTGAATGATGAACAAAAAAACGCTCTGGCGGCGGATATCGCCGAGGTGATTACGCGCCATCTGAACAGCAAAGACCGCTCCATTTCGGTGGCGCTGAATGAAGTTCAGGAAGCCGACTGGAAAGCGCAGGTCTGGGATACCGAGATCGGACCGAAACTGGACGAGCTGATCAAGAAGCCTGGGTATTCGATGTAAGGTTTGCCGGGCAGGCGGGAACGCTACCCGGCGTTGAAACTACAGCGCCGACCTGCGGTATGGCGCATAGTCCGCCTGCCACCAGGTTTTTTCGATTTGCGCCAGCAAGGTCTCGTCATCCATTGCCGCCGCAACGCCTTGCTCAATCGCTGCCCGGGCGACCGCAAACGCGATATTGCGCGACACGGTGTCAATGCGGTCGACGGGAGGGAGTAATCCACCTTTTTCAGTGGTGACCAGCGGCGATTGCGCCGCCAGGCTACGGCTCGCCACCATCAACATCTCTTCGGTAACCCGCCGCGCGTTGCTGGCCAATATCCCCAGCCCCAGACCGGGGAAAATGTAGGCATTGTTACACTGGGCAATGTCGTACTGGTCGTTCTGCCAGAATACCGGCGAGAAGGGGCTACCCGTCGCAACCAGAGCGCTACCCTGCGTCCATTCGATCAGATCCTGAGGTTGCGCCTCTGCGCGTGATGTTGGATTAGAGAGGGGCATAATAATAGGGCGCGGGCAGTGGCGGTGCATCTCTTTAACTATCGCTTCGCTGAACAGCCCCGGCTGACCGGATACGCCAATCATCACGGTTGGATGGGCATTTCTGACCACCTCCATCAGCGAAATATTGCACGATTCCACCTGCCAGTCGCGAATGGCTTCCCGCGCCGTAAGCAGGTTTTTCTGGAAATCGAGCAGGTTGGTCATATCGTCGGTCAGTAAGCCAAAACGATCGACCATAAAGATCCGGCTGCGAGCCTCGGCCTCGGTTAGCCCGTCGTCGACCATCAGCGCCACGATTTTTTCGGCTATACCGCATCCGGCAGAGCCGCTGCCGAGGAAGACCACGCGCTGATCGCGAATGCGGGTTCCGGCTGCATGGGCGGCAGCAATCAGCGTGCCGGCCGTGACGGCAGCGGTTCCCTGAATATCGTCATTGAAGCAGCACAGCTGGTCGCGGTAACGCTGGAGTAATCGGGTCGCATTTTTTTGCGCAAAATCTTCGAACTGCAGTAAAACAGTTGGCCAGCGGGCGTTGACGGTACTGATAAACATATCCATAAATTCAGCGTATTGCTCGTCGCTGATGCGTGGATGACGCCAGCCCATATACAGCGGGTCGTCCAGATGTTGCTGATTATTGGTGCCGACATCCAGCATAATCGGTAACGTTGAGGCCGGATGAATACCACCGCACGCGGTATACAATGACAATTTACCAATCGGAATGCCCATTCCGCCGATCCCCTGGTCGCCAAGGCCCAAAATACGCTCTCCGTCAGTCACCACGATCACGCGAATATCATTACGCGAGAAACTTTGCAGCATTTCATCGATGCGATGGCGATTCGGCCATGAAATAAAAAGCCCGCGCGCCCGACGATAGATGGTAGAGAAATGTTCGCAGGCTTCACCGACCGTTGGGGTATATATGATCGGCAGCGTCTCCTTCATATGTTTCCGCAACAGATTGTAAAACAGGGTCTCATTGGTGTCCTGAATATTACGCAGATAAACGTGACGGGAAATATCACTTTTGAAATGACAGAATTGTACCCATGCGCGTTCGGTCTGCTCTTCAATGGTTTCAACATTATGCGGTAATAAGCCGTGCAGATTAAAATTATCACGTTCCTCTTTAATGAACGCGAGGCCTTTATTCAGTAATGGGTTTTCCAGCAGTACAGCGCCGTTATAGGGCGTGTACAGCACTTCTTTGCGAGACATGGTTGACTCCTGAAATAGTTAAAACGGATTAAATAAGATTTGCGAAGCAGGTCTGTTCTTAAGCGCGTTTATGTTTTATTTAGCGCTAATCTAGCGGTTAAACATCAGGGCGGTGGTGATAAGGGTCACACTCTTTCTGGTTTTATTAATTTCAAAATACGGGTGGTGATTAATAACTTTACTTACAAAAAGATGAATTAAGTTTATAAAAAGAAATCATTGCGGCCTTCACATTTCTGGCTGAATGCTCGTGCTAATTTCATGCTGAACCATTTTATCAATGGTGATTTAAAATTATTAAATATAAAGAATATTTTTGAACACGGGAGTTATCGGTTTTTACTCCTGTTTTTATATCCGAACCTACTAATCTGGTGATTATATGAAAGATAATCCTGTATCGACTTCTCCGGTCTCCTCGCGTTTTACGTTAGGGTTGAGTAATGCCGAAGTGGGCGCAGTCCCACTGATGTTGTTTGTGGGCATTGCGACCATCGTGGCGACGTCCGCATGGGCGGGGCTGCTGCCGAAAAATATGATCGGTGGACTGGCGGTGATCATGACGCTCGGTTTCGCCTTTGCCAAAATCGGTCGTCAGATCCCCCTGTTGAAGGACATCGGTGGTCCGGCCATTCTCTGCCTGATGGTGCCATCCATCCTGGTCTATTTTGGCGTGTTCGAAAAACAGACGCTGGATACCGTACACCTGCTGATGAAAGAGGCGAATCTGCTCTATTTCGTCATTGCCTGTCTGGTGGTGGGAAGCATTCTGGGGATGAACCGGGTGCTGCTTATCCAGGGGATGATCCGCATGTTTGTACCCTTGGTTGTCGGGACGCTGATGGCGGTAATGAGCGGGTTAATCGTCGGCTCGCTGTTTGGCTATACGCCTTACCACACCTTTTTCTTCATCATCGTGCCGATTATTGGCGGTGGGATTGGTGAGGGAATTTTGCCACTGTCGCTGGCGTATTCGGCCATACTCGGACAAGCGCCTGACGTTTACGTCGCACAGCTGGCCCCTGCCGCCGTCGTCGGTAATATCTTCGCCATCATCTGTGCGGGTACGCTGGCGCGTCTGGGAACGAAACGTCCTGCACTTTCGGGAAACGGCATGCTAACCCGCAGCAAGGACGATCAGAATCTATTTGCGGGGGCGCAAAGCGTTCAGCAGACGGATTTCCACCTGATGGGGGGCGGGCTGCTCATGGTGTGCGCATTTTTCATCGTCGGTGGTCTGTTTGAAAAACTGGTGCACATCCCTGGTCCGGTGCTGATGATCCTCATCGCCGTGCTGTGTAAGTATTTCAGGGTGATCCCCGGTTCCATGGAACAGGGGGCGCACAGTTGCTATAAGTTTGTCTCGGCAGCGCTGGTCTGGCCGCTAATGATTGGTCTGGGCATGCTGTACGTGCCGCTGGAGAGCGTGGTGGCGGTCTTCTCGGTGGGCTACGTTGTGGTGTGCGGATCGATCGTGATTGCAATGGCGTTGAGCGGCTATTTTATTGCGTCGCGTCTGAATATGTATCCCGTGGAAGCGGCTATCGTCACCTGCTGCCACAGCGGGCTGGGTGGGACAGGGGACGTGGCGATTTTATCCGCCTCTAACCGCATGTCGTTGATGCCGTTCGCGCAGATCGCTACCCGTATCGGCGGCGCATCGACGGTGATTTTCGCCACGCTGCTGATGGGCTGGATAATGGCGCACTGATTCGAAATATCAGGAGACTGAATCGCAACGGCATTTTGTGAATGCCGTTGCGGTTCAGTCCTTTATAAAAGTCGCCGCGCTGGATAGAATTACCCCATCCACAGCGACCGGATACACCACTATGACCACCCGAGTCGATTACCAGATTGAAAAATATCTCCTTACCGAAGCCGCCGAGCCGGAATGCCTGACGCGTCAGTGGGCAGAGGTGCTGGAAGAGTGTCGTGAGCAAAAATCCGGTGCTGAGGAGCGCTTGCGCCTCGCGCTGCTAAATGTGGATTATGTGACCAGCTTCGAGCTTCCCTTCAGGCTTCTCCTCACCCGTGCGCCACAGCTGATAGACGGCGTCAGAAACGAGCTGCAGCTTAGTCAGAAAAATGTTCTGTTTAACGGCAAGCGCTTTGGCTGCGTCTATAGCCTTAAAAAGGATCTCAACGGAATACCTGACGAGTTTACCTATCAGCTGAAAACGCGGATCCAGCGCAGTGACGCGACAGGATGCAATGAAGTCCCTTACCGGCAAATCGCCCAGCAGGTGAAAGCGCCCCGCGAACGCCTCAAGCTGGCGCTGGAAAACGGGCTGTCCGTGACGGCGCTCGACGGGCTTTTCTGGTTTGGCATTCAGCGCATCGCGGCGGATGTGCAGAGGCTAAGGAAAATGGGCGTGAGAATTGTGACGTCTGAGACTGAGGTCTTCGATACGCTGACAAAGACCAGCCGACGGATCCCTGTTTATAGCCTTGCTCGCCCGGAATGAGTATTCGCCGCTGACCGGTCGACGGCATCAAACATGACGGAAAATTACGGCCAGTTTTTTTACAGCGTCTTCTATTTCCCTCTCCGTGTAGGCAGCAAACCCCATCAAAAAACCGGTGGAGCCGGGGGGGCCTGCATATAAACCGGTAAGCCCTAATATATCAACGCCCGCACGACGAGCGGCGGCGGCAATCTCTTTCTCAGATATACCGTGCTTCAGGAGACAAGGCATCTGCATTCCACCCGCTGGCGCTATGCACGCAACATAATCAGAAAGATACTCTTCCATCTGGCTAGCCAGTTTGTCGCGACGAGTAACATAAACGCTCCGCATCTTGCGAATGTAGGCACCAAAATGCCCACCTTCCAAAAATTTAGCCAGCGTCAATTGGGTTATTGAGGCTGTATGGCCATCCATTAATGTCCTGGCCATGGTAAGAGGCTCTGTCAGCTCTGAGGGAACGATCATGTAAGCAATACGTAACCCAGGGAACAGGGACTTAGTGAACGTGCCGATATAAATTGTCCGATGGTAAGCATCCAGCCCCTGAAGACAGGCCATTGGCTTTCCTTCGTAGTGAAACTCACTGTCATAGTCATCCTCAATGATCCAGGCCGAGTGACGATTTGCCCAGTCAATGACAGCCAGCCGTCGGTCAAGAGAGAGCGTCACCCCGGTAGGGTACTGATGAGACGGCGTAAGGTAGATAGCTCTGGCAGGCTCGGTCAGCGAATTAAGACCGTCAACCGAGATGCCTTTTTCATCAAGAGGAACCGGAATACAGCGAAGTCCTGCAGCGTTGAACGCTTTGTGTGCCCCCTGATAGGTGGGATCTTCAATGATAATGCCATCCCCGGTGTCCATCAGCACGTGGGAACAGAGCGCAAGCGCCTGCTGAGAACTTGTCAGAATGATGACCTGTTCTGCACTCGCCCGTGTCCCGCGCTCAAGATTGACATATTCCGCGATTGCTCGCCGCAGGCGCTCCATACCCTGTGGTGGACTTTGTTCTAACGCCTGGTGCTGAAACTCCTTCAGGACCTGCCGCTGAAGACGTTCCCAGGTTGGAATGGGAAACATGCGGGTTTCAGGAATACCGGGTGCCAGCGGGCGGGGTGAGGAAAATTCGCGGATCCCGCCGCTTTCATAGATGACTTTTCCACGGGCGCTGAGTTTTGCTTTTTGTGTTTCAGCGGTTGGCTGGCGCAGTCGAGAGCGAGGTTTTAAAAACCGCGCGCTGGAAGAGACAAAGCTTCCTCGGCCTGTTTGCCGCTCAATAAAACCTTCCGCATGCAGGCTGGAATAGGCTGCTTCAATCGTATCCCGGGAAACACTCAGTGAGATAGCCAGCGCACGTGAAGCAGGAAGGGCCTTACCGTTAGATAAGATCCCTTCCAGTATCAGTGTCCGTATCGCTCTCTGGATCCTTTCGTGAAGCGGTAGCGAACCGTTTGCAGGATCGATGATCCATGCTTTAACCGTTTCAAGCTGCGCGTGCTTAAACATTACGTTGTCCACTTTTCCTCTGTGTCTCTTGATTCTAAAGCAATATTGCAGACAGCAGGATGAAAAATTGGTCTGCCTTTATGGCAAAAATTGGCGGGGAAAAACGTGCCATTCAGCAAATACACTCTTCCTGAAACGAATAACGGATAAGGAAAGAGGCAATATGAACAATACGAGCGTGACGGTTGAGGCAGTTAAAGAACGTGATTTTGAAAGCTGGATGCCACTGTGGGGTAAATACCAGGAATTTTATAATGTCGACCTCTCAGGGGCCGTCACTCAACGAACCTGGCAACGATTTTTCAGCCCCGTAGAACCGCTATTCTGCGTGGTGGCGCGATGTGATGGAGACGTAGTGGGTTTTGCGCATTATCTTTTTCACCGTTCGACCTGGGCTGAGAGCGATTACTGCTACCTCGAAGATTTATATGTCTGTGAGACCATCAGAGGCAAACACGTTGGCAAACAGTTAATAGAATATGTTCAGAAAGAAGCAAGGAAACATCATGCCGCCCATCTTTACTGGCATACGCATGAAGCCAATTATCGCGGGCAACGTTTGTACGACTGGATTGCGAAAAAAAGCGGGATGATTGAGTATCGTATGCACGTGAGATAAATCCCTTAGCTGACGTGATGCCCCTTAAATCTATACGGGGCATTTTTCAGGGGAAACCCCACATGTTCTTATGATTTCGCCTGTAAAAGTATCTCTATCAGCCCCGGAAAGCGGGCGTCCAGATCCTCTCTTCGCAATGAAATCATATTTTCCCGCCCCTGCGGGCGCTGCCAGATAACGCCGCTGTCGCGCAGTACGCGCCAGTGGTGCGTCATGGTGGATTTCACTACATCCTCCGGGCGTAGCGCATTGCAACTCAGTTCACTGCCGTCGGCCAGCCTGCGAATTATCGAGAGGCGGAGCGGGTTACCGAGGGCGAACAGCACGTTTTCCAGGAGTATTTGTTCAGGTTCGGGGTGGTTTGGGATCATGGTTTTCCTGCGTGAAATGTCAGATTGAGCTATATCAACAATAGGTCAATCGTTAAAAAATAGTTCGATAATACTCGTACAATAGGACTATTATAGCAAACGAACGAATATACGACCATCCCGGTCGTCACACTACAGTCTTGAAGACTTAAGGAAATATCATGCCCCGACCCATCCCCCTCGAACGTTATCGTAACATCGGTATCTCCGCGCATATCGATGCCGGTAAAACAACCACCACTGAGCGCATCCTGTTTTATACCGGGATGAGCCACAAGCTGGGTGAAGTACACGATGGCGCGGCAACCACCGACTGGATGGCGCAGGAGCAAGAGCGCGGTATCACCATTACCTCCGCGGCGGTCAGCTGCTTCTGGCCGGGTATGGACCGGGGGTTTGAGCCGCACCGGATCAACATCATCGACACTCCGGGGCACGTTGATTTCACCATAGAGGTGGAACGTTCCATGCGCGTACTCGACGGTGCCGTGATGGTGTATGACTCCGTGGGCGGCGTGCAGCCGCAGTCGGAAACCGTCTGGCGTCAGGCGAACAAATACAAGGTTCCACGCATTGCGTTCGTCAACAAAATGGATCGTCCGGGCGCCGATTTCTTCCGCGTCGTGCGGATGATGCAGGAACGCCTGAAGGCCAATCCGGTGCCGATTGTGATCCCGGTGGGCGCAGAAGACCATTTCACCGGCGTGGTGGATCTCATCAAGATGCGCACCATTTTGTGGGACGATGCCACCCAGGGCATGGCGTTTAGCTATGCGCCGGTCCCTGACGATCTGCTCGGTACCGCGCAAGAGTGGCGCGAAAAAATGGTCTCTGCGGCGGCGGAAGCTAGCGATGAGCTGATGGATAAGTACCTGGAAACGGGCAATCTTGATGAAGCTGAAATCATCAAGGGGTTGCGTGTTCGCACCATTGCCGGTGAAATCCAGCCGATGCTGTGCGGCAGCGCCTTCAAAAACAAAGGTGTGCAGCGCATGCTGGATGCCGTGATCGAACTGATGCCGTCGCCGCTGGACGTCCCCGCCATTGATGGCGTGGATGAAAAAGGGCAGCACGCGGAACGTCATCCGAGTGATGACGAACCGTTCTCGGCGCTGGCATTCAAACTGATGAGCGACCCGTACGTCGGGCAGTTGACGTTTATCCGCGTGTACTCCGGCGTGCTGCGCAAAGGCGACGCGGTGTATAACCCGGTAAAAGGGAAGAAAGAGCGCATCGGGCGTATTGTGCTGATGCATGCCAACGATCGCCACGAGGTGGACGAACTGCGCGCGGGCGATATCGCGGCCTGCGTGGGTCTGAAAGATGTCACGACCGGTGACACGCTGACCGACCCTAATGCGGTCATTACGCTTGAACGCATGGAGTTCCCGGACCCGGTAATTTCTCTGGCGATCGAGCCGAAAACCAAGGCCGACCAGGAGAAAATGGGTATCGCGCTGCAGCGTCTGGCGGCGGAAGATCCGTCGTTCCGTCTCCACACCGACGAGGAGTCTGGCCAGACGATTATCTCCGGGATGGGCGAGCTTCATCTGGAAATCATCGTCGACCGCATGAAGCGTGAGTTTGGCGTGGAGGCGAACATTGGTCGTCCACAGGTAACGTACCGTGAAACCCTGCGTAAAGCGGTGAAGGACATCGAAGGCAAATTTGTCCGTCAGTCCGGCGGTAAAGGGCAGTACGGCCATGTGGTGCTCAGCCTTGAACCGTTAGAGCCGGGCAGCGGCTTTAAGTTTGAAGATGCCACCAAGGGCGGCGTGGTGCCGCGCGAGTATATTCCTTCTGTTGAGAAAGGACTGCGTGAGGCCATGAACTCTGGGGTGCTGGCGGGATATCCGGTTGTGGATGTGAAAGCCACCCTGACGTTTGGTTCGTATCACGACGTCGACTCCTCGGAGATGGCCTTCCGCATGGCGGCGATCCTGGGCTTCAAAGAGGGCGCGCGTAAAGCGGATCCGGTCATCCTGGAGCCCGTGATGCACGTGGAGGTGGAAACACCGGAAGAGTACGCCGGTAACATCATGGGCGATCTCTCTTCCCGACGCGGCATGGTGCAGGGGATGGCAGAGCAGTACGGCAGCCAGATTATTCGTGCCGACGTGCCGCTCGCAGAGATGTTTGGTTACGCCACCACCTTGCGCTCGATGTCCCAGGGGCGCGCGACGTACACGATGGAGTTCCATCATTTCGCAGAAGCACCGCGGAATGTTGCGGATGAGATTATTTCGCGGCGTGCTAAGTAGTTAATTAATTGCACATGGTAGTCGTTAGGCTACCATGTGTTTTTATTATTACGACTGGGAGCTTATGCCTGTTACTTAATTAGCGTCGCCGATCGAACTTTCCATTTTCCTTGTTCTTCAACGAGACAATCCGCAACAACATGATCTTGCTTCTTACCAAACGCGATATAGACGTTTGTGCAAACGGCGTCAAAATCAGAATGTAAGACGGTTATCTGATTCCAGTCATCATCCCAGTCCTGTGCTTTGATAAACATATCCGCGTCGGGCATATCTTTTTCATTACTGTCACCTGAATACAATTCTTTAACTGCTGCAATTGTCCCAGAGGCAACGTAATCATTCATAACATCTGGATTGAGTACGGGCGGTTTGTTCTGTTCTAACTGCGCGATATACCATTGATTGAATTTAAGCGCTGCCTGGCCCGGTGTATAAATGTTTTCTGCAACCGCGAGCGGAGAAAGGGTGAAAAGTAATAAGTAGAGTGGTTTCATTAATCATGCCTGAACAGTTCGTAATGAGGTTGTATGTTGCGGTAAGCCTGTCCTGGATACAGGGTGCGTTGTACAAAATCGCTGATCCACTGCTGACCATCGTATATGCAAACGTGCCCGCTATCGTGACCCACAATATTTTGGATAACGGCTACGTCACCGGCATGAGGTTGATCGTATACCAGGCGGAATCCAGCGTTGACCAAGGTACGGCCCATATCTTTCGCCAGACGCGTATTGGGGATTTTTAATCTTCCCCCCGTTCTGATCGCTTCGGTGACGTAGCGAGCACAATAACCGGTGCTCTTCGATTGGGCGTGTGATTTGGCATACGAGATTGCGCCATCTTTATTCCATGGCATTGATATTTCCTTAACGCGTGAGTGCTAATGCAGCAACTCCGGAAATATCCTCCGTTTTACAACGCAATAGTAAACATAAAATGCCATAGAAATTTCATATAATTCAGACCTATATGATTAAAAAATCAATCCAGCGCCTTCACAATCTTCCCACTCGCCACAAACGTCCCGGCACCAAGATGATGTAGGGTATTCAGCTTATCCCCGTCAAACTGCCAGCGTCCGGCGACAAACGCGCGTTCGTCGGCTGCCGCTGAAACCACTTCACCAAACAGGGTGTCATATTTTTCTGCCGCAGAAGTTACAGGTAATAACCGGCACTCCATCCACGCCAGACATTTCTCTTCAATAACCGGCAGGCCAAGTTCAGGACCGTTCACGACCGGGATCCCATAGCAGTTGAATTTGTCTTCATCGCGCCCGCTGACGCTACCGACCGCGTATGTCCAGTTGGCCGCTGCCACGCCGGGGATGACGATGCCAAATTTCCCGCTGCGCTCAATCAGCTCACGTGACCAGGTACTTTTATCCACGACGATCGCGATGCGCGGCGGTTCAAACTCAACGGGCATTGACCATGCGGCGGCCATCACGTTGCGTCTGTCGAGGCTTTCATCCCGACTGGTGATAAGCACAGTCGGACCGTGGTTCAGCAGACGGCTGGCATGACGTAATTCAACAGGGCGAAAGTGATTCATAGAGGCTCCTTATTTACTTTGATGAGTATGACGAAAAAGCACGTAAATCAAAGTGGGCGCATAAAATTAGTTTATAAACAAAACATCGCAATCAAAGGAAACTGATTAATGTCCCCATTTCTGACCGCCTATTTCGCTCGCATCGGCTGGACGCAACCAACCGCTGTTGATATCGACACGCTGCGCGCGCTGCATTTACACCACAACTGTGCGATCCCTTTTGAAAATATTGATGTCGTTCTGCCGCGAGAGATCCACCTTGAGGATCAGAATCTGGTCGACAAGCTGGTCTCCGCGCGCCGCGGAGGTTATTGCTTTGAGCAAAACGGCCTGTTCGAACGCGTATTGCGCGAAGTAGGCTTTACGGTACGCAGCGTGCTGGGGCGCGTCGTTCTGGCAAATCCGTCGCAAATGCCGCCGCGCACGCATCGCCTGCTGCTGGTGGAGCTTAACGGTGAACGTTGGATTGCCGACGTAGGGTTTGGCGGCCAGACGTTGACGGCGCCGATTCGTTTGATTGCCAATGAAGAACAAGAGACGCCGCACGGGCTGTATCGTCTGCTGAGTGAGGGTAACGACTGGGTGCTGCAGTTCCGCCACCACGAGCACTGGCAGTCGATGTATCATTTTGACCTGACGACGCAGTATTTCAGTGATTACGTGATGGGGAATTTCTGGTCGGCGCACTGGCCGCAGTCGCATTTCCGTCACCATCTGCTGATGTGTCGTCACTTGCCTGACGGCGGCAAGCTGACGCTAACTAACTTCAACTTTACCCACTGGCAAAATGGCCATGTGGAGGAGCAGATCCATTTGCCGGACGCTGAAGCGCTTTACCGACTGATGCAGGAACGCTTTGGACTGGGCGTTGACGATGCAAAACACGGATTTTCACTGGCTGAGCTGTCGGCCGTGATGGCGGGCTTTGAAACGCAGGGAAAATAACTCGCTTCATTATCGGCCGCGAAACTCGCGTCGATAGCGGGAAGGTGAGGTATTGAGCAGATTGTGAAAGTGACGGCGTAAAGAGGTCGTCGAGGGAAAACCGACGCGCTCGGCAATGTCATCCACAGGCTGGTCGGTTTTTTCGAGATAGCGCTGTGCGACGATGATGCGCTGGTTGAGCAGCCAGCGCGAAAAACTTTCCCCCGTGGTTTGCTGGAACCGTCGGGTAAAACTGCGTCGGCTCATGCAGGCTTTTTCCGCCACGCAGTCCAGCGTGAGTGCGAGCTGGAGATTCTCCGTCGCCCAGGCCAGCGCATCGGTGAAATAATCCCCGCGACGCGTATTCTGAACCGGCAGCTCGACATACTGTCGCTGCCCGCCCTGGCGGTGCGGCGGTACAACCAATAAGCGCGCCACGCCGTTTGCCACTTCGGCACCCCATGCCTGACGCACCAGATGCAGGCAGCAGTCAATACTCGCCGCCGTTCCGGCGGAAGTGACAATGTCACCATCATCAATATAAAGCACGTCTTTATCCATTTGCACGGAGGGAAAGAGGCGCTGAAAATCAGCCGCCCATCGCCAGTGCGTTGTCGCAGGACGATGTTCCAGTAACCCGGCGGCGGCAACAACAAATGCGCCCATGCACAAACCCACAATGCGTGCACCCGCAGCATGGGCCTTTTGCAGCGCCAGCAGAAGGTCGCGATCCGGGGCTCGCTCGGGAACATCCCAGCTTGGGACGATCACCATATCCATTCCGGCCAACGCATCCAGCCCGCGTTCAACAACGATAGAAAATCCGGCATTGGTCTTCAGTACGCCGGGCGTCGTGGCGCAAACAACCAACTGATAAAGGGGCTCGCCTTGTGGTGTGAGTGCTTTCTCAAACACGGCATACGGCACCGAAAGGTGAAAAGGGATGATGCCATCAAATACCACAATACCAATTTTCAACGTCATAAAAGCCTCCATGTGCCAGCCAGTATAGAAGTCAGTCTGGCGACAGGGATCAAGTCCGGTCTTATTTTGTGACCGGAAGTGCCATAACGTCTTTGGTGGTCATTACCTCAGCGAATACATCGGCCACACCGGCTAATGCCGCCCGCTGCAGCGTTTTGTGATCCACCACGCCGCCCTTGCCGTCATCCAGATCGCGCGTTGCCGTTGCATCTTCAGGAATAATCACGCTGTAACCCAGCGGTACAGCGTCGCGCGCGGTGGACGAAATGCACATGTGCGTCATCAGGCCAATCACAATCACATTTTTAATCCCTTTTTTCTTTAATTGCGCATCCAGATCGGTGCCAACAAAAGCGCTCGGGGTCGCTTTGGTGATAATGGCGTCTTGCGCAGAAGGCTGCAGATCTTTATGGAACTGCGCATAAACAGATCCTTCGGCAAACAGCGGGCTGTCTTTCGGCCCCATATGGCGAACGAAGTAGACCGGCATCCCTTTTTGATGGGCATAGCTGACCAGTTTTTGACTGTTTTTCAGCACGTTTTCACCATCCGGGATCACCATCTGACCGCGAAAATCTTTTGATGCGTAATATTCGTTTTGAATATCCACCACAATTAACGCGGTTTCAGACGCCGATAAGGATGGGGTAGCTTCTGCGCCCGTCATTGCGCGAATGGTTTTGGTATTCATACGGGTTGTCTCCTGCGCGGTAGCATAAGTGCAAAATGCGCTCATCATGCCGATTATCACTGCCGTACGAAAAAAAGCTTTCATCACGATAACTCCCTCTGTGTTGTGTTCGGGAGCCATTATTCCTCACCGTTTCCAACGGCAGGAGTGACCTGAAGAACCAATAACGGTACTTTTGGGCCATTATGAGGCGATATTCAGTGGTGGAATTTTCTTCTGCAAAACGGCATGCTTCAGTCTTAATCGCCCGGTGGCGGCTACGCCTTACCGGGCCTACAGCCCACGCGGCGGCATTACTCGAAGGCATGTTGATATGGAAATCGTATTACGAAATAAATTCAGTTCATTGGGAATGTTTTTGGGGGGAATTGCACTCATTCTCTCAATCGTTCAGTTTTCATTCGGCCCGTTTTCTCCAAAGCCGCCAGCGCTTGAGGTTATTGTTGCTGAGAAAGTTTCTGCTGTAAAACAAGGGGTAATTGCGGGATTAAAGGGAGAGCGTCCTGCTGCCCGAACCGAAAAAACGACGGTTGATATCGACAGCATTATTCTTAACGCCGGGATTATACTCGCTGTTGTGGCACTGGGACTTTCGTTCATCGGAGGAATGTGCAAGGAGAGCCGTTGGGGGATCTCTGGGGCACTTCTATTCTCAGGGCTAACGCTGACCTATCATGCTGTGCTGCTTGCGTTCGGGCTGATCGTCGCAGTGTTGTTGCTGTTATTTATTCTCTCTCTGGTAACCGGAGGTTCCGTAGGCTGATTATAGCCCGATGGCGGCTACGCCTTACCGGGCCAGGAGGAAGCTGAACGTAGGTCGGGTAAGGCGTAGCCGCCACCCGACAAAATCAACGGCGCGATCTCACCACCTGATACCGACGGGTAAAATACTCAAACGGCGCGCTCCACACGTGCACCAGACGGGTGAACGGGAAGATCAGGAAGATCGTCATCCCCAGCACCAGATGAACGCGGAAGATCGGCGCCACGCCGCTCAGCATTTCTGATGAGCCTCCCTTAAACGTCACGATCCCCTGCGCCCAGCCCACCAGCTTCATCATTTCACTCCCGTCAGGATACTGCGCGGAGAAGGGGATGGTGGTCAGCCCCAAAATGCACTGGATCAGCAAAATGCTCATGATGATGATATCCGGCGTGGTGGACGTGGCGCGCACGCGCTGATTGAACAGGCGGCGGTAAAGCAGCATTGACCCGCCAATCAGCGTCAATACGCCACACACACCACCCGCCATCATCGCCAGCTGCTGCTTAACCGCGACGGGTAAAAACCAGGCGTACATCCAGTGCGGGGTTAACATGCCGAACAGGTGTCCGAAGAAAATCCCCAGGATCCCGATATGAAACAGGTTCGAGCCCCAGTTCATGCCGCGTTCGCTGAGCATCTGGCTCGACGAGGCGCGCCAGGTGTACTGCCCGTAGTCGTAGCGCAACCAGCTGCCGAGGAAAAAGACGGTGGCGCAGATGTAGGGGTAAATATCATAGAAAAATACGTTCAGGTAATGTGTCATTTTGGGCCTCCGGCGCTGACGTCCACGTACTGCGGCGCGACGTCCTGGCTAAAGCGTCGTTGATATTGCTGCATCGGCGAGCTGTCGCACGATGTGGCGTTGTCTTCGATAAACTTCACCTGTTCCTCTTCCCAGACGGCGTCCAGCGCCTGGCGGGAATCATCCCGTTTTTCACCGGACACCTGTGTCGCCACGCTGTCGCTGGAAAGCCGCGTACCCGCCAGCGCCAGCAGGGCATCAAACAGCTGGTAATGCGCTACGCCGCGCTGCTTCAGACGTCCTCCAATCAGCGCCAGGATCGGCGCGACATTTTGTAATCCTTCGCGCGCTTCGTCGTCGGTGACGATGCTGAGGTATTCCAGGTAGAGCGGCAGATAGTCCGGCAGCTCACGACAGTCGAGCTGTAGCCCGGCTTTCTCGTACTGGCTCATCAGGTCGACCATCGCCTGACCGCGATCGCGGGACTCGGCGTGAACGTGCTCGAACAGCAGCAGCGACGTTGCGCGACCGCGCTCAAAAACCTCGCACCACTCGGCCTGTTTATCCAGCAGCGGGGCGTTCAGATGCTGCCGGGTAAAAGGCAGCAGCGCGGGCGCGTCCTGCTCAATCAGCGAAAGCGCTTCGTCACGGCTTTCCCACAGGGTCTCATCGGGATACTCGATCAGCAGCGCGATGATTTTGAGGATCTGCATTATTCTCCCTCCCCATGTTCGCGCACCTCGGTGATGTTAATCGCGTCAATGCGGCTGCTGTTGAAGAGGTTGAATTTGGTGTCGGAGCCGTGGCAGCCGTCGCCAAAGGTGAAGCCGCAGCCGTTTTTCTCCGGGAAAGCGTCGCGCGCCATTTCACGGTGGCTGGTCGGGATCACGAAGCGATCTTCGTAATTGGCAATGGCCAGATAACGATACATCTCTTCAACCTGCGCTTCCGTCAGGCCCACTTCTTCAATGGCGCGGGTATCGGTCACGCCTTCCACGGTCTGGGAACGTTTGTAATGGCGCATCGCCATCATGCGTTTCAGGGCGCGCAGCACCGGGCCGGTATCGCCCGCGCTGAGCATGTTCGCCAGATACTGCACCGGAATGCGCAGGCTCTCTACGGCAGGAAGGACGCCGTCGCTCTGCGGCAGGCCGCCCGCATCGGCGTAGGACTGAATCGGTGACAGCGGCGGCACGTACCAGACCATCGGCAGGGTGCGGTATTCCGGATGTAGCGGCAGGGCCAGCTTCCAGTCCATCGCCATTTTGTAGACCGGTGAACGCTGGGCTGCGTCAATCACGTTCTGCGGAATACCCTGTTTCAGCGCTTCTTCAATCACCGCCGGGTCGTTCGGGTTCAAGAACACGTCGCACTGGCGCTCGTACAGATCGGTTTCATGCTCGGTGCTGGCCGCCTCTTCAATGCGGTCCGCGTCATACAGCAGCACGCCGAGGTAGCGGATGCGCCCGACGCAGGTTTCCGAGCAGACGGTCGGCTGGCCGGATTCAATGCGCGGATAGCAGAAGATGCATTTTTCTGATTTGCCGCTTTTCCAGTTGAAGTAGATTTTCTTGTACGGACAGCCGCTGATGCACAGACGCCAGCCGCGGCATTTGTCCTGGTCGATCAGCACAATGCCGTCCTCTTCACGCTTGTAAATCGCGCCGCTCGGGCAGGTCGCGGCACAGCTCGGGTTCAGGCAGTGCTCGCACAGACGCGGCAGGTACATCATGAAGGTGTTTTCAAACTGGCCGTACATCTCTTTCTGGATCTTCTGGAAGTTGCGGTCGCGGGCGCGTTTTTCGAACTCGCCGCCCAGCAGCTCTTCCCAGTTGGGCCCCCAGACGATTTTGTCCATCCGCTTGCCGTCAATCAGCGAGCGTGGGCGGGCGGTAGGGAGGTGATCGCCCTCCGGGGCGCGGTGGAGATCCTGATAGTCAAAGGTAAAGGGCTCGTAATAATCGTCAATCTGCGGCAGGACGGGGTTAGCGAAAATCTTCGACAGCACGCCCATTTTGCCGCCGAGGCGCGGCGTTAGCTTGCCGGTAATGCCGCGGATCCAGCCGCCTTGCCACTCCTCCTGATCTTCCCAATTTTTCGGGTAGCCGATGCCCGGTTTGGTTTCGACGTTGTTGAACCACGCATATTCCATGCCTTCACGCCCGGTCCAGACGTTCTTACAGGTGACCGAGCAGGTGTGGCAGCCAATGCATTTATCGAGGTTCAGAACCATGCCAACCTGTGAGCGTATTTTCATTTTTTCGCCTCCTGTACCTGATCCCGACCTTCGCCATCCAGCCAGTTAATGTTTTTCATTTTGCGGATCATGATGAACTCGTCGCGGTTAGAGCCGACGGTGCCGTAATAGTTGAAGCTGTACGCCAGCTGGGCGTAGCCGCCGATCATGTGCGTCGGTTTCGGGCAGACGCGGGTCACCGAGTTGTGGATCCCGCCGCGCCGTCCGGTCACCTCTGAACCCGGAATGTTCAGGATGCGCTCCTGGGCGTGGTACATCATCGTCATGCCCGGCGGCACGCGCTGGCTGACCACCGCGCGGGCGGTGAGGGCGCCGTTGGCGTTGAAGGCTTCGATCCAGTCGTTGTCCTCAATGCCCAGCTCGCGGGCGTCGGTTTCGCTGATCCAGACAATCGGCCCGCCGCGCGACAGGGTTTGCATCAGCAGGTTTTCGCTGTAGGTGGAGTGGATGCCCCATTTCTGGTGCGGCGTCAGGAAGTTCAGCGCTTTTTCCGGGAAGCCGTTTGGCGGGATCTCGCGCATATGGGTAACGCTTCGGGTATCAATCGGCGGACGGTAGGCCACCAGGCTCTCTCCGAAGGCGCGCATCCACGCGTGGTCCTGATAAAGCTGCTGACGACCGGAAAGGGTACGCCACGGGATCAGCTCGTGCACGTTGGTGTAGCCCGCGTTGTAGGAGACATGCTCGCTCTCAAGTCCGGACCAGGTCGGGCTGGAGATGATTTTGCGCGGCTGCGCCTGGATATCGCGGAAGCGGATCTTCTCGTCTTCTTTGTTCAGCGCCAGATGGGTGTGATCGCGCCCGGTCAGTTCGCCGAGCGCTTCCCAGGCTTTCACCGCCACCTGACCGTTGGTTTCCGGTGCCAGAGCGAGGATCACCTCGGAGGCGTCAATAGCGGTTTCAATGCGCGGCCGGCCTTTCGCCGGGCCGTCGAGCTTGACGTAGTTCAGCTTGCCGAGGAAATCGACCTCGTTCTGCGTGTTCCACGATATGCCTTTTCCGCCGTTGCCGAGCTTATCCATTAGCGGACCGAGAGAGGTGAAGCGTTCGTAGGTTTCCGGGTAGTTACGCTCGACGACCGCAATGTTCGGCGCCGTTTTGCCAGGGATCAGATCGCATTCGCCTTTGCGCCAGTCCTGAATATCAAACGGCTGCGACAGCTCCGCCGGGGAGTCGTGCTGCAGCGGCTGCAGCACCACGTCGGTTTCGGTGCCCAGATGCCCGACGCAGACCTCGGAGAAGACTTTGGCGATGCCTTTGTAGATCTCCCAGTCGCTGCGGGACTCCCACGCCGGGTCGACGGCGGCGGAGAGCGGATGAATAAAGGGATGCATATCCGAAGTATTCATGTCGTCTTTTTCATACCAGGTGGCGGTGGGCAGGACGATATCCGAGAACAGGCAGGTGCTGGACATGCGGAAGTCGAGCGTGACCAGCAGGTCGAGCTTGCCCTCGATGGCGGTGGTCTGCCACTCCACCTCTTCAGGCTTCACGTCATCGGTAGAGCCGAGATCCTCGCCCTGAATGCCGCTCTCGGTGCCGAGCAGGTATTTCAGCATGTACTCGTGGCCTTTCCCGGACGAGCCGAGCAGGTTAGAGCGCCAGACGAACAGGTTGCGGGGATGGTTCTTACCGTTGTCGGGCTGCTCGCAGGCGAAGCGGATATCGCCCGATTTTAACGCCTGAACGGTGTAATCCTGCGGGGACATCCCAGCGGCGTCGGCGCGCACCTTAACGTGCAGCGGGTTAAGATTGAGCTGCGGGGCCGACGGCAGCCAGCCCATGCGTTCGGCGCGGACGTTGAAATCAATCAGGTGGCCAGTGAATTTCGAGGCGTCCGCCAGCGGAGAGAGCAGCTCCTGCGCGGTCAGCTTCTCGTAGCGCCACTGGCTGGCGTGGTTGTAGAAGAATGACGTGCTGTTCATCTGGCGCGGCGGACGGTTCCAGTCCAGCGCGAAGGCCAGCGGCAGCCAGCCGGTTTGTGGGCGCAGCTTCTCCTGGCCGACATAGTGTGACCAGCCGCCGCCGCTCTGCCCGACGCAGCCGCAGAAGACCAGCATGTTGATCATCCCCCGGTAGTTCATGTCCATGTGGTACCAGTGGTTCACCCCGGCACCCAGAATGATCATTGAGCGACCGTGCGTTTTGTGCGCCGTGTCGGCAAACTCGCGGGCAATTTTTTCGATCAGATAAGCGGGCACGCCGGTAATCTGCTCGCCCCAGGCCGGGGTGTAGGCTTTGATTTCACCGTAGTGTGCTGCTGCGTTGTTGTCTTCCAGACCGCGATCGAGACCGTAGTTAGCCAGCACCAGATCGTAAACGCTGACCACCCGTTTCTCGCTGCCGTCGGCGAGCGTCAGGGTTTTGCTCGGCACGCGGCGCGTCAGCACCGGCTCCTGCTTCACGCTGCGGAAATGCGGATTTTCGTTGCCGCCAAAGTAGGGGAAGGCGACGTCGGCAACGCTGTCGTGGGTAACGAGCAAAGAAAGCGTCAGTTCGGTTTCGTGGCCCGCAGCCTGCGGCTCCAGGTTCCATTTGCCTTTTTCTCCCCAGCGAAAACCAATCGATCCGTTTGGCACCACCAGGTTCCCGGCAATGTCAAAGGCGACGGTCTTCCATTCAGGGTTATTGGCTTCACCCAGCCCGTCGACAAGGTCCGAGGCGCGCAGCATGCGTCCCGGCACCACGCGACCGTCTTCCTGCTCGTCGAGCAGCACCAGCATCGGCATGTCGGTATAGCGGCGACAGTAGTTGAGGAAGTAGTCGCTGGGGTTATCGAGGTGGAACTCTTTGAGGATCACGTGGCCCATCGCCATGGCGAGGGCGCTGTCGGTGCCCTGTTTGGGGGCCAGCCACTGGTCGCTCAGCTTCGCGACCTCCGAGAAGTCCGGCGTGATGGCGACGGTTTTGGTGCCTTTGTAGCGCACCTCGGTGAAAAAGTGGGCGTCCGGGGTACGGGTCTGCGGCACGTTCGAGCCCCAGGCAATAATATAGCTGGAGTTGTACCAGTCGGCGGACTCAGGCACGTCGGTCTGCTCGCCCCAGGTCATCGGCGAAGCCGGAGGCAGGTCGCAGTACCAGTCATAGAAGCTCAGGCAGGTGCCGCCCAGCAGGGAAAGATAGCGCGTGCCGGCGGCGTAGGAGACCATCGACATTGCCGGGATAGGGGAGAAACCCGCCACCCGGTCCGGGCCATAATTTTTGATGGTCCAGACGTTGGCGGCGGCGATCAGCTGGTTTAGCTCTTTCCAGTTCGAGCGGATAAATCCGCCGTGTCCGCGCGCCTGCCGGTAGCTCTGCGCCTTTTGCGGATCGCTCTGGATGGCGTCCCAGGCCAGCACCGGATCGGTATGCTGCGCCAGCGCCTCGCGCCAGAGCTCAATTAACGTGCGGCGCACCAGCGGGTATTTGAGGCGGTTGGCGCTGTAGAGATACCAGGAGTAGCTCGCCCCACGCGGACAGCCGCGCGGCTCGTGGTTGGGCAGGTCAGGGCGGGTGCGCGGATAGTCGGTCTGCTGGGTTTCCCAGGTCACCAGGCCGTTTTTGACGTAAATCTTCCAGCTGCAGGAGCCGGTACAGTTTACGCCGTGGGTGGAGCGCACAATCTTGTCGAACTGCCAGCGCTGACGGTAGCTGTCCTCCCAGTCGCGGTTGGTGTGGTATACCTGCCCGTGCCCGTTGGCGAAGCTGTCCCCCTTTGTTTTGAAATAACGAAAGCGATCCAACAGTTTGCTCATGACATTTCTCCTGCTTCGGACGTGTAGTTATTCTTTTTTTGCGGATTTGCGGCCATACACCAGCCAGGTAACAAGCACGCAGACGATGTAAAACACGAGGAACACCTTCATGGCGCCGACCGGCGATCCGGTCATCGCCAGCGAGGTGCCAAAGGCTTTGGGAATGAAGAACCCGCCAACGGCGCCGATAGCGGAGATAAAGCCCAGCGCGGCGGCGGTCTCCGTCACCGCTTCGTGCTGCGCCTGCTCGTCCGTGCCGCCCTGCTTTTTGACGCGGTCGAGAGTGATTTGGCGGAAAATAATCGCGATCATCTGGAAGGTCGATCCGCTGCCCAGCCCGGCGGTGAGGAACAGTCCCATAAAGACCAGATAGAACGCGACAAAGCTACTGGAGCCAGAGCCGGGCAGCGTCAGGAAGATCAGGGCGCTAAAGACGGCCATAAAGACGAAGTTAATCAGCGTGACCCGCACGCCGCCCAGTTTGTCAGAGATCATCCCGCCCGCTGAACGCGCCAGCGCACCGATAAGTGGACCAAAGAAGGCGAGGTGCAGGATGTTGACGTCCGGAAACTGAGTTTTTGACAGCATGGCAAAGCCCGCCGAGAAGCCGATAAACGAGCCGAATGTCGCCAGATAGAGCAGGCTCAGCAGCCAGAGGTGAAAGCGCTTCAGCACCGGGAGCTGGCTGGCAATAGAAGCCTTAGAGCTGGCAATATCGTTCATGCCAAAAAAAGCCGCAAGGGTTGCCAGCAGCAGCAGCGGCGCCCAGATCCATGCTGCATTGGCCAGCCATATCGTCGAGCCATCTTCCTGCGGCACGCCGTGCACGCCGAGGAAAGTGAACATCGGCAGAAATATCACCAAGGGTGCGACCAGCTGCATCACGCTGACGCCCAGGTTGCCGAGCCCGCCGTTAATGCCGAGCGCGCTGCCCTGTTTTGCCTTGGGGAAGAAGAAGCTGATGTTGCCCATGCTGGAGGCAAAGTTGGCACCTGCAAAGCCGCAGAGCAGGGCAATCACGATAAAGACCCAGTAAGGCGTCGCGGTGGTCTGAATGGCAATTCCCAGCCAGACGCAGGGAATAATCAGGATGACGGTACTCAATACCGTCCAGTATCGTCCGCCAAATATGGGCACCATAAACGAATAGGGGACGCGCAATATCGCGCCGGAGAGAGAAGGTAATGCCGTTAGCATAAAAAGTTGATCGGTGGTGAAATTAAATCCGACTTTATTGAGATTGACCGCGATTGCGCTAAACAGCATCCATACGCAAAAGGCCAGCAGTAAACATGCCACCGAGATCCACAGATTTCTTTGCGCGATATGTTTGCCTTTATTCTCCCAAAATTGCGCGTTTTCAGGTTTCCAGTTACTTAAAAGATGCGGGTTACTCTTTTCACTTTGTGGTGACATATCGCCCTCTTGCTTGCCATAATGGAGAGAAAAACGAAGTGAAAACAAAAAGATAAATGAGAGTGGGGACTAGGGTTTATTGGATGTTTTGGGATACATCTGAAAGGATAGATAAAAAAGCGAACCCCTGAGATTAGAATGGGATTAAGGGGTCGCTTAATGTGTTACTAATTGTAAAACGCACAGGAGTTAATACTCCGGAAGGGGTATTAAAACAATTCCAGCGTAATGAGTTTATCGAGATGCTTATTAAAGGCCGCGTCGTCCATCTCCGGCATATTTAATATGTAAATGCCGTCCAGCCCGCACACCAGCCCTATCAAACGCCAGGCAATATTTTCTGCACGGTCAGTCAGCGTAAATTCGCTGGCGTCCGCCCCGGCACGAATAATGGCAACGGTCTCCTGGTGCCACATCTCCATTGTCAGTACGTAAGCGCCTTTTATTTCGGCATCCCGAATGGCCAGAATTTGGGCTTCACGCCACAGACGAATGTAGGGTTCAAACCTGCCGTCATCGCTGCCGAGCATGGCATGCAGCCGCTCGCGCCAGCTGGCGTTTTCGTCCAACGCGTCGGCATCCAGCAGCTCGCGGATCAGGCGAACAAAGGCCAGCGACTTTAGCTCTCCACCGGAGGTGAAGTGGTGGTGAACCTGTCCTGTCGCCACGCTGGCTTCAGCGGCAATACGGCGCACCGTCATGGCCGCCAGTCCTTCGGCGAGGGCCACGCGCATGGCGGCCTGTAGGATGGCTTCACGCCGCTCGTCCTTGCTCAGATAACGCATGTTTTTCTCACTCTCAATGGGGGCGAAACGAGTGTAACAAAAAGCTGGACATGCGTTCAACTTTACGTAGGATCGCATCCTGGACATGTGTCCATGTTTTAAAAGAAAAGGAAATTTATGTTTCGTCAGTGGTTAGCGTTAGTGATTATCGTGCTGGTGTATATCCCGGTGGCGATCGACGCGACGGTGCTGCACGTGGCGGCGCCGACATTGAGCATGACGCTGGGCGCCAGCGGCAATGAATTACTGTGGATCATCGACATTTACTCGCTGGTGATGGCGGGAATGGTACTGCCGATGGGGGCGCTGGGTGACCGCATTGGTTTTAAACGATTGCTCATGATTGGCAGCACGCTGTTTGGCCTGTCCTCGCTGGCGGCGGCGTTTGCGCCTTCTGCGGGCTGGCTGATTGCGGCGCGCGCCTCGCTGGCAATAGGCGCAGCGATGATAATTCCGGCTACGCTTGCCGGGATCCGCACGCTGTTTGTCGACGCGAAGGATCGCAACATCGCGCTCGGCGTCTGGGCGGCCGTGGGATCCGGCGGCGCGGCATTTGGCCCGCTGATTGGCGGTATGTTGCTGGAACACTTCTACTGGGGTTCAGTGTTTTTGATCAACGTGCCAATCGTGCTTATTGTTGTCACGCTTGCGGCGCGCTTTGTTCCCCGGCAGCAGGGGCGGCCTGAGCAGCCGTTGAACATTAGCCATGCGATCATGCTGATCGTGGCGATTTTACTGCTGGTCTACAGCGCTAAAACCGCGTTGAAAGGCGTGCTGTCGCCGTGGCTGGTGGCCTGTACGCTGCTGACTGGCGCGGTGATGCTGTTTATTTTCGTGCGCATTCAGCTCCGCGCCCGCGTGCCGATGATCGACATGCGCCTGTTTTGCCACCGCATCATTTTAAGCGGCGTGGTGATGGCGATGACGGCGATGATCGCGCTGGTGGGGTTTGAACTGCTGATGGCGCAGGAGCTGCAGTTTGTTCATGGCTTTACGCCGTTTGAGGCGGGCATGTTTATGCTGCCGCTGATGGTGGCCAGCGGGTTTAGCGGCCCGATAGCGGGTGTACTGGTGGGACGTCTCGGTCTGCGTCTTGTGGCGGCAGGGGGGATGGGGCTGAGCGCGGTCAGTTTTATCGGCCTGTCGATGCTGGATTTCAGCACTCAGCAGCTTCTGGCGTCTGCCCTGATGGTTCTGCTCGGCTTTAGCGCGGCCAGCGCGCTGCTGGCCTCGACCTCTGCGATTATGGCCGCTGCGCCAAAAGAGAAAGCGGCTGCTGCAGGGGCGATTGAAACCATGTCCTACGAGCTGGGCGCGGGGCTGGGGATCGCCATTTTCGGCCTGCTGTTAACCCGCAGCTTCTCGGCGTCGATTGAGCTGCCGCAGGGGCTGAACCCGTCGCTTGCAGATAAAGCCTCGTCATCTATCGGTGAAGCGGTGAAGGTGGCGCAGGATCTGGCACCGTCACTGGCGGAGTCGGTGATTGAGGCGGCGAAAACGGCGTTTATCACCTCCCACAGCGTAGCGCTCGGCAGCGCGGGAGCGATGCTGCTGATGCTGGCGACAGGGATTTGGTTTAGCCTGGCGAAGGTGCCGAAGCCGTAAAACCCGCCAGGTTTGTCCCCTCTCCCTGTGGGCTGAAGGTTCCCCACAAAATAATTCCTGCACGGACGACCCCCTCTCCCTTGAGGGAGAGGGCTGGGGTGAGGGGGACATACGGCTCTGGTGGTCATTCCGTTCACTTTATGTTCCTTGCTACTCTGCAACGTCATGACCGGTGAACGTGCCAGGGTGGCTCAATCGCCACCACCCTGGCGACCCGGGCTCCCGGCGGTAAATCGCCGCTTCGCGGTGCCCTCGGCTTATTCCTTCCGGCTTATCGGGGACGGGCGGAGGCAACGTCCCTGTAAAGCCCGCCCTCTCGGCGCATCCCTGCGCCTCGCCCCGGCCTGCAGGAAACGCCTCAGCGATTTACAGCCGGACCAGGGCATCGCTGAAAGCCTCAGTCGTTCTGAAACAACGTTATTGCTTCTGTTTAAAATTACTGGGGGTTCGAGGGCATCAGGCCGCGGTAATGGCCTAGATTTCCTGCGCAGCGGCCAACACGCTGTGCAACAGCACATTTGCCCCTTTCTCTGACCACTCCGGCAGGATCCTTTCCGCTTCGTTATGGCTGATGCCTTTCTCGCAGGGGATAAAGATCATGCTGGCCGGGGCGATTTTGCTGACATAACAGGTGTCATGCCCGGCACCCGAAACCATCGGTTTAGACGAGTAGCCCAGCGCCGCCACGGCGCGTTCCGTGCGGGCCAGACACGCCGCGTTAAACGCAATCGGCGCGTAGTCAAAAATGCGCTCGACGTTAGCCATCACGCCACGGGCGGCCAGGCTTTCCGCAGCCTGATGCAGCGCCACCTCCATCGCTTCCAGCGCATCCTGCTCCGGATGGCGGAACTCCACGCTACACACGACGCGAGACGGCACCACGTTGCGCGAGTTCGGCGTGACCTCCGCCATGCCGATCGTCGCACGACCGTCCGGCGCATGCCGATAGCCAATCTCTTCCACCTTCAGCGCCAGCTCGGCAAACGCGGTTAACGCATCGCGTCGGCTGTGCATAGGCGTGGTGCCCGCATGCGCGGCGAAACCCTCCAGTGCGATCGTAAACCAGCGCTGGCCCATGGCCGCACGCACCAGACCGATATCGATGGATTCATCTTCCAGAATCGGTCCCTGCTCAATGTGCAGTTCATAGCAGGCGTGGACCGGAAAAGCGCGGGCCGGGATTTCGCCGCGATAACCGATCGCCTCAAGCGCCTCGCGTACCGTTACTCGCTTGCTGTCCATCCGGGCGTAGGCAAAATCTTCGGAAAGCTGGCCTGCCCAAACGCCTGATGCGAGCATCGCCGGGGCAAAGCGCGCGCCTTCCTCGTTGGTCCAGTTCACCAGCACAATGTCGCGCTCGGTTTGTACGTTGTTATCGTTCAGCGTCCGCAGCAGCTCAAGCCCGGCCAGCACGCCGTAGATACCATCGTAGTTGCCGCCGAGGGGTTGCGAATCGACGTGCGAGCCGGTCATCACCGGCGCAAGCGCCGGGTTTGTACCCGCGCGGCGAATAAACATATTGCCCATGCTGTCGACGTCGCAGGTGAGGCCCGCCTCCAGCGCCCAGTCGCGCAGCAGGTTACGCGCGATGCGATCCTCCTCGCTCAGGGCCAGACGGGTAACGCCACCGGCGGGCGTGCCGCCGATCTGCGCCATCATCTCCAGCGTTGTCCACAGACGCTCAGCGTTGACCCGAATCATGCCGTGTCCTTTTTACTGCGGTAGCGGAAGTCACAGCACGAGCCGCCCTGCATGATGGTGGTGGTGCGCGTCAGCTCCACGTCCGGCGCGTAGCCCACAATAAATTTCTCATCGCGCGCGCAGGAAAGCAGGTGACCGATTTCACCCAGCCCCATCTCGTGGTACATCTCGGCGTAGCGGCAGCGGGTCACGTTGTAGTTGTACTGCTGGTCGTCAGCGTCGATCACCTTAACCTCAAGGGCATTATCTTTCTCCCACAGGTACTGCAGGGCGATAAAGCTCTTTACGTCCGCACCGTCGGGCTCTTTGCTGGCAAACGCTTTGCCTGCGTCAATCGCGGCCTGCTCAATGGCCTCGCCAATGACCGCCTGCGCGCGGGTTTTTCCTATCTCCCGCACCAGGATTTCATAGATTGGCTTAATAATTTCTGCTTCAATTTTGCGGCGGGCGAGAATGCCCAGCTCATTATTATCACTCATCACATTGCCTCACTGCGGTTACTTGTCTTTCGCGCCGCCCAGCACGGTCTGCGGCTGCCACTTGCCGTCAACGACTTTGTAGACCGTGAACGACGGTGATTTCAGGTTGCCTTCTTTATCAAATGCGATCTGTCCGGTCACGCCCGAATAGCTGATGGCGCGCAGGGCAGGCAGATACTCGGTCGGATCGACGGAGTCGGCTTTTTCCATGGCTGCAACCAGCACGCGGGTGGCGTCATAGGCGAACGGGGCGTGCAGTTCAATATGCGTGTGGTAGCGCGCCTGGTAGGCTTGCTCAAACGCCTTACCGCCCGGCATTTGCTCAACCGGCAGGCCCGGTTCGAGGGCGACTACGCCTTCGCCTTCCTTCTGCGCCAGCTGAAGGAACGTCTGGCTGACGAAGCCGCCTGCGCCCATCAGCGTGGCGTTCATGCCCAGCTGTTTGATACGGCGCGCCAGCGGTGCTGCCTGGCTGTCAACGCCGCCAAAGAAGATCAGATCGGCGTTTTTGCTGCGAATGGCGGTCAGCACGGCGCTGAAGTCCACGGTTTTATCATCGACGTACTGACGGTCGACAATCTTCACGCCCTGAGCGTCCAGCGATTTGATAAATTCGTCCGCCAGACCCTGACCAAAGGCGGTACGGTCGTCGATCACCGCAATGCGTTTGGCTTTCAGCGTATTGACCGCGTACTGACCGGCAAACTGCCCGCCGTCATCGTCATGGCCCATTACGCGGAAGCTAGTGTCAAAGCCCTGTTTGGTATAGGCGTGCCCGGTTGCTACCGGGGCCACCTGTGCGATGCCCGCATCGTGATAAACGCGCGCGGCCGGAATGCTGGTGCCGGTATTCCAGTGCCCAACGACGCCCGCCACGCCGCTGTCCACCAGACGCTGCGCCACGGCAACGGCGGTGCGCGGGTCAGACTGATCGTCTTCGGACTGCAGCTTGAAGGTCACCGCTTTGCCGCCGATGGTCGGGTGCTGCTTGTTGATGTCGTCAATGGCCAGCTGCGCACCGTTTTCCAGATCTTTACCGATACGGGCAGACGGGCCGGTGAGCGGGCCCGCCAGGCCGATGGTCACGGTTTCGCTGCCAGCGGCCCACGCGGCCGTCGAGGCAAAACCGCTGAGGAGAATAGCGGCGCTGAGCGCACTGATTTTTACTGTTTTCATTATATTTCCCTGATGTTGGCTGGTGTGGTTAAACGGGCATTTCGCCCAGGTAAATCTGTGCAATCTGGTCGTCATTGAGCAGCGCTTTCGACTCGCCATGATGGACAATGCTGCCGCTGTCCATCACCCACGCGCTGTCGGTCACTTCAAGCGCGAGCCTGGCGTTTTGCTCGATCAGAAGGAGGGCGACGCCGCGTTCGCGCAGGCCGCCGATAACGGCAAAAATGTTCTCAACCATCTTCGGGGCAAGGCCCATCGACGGTTCGTCGAGGATCAGCAGACGCGGGCGGCTGAGCAGGGCGCGGTTAAGCGCCAGCAGCTGTTGCTCACCGCCGGAAAGCAGGCCAGCGAGCTGATGCTGGCGCTCCCCAAGTCGCGGGAAGCGCTCGAAAATGTCATTCATCTCTTGCCTGACGGTGACAGTGTCACGCCTGAGCCAGGCACCCATCTGCAGGTTTTCCAGTACCGTCATTCGGGCGAAGATCCCACGTCCTTCCGGGACCATAACCAACCCGTCCCGGAGCAGGGATTCGGGCCTGTGCTTACGTACCGTTTTACCGTTGAATTCAATACTGCCGCTAAAGTTTTCCAGCCCGGTGATGGCGCGGACGGTGGAGCTTTTTCCTGCGCCGTTAGCGCCGATGAGCGTAGCCTGTTCGCCCTCGCGCAGAGTAAAAGAGACATCGCGTACGGCCTGAATACCGCCATAATGCACGTCCAGACGTTCAACCTTCAGTAATTCAGACATGGGCGTTGCCTCCAAGCCAGGCGGCAATCACTGCCGGGTCGCGCCGCACGCTCTCCGGCGTGCCGCTGGCGAGCGTTTTGCCGTAATCAAGCACCGTCAGGCGATCGCAGATGCCCATCACCAGCTTGACGTCGTGTTCGATCATCAGCAGGGTTCTGCCGTCGTCACGAATACGCGTCAGCAGTTCACCGAGCGCCACTTTTTCCGCCGCGTTCATCCCGGCGGCGGGTTCGTCCAGCGCCAGCAGGAGCGGATCCGTTGCCAGCGCCCGGGCAATTTCGAGACGTCGCTGATGCCCGTAGGCCAGGTCGCAGGCGCGATAGTGGGCAAACTTGGCAATGCCGGTGTATTCCAGCCAGTGCCACGCCTGCTCGCGCGTTTCGGCTTCTTCTTTACGGGCGCGCCCGTTGCGGCTCAGCGCCGCCCATAAACCGTTGCGGGTGCGCACGTGGCGACCCACCATGACGTTTTCCAGTACCGACATCTCGTTAAACAGCCTGATGTTCTGAAACGTGCGGGCGATCCCGGCGGCGGTGACTTTTTCAATCTGTTTCGGGTAATAGGGCTTATCGGCAATGGTGAACTCACCGCTGTCCGCCGGATACAGCCCGGTAATCAGGTTGAAACAGGTGGTTTTGCCCGCGCCGTTAGGGCCAATCAGGCCGTAGATTTCGCCTTTATTCACGGTGAGCGAAACGTCATCCACGGCGGTCAGCCCGCCGAAGCGCTTGGACATATTGCGTACAGTTAACAGGCTCATGCTTTCACCTCCTTGTGGCGCACCGGCCAGATGCCTGAAGGACGAACCAGCATCACCAGCACCAGCGCCAGACCGTAGAACAGCTGGCGTAAAATTTCCGGGTCGACCAGCACCGTGCCAAACAGCGCCTGCTGAACGGGCGCGGCCTGGCTGCGCAGCAGCTCCGGCAGGGCCGTCAGGAGCACCGCGCCGAGGATCACGCCGGGGATATGCCCCATACCGCCCAGCACGACCATCGCCAGTACGGCAATGGATTCCTGCAAGGTAAACGACTCCGGTGAGACAAAGCCCTGAAACGCGCCGAACAGGGCACCCGCCACGCCGCCAAACGAGGCGCCCATGGCAAAGGCCAGCAGCTTGTAGTTGCGCACGTTGATGCCCATCGCGAGGGCCACGTCTTCATCTTCACGAATGGCGTGCCAGGCGCGACCAATGCGCGAATGCTGCAGGCGCAGGCAGACAAACACAATCGCCACAATCACCAGCATCAGCAGGTAGTACCACAGCCACAGGGCGGGCACTTTGAAGCCAAACCAGTGATATACGCCGCTGAACTTCAGGCCGAACAGGTTCAGGGTATCGACGCCGGTAATGCCCTTTGCGCCGTTGGTGATGTTCACCGGACGGTCGAGGTTACGCATCAGGATGCGGATGATTTCGCCAAAGCCGAGGGTCACTATCGCCAGGTAATCCCCGCGCAGCTTCAGCGTGGGTGCGCCAAGCATAATGCCGCACACCGCGGCAACCAGAGCCGCTATGGGAATAATCAGCAGCCAGGAGGTGTGCAGCCCCTCCGGGAACCAGACGGTGAGGATCGGGAATACCTCTGACAGGTGCGGGGAGGCAAGCAGGGCGGCCAGATAGGCACCGACCGCGTAAAAAGCGATAAAGCCCATGTCCAGCAGGCCCGTGTAGCCGACCACGATGTTAAGCCCCAGCGCCAGCATGATGTAAAGCAGGGCAAAGTCGATAACCCGCACCCAGTAGTTGCCGCCAATCTGGCTGGCGACCACGGGCGCAATCAGCAGCGCGAGGCAGAACAGCGTTATGCCGGACCAGAACGTGCGCGTCGCGGTCGGCGTTTGGAGTTGTACGGTTGTCATAGTGTTCCTTACGCTCTGTTTGCCACGCGTTCGCCGAGCAGGCCTGCCGGACGGAAGACCAGCACCAGAATCAGCACGATGAAGGCAAAGACATCCTGATAATTGCTGCCGAACACGCCGTGGGTCAGTTCACCCAGGTAGCCCGCGCCGAGTGCTTCTATGATGCCAAGCAGGATCCCGCCAATCATTGCGCCGCGAATATTGCCGATCCCGCCCAGCACGGCGGCGGTGAACGCTTTAATCCCTGGCAGAAAGCCCATGGAGAAGCTGGCGTTACCATAGTTGCTCGCCATCATCACGCCTGCCAGCGCGGCAAAGATGCCGCCGATGGCAAACGTGAGGGTAATTATCGCGTTCGGGTTCACGCCCATCAGCATGGCGACGCGCGGATTTTCCGCCACGGCGCGCATGCCGCGCCCCAGGCGGCTGTATTCGACCAACAGCCAGAGTCCGACCATGACGGTCAGCGCCAGCGCCACGGTCACGATGCCGGTGACGGTAACAATCGCAGGGGGATGGGCTTCGCTGCCGGACGTGACGGCGATCGGGTCCATCGGCAGGATCTGCGGGAACATCAGCGGATTGCGCGTCCAGATAATCATCGCCACGGTTTGCAGCAGCACCGAGACGCCAATCCCGGAGATCAGCGGTGCCAGACGCGGCGCGTTGCGCAGGCGTCGGTAGGCAAAGCGTTCCACAGCCATCGCCAGCAGAGCACAGACCGCCATGGCAACCAGCAGCGCAAAGCCCAACTGCAGCAGCAGCGGCAGATGCGGGAAGGTGTTGTTCAGAACGTTAATGGCGGAAAGCGTGGTTAACGCGCCGACCATCAGAATATCGCCGTGGGCGAAGTTAATAATGCGCAAGATGCCATACACCATGGTATAGCCCAGCGCGATCAGCGCGTAGATGCTTCCCAGCATCACGCCGTTGATCAGTTGTTGTATCAGTGTATCCAACGTGCGTACCCGACAAGTTGCTCTTTCAGCGGCTACCATCCAATAAATGAATAAAATTGTAAAATACACATATATTATTTCTTATGATAAACCGATATTGCTTTATCTCTATGATTTACATGAAAATATCAAAACCCATTAGCAGGGTGAAAAGCCTAAAGAAATCAATATATGAATAAAACAGAACAGTTGACCGCCGTGTCAGCCTATGCCGAAAGCCGTCTGGCAAACGATCCACCGCTTCGGGCCGTGCGGGCATTTGAGGCCATTGCCAGGCTGGGAAGCGTAACCCTGGCCGCGCAGGAGCTGGATATCTCCCCCTCCGCCGTGAGCCATCAGCTTAAGGTGCTGGAGGCCTATCTGCAGATGCCACTCACGGAGCGACAGGGGCGAAGGCTGATCCTGAGCCAGCAGGGGCGGGATTACTACCGCTCGATTCGCGCCGCGTTCAACGTGCTTCGGCAGGCGACGGAGCACCTGGTGGAACAGGCGCAAACGCGTCAGGTGACCATCAGCCTGATCCCGCTGTTTGGTATGGGGTGGTTTATTCCACGTCTGCCGACCTTTATGCGCGCCAACCCGCAGACGGAGATCAACGTCGTCTACGCCAACCACCGTAACTACCTGAGCGACGCATCCGATATGTCGATTCGCTTTGGTAACGGTCAGTGGGCTGGCTATCAGAGTGAAAAACTGATCTCCGGCCAGATGGTGCCGGTGTGCAGCCGCGCGTTTTTACGTATTCACGGCCATATCGATACGCCCGACCAGCTGCTGCAAATGCCGCTGCTGCATGACGAGGAGCGCTCGACCTGGCCGCAATGGTTTATGCAGCAGGGGGTGAAGCGTCCCGTGCGCCGCAGTGGACCGATGTTTGAGGATGGCTTGCTGACGCTGGCTGGCGTACAGGCCGGGCTGGGATGTGCCCTGATGCGCGAGCCGCTCATTGCTCCGTATCTTGAGAGCGGGGAACTGGTAAAGATCGTTGATTTACCGATCGACGACGGGCGGGATTACTACCTCTGCGTACGCACTGACTCGGACATGACCGAAGACGGGAAACTGCTGCAAAACTGGCTACGCCGGGCGGCGGGCAGTGAACAGAGCCTGGAATAAAAAAGGCCAGCGACGATGGCTGGCCTTTTCGTACTGACACATCTTAGAACTGGTAGGTCAGACCCACAGCCACGATGTTGTCGGTAGACACTTTGGCATCTTTGGTGAACGTGTTGTCGTCCAGCAGGTTGATTTTGTAATCAACGTAGGTAGACATGTTTTTGTTGAAGTAGTAGCTCGCGCCAACATCGATGTATTCAACCAGATCCTGATCGCCATAAGAACCGATGTCCTTACCTTTGGATTTCAGGTAAGCGATGGATGGACGCAGGCCGAAGTCGAACTGGTACTGTGCAACCACTTCGAAGTTCTGCGCTTTGTTCGCCACGTGACCGTTACCGAACGCGGTCATGTTACGGGTTTCAGAGTAGGTGGTTGCCAGGTAGATGTTGTTCGCATCGTACTTCAGGCCCGCTGCCCAGACTTCTGCGTTTTCGCCACCGGCGTTCAGATCGCTTGCTGCGCGAACCTGACGGTCAGTACGGTCGGATTTCGCATAGGTCGCACCTGCCGCGAAGCCATCGAACTCATAGCTGGAAGACAGACCCCAGCCGTCACCGTTGGATTCGGTGATATCGTCACGGTCGTTTTTACCCTGGTACTGTGCCGCAAAGTTCAGGCCGTCAACCAGACCGAAGAAGTCGGTGTTACGGTAGGTTGCAACGCCAGTGGTACGGCCAGTCATAAAGCCGTCGGTCTGGGTCCAGGTATCGCCACCGAATTCTGGCAGAACGTCAGTCCACGCGCCGATGTCGTAAGCAACACCGTAGTTACGACCATAGTCGAAAGAGCCGAATTCGTTGAATTTCAGACCGGCAAACGCCAGACGGGTTTTGTTACCGTCAGAGCCCTGTGCTTCAGAGCGGTTGCCCTTGAACTCATATTCCCACTGACCGTAACCGGCCAGCTGGTCGTTGATCTGCGTTTCGCCTTTAAAACCCAGACGAACGTAAGTTTTGTCGCCGTCGTTGTCAGCGTCATCAGAGAAATAGTGCAGACCTGTTACTTTGCCGTACAGATCCAGTTTGTTACCGTCTTTGTTAAAAACTTCAGCCGCGTTTACAACGCCTGCTGCCAGCATAGAAGTGACTGCCACTGCAACTAATTTAAGTTTCATCTTAAACATTCCTTATAATTTTCTTAGGTATTTCCTGAGCCAATTTGAACGATTTCTAAACGAGGCGGTTCGTCAATGGCAGACTATTTTTAAAAATCTTGTAGCCTGCTTTCAATAATAAGTTTCAAAATATTAAAGATAATTTCAATTAGTGTGATCCTGATCGGAATAATTGCCGTGAAACCCGCGAATTTGATTAATATTCACACATAAAATGACTATTTACGCGCCATGAATATTGCGCAGTAAATAGTTTATATATGTTGTAGTACAGGAGGGGAATATTCGTGATTAACGATCTTTTAAGTGTGAGGTGATAATGTTAAGTTCAATGAAAACAGTTACATGAAGGTTTCATTGCATCGAATTTATAAAGGGGCGTCTGACATACACAGAAACGTATTATTGCATTCTGTGCTATATAGTTCGTTAATATACGCAGCGAACTAATCACATTGCGTTGTCAGTTTATGTCAATATGAGAAGAGGTGAGGTTACGCCACGAGCCTAATATAAACAGAATTTAAACCGGTCACTCTAATTCTGATAAATATTCTGAGCAGGCTCACATTTTAAATTAATGTTAATTATGTTGCCGGGATGAAAATATTCCCGGCACGGGGAATTATTTGCGTGTCGCATACCAGCAAAGGAGCGAACCGGCGCAGACCATCAGCGCACCTTGCCAGAAAGAGAACGACAGCGGGGAACTTAACAGCACGGCCGCCAGGGCGGCGGATAATACCGGGGTGAAATAGGAGATCGCCGCCAGGACGGTGACGTTGCCGTGGAGAATGCCAATATTCCATGCGGCATAGCCAAACCCCAGCGCGATGCCGCACATGACGAGCTTCACCACCACCGGGATGCTGAACACCATCTCCGGCTGATCGCTGAGCGCATATTTCACCCACAGACTCAGCGCCGTTAGCAAAACGAAAAGGGTGATCCCGTTTTGTCCTCTGGCAAATTTGGCGGTGACGGTGCAGTAGGCCGCCCAGATAAAGGCACCGGCAAATGCCAGAGCATAACTCAGCGGGCTGGAGACGATATTGCGGATGATTTCATCAACGTGTAACCCCTGTTCACCGCCTAATACCCAGCAGACGCCGAGCAATGAGATCGCGAGCCCGGGGATCACCCACACGTTTGATTTCTGCCCGTTGAACAAAATCGCAAATACAATCGTCAGGCTTGGCCAGAGATAATTGACCATGCCTACTTCTATAGCCTGAGATCGCGTGGCGGCATAGCCTAACGACAGCGCCAGGCATATTTCGTAGCTGACAAATAAAACGCTGCCAGCAATAAGATACCGGGGCGAAAACCGTCTGATATCAGGAAATCCTACTGTTACCAGACACAGTAATCCGCTGAGGGTGTATATCATCGCCGCGCCGCCTACCGGCCCCAGCCCTTCGCTCACGCTGCGAATAAGGCCGACCATGGTGCTCCATAACAGTATCGCCGCCAGCCCAATAAGCGTTGCTCTTTTTCTGTCCATGTCGATGCCATTGCAATAAAAATCAGAGGGAAAATGTAGCGCATTCATCCTGACGCTGTCGCGAATTATTCTCTTAAGCCGTTAATCAAAAAGGGGTATTTGACCGTACCGAAGGTGACTATTTAGGGGGTGAAGGGAGATGACCTTGATTTGACGCAAAAAAAACAGGGGCATAGCTGTTAGTTTGCGCCACGAAGTCTTATTAGATAACGAGGACAACAATGGACGTCAGCCGCAGACAATTTTTCAAAATCTGCGCGGGCGGTATGGCCGGAACAACAGCCGCGATGCTGGGATTTGCTCCCAAAATGGCGCTGGCTCAGGCACGCAACTATAAGCTGCTGCGCGCGAAAGAGATCCGTAACACCTGCACATACTGCTCCGTAGGTTGTGGGCTTTTAATGTATAGCCTGGGCGATGGCGCGAAGAACGCCAGAGAAGCGATTTACCATATTGAAGGGGATCCGGATCATCCGGTGAGCCGCGGCGCACTTTGCCCGAAAGGGGCGGGGCTGCTGGACTACGTTCACAGTGAAAATCGCCTGCGCTACCCGGAATACCGCGCGCCGGGTTCCGACAAGTGGCAGCGAATCTCCTGGGATGAGGCCTTCTCCCGAATCGCCAAATTAATGAAAGCCGACCGCGATGCCAACTTTATTGAAAAGAACGAGCAGGGCGTAACGGTTAACCGCTGGCTTTCCACCGGGATGCTGTGCGCATCTGCGGCGAGTAATGAAACCGGCATGCTGACGCAAAAATTTGTGCGTTCTCTCGGCATGCTGGCGGTAGACAACCAGGCGCGCGTCTGACACGGACCAACGGTAGCAAGTCTTGCTCCAACATTTGGTCGCGGTGCGATGACCAACCACTGGGTTGATATCAAAAACGCTAACGTCGTGGTGGTGATGGGCGGTAACGCCGCTGAAGCACACCCTGTGGGTTTCCGCTGGGCGATGGAAGCAAAAAACAACAACGATGCGACGCTGATCGTCGTCGATCCGCGCTTTACGCGTACGGCATCGGTGGCCGATATTTATGCGCCGATCCGCTCCGGTACGGACATCACGTTCCTCTCCGGCGTACTGTTGTACCTGATCGAAAATAACAAAATTAACGCGGAATACGTTAAGCACTACACCAACGCGAACTTGCTGGTGCGGGATGATTTTGCCTTTGATGACGGGCTGTTTAGCGGCTATGACGCCGAAAAACGCCAGTACGATAAATCGTCCTGGAACTATCAGTTCGATGAAAACGGCTATGCGATGCGTGATGAAACGCTGACGCACCCGCGCTGCGTGTGGAACCTGCTGAAAGAGCATGTATCCCGCTATACGCCTGACGTCGTGGAGAACATCTGCGGCACGCCGAAAGCCGACTTCCTGAAAGTGTGTGAAGTGCTGGCCTCAACCAATGCCGCAAACAGAACGACCACGTTCCTGTACGCGCTGGGCTGGACGCAGCACACCGTTGGCGCGCAGAACATCCGCACCATGGCGATGATCCAGCTCCTGCTCGGCAACATGGGTATGGCCGGTGGCGGCGTAAACGCGCTGCGCGGTCACTCCAACATCCAGGGCCTGACCGACCTCGGCCTGCTGTCGACCAGCCTGCCAGGCTACCTGACGCTACCGTCTGAGAAGCAGGCCGATCTGCAGACCTATCTGGCGGCGAATACGCCTAAGGCGACGCTGCCGGATCAGGTGAACTACTGGAGCAACTATCCGAAGTTCTACGTCAGCCTGATGAAATCCTTCTACGGCGATGCGGCGCAGAAGGAGAACGACTGGGGCTTTGAGTGGCTGCCGAAGTGGGACCAGGCCTACGACGTCATCAAGTATTTCAACATGATGGATAAGGGCAACGTCACGGGCTATATCTGCCAGGGCTTCAACCCGGTGGCCTCCTTCCCGGACAAAAACAAAGTCGTTCGCAGCCTGAGCAAGCTGAAGTACATGGTGGTTATCGATCCGCTGGTGACCGAGACCTCCACCTTCTGGCAGAACCACGGGGAATCAAACGATGTCGATCCGGCGTCGATTCAGACCGAAGTGTTCCGCCTGCCGTCTACCTGCTTTGCAGAAGAGGATGGTTCTATTGCCAACTCCGGCCGCTGGCTGCAGTGGCACTGGAAAGGTCAGGATGCGCCGGGAGAAGCGCGTAATGACGGTGAGATCCTCGCCGGGATTTACCATCGCCTGCGCGAAATGTACCGCACTGAAGGTGGCAAAGGCGCGGAGCCGCTGCTGAAGATGGGCTGGGACTACAAGCAGCCTGACCATCCTGAGTCAGAGGAAGTCGCCAAAGAGAACAACGGCGTGGCGCTGGCGGATCTCTATGACGCGAGCGGCAACCTGGTGGCGAAGAAAGGTCAACTGCTGAACAGCTTCGCGCTGCTGCGCGATGACGGCACGACGGCGTCGTCCTGCTGGATCTACACCGGCAGCTGGACGGAGCAGGGTAACCAGATGGCCAACCGCGATAACGCCGACCCGTCCGGGCTGGGCAATACGTTGGGCTGGGCATGGGCGTGGCCGCTGAACCGTCGCGTGCTGTACAACCGCGCGTCTGCGGACATCAACGGCAAGCCGTGGGATCCGAAGCGCATGCTGATCCAGTGGAACGGGGCGAAGTGGGCGGGGAACGATATCCCGGACTACAACACCGCCGCGCCGGGCAGCAACACCGGGCCATTTATCATGCAGCCGGAAGGGCTGGGACGCCTGTTCGCCCTCGACAAGCTGGCGGAAGGGCCGTTCCCGGAACACTACGAGCCGATGGAAACGCCGCTGGGGACTAACCCGCTGCACCCGAACGTGGTCTCCAGCCCGGTGGTGCGTATTTACGAAGAGGACGTGCTGCGCTTGGGCAAAAAGGACAAATTCCCATACGTCGGAACGACCTACCGCCTGACTGAGCATTTCCATACCTGGACCAAGCACGCGCGGCTTAACGCTATCGCGCAGCCGGAACAGTTTGTGGAGATCAGCGAAACGCTGGCGAAGGCGAAAGGCATAGCCAACGGCGATCGCGTCACGGTCAGCAGCAAGCGCGGCTTTATTCGTGCCGTTGCCGTGGTTACTCGCCGCCTGCAGTCGCTGAACGTGCACGGTCAGCAGGTGGAAACCGTGGGTATTCCGCTGCACTGGGGCTTTGAGGGCGTGGCGCAGAAAGGCTACATCGCCAACACCCTGACGCCTAACGTCGGCGATTCCAACTCGCAAACGCCGGAGTACAAGGCGTTTCTGGTCAACATCGAGAAAGCGTAAGGAGCGATTCAATGGCGATGGAAACACAAGACATTATCAAACGCTCCGCGACCAACCCGATAACGCCCGCGCCTCGCGCGCGGGATTATAAGGCAGAGGTCGCAAAGCTTATCGATGTCTCCTCCTGCGTGGGCTGTAAAGCCTGCCAGGTGGCCTGTTCTGAGTGGAACGATATCCGCGATGAGGTTGGGCACTGCGTTGGCGTCTACGACAATCCGGCGGATCTGAGCGCCAAATCATGGACGGTGATGCGTTTTAGCGAAACCGACCAGAACGGCAGGCTGGAATGGCTAATCCGCAAAGACGGCTGTATGCACTGTGAAGATCCGGGCTGCCTGAAGGCGTGCCCGTCTGCCGGTGCAATTATTCAGTACGCCAACGGGATCGTCGACTTCCAGCAGGACAACTGCATCGGCTGCGGGTATTGCATCGCGGGCTGTCCGTTTAATATCCCGCGCCTCAATAAAGAGGATAACCGGGTATACAAATGCACCCTGTGCGTGGACCGCGTCAGCGTCGGGCAGGAGCCTGCCTGCGTCAAGACCTGTCCCACCGGCGCTATCCACTTCGGCACCAAGAAAGAGATGCTGGACGTGGCGCAGGAGCGGGTGGACAAGTTGAAAGCGCGCGGGTACGAAAATGCAGGCGTTTATAACCCGCAGGGCGTGGGCGGTACGCACGTGATGTATGTGCTGCACCATAACGACCAGCCGGAGCTGTACCACAATCTGCCGAAAGATCCGGCGATCGATACCTCGATCAACCTGTGGAAAGGGGCGCTCAAACCGCTCTCGGCGGCGGGCTTTATCGCCACTTTTGCCGGGCTGATTTATCACTACATTGGGATCGGGCCAAACAAAGAGGTGGATGACGACGAGGAGGAGGAACACCATGAGTAAGTCGAAAATGATTGTGCGCACGAAGTTTATCGACCGCGCCTGTCACTGGACGGTGGTGATCTGCTTCTTCCTGGTGGCGGTATCCGGGATCTCATTCTTCTTCCCGACACTGCAGTGGCTGACCGAAACCTTCGGTACGCCGCAGATGGGGCGAATTCTGCACCCATTCTTCGGCGTGCTGATTTTCGTGGTGCTGATGTTTATGTTCGTGCGTTTTGTTCATCACAACATCCCGGACAAGCAGGACATCCCATGGGTGAAAGGGATTGTTGAAGTCCTGAAAGGCAACGAGCATAAAGTCGCAAAGGTGGGCAAATACAACGCCGGGCAGAAGATGATGTTCTGGACCATCATGAGCATGATTTTTGTGCTGCTGGTGACCGGGGTGATTATCTGGCGTCCTTATTTTGCGCAGTATTTCCCGATTCAGGTGATTCGCTATGCGCTGCTCATCCACGCCACGTCGGCCATCATTCTGATCCATGCCATCCTGATCCATATGTATATGGCGTTCTGGGTGAAAGGATCGATTAAAGGGATGATTGAAGGGAAGGTGAGCCGCCGCTGGGCGCAGAAGCACCACCCGCGCTGGTATCGTGATGTGGAACGTCTGGAAGCGAAAAAAGAGAGTACGGAAGGGATGAAGTAAGACCTGCGCCGTCGGCTTTGCCCGGCGGCGCTTGCGCAGGGGTTATGTATTGGTAATCAGTGCATCAATCCCTGCAATTACATTGCTTCTTGCACTGCTCAAATTACATACATAATTTTTATTACTTAGTTTTTTCTTATCCACATATGTTATTGCTGCTGTATTCAGAAAAAATGTCTGAAAATCAATATTTACCAGCGGGGTCACAGCATTAAAATAGCCTTTCAGGTGATTATGATAGCTCAATGGCATAATAAGCCTCGTTGATAAATCCTCATAAAAATCATGCTGAATAATCATAAAATAAGGCTGATATTCACGTGTCCTTTCTGAGGGATTTCGATAAACATCAAACTGGAAGCACATCAAAGCCCTCCAAAATAAGGGTCATCAGATAGTAACCCAGCTTTTGCGGTCAATTCATTCATGGCTTTTATGAACCCCTTGTCCTGCTGGCTCTCAAGCACGCGATCTTCAGCTGACAACGGCGGACACGGTAAGACATCCGTAAGATGTTCTTTTACAGTACGATTTTCCACTCGCTTTGATTTCATCGGTATCTCCTTTGTTGGTGCGGTCATTATCAACCGCAGCCAACAAAAAACAATACTGTTTAACCTGGTAATCTCCATTCCGCGAGCCGTCTTCCAGTAATATCAGAACCGCTCTTCAACATACCGGAACGGGTATTTCGTGGGTTTTATCTTGCCAATTTTACGCTTCGGCAAGTCGACCTTTTCGACGTGAATGTCTTTATAGGGGATCTGTTTAAGCAGGTGCGAAATAATATTTAGCCGCACGCGCTTTTTATCTTCTGAACGCGCCACAAACCACGGTGCCCAGGCGGTGTCGGTGGCTTTAAACATCGCGTCGCGGGCGAGAGTGTATTCGTCCCAAAGGTTGAAAGATTTAATGTCCATCGGGGACAGCTTCCAGATCTTACGACCATCGTTAATGCGATCGCGCAGACGGCGCTCCTGCTCTTTTGGTGTGACTTCCAGCCAGTATTTCAGCAGGATAATTCCGGCATCCACCATCGCTTTTTCCATCACCGGCGTGCCGTCCAAAAATTTCTCCACCTGCTCCTCGGTACAGAACCCCATCACGCGCTCGACGCCCGCGCGGTTATACCAGCTGCGGTCAAAGATGACGATTTCACCGGCAGAGGGCAGATGCGGCACGTAACGCTGGAAGTAGAGCTGGCTTTTCTCTTTATCGGTGGGGGCGGGCAACGCGACAACGCGGAAGACGCGCGGGCTGACGCGCTCGGTGATTGCTTTGATGGTGCCGCCTTTACCGGCGCCGTCGCGTCCTTCAAACACAATACAGACCTTTAATCCTTTGGCGACGACCCACTGCTGGAGTTTAACCAGTTCCACGTGAAGGCGACGAAGCTCTTGTTCATACTCTTTGGTCTTCAGCGCGGGTTTAACCTCCCTGTCTACGCTGGCTTTGGTCACGGTCACTGCTTTCGTTTTATTCTGTTTTGCGTTTCCCATGATAATCCTCATCTCCGAATCGGGTGATGTGCCTGGAAGGAACTAACACTTTGAAGTGTAATGCTGGCCGGCAACCTTCGCGGGAATTTTTGACATACGTGTCTGATAAGCGTGTTTCCCTTCATCAGGTAACGGGTTAGAATGGTGAGAAGGACTGTATAAATAAACAGGGTGGTGCCATGGCATTGATTTTTGAAGGCGAAAAAATAGGTCGTAACCGTTTTACCGGCGAGAAAATAGAGAATGCAATTTTTCGTAACTGCGACTTTTCCGGTACGGATTTAACCAGCTCGGAGTTTATCGGCTGTCAGTTCTATGACCGGGAAAGCCAGCAGGGCGGTAACTTTAATCGGGCGCAACTTAAAGATGCTATTTTCAAAAGCTGCGATTTATCGATGGCGGATTTCAGGCATTCAAATGCATTAGGCATCGAAATCCGTGAATGCAGGGCGCAAGGGGCCGATTTCCGCGGGGCCAGTTTTATGAACATGATCACCACCCGTACCTGGTTTTGCTGTGCTTACATCACAAAAAGCAACCTGAGCTATGCCAATTTTTCGAAGGTGGTTTTGGAAAAATGCGAGCTGTGGGAAAACCGCTGGAACGGCGCGCAGATACTTGGCGCTACCTTTAGCGGCTCGGATCTGTCTGGGGGCGAGTTCTCATCCTTTGACTGGCGAGCGGCCAATTTTACCCACTGCGATCTGACCAATTCAGAACTGGGTGATCTGGACGTGAGGGGTATTGATTTGCAGGGCGTCAAACTGGACAGCTATCAGGTTTCCCAGTTGATGGAGCGACTTGGCATCGTTGTTTTAGGCTAACGGTATTCACAGTCTCACCTGAATGAATGGATTAACCTGTCAGCCAACTGATTTGAACTGGTTCACCATACCAGATTGTTTGATAATGCCCGTCGCGAATAGTTAACCCGTGGTCGTGGTATGAAAAAAACAATTTTTTCGTTGGCGCTTGGTACGTTTGGTCTGGGAATGGCCGAATTCGGCGTGATGGGCGTGTTGACGGAACTGGCGAAGGACACCGGGATTTCGATTCCCTCTGCCGGGAACATGATCTCCTTTTACGCCTTCGGCGTGGTGATAGGCGCACCGATTGTGGCGCTGTTTTCCAGCCGGTTCTCTCTGAAATCAACATTATTGTTCTTAGTGGCGATGTGCGTCATTGGGAATGCCCTATTCAGCCTTTCACATTCTTACGTCGGGCTGGCGACAGGCCGCCTAATTTCCGGATTCCCTCACGGCGCGATTTTCGGCGTAGGGGCGATAATCCTCTCCAAAATTGCGCCGCCGGGAAAAGTTACGGTCGCGGTGGCCGGTATGATCGCCGGAATGACCGTTGCCAATCTTGTCGGCGTACCGCTCGGGACGTGGCTGGGGCATGAGTACAGCTGGCGCTATACCTTTTTCCTGATTGCTGCCTTTGATGTGCTGGTGATCCTCTCCGTGTTGCTGTGGGTGCCCACTCTGCACGATAAATCAGAGATCAAATTGACCGCGCAGTTCCACTTTCTGAAGAAACCGGAGCCCTGGCTGATTTTCGCCGCCACCATGTTTGGCAACGCAGGCGTCTTCGCGTGGTTCAGCTTCGTTAAGCCGTTTATGGTCAATGTATCGGGTTTCTCCGAAGGCATGATGACCGTCATAATGATGCTGATGGGGCTCGGCATGGTATTGGGCAATCTGCTGAGCGGTAAACTCTCGGGGCGGTTTAGCCCGTTGCGCATTGCTGCCACCACCGACATGGTCATTGTCGCCTCACTGTTGCTGCTTTTCGCCTTTGGCGAACTGAAAACGGCCTCGCTGTTGATGGGCTTTGTCTGCTGTGCAGGCCTGTTTGCACTTTCCGCACCGCTGCAAATTCTTCTGCTGCAGAATGCGAAAGGGGGCGAAATGCTGGGGGCGGCGGGCGGACAGATGGCCTTTAATCTGGGTAGCGCTGTAGGGGCATACTTTGGTGGGATGATGATTACGCTCGGCTTTAGCTGGCGCTATGTCACGCTACCGGCGGCGTTGTTGTCCTTCGCTGCGATGACCTCGCTGTTGATGTATGGCCATCTCTGCGCCAAAAAGCGTCAGGCCAACGCACGGGCGCTGGCCTGATTTTTTCAGGGAAGCCAGGGCTCGCCCAGGGTCAACATCAGACGGTTGGCCCAGGCAAAGAACGCGGCGGATTGCAGCAGATCGAGCTTTTCAAGCGTATCCAGTTTCTGTTTTTCCAGCTCAGCCAGATGGCCCGGCGTGGCGGCAGGTGGCGTGACCGACAGCGCCGCCGCATAGTTGATTTCCGCCTGCCAGCGCGCAGACTGCCCCTCGCTCAGGGCGCGTCCCGGCCTGACGGCCAGAAGGGTTTCCACCGCGCCGTCGTCCTTTGACAGCTGGCTCGCTTTGCGCGCATGGACAGATGCGCAGTAAATGCAGCCGTTGATTTTACTGGCTACCGTCGCGGCCAGTTCGCGTTCAGCACGCGGTAATCCTCCCGGCGTGTAAAAAATCCCTTTATCCGTTAACGTGCGCTGTTCCAGAACCGGCAGGTTGCGACCCAGCAGGCGGAAATAGTCAGATTCCGTATGGCCAAATTTGGCGAGAATAGTCACTTCATCATCGTTAAATTCTGCCAGAGGTTTAGCGGCAATCCATGGCTCCCAGCCCAGCTCTTGCTGGGTGAACGCGACGGGGGCCGCTTTACCCGTGGCAGTGGTTGCGTTGGTGTGCCATGCCCCCGCAACGACGGGCGTATCGCTGGCCGCAATGGGTTTATCATTCAGTAAACGCAGCCCGGCAATGAGTCGGCTCTGGAAACTGACGAAGGCGATCAGTTGAGCAAGGGTGACAATGCCGTCTTTGCTCCATCCCGCCTTTACAAGCGCCTGTAATGCACCGGGTGTGGCGTCGACAGGTGAGAAGGTGAGCAGACGGGCAAAGTTCAGCGCGGCGGTCAGGCGTCCGGAGGTCGGATCGGCCAGCCCAAATCCGGCATAGTGTGCCGCCAGCGCCTCAGCGTTGTGCCATTTTGCGACCTTCGCCGCCACGGCAAAGCGTTCATCCAGCGCAAATGCTGCATCCTGCTGGCTGAATAAAATCTCATAACTGCCCTGAGCGTGGCGTGTGGCGGCGTCCCGCGTGGCCCGCGCCTCTGCCAGCGGCGAACCGGGCACGATTTCCGCCAGTTCAGCGAGAATATCCTGACTTAAAGCCATACGTGTCTCCTCAAACAATGTGGGGGGCGATGTGTTCTGCAATCAATTCAATCGATCGTAGGGTGTCCCGGTGCGAAGGTTCTACCGAATGCACCTGGAATGAGATATCCGTGGCGCGCGCCAGGATGCCGTCCGCTTTAAGCGAGTTCAGTACCGTTTCCGGCGACCCGATATGCGCATCGAACTGTCTGCGATAATCCGTGACAGTGTCACCTGTTACCCTATGTCCCGCCGCGCGATGCTGTTGCGCCTGTCGGGTTAAGCCCGGCGTCGCCACCTTCAGCGCATAGTCATCGCTGTCGGCGACGAACGCCGTACGTGAGGCCAGGATCCGTGGCGCGATACCGGCGGGTAGCGCGTCAAGATAGGCGTCAACAATTGGGTTTTGGATTTGGCCGAGCGTTAAATCTAACTGTTCAGCGGGGCGAGGCTGGGTACGAGACAGCATCAGCCCATGACCGGCCCGCGCGGCGCGCGCGGCACCGTCGACGGAGAACGTGGCAATCCAGATACGGTCGGCCAGCTGTGGCGCAGGCGGATAAAGGTGGTTATCCGGATGGGTCAGCGAATCCCCGCGCCAGGCGCTTTGGATCGCGTGCAAATGGTCAGCGAAGACCGCGCCTCGCTCCTCAAACGTCAGGCCAAAGGGCAGAAAAGAGGTCGGCGTGCCGCCGGAGCCAAAACCGACTTCAAGACGTCCATTGGCGAGTAAATCGAGCACGGCGGCATCTTCTGCGACGCGGAGCGGGTTTTCCATCGGCAGGGTAATGATGGCCGTACCCAGGCGGATGGTTTCGGTATGCGCGGCAACGTGTGCCAAAAACAGCAGCGGCGACGGCAGCCCGCCTTCGTTTTCATGAAAGTGATGCTGCGCAATCCAGGCGCTGTCAAAACCGTGGCGTTCGGCGTGGCGGATCTGTTCGGTTGCCAGTCGATAGCGCTCCTTTGGCGTGGCGTCGTCAAGCAGGCGTGTGAAAAAGCCCAGGCGTTTTCGCGTCATGCGAACTCCTCCGTAGCGGGTGAAAAAAGGGGAATAGCGTCGATAAGTTCGCGGGTATAGTCGTTCTGCGGGGCGTTGAACAACGTCTCAACGGCACCATGCTCGATGACTTTACCGCCCTGCAGCACGGTGACGGTGTGGGCTATGCGGCGAACCGTTGCCAGATCGTGTGTGATAAAGAGATAGGTCAGCCCAAGCTGTTGCTGCAGCTGCTGGAGAAGCGCCAGAATTTGCGCCTGCACGGTAACGTCCAGCGCGGAGGTGGCTTCATCCAGAACGATAAGGGTCGGCTCCAGGATGAGCGCCCGGGCAATGGCCACGCGCTGGCGCTGGCCACCGGAGAGTTCCCGCGCCGTACGCCCCAGCACGTCGAGCGGCAGAGCCACCCGCTGCGCAACCGTCTCCACGCGGGTCCTGCGTTCCGCTTTACTGAGACGGGCGAAATTTTTTAACGGCTCTTCAATAATCTCAAACAGCGTCTGATGCGGGTCGAGCGAGGCAAACGGGTTTTGGTAGACGAACTGGATCTTCTGACGCAGCTGTCGACGTGCCTCCCTGCTGAGGGTGGTGGCATCAATATCATCGATAATCACCCGCCCGCTGTCCGCCTGCTCAAACCCGAGCAAAATGCGGGCAAGGGTGGTTTTGCCCGAGCCCGATTCGCCGACTAACGCGTGTGTACTGCCGCGCGTGACGTCAAAACTGACGTCGTCCAGCGCCTGCAGCTGATGCCCTTTACCCAACGAGAACTGCTTGCTGATGGACAGCGCGCGAATAGCAGGCGAGGCCAGCGGACGTCCCGAGACCGGCGCGATAGTCAGACGCTGGCCCTGTAAATCGCTTAACAGCTGGCGGGTATAGGCATGCTGCGGGGCGCGGACGATATCATCGGTCGCGCCGTGCTCCTGCACTTCACCGTGGCGGAACACCAGTAGCCTGTCGGCACGCTGTGCGGCCAGCGCCAGGTCATGCGTCACAAACAGTACGGCGGTACCGGACTCCCGGCGAAGAGCGTCCAGCAGATCCAGAATGCGCTTTTGCACCGTCACATCCAGCGCGCTGGTCGGCTCGTCGGCAACAATCACGTCCGGTCGCAGGGCAATGGCGATGGCAATCAACACGCGCTGTTTCATGCCGCCGGAGAGCTGATGAGGATACTGTTTCATGCGTTGTTCGGGGTGGCTCAACCCCACTTTAGTCAGCAGGGCGAGCACCTGTTCATCACGCTGTGCGTGGGGCACTTTTTGGTGTAGTTCAATTATTTCACCCACCTGCGCACCGATGGTTTTCACCGGGTTGAGGGAATTACCCGGATCCTGCGGGACGAGGCTAATCCGCGCGCCACGAAGGGTATCGAGACGTTTAGCTGACCACTGGCTTATCTCCTCGCCGTTGAGGATGATTTTGCCCGCATCACGCCGGGCGTTATCGGCCAGCAACCCCATGATGGCCTGTGCAGTGCTCGTTTTACCGGATCCTGACTCGCCCACAAACGCCAGCATTTCCCCCCGTTTGAGGGTAAAGCTGACGTTATGAACCACCTCTTGCCACTGGCGAGCGGTACGGTAGCTAATCGTCAAATTTTCCACAGAGAGAACGGTCATGAGCGACCTCCGCTAAACTGCTGGCTGATACGGTTGGTGGCCAGCACCACGGCAATGACCACCACGCCGGGGAAGGTGGTTAACCACCAGGCGGTTGAGAGATAGTTACGGCCTTCGGCAATCAGTAAACCCCATTCCGGAATGGGGGGCGGAGTGCCATAACCGAGGAAGCTCAGCGTGGACAGCGCCAGGATAGCCTGACCAAACTGAAGCGTGGCGAAGGCGAGGACGGCGGTTAACGAGTTGGGCAGAATGTGTCGCCACAGCACGGCGAAGAACGTTCCGCCGCTGCCGTACGCCGCTTCGACGTAGTCCGTGTGACGGATGCGCACGACTTCACCGCGCGCCAGGCGAGCAAAGCTGGCAATCGAGGCGACGCCCACGGCGACGGCGGCGTTAACGGTGCCAAACCCGAGCAGGATGATCACAGTCAGGGAAAGCAGCAGGGACGGAATTGACAGCAATACGTCAACAAAACGCATCAGCAGAGATTCGACGCGCCCGGCGAACGCCCCGGCTATCACGCCCAGCCCGGTGCCGACCAGTAGCCCCATGGTGACGGCGGCCAGCGCGGCGCTCAGCGAATGCGACGCGCCGTAGACAATGCGGGCGTACACGTCGCGGCCAAGCTGATCGGTACCCAGCCAGTGATCGGCCTGCGGAGCCAGACGCTGCGCCCCGGCAATCCCTTCAATCGGGCTGTAGTGGGTAAACAGACCCGGCGCAACGGCGGCGAGCGCGGCGGCGATAATGACCGCCCAGGCCAGCCAGAGTCCCGGCTGCCACTGCAGCCCTTGCCACGTCGGGACGCGTTTGCGCGCGGCGGCAGCGTAATCGACCAGACTCATGAGGCACCTCCGGTAACGGTTTGCAGGCGTGGATCGAAGAGCGGCATCAGCAGATCCACCATCAGGTTAATCAGCACAAAACCGAGCGCAGAAATCATCACCACGGCCTGAAGCACGGCGATATCCTGGTTATTCACCGCCTGCTGGGTCAGCTGTCCCAGCCCGCTGCGGCCAAAAACCGTTTCGGTGATCAACGCCCCGGCAATCAGTTCGCCCAGCAGCAATCCGGCAATGTTCAGGACCGGCAGCAGGGCGTTACCGGTGACGTGACGCCACAGGACGGCGGTTTCGCTCAGCCCTTTGGCCCGGGCGACGGCGACAAACGGCTGCGCCGCCACCTGGTCGAGACTGCGCATCAGAATCTGCGCCAGCGGGGCGGAGATCGGGATGGCGACGGTGACGATCGGCAGGATCAGCCCCTGCAGCGGCGTCGGGTTAATCACCGGGATCAGCCGCAGCTGAAAAGAAAAGAGCTGGATGAGGGCAATCCCCAGCCAGAACGTGGGTAAGGAGATAAACAGGACCGGCAGAGACTGAAGGGTATTACTCAGCCAGCGCAGACCCGGCAGGCGGGAGGCAAAGGCCAGCGCAAACGCCAGCAGGACCGCGAGCACAAACGCGGGCAGAGCGAGGCTCAGGGTGTCCGGCAGGTTGCTGGCAATCAGCTCGCTAACCGGTACGCCAGCCTGCAAGGAGTAGCCGAAATCACCGTGCAGCATTGCAAGCAGCGTATGAAAATATTGCTGCCACAGCGGGCTGTCCGCGCCGTACGCCACGCGCATTTCCTCGATTTGTGCCGGGCTTAGTCCCAGATCCGGGTTCTGAAATTTGATCAGCACCGCGTCACCCGGCAGCACCTGGAGCAGCACGAACGAGAGGGTAAAGGCAGCCCACAATACCAGCAGGCCGTGCCCAAGACGTTGAAGAAGTGCGTGGCGCATCGTCATCTCCTCAGTGTTTCTCAATCCACGCGCCGTAGAACGACGGGCGGCCAACCGCTTCAAAATTCACACCTTTTAACCACGGAGCACCGGCAAAGACCTGCGGCTCCTCGAAAATCGGAATGACGTAGGCTTTGTCCAGCAGATAGCGCTGGGCGTCTCCCGTCAGCTGCAGGCGTTTTTGCGGATCGACTTCAGCAGAGATGTTCACCAGCAGTTCATTCAGCTTGTCGTCACGGAAGTTTTTGACCTTGTCGCTGGATCCGCCCTTTTGCAGCAGCGCGTCGCGGTTAGCGGGGTAGAACATGCTTTTCACCACGTCCGGATCGGCGCGGCCCACTTCGGAGACGGTTAGCGGCGTTTTCAGCGGGTCAAGGTTATCCAGCGTGCGGCTGCCTGCGTCACCGGCTTTGACGCTCAGCGCCACGCCCACCTGTCGCCACTGCTGGGCAACCAGCTGCAGCACCTCTTTGTTTTGCGGCTGCGGCAGGGATTCATATACCGTCAATGCCAGACGTTGACCGTCTTTGGCGCGGATCCCGTCGCCGCCCGCTTTCCAGCCCGCCTCGTCCAGCAGCCGGTTGGCTTTGGCCGGGTCAAAGGTCAATTTTTCGCTGAGATCGACAAAGCCTGCGGCTGAATCGGCAATGACCGATTTGGCCTGTGGGTAGTTAGGCGAGAAGAGGGTCTCGACCACCTGTTTTGCATTGGTGGCATGCAGCAGCGCCTGGCGCACGCGGATATCGGAGACCAGTGGGTTATCCGGGCGGAAGCTGATGCTGTCGTTAACCCCGCGCGTAGGCGCTGCGTAGATTTTATAGCCCTGATCGGTCGCCTGCTTTTCGTCATACGCCTGCACCTGGCGAATAAAGTCGGCCTGACCCGCCAGCAGGGCGCCGACGCGCACGCTGTCCTCCTGGGTGACGATAAACTTGATGCCGTCGAGATTCGCTGGCCCCTGTTGCGCCAGGCTTTTCGGTCCCCACTGGTAGTCTTTGCGGGCTTCCAGCGTCACTTCGCGTCCGAGCTTTTCGTCTTTAACCACAAACGGCCCGGAGCCAACGATATGGCGGGCATCACCCAGCTCTTCGAAGTTGCGCTTCAGCGTGCTGAGCGAGACCAAACCTGAGCCAATGGTGGCGGTGCCCTGCAGGAACCCCGGCGATGGTTTTTTGAAGTAGAACTTCACGGTCAGCGGGTCGATGACTTCGCTACGATCGTAGTTGTTGATCACTTCTGACACCGGCAGGCGCTGCGCCTTATTGCCTAAACCGTAGGTATCAAAATTTTTCGCTACGGCACTGGCGTCCAGCGGCGTGCCGTCGGAGAAGGTGATGCCGGGCCGAATTTTAAAGGTATATTCGGTTTTATTGGCGTTGGTGGTCCAGCTTTCTGCCACCCAGGGTTCCACCTGCAGCGTTTTCGGGTTCTGCCACGTCAGCTTGTCGGTGATTTGGTTCAGGATACCGCCGTTCGGGTAGAAGCCGCCGGCGGGCGGGTAGAGGTTGGTGTGCGCCTGTTGCTCCAGATAGATCAGCGTGCCGCCTTTGACGGGCACTTCTGCTGCCCAGGCTGTTGTTGTCGCCAGAATCAGCGCCGTCAGCAGCGGCAGACGAAATGGGGTTTGCATGGTGAATTCCTTTGTTATCTTCTTGTTAGCGTCGGATTCATCATCGGGCGCAGGGGAAAACAAGGGAACAAAGGAATTAAGATAAGGATTGCCGGAAAATGGCTATAAAAAAACCGCCCCGGAGAGGAGCGGTGATGAAAGATGATCGGTTATGAACGCAGGTCGATCACCATACGGCCGCGGATCTGGCCCTGTTCCATCTCTTTAAAGATGGCGTTGATGTCCTCAAGCGGACGCATCGTCACTTTCGGCACAACCTTACCCTCAGCGGCGAACTGGAAGGCTTCCTGCAGATCCTGACGGGTGCCGACCAGCGAACCGACCACCTGAATGCCGTCCAGCACCAGGCGCGGAATGTCGAGGCTCATCGCTTCCGGCGGCAGGCCAACCGCAACCACGCGGCCACCGGCACGCACGGCATCAACGGCTGAGTTGAATGCGGCTTTTGCGACGGCAGTGACGACTGCGGCATGTGCGCCGCCCGTTTTCTCTTGCACAATTTTCGCGGCATCTTCGCTGCGGGAGTTGATGGTCAAATCTGCACCCATGCTGGCCGCCAGCTTCAGCTGTTCGTCGTTAACGTCAAGGGCGATGACTTTGGCGTTAAAGACGTTTTTGGCGTACTGCAGCGCGAGGTTGCCCAGCCCGCCCAGACCATAAATTGCAATCCACTGGCCCGGTTTGATTCCAGACACTTTCACCGCTTTGTAGGTGGTGACACCTGCACAGGTGATGCTGCTGGCTTCAGCGGATCCCAGACCATCCGGCACTTTTACGGCGTAGTCAGCGGTGACGATGCACTCTTCCGCCATGCCGCCGTCAACGGAGTAACCGGCGTTTTTCACGTCGCGGCACAGGGTTTCGTTGCCGGAATTACAATATTCGCAGTGGCCGCAGCCTTCGAAAAACCACGCCACGCTGGCACGATCGCCAACTTTCAGTGATTTCACGCCGGGGCCGATTTCCTTCACGATGCCAATCCCTTCATGGCCCAGAATCACCCCGGTTTTATCGCCGAAATCGCCGTTCTTCACGTGGAGGTCGGTATGGCATACGCCACAGCACTCCATCTTCAGCAGGGCTTCCCCGTGCTTTAGCGGACGTAAGGTTTTTTCGGTAACGTTGACCTGGTGATCCTGAGTGACAACAGCAGCCTTCATGTGTATCTCCTTGTTCATGATGAGTATCTGCATAGCAGGTGTAATACTCCTTAAGGATTAGTGGTTTGGCGCTGTAATGCAAGGCAATGGCAACATAATGTCATCATTTAAGCCGATTTCAGATTAAGAATACGGCGTTCCTCTAATAATTAAGGGGGGAAAATGCTGGCCCAGCGAGGTGCTCGCCGGGCGCAGACTTACAGCTGTGCTTCTATCTCCTCAATCTCTTTACGCCATTGCGCCTGCAGCTGCGGCTTTTGATGCTTCGGCTTACGCGCCAGATCGTCTTCCAGCAGCGTTTCCAGCGCGACCAGCCGTTCAAGCAGATCGTCATACGGCGAGGGTTGAACTGTCTCATCGGCGATGACGGGCGCGGTGGGTGTCACCAGACCCGCGCTTTCACGCATCCGCTCAAACACCGCTTCGGCATCGTGCCATTCGCTCAGCGTTCCCTCTTCAATCAGCCAGAAACGGTTGCAGCTTTGGCTGATTAACTGACGGTCATGGCTGACCAGCAGCACGCCGCCTTCGAACTCTTGAAGGGTTTCTGCCAGCGCCGCTTTGCCTTCCATATCAAGGTGGTTGGTCGGCTCATCCAGCACCAGCAGGCTATAGCGGGCAAGCGTCAGGCCAACGAACAGCAGGCGAGAGCGCTCGCCGCCGCTGAGCGTGCTGACGGTTTGTCCGTGACGCGCCCACGGGAAACCCGCGCTTATCAGCGCCATTTTGCGGTTCTGCGGATCCGGTGCGAACGGCTCCAGCGCGTCAAGCAGCGTGGCAGAGTCCGACAGTTGATTAAGCGTCTGGTCGTAATAGCCTGGTGACACGCGCGGATGGATTTTCAACCCGCTGTCTGCGGGCTTATCGGCAAACTGTTGCCAGATAAGCCTCATCAGCGACGATTTGCCGCAGCCGTTACGACCGACAATCGCCACGCGATCGCCGCTTTTCAGCCGCGCCATGTCGATGTTAAACAGCGGCGGTAGCCCGGGCGCAGGCGGGACGCTGAGGTTTTCCATCTCCAGCAGACGGTCTGCCCGCAGCGCGTCGCCGCGCAGGGTTAACGTCCACTGACTGCCTGCCGTAAGCGCCGTCTGGCTCTCCTTCAGTCGTTCGACCTGTTTTTCCATCTGTTTGGCTTTGCGGGCAAGGTCTTCGTTGTCGTAGACCTTTCCCCAAGTCGCCAGCCGCTTCGCGCTGGCGGTGACGCGGTCGATCTCCTTTTGCTCCGCCTTGTGGCGCTGCGCGTCGCTTTCATCTTTTGCTTCAAGCGCCTTGCGTGCCGCCGTGCAGGGAAGGGCAAAGTAGTGCAGCATCTTATCGCGCAGGATCCAGCTGCCGTTGGTGACGGCATCCAGCAGCTGTCTGTCGTGCGAGACCAGCACGAAGCTCCCGGGCCAGTTCTGCAGGAATTGTTCCAGCCACAGCAGGGTCGGTAAATCGAGGTGGTTGCTCGGTTCGTCCAGCAGGAGCAGATCCGGATCGTGGATCAACGCTCGTGCCAGCAGCAGACGCGTATGCTGCCCGCCGCTGAGCGTTGCGGATTGCAGCATCATATCCTGCGGCGTGAAGCCCATGCTTGCCAGCAGCGTTTCGGCTTTCCAGCGCTGGCTGTCGCGCTCAGCAAAAGGCAGCTGTGCGAGTACGGCATCCAGCATGGTCAGCGGGAAAATGGCGTCCGGGAGATGTTGCTCCACGCGTGCCATCAGGCAGTGCCCGGCCAGCGCTACCGTTCCGGCAGCAGGGGAATCTGTGCCGTCCAGCACCTTCAGCAGCGTACTTTTGCCGCAGCCGTTGTCGCCCAGCAGGCCAATGCGGTCGCCTTTTTTCAGCGTAAAGGAGAGTGAGTCGAAGAGCGTGCCAAACGCCGTATCAACGCGTAAAGATTGTGCAGTGAGTAAAGTGCTCATTGTTGCTTACCCAAGAGTTACAGGCATGTTTATGCCTCGTCAAACATCGCTGACGATAACTCAGTAAGCCCGAGAGAAGGGATTTCAGGGGGTGGTGTCTTCGCTCAAGCAGAAGTTATCGCAGCACGATACCGATAACGCTTGAGCTGGTGCGATCACCAAATGTATGTGAAACATTGAAAATTTCACGATACAGCATAATTGGCCTCCTTATATATTCAGTTGGTTAATGTGTGTCGAAAGTATAATCGAATGTCACACGATTGCACGTTAAGAATTTTGTCATTATGCCGATACCCTTCATTATGAAACCAAAAGGAGGTTGAGCGTATGGCCTATTATTACGCCTATCACAGTGCATCTAATTCCAGCAATTTTGATTACATCAAGGGATATGGTGTTAGTGCAAGTAGTGAGAAAAAGCTGAGTAATGTAAAAACAGGTGACTTTGTCTTTGTCATCCAAAATGTTCATAAATCTGTGGGATACCAGCTTTGCGGACTTTACCGTATTGAAGGGATCGATTTCGAGGAGGGAAACGTTTACCCCCATCGCGTGCAGTTGAGCGATGTGTCTAAGCTAGATGATTTTATTACGCTTGATCGCCACAAATTAAGCAAAGTTCTGCCTCCAGCGGGCAAAGAATACCGTTGGGATCGCTTCATGAATCACTTCGCTCAAACAGGAAGGACATTCCAGAAGCCTCTGGACGCGACGGTTATTGCCATCCTCAAGGAACAACTTAACCAACAGCGAGTGGACAGCGAAGATATTCCTGGCCGCGATGAAAACGACTTTTACGACAAAGTAAGCAAGGCGTTAAAACTACAATCTGAGGAAAGACGAAAGCGGCTGCAAAATGCGTCTGTGCATCCGGCGAAAAAACAGGTTTCCGTCTGGCGTTACGATCGTAATCCCGATGTTGTGGCCGAAGTACTCCTCAGAGCTCAAAATAATTGTGAATGTTGTGATGCCCCGGCGCCATTTCAGCGCACGAAGGATGGGAGATATTATTTAGAAGTTCATCACATTATTCCGCTATCAGAAAATGGGGAAGACAACGTAGACAATGCTATTGCCCTTTGCCCTAACTGTCATCGGCAGGAGCATTACGGTGAACCGCGGATAGATAAAAGCTGGCAACCTAGCAAAAAATAAGTGGGCCAGTGGCCCACTCACATTTTAAATCGAAGTACGACGATAGCTGCGGTATTCAGGCTTCCAGAAGTTGTCGTCGATGGCCTGCTGCAGCGCGTCGGCAGAGGTTTTCACCGCCACGCCCTGCTGTTGCGCCATTTTACCTACCGCGAATGCGATAGCGCGCGACACCTTGTGAATGTCTTTCAGCTCTGGCAGCACCAGACCTTCGCCGTCATTGACCAGCGGAGAGTGGCCCGCCAGGGTTTCGCTTGCCGACATCAGCATTTCGTCGGTAATGCGGGATGCGCCGGAGGCGATCACGCCCAGACCAATGCCCGGGAAGATGTAGGAGTTGTTGCACTGGGCAATCGGATAGGTTTTATCCTTCCACACCACCGGATCGAACGGACTGCCGGTCGCGACCAGTGCATTACCTTCTGTCCAGGCGATGATGTCCTGCGGCGTCGCTTCCACGCGTGAGGTCGGGTTAGACAGCGGCATCACGATAGGGCGTTCGCAGTGCTTGTGCATCTCGCGAATAATCTCTTCGGTGAAGAGACCGGTTTGCCCGGAAACACCGATCAGAATATCCGGCTTCACGTTGCGCACCACGTCCAGCAGGGAAAGGACTTCGTTGTCGGTATCCCAGTTTTTCAGGTTTTCGCGCTTCTGCACCAGCTTGGTCTGGAACGGCAGCAGGTTCGGCATACCGTCGGTCAGCAGGCCGAAACGGTCAACCATAAAGACGCGGGAGCGGGCCAGCTCTTCGCTTAACCCTTCACGCTGCGTCTGGGCGATAATCTGCTCGGCAATACCACAGCCCGCAGAGCCTGCGCCAAGGAAGACAATTTTCTGGTAGCTCAGCTGGCTACCGGCTGCGCGGCTGGCAGCGATCAGCGTGCCTACGGTCACCGAAGCGGTGCCCTGGATATCGTCGTTGAACGAGCAGATCTCATCCCGATAACGGTTCAGCAGCGGCATCGCGTTCTTCTGCGCAAAGTCTTCGAACTGCAAGAGTACGTCCGGCCAGCGCTGTTTCACGGCCTGGATGAAGTCGTCGACAAACTGATAGTACTCATCGTCGGTAATACGCGGATGACGCCAGCCCATGTAAAGCGGATCGTTCAACAGCTGCTGGTTATTGGTTCCGACATCCAGCACCACCGGCAGGGTATACGCCGGGCTGATGCCACCGCAGGCGGTATACAAGGAGAGCTTACCGATTGGGATCCCCATCCCGCCAATGCCCTGGTCACCAAGACCCAGAATACGTTCGCCGTCAGTCACCACGATGACTTTAATATTGTGGTTTGGCACGTTCTGCAGAATATCGTCCATGTTGTGACGGTTCTGATAAGAGATAAATACCCCACGGGAACGACGATAGATCTCAGAGAAACGTTCACAGGCGGCACCCACCGTCGGGGTGTAGATCACCGGCATCATCTCTTCGAGATGGTTTTGCACCAGGCGATAGAAGAGGGTTTCGTTGGTGTCCTGGATGTTGCGCAGGTAGATGTGTTTGTCGATTTCCGTCTTGAAGCCCTGATACTGGATCCAGGCGCGCTCTGCTTGTTCTTCAATGGTTTCAACCACTTCAGGCAAGAGGCCTAGCAGGTTAAAGCTGCCGCGCTCTTCCATGCTGAAGGCGCTGCCTTTGTTGAGCAGGGGAAATTCGAGTAAAACGGGTCCGGCGTATGGGATGTATAAGGAACGATGTTTTTTCAGTTTGTTGTCCATGTCACTCACTCTTTTTATGAAGATCCGTCCCTGACACTGCTGTTTGTCATCTTTCTGGCCTGTGCTACGGGGTGCGGTCGGGCGGTATTATAAAGGAGCTAAATATTAATTACCGCAACACATAAATAAAAACACCATCGGGATTACCGATGGTGTCGTAAATGTCTTACTGGAACTTACTTGCCTGCGTGGCGCTTTCTGCCCGTGGCGTGGGTGACCTGCGTTTCACTGTCGCCCTCAATCACCACTTTACGTTGGTTTGAAAGCTTGTAGTTCAGTCCCAGAATATGGCGTGCCTGACGGTTCGATTTCATGTTAACTCCTCAATCCTGTTGATAGTTTTAAGGACAAGCTTGCTTACGCAAACGAAATGTAACCCCTTAGGTTGCAGATCCAGCTTAGCAGGTTTTTACAAAGGTGCGTTTCGCCCGCTAACAACATAGTTAATGGTCTGCTGGTAGATGTCACTGAGGATGTCATTGTCTGTGGATTCCACCCACTTGGTCAGTTCCATCAAAATGTCATCTTCAGTCACAGCACCGTGCTCGGCGTGAAGACCCTGCGCAATGGCGTTAACGAGTTCCGGTTGTGCTGCTGTAGTATTTGCCGGGTAATAAGTAAACATGCTGCCTCCGTGTCGTTGTCTGTTTAATGTTACGGCGTGCAAAAATATAATTCACATTCAGAATGGCAAATATTTCCGGCGCTGTGTGTAAGATTCATCTTAGAATTAAAAAAGTCATAAGTGCATGCTTTTATGTGCTTTTAAAAAGGAGGGGGAATCAATGGGAGAGTGGGTAGATATTTGCGGGTTGCTCCTGCTATCACGGAAATATAGCAGGAGCAGATTTTAACTTACCACTTCATTTCGCCGGTATTCACCTTTGCGCTTAACTCAAGAGAGCTGACTTCGGCCAGGTCCGGCTGCTGTTTTTTCATCGCGGCAATCACGCCAGCAGAATCCTTATGCTTGGCCAATGCCTGTTCAAACTGCTGCAGATACGTGCGGGTAAAGTCGATAGCGCCGGTTCCGGCTGGCGGCGTACCGAGGTAGTGGCCCGGGATCACGCGCTCTGGCTTGTGCGCGGCCATATTATCCAGGGTTTCCTGCCACTGCTGACGGCGAGCCGACGTTTGGGTATCCGCTGTCCAGACGTGAATGCCCCAGGAGACGCCGGTGCCGCCGAGGATAGTCTTCGCTGATGGGATCCACACATAGGCCGCGTAGCTGTCTGGCTCCTCAATATCGATCTTTTCTCCGTCAACCATAAACGTGGTGGACGCGAGCACCTGCGGGACGACCAGCTCCGTTGGCGCGCCGTCTTTCATCTGCGGACCCCAGAAGGCGAGTTTGGCGTCTTTGGTGGCTTTGATATGGTCAACCACATGCTGCGTGGCCACCACTTTGGCATTCGGGAAGGCTTTCACCAGCGGCTGAAGTCCAAAATAGAAATCCGGATCGCCGGAGGTGATCACAATCTTGTTCAGTGTTTTCCCGCTTTTGCGGATTTTTTCTACCAGCGCTTCGCCATCTTTCACGCTGAACTGCGCGTCAAACAGCACCGCCTCTTTCGGGCCGGAGACCAGCGTGGAGGAGACCGCAAAAATGCCTTTTTCCTGCGGGTTATAGGTATCAATGGTCAACGGCGCGGCAAACACAGCCGGAGTGAAAAGGGTGGAAAGCAGGGCAAGGTGAGTGAATTTCATGCTGTTGTCTCTGTTGTTCAGGAATATCGCTATTGTACGGATATTCGCATTTGCCAGAATTCCTGAAACAAGACATGCTTTGTTTCATAAATCGAGCAAATGGAGTGTTGTATGGATCGCGTTATTGCTGCTCAGGTCTATAACCGAATATGCGAGCTGGGGAGCCTGAGCGCGGCAGCCCGCGCGCTGGGTATTTCTCGCCCAATGGTCAGCCGCTATCTGGAACAGATGGAAAAGTGGGCGGGAACGCGGCTGGTAAACCGCTCGACGCGCAAGCTGACGCTGACGGCGGCAGGGGAAAAGGTGCTGCAAAAAACGCGCACGCTTTCGCGGCTGTCGCAGGAAATTGAAGATCAGTCGGCAAAAGATTTGCCTTCAGGCACGCTGCGGGTGGCCTGCGCGCATTTTACCGCTATGCACATTATCGCGCCGGTGCTGCCCGATCTGCTGTCCCGGTTTCCGCAGCTGCGCGTTGAGCTGGACGTGAACAACCATCCGGTGAGCCTTGTCGGAGAACGGATTGACGTGGCGATTCGCATCACGGATAACCCGGAGCCGGGAATGATTGCCCGCAGGCTGGGTGAGTGTCGCTCGGTGCTTTGTGCTTCGCCCGACTACCTTGCGCTTTATGGGGCACCGACGACCGCAGCCGACCTGGCCAACCACAACTGCCTGCACTACAGCTTCTTCGCGGGTCAGTCCTGGTCGTTTTTGACGCCGAAGGGGGAAGCCGTTTCAATTGCGGTGGGCGGAAACCTCAGTGCCAGCATTTCGTCTCTCTTGATGGACGCCGCCATTCACCACGGCGGCATCGCGATGCTACCGGAGCGCGAGGCTAAGGAAGCCCTATCACAGGGTAAGCTGGTGCAGGTGCTCGAGGCATTAACGCCCAAGCCGATCGGCATTTTTGGCATCTACCAATCTCGGGATTACCAGCCTGCGGCTCAGCGGGTGTTCCTTGATGCACTGGCTAAGTCGCTCATGGAGGGTTAAGACTCGTCTGTCTTTCATGCAGAATACGCTTAGCGTCCTATACTTAATCCTTTGTAAGCCAAAAGGAGAGCAAGAATGACGATTCATAAGCACGGTTCGGCACACTGGTCTGGTGACATCAAATCAGGAAAAGGGACGGTTTCAACGGAAAGTGGCGTCCTGAATCAACAACCTTACGGCTTTAACACCCGTTTTGAAGGCGCAAAGGGCACGAACCCGGAAGAGTTGATTGGCGCAGCGCACGCCGCCTGTTTCTCAATGGCGCTGTCGCTGATGATTGGTGAAGCGGGCTTCACCGCGGATTCCATTGACACCACGGCGGATGTCTCACTGGATAAAACCGACGGTGGTTTTGCGATCACAAAAATTGCGCTGACCAGTAAGGTCACCGTACCGGGTATTGACCCGCAGAAATTCGACGGCATCATCCAGAAGGCCAAAGCTGGATGCCCGGTATCGCAGGTACTAAAAGCGGAAATCACGCTGGACTATAAGCTCAACTAAGTCTGAAGCCGGGCGCCCGCCCGGCTAGCCCTTCAACGCTGTCGGGAACACGTCACCCAGCCACGTAATAAATGCCCGCAGGCGATGCGTCAGATGCCGGTTCTGCGGATAAACCACGTGAAAAGGATAATCCGCAGGACGCCATTCATGAAGGATTTCAACTAACGCTCCGGTTCTCAAAGAGGAACGGGCCGCGTAGCCAAACGTCTGAATAATTCCCAGCCCAGCGACCGCCGCTGCCAGGTGCGCATTGCTTTCGTTCACCCCAAGATAGTGCGGCACGCTGATTTCCAGCGCCTCGCCGTTTTCTCTGAAGCGAAAAGGAAACGCCCGTCCGGTCACGGGTGAGAGATAGCTCACCAGCTTGTGCCCATTGCGCAGCTCTTGCGGGTACGCGGGAATGCCGTGACGCTTCAAATAGTCGGGTGAAGCACAGGTCACCCTTTCCGCCTCCCCGATGCGGCGGGCGATCAGCGTTGAATCATCAAGCGGGCCACCGCGGATCACGCAGTCCACGTTACCGCCTATCAAATCTACCGGTCGGTCAGCCACGCCCAGATCGATGCGAATATCCGGATACCGCTGCATAAAGTCCGGCAGCAGGGGGATAAGCACGTCACGCGCGGTGGAGCCGCCGACGTCAATACGCAAATGCCCTTTGGGCGTACAGCAGGAGGCGCGAAACGAGGTGTCGATATCCTCAATATCAATCAGCACCCGCATGGCTTTTTCATAGTATTCCGTCCCCTCCAGCGTCGTCACGACGCGGCGGGTTGTCCGGTGCAGCAGCCTCGTTTCCAGATGCGTTTCCAGCGATTTAACCAGCTTGCTCAGCGTGGCGATCGGCATGTTCAGAGAATTTGCCGCACGCGTGAAGCTGCCGGATTCGACGACTCGCGTAAACGCCCGCATCGCCAGTAATTGATCCATGCGATCCCCCGGATTATTTCTCTGTGTGAATAGTCATTTTCATTTTTGCCCATTTTTCACCAATTACGCCAGCGCTAAAGTGTGTTCAACCCAACCCCCCTCATTAAAGGTGAATACAATGAACACAACGCTCGCAGGAAAAATCGCACTGGTGACCGGCGGCAGCACAGGTATTGGTCTGGCAACCGCGCAGGAGCTGGCGGCACAGGGTGCTAAGGTCTATATCACCGGTCGCCGCCAGGCTGAGCTGGATGCCGCTGTCACCAGCGTCGGTGCCGCTGCCGTGGGTATCCGTGCAGACGTCTCTTCGCTTGCCGATCTCGACCGGATCTACGCCCAAATTGCACAGGAAGCAGGTCACCTGGATATCCTGTTTGCTAATGCAGGCGGCGGAGACATGCTGCCGCTCGGGGCCATCACCGAAGAGCAGTTTGACCGGATCTTCGGCATTAACGTGCGGGGCGTACTGTTTACGGTACAAAAAGCGCTGCCGCTGTTGGTCACCGGCTCATCCATCATCCTTACGGGGTCGACCGTGTCGGTGAAAGGGACCGCCAACTTCAGCGTGTACAGCGCAAGTAAAGCCGCCGTGCGTAACTTTGCCCGCTCCTGGGCACTGGATTTGCAGGGGCGGGGCATTCGCGTCAACGTCGTCAGCCCTGGACCGGTCAAAACTCCAGGACTGGGTGACCTGGTGCCGGAATCCCAGCGCCAGGGGCTTTACGACGCGCTGGCCGCTCAGGTTCCGCTGGGCCGCTTAGGGGCACCGGGAGAGGTCGGTAAAGCGGTGGCGTTTCTAGCCTCCGACGCGGCCAGCTTTATCAACGCCGTCGAGCTGTTTGTCGACGGTGGAATGGCGCAAATCTAACCCGCATTTCGCCAGCAGCGCACGTTCCGGCCCTCACGAGAGGGCTGTAACGTCTGAGGACGTTCACACCCCTGCGTTGCCATCGGGCAGCGGTCGCGAAAATAACACCCTTCTGGCAGATGGCGGTTACCCGGAAGGTCCGTTTTACGCAGCGCCAGCGCTTCATCCAGCGGCACGCCGGTTTTCGGGACGGAGTCCAGCAGCAGCCGGGTATACGGATGCTGAGGATCCCCCAGAACCTGCGCGGCGCTTCCCAGCTCAACGATTTGACCCAGATACATCACCGCCACGCGGTCGCTCATGTGCCGGACCACCGAGACGTTATGTGAGATGAGCACATAGGTGAGATTGCGCTGCTGCTGTAGCTTGATCAGCAGATTGAGGATCTGCGCCTGCACGGAGATATCCAGCGCGCTGGTGGGTTCATCCAGCACGATGACGTCAGGATCGGAGGAGAGCGCACGGGCGATGGCGATGCGCTGGCGCTGGCCGCCCGAAAACGCATGGGGAAGCCTGTCGAGGTATTCCGGACGAATCCCGACCTGCAGCGCCAGATCCTCAGCAAGCTGGCGACGTTCACGTACGCTGCTGCGTTTTTGCACCCACACCGGCTCGGTGATAATCCGCCAGACCGGCAAGCGCGGATCGAGCGACGAGAGCGGATCCTGAAACACCATCTGCATATCGCCAGCATGGTGTGTCCGCTGGCAAACGCCGGTACTGGGTTTGAGCATCCCCATCAGCAGCTGCGCCAGCGTGCTTTTGCCGCAGCCGGACTCTCCGACAATGCCCAGCGTTTCGCCCCGATGGAGCTGGAGATCCAGCCCGTTGAGGGCGTGAACCTGCTCGGTAACGCGCCCAAGCCAGTTTTTGCGCGCGGTAAAGTTCACGTGCACGCTGTTCAGTTCCAGCAGAATGTCAGACATGGTGTGCCCCCTGTTGCGGGTACCAGCATGCCGCCTGTTGGCCTTCAGCGCCATGTGGCATCAGGCCGGGCGTTTCGCCGCATTTCGCACCAGCGGCAAAGCAGCGCTCGCGAAATGCACACCCGCGCGGAAGCTGGCTGAGGTTGGGTACCGTGCCGGGAATGGCGGGTAGAACGTCGCGAGGTTGGCCGTTTTCCGGTGCGCACTGCAGCAGGCCGATGGAATAGGGATGAACGGGATGATGAATTAACGTCTGCGTGGCACCGCTCTCTATCACGCTCCCTGCATACATCACGTACATCCGGTCACAAAGCTGCGATACCACCGCCATATCGTGGCTGATAAACAGCACCGAGGTGCCGCTGGCGCGCGCTTTATGCTTCAGTAACCGCAGCACCTGCAGCTGGACGGTCACATCCAGCGCGGTGGTGGGCTCATCCGCAACGATAAGCTCCGGCTCGCAGGAGAAGGCAAGGGCAATCATCACCCGCTGACGCATGCCGCCGGAAAGCTCAAACGGATAGCGCTCCATCACTCTGGCCGCGTCGGGGATTTGCATCTCCTCCAGCAGGCTGATTGCTTTTTGCTGTGCCTCCCGTCGGGAAAGGGACTGATGCTGGCGGATCACCTCCACCATCTGTTTGCCGATGCGCCGGGTGGGATTGAGCGCCGTCATCGGCTCCTGAAAAATCATCGCCACCTTCGCGCCGCGCCACTGGCGAAGCTGTTTTTCCGTGGCGTTCAGCACGTCTTCACCCAGCAGAGTGACCTTTCCGTGATGAACACGGTAGCTGCCTTCCGGCAGCAGGCGCATCGCCAGCATCGCCGTCACCGATTTGCCCGAGCCGGATTCGCCCACCACGCCGACAATTTCCCCGCGTTTGATCTCCAGCGAAACGTGGTTAAGCGCATGAACGTCCCCGCGAAAAATCGGGAAGCTCAGGTGTACATCTTCTATCGCTAAAACGGCATCACTCATCACTGCTTTCCTCCCGATTTCGGATCCAGCAGGTCGCGGATCCCATCGCCAAACAGGTTAAAACCGACAGCGGTGATCAGAATCGCCGCTCCCGGAAAGGCGCAGTACCACCACTGGTCAAGCACGTAGTTGCGGCCAACGGCGACCATCGCACCCCATTCGGCGGTGGGCTGCTGCGCGCCTAAACCAATGAAGCCCAGCGTGGCGGCCATCAGGATCGCGCTGCCGATATCCAGTGAGGCCTGCACAATCAGCGGCGGCAGGGCGTTGCGCAGGATGTGCCAGCTGATCAAGTGCCATCGCGATGCGCCAAAGGTACGTGCGGCCTGCACGTAGGTAAACTGGCGCACCACCAGCGTTTGCCCGCGCGCCAGGCGGACATAAAACGGAATGCGCACAATCGCAATTGCCAGCATGGCGTTAAACAGGCTCGGGCCGAGCGCGGCGGCCAGCGCCATCGTCAGCACCAGCGACGGGATGGAGAGCATAATGTCCATGATCCGCATGATAATGTCGTCACCGCGCCCGCCCAGCACGCCAGACAGACAGCCAAGCAGCGAGCCAATACCGCCCGCAATCGCCACCACGGCTAACCCTGCGGTTATGGACTGCTGGCTGCCAATCAGCACCCGGCTGAACAGATCGCGGCCCACTTCATCGGTGCCAAACCAGTGTTGCGCAGACGGTGCCTGCAGGCGGGCGGTCAGGTCGAGCGCGTTCGGGTCGTGCGGTACGATCCACGGTGATGTCACCATCAGCGCCAGCATCAGCAGCATAATCACGCCGCCAATCAGCGTGAGCGGGCTTTGGCGCAGCATCCAGAACAGCTTTGCCCAGTTGATGCGCTGCTTTGCGGGTTTTACGGGGACGGACGTTTCCTGAGTTAACATCATTCGGCACCTCCGCGCCCGATTCGTGGGTCAATCCACAGATAAAGCAGATCCACCACCAGATTGACGAAGACATATGCCAGCGACACCACCACCGCGAAGCCCATGACTGCCGGGAAATCCAGCGCCTGAATAGAGGTCACCACCCAGGCACCCATTCCCGGCCAGGCAAAGACGGTTTCGGTCAGCACCGCACCGTAAAGCAGATCGCCCAGCGCCAGCCCGAGCACCGTAATCGACGGGATCATCGCATTGGGCAGAGCATAGCGCAGGACGATGTACCAGCCCGGCAGGCCGCTGGCGCGGGCGGTGCGGATATAATCCTCGCTAAGCTGCTCCAGCATCGCCGAGCGAACCTGTCGCGCTACAATCCCCAGATGAACAAACGCCAGGGTGAGCGAGGGGAGAATCAGGTGCTGCAGCGCGTTGAAAAACACCTCGCCGTTGCCTTCCAGCAGCGCATCCAGCAGATAAAACCCGGTCACGTGCGCGGGCGGATCGAGCCAGTCATCCAGCCTGCCGCCGCCCGGGAGAATTTGCAGTTGTCCGTAGAACAGCACAATCACCCCCAGCCCCAGCCAAAACGCGGGCGTGGAGATGCCGGTCATCGCCATCAGCCGCACCAGGTGGTCCAGCCAGCGGTTACGGTAGACCGCGGATAAAATGCCCAGCGGCACGCCAATCACCAGCGCCAGCAGCAGGGAGCAAAAGGCCAGTTCCAGCGTGGCGGGAAAAAAGGCCTTCAAATCTTCCGCCACCGGCCGCCCCGTACGGATGGAAGTGCCTAAATCACCGTGCGCCAGCGCGTCCACGTAGCGACCAAACTGGACCCAGAGCGGCTGGTCCAGCCCCAGCTGCTGGCGGATGCTCTGGACCATTTCGTCGCTGGCGCGGTCACCGGCCAGCAGACGGGCCGGATCGCCGGGGATCATGTGTGAAATAACAAAGGTGATAATACAGACACCGGCCACCACCAGGAGTAACCCCCAGCAGCGCTGGCGCAGAATGCTCCAGAACGTCATACATTTTCCCCCGGCGAGAGCCGCTACTTGCTCATGGTGGCGATGTTAAACACCTGCTCGAGCATCGGATTAAAGGTGAAGCCTTTGACCTCTTTGTTCATCGCCAGCTGGTAGTTTTTCTGGAACAGATAAACGTAGGCCGCCTCGTCAATCACCACTTTTTGCGCCTGCTGGTAGTCTTTGGTGCGCTCGGCCTGGTCAGTGGTTTTCAGCGCCGCCTGAAGTAGGGCATCGACCTCTTTGTTCTCATAGAACGAGCGGTTGCCCGGCAGCCCTTTTTTGTCCGATTCGAACCAGTAGTTCATGAACATATACGGGTCGGCAAAGTCCGGGCTCCAGTTGCCGATGGCGATGTCGTAATCGCCTTTGCCCACGCGGTCGCGCATGGTGGCGTTGGCCAGTTTCTCCAGCTTGACGTTAATCCCGAGCTTGCCGAGGCTCGCCTGAGTGGAGAGGGCGATCGGCTCCCAGTTCGGATCGTTGTCGGAATAGAGGAACGTCAGACTGGCGGGTTTATCCTTCACTTTTTCCAGCGCCGCTTTTGCTTTGGCCTCGTCAAAGCTGTACTGCATGGCGGTGGCGTCATAGCCCCACATGCCGTCCGGGATCGGCCCGCGCATCTGCTTGCCATTGCCGCTCAGAATACCTTTCACCATCCCCTGATAGTCCGTCGCCCAGGAGACTGCCCGGCGTAAATCAGCCTGGTTCATCGGCGCTTTGCTGTTGTTCAAATAGAGATAGGTCACACGCAGGGACGGGTATTCCGCGACGGTCACTTTGCCCTCCTGCTTGAGGGCAGAAAGCTGATCCACCGGCAGAGAATCGGCGATGTCCAGATCGCCACGGGAAAGCTGCAGGCGGCGCGATGCGCTCTCGCCAATGATCTTCACCGACACGCGCTTAAAGTGCGGCTTGTCGCCCGGCCAGTGTGGGTTCGGTACCAGCACCAGCTGCTGGCCTTTCTGCCAGCTTTTCAGCATAAACGGGCCAGATCCCGCCGTGTTCTGCGCCAGAAAACCGCGTGCATCATCGGCGGAATTGGCTTTCAGCGCCGCCGGGTTAATGATGGAGGCCCCGTCGTTCGCCAGCGTATAGAGGAACGGGGCAAACGGCTGGCTGAGGGTAAATTTCACCGTGTGCTCATCAACCGCATCAATCTTGAGATCTTTCGGGAAGGCTTCCGACGGGCCCTGAGCGATTTTCAGCAGACGTTCGAAGGATAGCTTGACCGCCTCGGCGGTGACCGGCGTACCGTCGGAGAATCTGGCGTTGTCCGTCAGGGTAAATGTCCACTCTTTCTGGTCGTCGGACGCTTTCCAGCCCGTCGACAGATCGCCTTCCACCTCGGTCGTGCCCGGCTTGTATTTCACCAGACGTTGATAGGACGGGTAGGTGACCGTCCAGTCGTTGTTATCAATTGTCACCGCCGGGTCAAGGGTTTGCGGATCGGCCGCCTTGCCAATCACCAGCATATCTTTGGGAACGGCTGCCAGTGCAGCGGTAGAAGTTAACGCCAGCGTAGCGGCGATCAGGGTGGTCAGAAGCGTTTTTTTCATGGCCGGGCTCCAGTATTAACGTGCAGCGTGTGTGGTCGAAAAACAGGGAAATTGGTCGTCTAACAGCGGGTAGCCTGCGGCGTTTGGCAGCTCGAAATGCCACCATTCGCTGCTGATGCCCACGAATCCGCCGCCAAACATAATGGCGTTGAGCAGCAGGCGGTTGCGCTGTGCCTGCGGCGGTACGGAAGGGTGATACGGATGCGAGCGGTCGTGCATTTCGTCAAACCCGGCGCCCATATCCAGCACGTGACCCCGTTCATCCATCAAGGTGACGTCGATGGCGGTCCCCCGGCTGTGGTTCGAGCCAATGGCCACATCAACCACGTATTCCGGGTTTGGGCAGGCATCCCACAGCTGCGCCTGGGCCTCCTGCGGACGGTAGGCGTCGTAGACCACCAGTTTCAGTCCGGCCAGGGTAGCAATACCGATCGATTTCGCTAACGCGGTAGCCGCATCGGTATGCAGCAAGCATCGCGCTTCCTGATAAATCGGCCTGCCGGTGATGTTGTCATCGGTGGCGTATTTAAGATCGATATGCAGCGCGGGAAACGTCTTCGCCACATCAACCAGTTGATACTCGTCGGACATTGATCCACTCCTTTAGCGTTCGAATTGACCAAACTCTTGTTGTAGCTGTCGGTTTACCGCGAGGCGTTCCGGCAGCGCTTCACCCAGTGCTTCCACCACGCCCGAGAGCAGCAGGTTGAACAGGCAACTGACGGGGGCAAGTGAATCCCAGAAGTGTCCGGTATCGGTTTTCACCTGCAGTAAATCGATAGGGTAATCCCGCGCCCACGGACACCAGATATCGGTAATGAGCGCCATCGGAATGCCTTTTTCACTCGCGACGCGACAGTACTGACGGGCAATAGCGGAGTAGGCGCGGGTATCGGTCAGCACCACGTAGGGGTTCGCAAATCCTGAGTTCAGGGACTCCACCCAACTGCCGGATAACCCTTCTGAGTAGCTCACGCGCGGGCGCAGATATTCCAGATGGCTGAAGAACGCATTAGCGATCCCGCGCGTCGACTGAATACCCAGCACAAAAACCGCGTCTGCACGGGCAAGCTGATGGACCACCTGCCTGAAGGCCTCGCTTTGCGCCAGCTGGTACACCTGCGTAATCGCGTCGATTTCCAGGGAAAGCGAGTGCTGAACGCGGTCCGACAGCGGTTGCTGCTGCTGCCACGAGTCAAGACGCTCGTTCATGCCCCAGGGCTGATAAGGGTCGCGCAGGCTTTTTTTAGCATCGTCCAGATTGCGGTAGCCCAGCTTGCGCAGGAAGCGCCCGACGGTGATCCCGCTGGTCCCGGTAATCAGCGCCACGCTTTCTGCCGTTTCAAAGGGGATCTGCGCGGCGTGCGCCAGCATCCAGCTTGCCACCCGCTTTTCGCTTGGCGTGAGCTGACTGAAGGTCGCTTCGATACGGCTCAGCACTTCAGGTTGTGTCGTCATACCGCCTCGCTGTTAACTGGCTGTCAATTGCCGATTTTTTGTTACCTGATTAACAATGCAGGACGCGTGCCATGTTCACAGAGCGGGTAAAACCCGCTATGCAGCAAAGTTAATGCAATATTTATTTAACCAATGATCAACATTTGTGCAGCGTAGTTCACTTTTGGTGCATTGGTCGAAGCGGAGGAGAATGATTTTGGTGAATACGTCAGTGCCTTCACATTTTTGTTAAGATTGAAGGACACTGAGCTGGAAAGGAAAATCGGCATGGCGAATTGGCCCTGGCGTGTCAGCGTGCGGCTGATCGCGTTCGCAAAGAAAAGTATCCTGGTGTTGGGGATTATCCTGTTTGTACTGCTCGCCGTGCGGGTTTATCTCTCGCAGCAGGGGCCGGAACTGCACCGCTGGCATACCTGGCGCGCGGATGAAATGTCCGTCCAGGAGATGGACAAGGCAAATTTCGCCCAGTACCTGACCCGCGAAAACGCCATTTTCAGCGCGCTGGAAAACGAGGTGACGGCGAAAACGGAAGCAGAAGAGCAGACCCCTCTTAACCGCTACAATCGCCAGAGCCTGGTATGGCCCGGACAGTTTTCACCCGATGCCAACCGTTCATTTGTGCTGATGCCAAAAGGCAAACCACGCGGAGCGGTGGTGCTGCTTCACGGACTGACGGATTCGCCTTACAGCGTAAAACACCTAGCGGTTAACTATCAGCAGCACGGCTTTGTCGCCGTCGTTCCGCGCCTGCCCGGTCATGGCACCGCGCCCGGTGCGTTAACGGATGTCGACTGGGAGATGTGGATGGCGGCGACGCGGCTTGCCGTACGTGAAGCGACGCGTCTGGCGGGGGATGCGGTGCCGCTGCATCTGGTGGGGTATTCCAACGGCGGGGCGCTGGCCATGAAATATGCCCTTGATGCGCTCGACGCCCCGACGTTGCGTAAACCTCAGCAGCTGGTACTGCTGTCGCCCATGATTGGCGTCACGGCGTTCGCCCGTTTTGCCGGATTCGCCGGGCTACCCGCGATGTTACCGGCATTTGCCAAAGCCGCGTGGCTCAACATTGCTCCAGAATATAACCCTTACAAATATAATTCGTTTCCGGTGAACGCGGCGCGACAGTCGTGGTTACTGACGCAGGCGTTGCAGCAGCAGCTTAGCCATGATGCGCAGAACCACAGCCTCGACCAGCTCGCGCCGGTGATAGCGTTTCAGTCCATCATGGATTCGACGGTCAGTACCCGGGCGGTGGTGACGGGGCTGTTCGACCAGCTTCCGGCAAACGGCAGTGAACTGGTGGTATTTGATATCAACCAGGCGGCGAGCTTCCGTCCGTTGTTTAAACCCTCTTCCTGGACAGCGCTTGCCGATCTCCTGCCTGCGGCAAAAAGGCGTTACAGTGTCACGGTGGTGACCAATCGCAGGGCAGACAGTGATGACACGGTTGCTAAGATTACGCCTGCGGAGAGTACGCGTGAAACGGTAGTTCCGCTCTCCACTTCGTATCCGCAAGAGGTCTATTCGCTCTCGCATGTGGCCATCCCGTTCCCTCCTGAAGATGATCTGTATGGCCGTCATCCGGAGGTCAAAAACCGCTATGGCATCAGCCTGGGGACCATTGCGCTGTGGGGCGAGACATCGGTTCTTAGCGTCGGGAAGGATGCGCTCATGCGGGTCACGTCAAATCCGTTTTACGACTATATGCAGGAGCGGATTAACGGGCGCATTGAGGGGAATTAATTGGTTTAATGAATAGATTAGGCCGCAAGGGGGAAGTATGTTAAACAGTAACGTTCAGACGTTTACCTCATATCCGGACCCCGATTCTGTGCTTACTACTCTCATTTATCGAAGCCAGTGGAATTTATCCTGCAGCTCTGCAGAGCTCAGCGCGCTGGTTGAAAAGGCCAGGATCCGTAATACGGGGGAGAACATCACCGGTATTCTTCTCTCGAACGGAAGCGAAATTCTGCAACTTCTCGAAGGGAAGGAAGAGAGCGTGGTGAAGCTCTTCCATAAGATCCGCGAAGATAAACGGCATGCAGACGTGGTGGAGCTCATGCGGGATTACGGTCCGCGCCGACGTTTCGACAACGTCGGCATGCTGCTGTTCGATCTGCAGGTCCAATCGCAGAAAGAGGTTCTGGAATCAGTTCTGCATTACAGCAAGCTCGAGAGTTATCTGACATCTGACGATCGGGTGTTTAAATTTATCCAGTCGTTTATTACCGGCAGTAAATCGACATCGTCTGGCTCGCATTACGAACCGGAGAAATGGACGCTTTCCCGCGAGAGCACGGATTTTAGTGACGCCTTAGGGCTGTTCGCGGATCAACCCTGCCAGTTTGCCCTTCAGCCGATTGTCGAGCCCTCGGAAGGCAAAATTAGCTCTTTTGAAGCGCTGATCCGCGGAAATGACGGCGGAAGCCCGGAGCATTTCTTCAATGCTCTCGACCCGGATAAGATTTACGAGGTCGATCTGCAAACCAAAGCCTATGCCTTCGCGCTGGCCGAAAAACTGGGGATCGGGAGTCACAAACTTGCAGTGAACCTGCTGCCAATGTCGCTGGTGAATGTGCCTGGCGCGGTTGAGTTTTTGGTCGAACAGATCGGCAGGTACGGTTTACAGCCTGAACAGGTCATCATCGAAGTGACCGAAAACGAGATGATTTCCGGTTTCAATCAGTTTAACAGCGCCATTAAACAGCTGCGTGCAGAAGGGATTGGTCTGGCCATTGACGATTTTGGCTCTGGCTATGCCGGACTTTCTCTGCTGACCCGATTCCAGCCGGATAAAATTAAAATCGACCGGGAGATTGTCAGCAATATTCACCTGAGCGGTCCGAAGCAGGCGATTGTGCGCTCAATCATCAGCTGCTGTACCGACCTTGAAATTACCCTGGTGGCCGAAGGCATCGAGAAGCTCGAAGAGTGGTTCTGGCTTGAGTCTGCCGGAATACGCCGTTTTCAGGGCTTTTTGTTTGCACGCCCACAGCTGAATGGCGTATCTGATATTAACTGGCCGCATATGACGCGGTGATCGCACATTCCATACATTTCCTCCTCGACTATTTCCCCCTCATGCCAGGCTGTGCTTAAATAGCTAAAACGGTTTAACATTGTTTAGCAAAGAGGGTGACATGAAAAAGATCTGGGTTCTTGGTGATGCCGTAGTGGATCTCCTGCCAGATGGGGAAGGCAGGTTACTGCAATGCCCCGGCGGCGCACCGGCAAACGTGGCGGTTGGCGTTGCGCGGCTGGGGGGAAACAGCGCGTTTATCGGCAGAGTGGGCGACGATCCTTTTGGCCGCTTTATGTATCAGATATTAGCTGATGAGCAGGTTGAGGTGCGGCAGATGCGCCTTGACCCTGCGCATCGTACCTCCACAGTGGTTGTCGATCTGGATGACCATGGCGAACGCTCGTTTACCTTCATGGTGCGCCCGAGCGCCGATTTGTTTCTGGAACCCGCCGATCTGCCGTCCTTCAGCGCCGGTGAGTGGCTGCACGTCTGCTCCATCGCCTTAAGCGCAGAACCGAGCCGCTCAGCGGCGTTTCAGGCGATGACCTCCATCAGGGAAGCGGGTGGTTACGTCAGTTTCGACCCCAATATTCGCCCTGATCTCTGGGCTGATGAGAACGAACTTCGCCGCTGCCTCGAACTGGCTTTGCAGCACGCAGACGTGGTCAAACTCTCCGTTGAGGAGCTGACGTTTTTAACCCACGACGCTCAGGTAAAAACCGGGCTGGCGTCACTCATGCGCCGCTGTCCGGCCCGTCTGGTGCTGGTCACGCTGGGCAAAGAGGGCGTTATCGCCTGGCATGATGGCGCCGTGAAACACTATCCGGCAACCTCCGTGGAGTGTGTCGATACGACCGGAGCAGGTGATGCCTTCGTGGCCGGTCTTCTGTACGGACTGGCCGCCGGTCAGGAACTTGTCCCGGTCATCGGACTCGCGCAGCGCTGCGGCGCGTTAGCCACGACGGCGAAAGGCGCAATGACCGCGCTGCCTTACCATCACGAACTGTAATTCCCCCCTTTGGCCGCCCGTCGGCGGCCTGAATTGTCGCCTCGATCACACAAACTAAATCGGTTTAGCAAAAAACATTGCCGATCCAAATTTCACAGGTTTAGTATCAGCAACCTAAACCGGTTTAGCAATTTAGCACTTTTAATAAATTCTTTTAGGGATGCGACAAAATGTATAAAAAACGCAGACTTGCCGTGATGATAGGCATGCTGGCCGGCAGTACCTCTGTTTTTGCCCAAACGGATATGACAAGCATCGAAGCGCGCCTTGCCGCGATGGAGCAGCGCCTCCAGGCTGCGGAAACCCGCGCACAGGTTGCCGAGAAACGCGCCACGGCGGCGGAGCAAAAAACGCAGCAGCTGGTGGCGGCACAGCAGCAGACGCAAACCACCACTCAGGCGGTGGCGCAACGTACGACGGTGCTGGAGAAAAAAGCGGACCAGAGCAGCGGGTTCGAGTTCCACGGCTACGCCCGTTCCGGCCTGCTGATGAACGACGCGGCCTCCAGCAGCAAAAGTGGTCCATACCTGACGCCAGCCGGGGAAACCGGTGGTGCGGTAGGTCGTCTGGGTAATGAAGCAGACACCTACGTTGAGCTGAACGTGGAGCACAAACAGACGCTCGACAGCGGGGCGACCACCCGCTTCAAGGCAATGCTTGCCGACGGTCAGAAGACCTATAACGACTGGTCCGCCGATACCAGCGATCTTAATATTCGTCAGGCCTTTGCCGAACTGGGAAATCTGCCAGATTTTACCGGCGCGCTAAAGGGCAGCACCTTCTGGGCGGGTAAACGATTCGATCGCGATAACTTTGACATTCACTGGCTGGACTCCGACGTGGTGTTTCTCGCCGGAACCGGCGGCGGCGTGTATGACGTGAAGTGGAACGAGAACCTGCGCAGCAACTTCTCGATTTATGGCCGCAACTTTGGCAGCGAAGAGGAGATCGACAATAACGTTCAGAACTACATCCTCAGCATGAACCACTTCGCCGGTCCGCTCCAGGTCATGGTCAGCGGCTTACGCGCGAAGGATAATGACGACCGTAAAGACAGCAGCGGCGATCTGATTAAAACCGATGCGGCGAACAACGGCGTGCACGCCCTGGTCGGCCTGCATAACGAGAGTTTCTACGGGCTGCGTGAAGGTTCCGCCAAAACGGCGCTGCTCTACGGCCACGGTCTGGGCGCCGAGGTCAAAAGCATCGGTTCGGATGGCGCGTTGCTGTCGGAAGCCGATACCTGGCGCTTTGCAAGTTACGGTGTCACGCCGCTCGGCGGTGGCTGGCATATCGCGCCTGCCGTGCTGGCGCAGAGCAGCAAGGACCGCTACGTGAAAGGCGACAGCTATGAGTGGGTCACCCTGAATACGCGCCTGATCAAAGAGGTCACGCAGAATTTCGCCCTCGCATTCGAGGGCAGCTATCAGTACATGGACTTAAACCCGGAAGGCTACAAGGATCGCAATGCGGTCAACGGCAGCTTCTACAAGCTGACCTTCGCCCCGACGTTAAAAGCGGGCAAGATTGGTGATTTCTTCAGCCGTCCGGAGCTGCGCCTGTTTGCCACCTGGATGGACTGGAGCAGCAAACTGGATAATTACGCCAGCGATGATGCCTTTGGCAGCAGCGGCTTCAACGCTGGCGGGGAATGGAACTTTGGGGTTCAGATGGAAACCTGGTTTTAACCCATCACGCTCCCGCCTGGCGGGAGCGTTTCGCACATCATAAAAAAGAAGTCAGGCAGAGGTATCTATGGATTTTAATCAAATCGCCCGCGAGCTTATTCCGCTGCTCGGTGGCAAGGAAAACATCGCCAGCGCCGCCCACTGCGCAACGCGTCTTCGTCTGGTGCTGGTCGATGACGCGCTTGCCGATCAGCAGGCTATCGGCAAGGTCGAGGGTGTAAAAGGCTGTTTTCGTAACGCCGGGCAGATGCAGGTCATTTTTGGCACGGGCGTGGTCAACAAGGTTTACGCGGCGTTTATTCAGGCGGCGGGTATCAGTGAATCCAGCAAGTCGGAAGCGGCAGATATCGCAGCGCGCAAGCTCAACCCGTTCCAGCGCATCGCGCGTCTGCTCTCCAATATTTTTGTGCCGATTATCCCGGCGATTGTGGCCTCGGGTCTGCTGATGGGGCTGCTCGGGATGGTGAAAACCTACGGCTGGGTTAACGCGGACAACGCGCTCTACATCATGCTGGACATGTGCAGCTCGGCGGCGTTTATCATTCTGCCTATCCTGATTGGCTTCACCGCCGCACGCGAATTTGGCGGCAACCCCTACCTGGGGGCCACGCTTGGCGGGATCCTGACGCACCCGGCGCTGACCAACGCCTGGGGCGTGGCGTCCGGCTTCCACACCATGAACTTCTTCGGGCTTGAGATCGCCATGATTGGCTATCAGGGCACGGTGTTCCCGGTGCTGCTGGCCGTCTGGTTTATGAGCATTGTCGAGAAAAATCTGCGCCGCGCGATCCCGGACGCGCTGGATCTGATTTTGACGCCTTTCCTGACCGTGGTGATCTCCGGCTTTATTGCGCTGTTGATTATCGGCCCGGCAGGGCGCGCGCTGGGCGACGGCATCTCCTTTATCCTGAGCACGCTCATTGAACACGCGGGCTGGCTGGCCGGGCTGCTGTTTGGTGGGCTTTATTCGGTGATTGTGATCACCGGTATTCACCACAGCTTCCACGCCATCGAGGCCGGGCTGCTGGGTAACCCGTCGATTGGTGTTAACTTCCTGCTGCCTATCTGGGCCATGGCGAACGTGGCGCAGGGCGGTGCCTGTCTGGCGGTGTGGTTCAAGACCAAAGATGCCAAAATCAAAGCCATTACCTTACCCTCGGCATTTTCTGCGATGCTGGGCATCACCGAAGCGGCCATTTTTGGTATCAACCTGCGCTTTGTTAAACCGTTTATCGCCGCGCTGATTGGCGGCGCGGTGGGCGGTGCCTGGGTGGTGTCGGTCCATGTCTATATGACCGCCGTTGGCCTGACCGCTATTCCGGGAATGGCTATTGTGCAGGCCAGCTCGCTGCTCAACTATATTATCGGCATGGTGATTGCGTTCGGCGTGGCGTTTACCGTCTCGCTGCTGCTGAAATATAAAACGGACTCTGAATAATGACCTTCGCTTCCCGCTGGCCTGCGATATTGCAGGCCGTCATGAAGGGCCAGCCGCGCGCGCTGGCCGACAGCCATTACCCCGCGTGGCACGCCGCGCCCGTGACGGGGTTGATGAACGATCCCAACGGGTTTATCTGGTTCGCCGGGCGCTACCACCTGTTTTATCAGTGGAATCCGCTGGAGTGCGATCATCGCTACAAGTGCTGGGGACACTGGAGTTCAGCGGATCTGGTGCACTGGCAGCATGAGCCGCTGGCGCTGATGCCGGATGAAGAATATGACCGCAACGGCTGCTACTCCGGCAGCGCCGTGGACAACGGCGGCGAACTGACGCTGTGCTACACCGGCAACGTGAAGTTTGACGACGGCAGCCGCACCGCCTGGCAGTGCCTGGCCGTCGAACAACCGGACGGAAGCTTTAAAAAACGGGGCCCGGTGCTGCCGCTGCCGGACGGTTATACCGGACACGTCCGCGACCCGAAGGTGTGGCAACACGACGGGGAGTGGTACATGGTGCTGGGCGCACAAGACGTGCAAAAGCACGGTAAAGTGCTGCTGTTCACATCCAGTGATTTACAGCGCTGGCAGCCTTGCGGCGAGATTGCCGGTCACGGCGTCAACGGCCTGTCGGACGCGGGGTATATGTGGGAGTGTCCGGATCTGTTTGCCCTCGACGGGACGCACGTGTTGATCTGCTGTCCGCAGGGGCTGGCGCGCGAGCCGCATCGCTACCTCAATACCTATCCGGCGACCTGGATGAGCGGGGCGTTTGACTATCAGCGCGCGACGTTTGATCACGGCGAGCTACATGAACTGGACGCCGGGTTCGAGTTCTACGCCCCGCAAACCACGCTGGCGGAAGACGGACGGCGTATCCTCATTGGCTGGATGGGCGTGCCGGACGGGGAAGAGATGCTCCAGCCGACGCGGGCCCATGGCTGGATCCACCAGATGACCTGCCCGCGTGAACTGCGGTATCGCGACGGCAGGCTGTGGCAAGCGCCCGTTCGTGAACTGGAAACGCTGCGCGAGACCGAATGTCAGTGGCGGGGTGCTGCCCGCGGTGCGCCCGCTCTGGATGCGACGAGTCTTGAGTTTGAGCTGGAAACGGCGTGTGTGAATGTGGATTTTGCCGGCGCGATGCGCCTTCGCTGGGATGAGAAGGGGCTGCGTCTTGAACGCGCCAGCCTGAAAAACGGCGAAACCTTGACCCGCTACTGGCTGGGTGACGTTAACCATTTACGCGTGCTGTGCGACCGTTCCAGCGTTGAGATTTTCATCAATCATGGCGAAGGGGTGATGAGCAGCCGCTATTTTCCTGCTCATCCGGCTCAGGTGTGCTTCGAAGGTGCGTCCGACATCACATTACGCTACTGGTCGCTGCGCCGCTGCATGATAGAATAGGGGTTTTGGCAGCCGGATCTAAGTCGTTGTGAGAAAAACAAAACGCGTCACAATTAAAGACATCGCGGAGCTGGCGGGGGTTTCAAAAGCCACCGCCAGCCTGGTACTGAACGGACGCAGCAAAGAGCTTCGGGTGGCGGAAGAGACCCGCGATCGCGTTCTGGCAATTGCCAAAGAGCATCACTATCAGCCGAGCATTCACGCCCGTTCGCTGCGTGATAACCGCAGCCACACCATTGGTCTGGTGGTCCCGGAGATCACCAACTACGGTTTTGCCGTCTTTTCTCACGAACTGGAAACACTGTGCCGCGAGGCGGGTGTTCAGCTGCTGATTTCCTGTAGCGATGAGAATCCGGGGCAGGAGACCGTGGTGGTCAAAAACATGGTGGCGCGCCAGGTGGACGGCCTGATTGTGGCCTCCAGCATGCTGAATGATGCGGACTACCAGAAACTGAGCGAGCAACTGCCCGTTGTCCTCTTTGACCGCCATATGAACGACAGCTCTCTGCCGTTGGTCATTACCGATTCGATTACCCCCACGGCGGAACTGGTGGCCGAGATCGCCCGCCAGCATCCTGATGAGTTTTATTTCCTCGGCGGGCAGCCACGGCTTTCCCCGACGCGGGACCGTCTGGAAGGCTTTAAGCAAGGTTTACGTGAGGCCAACGTCGAGCTACGTTCGGAGTGGATCATTCACGGCAACTATCACCCGAGCTCCGGCTACGAGATGTTCGCTGAGCTTTGCGCGCGCTTAGGCCGTCCGCCTAAAGCCCTCTTTACCGCCGCCTGTGGCCTGCTGGAAGGGGTATTGCGCTATATGGGGCAACATAACCTGTTGCAAAGTGATATCAGGTTAGCCAGTTTTGACGATCATTATTTGTATGATTCGCTGACGATACCGGTTGATACCATTCGCCAGGACAACCGCCAGCTGGCGTGGCACTGCTTTGATCTGATTGGGAAATTGATCGACGGCGAGGCGCCGCAACCTGTGCAGCGGAAGCTGGATGCTACCCTTCAGCGGCGCTATAAGTCAGCGGTATAGCCCCGGCCAATACATCAATAACTTTAATTAATTTAAGTTTTGGAACAGCCGATAACCATAAGGAATAATTTTCCTTGAGGTATTGGTTTATGTCGTTGAAGAAGTCGTCCCTGATTGTCCTGTTCTCACTGCTTTTCTTCTTTGTTGTCAGCACTGCTACCAGCGTTGGCCTCATCATTAAAAGTAATAATTCCCTGGATAACGTGAACAAAGAGATCCAGGTTGTGCTCTCCATTATTGACCCTATCAACCATAGCCGTACGCTGCGCGTCAGGGTGATGGAGTACGTGAAGATGGTGGAAGCGGGCAATACTGCCGATGAGGCTGCCAAGCTTTCTGCGGTGAAAGAGGCGCTGACCAAAGCGGACCACGCCTTTGCGGCCTTTATGGCTTCGCCGCGTCTGACGGATGAAGCCCCGCAGGTGGCTGCCTATCAGGATGCCTGGCAAAACTACCGCAACCAGGGGCTGGCTCCGCTGATCGATGCCGCCGAGGCGCACGACGTGGCCAAATTTAACGCGCTGATCCCGGAAGTCTCCCGCCTCGACCGCCAGTACGAGATCGTTCTCGACCAGGTCCTTTCCATTCATCAGAAATATGCCAAAAGTCTTAACGAGGATGCGAGCAGCAACTTTGTTTTTGGCCTGGTGATGATTGCCGTTATCGCCTGCCTGTTTGTGCTGGTGATTATCGCCGTCAGCCTGCTGATGAAGCGATTTGTCTTCGCGCCGGTTAACCTGGCCCGTGAACACTGCAGCCAGATTGCGGCGGGCAAGCTGGACATACCGGTGCCCGTGAAGGGCTGCGCCGGGAATGAAATCGATCACCTGATGGGTTCGATGGAACAGATGCGTCAGGCGCTGCTCGCCACTATCGCCCAGGTGCGCGACGCGAGCCATACCGTCACTCACGCGGCGCAAGAGATCGCCTCCGGAAATATCGACCTGGCTTCACGCACCGAACAACAGGCATCTGCACTGACCCAGACCGCAGCCAGTATGGAAGAGCTGAGCGCGACGGTGGCGAATAATACCGATAATGTATTCCAGGCCGGGAAGCTGGTGCAGGATGCGGTGAAAAATGCCCACACCGGCGAAGCGGTGACCCGCGAAGTGATCGAAACGATGAACACCATTGCGGCGAACTCGAAGCGCATCGAGGATATTACCAGCGTCATTAACAGCATCGCCTTCCAGACCAATATTCTGGCGCTCAACGCGGCGGTTGAAGCCGCGCGCGCGGGCACGCAGGGCCGCGGCTTTGCGGTTGTTGCCAGCGAAGTGCGAACACTCGCGCAGAAAAGCGCGGTGGCGGCCAAGGACATCGAGAGCCTGATTGCGCAGTCGGTTTCCAGCGTGAAAAACGGTGCGCAGTTGGTCCACCGCTCGGGCGACGTTATTGATTCGATTATTGCTTCGGTGAATAAAGTGAATACGCTGATGGAACAGATTTCCGTCGCTTCCGAAGAGCAGAGCCGGGGGATTGGGCAGGTCGGCCAGGCGGTGACCGAGATGGACGGCGTGACCCAGCAGAATGCGGCGCTGGTGCAGCAGTCCGCGGCAGCGGCGGCCTCGCTGGAAGAGCAGGCGCAGCAGCTTTCACGGAGTATTTCGAGTTTTAGATTGCCGGTGCAGGCGTAAGCCTTTGACATGTGCCGGGTGGCGCTGACGCTTACCCGGCCTACCAAACCTGTAGGCCCGCGCAAGCGTCAGCGCCGCCGGGCAATAACCGCGAATCTGCGGCCAGAGTACTTATTTCATTTTCTCCAGCAATATTTCCCGCCCTCATCCGTCTACCTCATCACAAGCCATAATCAGTTACTGTAAACGAGGTAAACACCATGAGAGATTTTGAAATGCACGGCAGAGGTCACGGACGCGGATTCGGTCGCCATCGTATGGGCAAGGGTTTAGTCATCGGCGCGGTGATTTTCATCGTGCTCGGCCTGCTGGTGATGACCCTGTGGAACGCATTACTTCCCGCCATCCTCGGCGTGAAAGCCATCGGCTTCTGGCAGGCGCTGGGCATTCTGCTGCTGAGCCGCATTCTGTTCGGTGGGTTGGGCTTCAGGCCTGGTATGTTCGGCGCACACCGCCGGATGCACGAGCGCTGGATGAACATGACGCCGGAACAGCGTGAAGCCTTTATTCAGCAGCGTCGCGCTGGGTTTGGACGCCACGGCCATTGTGGCTGGCGCGACCATCGTGATGAAAAGCGCGATGACAATGCGGCGAAAACACCGGAAGCAGAGTGAACGATATGAAAGCCGGTGAGGCAGGAGAATCATTACTGGTCTCGGCGCTTAATGCCTGCCGCACCCGCCTGAAGGCATTCATTCGCGGGCGAACGGCGGTTCGCGATGATGCCGACGATATCCTGCAGGAAGTGACGTATCAGCTGATGAAAGTGGAACAGCCGGTGGAGAACGTCGCCGCCTGGCTGTTTCGCGCGGCACGCAATGAGATGACCGACCGGGCGCGGAAAAAGCGCGAAGTTTCGCTCGCTGGCTACTTTACCGCTGACGACGACGAGGATTTTCCCGAAGAGGAGTTAGCCGAAACGTTATTCGGCGTGCCGCAAACGCCGGAGGAGGAGTATCTTAAATCGCTGCTGTGGGAAGAACTCGAGCAAGCCCTGTCGGAACTGCCGCCGTCGCAGCGGGAGGTATTCGAAAAAACGGAATTTCAGGGGTACAGCATGAAAGCGCTGGCGGATGAAACGGGCGACACGGTGCAGGCGTTGTTATCCCGCAAGCACAAGGCCGTGCGATTTCTGCGTAGTCGCCTGCAGGATATCTATGAAGCGTTGACAGGGGATTGAAGTTCGACCACTCTGAAAAACAATATGTTAGAGGGATCGTTATGCTTCAACTGCCTGCAAAGAAAAAAGTGCTGTTACTTGCTGCTCTGATGGTTTCTGGGGGGCTCAAAGCGGAAGAGACGCTGCCTGATGCCGTGAAGAACTTCAGTGAGCAGCAGGATATCAAGATCCTCAAGAAGATTGACGCCCCAGGCGGCGCACCTGCCTGGCTGGGACAATACCAGGACATGGGCGTCACCCTTTTTTTAACCCCTGACGGAAAGCACGTGGTTTCGGGGTATCTGTATGATGATAAGGGAAAAAATCTCAGTGAGGCCTATTTCCAGAAAGAGATCTACGCGCCGATGGGGCGTGAAATGTGGAAAAAGCTCAATGCAGCACATCCGCTGAAAGAGGGGGCTGACGCTGCGCCGCGTAAAGTCTTTGTCTTTGCCGATCCGTTCTGTCCGTACTGCAAAACCTTCTGGGCCGAAGCGCAGCCGTGGGTGAAGGCGGGCAAGGTCCAGCTCAACACGCTGCTGGTTGCGTTTCTCAACCCCAACAGCGGGCGTAACGCCTCAGCCATTCTGAATGCGAAAGATCCGGTCTCGGCCTGGAAAGAGTACGAACTTTCCGGTGGGAAAAAATTGCCTAAACCAGACGCTGCGGCGACGCGTGAAACCGTCGAGATCCTGCAGAAGCATCAGGCCTTAATGGACAGTCTGGGGGGGAATGCCACTCCGGCGATTTATTATCTGAATGAAGAAAACGAACTTCAGCAGGTAATGGGACTGCCGAACGAGAAACAGCTGGTAGAGATGTTCGGGCCGAAACCCTGATCGGCGCGGGCAGAAACGGCGTGTTCCTGCCCGCGTTTACCCTCTCAGCTACCCCAGCGCCCGCGGAGATAGCTTACCGCGTCCTGTGTTTGCGGCTGGTTGAGATAGTCTTCACGGAACAGGATGGTGCCATTCACGTTGGGCAGTGAATCGTTCAAATCGAGCTGTTTCTTCAGCTCAGGCACGCCGCCGTTAACCGTCCAGTCGGGCTCATTTTTAGAGGGTGCCCCCACTTTGTAAAACGCGATGCCGATGTAAAGGCGGGTATGGGTCGGTTTCACCACGTCAGCCCACCATTTGGTCAGAACATCATAGCGCGCGGCGTCACGGGCGAAGGGCCAGTAGATCTGCGGCGCGATATAATCCAGCAACCCCTGTTGAACCCATTTACGGGTGTCGGCGTAGGATTCATCATACGCGGCAGCACCGCGCGTGTCAGAGCCTGCCGGATCAAAGGAGCGGTTGCGCCAGACACCCGCCGGGCTCACACCAAACTCAACGTTGGGTTTTGCCTGTTTAATTGCACGGGAGACCTGCACGATCAACTCTTGCGTATTGTGACGTCGCCAGTCTGCTTTTGAGGCAAATCCCTCGCCATATCGCCTGTAGGTGTAGGCATCATTCAGTGTCGACCCGGGCGTTTCTGTGTAGAAATAGTCGTCGAACTGCACGCCGTCTATCGCATATTGCCTCACTACTTCTGTTACAACCTGGGTTATCCAGTCACGCACCTCCGGAATGCCCGGATCGAGGACGAAACGATCGCCTGAGGTACGGATCCATTCCGGGTGCTGTACGTAAACGCTGGAAGGGTGCAGTGACGATGTCCGGTTTAACGCGGCAATGGTCGAAGGTTTGGTGTTCGTGGAGACGCGGTATGGATTGAACCAGGCGTGGACTTTCATGTCGCGCTTGTGGGCCTCATCCAGCATAAACTGGAGCGGATCGTAGCCCGGATATTCTCCAATGGTTCCCGTCAGGGTATCCGACCAGGGCAGGATTTTAGATGACCACAGCGCCGTGCTGTCCGGCTTCACCTGGAAAAATACGGTGTTGATCCCGAGGCTTTTCAGCTTATCGAGTTTGTCCGTCAGCGCCTGCTTCTGCATCGCGATACGCTGGTCCGCGCTGCGGCCATTCACCGAGGCCAACGGCGGCCAGTCGAGACGAGAGACGGTCGCCAGCCAGATCCCGCGCATCGGCGCGTTTGCCTGCTGCGTCGGTTTGCTCACGGTCGGCAGAGGGGTAACCAGTGATTTGGGTGGTTTTGAGGAGCAACTCACAAGTAAAAGTGCGCAGGCAGCCAGCGCACCAATCCGTTTTACGTGTCGCGTCATTTGCGTTTTAGCTCTTGATAATCCGACTGTTAGCCCAGGGATTAAAGGCGGGCTCCGCCTGTTCTGTGCTTATCTCATCGTTGAGGGAATCCAGATACAGGGCTTCGACTTCTGCGCGCGCCCACGGGGTACGGCGCAGAAATTTCAGGCTCGATTTAACGCTGGGATCTTTTCTGAAACAGTTAATTTTGATTCGGTCGCCCAACTCGCTCCAGCCATATTTCGCCACCAGGGCGTTGACCATCATCTCCAGCGTTACGCCATGTAAAGGATCGTTAGAAATGTGTGCAGTCATAGGCGTCCGGATATCTCAATGTTTATGGGGGAAGGGTTTCCGGTGAAAGGGTACAAGAAAGCAGGGGAGGCGGCAATTTAAGCGTGAGGTTCTTCACCCCTGAGGGGTGAAGAAAAAGCGTTTATTTTTTATCTTTAAACAGCTCCGGCGCCCACGGACGCGGATCCACCTCCATAAACGGCGCGCGCTCGAAGCGGTCCTTCAGCGCCCACGGTACCGTGCAGTCGAAGATGGTCTTGCAGGAAATGCCGTTTCCGCGAATTGAGTTGCTGTAATCCGGCGACTGCGACGGATCCAGCTGGTGGCCGCGGATCCCCGGTATATTCGTGATGCTGACATCTCCCTGCATGCGGGTGGTCATCGCCCACAGAATGTCGTCGCTGTCGAAAATATCCACATCTTCGTCGACAAGAATAATGTTTTTCAGTTCCGAATAGGTGGCTAAGGCTATGAGCGCCGCCTGGCCCTGTCGTCCTTCGTCTGACGGCTGGCGTTTTTTCACCTGCAATATCCCGAGGAACTTACCGCCGCCCGCGGTATGCGCATAGACGTTTTGCAGGAAGCCCGGAATCGCCTCCTCAACGGCATTGCGGATGCTGGCCTCCGTTGGCAAACCGGCCAGCGTGGTATGTTCTTCTCCGGGGCCCACCAGCGTTTGCAGGATTGCGTGATGACGCATGGTCACCGCTTTCACTTTGATCACCGGCAGGGAGGGATTTGCCTCTCCGCAGTATCCGGGGAACTCCGGCATCGCGTGGCCGGTATTGGTGTGCTGATCTTCTCTTACGCGCACGCCCGGAAGCAGTTCGCCTTCGATGATGATTTCCGCCCGCGCAATGGCTTTCTCTTTCACTGCCACGCCTTGCACCAGTTCGACCGGCTGCTGGCGCAGCGCCCCGGCGACGCCCAGTTCGTTGTAGCCAAACGGCGTGGTGGGGGCCTCAAAGCACGCGCCGATATAGATGGCGGGATCGAGCCCCATGTTGATCGTCACCGGCAGCGGTTTTCCTGCATCTTCCGCCTTTTTACGGAAGACTTCGATATGCCGACCGGCGGCGAGGAACATGGAAAGCTCGTCGCGCTCCTGGACGCAGAGACGGTGGATGGTGACATCCGTGAGCGAGCTATCTTCAGGATCGCTTGCCAACACCAGCCCCAGACAGAAGAACGGGCCCGCATCAATTGGCGTGTTTGTCGGTGCCGGAAGCAGCTTGCGCAGGTCGAAATCAGGATCGTCCGCGTAGAAAACCTGCTCCTGACAGGGTGCCTGCGAGGCCGGGACGACAACGGGTGCCACCGGTTTTTTCACCGCCTGCCCGACGTGTTTTGCCAGTTCAGAAGGCTCGCAGCCCAGAAGGAGCGCCGCGCGATCGCGGCTGGCGTGCATGCCCACCAGAATGCGGGAGCCCGGATAGCCCTTCACGCTGTTGAACATCATGGCCGGGCCCGTACGGGTCGGACGTTTTACCGTACCGCCTGCGCCGATATGACGATAGACCCCCGCCAGCTCCGCGTTGGGATCGACCGGATAATCGGTTTCAATATAGTGCCCTTCGTGGCGCTGAAGCAGGGCGATGGCGCTGCGGAGATCGTTGATCGGGTTTTCCATATTTTCCTCCCTCGTTTGAATACCTCCATTCTTATGGCAATGACCAATAGCATCAATTGCATCATTACTGCTAAATTGATAAGTAAATTCATATCAAAAAAGGAGGCGTCCCGTGCAGTTTCGTCAGATGCGCCATTTCATCGTCGTTGCCGAAGAGCTTCACATGCACCGGGCCGCCGAGCGTCTGAACATGGCGCAACCGGCGCTGAGTCAGCAGATAAAGGCGCTTGAGGAACGTTTGGGCGTCACGCTTTTTAGCCGGGCGAACCGCCGCTTGACCCTGACTCCCGCTGGTGAAGCGTTTCTGCTGAAAGCCAGACTCGCCATCTCCCTGACCGAGCAGGCGGTTCTGGACGCCAGGCAAACGGCAAGGGGCGAGCAGGGGGTGTTAAACCTGGGGGGCGTGTCGAGCGCGATGTTCGACGGCAGGCTGCCCGCCGCGCTGCGCCAGATGCATACGCGCTGGCCGGACATCACCATGTCGCTGGTGACGGGAAATGTGCAGACGCTCTACGCTGCCGTGCAGAGCAATCAGCTGGATGTTGCCATCATACGGGCGCCCTTGCCCACGCTTCCTGACGATCTGCAGAGCCGACCGTTCACCGCCGAGAAAACGGTGCTGGCGCTGTATCGTCAGCATCCGCTGGCGGGCTCATCCGCGCTGACGCTTTCATCAGTCAAAGATGAAAAATGGATTTCCCTGCGCGACCCGGAGGGGATGGGGCTGGAACAGTACTTTTATGACGCCTGCAGCGGAGCGGGTTTTCAGCCGAACGTGGTACAAAACGCGACCGACGTGCCCACCGTGATAAGCCTGGTCTCGGCGGGGTTTGGGCTGGCGCTGCTGCCCGCCTCGGCAAAGGCGGTGAGCGTCGAGAATGTGGTTTATGTGGACATCCTCGACCGGCTCCGGGAGAGCGAGCTGACGCTGGTTTGCCACCGGATTATCCGCTCAGAGGTGCTTAAAAAGTTTCTGCTTACCCTCGATCACACCTGACGTCCGGCGGCCAGCAGCAGCTGCTCGCGCAGCCAGATATTCGCTGAATCATGGCTGTTTTTCGGGTGCCAGTACATGTTGATGGTAATCGGCTGGAGCGGCAGCGGCGGCGCGAAGAGATCCAGCGTGCTGGCAAACTGTTTCAGCATCCGCTCCGGCAGGGTGCACACCAGGTCGGTACCGGCCACAAGCGCAGGCGCCACGGCGTAGCTCTGCGTCGACATGGCGACGTGCCGCTGGTGGCCCAGCCCTGCGAGGGTTTGATCGACAAAGCCGGTAAACGGATCCCCCGCCGATGACACTACCAGATGAGAAAGGGCGCAGTAGCTTTCCAGATCTAACGGTCCTGTCCCGCGCGGATGGCCTTTGCGCTGTGCGGTGGCAAACGCGTCGTCGATGAGTTTGCGTCTTACCCAGCCGTCGTGGGCTCCCGCGCTCACGCCGATGTAGATATCCACATCGCCGTTTTCCAGCTGCTGCGGCAGTTCGGCCATCTGAGGCAGGGCAAAGCGCAGGCGAACGCCGGGGGCTGCTGCGCCTGCCTGGTTAAGCAGCCCGGTGCCCAGCATCAGCGCCGGGTTTTCATGCAGCGCGATAACAAATGTCCGGCTGCTGGTTTGCGCCTCGAAGGCGGTGGGGGCAAACATCGCGCTGATGCCGCGCAGTACGCTCTCCACCTGCGGCCTGAGCGCCTCCGCTCTCGGCGTGGGTAATACCCCGCGTCCATGCGGGGAGGGAATAAACAGCGGTTCGCCAAAGAGCGAACGCAGGCGCGCGAGACGGGCGGACATCGCCGGCTGGCTGATGCCCAGCCGCACGGCCGCATGGGTGATGTTCCTGTCCTGGAGCAGGGCGTCCAGGGTCAGGAGCAGGTCTATGTCCATCTCAGTGACCCGCGTCATCTTATTTCGCGCCGCTGGCGTCCCGGTTGGTATAGGTTACCGGTACCCAGGCATAACCGCTGCTTTCGCCTTTGGTCACGTAGCCGATACCCGGGAAAGGCAGATGGGGCGCGGCCACCAGATCTTTATTTTTCACAAAGTCCGCAAACGCGTGCTGGCGCACGCCTGCCGCTTTGTTCTGATCTTCATCGTAGGTGATTGTCACGTCAGGCTGCGGGAACTGGACCGCCGCGGCGTGAATAATGTCGCCCACGAAGGTGATCTTCTCGCCTGTGCTTTCCAGGGTATAAAACGCTGAACCCGGCGTATGTCCTGGATGAACCGTGCCGGTAATACCCGGAAGCAGTTCAGAGGTGCCGCTAAACGGCACGACCTTGCCGGCGTCCAGATAGGGCTTTAAGGTCTTCTGCGCGACGGTAAAGTAGTTCTTGCCGTAGCCGGTTTTTTTCTGGTTGTCGTCGTTAAAGAAAAAGTCGATGTCCGGTTTGCCCACGAAAACGCGGGCGTTGCTGAACACCGCCTTGCCGTCTTTTACCAGGCCGCCAGAATGGTCGGAGTGGGCGTGAGTCAGCAGGACTTCAGTAATGTCCTGCGGCTTAATTCCCTGCGTGGCGAGGCTCTCAATCAGACGTCCGCCGTTACCGGGGCCAAACAGCTGGCCTGAGCCTGTATCCACCAGAATTTTATGTCCGGGCATCGCAATCAGGAAGGCGTTGATGGACACCTCAGCCGGGTTAGTCTGGAAATTTTTCGCCAGTAGCGAATCGATTTGTTGCGGCGTTGTCCGGCGCAGCAGCTTGTGCAGATCCTGCGCGACGCTCCCGTCGGTAAACGAGGTGACAAGCACATCGCCGACCTGAACGCTGTATCCGCCCGCCGGTTGTTTAACAACGTGCTGAGGCGTCTGTGCCGACGCCTGCAGCGCAGGGTAGAAAAGCAATGAACTGGAAATCAGCGTGGACAGAGCAAGTTTTTTCACGGTAAGCATACGAGTCTCCTTTGAAAGCGCTCATCTTACTTCTCCGTAAAATTATAAGAACCTGCCTAATAATGATAGGACCTATAAATGGGATGGATAGTAAACCGAAGGGCCGGTAAGGCGGGCGATGCCTTTCCCGGCCAGTAAAATATTATTTTTTCAGGGAGGCGTTCCAGCTGTCCAGCGTGGCTTTCGACCAAGCGCCATAAGCGGCGTTAGGTAGCACAATCCAGTCATCGCCGAAGTGCGCTTTGCTGGCTTCAACCAGCTCACGCTGCTGCTCGCTCGGCTTTTTGTTTTTAAACTGCACGGCGAAATCCGGCAGGCTGTCGCCAAACAGCATCACGATCTGCTGCTTTTTGAGGATGCTCTGGCGACGCTCTTCCTTGCTGACCGTATCCAGAAGCACGCTTTCATCGGATACCTGCGGAAGTCCCAGGGCTTTTAACGTCCTGAGCGTATCGGCTTTATTTTCCTGCATGCGGTCCGAGACATAATAGATACGGACATTGCTTTGATTCACATGGTCAAGAAACGCCTTCGCGCCGGGAATTAAGCCGGGTTTTCCCTGTTTCTCCCAGTCGCTCCAGGTGTCCCATTTTGTATAGTCGTGACACTGCTCCGTGTCGCGCACCAGCAGAGGGGTGTTATCCAGTACTGTTTCATCCAGATCCATTACCACGGCGTAATTTTCAGGCGTTTTAAGGTCTTTTACCTTTTCGTTGAAACGCTCGGTGGCAAACCGATACGTCTGCAGCTGAAGAGCCATAATCTCTGCCGATTTCTGCTGATAGCGCAGCGCCATTTCGTACGCTTTGGGTTCACACAGGTCGCGCTCAGCGGCCGTTGCCGTTGCACTCAAAACAGGTAATGCCAGCAGTAATGCCTTAGCCATTGAATTCACACTTCTTTCCTCAACACCGTGGTTAAAATCCCGAAAGCGTAATGAAATCTAATGACAGAAATATGAAGGCTGCGTTGCTACACCAGCATGTAATACCAGAACAGGGCGACTTCGTCTTTTTCCGGTAAGGCGTTGTAGAGAAAACGATCGTATCCGCCCAGGGTAAACCCGTAGTGACGGTAAAACAGACAGGCAGAGACGTTCACATTTTGTGTTTCAAGCCGTAATCCCGGCGCGTTTACGCTGCGGGCCCAGACGTGGGCGGCGGCCATCAATTTTTGCGCAGCGCCGGTTCTGCGTTTTGTTCGCTCAACGGCAATATAATCCACTGAAATAAACTTATTCCAGCCGATTGACGCAGTAATAAATCCGGCTATTTCACCGTCATCCGTTTCGGCGATAAGAAATATGGCGTCCGGGTTAACGCAGTGGTTTTCAAGGGTTTGAATGTCGAGCTCATAGGTTTTTGTCCAGGGCTCGGCGACGGCTTCAATATGCAAATCACAGTGGATAAAGGGCTCTCGCGCAATATGGCTAATGGTGAAAGAAAAGTCACAGCATTCAAGACGTACGAGGTCAGTATTTAATCCTTTTCGAATCTGCATAGTATTCCCTGTAGTAAGTTATTTCATAAAGAATAGACGAAGCGGTTAAATCCGCTGAGCTAACACACTTTTCATCCTGAACTAAGCTTGTACTTCGTTTCGCGTAAAATGCGGTCATTCGAGGACAAGGAATGGAATTCAGAACATTTCAAAAGCAGTGGGGTGCTGAGTTTATTTCCGATGACGTGGTACGTTTTCGCGTCTGGGCAGAAGGACAGAAAGAACTTACGCTACGACTTGCCGCCACCGACGTGCCGATGACGGCAACCGGCGACGGCTGGTTCCAGGCTGATGTGCCCGGCGTCGCGCACGGCGCAGAGTATCAGTTTGTTCTTCAGGACGGCATGACGGTGCCCGATCCCGCGTCGCGCGCGCAAAAGGGGGACGTTAACGGCCCCTCCGTGGTGATCGATCCCCGACGCTATCAGCCAGTCAACCGGGACTGGAGCGGGCGGCCGTGGGAAGAGACGGTTATTTACGAACTGCACGTTGGTACCTTTACCCCGGAGGGCACCTTCCGGGCGGCCATCGACAGGCTGCCGTATCTGGCAGAGCTCGGAATTACCCAGCTTGAAGTGATGCCCGTCTCTCAGTTTGGCGGATCCCGCGGGTGGGGCTATGACGGCGTGCTGCTGTACGCTCCGCACGCCGCCTACGGTACGCCGGAGGATTTTCACGCGTTTATCGACGCCGCGCACGGGCTGGGGCTTTCGGTGGTGCTGGATATTGTGCTCAACCACTTCGGCCCGGAAGGGAATTATCTGCCCTTGCTGTCGCCGGCATTTTTCGATGCGGATCGGATGACGCCGTGGGGCAACGGCATCGCTTACGAGCGCGAACCGGTGAGGCAGTACATCACCGATGCACCGCTTTACTGGCTGACGGAATATCGTCTGGATGGCCTGCGGTTTGATGCCATCGATCAGATCAAAGACACCTCGGATACGCATATTCTTGAGGAGATAGCCGAAAAGATCCGAGAAGCGATCCCGCACCGTCACGTTCACCTGACCACGGAAGACAGCCGCAACGTGATTTTCCTGCATCCGCGAGATGAACAGGGAAATACGCCACTGTTCACCGCCGAGTGGAACGATGACTTCCACAATGCCGCCCACGTGTTTGCCACCGGCGAGACGCACGCGTACTACCAGGATTTTGCCTTTGAGCCGGAGAAAAAGTTCGCCCGGGCGCTGGCGGAAGGCTTTGTCTATCAGGGCGAGATTTCTCTGCAAACCGGTCAATCGCGCGGCGTGGAGTGCCACACCCAGCCGCCACCGTTCTTCGTCGATTTTATTCAAAACCACGATCAGACCGGTAATCGCGCCCAGGGGGAGCGGCTCATCACGCTGGCGGGCGCGGAAAAGACCCGCGTGCTTCTGGCAGCGCTGCTGCTTTCACCCCATATCCCGCTGCTGTTTATGGGCGAGGAGTTCGGTGAAACCCATCCGTTTCTGTTCTTCACCGATTTCCATGGCGAGCTGGCAAAAGCCGTGCGGGAAGGGCGCGCGAAGGAGTTTACCGGCCATGCCGGGCATGATGAAACCGTCCCCGATCCTAACGATCTGAACACGTTTGTTCGCTCAACGCTCGACTGGGATAAGCCGTCGCAGGAGGAGGGAAAATCATGGCTGCGCTTTACCCGAAGCCTGCTTACGCTGCGACATCGCCATATCGTCCCGCTGCTGCGCCAGGGCGGAACCGTTGAGGGCAAGATCCTGCATACGGCGCACGGCAGGGTCGCGGTGAGCTGGCAGTTCCCGCAGGGGACGCTGTCGCTGGCGCTGAATATTGGCAAAAAACCTGCCCCAATGCCCGAACTGGCCGGAGAAACTCTCTTTAGCTGGCCGGAGACGGGAGACGTTTTGCCGCCGAACAGTATTGTTGTTCGCTTTGCTGATGGAGAAGCCGCGTTATGATCCCTTCCGCCACGTACCGCATACAGTTTCGCAATGGCATGACGTTTGACCGGGTGGTTGCGCTGATCCCGTATTTCCGCGATCTCGGCATTAGCCATCTCTATGCGTCACCTGTTTTTACCGCGACAACGGACTCCACCCACGGCTATGACGTCACCGATCCCAACGAAATTGACCCCGCAATAGGCGGGCGAGACGGTTTTAACCGCATGGCCGCGGCGCTCAGGCAGGCTGGCATGGGGCTGATACTGGATATTGTCCCTAACCATATGTCGACCTCGCTGGAAAACCGCTGGTGGCGAGACGTGATTGAGCATGGCAAACAGAGCCGCTACGCACGTTATTTCGATATCGACTGGTCGCGACCGCTGACGCTGCCGTTTCTTGGCGATACCTTTGAGGCGGAGCTGGAGAAGGGGGCAATCAGGCTTTATCGTGACAGTGTCACGAATAAGGCCGCGCTGGTCTATTACGACACCGCCTATCCGCTTAACCCGGGTACCTGGGACGAGAACAAAAGCATCGCCGAACTGCACGAGGCGCAGAGCTGGCGGTTGATGTCATGGCGCGAAGCGCCGAAGCAGCTTTCGTGGCGACGCTTCTTTGAGATAACCGGGCTGGTCGGCGTCCGGGTTGAAGACGAACAGGTTTTTCACGACACGCACCGCCTGATCCTCGAGCTGGTTCACGACGGGACCGTTGACGGCCTGCGCATTGACCATATTGACGGGCTTGCGGATCCGCTGGGGTATCTGCAGCGCCTGCGCCAGGCCACCGGGCCAGACTGTTACATCACGGTGGAAAAAATTCTCGCGAAGGGAGAACAGCTCCCGGCCGAGTGGCCCGTGTCCGGCACGACGGGGTATGAATTCATCGCGTCGCTGGCGGAGGTATTGGTGGATGACAATAGCCTGGCGCGTCTGGAGAAAGTCCATAACGAGACGCTGGGCGTTACGGTCGATCGGCAAAACGCGCTGCGGGATGCCAAAGGGCTGATGACCGACCGCAACTTCGAAGGAGAATTCACCACGCTCCTCAACCTCGCCCGCGATTTGGCTCAGCACAATGGGGTTGAGATACAGACGGATGATATTCACCACGCGTTACGCGAACTGCTTATCGCCTTTCCGGTTTACCGCACCTACGGGACCGCGGAGGGGTTAACGCCTTCTGACGTTACGCTATTGAGCCGCGTTGTCGCCAGTGTGAACGCTTCAGAACCCGCGCTAAGCCTGATCGTGCGTATTCTGACCGGCGATCTGCCGGAGCGTGACCGCGATGCGGCCATCCTGTTCAGGACCCGTTTCCAGCAGTTGACCGGGCCGCTGATGGCGAAGTCCGTGGAAGACACGCTATTCTTCCGCCACAACCTGGAGCTTGCGCTTAATGAAGTGGGGGCCGACCCGACGCCGCGCGCCTTCTCGCTGTCGCGTTTCCATCAGGAGATGCGCATCCGTCTTGCCCGTCAGCCCGACGCGCTGCTGGGCACCTCGACGCACGACACCAAGCGCGGGGAGGATGCCCGGGCGCGCCTTTACACGCTGACCGAAGCGCCCGAGCAGTGGGGCGAAAATCTGGCCCGCTGGCGGCAGATGAACCAGACGCACGTGCGCTTCCTTAACGACGGCACCGCGCCGAACGCCGCTGATACCTGGATGATTTATCAGGCGCTGGCTGGCGTCTGGCCTGCCACGCTCTCACCTGACGACTGGGACGGGCTGCAAACCCTTGAAGCGCGTTTCCTCGGTTTTATTGAAAAAGCGTTGCGCGAGGCCAAGCAGCGAACCGACTGGATAGACAGTAACGAGAGCTACGAAAACGTGGTGATGGACTATGTTCGTCATCTGCTGTCGCCCGACAACACGCTGTTCCTGCATGATTTCAGTGAAACCTTACAGCCGTTTGTTCGAGCGGGCCTGATGAACAGCCTGAGCCAGACGGTGATTAAACTTACCGCGCCCGGCGTACCGGACATCTATCAGGGAAGCGAAGCGCTCAACTTTAGCCTGGTTGACCCGGATAACCGACGCGAACCGGACTTCGCCGCGCTGGTGCAAAACCTCACTAAGGCGAACCTCAGGGTCTTTAACGACGAACAGTGCTGGCGGGACGGACGCGTGAAGCAGTATGTCACTGCCACGCTGCTGCGCCTGCGTCCGCACTACCCGTCGCTGTTCCGCTACGGCGACTGGCTGCCGCTGAAAGTGACCGGTGAGCGCGAGGAGCATCTGATTGTGTATGCGCGCGTGAAGGACGACGAGGCGCTGATTGTTGCTGTGCCGCGCCTGGTTTTCAGTGTCACCAGGAACGAAAAACTGTGGGTCAATACCTCGGTAGCCATACCCGAAGAGCTGGTCGGGAAGCGCTATCGCGATGTGTTCAGCGGTGAAAGCCGCGTTCTGCAAGAGACGCTGGATCTAACGTCAGAAAAGGGATGTGCATTGGTTCTGCTTACCTGCGAATAATCGTGGAGAACGAAAATGGCAAAGGATAACAGGTTTGAAATTCGGGCCGGTCACGGCCAGCAGTTGGGCGCAAACTACGACGGAAAAGGCGTGAACTTTGCGCTCTTCTCCGCGCACGCAGAGCGTGTGGAGCTCTGTCTGTTTGACCCGTCCGGCAAAACGGAAATTGCCCGGCTGGAACTCCCGGAATATACCCATGAAGTCTGGCACGGCTACGTGCCCGATCTAAAGCCCGGCGCGCTGTACGGCTATCGCGTCTATGGTCCTTATGACCCGGAAAACGGCCACCGCTTCAACCCGCATAAGCTGCTTATCGACCCGTACGCGCGTGAACTGGTGGGCGATATCGACTGGAACGACGCCCATTTTGGTTATGAGCTTGGGCATGATGAACTGGATCTCAGTTTTGATACTCGCGACAGCGCGCCGTTCACGCCCAAATGCAAGGTTATCGATCCGGATGCCTTCGACTGGCAGGACAACAACCGACCGGAGGTGCCCTGGCCGCATACCGTTGTCTACGAGAGCCACGTGAAAGGCTTTACCCAGATGAACCCGGCCATTCCGCCCGAACTGCGCGGGACGTTTGAGGGGATGGGACACAAAGCCTCGGTCGATTACATCAAGAGTCTTGGCATCACCTCGGTTGAGCTGCTCCCGGTTCACTGGTTCCCGGACGACCAGCATCTGCTTGACCGCGGGCTGAAAAACTTCTGGGGATATAACACGCTGGGCTTTTTCGCTCCGGCGTCGCGCTACTACGGCCCGGCGGGGATCCAGGGTTTCCGCGACATGGTACGCGCGTATCATGATGCGGGCATCGAGGTCATTCTGGACGTGGTGTATAACCATACGGCGGAAGGCAACGAGCTTGGGCCAACGCTCTCGTTTAAGGGCATTGATAACTACAGCTATTACCGCACGCTGCCCGACCAGCACCGGTATTACATTAACGACACCGGGACGGGAAACACGGTCAACACCTCGCACCCGCGCGTGCTGCAGATGGTGATGGATTCCCTGCGCTACTGGATGGAATCGATGCATATTGACGGTTTTCGCTTTGACTTAGGGACCATCCTTGGCCGCGAGCCGGAAGGGTTTGATCCGCGCGGCGGTTTTTTTGACGCGGTCACACAGGATCCGGTGCTCTCTAAGCTTAAGCTTATCGGCGAACCCTGGGATATCGGTCCCGGCGGCTATCAGGTCGGCGGTTTCCCGCCGGGCTGGGGCGAGTGGAACGACAAATACCGCGACACCGTCCGCGAATACTGGAAGGGCGATAACGTCTCAACCGATTTTGCCGCGCGTCTGCTGGGCTCCGGCGATCTCTACGATCTGCGCGGTCGTCGTCCGTGGGCCAGCGTTAACTTCATCACCGCTCACGACGGCTTTACGCTGAATGACCTGGTGTCGTACAACGAGAAGCACAACGCCGACAACGGCGAGGACAATAACGACGGGCATAACGATAATCGCTCGTACAACTATGGCGAAGAGGGGCCGACGGAGAACCCGGATATTATTGCTACCCGCGAACGGCAGAAGCGTAATTTCCTGACCACGCTGCTGTTTTCCCACGGCACGCCGATGCTGCTGGCGGGGGACGAGTTTGGCCGCACGCAGAAGGGCAATAACAACGGCTACTGCCAGGACAGCGAGATCTCGTGGATAGACTGGAAGGGGCTATCCGAAAACGACGAAGCGCTGCGCGACTTTACCCGCCGTCTCATTGCCCTGCGCGCTTCACAGCCGTTACTGCGCCGTGAAAGCTGGCGCGACGGGCTGGAGATCCGCTGGTTTAATGCCGGAGGCGGGCCACAGCAGGAGGAACAGTGGGATGAGGGCTCGACGCTCGGGGTCTCCATCAGCAGACCGGATCTCAAGCAGGAGGACGGTATCTGGCACGATGTGCTGATGTTGTTTAACCCGTTTGAAGGCCCGGTTCCGTTCCAGATCCCGCAGTTTGGGGAAGGTGGATGGGTGCTTGAACTGTCTACGGCTGAAGATACTGCCACCGGAACGGTTATCACCCAGGCCGTAGATTACGAACTGGCCGGACGCAGTATCTCGCTTTTCAGACGTCCTTAACTCACAGCGATGCCGCCGCCCGCGCGGCGGTATCATACAGGGAGGAGATCGTGCGCAGCAGCTGCGCGGTTTCCCCGATAGACGCTCCTGAAATACCGCTCTCTCCATGAATGTTAATCAGGCAGGCTTCCCGCACGTCTCGGTACTTCATGCATAAGGCTTTGCCTTCCTCCGTGGTTGAGAAAAAGAGCTCCTTGCCCGCTTTCTCACTCGTCACATAGCCCGCTTTCACCAGTTTCTTTAGCGCATAGGTCACCACGTGCGTGTCCTCCACGTTCAGGACAAAGCAGATATCGGCCAATTTTTTCTTGCGGTTGCGATGATTCACATGATGCAGCAGCGACACGTCAAATGCCCCCATATCCGGCTCGCCGGCAGCCGTCATGCAGCGCACCATCCATTTGTTAAACGCGTTGCTGGTCATGATCAGCGCGTATTCCAGCTCCGATAGCTCCGCACAGCGTTCCGACACCAGGTGGCGAGAGGAGACGATGCGGCCATCCGTAATATCGTCGTGGTTTGAGGCAACACTCTTTTTTGAGGTCATAACGTTCCTTAGCCAGAAATGTAAACTCATCGATAAAATAAGAACATTTTATTGATAAATTGTTTACATGTTTTTGAGGTTCAGATATAGCTTTTTAGCGCAGGTTTTGCGAAGCCTGCCAACAAAACACAACATCGCTCGCCGCAAATTAAAAAAATAGCCGTCGGCGCGCAACGCTCACTTTGGATAGGGTAAACGTTTATGGACGGTACTACGCTGTTGCCGCTGATCGGGATACCGATCGTGGTTATTGGTTTTGCACTGCGCTTCAACCCGCTGCTGGTGGTCGTGGTGGCGGGGCTGGCGACGGGTCTGCTGGTCGGGATGGATTTCGGGATGCTGCTGGAGACCTTCGGCGAGAAGTTCGTGAATAGCCGATCGCTTGCCACCTTCATCCTGATCCTGCCGGTGATTGGTCTGCTGGAATACTACGGGCTTAAAGAGCGCGCCCAGGCCTGGGTGGCGAAGATCGCCAGCGCTACCTCGGCGCGTATTCTGATGCTCTATTTTGTCGCCCGTGAAGGGACCGCGGCGCTGGGTCTGATGTCTCTTGGCGGCCATGCCCAGACGGTGCGCCCGCTTCTGGCCCCGATGGCCGAAGGGGCGGCGCTGAACGAATATGGCGAACTGCCGCAGCATATCCGCGACAAAATCAAAGCCCATGCCGCCGCGTGCGACAATATCGCGGTCTTTTTTGGCGAAGATATCTTTATCGCCTTCGGTGCGGTTCTGCTGATTGACGCCTTTCTGAAAGAGAACGGGATCCAGGGGATCGAACCGCTGCATATCGGCCTGTGGGCTATTCCCACCGCCATTGCGGCATTAATTATTCATATGACGCGCCTGCTGCGCCTGGATGCCAGCATTCGTCGCGACGTCATGGCCTGGCGTGCAGAGCAGGGTAAACAGGAGGTGGCGCAATGATGACGCTTATCACCATTAACCGCGTGTACTACCTCATCGGCTTTGTCGTGATGCTGCTGGTCGTGATGACCCTGCGCGATCGCGCCAATCCGAAGCGTTTTACCACCGCGCTGTTCTGGTTTTTATTCGGCGGGATCTTCCTGTTTGGCGATCTGATGGTGCAGGAGCTGGGGAAATCGCTGGCGTACCGGATCATTGGCGGCGGCGTCATCGCTATCGCGCTGCTGGCGGGCTTTGGTCTGGTCGGGAAAGGGCACTATAAAATGGCCTCCGACGAGGAGCGCGTTGCCTCATCGAACCGGCTCAAAAACTGGCTGTTCCTGCCCGCGCTGATGATCCCGGTGGTGACGGTTATCGGGACGCTGTTCCTGAAGGGCGTGTCGATTGGCGGCGTTTATCTTCTCGACCAGAAACAGCTTACCCTGGCGGCGCTGTGCGTGGCCTGCGTCGCGGCGATCCTCACCGGATGGTGGCTAACGAAGGGGACACCGCTGCACGCTATCCGCCAGTCTCGTCGTCTTGTCGACACCATCGGCTGGGCGGTGATCCTGCCGCAGATGCTGGCGATGCTCGGTGGCGTGTTCGTGGCGGCCAATACCGGCGATTCAGTGCAGAAGGTGGTCAGCCTGTTCGTGAACCCGGATAGCCGCTTCATGCTGGTGGTGATTTACTGCGTGGGTATGGCGTTGTTTACCATGATCATGGGTAACGCCTTTGCCGCTTTCCCGGTATTAAGTGCCGGTATCGCCTTACCGTTCCTGATTAACGTGCATCACGGCAACCCGGCACCGCTGCTGGCGATTGGCATGTACGCGGGCTACTGCGGCACGCTGATGACGCCGATGGCCGCGAACTTCAATATCGTTCCCGCCGCGCTGCTGGAACTCAAAGACAAATATCAGGTGATCAAGATCCAGATCCCGACCGCGTTAACCCTGCTGGTGGTGAACGTGTTCTTAATGTATTTCCTCGTGTTTCGCTAAGGAGCTGATATGGAATTAACGCAACATCAGGCAGACGCGTTTGCCCGCATGCCTTTGACCTATTTGCGCCAGGAATACCCGAACCACATCATGCACCTGCTGAATGATGATGGCGATGTTCTGCCGCCTCGCGAGCTGCACCCCATTTTCTACGGCTGTTTTGACTGGCACTCGGCGGTGCATGGCTACTGGCTGCTGCTGCGCTGCGTGCGCCTCTATCATGAGCTACCGTGTCGGAATGACATCGTCGCGCTTATCGACGAGCATCTGACCGACGAGAACGTGGCGAAAGAGCTGGCCTATTTCACCGCGCCGTTCCGCGCGTCGTTCGAACGTCCGTATGGCTACGGCTGGCTGCTGGCACTGGCTCAGGAGCTGAAACAGTCGTCGCTGCCGCAGGCCGCAGGCTGGTACCAGACGCTTGAGCCGTTAACCCAGGATATTCGTAACCGGCTGGTGGATTATCTCAGCAAGCTCACCTATCCGATCCGCGTCGGAACGCACTACAACACGGCGTTTGCCCTCGCGCTGGGGCTGGATTACGCCCGTGCCGTGCAGGACAGCGGTCTGGAGCAGGCGATTCTGACGGCGGCTGAGCGGTTTTATCTCGCGGATACGCGCTATCCTGCGCACTACGAACCGGGCGGCGATGAGTATATTTCCGGCGCGCTGACCGAGGCGCTGCTGATGAGCAAGGTAACGGATAACTTCCCGGCATGGTTCGATAAATTCCTCCCTGACGTAGAGACTGTTGCGGCACTGATGAGCCCGGCAGAGGTGAGCGACCGTACCGACCCGAAAATTGCCCATCTGGACGGGTTAAACCTCAGCCGCGCTTGGTGTATGAAGCACATCGCAAAGGCGCTGCCGGAGAACCATCCGGGACAGCAGGCGCTGCGTGATGCCGTGGCGAAACACCTGACGGCAAGCGTCGAGCACGTGGTGGGCAGCCACTACAGCGGCGGGCACTGGCTGGCGAGCTTTGCGCTGCTGGCGCTGGAGTAAATAAACGCGTCGTCTTTTTTGCCGGGTGGCGCTGCGCTTACCTGGCCTACATTGTGCAAGCGTAGCGCCGCCGGGCGAATCAGGCTGATGCCCGAACGGCGGCGCGCAGCCTGCTCAGGCTAAACAACACCGACCCGGCAGAGGCGACCACCGCAGTCCACAGCGCAAAGTGAACGGCCTGGTCCGAGCCCGTCGTCGCGGCCAACCAAACACCCACCACGGCCGCCCCCAGACACTGCCCGAAGGTCCTGACGATGGACAATACCCCGGACGCATAGCTGGCATTCTCCCGCGCCACGTTAGCGAGCATTTCCCGATTATTGGGGCTCTGGAAGCAGCCAAACCCAATACCGCATACCAGACTGCGCAGGCAGATATCCCATGTAGGAGGGCTTGCGGGTAACGTTGCCAGCAGGATCAACCCAACGGCAAAAATCATCAGCCCGATGGTGGAAATCAGCGGCGCGGAAATCGTATCTGCCCAACGGCCCGCGTGAGGGGCAATCAACACGATGCCAATCGGCCAGGGGGTGAACAGAAGGGCCGATTCCAGCGGGCTGTAGCCATACACGCTCTGAAACAGAAACGGCAGCGCGATAAAGGTGATGCCCTGGCTCACAAACGACGCAAGTGAGGTGAGTGCGGCGAGCGTAAAGCGACCGTTGCGGAAGATAACGGGGGGCAGCAAGGGGCTTTGGACGCGGCGAATATGCCAGATGAAGGCGGTGGCGCTGAGCAGGGCAATACCCGCCCAGAACGCCGCCTCATGGCTGACGTGCTGGAAACTGTTTGCGGTCATGATTGTCGAACCTAGCAGCATCGCCGAGAGCACCGCACCTGCGGTGTCAAAGGGCGTTTTACTGGAAGCCGAACCGCGCGGTAGCGCCTTCCAGGCCAGCAGCAGTGCGACACTTCCCGGAATAATGTTAATCGCAAACAGCCATTCCCAGCGCAGCGCCTCCAGGATCGTGCCGCCCAGCACCGGCGCTATGGCCGTGCTGGCGGCAATCAGCAGGGCGTGCAGCCCCAGAACGCGGCCAAGCAGTCGTCCAGGAAAAACGGAGCGCAGTATCGCCGGGGCGATACTCAACGTGGCCGCCCCCCCTATGCCTTGCAAAACACGCATCCCGATCAGCATGTCCGGCGTCGTCGCCAGCGCGCAGCCAAGGGAGGTAAGCGTGAACGTCGTAAGACCTGCCAGAAACACCGGGCGATAGCCCATGCGCGCTGCCAGCGCGGCGAAGATAGCCAGCGTCATCGCCGCCGACAGCAGGTAACCGTTGGCAAACCATACTGCGACATTCGCAGAGACCTGCATCGCGCTCGCCATGGAGGGCAGCGCTACGTTAATCATGGTGCCATCAAAGACGCCCATCAGCGTGGTGGTCATCAGCGCGACCATGACCCGAGCACGTTCATGTCCCGGTAATCCCTCATCGCCGGGCTGGTTTGAAAACAGCGTCATGATATTTACTCCAGAAAAGAATAGTGATGACGAAACTATAATCATGGGGTATACAAGGCGGAAGACGCAGCCTGTGCACTCATTCGTTGCGTGTAACGCCTTATATGAGGAGGTAACGTGACCGACCCTGATTTTAATTTGCTGGTTGCCCTCGACGTTTTGCTGGCTGAAGCCAGCGTAGCGGCTGCGGCGCGGCGTCTAAACCTGAGCACCTCCGCCATGAGCCGAACGCTGAGCAGGCTGCGTGAAGTGACTGGCGATCCGATTCTGGTTCGGGCCGGACGTCACATGGTGCTGACGCCCTGGGCAGAAGCCACCCGGGACCGGGCCAGAAACGCCGTGCACGAGGCGAGGGCGGTGCTCCAGCCCTCCACCGAGACGCTTAACGTCCAAACGCTGGCACGACTTTTCACCATTCGGGCAAATGATGGCTTCGTGGTGGCCTTTGGTCCTGCCCTGATTGCCGCCGTTGCCGCGGCTGCCCCTGAGGTCTGTATACGCTTCGCACCGAAGCCTGAAAAAACGTCGCGGTACCTGCGTGAGGGGCTGGTTGACCTGGAAATTGGCGTACAGAGCAACATGGGACCGGAGATACGTTTGCAGCGGTTATTTCAGGACCGGTTTGTGGGTGCGGTACGCAAAGGACATCCGCTGGCCGCGCTGTCGGCAATCAGCATCAACGATTATGTGTCATGGGGCCATGTGGTCGCCTCGCCCGACGGTTCATTACACGGCTTCGTCGATGACGTTCTGGCGGAACAGAGTATGAAACGTAAAGTGGCCAGCGTGGTGCCGGGCTTCCCGACGGCGTTATCCGTGGCGCTGGCGTCCGATCTCATTGCGATGGTTCCCGCACTGTATCTGCGCAATCAAACCATGACGGAAAATTTGCACGTCTTCGAACTGCCGTTTAAAGCCCGGACCATTACGGTTTCCCAGATGTGGCACCCGCGAATGGAGCAGGATCCGGGGCACCGCTGGTTGAGAGAGAAAGTGCGCGAAGTCTGCCAGGTTGCGCAGTGAGCCTTAGCGCGTTATCGCCTTGGGCACAGACAAGATAAACCGCGTTGAGCGAGCGTCAGATTCCACACGCACTTTTCCATGATGGGCAACCACAATGGATTTGACGATGGCAAGCCCGATCCCGCTGCCTTCGCCTTTACGTTGCCTGGACGGATCCACCCGATAGAAGCGGTCAAACAGTCTCGGCAAATGCGCTTCCGGGATGGGCGTGCCGGGGTTTTCAATCATCAGAACAAAATAGCTATCTTGTTCTGTGAGTGAAACGGTCACAGCCTGTCCTTCCGGCGTATAGCGCAGGGCATTGGATAACAGGTTATTGATTGCTCGCCTGAACATCTGGGGATCGCCTTCAACCAGGCAGGGCATCCCGTTGAATTTCAGCGTGATGTTGCGCTCTTCCGCCCAGGCTTCGAAGAAATCGAAAACTTTCATCACCTCTGCACGTAAATCAAACATGACCCGGTCAGGGATCAGCTGGTTATTATCTGCCTGCGCGAGAAACAGCATGTCGCTGACCATGCGGGTCATCCGGGTGTACTCTTCAAGGCTGGAATAGAGCACGTCTTCAAGCTCTTTCTGGGTCCGGTTCTGGCTTAGCGCAATCTCGCTCTGTGTCATCAGGTTGGTGATGGGGGTTCTGATTTCGTGCGCTATATCGGCAGAAAAATTGGCCTGACGGGTAAAGACATCCTCAATTTTTTCAATCATATGGTTGAAGGAGATCACCAGCTGTTCCAGCTCAACAGGCACGCGGGACGGCTCCAGCCGCACATCCAGATTTTCAGAGGTGATATTTTTGATAGCGGTGCTGACGTTACGCAGGGGCAGGTGTCCCTGGCGAACCGCGATGCGGATGACAAGAATAATCAGCACGCTGATAACAGCAGCAATCGCGAGCAGATTCTTTTTCAGCGCATCGAGGTAGTGAAGATGAAAATTGATGGAAAGCCCGATAAGCATGACGTAGTTCTGCGTTTTTCCCTGAAATGAAGCCGTTCCAGAAGAGGCGATAATTCGGTAGGTTTCCATTTTCATTTCGGGGCCGGAATGCGCGGGCATGGACGGATCTTCTACCGTCCAGAGAAACACATCCTGCGCGCGGCGGTGTGTGCCAAAATCCGCCGTATTTATCGCAGGGCGTAATGCCGCGCCTTGCGCTGAACTGAACAGTTCATTCCCCTGAGGATCCAGAAGCAGCACGGCGACGTTGCGGTAACTGGCAATCGACTCTTTGATTTTACTGACCTTTCGTTCATCGGGATCGGCCGGTGACTGCAGTATGCGGTGCATTGCGGTACTGATTTGCTGCAGATCGCTAATATCCTGTTCGGCAAAATGCTTTTCAACCGAATGCAGCATAAACCAGGTAAAAGCGAAAAAAGCGAGGATCGTAGAGAGGCTGATAAAAAACGTCAGCCTCAGGGCAAGAGAGAATGGACGCCTGGCGGGCTTATTTTGCATCCGGCGCCTCCAGCATATAGCCGACGCCGCGGACGGTCTGGATCAGTTTTGGCTCATAATCATTATCTATTTTGGCGCGCAGGCGCTTAACCGCGACGTCGATGGCGTTGGTGTCGCTGTCAAAGTTCATGTCCCACACCTGCGAAGCAATCAGGGAGCGGGGCAGGACTTCGCCCTGATGCCGGATGAAAAACTCGAGCAGGCTGAACTCTTTACTGGTTAACAGAATACGGTTTCCGGCGCGGGTGACCTTCCGGGAGATGAGATCGATCGTCAGGTCCGCCACGTTGAACAGGCTCTCGGCTATCGCCGTATTACCGCGCCTTAGCAGCGTTCTCACCCGAGCGAGAAGCTCAGCAAACGCGAAAGGTTTTACCAGGTAATCATCTGCGCCCAGCTCAAGCCCCTTAACCCGGTGTTCAATCGTGCCGAGGGCCGTCAGTAACAGTATCGGCATCCCTTTCCCGGCAGAACGCAGCATGCGGACGATATCCCAGCCGTTCACATCAGGCAGCATGATATCCAGAATCAGCAGATCATACCCGGCGGTCATGGCGAGATGATATCCGTTCAGGCCATTGTCAGCGTAGTCCACCACAAAGCCCGCCTCCGTCAGCCCCTTGCTGAGGTATTCGCCTGTTTTAATCTCGTCTTCAACGATCAGTATTTTCATCTTGCTCCCCTGACTGGCTGCTAGCGACATTCTATTGCGCCGAAGGCCGTAATCAACGGCTTACGCTAAAAATGACAACATTGTCATTATCCTGTCACCGGGCAAACAGGATGATTTCGTTAGAGTAACCCTGGTAACACTCTGGACTTCATTGGAATCATTTACCAGGTCTGCCTGGACGAGAAGCGTTATGTTCACCTTAAAACGACTTAGCATCAGCACAATTTTCCTCCTTGCAGGCTGCGTCTCCCTGGCACCTGAATACCAGCGCCCCGCGGCACCGGTCCCGCAGCAGTTTTCACTGTCTCGCAACGGTCTGATGCCCGCAGCGCAGAATTATCAGGACAGCGGGTGGCGCAACTTTTTTGACGATCCGCAGGTGACAAGGCTGATCGCCGAGGCCCTGAGCAATAACCGCGATTTGCGCATGGCGGCCCTGAAGGTGGAAGAAGCCCGTGCTCAGTTTAACGTCACGGATGCAGACCGCTATCCGCAGTTGAATGCGTCGTCAGGTATTACCTACAGCGGCGGGCTGAAAAGTGACAAGCCGACATCACAAGAGTATGACGCGGGCCTTGAGCTTAGCTACGAACTCGATTTTTTCGGCAAGCTCAGGAACATGAGTGAGGCAGACAGACAAAACTTTTTTGCCAGCGAAGAAGCCCGCCGGGCGGTACATATTCTGCTTGTCTCCAGCGTGTCGCAGAGTTATTTCAGCCAGCAGCTGGCCTACAAACAGCTGCGTATTGCGCGCGAGACGCTGAAAAATTATCAACAGTCTTATGCTTTTGTAGAGCAGCAGCTGGTGACGGGCAGCACGAACGTCCTCGCGCTGGAGCAGGCTCGTGGACAAATCGAAAGCACCCGCGCGGAGATTGCCAAAAGAGAGGGCGAGCTGGCGCAGGCCAATAATGCCCTGCAGCTTGTGCTGGGCACGTATCGCGCGCTCCCGGCAGAAAACGGTGCGAGCGATAGCGCTCTGACACCCGTAAAGCTGCCGCCCAATCTGTCATCAGACATTCTGCTTCAGCGCCCGGATATCATGGAGGCGGAGTATCAGCTGAAAGCGGCTGATGCCAATATTGGCGCTGCGCGAGCCGCTTTTTACCCTTCAATTTCGCTGACAAGTGGACTTTCAACAAGCAGTACGGCGTTATCCAGCCTGTTCACACCGGCGAGCGGAATGTGGAATTTTATTCCTAAAATCGACATTCCAATTTTCAATGCCGGAAGGAATAACGCCAACCTGAAGCTGGCTGAAATTCGCCAGCAGCAGTCGGTTGTGAATTACGAACAAAAAATTCAGGCTGCATTTAAAGACGTTGCTGATGCACTCGCCCTGCGTGACAGCATCAGCAAGCAAATTGATGCGCAGCAGCGTTATCTGGATTCACTGCAAATTACTCTTCAGCGCGCCAGAGGATTATATGCCAGCGGTGCGGTGAGCTATATCGAAGTGCTTGATGCAGAGCGCTCTCTTTTCGCCACACAGCAGACCCTACTCGACCTGACCAATTCCAGACAGGTGAATGAAATTAATCTTTACACCGCGCTGGGTGGCGGCTGGGTTGAATAACTTATTTATCATTTAACAGGACAATGAATATGCGTAATTCCATTAAAGCCGTTGTATTTGGTGCTCTCTCTGTGATGTTTTCTGCTGGCCTTCAGGCTGAAGTTCATCAGCATGGTGAAATGGCTGCTGCCAGCGACGCCGCTTCAGAGCAGGTGATTGAAGGAACCGGTATTGTGAAGGACATTGATCTCACCAATAAGAAAATCACCATTTCTCATGATGCTATCCCGGCGGTGGGTTGGCCCGCGATGACCATGCGTTTCACCTTTACCCAGGCTGACGAGAGTATCACGGCGTTAAAAGTGGGTAGCCAGGTTAATTTTTCGTTTGTGCAGCAGGGCAATATCTCTTTACTGAAGAGCATTAAATAGCGAGAAATGGCATGGCGTCTTTTAAAATAAAATATGCTGCAATGATTATTTCCAGCCTTATAGCAGGCGGGCTGATTTCAGTGACGGCCTGGCAGGCGATGCATTCAGTGGATCAAACAGAAAAGACAGTACCCGAGCGAAAGGTACTTTTCTGGTATGACCCGATGAAACCAGACGTTAAATTTGATAAACCCGGTAAATCGCCTTTTATGGATATGGACCTAGTGCCAAAATATGCGGATGAAGACGACGAGAAAAGCAGCGTCGGTATTCGTATTGATCCGACACAGGTTCAGAATCTGGGATTAAAAACGCAAAAAGTCACGCGAGGCAAGCTTAATTATTCCCAGACCATTCCGGCCAACGTCAGCTATAACGACTATCAGTTTGTCATTGTGCAGGCACGCGCTGAAGGTTTCGTTGAGAAGGTGTACCCGCTGACAACGGGCGACCATGTGAAGAAAGGCACGCCGCTGATTGATATCACGATCCCGGACTGGGTCGAAGCGCAGAGTGAGTTTTTGCTGTTATCCGGCACCGGCGGAACGCCTACCCAGATTAAAGGGGTGCTTGAGCGGCTGCGGCTGGCAGGCATGCCAGACGACGATATACAAAGGCTGCGCGCAAGCCGAACGATTCAGACCCGATTTACCATTAAAGCCCCCATCGACGGGGTGATCACCGCGTTTGACCTGCGCACCGGAATGAATATTTCAAAAGATAAAGTGGTGGCACAGATTCAGGGGATGGACCCCGTCTGGATCAGCGCAGCCGTCCCTGAGTCCATCGCGTATCTCCTGAAAGACACGTCGCAGTTTGCTATTTCCGTACCGGCTTATCCGGACACATCTTTCCCCGTTGAAAAATGGAACCTTCTGCCGAGCGTGGACCCGGCCACTCGCACGCTGCAGGTGCGCCTGCAGGTTTCCAATAAAGATGAACATCTGAAACCGGGTATGAATGCCTATCTGAAGCTGAATACCCAAAGCCAGGACATGCTGCTGATCCCGTCTCAGGCCGTTATCGATACCGGCAAAGAACAGCGCGTGATTACGGTCGATTCGGAGGGGCGTTTTGTGCCGAAGCCGATCCACGTGCTGCACGAATCTCAGCAACAGTCCGGTATTGGTTCAGGCCTGAATGAAGGGGAGTCGGTGGTGGTCAGCGGCCTGTTCCTGATTGACTCGGAGGCCAATATTACCGGTGCGCTGGAACGCATGCGGCATCCTGAAAAACATGACGACGCGCATGCTGGTCACTAAGGAGACGACGATGATTGAATGGATTATCCGGCGGTCAGTCGCCAATCGTTTTCTGGTGATGATGGGGGCGCTGTTTCTCAGCGTCTGGGGAACCTGGACCATCATCAACACGCCGGTCGATGCCTTGCCCGATCTGTCTGATGTTCAGGTCATTATTAAAACCAGCTATCCCGGCCAGGCTCCGCAGATTGTTGAAAACCAGGTGACGTATCCGCTCACCACCACCATGCTGTCGGTGCCGGGCGCAAAGACCGTGCGCGGGTTTTCCCAGTTCGGTGATTCCTACGTGTATGTCATTTTTGAAGATGGGACAGATCTCTACTGGGCCAGGTCACGCGTGCTGGAGTATCTGAATCAGGTGCAGGGTAGACTGCCCGCCGGGGTAAGCGCTGAAATCGGGCCTGATGCCACGGGTGTGGGCTGGATATTTGAGTATGCGCTGGTCGATCGCAGCGGAAAACACGATCTCGCGGAACTGCGATCTCTTCAGGACTGGTTCCTCAAGTTTGAACTGAAAACCATTCCGAACGTGGCCGAGGTGGCGTCGGTCGGCGGCGTGGTGAAGCAGTATCAGATTCAGGTTGATCCGTTAAAACTGGCCCAGTACGGCGTAAGCCTGCCTGAGGTTAAGCAGGCCCTGGAATCGTCCAACCAGGAAGCAGGGGGCTCATCCATTGAAATCGCGGAAGCGGAGTATATGGTTCGCGCCAGCGGTTATCTCCAGACCCTTGATGATTTCAATAATATCGTCCTGAAAACCGGGGAAAACGGGGTCCCCATTAATCTGCGTGATGTTGCTCGCGTTCAGACGGGGCCGGAAATGCGACGCGGTATTGCCGAACTAAACGGGCAGGGGGAAGTCGCCGGAGGCGTCGTGATCCTGCGTTCGGGCAAAAATGCGCGTGAGGTCATTACTGCGGTGAAAGATAAACTGGAGACGCTGAAGGCCAGTCTGCCGGAAGGCGTTGAGATTGTGACCACCTACGATCGCAGCCAGCTAATCGACCGGGCCATTGATAACCTGAGTTCAAAGCTGCTTGAAGAGTTTATCGTGGTGGCTATTGTCTGCGCCCTGTTCCTCTGGCACGTCCGCTCTGCGCTGGTCGCCATCATTTCTCTGCCGCTCGGCCTGTGCATTGCCTTTATCGTCATGCACTTCCAGGGGCTGAACGCCAATATTATGTCGCTGGGTGGGATCGCCATCGCCGTCGGCGCAATGGTGGATGCCGCCATTGTGATGATTGAAAATGCGCATAAACGGCTTGAGGAGTGGGATCATCAGCATCCTGGAGAGCATATTGATAACGCCACCCGCTGGCAGGTGATCACCAACGCCTCCGTGGAGGTTGGCCCCGCGCTGTTTATCAGCCTGCTGATCATCACCTTATCGTTCATTCCTATATTTACCCTTGAAGGACAGGAAGGACGGTTGTTTGGCCCGCTGGCCTTTACCAAAACGTACTCCATGGCTGGTGCAGCCGCGCTGGCCATCATTGTTATTCCTATTCTGATGGGGTGCTGGATCCGCGGGAAAATCCCTGCGGAAACCCGTAATCCCCTGAACCGGCTGCTGATTAAAGCCTATCACCCGTTACTGCTCAGGGTGCTCCACTGGCCTAAAACTACCCTGTTGGTTGCGGCGTTATCCATCTTCACGGTTATCTGGCCTTTAAGTCAGGTGGGAGGTGAGTTTCTGCCGAAGATCAATGAGGGCGATCTGCTGTATATGCCGTCGACCCTGCCGGGCGTCTCTCCGGCAGAAGCGGCGGCGCTATTACAGACCACGGACAAGTTAATCAAAACCGTCCCGGAAGTGGCTTCCGTGTTTGGTAAGACGGGTAAGGCTGAAACCGCAACAGATTCCGCGCCGCTTGAAATGGTTGAAACGACCATTCAGCTCAAGCCGGAAGACCAGTGGCGGCCGGGCATGACGATTGACAAGATTATCGATGAACTGGATCAGACGGTTCGTTTGCCGGGGCTTGCCAATCTCTGGGTGCCGCCCATCCGTAACCGCATTGATATGCTCTCAACCGGGATCAAAAGTCCGATAGGGATCAAGGTGTCGGGTACCGTTTTGTCGGATATCGACGCAACGGCGCAGAGCATTGAGGCGGTAGCCAAAACCGTGCCGGGCGTGGTCTCAGCACTGGCTGAACGTCTGGAAGGGGGGCGCTACGTTGATGTGGATATCAACCGTGAAAAAGCCTCCCGCTACGGCATGACGGTGGGCGATGTGCAACTGTTCGTCTCCTCCGCCATCGGCGGCGCGACGGTAGGGGAAACGGTAGAAGGCGTGGCCCGGTATCCGATCAATATCCGCTATCCGCAGGATTACCGGAACAGCCCGCAGGCGCTGAAGGAGATGCCGATCCTGACGCCGATGAAGCAGCAAATCACCCTTGGCGATGTGGCAGAGATTAACGTCGTTTCCGGTCCAACCATGTTGAAAACGGAAAATGCCCGTCCCGCCAGCTGGATTTACATTGATGCGCGGGGCAGGGATATGGTGTCGGTGGTAAACGACATTAAGACAGCCATCAGCCAGAAGGTAAAACTGAGGCCGGGAACCAGCGTGTCATTCTCTGGACAGTTTGAATTACTCGAGCATGCCAATAAAAAACTGAAGCTGATGGTGCCGATGACGGTGATGATCATTTTCATTCTGTTATATCTGGCCTTCCGTCGCGTGGACGAAGCCTTGCTGATTCTGATGAGCCTGCCGTTCGCACTGGTTGGAGGGATATGGTTCCTGTACTGGCAGGGCTTCCATATGTCTGTCGCAACCGGAACCGGGTTTATCGCGCTGGCCGGGGTAGCGGCAGAATTTGGCGTGGTGATGCTGATGTATTTGCGTCATGCCATTGAAGCGCACCCGGAGTTGTCACGTCGTGAAACGTTCACCGAGCAGGGGCTTGATGACGCCCTTTATCATGGTGCCGTGCTGCGCGTGCGGCCAAAGGCGATGACCGTTGCGGTGATCATTGCCGGTCTGCTGCCCATTCTGTGGGGAACCGGTGCGGGTTCTGAAGTCATGAGTCGGATCGCGGCCCCCATGATCGGCGGAATGATTACGGCGCCGCTGTTATCGCTGTTTATTATTCCTGCTGTGTACAAGCTCATCTGGCTGCGAAGGCATAAAACGGCGACAGCATTTGCTGAAGATGACAGGGAGCACAACACCTGATGAATTAGCTATTCAATAACCTATTCACACAGCGATTCACAATAATGACAGACCGTTCTGAAACGATACGACAGCTGCTGAGGCAAGGCCCTACATCAGTAAGGCAACTTACTGATAGTCAGCCAACCATCTCGCGAGCGATGAAAGCGCTTGGTGATGAGGTTGTTCGAATTGGCACCGGTCCATCTATTCACTATGTGCTACGCGATGCGTTTCGGGGGTTCAGTTCGGCCCCCATTTACCGCATAAATCTTGCGCCAGCCTACGACATTCTGCCTATGGGGTTTGCGCCTAAGTCAGGTGGCGAAATAGTGAATACACTTCGTCCGGCAACGCTACTTGATGCGATCGGTGGGGAAACCTGGCGTGAAGCGTTGGAACTGGCGGAGCGATTTTATGCTTTAGCCCGCGATTGCGACCGTTTCTCTGCCAGCTTTGCACCTTGTTTGAGGGCGTTACGCGCACATCTTGACGAGGCGAGGTCAAGGATATCGCGCCTGGGATAATGAGTATAAATCCCGCCAGTTTATGGCGGGTTTTTTAGGGGAAATGGTTAGCGAGGCGTGTGAGCTTCACGAGTCTGGATGATTAGCTTGCGCCAGGCTCGATTATGCAGAGTGAATAACAGCATTTTATAGAAAGACGTAGAAAGAATGCAGCAAGCTGCGTCTTTATCTGTTGCAGTTGAACCGGGCTGGCTTTGCTGATACTGGCAGCCACCTCGTTACAGTGTTGCAGGCGACGGGATAAGACTTTAAACATTTAAATACTCGGCATTTAAGTAGAGAGTGGGTATGTGACCATAATATTCAATTTAACATAATATACATTATGCGCACCGACATAGATTAAGGCAAAATCCAGCATTTCATGGTCATCCTTTCCTTGTCCTCGTCAACGAACGTGCCCAAACCCACATTACCAGGCATCGAATCCACCATAATCACGCTCCGCTTCTATACTCCGTATTTCACCGCTACTTACTGGAGGCTCAAATGTTTGACCATGTTAAATTTGGCGTAAGTGATTATGAAAAAAGTAAAACCTTCTTCCTCGAAGCCCTTCGGCCGCTTGGCGTAAACATTATCGATGAAGGCGCACCAGACTACGGTGTCGAAATGAGTTCCGGCGATGTTTCACTTTGCCTGTATCAGACACATGATAAGCCAGCACCATTACATATCGCCTTTGTCGCAACAACGCGTCAGCAAGTTGATGACTTTTACAATGCCGCGCTGCGTACGGGCGCGCAAGATAACGGCGCGCCGGGATTACGATCTTACGGCAAAAATTATTATGCCGCGTTTGTCATTGCGCCCGATGGTCATAATATCGAGGCAGTTTGTCATGCCCTTGAAAGCGGCTCATTGGACTGACACTACCGCGACTTCGGTGATCTGCATGCATGATTCCACTTGATTTTGCATGATAATGCCTGTTATGTTTAATTTCATCGCAAAAAAGAAATTATCGTGCAATAACATGCATCATCACTCACAGAGGTAGATATGACTCAACAGCTGATTTTAATCGCCGGACCCTATCGTAGCGGCACGGATGGTATTCAGGAACGTATCGATGCCAATCTGGCAAGATTGGAAAACGCAGCGCTTGCGGTGTACGAACGTGGGCACATCCCGGTCATTGGTGAATGGCTCGCCCTGCCGCTGGCGAAGGCCGCAGGGTCAACCTCGTTGCATGATGAAATCAGTGAAGCGATGCTTTATCCCGTTGCCCATCGCCTCATTGGTAAATGCGACGCGATTTATCGCATCGAAGGTGCTTCAAAAGGCGCAGATATGGATATTGAGGTCGCGCGCAAGCGTGGTCTTCAGGTCTACACCAGCTTAGAGAGCATTCCTCAGGCCTGACGGAATACCCATCAGCGTTCGTAGCAATCATTGATGTCCTGCGTGAGTTCATTCGCGGTGACCAGGACATTATTAAAGCGCAGCCCCTCAACGCCCGATACTTTCCCAAACTCGGTGGCATCGACGGAAATATTGTCCAGCGTTAACCCGCAGACAGGACGGTCCGGATAGCCTTCGATAAAAAACGCACGAGAGAATAAGTTGCTGTCTGTACGGCGCGCGGTGATATTGCTAAGCGTCAGATGGCTCACTTCAGTCAGACCCGCCTCTCCTTCTACTCCGTCAGCCAGTTTGCGCCAGTGCTCAGGCTTATCCTGCAGGTTGCCACTATCACCGTAGCTGTACTGCGGGAACCAGTTCAGTTGGATAAGAATGGGGAAACGCACATTCTGGAGCTGCATATTCCGCACCGTGACGTGGCGGATAAACCCGCCGCGATTGCGGGCTGATTTAATGCGAAACCCAACCCCCGTGCCGTTAAAACGGTTGTTTTCGATCAGTACGTGCTCGATCCCACCGGAGGTTTCACTGCCCAAGGTGATGCCGGATCCCTTGTTCAACACGCATTCCCGAATGACAATGTCCCTGGCCGTACGGGCTTTTTGCGCGGCCTCGCGCCCGCGGCCCGCCTTAATACAGATATTGTCGTCATTGCAAGAAACCGTACAGCGCTCAATTCGAACCTGTTCGCAAGAATCAATGTCGATTCCATCGGTGCTTGGTCCCGCAGAATTAATGATACTCAGGTTCTCGACTGCAACATCGCGGGAATAACAAAGGTGAACATTCCAGAAACCGGACTCGCAGCTGGTGAAATCCTTGAGCAGGATATTCGTACTTTCATACACCAGAACATTGCGGGGACGCTGGCAATCATAGTCCACCACCCAGCGTAAACCGTTAGCGCTGTAGTCCCCAACCATGCCGCCGTGTTCATCATCTCCCCAGAATCGCTGCCACCAGATCCGCCCTTGCCCGTCGAGGGTACCCGTTCCGGTGAGGCTTACGTTCTGCGCGTTAATCACGTTGATCATGCCTGCTGGCCACCGCATATCAATGCCGGCAACCCGAGTGTCGATTAAGGGGTAATCGTCAAGGTGCTGGCTGCCTAAAAGCACCGCGTCTTGCGCAAGATGCAGCGTGATATCACTTTTAAGAAAAATGGCGCCGGTAAGATAACGGCCTGCAGGGATCACCACGCTGTCGCCAGGCTGCGCTTTCGCAATAGCCTGCTGGATAGCCGTCGTTGAAATACGTTCAGCACTCGGATCTGCACCGAACGTTAAAACTGAAATGTCTGCCATGGAATCCCTTATACTGTTGAAAATCAGCAGTATAAGAACTCGCTTAATCAATAACCTTTACCGCAAGGACAGCCTGACCAAAAAGCTGGCAGAAAAACGGTTATTCATGTGTCCGATCAGAGGTTTTAACGATCGTCACGCCCTTCTCTGTTATCGCATTTATCCAGGCCCGATCCGTGCCATCTTCCACAACCATCGTATTCGCCAGCGACACCTCGCCAATCGCAAATGACGAGGCGGTATTAATCTTTTCAGGAGAAGCCAGCACAATGGTCTCCGCGGCTCTGCCGGAAAATGCACGTTTGATGCATGCCTCCTCGAAATCGCCGGTCGTCAGCCCTGCCTCCGGGTGAATGCCCGTCACCCCCATAAAGAACAGATCCGCATGTATGTTCCCAATGCCTTCGATAGCTGCCGCACCTACGGTGACAATCGAGTGCTTGTACAGACGTCCGCCGATCAGGATAACGTCAATCAAAGGGTGCTCGACCAGACCCAGCGCAATACTCGGGCTATGCGTGACGACGGTAATCTGCAGGTCTGGGGGCAAAAACGTGATTAACTCAGCGGTGGTCGTGCCACCGTCGATAATCACCACTTGTCCTGCCGAAATAAGCTGAGCGCCCTTTCGGGCAACGTTTTTCTTCGCATCCATTTTCACGGTTTTACGCTCGGCAAAGGGTACTACCGCCGACGATGCCGGCAGCGCACCGCCGTGCACGCGCTGCAAACGCCCTTCTGCCGCCAGCTCGCGGAGATCGCGCCGGATGGTGTCTTCAGATACTGAAAAATGGACGCTGAGTGCCGTCGACTGTACCTGACCTTCCGCTTCGAGTTTTTCCAGAATCAATTGTTTTCGCTGACTGGTGAGCATCGGACTTTCCTGATGTTGCATGTTTTATCTTGAGGGTGCACGATAGTGCTGTTTATGATCTTAACTCTACGTAAGGAGAGCCGAACGTGCAATCAAAACGCGCAGATATCCGCATTATCGAGAGCGAAACCCTATCTGATAACTGGTACATACTGAAAAAATTTACCTTTGATAAACGACGCCGCGACGGCGAGTGGCAGCGCCAAAGCCGAGAAGTGTACGACCGGGGCAACGGAGCCACCATACTGCTCTACAATCGAGACAAAAAAACGATCATCCTCACCCGCCAGTTCCGCTTTCCGGTCTTTATCAACGGTCATGAAGGCGCTCTGATAGAGGCCGCTGCCGGGCTGCTCGACAATATGGATCCTGAAAGCCGTATCAAAGCGGAAGCCGAGGAAGAGACCGGGTTTACGGTGTCGCGCGTAGAGAAAATTTTCGAAGCCTATATGAGCCCTGGCTCGGTAACGGAAAAACTCTATTTCTACCTGGCGGAATATCACCCTCTGGATCAAACCGGTAAAGGTGGCGGAATCAAGTCAGAGGGAGAAGATATCGACGTGCTTGAGGTGACGCTGGACGAGGCGCTCCGCGGCATTGAGACCGGCCAAATCGTAGACGGCAAAACCATCATGCTGATTTACCACGTCGCCCTGAAAGGGATCTTATAAACATCGCGTTGTCAGATACCTGCCGCTGGCGGGTATTTGGCTGTGCTATTCTTCCTTAATCCCGTGAAATGGAGCTGCGAACATGGCCGACTGGAATCCTTCTCTTTACCTGCAATACGGCGCGGAACGCACACGCCCTGCCGCCGAGCTTCTGGCGCGTGTTCCGTTGGATGGGGTGACCACCGTCGTGGATTTGGGGTGTGGTCCGGGCAACAGTACCGCATTGCTGAAGCAGCGCTGGCCATCGGCACACATAACAGGGGTGGATAACTCTCCCGCCATGCTGGAGGAAGCGCGCAGCGCGCTGCCTGAATGTCACTTTGTCGAGGCAGACATTCGCCAGTACACACCACACCAGCCGCTCGATGTGATTTACGCCAACGCCTCTTTGCAGTGGATCCCGGACCATTACGATCTGCTGCCGCACCTGGTTTCGCTGCTTCGTCTGAATGGCGTGCTGGCGATTCAAATGCCCGACAACTGGCTTGAACCTACGCATGTTTCAATGCGCGAAGTGGCTTACGAACAAGGCTATCCCGACCGTGGCCGTGAGCCGCTGCCCGGCGTGCATGCCTACTATGATATTTTGACGGAGGCCGGGTGCGAGGTGGATATCTGGCGGACCACCTATTTCCACAAGATGAGCTCGCACCAGGCCATTATTGACTGGGTCAGCGCCACGGGATTGCGTCCGTGGCTGCAGGATCTCAACGAAAGCGAGCGAAAAGCCTACCTGAAGCGCTATCAGGAACTGCTGGAAGAGCAGTATCCGCTCCAGGAGAATGGGCAGATACTGCTGGCGTTTCCACGGCTTTTCATCGTCGCTCAGCGTCAACCCTGAGGTGGCGTTCAGGAGCGGGCTTCTTTCAGAAGCTGTTGAATGACCTGCTCCTGTTTGTCGTAGTTACCCTCGCCGAATGAGGTATAGCGTAGCTGTCCTTTGGCATCAAAGAAGTAATGCGCGGGCCAGTACTGGTTTCCAAATCTGTTCCAGATTTGATACTGATTATCCGCCACCACCCGGTACGGGAGCTGCCATTTATTGACCGCATTTTTTACGGACGAAAGCGGTTTTTCCCATGGATATTCTGGCGTGTGAACGCCAATCACCACGAGTCCCTGAGACTGGTATTTGTTGGCCCAATCCCGGACGTGGGGAAGCGTATGCTGGCAGTTAATGCAGTCCCAGGTCCAGAAATCGATCAGAACCACCTTCCCTCGTAGTGACTCAGACGTGACAGGGTCACCATTTAGCCATCCGGTGCCGCCGCTCAATGACGGTAATTCACTGCTCGGCGCGCTCTCCACCACCGGCTGCAATTTCACGGTTGAGGTCGACGGTTTTGCCAGGTTTAACAGTGAGTTTTCGAGCCGATCGGCGATGCCATTTGCCCCTTTTAAGGCCGACGTCATCCCCGTGACGTTGAATGCCACCGCGGCCAACATCACTGCACCTGCCGCCTGACGCAGTCGTCCCATGAGCGCCGATTTCGCCCTTAACGGCTGAATCAACTTACGGCCTCCGGCAACAAGCAATCCCAGCATCAGCGCGCATCCGCTTCCGTAGGCGATGAGCAGCGTTCCGGTGGTAAGGGGCGAGTGACCCGCGATATTGATGCTGAAGATCGCGCCAAGAATGGGGCCCGCGCAGGGAGACCAGAGCAGCCCGACCGCTAGCCCGGCCAGAAATGCGGCAGACATCCCACGCGTTTGTCCGCTTCGGGTATTCAGCACATTGCCGATATGGACCGCGGGTGTGGCAATACGCTGAGCAATCTGCGGAAAAATCAGCGCAAGGGCTGCAGTGGCCAAAATCATGAGTGCAATCCAGCGCCCTACCAGGGTGGCTTGCACGATCCACTCGCTGGCAGCCGTGACGGCCAGGGCCACCAGGGTGAACATCACAACCATGCCCGCGAGAAGCGCCGCGACGTGTCGCCGCTGCCCCTGAAAGCCAGCAAACAGCAGCGGAATAACGGGGAGCGTACAGGGGCTCAGCAGGCTAATCATCCCGCCTAGAAAAGCGATAATCAGAAACATAACGACCTCACATAACAGATTGGCTGCGTAGCTGCAGTGAGGTTATTTCAACGTACTGATGTGTTCAGATGATGTGCAAATCTGCGCGATTTGTCTGCCACCGTATCCGTATGGAACGCAGATACAAAGCCGTACAATCAACGGCGCGGCAGCGCGACGGAAACCTCCAGTCCCCCTTCGGTGCGATTCGCCAGGTGAAGTTTCCCGTCCAGCTGCGCGGTGAGCTGCGCCGCGATGGCAAGGCCAAGCCCGGTACCTCCCGTATCGCGGTTACGGGACGTTTCAATACGATAAAAAGGCTGTAATACCGCATCAAGTTCGGCATCAGGAATTCCCGGCCCGCCGTCTTTGATATGGATAACAACCTGTTCTGCCTGAGGCTCAATTTCAATCTCGGCGTAATCACCGAATTTAAGCGCATTGTCCAACAAATTGGTCATTACCCGCCGCAGCGCCTGGGGGCGAGTGACGATGGGCAGCCTTTCGTCGCTTGCCTGAAACTGCACGTTCTTACCGATGTCCTGATAATCACTGGCAAGGGTGTTTATCCAGGCGTTTAACTCCATCTTCACCGTGGCTTCTTCCAGAATTTCTGATGAGCGGGCATAGGCAATACCCTCCCGAACCAAACGCGACATGCTGTCGAGGTCGTTAAGCAGCTTGTCACGAAGTTCAGGTTGTTCGGCCATTTCAACGCGCAGCTTCATACGGGTTATCGGGGTCTGCAAATCGTGTGAAATGGAAGCCAGGATCTGCCCGCGCTCGCGGAGGTAAGCCTGAATGCGGGACTGCATGGCGTTAAAGGCATGCGCGGCGCGCTGCACCTCGATCGGCCCCTGCTCGGGCATGGCGGCATGTGATGACGGGTCAAGGGAGTCGACCGCGCGAGTAAACTGCGAGAATGGCCGTACCACCTGACGCACGGCTACCCACGAACAGGTGGCCAAAAGCAGCAGTTGTAAGATCAGCACCACGGGTAGCCAGCTGGCGACCGGCGGCATGCGGGGAATGAGATCAATCGTAAGCGGCGCACCATCGCTTAAAGTGATATGCGCCTGAATGTGCGACACCGGCCCGGCAACGGCCGTAAAATAAAGGGGGTAGTCTGCAGAAAGCGTCTCTTTGAGGGTGCGCACAGCATCTTGCGACCGCTTGTCCTGCGGGGCCGCACCCGGTTCGCCCGGCCCAAGAATATAGCGGTAATTTCCCCGGTCAAGCCGCGCCAGCCAGGCCGGACGTTCATTCGCCGGAAGACGGTCAAGAATGGCGACACTGGTAGCAACATCATATTCCAGGTTACCCAACATCACCGTGCGGGCGCTGCGCATGCGCTCCACCATAACCAGCGTCAGGCTGAGCGCATTAGCCAGTAGCAGCCCAACCAGCATAATAATCAGCAGCCGGGTCAGCAGCGATCGCGGCCAGAGGCTCATTCATTAACCTCCTTAATGGTCACCGGCATGGTGAAAACGTAGCCTTCACTACGAACGGTTTTAATGTAGGCCGGCGTTCGCGCATCTTCATTCAGACGCTGGCGGACGCGGCTCACCAACAGATCGATCGAACGTTCAAACAGTTCGGCATCTCGCCCCTGAGTCAGGTTCAGCAGTTGGTCGCGCGTCAAAACGCGTTGGGGATGGTCAAGGAAAACGCGCAGCAGGCGATATTCCGCACCGCTAAGCGCCACGATCGTGCCTTCCGGGTCGATAAGATGACGAGCAACGGTATCGAGCTGCCAGTCGCCAAACTCAACCAACCGCCCTGCTTCGGTGACCTGCAGATTGGGCGGCATCGTGCGAAAACGACGCATAATGGCTTTGATGCGTGCCAGAAGCTCGCGGGCAACAAAGGGTTTAACCACGTAATCGTCGGCGCCCATTTCCAGCCCCAGGATCCGGTCCGTCTCCTCGTTGCGGGCCGTCAGCATCAGTATCGGCAAATCTTTATGCTTGCTGCTGCGCAGCTGTCGACACAGCGTCAGACCGTCTTCGCCCGGCATCATCACATCCAGCACAACCAGGTCGACGTGCTGTTTATTAAGCGCCGCATGCATCTCTTTCCCGTTCGCCGCGCCGGAGGCGTGATAGCCGGATTTAATGAGATAAGCGACAATCAGTTCACGAATATCCCTGTCGTCATCGACGACAAGGATATGATCAATATGCTCCACCGCAAGCTCCAGAATGAAGGGTAACGGATTGAAAATAGCACATTTTAAAGCGCGTCAGCGTCGACGACCGCTTTAACGAAATCCTGCGGATCTTCCTGGGGAGGATTGTGCCCGACGGTGGCACCAAAGGTTCGGTGCTCATATTTTCCGGTAAATTTGCTGGCATAGGCCGCGGGTGCAGGATGCGGCGCGCCGTTATTACCGCCCTCAATGGTGATCGTAGGCACGGTGATGTTCGGCAGCGTTGCCAGTTTCTGCTCGTAGCGGTCGTATTTATGCTCCCCTTTCTCCAGGCCTAAACGCCAGCGGTAATTGCTGAGCGTTACGGCAACGTGGTCTGGGTTATCAAGCGATTTGGCGCTGGCGTTAAATGTGGCCTCACTGAATTTCCAGTCCGGTGATGCCTGGGTCCAGATCAGACGCGCGAAATCATGGGTATTTTTAGCATAGCCTTCCGCGCCGCGTTCGGTTGCGAAGTAGAACTGATACCACCACTGAACCTCGGCTTTCGGCGGCAAGGGCTGTTTGCCTAAGGCCTGGCTACCGATCAGATAACCGCTCACCGAGACCAGCGATTTAACGCGCTCAGGCCATAAAGCGGCGACGATATCCGCCGTGCGGGCCCCCCAGTCGTAACCCGCGAAAACGGCCTGCTTAATGTTCAGCGCGTCCATCAGGTTAAGAACGTCTTTCGCCATGGCGGAAGGCTGACCGTTACGCGGTGTTTTATCCGAGATAAACCGCGTGGTGCCGTATCCGCGCAGTGAAGGCACGATAACGCGATAGCCGTTTGCCGCGAGTGCGGGCGCCACTTCCGCATAGCTATGAATATCGTAGGGCCAGCCGTGTAACAAAATCACCGGCTGGCCGGTTTTCGGTCCGATGTCGACATAGCCGACGTTGAGATCGCCAGCGTTAATCTGCTGAGGGTGATCAAATGCCGAGGCGAAGTCGTTGCCCGTGGCTTCCGCCTGGCAGGACATGACTGTGCCAAGAGAAACGGTCAATGCAAGAGTCGAGTAAGCGAGTTTGCTAAACATGTTGATATCTCCGGTTGTGTACATTTCACGGGGATATAACAACATGTCACTGTATAGCGGATATGTGCGAAAGCGGGTTTATTGCAAGCCTGTGTATGTATCCGGGACGCTGATACAGTGTGATACAAACACAGGCGATTTGACGTTAAAGGGTTATGCGGTATCGGACGTAATCGTCAGCCTCACCATATTTATCATACAGTTTACGCGCCGGGTTGCTCTCCCGTGTGACCCAATACAGTTTTGACCACCCTTCGCGCTGGCCTTCCGCAATCAAGGCAGCTATCAGCGCCTTTCCTGCTCCCGCCCCGCGCTCTGCAGCATTCACAAACAGATCTTCCAGGTAGCAGATGGGGGCTGTCGACCAGGTACCTTCATGCAGAATACACATCGCGAAACCGATAACCTGTCCATCCTTCTCTGCGACCCGGCAAAATAGGGGTGAGTTATCTGAGAGCGCCCTTTCCCACGTCGATGCGGTAACAGATTCATCGAGGTAGCAATCATAAAAATGGGTATAGCCATCCCACAGCGGTCGCCACTGGGAATAGTCATCTGCGCGCAACGATCTTACCGTGACAGCCATGTGTTCCTCACATTACAACGTGATTGCCATTTCAAAACAGCGTAAATCAGCACCCGCCATACGCGAGTGATGATACTTTTCGCCCAGCGTGACAAAACCGAGCTTATGATAAAACGACCGGGCGTTTGGCGTCGAATCGAGCAGCAATCGCGTAATTCCACGGCTGCGGGCTTCGTTGATCAGTGCCTCGACGATCCGTGTCGCCATACCTTTACCGGATGCTGAAGGTAAGGTGAATATCGCCTCCAGGCTATGCGTATCAAGATCGAGATAACCCGTCGCCGCGATGTCACCCTTTTCATCTTCCACCACATAAAAGGGGTAATCTGTGACCATTTTTCGATAGTGTTCGGGCATAAGGTCGGGCGTCCAGCGCGCAATCACATCCGCGTCGTAACTGGTTTTACAGCCGTGACGGATCGCCTGATTGCGAATATCCCAGAGTATTTCGGCTTCCTGTGGTTTAGCTTTTCGTAACGTCATACCTCCCCTTAACGGCTTTTTAACCGGATTTCACGTGCCAGTCTGGCAAGACGCTGAGTGCGACAATAGAGGGTAAACAGCACAAAACCTCTGCTATTCATCACCACCCGGCAAAGTAACAAGGCGAAGCATGCGATGACTATTGGCCAAAGGCTTCCGCCATGAGAAAACAGGAGATGTAGCGCCTGAACGAGGGTCATGACCAGTAGGATGATGAACAATGCCATAACGCCCAGCAAACCTGACGTCACCCCTCGGGCAAGAAGCACGCTACTAACAATGAGCGTGACAAGGATTATCAATGATGGTACGAAAAAACTCAGTGCATGATGTAAAGGCGACAACCCCTGCAACGTGTGGAGAAAAGGTAGAAGATTTAACGCAAATGCCACTAAAAACAGAGGTAACAGCGCCGCTATCGGGTACGGGTTTTGACGTGGAAGTTCGTCGAGAGGACGAGAAAAATACCGTTCCAACTCGGGAGTGGAATGATTCAAAAGACGAGTATCACGACGAGCAACAGCTTCCTTTATCTCTTTGCCATGCTGCAGGAGATCCTGGAATACACGTCCGGTTAAAAAACTCAGAAATCTCATCAGAATACCGCCAGAGAAAAGCACAACTCATTAGAATGTGATAATGATGAAAATACCAGAACGCAAACAAAAGCATAACGCTTAAATATGGAGATCCGCGGATGACGATACCGACGCTTACGACAGAACGCCTGCTGCTGAAACCGCTGGTTGCTGAAGATGCCGTCCAGATTCAAGAGCTGTATCCGCGCTGGGAAATCGTACGCTATATGGTTTCTTCGGTGCCCTGGCCCTACCCGGAAAACGGTGCGGAAAGCTATGTCAACAACGTGGCGCTGCCGGATATGGAAAAAGGGATTGCCTGGTTCTGGAGTATCCGCCGTCGTGAAGCGCCGGATCGGCTCATGGGAATTATCTGCCTCTACGATGTCGAGGATAACAACCGAGGGTTCTGGCTGGCGCCGGAGTTTCAGGGGAAAGGGTTTATGCGTGAGGCCAGCATTGCCGCGACGGACTATTGGTTTAACACGCTCAACAAACCCGTTTTACGCGCCCCGAAGGCTGCCGCCAATAGCCGCTCCCGACGTATTTCAGACAGCAGCGGCATGCGGTTAATCAGAACGGAAAAGAAAGCCTACGTCAGCGGAATGCTGGATTCCGAGTTATGGGAGATCACCCGTGACGAGTGGAATGCCCGTCAGGTCAGCTGATAGTATTTATCCGGGAACAACCTTTCCGGAATGTTCTCTTCATCGTTCATCTGCAGCAGATCGCGTTCCATCATGTTGCAGATGGCGTCCAGCGGCAGATCGTTATCTTCGGTGCCAAACGGATCTTCGAGCTCTTCCGCCAGCGTATCCAGCGAGATAAAGGTATAGGAAATCAACGCGGAGACGAACGGCGTCATGTAGTGCAGATCCACAACCAGTGCAAACGGCAGCATGATGCAGAACAGATACACCGTGCGATGCAAAATCAGGGTGTACGCAAACGGCACCGGTGTTGTCGCAATGCGCTCGCAGCCGGACAGGACAATCGACATATCGTTCAGACGGTTATTCAGACTGTGGAACAGGATATCTGACAGCTGCCCGTTACGACGCCGTACGGCAAGCCACTCCCCCATGATCAGTAAAATGCGGTTCGCCGGAGAGTTGGCGTCCATCACTTTACGTAAATCTTCTGCCGCCAGATAAGGTGAAAGCTGTTCTGCGTTTGTTTCCCGGCGCAGCGTCATGCGTAAACAGTTGGCAAAGGCAATTTGCAGGCGCACAAACTCACCCAGATGTTTATCGTCGGGTAAGGTGTTTTTTACCTCGCGAAACAGCGAGCGTGCCGCTATCATCAGTTGCCCCCAGAGTTGGCGAGCCTCAACGTAGCGCGAATAACAGGCGTTGTTTCTGAAACCGAGAAAGATTGCGATCGCCACGCCAAGAATGCTAAACGGTGCGACGGTAAATTTGATGCCAAGCGAGGTATACCACGGCAGCATCAGGATGACGGCGATGGAAAGCAGGAAGTTGAGTAACAAGCGGGTGTAGATTTTCGGCAGAACCGAACCGTGCCAGACAAATATCAGTTGTAGCCAGTGCTGTTTAGGACGAACAATCATAGTCAGTGTCAGAAAGGAAAAGAGCGAGGCTATTAAACGTGATCCCCCTCACGGTTGCAAGCATGTTAATGGAACATTGCATTTTCCCCACTGGTAAGCCCAAACCGCACGGAGTTGAAGCCTTTTTTTAAAAAAGGAGTAAATAGTATGTTGTAACTAAAAAAGATCGTAAAAATACCCGACCGAAGCCGGGTAACCGTGTTAGCAAAGTGGTTTTACCGCATCACGCATCCCCTGATGAAGGATGGCATCAAGATCCAACGTAACCTGTTCTACCAATCCCTTCACCTGCGTCACATCCTGCCCCCAGTGATGACTTTCACTCAGCACCGCTTCCACCAGTGAACGGGTATCAATCTGCTTATCGTGGTGCTGTGCCCAGAGTTGCTGATAGCGGGTCAACCAGTGCGCATCATCCTGTACCGGATAGCGTTCGCCATGACGTTCACCCCGGTAAAACGCAATCAACGCGGCCAGCGCAAACGTCAGACGCGCGGGTAATTGACCCGTCGCCTGCTGCCCCGCCAGCAGCTGCGGCAGGATACGCGTGCGGTATTTGGTCATCCCGTTCAGGGCAATCGACAGCAGCTGGTGCTTGATGTAAGGGTTACGGAAACGGCCCGTCACCGCACTGGCGAACGACTCCAGCTCTTCGCGCGGCAAATCCAACACAGGAATAATTTCCTCATAAATCGCTTTTTCGACGAACGCACAAATCTCAGCATCGTTCATCGCTTCACCAACCGTATCCAGACCGGCCTGGAAGGCTACCGGTACCAGCGCGGTGTGCGCCCCGTTCAGGATAGCCACTTTGCGCTCTTTGTACGGCTTAATGTCATCAACGATGAGCACGTTGAGCGGGAATTTATCCAGACGCAGCTCGGCGGCAAGTGATTTTGGCCCCTGAATCACGAACAGATAGAAATGTTCAGCGGTATCGATAAATCCATCGTGATAGCCAAGCTGAGCTTCCAGCGATGCCACTTCGTCACGCGGATAACCGGTAACGATACGGTCAACCAGCGTAGAACAGAAGCTATTGGCGTCATTCAGCCACTGGATAAACGCCTGCGGCAACGCCCACTCCTGCGCATAGCGCAGCACCAGTTCGCGCAGTGCTTCACCGTTGTAGTCGATAAGCTCGCACGGAATGATAATCCAGCCTTTGTCCGCTGCGCCGTTAAAGTGGCTAAAGCGCTCAAACAGCAGTCGCGTCAGTTTCGCCGGATAGCTTACCGCCGGGGCATCGTCGAATTTGTCAGCGGCGTGATAGCTGATACCGGCTTCCGTGGTGTTCGAGAAGACAAAACGCATATCGGGGTTGTGGGCCAGCGTCAAAAACTCATCATAGTGATCGTAGACGCTGATTTCACGGTTAACGGAGCGGATAAGACGCGCATCGCTTACCGCCTCGCCCTTCTCATTCAGACCCCGAATGATGGTGGTGTACAAACCATCCTGGGTGCTGAGCGATGGCGGGAAATCGCTCTGGATCGGGCGAACAATCACCACACCGGCGTTAAGCTCGGTATGCTCGTTTAACAGGTCGATTTGCCAGTCAACGAACGCACGTAAGAAGTTACCTTCGCCAAACTGAATGATACGTTCAGGGTAGAGAGCACCGGGGAAATCACGTCGGTTGAGTGTGTTCACATTGGGGTCCTTTTCGATTAGTCATACAGCCTGATAAGATTGGTGTAATAACTTATCAAACCTTTCAGACCAGAACCCCTGTTTGGATCAACTCATCAGGCAATTGTGAAAAATAATCACAAGAATTTATAGAAGACGGATGTGGCCGTCATCGCACCGTCTGGCATCAGGGCGTAGCGCGGGATCTCCCCCACTTTTTGCCAGCCCGCCCGCTGGTAAAAGCTCTCCGCGCCGCTACCGGTGGAGGTATCCAGCACCAGAACCGATAGCCCTTTTTCGCGCGCAATCGCTTCAAGGGTCTCCATCAGCGCCATAGCCGCCCCTTTACGGCGGGCCTTTTCGTGAACCAGCAGTTTTGCGACATCCGCACGGTGCGGCTGATTTTCCGGCTGATCGGTGATGAGCTGTACCGTTCCAATAATGCCGTCCTGCTCATCAACGCACGCCAGTACGGTACGCTCATGACGGCCAACGCTTTCAGCAATCCCGCGCCAGAACGTGCGCGCTTTGTCGTGACTAAAAGGCAGCATAAAGCTGACGGATGCGCCGCCGTTAACACAGTTTTCGAGGATATCGGCCAGCGCATCGATGTGGGACAGAATGTGGTCCCGGGAGAGGGTTTTAATATGCAGTGGAGAGTTCATGTTTTGTCCTTTTAATGAATCTCTCCAGATTGCTATTAACATTTCCGTAACGCAATAACCTAATACATAGGATTTCGTTATCTCTCAGTATGTCTCTGCTGTTTCATGGAATACATTTTCCGATCGGCATTTTTAAGCCACTGCTGAATATCGTTGCTGTTATGGTCGAACTCACTCAAGCCCCAGGAGAAATGCAGCGACCAGGGGTGCAGTTGACGCGCGTTATAGCTCTCTACCTGTTCGATCAAATACTGCATGGCGATCCAGGCGCCCTGCTCATCCGTATCGGCAAACAGCACCGCGAATTCGTCACCGCCAAAGCGAACCAGCAGATCGGCCTCGCGGAAAGAGGCCTGCATGAGGGAAGCCATCGCTTTCAATGCTTTGTCGCCCTCCTCGTGGCCGTAACGATCGTTGATCTCTTTAAAACGATCGAGATCCAGCCATCCCAGGGTTAGCGGCTCCGCCCGACGTCTGGCGACAGAGAGGGTGAAACGAACAAACTGGTTAAAGCCGCGGCGATTGTATAAACCGGTGAGTTCGTCGGTGGTTGCCGCGCTGACTGCGGCAAATTCATCTTCCGCCAGCGCGCCCAGGTCCCCGAGTACGGCGAGATCCGCCGCGGAAAATTCACGTGGCGCGAAATCGATTAGGCACAGAGACCCAACGCTCGCCCCGTCACGCAAGCGCAGCGGAAAACCCGCGTAGAAGCGAACCCTTGGGTCGCCTGCCACCAGCGGATTATCGGCAAAACGGTCGTCCTGAAGCATATCACTCACCACCAGCGGCGCTTCGCTGAGGATCGTGTGACCACAAAAAGAGATATTGCGCGGAACGGTGTCAGGTGCCTGTCCGTCGGCAGATTTCACAATAAGTGAATGTTCATCAATGAGATTGACCATTGCCAGCGGCACCTGGAAAAAACGTTTAGCCAGACGCGTCAGCCGGTCAAATGCCACGGAATTGTCGATTTCAAGAAGGCCAGACTCGCGCAGCGAGTTCAGGCGTTCTGTTTCATTAGCGGGGTTTTCAGGTGCTTTCATAACGTCTCCTGACGCTTTGCGTTATTAAAAGCGTAGCTTAAACAGAGACATTGTCAGTGTGCGAATATTCTGTTCTTGCCTTCACGCTTGGCATGGTAAAGGGCACTATCGGCGGCCTGCAGCCAGTCGGCAACGCTGCTTGTATCTCGCGTTGCGCAGGCGATACCGATACTGAGGGTGCAATGCACGGCCTCTTGCGCCACATCCTTCATTACTGCCGCCGCGTCCATAATGCGGGTAGCCACAATCTGGGCCTCATCCACGCTGGTATCCGGGAGCAAAATGACAAATTCATCGCCCCCCAGACGCGCTGGGGTATCTGTAGGGCGCGTGGCCAGATGCAGGATCTTCGATACCGTCGCCAGCATCGCGTCGCCCACCTTATGGCCAAAGCGGTCATTTACATCTTTAAAGTTGTCGATATCAATAAACATCAAAGCAGATTCGCGGCACGTCTGACGAAGTTTATTCAGTTCATGATCGATGCGTTTTTCCAGCAGACGACGGTTGGCGATATCCAGCAGCGGATCCATCATGGCGATCCGTTCCAGCTCGCGGCTTTTTATCCGTAAGCGCTGCGCAATACTGTCAGTCAGCATGCTCATGGCCAGCAGGTAGATGGCGATCAGCGGTAAGGTGGCAAACATTGTCCGCTGGGAAACATACCCGTCTACCTCCATCCCCTGCGTCAGCCAGGTCACCAGGAATACGACCAGCATCAGAGCGGCGGCCTTTTTCAGCAGCGTAATACCGCCTGCAGAAAGCCTGTCTGAAAGCAAAATGGTCGCAATCACGACCGACGTAAGCGGATTAACCGCCATCATCGCGATCCAAAAGCCCCCGGCGCCTGCATCAAGCACCAGGTGCTGGTGCTCGGTCGCCAGTGGCGTCGGTGAACGACGCGCCCGCAGCCAGGCCACCGTTGGCCAAATAAAGGCATTCGCCCCTAGCAGGATCATCAGCCAGACCGAGCGATGATGTTCAATCAATACGGACAGGACAGGAATAAAACAGAGAAATGTGCCGAGTAAACGCATTAGATACATACGTTTGACAAACCGACGACCGGGTAAGCGAGGCTTGGGACTAAGTTTGTCAGTGGCATTCATACTAAGATTTTTCCGATATGTTTCTTGCGGTATCTTATTGAGCTTAAAAATACCTAGCAAGCAATTTATCTTTTAATCATATATATCAAGGCCGCTTTCTCCCTGTATGGGGATGAACAACAGGATAATCCTACGTCTGCGTCATGCATTCATTTGTATGACCAGCCAGTGATGGATCACGGTGACGATATACTGCTGCTGCTGCGCCGTAAGCTCGATATCCGGCGGAATGCTGTGCCATTTTGCCAGGCAGCCACGACAGCACGTGGCAGTGGCGTGCTGAGCAATAAACACCGGATGTCCACGCATCGGCGTTTGCTTACCGTCATTCGCGGGATGGGCTGGGGCAAGGCGCTGAGCAACAAAATCCGCCGCATGGCGATCGATGGTCTCAGCCCCTTTTTCCCAGCAGTATTGCCGCTCTTTCGGCCCCAGTCGAAAGCGCGACCGAAACGTCGAACGCGACAGGCGCGCAAATAATGGATCCAGGTTCGACATCAGTAAACCGAGCGCCCCAACCGTTGGGTCAGTCGTTCCAGTGCCGCCACACCTGCCAGTGAATTTCCCGTTTCATCGAGTTCCGGACTCCAGACGGCAATCGCCATCTCGTGGGGAACGATGGCCACGACCCCGCCGCCCACACCGGATTTTGCCGGTAAGCCGACACGCCAGGCGAACTCACCGGCATTCTGGTACATCCCGCTGGTTGCCATCAGCGCGTTCACCTGACGGGCCTGCATCGGCGACACCACCTCCTGATCGAGATGCGGTGCATGCCCCTGATGCGCGAGGAACAGGAACGTTTGCGCCAGTTCAACACAGTTCATTTCAAGCGCACAGTAATGGAAGTAGTTTTGCAGAACCGTCGCAACATCGTTGTGGAAATTGCCAAAGGATTTCATCAGCCAGGCTATCGCCGCATTGCGCGCCGAGTGCTCAAACTCCGAGCGCGCGACCACCGGATCGTAGGCAATGCTCTGCACGCCAGAAAGCTGGCGCACGATTTCGAGCATTCGCTGGCGAGGCGCGCTGAGGCGGCTTTGCAGCATATCGCACACCACCAGCGCCCCGGCATTGATAAAAGGATTACGCGGTTTACCCTGTTCCATTTCAAGCTGCAGCAGCGAGTTAAATGGCTGACCGGAGGGATCTTTACCCACACGTTGCCAGAGCTCGTCTTCTTCATACTGACGCATTGCCGCCACCAGGCTCAGCACCTTTGAGATGGACTGAATCGAGAATCGCTCGGTCGCATCACCGGCCTGGAAACGCTGTCCGTCTACCGTGCATATGGCGATACCCAGCTTATTACCGCTGACCGAGGCCAGCGCCGGAATATAGTCGGCAACCTTCCCCTTTCCGATTAACGGTCGGACCTGCGCCAGAATTTCGTCCAGCATCTCATTATGGATAACCGCAGCCACACTTTGCTCCTTGCCCTCAGGCTAAAACGGGCTGCGAGTATAACAGAGGCTTATATATGGCGTCAGGCGGGAAGACGAAAACGCGAGACGGCTTCCAGCAAATTATCGGACTCCTGATGCAAACGCGCAGAGGCATCCGATGCGTCAGACACCAGCGCATCCGTCTGCCGCGATACCTGATTCAGGGCGTGAAGCTGGCGAGTCATCTGATGAATACTCTCCCCCTGGCTCAGCGTGGCGTCTGAGATGTCATTCAGCAGGCTGCTTAAATTCGCCACCAGCCCGGTAACCTGCTGCAGGTTATCTTCCAGCCGGTTAACCGCTTTTGAGCCATCATGAATCCCCTGCAAAGAGTGATTGATCAGCGCCTGAATGGTCTGCGTAGAATGACTGCTTTTGCGAGCCAGCAGCCCGACCTCGCGGGCGACCACGGCAAAGCCGCGTCCCTGATTGCCCGCATGCGCCGCTTCAATGGCCGCGTTCAGGGCAAGAATATTGGTCTGGAACGCCACGCTGTCGATCATCGCTACGATCCCGCGCATCTCAGAGGATCGGTCAACGATCGCCTGCATGGAGGCATTCACCGTTGACATCATCTGGTCGCCGCCTGCCGCAGCCTGACGCGCCTCATCTGCGCGGGCGCTGGCAAGTTTCGCATAGCCGGTGTTGCCTTCAACATGCGTTTCCAGCGCGGCGATATTCGCCGTGACATCCTCAAGCTCTTTCGCCTGACGTACAGACTGCTGATACAGCTTCTGATTCCCCTGTGCCAGGGAGCCAATGTTCTCGACCATCGAGGTCGTGGCGTGGCTGACCTGCGATACCAGCTGCTGTAGCCCATGCTGCAGGGTATTAACACTGCCGCTGAGCTGACCAATCTCCCGGTTGAAGCAGGCTACAGCTGGCGGTGTACCGGACAGATCGCCCGCAGAAAGCTGGTTGATATGTGCAATCAACCGACGCAGCGGCGTAATGACCCACTTTGCCATCCCGAACCAGACCAGAATGGCAATCACCAGCAGAACGACGGGCGCAAACAGGAATAGCGTTTGCAGGCCTGAAAGCTGCGACACCAGCGTCTGCCGCCCTTGCAGGGCCTGTTTCTCGCTCAGCTGCTGGTAACGCGCATAGTTATCATTAAAGTCGGTCTGAAACGCCTGTGCAGGAACAGCAAAAAAGGCATCAATGGCGTTCGTTTTAATCAGCCCTTCCGCCTGCTCTTTAATGGCACCGTAGAAAAGCTGGTAGCTGTTCACCAGCGCCTCGTCTTTCGCCGGATGGAGTGCCAGCCACGCCGTCCATGCCTGATGAGAGTCGTCCAGCGCCTTTTGCGCCTCGTCCATCAGACTGTGCCAGCTCCCTTCCGAGCCGGTCTCCTTATCCTGCATAAACCAGACGCCGGAGCGGTTAAGCAAATCGCTTGCGGCCAGCAGGGAAACGCGCGCCTGATCCAGCTTGCCCTGCTGCTGATACGCCAGCTGGTTATGCTGTTCGTTGCGCTGGGCTTCTTTCAGAGAGGCGGTGAGCAGAAGCGTGGAGGAGAGTTGCAGTGCGGAGAAAAGCCCAATAATACAAAAAATGCCGGCCAGCAGACCAAATTGACGGGGGATGACGCGCTGCGCAATACGGCGAAAAATTTGCGTTAGGTTCATAATTTTCTTCTGTAACAATACGTTAGACGCGAGCGAGTCTACGAAACGAAAATGACAGAACCATTGCAGATACATGACAACAGCCCGCGTAATGAGGGCCGTAATCACAGATGGGCGATAAATTACACGCGATCCTTCCAGACCGTCTGCACGTTACAGAACTCATGCAAACCGAAATGTGAAAGCTCACGACCGAAGCCGCTCTTCTTCACGCCGCCAAAAGCCACGCGGGCATCGCTGGCGCTGTAGCCATTGATAAACACCCCGCCGCACTCCAGCTCGCGAGAGAATGTCTCCGCCAGCGCGTCGTTTGCGGTAAAGACCGTGGCAGACAGACCAAAGTCACTGTCGTTAGCCAGCGCTAAAGCATGCTCCGCATCCCTGGCGATCGTAATCGCCGCCACCGGGCCAAACAGCTCCTGGCGGAACGCGGTCATGTTCGGGTTGACGTTGCCGAGCACGGTTGGCGCATAGTAGTTACCCTCACCAGCCAGTTTCTCTCCGCCCAGCAGAAGGGTCGCCCCTTCTGCCAGGGTGGCCTGCACCTGCTGATCCAGTTCATCACGCAGATCGAAGCGCGCCATCGGGCCAAGATAGTTCTCTTCCGTCTCCGGCGAGCCCATCTTCAGCGCCACAACCGCGGCGACAAAGCGTTGGGTAAAGGCATCAGCTACCCCCTGTTCCACGATAAAACGCTTCGCCGCCGCGCAAACCTGTCCGGTATTTTGATAACGCCCCGCCACTGCGGCTTTCACCGCCAGATCCAGATCGGCATCGTTCAGGACGATAAAGGGGTCGGAACCGCCCAGCTCCAGCACGCATTTTTTGAGCGCCGCGCCCGCCTGAGCGCCAATTGCCGCCCCGGCACGCACGCTGCCGGTGACGGTAATCGCAGCGATACGGCGGTCGTTAATGGCCTGGCTGACGCCGTCGTTGGTGGCGTTTACCCAGCCAAACACGCCCTGAGGAAAACCGGCATCGGCAAAAATCTGCGCAATCAGCTCGGCGGAGCCGAGCACGTTCGGAGCGTGCTTGAGCAGGTAGCTGTTCCCCGCCAGCAGAATGGGAACCGCGCCGCGCAGCACCTGCCAGAGCGGGAAGTTCCACGGCATTACTGCCAGAATCGGTCCCAGCGGACGGTACTCGATGACCGCGTTGTGATCCTCGACCAGCGTGGGTTCAGCATTCAGCATTGCCGGGCCATGTTCGGCATACCAGTCGCACAGGCTGGCGGATTTAGCCACCTCGCCGCGCGCCTGCAAAATGGGTTTGCCCATTTCGCGGGACATCATCCGCGCCATCTCTTCACCCCGGTTACGCAAAGCCGCGCCCAGATCGCGCAGCTTCTGCGCGCGATGGGAAACGCTTTCGCGACGCCACTGGCGAAAGCCCGTATCGGCCTGGGAAATGGCGCGTTCTACATCGTCGGCCGTCGCCCAGGGATACGTGGCCAGGGTTTCGCCCGTCGCCGGGTTAACAGAGCGTGCATGAGTAGCAGATGAAAGGGTCATGATGTTCTCCTCGCAATAACAGTTGATTCATTGTGGCCCACTCTGCTATTTCTTAAAAATGAATAATACTGACCACCTTATTCACGAATCGAGAACGCTATGGACTTAACTCAGCTTGAAATGTTTAACGCTGTCGCGCTAACCGGCAGCATCACCCAGGCGGCGCAGAAGGTGCATCGCGTGCCGTCGAACCTGACCACCCGCATCCGCCAGCTTGAAGCAGATCTCGGCGTGGAGTTATTTATCCGCGAGAACCAGCGTTTGCGCTTATCGCCAGCCGGGCATAATTTTCTGCGCTACAGCAGGCAGATCCTGGCGCTGGTTGACGAGGCGCGGATGGTCGTGGCCGGGGACGAACCGCAGGGGCTGTTTGCCCTCGGCGCGCTGGAGAGCACCGCCGCCGTGCGCATCCCGGAGAGTCTGGCGCAGTTTAACCAGCGCTATCCGCGCATTCAGTTTGCACTGTCCACCGGGCCATCCGGGACGATGATTGATGGGGTACTGGAAGGTACCCTGAGCGCCGCATTTGTCGACGGGCCGCTATCCCATCCGGAGCTGGAAGGGATGCCGGTTTATCGGGAAGAGATGATGCTGGTGACGCCCGCCGGGCATGCTGAAGTCTCAAAAGCCACCCAGGTCAGCGGCAGTGATGTTTACGCTTTTCGCGCGAACTGCTCCTATCGCCGACATCTGGAAAGCTGGTTTCACGCCGACAGAGCCACGCCGGGGCGGATTCATGAGATGGAGTCGTATCACGGCATGCTCGCCTGCGTGATTGCCGGGGCCGGCATCGCATTAATGCCCCGATCCATGCTGGAGAGCATGCCGGGGCACCATCAGGTTGCAGCGTGGCCGCTGGTGGAAAACTGGCGCTGGCTCACCACCTGGCTGGTGTGGCGACGCGGGGCAATGACCCGTCAGCTTGAAGCCTTTATAGCGCTGCTAAACGAACGTCAACCACCAGCGCCTTCTCCATAAACAGGCTCAGCGGGTCTTCGACGTACGGGGCAAACGCCGGACGCAGTTCGTATCCGCACTGCTGATACAGACGGATAGCGGCATGCTGTTTGATCCCTGTCTCGAGCCGGACGGTATGGCATTCACGGCTCAGGGCTTCATCCTCAAGGGCGGCCAGCAGCTTTTCCCCAAGATGTTGTCCACGGTGCGTCGGGTCGATATACACCCGCTTCATCTCTCCCGTGCCGTCACCGTTCAGCACCACGGCGCCACACCCTACGGCATTGAGCTGCTGGTCGCGAATAATCATTAAAATCAGGGACGCGTCCGGCAGATTAGCCAAAGCGAGCAGGTGGTTGCTTTCGGCGGGGTAAAGTTCGCTCTGATAGCGGTCAAGGGCCGCGATCAGATTAAGGATGTCGGGATGACGGGCAGATTCAGAGGTGATGGAATACATGGCAGGCTCCTTGCTATTTTTCTTTTAACATAGCGCAGACCTGCCAGGGTGTTTCATAGCATTAACTTATATCGCTATCAGCTAGCGCAAGAAGATCCGTCCCTTCAGATACAGTGTCGCCTGCCCGCCAATCAGCACGCGGTCGCCCTTCAACTCGCAGCGCAGATCCCCGCCACGGGCTGACACCTGGCGGGCATTCAGAGACGTTTTACCCAGTTTTTCGCTCCAGTACGGAATCAACATGCTGTGCGCCGACCCCGTCACCGGATCTTCCGGCACGCCTTCACCCGGACAGAAGAAGCGGCTGACAAAGTCATACGCGTCCCCCGGTGCCGTGACGCAGACCATTTTATCCAGCGGGATCATTGCCGCGATATCCGGCGTTAAGGCTTCTACCTGCTGCTGGCTTTCCAGCACCACCATGTAATCGCGCCCTGCGCGGACCTCTTTCGCGCCGCTGATGCCCAGCGCGCTGAAGAGTAACGCGGGCGGATTGTCGACAACCTCCGTCGACCATGCCGGGAAATTGAGCGTCAGCCAGTCTCCGTTGCGCTTCACCGTCAGGTCGCCAACAAAACGCGTTGAGAAGGTGATTTCGGTATGCGGGTAGTCGAGATATTCAAAAATGACGTGGGACGCCGCCAGCGTCGCATGTCCGCAGAGGTTAATTTCATCAAGCGTGGTAAACCAGCGCAGCTCAAAGCCGTTATCCGTACGCACGAAGAAGGCCGTTTCCGACTGATTATGCTGCTTCGCCATGTTGAGCAGCGTCTCATCCGGAAGCCACTCTTCCAGCGGGCAAACCGCCGCCGCATTACCACCGAACGCCCTGTCGCTGAAGGCATCTACCAGATAAAAATCAATTTCCTGCATGGTCTCTTCCTCTTTTTTTCTAGCGCAGAAATACTGTGCCTTTCAGATATAGTGATGCCTGGCCGCTCATCATCACGCGCGAGCCTTTCAGTTCACAGCGCACATCACCGCCACGGGCCGACACCTGACGCGCAAACAGCGTCGTTTTTCCCAGCGTTTCACTCCAGTAAGGAATGAGCATCGTATGCGCAGAGCCGGTGACAGGATCTTCAGGTACGGCAACGCCCGGTGAGAAGAAACGGCTGACGAAATCGTACTCACCCTCCCCACGCGCGGTGACGGCAACTTTATGTTCTCCTGGCGTCATCGCGGAATAGTTTGGCGTCATGGCTTCCACCTGCTCACGATTTTCCAGCACCACCACCCAGGCGCGCCCCTTTCGGGCTTCAACGTAGCGGTTGATCCCCAGCGCGGCGAGCATCTCTGCCGGCGGGGTCAATTCCTGCGTCGGACAGGCCGGAAAATCGAGCGTCATCCAGTCACCTTCCCGGCTGACCGTCAGGCGGCCCGAGGCGGTCTCAAAGTGAATGCGCGAGTCCGGGTAGTCCAGCTCGTTAAATAGCACATACGCAGCGGCAAGCGTCGCGTGTCCGCAGAGATTGACCTCGGTTAAGGTGGTAAACCAGCGCAGCTCAATCCCGCCTTTACTGCACACGAAGAACGCGGTTTCGGACTGGTTATGCTGCTGCGCCATGCTGAGTAACGTCTCATCCGGTAGCCATGCCTTTAGCGGGCAAACCGCCGCCGGATTGCCACCAAATGAGGTATCACTAAACGCATCTACCAGATAAAAATCAATCTCCTGCATCGACTTACCGCCTGTTATCGTTGTGTTGTTCTTTATCTTCACGGAAAACCTCGCCCGCTGCTACCGCTGTGGCACGGTAAATTTTGTGATTCAGGTCACATTATGGTTGAGTTTTCGCCGTTTAAAGCTTTAAGATCGTCTCCTCATCGTTAATCAATCCCAGACATCTTTATGACAACAAACACGGTTTCCCGCAGGGTCGCGTGGCTACGTGTGGTCACGCTCGCCATCGCTGCGTTTATTTTCAATACCACTGAATTTGTTCCGGTTGGGCTGCTGTCTGACATCGCCGACAGCTTCCAGATGGAGACGGCGCAGGTGGGCATTATGTTGACCATCTACGCCTGGGTGGTGGCGCTGATGTCGCTGCCGTTTATGCTGCTGACCAGCCAGATGGAGCGGCGAAAGCTGCTGATTGGCCTGTTTGTGGTCTTCATCGCCAGCCATGTGCTGTCATTCATGGCGTGGAATTTTACGGTGCTGGTCGTTAGCCGCATCGGTATTGCCTTTGCCCATGCGGTGTTCTGGTCGATTACCGCGTCGCTCGCTATTCGCCTGGCACCGGCGGGGAAACGCGCGCAGGCGCTGAGCCTGATTGCCACCGGTACCGCGCTGGCGATGGTGCTCGGCCTGCCGATTGGCCGCATTGTCGGGCAATACTTCGGCTGGCGTACCACCTTCTTTGCCATCGGCATGGGGGCGCTGATCACGCTGGTCTGCCTCATCAAGCTGCTGCCAGCATTGCCGAGCGAACATTCCGGCTCGCTGAAAAGCCTGCCGCTGTTGATGCGTCGCCCGGCGCTGATGAGCATTTATTTACTTACGGTGATTGTGGTCACCGCCCATTACACGGCCTACAGCTACATTGAGCCGTTTGTGCAGGTTGTGGCGGGCTTTAGCGCCAATTTCGCCACGGTTCTGCTGCTGATTCTGGGCGGCGCGGGCATTATCGGCAGTATTCTGTTTGGTAAGCTCGGCAACCAGCATGCGTCTACGCTGGTGAGCAGCGCCATTGGCCTGCTGCTGGCGTGCCTGCTGTTGCTGATGCCTGCCGCGGGCAGCGAAAGTCATCTGGCGATCCTCAGCCTGTTTTGGGGCGTAGCAATCATGATCATCGGTCTGGGCATGCAGGTGAAAGTGCTGGCGCTGGCACCGGATGCCACGGACGTCGCGATGTCGCTCTTCTCGGGAATTTTCAATCTGGGGATTGGGGCGGGCGCGCTGCTGGGAAATCAGATTAGCCTGCATGTGTCGATGTCGGCGATTGGTTATCTGGGGGCGATCCCTGCGCTGGTGGCGCTTATCTGGTCGCTGCTGATCTTCCGTAAATGGCCGGTGGCGCTCGAGGAACAGGGCCAGCACGGGTGAGCCTTCTTGCCGGGTGGCGGCTTCGCCTTACCCGGCCTACAAACCCGTGATAACATAGGCCGGGTAAGCGCAGCGCCACCCGGCAATGACCTCAGTGATAGGTCTTAATAATTTCCAGCACGCCGTTAATAATAAACTGCACGCCCATACACACCAGCAGGAAGCCCATCAGACGGGAAATCGCTTCAATCCCGCCCTTTCCTACCCAGCGCATAATCGCACCGGAACTGCGCAGGGATGCCCACACGATAATACCGATAAGCGCGAAAATCAGCGGTGGCGCAACCGTCAGCACCCAGTCCGGGAAGGTGGAGCTATCACGCACCGTTGAGGCGGAGCTGATGATCATCGCAATCGTTCCCGGCCCCGCCGTACTCGGCATCGCTAAGGGGACAAAGGCGATATTCGCGCTGGGCTCTGTTTCCAGCTCTTCGGATTTGCTGGCCGCTTCCGGTGATTCATGCGCTTTTTGCGCGGGGAACAGCATACGGAACCCGATAAAGGCCACAATCAGCCCCCCGGCGATACGCAGGCCGGGAATCGAAATCCCAAAGGTGTTCATCACCAGCTGTCCGGCGTAATAAGCCACCATCATAATGGCAAACACATAGACAGAGGCCATCATCGACTGATGATTGCGCTCTGCGCTGTTCATGTTCCCTGCCAGCCCCAGAAACAGCGCCACCGTCGTTAACGGGTTCGCCAGCGGCAGCAACACCACCAGCCCGAGGCCAATTGCTTTAATCAAATCCAACATAGTGCGTCGTTGTCCTTATCCATATTCATCCCCGCAATTATAGGGTGAAAGTGTGTCCTTCAGCCATGACCACAACGTAACCATTATTTTCTCACTGCAATGATAACCCTGCGTTATGTATATGATTTGAAAGCACTCAAAAAAAGTTCATGAAACGTTTTAGCAATTCGTGGCATCTGTCGATTCATTCAGTTGACTTATACTTGCCTGAGCAATAATATCTGCCGTGACTAAACTACTTGCCAGGGCAACCATTGTGAAAAGCACCAGCGATCTCTTTAACGACATCATTCCACTGGGCCGTCTTATTCACATGGTTAACCAGAAAAAAGATCGCCTGCTCAATGACTATCTGTCACCGCTGGATATCACCGCAACACAGTTCAAAGTGCTGTGTTCCATTCGCTGCGAAGTGTGTATCACGCCGGTTGAGCTGAAAAAGGTGCTCTCTGTCGATCTGGGTGCGTTAACCCGCATGCTGGATCGTCTCGTCTGCAAAGGATGGATAGAACGAAGCCCTAACCCGAATGACAAACGCGGCGTGCTGATCAAACTGACCAGCGACGGCGCGGCCATGTGTGAGCAATGTCATCAACTCGTAGGACAAACACTGCATCAGGAACTAACAAAAAACTTAACGGCAGATGAAGTGGCAACGCTTGAGCTTTTGCTTAAGAAAATACTGCCGTAAACAGAAAAAGAGGTATGACGATGTCCAGACGCAATACTGACGCTATCACCATTCATAGCATTTTGGACTGGATCGAGGACAACCTGGAATCGCCGCTCTCCCTTGAAAAAGTGTCAGAGCGTTCAGGTTACTCAAAATGGCACCTGCAACGGATGTTCAAAAAAGAGACCGGTCATTCATTAGGTCAATATATTCGCAGCCGCAAGCTGACGGAGATTGCCCAAAAACTGAAAGAAAGCAATGAGCCGATCCTTTATCTGGCGGAGCGTTACGGATTTGAATCGCAACAAACCCTGACGCGCACGTTTAAGAACTACTTTGATGTGCCGCCTCATAAGTATCGTATCACCAGCATGCCGGGTGAATCCCGATATCTCTATCCGTTAAAACACTGTAGTTAAACAACGCCTGTAAAGACGTACCGAGGAAATCATGAAAGTTACCGTCTCCGCCGCCCTCGCCTTGCTGGTGCTGTTTTCCAGCCAGACCTTCGCGGAGCAAACGCCCAGTGCAACGCAGCAAAATAATCGTGACACGATGATTTTGCCGTCAGCACATGACCAGTCACCTTTTGATTTCAACCATATGGGGGCTGGTAGCGACAAATCCGACGAATTAGGCGTGCCGTATTACAATCAGCACGGCTTCTGATTCGTTTTGCCCCGCCTCTGCGGGGCTTTTTTGTGCCCTAATTTCGTACTCGCGCCGCCCGACGCACGCGCAAACCAAACACGTTGATGTAGAGTCCACCCATGATCAGCACCGCGCCAAAGAGCTGCAGCGCGCTGAGTTTTTCATCCAGCAGCAACGCCGCGCTGGCCAGCCCCACCACGGGTACCAGCAAAGACAGTGGCGCCACCCGCCAGGTTTCGTAGCGACCCAGCAGCGACCCCCAAATGCCATAGCCGATAATCGTGGCGACGAACGCCAGATAAATCAGCGACAGGATTGTTGTGAGATCGATCTCGACCAGGCTTTTCAGCATCAGATCCGGGCCGTCCAGAATAAACGATGCCGCCAGAAACGGGATTACAGGGATCAGCGCACTCCACACCACCAGAGACATCACCGCCGGGCGCGCCTCGTGCTGCATAATCAGCTTGTTGAAGATGTTTCCGCAGGCCCAGCTCAGCCCTGCCGCCAGCGTGAGCATAAAGCCCAGCAGGGCCACATGCTGACCGTTCAGGCTGGCTTCAATCAGCACCAGCACGCCAAACACCGCCAGCGTGATCCCCGCCAGCTGTTTACCCTGTAAACGCTCACCAAATACAAACGCGCCGAGAATAATGGTAAAGAACGCCTGCGCCTGCAGAACCAGCGAGGCCAGACCGGCGGGCATGCCGAACTTAATGGCGCAGAAGAGAAACGCAAATTGACCAAAACTGATGGTCAGACCGTAGCCCAGCAGCAATTTCAGGGGGATTTTTGGACGCACCACGAAAAATAGCGCCGGGAACGCCACCAGCATAAAACGTAAACCGGCCAGCATCAGCGGAGGCATATTGTGTAACCCCAGCTTGATGACCACGAAATTAAGCCCCCACACTACGACCACCAGCAACGCCAGCAGCCCGTCTTTACGCGTCATACCCTGCCCCTGAATTATTAATAATTTGTTAACACTTCAAGGTAACAGAAAAAATAGCACCACGAGAAGATCATTAATTCTGGCAGTCAGGCGAAGCACTTAGGGATAAATTAGGCGCTATACAAGCCCCTTATGTCGTGATACTCCTTTTATAACACAACAAAAAAAGCATAAGCATTTGTCGGGCAGGAATATGAAACCATCTCTCAGGCGCTCTACCGCAGCGCTGCTGGCATCGTCATTGTTATTAACAATTGGTCGAGGGGCAACGCTGCCGTTTATGACCATTTATCTCACGCGCGCGTATAGCATGAGCGTCGAGAATATCGGTTATGCGCTGACCATTGCGCTGACCATTGGCGTCGTGTTCAGCTTAGGGTTTGGTATTCTGGCCGATAAGTTTGATAAAAAGCGCTATATGCTGATCGCCATTGTGGCGTTTATTGCGGGCTTTGTGGCCATTCCGCTGGTGAATAACGTCACGCTGGTGGTGCTGTTTTTTGCGCTGATCAACTGCGCCTATTCCGTCTTTTCGACGGTGCTGAAGGCCTGGTTCTCCGACGTGCTCACCACGAGCCAAAAAGCGCGCGTCTTCTCGCTGAACTACAGCTTCCTGAACATTGGCTGGACGATCGGACCGCCGATAGGCACCCTGCTGGTGATGTACAGCCTGCAACTCCCGTTCTGGCTGGCGGCCTTCTGCGCCGCGCTGCCGCTCGGCTTTATCCATTTCTTTGTGCAGAAAAGCGTTGCGCTGGATACCGCCGAGGAGAAGATGCCCTGGCAGCCGTCGGTATTGCTGAAGGACCGCGCCCTGTTCTGGTACACGCTGTCAGGCCTGCTCGCGTCTTACGTCGGGGGATCGTTTGCGACCTGCATTTCGCAGTATGTTCTGGCCGCGCATGCAGACAGTGATTTCGCCGAAAAGGTGGTCGCCGTGGTATTGCCCGTCAATGCAGCCGTGGTGGTGACGCTGCAATACGCCCTCGGGCGTAAAATTTCAGCCAACAACATTCGCCCGCTGATGACCGTTGCCACCCTGTTTTTCATCGTGGGTCTGGGCGGGTTTATGCTCTCCGGTGAAAACCTGGTTTACTGGGGCATCGCTGCCGCGATCTTTACCCTCGGGGAGATTATCTATGCACCGGGGGAATATATGCTGATCGACAACATCGCCCCGCCGGGAATGAAGGCGAGCTATTTCTCCGCCCAGGCGCTGGGCTGGCTGGGCGCGGCGGCGAACCCGATGATCACCGGGCTCATCCTGACCCATCTGCCGCACTGGTCATTGTTTGTGATTATGATGGCCGCCATCGTCATCGCCTGGCTGATGATTTTGCGTGGGATGAGCGTGAAAGCGTGGTGCGACGCGCCCAAAGTCGCGTAGCCATGTAGGCCGGGTAAGGCGAAGCCGCCACCCGGCAACAACAACAGCAAAAGCAACCACTTAGTGGTGCAACATCTCTTCAACCACCTGTTCTTTGTACATCTCGTTCGGGTAGTACGTCGGCCAGTTATCCATCTCTTTCAGCAGCGCCTCGTGGGAGGTATTGCCCATGAAAAGATGGAAGTGTGAAGAGGCTTTCGGTCCAATGATATGGTCGCTGAACTGAACAAACTTCGGTGCCTTGCTGCTGGCATCCTTACACTCAAACAGATAGCGAACGCCTTTTTTCCCCGAGGCGTAGGTCAGGATTTTGTAGCCGCTGTAGTCGTAGTGACAGCGGCTTACCGTTTCCCCCTGGTGGAATTCCATCACGTTATTTTCGATGCCGATAGATCCCACGTCCGTTGCGTAGCCCGTCCGGTAATAGGCTTTCACCGCCTCAACGGATTTGTGGTCCTTCTCCGCTTTCTTCTTAAATACCGGATCGAGCGAACCGTCCAACAGGAACGGATAGACGGATTGCCAGGTGCCGTCCCAGTCCGACAGCTTTCTGTCCTTCACGTCTTTATTCTCAAACACGCCGTTCGCCGCCTTCTGTTCCGCCTCGGTCATCTGGTGACCATGCGAATGGGCAAACAGCTGGCCGCTGACCAGCAGCGCCCCCAGAGTCATGGCAATTTTTCCAATATGTGCAGCCAAAACAAAACCCTCATTCCGTTTTATAAGAATGAGGATGTTATATCATAACATATCAGATCGCAACCAGACCGCGAACGCCCTCCTGCTCCATATTTTCACCACGCCCCTGCTGAATAATGGTGCCGCGCGACATCAGCAGATAGCTGTCGGCCAGCTCGGCGGCAAAGTCGTAAAACTGCTCAACCAGCAGAATCGCCATATCGCCGCGATCCGCCAGCGAGCGGATCACCTGCCCAATCTCTTTGATAACCGATGGCTGAATGCCTTCCGTCGGCTCATCGAGGATCAGAAGCTGGGGACGGCTTGCCAGCGCGCGTCCAATCGCCAGCTGCTGCTGTTGTCCCCCGGAGAGATCACCCCCGCGGCGGTGTTTCATCTCTTTTAACACCGGAAACAGCTGCCAGATCTCATCCGGCACCTGCTTCGCGTCGCGGGCGGAAAAGCGTGACAGTCCCAGCAGCAGATTCTCTTCAACGGTTAAGCGCGGGAAAATCTCACGCCCCTGCGGGACATACGCCACGCCAGCGCGCACCCGCTGGTGCGGCTTGCTGTGGGTGATTTTCTTGCCCTGCCAGACGATGTCACCGCTTTTCGCCGGGATCAGCCCCATCAGACACTTCAGCAGCGTGGTTTTACCGACGCCGTTGCGCCCCAAAAGACAGGTGACCTCGCCGCTAAGAGCCTGAAAGCTCACGCCGCGCAGAATATGGCTGCCGCCGTAGTATTGATTCAGTTCGTTAACCTGTAGCATTACGGCTCCTTAGCGTCCCAGATAGACTTCAATCACCTGCTCGTTGGCCTGTACCTCACGAAGCGAACCTTCCGCCAGCACGCGCCCCTGATGCAGCACCGTCACCCGATCGGCGATGGTTTCCACAAACCCCATGTCATGTTCCACCACCATCAGAGAGTGCTTGCCCGCCAGCGTTCTGAACAGTTCTGCGGTGTATTCGGTTTCCGCGTCCGTCATTCCGGCGGCAGGCTCGTCCAGCAGCAGCAGATGCGGATCCTGCACCAGCAGCATACCGATCTCCAGAAACTGTTTTTGCCCGTGAGAAAGCAGCCCGGCGCGGCGGTCGCGCTCGCTGCTGAGCCGCAGAAGCACCAGCATTTCATCAATGCGATCGACCTGTTCGCCGTTTAGCTTTGCCCGCAGACTCGCCCAGACGGATTTGTCGGTTTTCATTGCGATTTCGAGGTTTTCCCACACCGTCAGCGCTTCAAACACCGTAGGTTTCTGGAATTTACGCCCAATCCCCTGTCGGGCAATAGCGGCGGGATCGAGCAGGGTCAGATCGACAGACTGGTCATAGCGCGCTTTGCCGCTTTGAGGCCGCGTTTTGCCCGTGATAACGTCCATTAACGTCGTTTTGCCCGCGCCGTTAGGCCCAATTACGCAGCGCAGTTCGCCCACGCCAATATTGAGCGTGAGATCCGTCAACGCCTGAAACCCGTCAAAATTGACGTTGATGGCCTCAAGCTGTAACACGGGATCGGTCTGTTCCCGGTAGCGGTCACCGGGCAGCTGCCGGGTGAATAATCCGTCAGATGGCTGCATTATTTCTCCCCCTTACGCAACAGGCCGTAGACGCCGCGCGGCAAGAACAGCGTGACGGCGATAAAAATCAGCCCCAAAAACAGCTGCCAGTACTCCGGCATCGCGACGGTGAAGAAGCTCTTGGCGCCGTTCACCAGCGCTGCGCCAATCACCGGACCGACCAGCGTGCCGCGCCCGCCCAGCGCCACCCAGATAGCGGCTTCAATCGAGTTGGTCGGCGACATTTCGCCAGGGTTGATAATGCCCACCTGTGGGACGTACAGCGCACCCGCCAGACCGCACAGCACCGCGGACAGCGTCCACACCAGCAGCTTGAACCCGCGCGGATCGTAACCGCAGAACGTCAGGCGGTTTTCCGCGTCACGCACCGCCGTCAGGATGCGGCCAAACTTGCTTTTCGCCAGCGCAAATCCTGTGCCTAATGCCAGAATCAGTAGCAACACGGTCGCCAGAAACAGCGCGATGCGCGTGGCGGTCTCCGTCACCGGAAATCCGAGCAGAGTCGTAAAACCGGTAAAGCCGTTATTGCCGCCAAAACCGGTCTCGTTACGAAAGAACAGCAGCATGCCCGCGTAGGTCAGCGCCTGGGTCATGATGGAAAAATAGACCCCTTTGATTTTTGAGCGGAAGGCAAACCAGCCAAACACCAGCGCCAGCAATCCCGGAACCATCACAATCAGGACCAGCGCCCAGGCAAAGTGCTGGGTGCCCCACCAGAACCACGGCAGCTCGCTCCAGGAGAGAAAGGACATGAACGCAGGCAGACCGTCACCCGCCGCCTGGCGCATCAGGTACATCCCCATCGCATAGCCGCCAAGGGCAAAGAAAATGCCGTGCCCCAGCGAGAGCATGCCTGCGTATCCCCACACCAGATCGAGCGCAACGGCCACGATGGCATAGCAGAGGATCTTGCCAATCAGCGTCAGCATCCAGGTCGAAAGCGCCAGGGGATGCGTGGCGGGCAGCAGCGCGAAAAACGGTAAGATCAGCAGACACGCCACCAGCAGGCTGCCCGCAATCTGAGTCGTGCGCGGTGCTTTACGCGCCATCGTTAAGGTAAGTGGCTGGCTCATCAGTCAGTAACCCTCCCTTTTAAGGCAAAGAGTCCCTGAGGGCGTTTCTGAATAAACAGAATGATTGCCACCAGAATCAGGATCTTGCCGAGTACCGCACCCATCTGCGGTTCGAGAATTTTGTTGAAAATCCCCAGGCCAAACGCCGCCGCCACGCTACCGGCCAACTGGCCCACGCCGCCCAGCACCACCACCAGGAACGAGTCGATGATGTAGCCCTGGCCCAGCTCCGGCCCCACGTTCCCCAACTGGGAAAGCGCCACGCCGCCCAGACCGGCAATGCCGGACCCCAGCCCAAACGCCAGCATGTCGACGCGCCCGGTAGGCACCCCGCAGCAGGCAGCCATGCTGCGGTTTTGGGTCACCGCGCGGACGTTCAGGCCAAGACGGGTTTTGTTCAGAATCAGCCAGGTGAAGAACAGCACCAGCAGCACAAAACCCAGCACCACAATGCGGTTCCACGGCAGCGTCAGGTTGGCGAACACCTGCACGCCTCCGGAAAGCCAGAACGGGTTTGCCACCTCCAGGTTTTGTGCCCCAAACGTCATGCGTACCAGCTGGATAAGCATCAGGCTGATCCCCCATGTCGCCAGCAGCGTTTCCAGTGGACGTCCGTAAAGATGGCGGATCACCGTGCGCTCGAGAATCATTCCGATGCCCGCCGTCAGGCAAAAGGCCACGGGCAGCGCAATAACCGGATAAAGCGCCAGCCACTGGGGCAGAAATTGCGCCATCACCTGCTGCACCATCCAGGTGGCATACGCCCCTAACATCAACATTTCACCATGCGCCATGTTGATGACGCCAAGCAGTCCGTAGGTGATCGCCAGCCCCAGCGCAGCCAGCAGCAGGACAGAGCCCAGAGAAAGCCCCATAAATGCTTGCCCAAGCAGGTCGCCCCACATCAGACGGTGCTGAATGTGGCTCAGGCTCTCGGCAGCGGCCGCACGCACCTTCGCATCCGGCTCCGTCTGCGGTTGGGTAAACGGCGTGATTTTTGCCTGCACGTCCGGGTCGTCGGATTGACCCAGTAGTTCAATAGCCTGAAGACGGGTCTCCGCCAGTGGACTGGCAAGCTGGAGGTTCGCCAGCGCCAGCAGCAGGGACTGCCGCGTCACATCATCCGTTTCGAGACTGACCCTTTTTTGCAGAAAACCGAGCATATCTGGCTGGATATCCCGCTGGAGCTGCCGGGCTGCGCCTCGCCTTTCTGTGACACTGTCACTTATAAGTTGGTGTGTCGCCAGGGCAGTCGCCGCCAATACACGGAGTCGGTTGGTCAGGCGTACGGCTTTGGTAGCGCCTTCTGCCGCCGTTGCCGCCCCGAGCGGCACCATCTCGCCGCCGTGCCTGGCAAAGGCATGTTTCTGGCCGTCGATAAACAGGCTTTCAGCTTGCAGCGCCTGAAGCAGCGGCATCCTTGCCGCATCCGGTGAAGCCGCCCACGCGGACAGCAATGCTGCTTGCTGCGTGCGGTTAGCAGCAACAAAATTATCGGCATCCGATGCCTGCGCCATCCCTGGCAGCAGTCCGGTAAGCCATACAAGAGCGATGAACATGCGCATGGCGTTCATGACGTTTCTCCCTGCGGTAATGGCTTAGTTACTGGCGGTTTTCATCGGCTGGTCAGGCTTTTTGTCATTTCCGGCGATGAACGGGCTCCACGGCTGGGCGCGCACCGGCGCGTCGGTTTGCCAGACCACGTTAAACTGGCCGTTACCCTCGATTTCCCCAATCATGACCGGCTTATGCAGGTGGTGGTTGGTGGCGTCCATGGTGAGCGTAAACCCAGACGGCGCTTTAAAGGACTGGCCCGCCATCGCGGCACGCACTTTATCCACGTCGGTTGTGCCTGCTTTTTCGACGGCCTGCGCCCACATGTGAATGCCCACATAGGTGGCTTCCATCGGATCGTTGGTTACGACGGTATCGGCATTCGGCAGCTTGTGCGCTTTGGCGTAGGCTTTGTAATCCGCCACGAAGGTCTGGTTGGTTGGGTTATCTACGGATTCGAAGTAGTTCCACGCCGCCAGGTTCCCCACCAGCGGTTTGGTGTCGATCCCACGCAGCTCCTCTTCACCGACAGAGAACGCCACCACTGGAACATCGGTAGCCTTCAGCCCCTGGTTAGCCAGCTCTTTGTAGAACGGCACGTTGGAATCGCCGTTGATGGTCGACACCACCGCCGTTTTACCGCCAGCGGAGAATTTCTTAATGTTGGCTACGATGGTCTGGTAATCGCTGTGACCAAACGGGGTGTAAACCTCTTCAATGTCTTTATCCTCAACGCCTTTTGAATGCAGGAAGGCGCGCAGGATCTTGTTGGTGGTGCGCGGATACACGTAGTCCGTCCCCAGCAGGAAGAAGCGCTTCGCCGCGCCGCCGTCTTCGCTCATCAGGTACTCCACCGCCGGGATCGCCTGCTGGTTCGGCGCCGCACCGGTATAGAAGACGTTCGGTGACATCTCTTCACCTTCGTACTGAACCGGGTAGAACAGCAGGCCGTTCAGCTCCTCAAACACCGGCAGCACGGATTTACGCGACACCGACGTCCAGCAGCCGAACACCACCGCCACCTTATCCTGGCTGATGAGCTGACGGGCTTTCTCGGCAAACAGCGGCCAGTTCGACGCCGGGTCAACCACCACCGGCTCCAGTTTCTTGCCCAGCACGCCGCCTTTGGCATTGATCTCATCAATCGTCATCAGAGCAACGTCTTTCAGAGGCGTCTCGGAGATCGCCATCGTGCCGGACAGCGAGTGCATAATTCCCACTTTGATGGTATCGGCAGCCTGCACGCCAAAACTCATTCCCATCGCGACCACGGAGGCCGACAGTGCAAAAGCTTTTAACAAGGTACGACGGTGCATATTTTCACTCCTGAAAAGAAAGCTGTGCGAAAGCGTCCGATACCGCAGGGACGCAGATAAACAAGGTGTCAGCTTCAGGAGAGCAAAAAGGATGCCAGAATGGAGAAAGCGGAATGGCGGGAGATGAGGCGCGGGTTGTAAAGAGAACGACTCAGAATGAATCAGCGCTGCACTTTTATAATGCAGCGCTGGAGGAGGCTTACCAGACTTCGCTGGCGATCTGCGTCACCAGACGCACTTTGTCCCACTGCTGGGATTCGCTCAGGCTGTTGCCCTCTTCTGTCGAGGCAAAGCCGCACTGCGGGCTAAGGCAGATTTGTTCCTTCGCCACGTATTTCGCCGCTTCTTCCAGACGCGCCTTCACCCCTTCCGGGTTTTCCAGCTCGCCGTTCTTGGTGGTGATAAGGCCCAGTACCACCTGCTGCTTGCCCGGACGCACGAAACGCAATGGCGCAAAGTCGCCGCTTCGGTCGTTGTCGTATTCGAGGAAGAACGCGTCAACGTTGACCGTCCCGAAAAGCACCTCGGCCACTGGCTCATAGCCGCCTTCGGAAATCCAGGTCGAACGGAAGTTACCGCGACAGACATGCAGCCCGATGGTCAGATCGTCAGGCTTGCCTTCGAGCGCTTTGTTCAGCACGCGGGCATAGATCCGCGCCAGTTCATCGGCATCATCGCCGCGCTCGCGGATCTGGCGTCGCTGGTCGTCCGAGCAGAGATAGGCCCAGACGGTATCGTCCAGCTGAAGATAACGACAGCCCGCGTCGTAAAACGCGCGGATGGCATCGCGCCAGGTGGTCGCCAGATCGTCAAAATAATCAGACAGATCGGGGTAAACCGTGGTGTCGATATCTTTACGTCCCCCGCGGAAATGCAGCACGCTCGGGCTTGGAATGGTCATCTTCGGCTGCGCGTGCCCGCTGATGCTTTTCAGGTAGCGGAAATCATCAAGCATCGGGTGCTCGCCAAAGCCCAGCTTGCCCGTCACGCGAACGCCGTGGGCTTTCGTCTGCACGCCGTTGAACTGAATGCCCTGCTGTGAATCGTAACGCTCCACGCCCTGCAGGCCGTCGAAGAAATCAAAATGCCACCAGGCGCGGCGAAACTCACCGTCAGTGACGACGTGTAGCCCGCAGGCGCACTGCTGTTCAACAACATGGCGGATGGCCTCATCTTCTACCGCACGAAGTTGCCCGGCATCAATTTCGCCGTTGGCAAATTTCTGGCGAGCCTGCTTGATGGCATCCGGGCGTAAAAAACTGCCAACTACATCGGCGCGGTACGGGGCGTGTTGTCGCTGCATGGAAATCTCCTCTGTCTGTCGGCAATGGTTGCCAACAGTGATAATTCATCATTTGAATTTTTAGACTTCTGGATGTCTAAATGTCCAAAAAAGATGTCATATCTGCCGCATTCCGGCAAACGAGAAAATTTCACCTGTGTTGAAAAAAATTCATCTTCACAGTGAAACGGGCGATCCTTCATGAGCAAACGTGAACCCTTCGTCTTCCCACCCGGTAATCCCTCCGAGCATGATTTTTACCTGCAGCCCAAGGCGTGCGAGCTTAAGCGCGGCCCTGTCTGCACCGTTACAGTGAGGCCCGGCGCAATACACGACAAACAGCGTACCGGCAGGCCATTGCGCCATGCGCTCTGCGGAAATCTGGCTCCAGGGTAAATGCAGCGCGCCGGGGACGTGGCGACGGGAAAACTGCTCTGCTTTACCCACCACGTGCAGCAAAACAAAGTCCTGTTCACTGTTTGCAATGGCATGATGAACATCAGCACAATCGGTCTCGACGCTCAGCCTACGCAGAAAATGGGCAACGGCTTCCTGCGGTTCTGCTGCCGGGATTTCAGTAACATAGCTCATGATCCTTCCTCATCTTGGGTGTTTGTGTTAACACTACTCTATCCAGAAATTCAGCCAGTGAATGCGTCTGCGTATGCCAGAAAACAGCAAAAAGATGACAAACTTAAGACAGGTTTCTCCTCCCAGAGTGGTCGTTCTGGCCTATGACGGTTTGTGTACCTTTGAGTTTGGTGTGGCCGTGGAAATCTTCGGTCTGCCGCGCCCGGAAATGGGCGAGAGCTGGTATCGGTTTGCGGTTGCAGGTGTGGATGAAGGCGAGTTACGGGCAACGGGGGGCATCCGTATTCTGGCCGATGGCGATCTGAGCCTGCTTGAGCATGCAGATTTAATCCTCGTGCCGGGCTGGCGCGGTATTGATGCCGCCGTACCGGACGCGCTTTGTGATGCCTTACGCCGGGCCAGCGCGCGCGGGTGCCAGCTGTTGTCCATCTGTTCAGGGGTCTTTGTACTTGCCGCTACCGGACTGCTTGACAGGCGCAAAGCCACCACGCACTGGCGCTACATTGAGGCGCTTAAAACCCGTTATCCGGCCATCGACGTGGTTGAAGATGTCCTGTATCAGGACGAAGGCGATATTCTGACCTCTGCGGGCAGCGCTGCGGGAATCGATTTGTGCCTGCACGTGGTGCGTCGGGATTACGGAATGGAAGCGGCAAACCGCGTGGCGCGGCGTCTGGTCATTCCGCCGCATCGGGACGGTTCGCAAACCCAACAGTTGAGCCGTCCAGTTGCCCAGCTGCGGGAAAGCCAGCGTCTGGGCCAGTTGTTTGATTTCCTGCACCAGCATCTGGCTCTGGCGCACACCGTGGACTCCCTGGCGCGTCGGGTTGGCATGAGTCAGCGCACCTTTCTGCGGCGCTTTCAGGACGCCACCGGGACCACGCCCACGCGCTGGCTGTTGAATGAACGCCTGCTGCGCGCCAAAGATTACCTTGAAAACAGTAAATTAAGCATCGACAGCATCGCTGAACAGACCGGGTTTGGCCAGGCCGCTACCCTGAGGCACCATTTCCGGCAGCATTACGCCCTTTCCCCGGCACGGTACCGTAAACAGTTCGCCCGCACGGGCTGAATACGGGCAAAAAAAAACCGCCATTAGCTGGCGGTAAATGCTTGCATGGATAGATTTGTATTTTGGTATCTACTTTCCCGACATTCCATGCCGGGGTGCGGATCCCGTACAACCTAACACCATCAGACTCAACGAAGGGTAAACAGACCGCTTATCCTGCCTGGGTGTTTATTTGCAGGTAACGCATCAGTCCCTGTTCCGCGCTCTGTTTAGCGTCATCATTAATCGCTTCAAGATAAAAAGAGCGTGATACGCCATAGGGCGCCTTTTCGGAAGGATATACGGCAAACTGGAATGACTTCCCTTTTGCCTGATTGGTGCAATCTAATTCCCAGCGCTGCTCGCTCTTTTGGCTGCTAATACACGCCACACGACCGTAATCGCTGGTTAAATAGGAGCCCACACGGGATTCGGCCGACTGGATATATTCCGGGGCGCCAGTACGGGTATAGCCTATCCCTGCAACTGCACCAACAGAAACCACCACGAGCGCAATAGGTAATATTTTTTTCATTTAATCAGACTCATTCCTTAGCCAGAGGAATACCATTATATAGGATTATTCTACTTTTTGGTGAGTCGGAGACATATCAAATTTGGCAGGGGTAATGTAATTCAGTTTAATCCTAAAATAGAGACGAATCTGCCCTTTCTTTTTTCAGGATGTTACCACTTCACTATTTATACACATTTATTGCGGGTATAGAGTACGGATTATGACAATTCCTTTTCGTTAATTTGAACTTCCGAATAATAATCCAAAGAAATTACCTGCATGATAGCCGTGAATTGTCATTCTGTGGTGAACGAATGTTTAGAAAAGAGTTATCACTCATTATGCTGGTCTGTGCACTGTTTTCCGGGCAGCTGATGGCCGGGCACAAAGGACATGAATTTCTGTATGTGAAGAGTGTGGAGCATCAGCTTCGGCATGAAGCCGACAGCGATGAGCTGCGTACCGCAGCGGAGGAGTCAGCGGAGGGTTTGCGCGAACACCACCAGTGGCAGAAATCGCGCAAACCAGATACCCATTTTCGCTAGTTAGCTGCCTTTACGCTTAGGCAGGGTCTTCATCAGTTCATCGGGGCTGACTGACGCCACGACGCTGCCGGGCTGCGGCATCTTAAAGATGTGATTTTTCATTTTACCGATGACGTGCATTTCACACGGGCGGCAGTCGAACTTAAGGGTCAATACCTCGTCGCCGTTCACCAGCTGCATTGGCGTTGCTTTCCAGCTCTTGATATTTCCCTTCGCCTGTTTCGGACACAGGTTAAACGCAAAGCGCAGACAATGTTTGGTGATCATCACCGGCACATCGCCCTTCTCTTCATGCGCTTCATAGGCCGCGTCGATCAGCTGCACGCCGTGGCGGTGATAAAATTCACGCGCTTTGTGGTTGTAGACGTTCGCCAGGAAGGACAAGTGCGTATCCGGATAAACCGGCGCGGGCACCGCTTCGGCTTTACGGCTACCGCGCGGGTAGTTCGCCAGACGTGCTTCATCCAGCATGTCGGCCGTTTCACGGCGGAACTGGTTGAGCAGACTGTTGGGGACAAACAGCGCGTCCGGGAGATTCACGTCGATGTGACGGGCGTAATAAATCGTCTGCCCCAGTTTCGCCACCCCGTCCTTCAGGCTATTCAGCGCTTTTTCCGCGTTGTTTGCCACCTCGAACAGGCCATCGAGCGTATGCGTCACGCTGATGCCGTCTTCGCAGGTCATGGTCAGGATCAGCTGTTCTTCCCAGCCGCCGAGCTCAATATCTACCGCAATGCGACGCTCGCTGGAGGTTTTCAGCAGCGCCTGCTGCCAGTTATGATCAAGGTTACGGTTCAGTGCCGCGTTCGGGCGCGCTTTGTAGAGATCCGCTGGCATCTCGTTTGGCCAGACGCGATAGCGATTTTCGCCGGTTTTTTCTACGGTATTGGCGCGGAAGCCCACGACTTCACGCTTGATCATCACGTTCAGGCCGTCACCGTTCGCCAGCGGCTCCGTCACTTCTACGTCCAGATGATCTTTCGCCACTTTCAGCACCTCGCCAACCGGTAAACCGATAAACTTCGGTGAGTCGAACGCGCCGATATCCCCTTTACGGGCATTAACAAAGTAGTCGGTGCTACCGCGATGGAAGGTTTTATCCGTCGACGGAACAAAGAAATGCTCTGTACGGCCGGCGGAAGCCCGCGCCAGGTCGCCGCGATCGTCGATGATGGCGTCAAGCATCTGGCGATAGTGCGCGGTGATATTCTTCACGTAGCTCATGTCTTTATAGCGCCCTTCAATCTTGAAGGAGCGCACGCCTGCGTCAATCAGCGCGCCAAGGTTAGCGGTCTGATCGTTATCCTTCATGGACAGCAGGTGTTTTTCGAAGGCCACCACGCGCCCCTGATCGTCTTTCAGGGTGTACGGCAAACGGCAGGCCTGCGAGCAATCGCCGCGGTTGGCGCTGCGGCCGGTCTGCGCGTGAGAAATATTGCACTGGCCGGAATAAGCGACGCACAGCGCACCGTGAATAAAGAACTCGATGGTCGCGTCCGTGGCCTGGTGAATATCGCGGATTTGGTTCAGGTTCAGCTCGCGCGCCAGCACGATCTGCGAGAACCCGACGTCAGAGAGGAATTTGGCTTTTTCTACCGTGCGGATGTCGCACTGGGTGCTCGCATGCAGTTCAATCGGTGGAATATCCAGCTCAAGAACGCCCATGTCCTGAACAATCAGGGCATCCACGCCGGTCTGGTAGAGATCGGTAATCAGACGCTGCGCAGGCTCCAGTTCATCATCATGAAGGATCGTGTTCAGGGTCACGAACACTTTCGCCCCAAAACGGTGGGCGAACGGCACCAGCTCGGCAATATCGCTCAGGCTGTTGCTGGCGTTATGGCGGGCACCGAAGCCAGGGCCACCAATATAGACGGCATCGGCACCGTGAAGGATCGCTTCACGGGCAATGGCGGCGTCACGGGCCGGGCTTAAAAGTTCAAGATGATGGGATTGCAGGCGCATACTTCGTCGTTATCCGTTATGGTCAAAATGGCGGCTATTGTAGTCAGAAGTATGCGTCAGCGAAACAGTTTTGCGTAGCCTCAGCGGGGATAATGAATAAGGGAGTGAAAATGCACCGTCCGGGCGCTGCTGTTGCGGTAGGCGTGCGGTTTATCCCCCGCAAAACGCACCCCGGCGTCAGCATGGATCGTGCGCCACTCGCCGTCGATGTTCATCTCCAGTTCGCCGCTAATCACCACCACATGTTCAATGACGCCTGCTTCATGCGGTGTGGATTCGCTCAGCGCGCCGGGCGCGAGGGTAATCGAAAAATGGTCAAACCTCAGCGTTTCATCCCACGGGAATAACGGTTTCACAACCATCGCCTGCTGCTGGGGATCAAACACGGCCTGCCCGTCCGCCTCTGGTGCGATGAAGGCAGAAAAGGGTACGTTCAGCCCGGTGGCGATTTTCCACAGCGTCGACACCGTCGGGCTGGATTCATTGCGCTCAATTTGGCCCAGCATGGCCTTTGACACGCCCGTCTCTTCTGCCAGCTTCGACAGGCTCCAGCCGCGCGCCTGGCGCTCGGTTTTCAGGGTATGAGCAAGATGTTGTGTAATTTCCATGGTCCCTCCAGATACTCACACAGCATACCACTTGTGCGCTATAACGCACAGTGTTACCTTATGCCGGACGCTATAACGCACAACGGAGTTTTTTTATGCGCCCTTCAACTCATCTCTTTCCTGCCGTCCTTGCCGGGTTTGTTGCCGTACTGGTGGGGTATGCCAGCTCGGCAGCCATCATCTGGCAGGCCGCAGCGGCGGCGGGCGCAAATGCGCACCAGATTGCGGGCTGGATGACCGCGCTGGGCATTGGGATGGGTCTCAGCACCCTTGCGTTATCGTGGTGGTACAAAGCCCCGGTACTCACCGCCTGGTCAACGCCCGGCGCGGCGCTGTTAGCCACCAGCCTCAACGACGTGACGCTTGCCGAAACCATCGGCATTTTTATCTTTGCCAACGCGCTCATTTTACTGTGCGGCGTGACCGGCCTATTTGCCCGCCTGATGAAGCTCATCCCGCATTCCCTTGCTGCCGCGATGCTGGCAGGCGTGCTGCTGCGGTTTGGCCTGCAGACGTTCAGCAATCTCGACGGGCATTTTCTGTTGTGCGGGAGCATGCTTGCGGCCTGGCTGATGGCCAAAGCCTTTGCGCCCCGGTACGCCATTGTCGCCACACTGCTGGTGGGTAGCGCAGTCGCATGGGCGGGAGGTGACGTTGTCACAAGTGATATCGCCCTTTCTGTCGCTATGCCGCAATTTATCGCACCGGCGTTTACCTTCACCAGCCTGCTAAGCATCGGCGTGCCCTTCTTCCTGGTCACCATGGCCTCGCAAAACGCGCCGGGGTTCGCCACGATGAAAGCATCGGGCTATCCGCTGGCGGTCTCACCGCTGATTATCGTGACGGGCGGGCTGGCGCTGCTGTTATCTCCCTTCGGCGTGTTCTCCATCTGTATCGCCGCCATTACCGCCGCCATTTGCCAGAGCCCTGATGCCCATCCGGATGCGGGTAAACGCTGGCTTGCCGCCGCGGCTGCGGGCGCGTTTTATCTCCTGGCGGGCATTTTTGGCGGATCGATCGCCGGATTAATGGCCGCATTACCGCTCAGCTGGATCCAGACGCTTGCCGGTCTGGCGCTGCTCGGCACCATCAGCGGGAGTTTGTATCAGGCATTGAATCACGAGGCGGAACGCGACGCGGCGATCGTCACCTTTCTGATGACCGCCAGCGGGGCAACAATTCTGGGGATTGGCTCTGCTTTCTGGGGGCTGGTGCTGGGTGGCCTCTGTTACGCCGTGTTTTCACGCCGTCGCCGCGCGTAGCTGTGACGGGGTTATCCCCATGATGCTGCGAAAACGGTTGCTGAAGTGGCTGGCGGAGTTAAACCCGCAGGCGAGTGCGATATCCGTAAGCGGTGTGTTGGTATGCTGCACCAGCGCTTTGGCTCTCTCCATACGGCGTTGCATAACGTACTGATGCGGAGCCAGCCCCATCGACTGACGAAACATTCTGGCAAAGTGATACTCGCTCAGCGCAGCCTGATCGGCCAGATCGGCCAGCGTCAGCGGCTGGGAGAGATGCTCTTCGATAAACGCCAGCACGTTTCGCAGCACAAACGGCGACAGCCCGCCGGTGACGACCGGCAGCTTCCACTGCACGCTGGCGTAATTCTGGAGCAGATGCGTCAGTAAAAGCGTAGAGGCGGTGCTGAGGGCGAGCTGATTCGCTTTTTGCTGCCAGTCGCAGCCAAGCAAAAACTGGCGATAAAGCGCGGTGATTTTCGGATCGCTGCCGAAGATTTTCTCATCAAGCGTCAGCGACAGCGGGCGTTTATCCCAGATTTTTTCGCCAACATCGCGCAAATGTTCATCGGTACAGTACAGATGAACAAATGACAGGTCATCGCGGATATCCCACGTCGATTCGCTCTCTTTCGGCATCAGGCAGAAACGGTCCGGACCGCCGCCATTCTTCCAGCCGCCCGGCGTTTTTTGGTAGCTTTCGTAACCATCGGCCACGTACAGGCTGAGGGTATGGTGATTGCTTTTTACGGTGATCGTATCGTGCTTGTTGTACCACGCCGCCAGTTGAATACCGGAATTAAGCGCGACCGTTTCCCGGAGCACTGCATTCTGTTGGCGTAGCGTTTCAAAGGTATCGTAAGCGTGAGACATAGCCGTGAACGGATGGTTGATCAGACCCTCAGTCTAAGAAGTGTTGTCACGCGATGCCAGCCTTCGCGCAACAAAAAAGCGCAAGAATTTGCAAGTCCAGCGCAAGAGGATGAAAGCAGCCCAGCGCCAGACGGGTCAGACTGTGCTTTTCGCGGTATGAGAAGAGAGAAACAATGAACGCATTGCTCTATGGACTGGTGGTCGTGATATGGGGAACGACCTGGATTGCAATTTTTCTGCAGCAGGGACCGGTCGCGGCCCCGGTGTCGATTTTCTGGCGCTTTGCCGTGGCCACCGCCACGATAATGATCGTCTTACTTGCCCTTCGCCGTTTGCGTAAGATGGCCCTGCGGGATCACCTCTTTTGCCTGCTGCAGGGATGCTGCGTTTTCTGCTTCAACTTCTGGTGCTTTTACGCCGCCGCCGCGCACATCAATACCGGCCTGGAGTCGGTGATTTTCTCCATGGCGGTGCTGTATAACGCCATTAACAGCTTTATTTTCTTCGGACAGCGCCCGCCCGCTCGTTTCTGGACGGCCGCCGCGCTGGGCCTGGTCGGGATCATCACCCTCTTCTGGGACGACCTGCTGGCAAGCGGCTGGAGCGCCTCTTTACTGACGGGCATTGGCCTGTCGGCGCTGGGCACCTACGGATTCTCACTGGGTAATATGATCAGCATGCGCCACCAGCGTAACGGTCTGGAGACCATGACCACAAACGCCTGGGCGATGCTCTACGGTACTCTGGTGATGGGCGGTATTGCGCTCGTCAGAGGGGACAATTTTATGCCGGAGTGGACGGTAAGCTACATTGGTGCGCTGCTCTATCTGGCCCTGTTTGGCTCGGTGATTGCCTTTGGCGCCTACTTTACGCTGGTCGGACGCATCGGTCCGGGTAAAGCCGCCTACAGCACCCTGTTATTCCCGCTGGTTGCGCTCTCTATTTCGACGATTTATGAAGGATACGTGTGGCACGTAAATGGGATTGTTGGGCTACTGCTGATTTTGGGCGGGAATATGGTGATGTTTACGAAGCCAGAAACCTGGTACAGACGACTGAGAACGGCATAAAAAAAGGCCTGCATCGCTGCAGGCCCTGATTCATTATTTCGCTGTTTTATGCACATCAAACATGGTGGCATCTGTCGCCATGTCATCCACAACTTGCTTCAGCGTTGCGAAGCCCATTGGCGTATTTTCGTTTGCCAACTCTTTCCCTTCGCCTTTACGCACTACTTTCATGACGGTTTTGTTCGTTGCCGCATCAATCAATTCACCTTCGAAGAACAGGTGCGTATCCATGGTGCGGTGACCGGTTGCCATCTGCGTACCCGCTACGACCAGCGCGACAGGCACCACTTCATAGAACTGCAGGCCTTCTTTTTGCGAACTCACGCCGGTGATAGCCCCGCGGAAGATCAGGCTGTGTTTGCCCGGCGTCGACACAACAGGTTTACGCTGACCAATTGCCGTTTTCATTTTGGTATTGGTATAGGCCAGAAGCTCATCAAGCGTTTTTTGACCAATCTGAGTCGTCGGTTTTGGCGCCGGATAATAGGTTATCGGCGTCCAGAGAATGCTGTCGTAATTGGCTTCGTTATACGAAGGATCAACCCAACGCAGCGTTGGTTTCCCCGTCGCGGACGTCGTTTGCTGCAAGCCTGAATAATCTTTTAAAAAGCCTGAATATTGTTCGGGAGCGGCAACTTTCGATGCACAGCCCGCCAACGCCAACAGACCAGAAAGCACTGCAACTTTAAAAAAAGTGTGAGTACGCATGATGGTATTCCATGTTATCTGCAAGTATGCACTTGAAGTTATAGCAAAAGATGGGGGGATTTGTTGTGGCAAAAAATGATGCAGGCAGCACAAATTGCGAAAAGACTGCCCGAACGCGATCCGGGCAGGACAACATTACGGCTTAATATCCACCTGCCAGAACAGATGCTTACCAAACGGGTCTATTTCGTAGCCAGTGACTTCCTTACGCACCGGTTCAAATATAGTGGAATGCGCAATCATGACGGCTGGCATCTGGTCATGCATTATCTGCTGCGCCTCTTTGTACAAGGCAATGCGTTTATTCTGATCGGTTATCGATTTTGCTTCGGCAATAATCTTATCAAAGGGTTTGTAGCACCATTTGGCCGAATTCGACCCGCCGTTGGCGGACGTACAGGTAAAGAGCGGGCCAAAGAAGTTATCCGGGTCGCCCGTGGCTGTTGTCCAGCCCATCAGCGCAGCCTGATGTTCGCCCCCTTTCACACGCTTGAGGTATTCCCCCCACTCATAGGTGACAATTTTGGCCTGCACGCCAACCTTCGCCCAGTCGGCCTGAATCATCTCCGCCATGCGTTTCGCATTCGGATTGTAGGGACGCTGCACCGGCATCGCCCACAAGTCGATGCTGACACCGTTAGCAAAACCGGCCTCTTTCAGCAGCGCTTTCGCCTTTTCGGGATCGTAATCGTAATCCTTAAGCTCGCTGTCTGCGCTCCAGACGCCCGGCGGCAGCAGGTTTTTCGCCGCAGTGCCCGTACCGTGGAATACCGCGTCAATAATGGCGGGTTTATTGATCGCCATCGCCAGAGCCTGACGGACTTTCACATTATCCAGCGGCGGCTTTTGCGTATTGAATGCCAGAAAACCGGTATTCAGCCCCGCCTTGCTCATCAACGTGATGTCTTTGTTCGCCTTCATGCGCGGCAGATCGGCCGGGTTCGGGAACGGCATCACCTGACACTCATTTTTTTCGATTTTTGCAAAACGCACGGACGCATCCGGCGTGATGGTGAACACCAGTCGGTCCAGCTTCGATTTACCCTGCCAGTATTCCGGGAACGCCGTGAATAAAATGCGGGAGTCTTTCTGATACTGCGCCAGCCTGAACGGCCCGGTCCCGACAGGATCCATGTCGACCTTCTCCGGCGTACCGGCTTTGAGCATCGCATCGGCATATTCCGCCGAAAGAATCGAGGCAAAATACCACGCCAGATCGGCCACAAACGGCGCTTCCGGGTGAGCCAGCGTAAAGCGCACGGTATGGTCATCCACCTTGTCTATTGCGGTAATCAGGCTGCCAAACTCCAGGCTTTCGAAGTTGGAATAGCTGCCGTTGGAGACGTTATGGTACGGATGATTGACATCCTTCTGGCGCATAAACGAGAAAATCACGTCGTCGGCGTTAAAATCCCGCGTCGGCTTGAACGCTTTATTGCTCTGGAATTTCACCCCTTTTCGCAGATGGAAGGTGTAGACCTTACCGTCCTCGCTTACCTCCCAGCGCTCGGCCAGGCTCGGCACCAGCTCCGTTGTGCCCGGCTTAAAATCGACCAGTCGGTTATAGACCGGCACGGCGCTGGCATCCACGCTGGTTCCCGAGGTATATAGCTGAGGATTAAAATTTTCCGGCGATCCTTCGGAACAATACACCAGCGTTTTCGCCGCCACGGTGGAACTGACCGTCAGCGCAGCAAACGCGAGCGTTAACATTGTGAGTTTGCTTTTCATCATTTATTCCTGTCTTTTTAATTCGACGGCTAATTAATTCTTTTGCCATTCCATAAATAACATTAAAGTGATGTGGCAAACACCTGAAAAATAAATACAGAAGGAATCACTATGGGCTCAGAACTCTCCAGACAATTAACCCAGCGCTTTTTCCGCTATCTTGCCATCACCAGCCAGAGCGACCCCAAAGTGAAAACCCTTCCCTCCACGCCAGGGCAGCATGACATGGCGCGGGAGCTGGCGCAGGAGCTGGCACAGCTGGGGTTAGACGATATTGTGATTGATGAATTCGCCACGGTAACGGCGGTAAAAAAAGGCAACGTGCCCGGCGCACCGCGCATCGGCTTTATTACGCATATTGATACCGTAGACGTGGGCTTATCACCGGATATTCATCCGCAAATATTGACCTTTCATGGTGAAGATCTCTGCCTGAATAAAGAGAAAGACATTTGGCTGCGGGTAAAAGAGCACCCGGAAATTCTGGCGTATCCTGGTGAAGAGATTATTTTCAGCGACGGAACCAGCGTATTAGGCGCAGATAATAAATCGGCGGTGACGGTGGTGATGACGGTGCTGGAAAACCTGACGGCGGAACATCAGCATGGGGATATCGTCGTGGCGTTTGTGCCTGATGAAGAGATCGGCCTGAACGGTGCCAAGGCGCTGGATCTGAAACGCTTCGACGTCGATTTCGCCTGGACCATCGACTGCTGCGAGCTGGGGGAAATTGTCTACGAAAACTTTAATGCGGCAGCCGCTGAGATCCGCTTTACCGGCGTAACGGCGCACCCGATGTCCGCCAAAGGCGTGCTGGTGAACCCTCTGCTGATGGCGACTGACTACATCAACCATTTTGACCGCCAGCAAACGCCGGAGTGCACCGAAGGGCGTGAAGGCTATATCTGGTTTAACGGCATTCAGGCCGGTCAGAACGAGGCCATTCTTAAAGCCAATATCCGGGACTTCGACAAGGACAACTTTGCCGCCCGCAAGCAGCAGATTGCCGACGTAGCCGCACTGATTGCCGCCCAACATCCAACGGCCAGGGTGGACTATCGCATTGAAGACACCTACAGCAATATCAGTAATGCGATTGGCGAAGACAGGCGCGCCATCGATCTGATGTTTGAGGCGATGGAATCACTGGGCATCACGCCGAAACCGACGCCGATGCGCGGCGGTACCGACGGCGCAGCGCTCTCGGCTAAAGGGCTGCTCACCCCGAACTTCTTCACCGGCGCGCATAACTTCCATTCGAAGTTTGAATTCCTGCCGCTGTCGTCGTTCGAGGCATCGTATAAAACTGCCCTGCAGATCTGCCTGCTGGCCGCCCGTTAAGCGGGCTTGCGCGCCAGCATAGTGGCAAAGCGCAGCTTGATGCGGTTGCCGTTTTCATCGGTGCGGTGCAGTTCGCCCACCTCTTCGTTGTATTTGAGCAACTCCCAGCCTTCATAGTAGTTGCTCAGCTCACCGGCTTTAAACGCAAACGGGAAGCCAACGGTGCACGGGTAGTCTGCCGTATCCATGGCGGCAACGATCAGGTTGTAGCCGCCCGGCTTCGTGCAGCGCTGCATATTGGCGATAAGACCAGGGATGGTGTTCGCTTCCAGGAACATCAGCACTACGGTGGAGAGGATAAAATCATACTCACCGTCAAAGCTCAGGTTATTAAGATCTTTGATCGCAGTCTGCAGCGCCGTAATCCCTTCTGCCGCTTTGATGCGCTCGATATTCTCGATGCTCATCGGGTTCTTGTCCCACGCGGTCACGTCAAAGCCGTTGGCGGCCAGGTAAAGGCTGTTGCGGCCATTGCCGCAGCCCAGATCCAGCGTTTTACCCGGTTTAACGATCTCCGCGCTGTACAGCACCTCAGAGTGGGTACGGGTTAAACCATATTTCTCTGTGAAGTAATTTTCATCGACAGCCATTATTTTTCCTCAGATTGCATAAGCAGTGCTTTATCAGTGCGCACCAGAAGTTTGCCCTGTATCAGCAGGATAAATGTACGAACCAATAGCATCCCAATAATGAGATTGGTAAAGATAAACAGCGGCACGGCAATGGCGTGGAAGAATCCAGACGAACTGCCGTGCCCAAGATGCAGCCCCGTAGTAGCCAGAGCCGACACGCCAAACGAAAAACTCCAGAAGGAGGCGTTAAACGACTGAGACAAATACCACGGCAGCAGGCGCAGCATAAACAGCAGCTGCAACAGGCCGTAGCCGAACAGCATTTTGGCGAAGGTGTCGGCTTCCCCACCGTTGACGCTAAACCAGGCGCTACACGCCACCAACGCAGGCGCCAGCTGAATGCCTAAAGAGGTACGCTGCGCGGAGGGAAGCTCTCCGGCGCTGCGAAGACGCTGGAGGATCACCGGCTCCAGACTGAGCCAGGAAAAGACGCCTGCGCCGAGGAAGACAAGCCCTGCGTCGTTGAATCCCAGCGCTCCGCACGCCATTGCGCTGATAAAATTATTCGCCACCGTTGGCAGATATAATCCCGGCGTGGTGGCCTCCTGCGGGTGCGTCCCCCGCCATAGCCCGGCGCTTTGCCAGGCAGCATAGGCAAGCTGCACCACCACGCCCACACCGAACAGCACCAGCGATACCGGGCGGAACCAGGGTACAAAGCCAATGGCAACCAGCATGGTAGTGGCCGGAAAAAGGCTGACGAAGCTGCTCATCACCGGGTGGCGCATCTCTGCCAGCACGCTGCACGGGAAACGGATCGCTCTGGTGACAAATGCCGCCGTCAGTAAAAACCAGCATGTAACCGCGAGAGCGACCAGAATCTCACCCGGCCAGCGCGTCACCGGCCACAGGGTGCTGGCGTATCGCCAGGCGAAGCCCATGCCAATGATGCCAAGCACCATGCCAAAATACCCCGCGGGAAGGTTAAGCACCTGTTGGGATTTGTTAAAGTTATTCATTAATTTGATTTTTTAAAATGTATTTTAAATGCCATTTTAAGAGGTTTCCGCTACGGATGCCAGCACAACGGAAAGCCGAAAGTTTGCTACGTTTAGTGGAGACGCTCACCAGGGATAACATGATGAACAAATACCGCCTTAGCGACGAGACCCGCCTCTGGCAGTGGAAAAACGGCGAGACAACCCACTCAGCCACGCTGCGGCAGATTATCGCCACGGCGGATTTTAACGACGTAACGACCGGCACGAAAGGCGGCTGGATTGACGACGAGAGTGCCCTCGCGCAGGACGGTGACTGCTGGATCTACGACGAGAACAGCGTGGTATTTGCGGGCGCGACAATATCGGATAACGCCCGTCTTACCCAGCCTTGTGTCGTGAGCCACCGTGCCCGCGTCGGCGGTAACAGCTGGCTGGACAATGCACAGGTGAGCCATGAGGCAAAAATAAGTGACAACGTCACCATTCAGCAATCCACCGTGCGCGGCGAATGCCATATTTATGGTGATGCCCGTGTGATCCACAACAGCATGGTGATTGCCGCGAAAGGCTTAACGCCCGACCAGGAACAGATCCTCAAAATTTATGACCGGGCCACGGTGAGCGAATCGCGCATTGTGCACCAGGCGCAAATCTACGGCGACGCGCTGGTCAGCTATGCCTTTATCGAGCATCGAGCCGAAGTCTTCGACAGGGCCATCCTGGAAGGTAACGATCTCAACAACGTCTGGGTCTGTGACTGCGCCAAAGTGTACGGCAACGCGCGTCTTATTGCGGGCTTTGATGACGACGCTATCCCCACCGTGCGCTACAGCTCGCAGGTTGCAGAAAACGCCGTTATCGAAGGTAACTGCGTCATCAAGCATCACGTGCTGATCGGTGGAGAGGCGTGGCTGCGCGGTGGGCCGATTCTGATTGACGATAAAGTCGTTATTCAGGGGCGCGCGCGCATCAGTGGCGACGTGTTTATCGAACATCGGGTGGAGATTACCGACGATGCGGTGATTGAAGCCTTTATGGGCGAGAACATTCACCTGCGTGGGGAAAAGGCGATCAACGGCGATACGCGCATTACCCGCACGCCGCTGCTTGGCGCGCTATAGCGGGAACAGTCTCGCGTAGGTATTTACATCATCATAACGGCCGTTCAGGTATTCGGCCTCACGCAGGCACCCTTCGAGCATAAACCCGTTGCGCAGCGCAACAGCGTTGCTGCTGTGGTTATCCACCCGGCACTTAATCACAAAGCGGCGAACGGTCCCGAGTTCAACATAACGGCGCATAAACGCCTGCAGCGATCGGGAGAGGATGCCCTTTCCCTGATGCGCTTCATCCAGCCAGTAGCCGATATAGCCCGTTTTGTTCGCGGGTTCAATGGCGTTGAACGACAGCACACCTGCCAGCGCATCGTCATGAAAAATTAAAAACATTTTGGCGTAGCCGCGCTGGTGCAGCATCTGGTTACTCTGCACGTTGCGGCGGGTATCCTCTTCGCTGCCCACGTGCTGCGCCCAGTCAAAGGCGGTTTGCAGGAAGATTTTGTTTTTGATGACGAGGTTGTGCAGGTCGGTGGTGTAACGCTCTTCGACGGATCGCAGTTCGATTTGCTGTGAAACGGGGATGATTTCTGAAGACATGGTGCCTCTCAATTGCCGGGTGGCGCTAACGCTTACCCGGCCTACAAATGCGTCCAGAGTAGGCCGGGTAAGGCAAAGCCGCCACCCGGCACAACCCCACAAACGTTAACGCATTATCCGGTCGTCAACGTAGTTACGCTTATCCGGCGCCGGCGGGAAATACTGATACAGCCAGGTTTCACTGATGGCATCGCCCTGACAGCGCAGGAACAGGCGCATATCCACCGGCTCGGTTGAATCCGAGGTTGGATACCAGTCAAACAAAATACGATACCCGTCAAACGGCTCAACGTAGAGGATCTCAACCTGCTTCGCTTCACCGCTGGAGAGCGTGATCACCGGCTCGATACCTTTTGGCGCAGCGGCCTTCAGGTCACCACCGACGAAATCAATGGCAAAGCGACGCGCCCATACTTTCGGGTAATTTTCGCCCGGTGCCCAGCCTTCCGGGAAGCCCCCCATACCGGTACGGGTGGCGAAGACGTTCGCCAGCGGAGAACGCACCGGCGGCTGCGCGCTCCAGTAAAGGCGGTATTTGAAGTCCAGCTCGTCCCCCGCTTCCACCGGCTTCTCCGGCTGCCAGAAGCAGACCACGTTATCCAGCGTTTCGCCCGTCGTTGGGATCTCCATCAGCCCTACCGCGCCTTTCCCCCAGTTGTTTCGCGGCTCCACCCACAGGCTTGGACGTTTGTTATACCAGCCCATCACGTCCTGATAGTGAGAGAAATCGCGGTCAAGCTGCAGCAGGCCAAAGCCCTTCGGGTTCTTATCCATGTAGGCATTGAACTGCAGCTTCTGCGGGTTGTTCAGCGGACGACAGATCCACTCCCCGTTGCCGCGCCACATCGCCAGGCGGTCGGAATCGTGGATTTGCGGGTGAATGGTGTCGCACATGCGGCGTTCGTTATTACCGCAGCTGAACATGCTGGTCATCGGCGCGATGCCCAACTGCTTGATGTCTTTACGTGCATAGAGATGGTTTTCCACCTCCATAATCACCTGGCTCTTCTCGCAGTGGATCACGAACTTATAGGCACCGGTGATACTTGGGCTATCCAGCAGCGTGTAGACGGTAAAAGTGGTATCGCCCGGCTTAACGGTTTCAAACCAGAAGGAGGTGAAATCCGGGAACTCTTCCGGCGTGTCGGTGAAGGTATCCACCGCCAGACCGCGCGCGGAAAGGCCGTACTGATAGGTATCATCCACCGCGCGGAAGTAGCTCGCACCGAGGAACGAGACGATGTCGCGACGCGCCAGCTCGGGGGCTTTAAAGGCGCGGAAGCCCGCAAAACCGAGATCGCTCTGGCCTTCAAGCTGTTTCGTATCAACACCCGTGTCGCCGTAGCTGAACAGTTCAGGGCGGAAGTGGATTTCACGCGCCTGAGAGGTTGTTTGATCCAGCGAGAACATACGCACGCGGCGGCGGAAACCCATCCCCATATGGAAGAACTGCACGTCCAGCTGACGGCCTTCGATGTTATTCCACAGAGACTGTTTTTCGTCGTAGCGGATGGCGTTATACGCCTGCGGCGTCATGGTTGCCAGCGTCTCCGGCAGCGGACGCGGCGCGCCACCCCACGGGGTTTTCGCCAGGTCATGCGCCATGGATTGCAGGACGGAGAAGTCAAAACGACGGCTCTGGCCGTCTGCAATGTCAGAGTCAGCCGCGTAGGCCGCTTTGGAAAACAGGGAAGCAAGGCCAGATGTGCCGCTCAGGGCAGCCATTGCAAGCGAACCTTTTAGAAAACGTCTGCGATTCATGCCTGGAAAAACGTCCTTATGGTCGTGTGAATGTGTTTCGCGCGCGGCGAAATGACGGCAAGAAAGAACGCACAGCCTAAACAAAAATGGTTAAGAATCCAATTGTTGGCCGGTGATTATATGAACAAAGTGAGAAATATTTTCTGTCGACCAGAACGGCCCGAAAGTGGTGTAAAGAAAGCCTGGAAAATGTGTAGAAAAATGCCCCGTCAGGACATCGGCTGACGGGGCTAACGAGGCGGTTATTTTACGCTGACATCGATACCCGGGAAGTACTTATCAGCGAGTTTAGCGATCGTGCCGTCGGCACGTACTTTATCAATCGCGGCATCAAGCTGCTTTTTGGTGGCCTCGTCACCTTTGCGCAACCCAAAACCGATCCCACTGCCGAGGATGGTGTCGTCAGACACCGGTTTGCCGATAAAGCCAAACCCTTTACCCTGCGGCTTGCTGAGGAAACCTGCCTGCCCGGCCGCGGACATGACCAGCGAGGCGTCGATACGGCCATTCAGCAGATCGCCCCACGCCATATTCTGATCTTTATAAGACACCACGGTGACACCGTGCTTTTCCCAGTGCTCTTTCGCATAGGTTTCCTGAATGGACCCCTGCAGCACGCCAATGGTTTTCCCCTTCAGCCCTTCAGCCGTCGTGTCTACCGCCGTACCGGCTTTGCCGACCAGCTGCGACGGAATGCGGTAAATCGGCTGGGTAAAATCAATGCTTTTGCGGCGCTGCTCGGTGATGTTCATCGCCGAGTTAATGGCATCGAATTTTTTCGCCACCAGGCCCGGGATCAACGCATCGAACGAGGTTTCAACCCAGCTGCACTTCAGCGCTGCCGCTTTGCAGATAGCGTTGCCCAGCTCAACGTCGAACCCTTCCAGTTCGCCAGACGCATTGCGGCTTTCAAACGGCGGATATTCCGCCTCAAGGCCGTAACGTAACTCGGTGGCAGCGAAGGAAGAAAACGTACACAGCAATCCCATGCCGACTATTAACGCGCGTAATTTCATCTCACACTCCTCAGCGTGGTTTAACCCGACACAGGGCCTGGGCACCTGCCCGTAACGTCGCCTCATCTTTGGCAAAAGAGAGACGAATCAATTTATTATCCGTGCCGTCCGCGTAAAACGCCGACAGCGGAATGGTGGCCACGCCACACTCAACGATCAGCCGTTTGACCATCTCGCTGTCCCGCTCGTCGCTGAAATGGCTGTAATCCGCCAGCAGGAAGAACGATCCGGCACTTGGCAGCAGTCGGAACGGTGATTCCGCCAGCAAACTTTGCAGCAGGTCGCGCTTGCGTTGATAGAATGCAGAGAGCGACAGCCAGGTTTGCGGATCGACCATGTGTTCAGCAAACGCGTGCTGCATTGGCGTATCGGCAGAAAACATTAAAAATTGATGGACTTTACAAATCTCGTCCATCAGCACCGCCGGGGCAACACAGTAACCCACTCGCCAGCCGGTGACGTGATAGGTTTTTCCGAACGATGAGATAATCACGCTGCGCTCCGCCAGCTGCGGATGCGTCGCCATGCCATGGTGCGGCTCGCCGTCAAAAACGACGTGCTCGTACACTTCGTCAGACAAAATAATGATGTCGGTATTACGGGTCACCGCCACCAGCTGTTGCAGATCGTTCGCTGAGAAGACCTGACCACTCGGATTATGCGGCGTGTTGATGATGATCATACGCGTGCGCGGCGTAATCGCGGCGCGAACTTCGTCCCAGTTAACGGCAAAATCCGGAACGGTCAGCTTAATGGCAACGGGTGTCGCCCCCTGCAACCGGACTATCGGCGCGTAGCTGTCAAATGACGGTTCGAAGTAAATCACCTCATCGCCAGGATGGACCAGCCCGCTGATGGCCGAGTAGAGCCCTTCACTGGCACTGGCAGTTACGAGCACTTCACTGCCGGGGTCATACCGGGTGCCGTAAAGCGTGGCAATCTTTTCCGCAATGCGTTCTTTCAGGGAGGTCAGGCCCGTCATTGCCGCGTACTGGTTATGCCCCGCCTCCATGGCGCGGGTGACACCGGCGATAAGCTTTGGGTCGCAGGAAAAATTGGGCGCGCCCTGAGAAAGGTTGATGGCGTTATGCTGTGCAGAAAGCTGCCCGATAACGGTAAAAATCGTGGTCCCCACGTCAGGCAATTTTGAACGGGTTTGCACCGGTGTCTGTAAAGTCATCCTCTATCCCTTCTCATTGTTGTTGCATAACTATTCAAACAATAACTCTGCTGTCGGGACAATCGAATTGTTGTCATAATAGCCATGAGAAAAACGCATAGCTGAGGTGTAGTATGTCGCGCCGTTCATTCCCGCTTAATGCCATCGACGCCTTTTTGATCACCGCGCGTCATCTGAACCTTACCCATGCGGCGCAGGAGCTTTGCCTGACGCAGGGTGCCGTGAGCCGCAAAATTGCCTCACTCGAAGCGTGGTTTGGCTTTCCCCTGTTCGAACGCCATGCGCGCGGGCTGCGGCTCTCTCCCCAGGGCAGCGCCCTGCTTCCGGAAATGCAATCGGCCTTTACGCAGTTACTGAACGTTGCGGATCGGGCGCGGGCGCACCAGACCGTCATTCGCCTGAAAGCGCCGACCTGCGCCATGCGCTGGCTCATTCCCCGGCTGCTGGACGTGGAGCGCGAACAGCCGGATCTGCAAATTGCGTTGACCACCACGACCGATCACAACGTCAATTTCAAAACCGAATCTTACGATGCCGCCATTGTTTTCGGTACCCACATGAGCGCGGGCGATTTGCTGTTTGAAGAAGCGCTGACGCCGGTGCTTAGCCCACTCCGGGCAGGCGCAGCGCTGGGCGCCTTGACTTTTCTTCATCCGACAAGAGATAAAACCGACTGGTCATTGTGGCTGGCGAAACAGGAAAGCCCGGCGTTTGTTATGCACAAAAATCAACACTTCGACACCATGGATCTCGCCATTACTGCTGCCATTCAGGGACTCGGCGTCGCCATTGCTGACGAAACGCTGGTGGCGGAAGATGTTCGCGCAGGAAGGCTGTTGCGGCCTTATGAGACAAGCATAAAAACCGGCGCGAGCTACCGGCTGGTACTGCGCGAAACGCCAGGCGAAGAAAACGGTCTGGCGGCGTTTCGCGCCTGTTTGCTTAATCGAGGCTGACGTGGTGCTTCATCACTCGTTTGAAGAGACTCATGCGGGCGCGCATAAAGCGGTTTTCAAGCCTGAAACCTGCATGTTTATTCACTCCAATACGCATCAATACGTCGCGCCCTTTGCGACAGGCGGGCCAGTGCACCGGTCCGGATAAGCTGTCCTGCGCCCCGGCCTCACGCGCGAAGCTCACCCAGTAATCCGCGACCTGGGCAGCAAACTGCAGATCGCGTTCGTTCACGTACTGACGAGAAGGCTCCACCTGACCCAAGGTATCGAACACGTAAGGCACTTCATTGCCGTGCCAGGCACCGTTGATATAGGTGCCATGTTCCGCTTCCGCGACATAATCAAACCAGTAGCGCCAGCACAGTCCGCCCACACGCTGCTGAGCCTGCATCGCCACATAGCCCATCGTGGTAAAGGCCATATCACGGCACACCTGTCTGCCCAGCTCTTCATCCCCCTTCACGCCCGGATAGAGCAGCTTAATCAGCCCCAGGCCAAAGCGTCGTTCCTGGCGAAGCTTCTGAATTTGCCCGGCAAGATCCACGCCAAACACCGCCATCACGCTGGCTTCATCGCTGTTTGAACCCATCATTAGCGGAACAGGATGCTGTCGCGCGGCAAAGAACACATCCAGCATCGCTTCCGGCAGGACGCAATCCCCAACGACGGGCGCAGGCGCAACGTTCAGCGGTGACGTGAGCGGCCAGAAGGCCTCAGGCGGCAGCGCGCGCAGCTGCCCGGCGGTGGCGTTCTCTAGCCCAAAATGCGTTGCTATCGCTTCCCCTTTTTGCAGGGCTTTCTCGCGCGGCGTATCCGGTAAGGTGTACCCGCTTTGCACGATCGCTTTATGGAACAATCCTTCCGCCAGCGGCGATGCCATCAGCGACAACACGCTGCGCGCGCCCGCAGATTCACCAAACAGCGTCACGCAGTTCGGATCCCCGCCAAATGCGGCAATGTTATCCCGCACCCACTCCAGCGCGGCGATCTGGTCAAGTAACGCAAAGTTATGCACCACGCGGCTTTCTTCGCCTTCCAGCGCCGGATGCGCGAAAAAGCCGAGATGACCCAGACGGTAGTTGATCGTCACAACCACCACGCCGCGCGATGCCAGCGCTTTACCGTTGTAGGGCGGCAGGCTACCCGCGCCAATCGTGAACCCGCCGCCGTGCAGCCAGACCATGACCGGAAGCAGCCCGGCCCGATCGACGGGAGACCAGACGTTAAGATAGAGACAATCTTCCGAGAACTGGCCGGGATCGCCGCCGCCCAGCTCTTTGCAGTACTCAATGCTTTGCCAGCTTGAGGGCGAAAACGTCGTTGCCTGCCGTTCGCCCTCCCAGCTTTCCGGCGGACGCGGAGAGCGCCAGCGCCAGTCGCCCACGGGCGGGGCAGCGTAGGGGATCCCACACCACGCATGAATATTGTTGTCTGTAAAACCAGTCAGTGCGCCCTGGCGCGTTTCAACCACAGGGGCGGAGGGATTTTGCATAACCACCTTCTTTTTCCATCACACCCCTGCAGAGTAACGATTTCAGAGCAAACCGCAACGCTGTTTGCTGCGCGCTTCCGCCTCCTGATAGAGCGTGAATTCGTCATATACCGTACAGCCCAGCGCCGCTTCAAAGGCCTCGCGGCTGGCATTTCCCTGACTGCGCGCCTGCGTTTCATTTCCGAGGTTGGACTGGAAAATACCCGCCGCGCTAACCGGCAGAAAATCTTCATACGTTATGGGTTGAGCAACCACCCAGCCGCGTTCGATCAGCGGCTGCGGATCGTCTCCCGGTCGAAACGCGTGGCGATGCGCTTCACCCGCTGGCGTCAGGCGATAGCGGAAATAGGCCAGCTCCTGACGGCGCAGGAACATTTCACTGTCCGGAAATGCGCTAAACACCTCGCGCAGATGCAGCTGGTGCGTAAGGTTATCTTTACCGGTACCGGCCTGGCTTAACAGACTGTCGTACAGCTCGCGACCTTTCGGCGTCAGCGCAACGCCACGCTGTTCAATTTCACCGAAGCGTGCGGTATGCGTTCCCTTATGTTCCCCGGCGAAAAGAACCGGTTCTTCCAGCGCCTTAAAGCTGGTCTGACGCAGCAGGATCGGCACCTCACGGCGCGGCGGCCCTTCAATCAGGATTTTGGGCTCAATGCCGTACTTCGGCATCAGCTCCTGCACCCGGTCGATATCCAGCGTGCGTGGGGTCAGATGGTTAATGTGGCAACCGGGGAAGCACACCACGTCGGCAATCAGCTTATGTTCTTTGCTCAGCGCCAGATAGGTTTCCTGGTCGACCGTTGCGTGGCTATGCCAGCGGAATGTTTCCAGCGCTTCCTGAACAAACTCGCGCGCCTGCGTTTCAGTGAATGCGCCTACTGACTCATGCAGCGCGATCAGTTCCAGGCAACGCGGCGTGAAAATGTTCCGCTGGGCGAGGATCCCGGCGGCACGTTCGCGCAGCTCGACATTTTCAATCAGCTCCAGGCGCAGCAGCGAGGTAAAAATACGAAACGGATTACGACACAGCGCCGCATCGTCCACCGGGCGGAATGCCGTGGAATGGACAGGCACCGCCGCCTGAGAGAGATCGTAATAGCTGACCGGATACATTCCCATAATGGCGAACATGCGGCGCAAGGTGGACAGTTCCCGCGCGGTGCCGACGCGAATTGCGCCGTGACGTTCGACATTCAGGCGCGCGAGTTCATCCGCGTTCGCCAGCTGTTCATGTAAGAGTGGATTATTTTCAAGAACCGCCAGGTTAACGTCCGCCACCAGTTCCAGCAAGGTGCCGTACTGCGGAACTTCCTGCTGGTACATCGCCGACATAGCCTGCGAAAAGTGTTCCCGAATATCATCAGCCGTGATGGTGTTCGCCATGATGTCATGCCTCCAGTGAATATTACCTGGAGTGTAGAGAAGCCCGTTCCTTCCGGCGGGAAGAATTTACGAATTGTGATCCAGGCAGACGAGTGGTCAAAGCCTGTGCATGACCAAAAACAGGTTGTAACTCAAATAGATCAAATGTTAAAAATATTTTGCTATCAAGTTATCAAAATCAAACAACTTAACTTGTCACCCGCATCGCTCTGTTTTTAACATCGCCTATGGAAAAAAATGGTCTGTTCAGTCAGCGCATACGCTTGCGCCATTTGCATACATTTGTGGCCGTCGCTCAACAGGGAACGCTGGGGCGAGCGGCTGAAACCCTTAACCTGAGTCAACCTGCACTTTCAAAAACCCTGAACGAGCTGGAACAGCTTACCGGAACGCGGCTCTTCGATCGCGGTCGTCTGGGCGCACAGCTCACGCTCGTGGGTGAGCAATTTCTGACGCACGCGGTAAAAGTGCTGGATGCCCTCAACACCGCAGGCCAGGCGTTGAACCGGAAAGAGGAACCTGCCAGCGATATCGTGCGCGTGGGCGCGCTTCCTACCGCGGCGCTGGGCATTTTGCCCGCGGTGATTGGTCAGTTTCACAAGCTGCAAAAGCACGCCACGATTCAGGTCGCCACCATGAATAACACGATGCTGCTTGCCGGGCTGAAAGCGGGCGAGCTGGATCTGGGTATTGGCAGAATGTCCGATCCGGAACTGATGAGCGGCCTCAATTACGAACTCTTGTTCCTGGAATCACTCAAGCTGGTTGTCCGTCCCGATCACCCGCTTTTGCAGGATACCGTGACCCTGAGCCGCGTCATGGAGTGGCCGGTTGTTGTGTCACCAAAAGGTACGGTTCCGCGTCAGAGTGCCGAAACGCTACTCGAAATGCAGGGGTGCACGCTCCCGTCGGGCTGCATTGAAACCCTGTCAGCCTCTCTTTCGCGCCAGCTTACCGTGGACTATGACTACGTCTGGTTCGTCCCCTCAGGTGCTGTCAAAGACGATTTACGTCGTGGCACCCTGACCGCACTCCCGGTGACCTCGCCGGGAGCCGGGGAACCTATTGGGATCCTGACCCGTGTTGATGCCCCTCTCTCCTCAGGCGCACAAGCGCTGTTAAGCGCGATCCGCAAGTCCATGCCAGCCTGATGTCCCTGCCCTGACCCGCCGTAAAGGCGGGTTTACCTTCTCCTGGGCAAATAATGCGAAATCATTCATTAACAATTGCGTAAAACAATTTAACAGTTTTATCATAGCCGCGAATTCACCAAATGGTTCGCACACGAATTTATACGAGTGAATTTCACGCTATTCAAACGGTAAAAACATCATAACGCCCGTCCTGCATGACCCAATTGGTACAGATGCGCACAGCACACCAGACGGGCGGGCGTATTTAAGGAGATAGACATGGCATTTGGCAGCGCGCCACGCGGGTTACCTCGTATCCTGCAGTGGCTCCTTGTCGGACTGATGATGCTCATCGGTCTGGCAGTCGGCGGGCTGGGCTTGAAGCTCGCAACGGTGGGCGGAAGCCTGTACTTCCTGATCATGGGTGCGGTGATGGTAATTGCTGCCATCCTGATATTCACCAACCGCACCAGCGGCATGGTGCTGTATGGTATCGCGTTTATCGCCTCGTTATTCTGGGCGGTAAGCGATGCAGGCTGGGATTTTTGGCCGCTCTTTTCCCGCCTATTCACCTTCGCCGTGCTGGCGTTCCTGTGCGCGATTGTGTGGCCCTTCCTGCGCGCCGCGAATACCCGTGAGCCAGTTAACAAAGCGCCCGCTTTTGGCATTGCCGCCGTGCTGGCCGTGGTCATGCTGGTCAGCCTGGGCTGGATGTTTAAGCCGCAGACGCTGGTTGCCGCGAATGAATCGGTGCCGGTAAAACCTGTCGCCGAAGGCGAGCAGCAGAAAAACTGGGCGCACTGGGGGAACACGACCCACGGTGACCGTTTCGCCGCGCTGGACCAGATTAATAAGCAAAACGTCAGCGATCTGAAGGTCGCCTGGGTTGCGCACACCGGGGATATCCCGCAGAGCAACGGCTCGGGCGCGGAAGATCAGAACACCCCGTTACAGATTGGCGACACGCTGTATGTCTGTACGCCGTACAGCAAAGTGCTGGCGCTGGACGTCGATTCCGGTAAAGAAAAATGGCGTTACGATGCCAAAGCGACGGCCCCTAACTGGCAGCGCTGCCGCGGTCTGGGCTATTTTGAAGATCGCTCAAGCGTGACGGCCTCACAGACGGAAACACAGCCTGCGGCATGCCCTCGCCGCCTGTTCCTGCCGACTACCGATGCCCGCCTGATTGCCATCAACGCGGATAATGGCAAGGTCTGCGAAGACTTCGGCGACCACGGCACCGTGGATCTGAGCGTCGGCATGGGCGAAATTAAGCCCGGGTATTATCAGCAGACCTCCACGCCGCTGGTGGCCGGGAATGTCGTTGTCGTCGGCGGTCGCGTCGCGGATAACTTCTCCACCGGCGAACCGCCGGGCGTAGTGCGCGCCTACGACGTTCACACCGGCAAGCTGGCCTGGGCGTGGGATCCGGGAAATCCGAACCTCACCGGCCTGCCGCCGGAAGGCCAGACCTACACGCGCGGCACGCCGAACGTCTGGTCAGCCATGTCTTACGATGCAAAACTCAATCTGATTTATCTGCCAACCGGCAACGCCACTCCGGACTTCTGGGCGGGTGAACGTACCGCGCTGGACGACAAATACAGCTCCTCCATCGTGGCCGTCGATGCAACGACCGGTCAGGTGCGCTGGCATTTCCAGACCACCCACCACGATCTGTGGGACTTTGACCTGCCTTCCCAGCCGCTGCTGTACGATCTCCCTGACGGTAAAGGTGGCACCACGCCGGTACTGGTGCAGACCAGCAAGCAGGGCATGATCTTCATGCTTAACCGCGAAACCGGTAAGCCGGTGGCGAAGGTAGAAGAACGTCCTGTTCCGGCGGGTAACGTTGAGGGGGAACGCTACTCTCCAACCCAGCCGTATTCCGTGGGCATGCCGATGATTGGCAACCAGACGCTGACTGAATCCGACATGTGGGGGGCGACGCCTGTTGACCTGCTGCTGTGCCGTATTCAGTTTAAAGAGATGCGTCATCAGGGCGTCTTCACCCCGCCGGGTCTGGACCGTTCCCTGCAGTTCCCGGGCTCCCTCGGCGGGATGAACTGGGGCAGCGTGTCGGTTGACCCGAACAACGGCCTGATGTTCGTCAACGATATGCGTCTGGGTCTGGCGAACTATATGGTTCCTCGCGCGAATGTTGCGAAAAATGCCAGCGGCATTGAGATGGGGATTGTACCGATGGACGGCACGCCGTTCGGCGCGATGCGCGAACGCTTCCTGTCACCGCTGGGTATTCCGTGCCAGAAACCGCCGTTTGGCACCATGTCAGCGGTCGATCTGAAATCCGGCAAGCTGGTGTGGCAGGTTCCTGTCGGCACCGTGGAAGATACCGGTCCGCTGGGCATTCGTATGCATATGCCAATCCCAATCGGCATGCCAACCCTTGGCGCATCGCTCTCCACGCAGTCTGGCCTGCTGTTCTTCGCCGGTACTCAGGATTTCTACCTGCGCGCGTTTGATACCGCCACCGGGAAAGAGATCTGGAAAGACCGTCTGCCGGTAGGCAGCCAGTCCGGGCCGATGACCTACGTTTCACCGAAAACGGGTAAGCAGTACATCATCATTAATGCAGGCGGAGCACGTCAGTCGCCGGATCGCGGTGATTACGTTATCGCCTATGCGTTACCCGATAAGAAGTAACACATGAAAAAGGGACCGAAAGGTCCCTTTTTTTGCCCGGTGGCGCTGCGCTTACGCGGGCCTACTGACACGTTTTTTGTAGGTCGGGTAAGCGCAGCGCCACCCGACAAACCCGCAACTCAGAACGTCTCCCAGTTATCCCCGGAAACCGTAGCCGCTGGGCGCAATGGCACACCCTTCGCCACTGGCGCAGACGCTACCGCACGCCCCGCCGTTGCACCGTTAAGTCGAAACGCCCCGACAGCCTCGGTCAGACGCGCACCCTGTTCTTCCAGTGATGCCGCGGCCGCTGAGGCTTCTTCCACCAGCGAGGCGTTTTGCTGGGTGACTTTATCCATCTCAGAAATGGCCTGGCTCACCTGGACAATACCACGGCTCTGCTCGTCGGACGCGGCAGCAATTTCCAGCATGATATCGGTGACGCGCTTCACCGCCTCGACGATTTCATTCATGGTGTTCCCCGCCGCGACCACTTCACCCGACCCCTGGTCAATCAGGGTCACCGACTCGTTGATCAGGCTTTCAATCTCTTTCGCGGCGTTGGCGCTGCGGCTTGCCAGCGTGCGCACTTCACTCGCCACCACTGCAAAGCCTCGTCCCTGCTCGCCTGCGCGCGCCGCTTCGACGGCAGCGTTCAGCGCCAGAATGTTGGTCTGGAAGGCAATGCTGTTAATCACGGCGGTAATTTCTGAAATTTTCTTCGAACTGGTCGAGATATTGCCCATCGTTTTCACCACGCCGGACACCATCTGGCCGCCGCGGCTGGCTTTACCGGAGGCATCTTCCGCCAGTTTGCTGGCATGATGGGCGTTATCGGCGTTCTGTTTCACCGTTGCGGTCAACTGCTCCATGCTGGCGGCGGTCTGCTCAATCGCGGCTGCCTGCTGTTCGGTACGAGAAGAGAGGTCGGTATTTCCCGCAGAGATCTCGCTGGTGCCGCGATAAATCTCTTCAGCCCCCTGGCGCACGGTGCCTACGGTGGTCACCAGCGAATGCTGCATGGTTTGCAGATCCCGCGTCAGGCGACCGATTTCGCTCCGGCTTGTCGGATCGTCCGGCATGGTTAAATCACCTTTCGCGATATTCTCAATGCGGGTGGCTGCACGCTGAAGCGGGTTAATCACCGTCCGGCGCAGCACCACAAAGGTCATGGCCGTTAACACCAGCGCCAGCGCAAACGCGCCGACCATAAACATCAGCCCTAGCTGTGTACGGGTGTGGGCCTGAGCGGTTAGCGCGCTGGCACGATCGGTACGGATTTTGATGGCCTTCAGCAGGACGGCGTTGTAGGCGTCATCCAGTGGACGCGCGGTTTCGTTTTCATGATTGATGATCGCCTCAAACATGCCGTTTTTGGCAAATTTGACCATCGGCTGCAGCCCCGCAATATAGGCGTCGTAGCGTGCTTTCAGCTCAGCATCCAGCGCTTCGTCCGCAGAGGTGCGCACGGCGCGATTCATATAGGCGGTAAAGCTTGACTGCGATTGCTTGATGCGCGTTTCCGCCTCGCTGATGTTTTGCTTCATCGCCTCCATTTCCGCGATACGGCTGGCCGCACCGGCATGGATCATATTGATTCGCGCGGTACGTAAATGGTTGGAGCTGTTCGAAAGCCCCATACGCACCTGAATTTCTGCTGTGACATCCTGCTGATCGGTATCAGCCTGCAACAGGAAATACCCCGCCAGACCTGCGCTCAAGGCAAACAGAAGAATAATGCCACCGAGAATGGAGGAAAACAGCGGAACCAGCCTGATGTGATGCAAGAAGCCCAGCTTGCGCTGCGCCTGCATCGAAGTTGTGTTGTCCATGACCGTCGACTCTCTTATAGGTAAGATGCGTAAAAACACGCCTGTTAGATAGTCATCGGCACGGCAGGGATTTAGATTACGGCTAAAAACGCCGCACTGGTCACACTTTAGAGAAGATTATTAAAGAAACGCCAGCGGCGAAAAACCGCTGGCAGAAGAGTTACTTGTCGCCGAAATGAATGACGGTACGAATGGATTTACCTTCATGCATCAGATCGAAAGCTTCGTTGATCTGCTCCAGCGGTAAACGGTGCGTAATGAACGGATCCAGCTGAATTTTGCCGACCATCGCATCTTCAACCATTCCCGGCAGCTGGGTACGCCCTTTCACGCCGCCAAACGCCGAACCGCGCCATACGCGACCGGTCACCAGCTGGAATGGACGCGTTTTGATCTCCTGACCCGCACCCGCCACGCCGATGATGATGCTTTCGCCCCAGCCTTTGTGGCAGCACTCCAGCGCGGAACGCATGACGTTCACGTTGCCGATACACTCGAAGCTAAAATCAACGCCGCCGTCGGTGAGCTCAACAATCACGTCCTGCACCGGCTTTTCGTGATCTTTCGGGTTCACAAAATCGGTCGCGCCCATTTCACCCGCCAGCTTGAATTTCTCCGGGTTGGTGTCGACAGCAATGATACGGCCTGCTTTCGCCTGCACCGCGCCCTGGATCACCGCCAGACCAATCCCACCGAGACCGAACACCGCAACGGTATCGCCTTCTTTCACTTTCGCCGTATTGTGTACCGCACCGATACCGGTGGTCACGCCGCAGCCCAGCAGGCAGACTTTATCCAGCGGCGCCTGCGGGTTGACCTTCGCCAGTGAAATTTCCGCACAGACGGTGTACTCGCTAAACGTGCTGGTGCCCATGTAGTGATAAATCGGCTCGCCGTTGTAGGAGAAACGCGTAGTACCGTCCGGCATCAGGCCTTTGCCCTGGGTGGCGCGAACGGCCTGACAGAGATTGGTTTTGCCAGATTTACAGAACTTACACTCGCCGCATTCTGCGGTGTAGAGAGGAATAACATGATCGCCCGGCTTCAGGCTGGTCACGCCCTCACCTACTTCAACCACGATACCGCCACCTTCGTGGCCAAGCACTGCCGGGAAAACGCCTTCCGGATCGTCACCGGACAGCGTAAACGCATCGGTATGGCACACGCCGGTATGGGTGATTTTGATCAGCACTTCGCCTTTTTTTGGCGGTGCAACGTCGATTTCAACGATTTTTAGCGGCTGGCCTGGACCAAATGCGACGGCTGCGCGTGATTTCATAATGACTTCCCTTATGTGATGTCTGTGGGTTTATTTTAGATAAGAGCGCAGCAAATGGCCGACTTCCGCCATCCGAACTGCCCGCTGATCCGGGGTTGTCTCCCCCGTCACCAGCTCATCTTTGAGGTGAATTTCGACCATTTCGCCCATCAGGCCATTGGCAGCGCCGCGCACGGCGGCGATTTGCTGCAAAATGGCAAGGCAGGGATCGCCCGTTTCCAGCGCACGTTCCAGGGCATCAACCTGGCCCCGAATGCGACGGACGCGCGTGAGAATGCGTTTTTTATCTTCGGATGAATGCGGCATACGCCCTCCGTTAAGATACTATAGGGGGGTATGGTATTTTACTTGTCTGAGGATGTAAACCTCCCAATTCATGTTGCAACAACAGCAGCGCATCAACTGCATCTCATAAACCAAGCAAATAAAATCAATCAAGAGATAACAAACTGAAATGGTTGATTTTTTAATGACATTATTTGTCTAACAAAATAAAAAACCTCGTTGTTTAGTGACGCTTTCATATACAACAGGACTTAACATATGGCATGGAACAAACACGCAGCGGCTTCGTTCAGCACGCCCTGCTTACAAGATTTACAGGGAAAACTAATGCGTCACGTTCTTTTGATGTGCCTGTTGCTGACGGGCTGTGCAACACAGATGATTACGCCGGAAAAACGTACACATGATTTTTATACGTTCTACCTCATGGCTTTCGTCACAGACAGCAAAGAAGATAATCTCGATTCACTAAAAATGCGTGACTATATTGCGCAAGACACGCTCTCCCGACTGCAGAAAATATCCTCTCTCTATGAGCAGGAAATTATCGGTACCGACTATTTTACCTATACGCAGGACTTTGCGGCGGAGTGGATCCCTGACCTAAGCGTAAGCAATGCGATTACCTATGCGTCCGGAAAAGTTGTTAACGTTCAGCTGGGTGTGGGTAATGAGCGGAAACTGCAGCTAAAAGTGTATCTGCGTACAGAAGATGGTAAATGGAAAATTTATCGCGTAACTGACGTGAGCCATCATTTCGAACAGTATATTTTTGACGACAAGGCGATTGCTGCCGCACAACGATATGCGGCCGGTATTACCTCTCCATAATTAGCAAGTTCGGTCAGGATTCTGGCGTTTAGCGGCCAGCCTGCGCCAGCGTTTGCAGCGCCTCCTTAAGCCAACGGGTCGCGCCCCGCTGGCCGCTGCGTTTATGCGAGTAAATTTTTACGTCAAACGTGCGTATCGAAAACGGTAAAGGAAAAATCCTCAGGTCCGCTGCCGCAGCCAGCTTCTCAGCGGCAAAACGGGGGATCGCCATCAGCAGGTCGCTTTCCGCAACGATAAAGGGCGCGCTGAGCATCGACGGCGTTTTGATCGCGATTTGTCGGGTATAGCCCAATTGCTCAAGCCGCACGTCCAGAACGCCCTGCTTCTCATTCCATGGCGTCACCACCAGGTGTCGTGCTGCGAGATAATCCTCCAGCGTCAGACGCGTCCGGCGTGCGTTGCTGATGACCACATACTCATCTTCAAACCAGTCGATCTCTTCCAGTTCCGGGTGCCGGATATCATCCTGAGTGCTGAACCCCAGCGCGAGATCCACTTCGCCCGCCAGCAGTTCCGTCAGCGCCGGGCTGTGCGGCAGATAGCGTAATTCGAAACGCAAACCCGGGGCAGAAAGCTGCAGTTTGTGCATCAGCGCCGGGAAAATGCACAGCGCGGTAAAGTCCGTAATCCCAATTTGTAGGCTTTCGGTACTGTTGGCCGGGTCAAACTCCGGCTGCGGGGTCAGCTCATGATTCAGGAACGACAATGCGGAAGCAATTGAAGGCGCAAGCTGAGTGGCATACACGCTGGGGGACATGCGATGCCCTTCCCGAAAAAATAGCGGGTCATTAAGGGTGATGCGTAAACGCGACAGCGCATGGCTCAGTGCCGAAGTACTCATCGCCAGCTCATCAGCGGCCCGCCGAACGGAACGGTGGCGGTAAATCGCGTCGAAAACGGGCAGCAGGTTTAAATCAAGGCGTCTCAGTGCCGGATGCATACTATTCATCGTTTGTTGATTTCATTGCACTTAATTCTTCGGACAATACTCCGTATGCTTAACGCCATCAATCGAAATACAGGCTAAAAAAACAGGAAAAACAATGAGCATAACCATTCGTCAGGCCCGTCCCGAAGATGCAGCGGCAATTTACGCCATGATCTACGAGCTCGCGGTGTATGAAAAAGCGCCGGAGGAAGTCGTGACCACACCAGAGGAGATCCGGGAAACGCTCTTTGGTACCGGCAGTCAAACCGAAGCGTTGATCGCGGAATATGAGGGTAAGATCGCCGGCTATGCCGTATTCTTCACCAGCTATTCTACCTGGCTAGGACGCAACGGTATTTATATGGAAGACCTGTACGTTTCCCCGGATTATCGTGGAAAAGGCGCGGGAAGAGCGCTGCTGAAACATATCGCGCAGCTCGCGGTAAAACGGCAGTGCGGCCGCCTTGAATGGAGCGTGCTGGACTGGAACCAGCCCGCCATTGATTTTTACCTGAGCATAGGCGCGCTGCCGCAGTCTGAATGGGTTCGCTATCGTCTTGACGGCGAAGCGCTGCTGAGTTTTGCCGAATAACAGCGTCTCTCTGTGCGAGTCTCACGCACAGAGATATATCCGAAAACAGCCCTGCCAGGGGCCGAAATAATCCTTTCGTCTCTCACATCGGCAAAGAGCGGCTATCCTTTAATTACTCACTAAAGGAGGTAAACATGTCTGATATCAATGCCGATAAAAACACCCAGTTCGCTGAAGACAAAGCCAAAAATAAGCTTGATGAACTGGCAGGTTCAGCGCAGCAGCAGTTTGGTGAATTCGTAGATTCACCAAAGCATCAGGTCAAAGGTGCGGCGAGAAAATATGCCGCCCAGGCCAGCGATGCCGTTTCTGACGTAACGGAATCGGTTAAGAATAATCCCCTAACCGGTCTCATTGCCGCCGGTGCTGTGGGTATTGTTCTCGGTCTGCTGCTGGGACGCAAATAATAAAGGCCCTCCGGGGCTTTATTTTCTAGCTAAACATTCTTACCATCCTGTCTAATTCCTCCTCTTTCACAGCCCGTGACAGATAATAACCCTGGAAGCTTTTCACCCCCAGCTCAACTAACTTTTCAAACTTCTCTTCACTGTCAACGCCCTCTGCGATGCAATCCGTTCCGGTCATGTCGCTATAAATTTGTATCGCTTTGATAAGATGGTAGTCATTATCATTTGCCACAAAATGTTCGACGATATCCCGGTCTAGCTTCAGCCCGTCAAAATGCACCTGCCTGACGGGGAACAGGGTGTGATGGTTGGAGAAGCAGTCGTCCAAAAATAATCTACACCCCGTGTTCCGCAGGAGACGCATGGTTTCAGGGATCCTGCTGTCCTTCATCACATCAATGCTTTCCGCGAACTCAAACACCAGCTTTTCCGCCCACTGCGGTTTGAGCAGCATGCCGGTGGCCTTCCTGGCCATATCCGGCAAGGCATTCCCGGAGGCCAGACGAGGTGGAATATTCACGGAAAAATAAAACTTCCCATTATATTTATTAATTCCACAAACGGCGGCGTGGATGACCAGCGCCGTAATCTTTAACCATATTTCATGATGTGAGATATCATTAAGGAAGCTGGCGGGCTTAACAATTTTACCGTTTTTATTCCAGCGAATAAGTATCTCAAAGCCTACCCCTTTTTTATCACGATCGGTAATGATCTGATACGCTGGAAATATTTCTCTTTTCAACAGTGCGTTATAGATATCGACTTCTTTATCGGTGAATCCTTCATTTTTATTGGGCAGGACGTCACGGCTTTCCGCTCTGAAATTGTGCGGATCGTTTAGCCATTGTCTAATCACATGTAATTTATTCACCCCTTCCTTACGGTGAGTATAAATAGTTTTATTAGACAACCCCGCCCTTTCACACTGCTCTTTTACGGACATCCCCCGGTAGAAACGTAATAAAACATCAATCTCTCTTTTTGTTAACCCTTTTATTTTCACCTGATTGGCGGATGCCATATATTGGCTGCGTAATAAGCGCGAACGGTCCTTAAGCTTTTCGCCGCGAATAGTGAGGCCGGATGCCAAATCAGCAACGCTGGATATACGAATCAATGACAATTGCTGGCTATTATTTAAAAGACTTCTCAGCGTACAATAGAGCCAGCCATCGGGGATGTCACCATACAGGGTTACGCGTCGAATAACGGGCAGCGCGTTCAGCACTGATGCCAGCCGCTTCAGGCTGGCAAGAAGTTCCACAACGCCCTTCCCAAGAAATACTGAAACACTAGCATGCTGATTTTTAACGACATCATCAAGATCTCCTTGGCGCACCTCATCTTCCTCAAAGTGAATAAGTGAGGCGTTTATCCCATACTGTTTGAGCAGCAGACAATATCCCTGAAATGTGAAACAACAGGTTGAGATGACAAATTTTTGCTCATCGCAAGCAGCATTTCTGAGAGACGTTTTTTGAGTCATAACCTGCTCCTGGGCACGAAAGCGCCAATCTCATTTTTTATAAATGCAAAAAACTGAATACACCTGGCTTGAATAATGATTTTACAGCACGCCGAGTGGTTAAGATATCGTTATCGACGCCATTAACCGGAACATTTTTGCGTTAATCACCCGCCCATTACCATGACTGTAAATATATCTTTCTTTTCAAATAACGACCGCAAACAACATTTTCTCAGGTATAATGAATATTCCGAAAAAGAAGGCTTAACACTTCATCTATCGGTTCAATAAACACGAGAAAAACGCTATGGATAATCACATCTCATCCAGGGCCTTGCTACATCGAAGGGATGTTATAAAGAACAACCCGCGATTCGGTGAGGCAGTATTAGAGCACTACACAATTAATGATACCATCTACAAAAAACAACCTTTGTTCTACAAGACTATGCTGCAGGAATCACGGTTTAACATTATTCTCTCCATGTGTTGTTTTATTTTTGGAAATCAGGCCGAGTCCGTTTCAGAGATTAAAGCGTTATGTTCACGCTATAAAATAGCCAGCCCCAACAGCGTCATTGCGATCATTACGATACTGCGAACCACCGGGCGCATCAGGACCTGGCGCTGTACGGAAGACAGGCGAAAAACAAGAATTGCCCCAACCGAAAAAGGATTGAATGAACTTAAACGCTATATGTCCGGCGCATTTATACCCGTCAGCATTCTGTATCCTGCGTTTAATATTGACGTCAATTTGCTGGACAATGATATTTTAAGAAATAATTTTTTCCGCCGCGCGGCGGAATACCTTTTTCGGGGATTAACGTTCAGGAAGGTTTTACCGGAAGTGGGGTTATTTATCGATAAAGACGGAGGCCGAATGATTATGCTATATCTTTATCTGCAGGCGGTAAAAAACAAATCAGCACACGGTGCAATTATTGATTATTCTGCCAGCACGCTCGCTAAAGAATTTTTTGTTTCACGCATTCACGTCAACCGAATTATCAAAACGGCGCAAGAGGCGGGCTATCTTAAAGATCGGGGTGATGGAAGGATGTCGATTTACCCGGCCTTTATCGAACTGGTGGAAAACTATGCCGGTTTGTATTTTGCGTATGTCACGCATTACATCAACGTGGTTCCGAAAGAACGACGCCACCTCAACAACGTGACGTCAACGGTATAATTCACATGGCGTTCGGGCTCCCGAACGCCACTATTTTATCTTTCGCGCAGCGCCTCTTTCGCCTTGTTCAGCGGCTTCAACAGATAATCCAGAATGGTTTTACTGCCGGTTTTAATATCAACAGTGGCAATCATGCCCGGAAAGACCGGAAATTCCTGACCTTGCTTATTGGTCAGATGGTTACTGTCGGTGCGAATATAAACGCGATAATAGTAGACATCCCTTTTCACCTCATCCTGCAGGGTGTCCGGCGAAATCATGGTCACTTCCCCTTCCAGCCCGCCGTAAATGGAGTAGTCATAGGCCGTAATTTTCACCAGCGCTTTCTGGCCTGGATGAATAAACGCCACATCGCGCGGGGAGATTTTCGCTTCGACCACCATCTGATCGTCCAGCGGGACCAGGCTCATCAGCTTGCCGTTCGGCGGGATAACGCCTCCCACGGTTGTCACGTCAATATCCTTCACGATCCCGCGAACCGGCGCATTGAAGGTCAGCCGGGTCAGGGAGTCCTCACGCCCTTTCATCACCGAACGCTGGGCTTCAATCTCCGCGTTGGCTTTCGCCAGCTCTTCGCGGGCGCGAACGTAATACTGGTTTTTCATCTCGGTGATTTTATTCTCAAGCTCATTTTTTTGACGCTCAAGACGTAACACCTCAACCTTGCTGGCCGCCCCCTGGGTCACCAGCGGACGGGTTAAGGACAGCTCGCGCTGCACCAGTTCGGCCCCCTGACGTAAACCGGCCAGCCCTTTTTCGAGGCTCTCACGACGGGACTGGTAGAGCGCCGTTTCCTGTTTAACCAGCTCAACGTCGTCATCCAGCTCTTCCGGGAACGCAAGTTCCGTGTCGTTCACCTCTGCCTTCAGGCGCGCTGCCGTTGCCAGCGCCGCATTCAGGCGAGATTCGCTCTCCAGCACGCTGGACTCGGTTTTTGTCCGGTCAAGCTGCGCGAGCTGCTGGCCGCGTTCAACAATATCGCCCTCGCGAACCATCAGGCTGTGGATAATCCCCCCTTCCAGGGACTGGATCACCTGCTCGTGGGAGGACGGGATCACCTTACCGTTGCCGGTCGTCACCTCATCCAGCTTGAACAGGCTCGCCCAGGCGATAAAGACCGTCAGCAGGGCAAAGAGTGACCATGCGACCAGTGACGCGCGCGGCAGGCGCGGCTCTTTCAGACGGCTGTTAAAGCGAGAGAAATCATTCATGCCACGCCCTCCGTTTTCATGGTGACGGTACGCTGTACGGCTTTCTGCGGTGCCATACCGTGCTGGTGCAGGATCGCATCGCGCGGGCCGTCCATCACCACCTTGCCGTTTTCCAGCACGATGATGCGGTCGACCAAATCCAGAATCGGCAGGCGATGCGTCGCTACCACCAGCGTCCGGCGTTTACCCAGCCATTTATGGAGATGCTGTATGAACTGCTTCTCGCTCATTTCGTCCAGCCAGGCGGTCGGTTCGTCCAGCAGCAGGATATTGGGTGAGACGATCAGCGCGCGCGCCAGCAATAGCGCCTGACGCTGTCCGCCGGAGAGGCCCGTTCCGCCCTCGTTGATGATGGTGTTCAGCCCCATTTTCTGCTTGCGCACAAACTCCAGCGCGCCGCTGTTGACCAGCGCCTGATGAATCTCGTCGTCGGTGGCCAGCGGGTTGCCCATCAGGATGTTGTCCCGCACGGAGCCAAAGAACAGTCGGGCCTGCTGGCTAAGCAGCTGCATGTCGCGACGCACGTCGGCCGGGTCCAGATGATTGAGGGCAATATCGTCGAGCAGGATGCTCCCCTGCTGCGGCTCCTGCATGCCTGCCAGAAGCTGTAACAGCGTGCTTTTACCGGAGCCATTACGCCCAAGCACCGCCACGCGCTCTCCGGCGCGGATCTGCAGCTTGCTGATGTTGAGCACGGTGAGTTTTTCTTCCTCGTCGTAATAAAACCCGACGTCCTCAAGGCTATAGTCGCCGCGCAGGTGGGCTTTGTGCACCTTCTTACCGTGCTGCGGGTCGTCAATCGGGCGCTGCATAAGGTCGTCCAGCCCCTTGCGCGCCACTTTTGCCGACTGCCAGCGCGAGAGCACGCCTGAGATCTGCGACAGCGGCGCGATAGTGCGCGATGCCAGAATCGAGGTTCCCACCAGCGCACCGGTGGTCATGTCTCCGCTGATGACCAGATAACAGCCCACCAGCAGTACCACCGCATAGACGATTGACTGGACCTCCTGCGTCCATGTGAGCAGCAGACCCGTCAGCCAGCGCTGCTTCATGCCGACGCTGGCGGCGACGTCGTTGGTGTTATTCCACTGGTTCTGGAAACGCTGTTCGGCGCGCATCAGCTTAATGTCTTCAAGGCCCTGCACCGCTTCTACCAGCGTGGCGTTACGAATGGCCGATTCGCGCATCCCTTCGCTGGAGAGTTTCCCCAGCGGGCGCTGCACCAGCAGGCCGGGAATGAGCAGCAGCGGCACGGCGAGCAGGACCACCAGCACCAGCGGCCCGCCGATCATCCACAGAATGAAGACGAACAGCAGGAAGAACGGCAGATCGGAAATGGCCGCAATGGTGGTCGAGGTGATGAGCTCGCGCACCGACTCCAGCTCGCGGATCTGCGCGATAAACGATCCGGTTGATTTGGATCGCGCGCCGTTTTTAATCCGCAGCGCGTGGGCAAACACGCGTTCTGAGATACGCAGGTCGGCGCGTTTCCCCACCACGTCAGAAATATGCACGCGCAGCATGCGCATGATGAATTCGAACAGAATGGCAATCATCACGCCGCCAAACAGCACCCACAGCGTGGCTTCCGACTGCGACGGCACCACCCTGTCGTAGACCTGCATGGAGAAGACCATGCCGGAAAGCGCCAGCACGTTAGCGACTAGCGCCACCAGCATGATGTCGCTGTAGCGTCGCCAGTCTTTCAGCGCCAGCTGCCAGAACCAGTTTTTCTCATAGGGTTTGATGTAGTCGTCCACGCGAGCATCCGGCGTGGATTCGAGCGGGCGCAACACCATCAGCCCCTTTAACCGCGCCCCGAGTTCGTCACGCGTCAGGGTCGTCTCCAGCCCCGCGTCGCCGCTAAACTGCAGGCTGACGTTGCCTTCGCTGTCCATGCGGTTAATGACCGCGATTTGTCCGCCGGTGAACTCCGCCAGCAGCGGAAGGCGCCACGGGTCGAGGGATACCGCTTCAGCCGCCACCACACGCATCCCCAGCCCAAGCTGGCGCGCCATCTCCTCCAGCACCAGCTGGCGCGGAGACTGACTTTCATGGTTAATCGTGACCCGAACGTGCTCCGCCGAAAAGTCCAGCCGATAGTGCTTCGCGATGATGAGCATGCCCTGCAGCCAGGGTTCGTACTGTGGATGTGTCTTCATAATGCTACGTCCTGTTCAGGGCGATAATTTCGCACTGAAATGATACCTTCACGGGATGATTGAGAATCGAACACTTCCTAAACGAGCCCGCAAAATAATCTTGTGAAATATAGGGTTATGGCTATTCGTGTAAAGAAACGCAAAAAGCCGCGAGGCTCGCTCCCCGCGGCGTTGTTTTACGCAATTAACAGCTGATGGTTCGCCAGCAGCGTCGCCAGATCCGTCTGCACGCCGTTCAGCGTCACCAGGGTGGTTGGCGAGAACTGGCCGCCCGTCCCGTCCAGGTCCACCTGGATCTCGGTGTTGCTGCCGTTCTGCACCACGCGGATGTAATCGCTGATATTGCCCGCGCTGCTGTCCAGCGTGGCCACGCCGTTCACGTAGCTCGCCGAACCCGTGCCGGTATAGCCGCTGCCGGAGAGCAGATCGCGCAGGTCGATACGATCCGTGTCCGCGGTCCCTTCCCAGGTGCCGACCGTAAAGCCGTTCACCACGTCGTGACCGTTACCGCCCGTGGCGTCAGACGCGTTGATCAGCTTGTAGAGCAACGTATCGTGACCGCCGCTGCCGATGTTGAAGGTGTCGTTCCCGCCGCGGCCTTCGAACTGGTTATCACCGCTGTTGCCGGTAATGACGTCGTCGAAGTTCGAGCCGTTAATTCCCTCAATGTTGAGCAGTCGTGTCGTACCGAACCCGGTGTCCTGTGCGGTAGAGAGGCGCAGGTCAACGGTCACGCCGGAGGTCGCATTGCGATAATCCACCACGTCCATCCCGCCGGTGTTGCTCCAGGTGTCGTAGTCGGAATGGGTATTCCAGCCGCCGGAACCGTTGTAGGTATAGGTGCCATCCTCTGCGATAAAGGTGTCGTTATACCCGGTCCCGGTAAGGGTCCCGCTGTGGCCGCCGGTGGCGGCTTCGGCCGTCAGAACGTAGCCCTCTTTGCCGTTACCCGCTTCCAGACCGCTCCAGGTGACGTTATCCGACACACCGTTGGTGATCTTCAGGATCTCAGCCGAATAGGTTTCATTCGGATCCAGCCCGTAGAAGCTCACCAGCGCAGAGGTATCGTTCGAGCCAATACCGGACTGGGCGTTGATGATCTGCGACGCCACCAGTACGCCCGCGGCGTTGTACAGATTGACCGTGTTGCCGTAGTAGGCGTTGATGCCCTCGCTATCGACAATGTGCAGATGCATCGCGGTGCCGTCAGCAATGGTTTTGCTGTTTTGCACCAGCACTACCTTGCCGTTCTGCTGCGACACCAGCAGATCCTGCGCGCCGTCCCAGTTGTAGTCCACTGCCGCCACGCCGGTGACGTTCGCCAGGCCCGAAACCAGCTGGCTTGAGGTCCAGGTGGAGCCGTAACCGTTGTTGGTGAACAGGGTCGCCGTCTGCGAGCCGCCGTAGGTGCTGAGCTTGATGATGTCCATCTGCCCGTCGCCGTTCCAGTCCACCGCCACCGACAGATACCCCGCCGTGGCGTTAGAGGCTTCCACCGCGCTCTTGGTAGCAGAAAGCGTCCCGGTACCGTCGTTGTAGTAGATCACCCCGCCGTTGTTGTTGTAGCTGCTGCCCAGGTACAGATCCATGTAGCCATCGCCGTTGAAGTCCGCCCACGTCATGGATGCTGCCGTGGTGGTGTTCGCGGCGTTAACCACAAACACGTTGGTCAGGTTCTGGCCGATAGAGAGCGTGCCGTTGCCGTTGTTGTTGATCACGGTTAACGAGTACGCGCCGCTGCGGTTGGTGTGCTGAACCACATCCACGGTGCCGTCATTGTTAATATCGACGCCGGAGATCTCACGCATGGTGGTGAATTGTCCCCAGAATCCCGCGCCGCCGTAGGTACCGTCAGGCGAAAGTACCCCATTGTTATTGATCAGATACGTGATGGAGTCAGCACCGGCATCGCCGTACGCCAGATCCAGATAGCCATCCCCGGTTTTATCGTAGGCAATGACGCCGCCGTACCAGATGGTGGTCCCCATCGCCAGCTGGCTGGCGTTATAGGTGCTGCCATCATAGGTCCACATCACCTGCGTAGAGCCAGCGTAGGTATTTTCCGTCGCGAAGATATCCTGCGTGCCGTTACGGTCAAAGTCAGCGGCGGTCTGGCTCACCGCGTAGTAGCCGCGGGTGTTGGTCAGCGTATTTCCGGCATAGGTCGAGCTATCGCTGCTGGAGTAAGACTGACCGTTAGCAATGATGTTCCACAGACCGCTGCTGTTCATGCCGAGGGTCATGGTGGAGTTGTTGCTGTTCCCTGCCGTGGTCGCCCAGTCGGTATTCACCGAGGTGGTATCTATCACCAGGCTGCCTGTCGCCGTACCGGTGGTATTGCCGTTACCCGCACTGCTCTTCACCTGCGCCGTCACGCTGTAGCTCGACACGCTCAGCGCATCACCGTCCGGGATCTGCAGATACCAGGTGTTGTGATCCGGGTCGATCACCACCGCGCCGCCGGTTTGGGAGGTGTAGGTTTTACCGTTCACCGTCACCACCAGGTATTCACCGTTCACCAGGTCAGCGGAGACGGTCCCGCTGACGATCGGCGTGGTGTCCGACGTGGTCTGCGCGGTAATCGCCGCCGTGGTGGTCGGGATGCTGGTATCAACGTTCAGCACAAAGCCGTCGGATTCCGTGTAGTTACCGGCCCTGTCGGTGACGCGCAGGATGTATGTGTGATTGCCGTCGCTCAGGCCATTGTCCTGGAAGGACCAGCTCGCGCTGCCGTTCATGGTCACCTGACCGAGCAGGACGCCGTCACGATAGAGCTGCACAATTTCACCGTCGTCCGGTGCGCGGTTAAGCGTGCCGTTGATCAGCGGCGAGTTATCGTCCGTTGCCACCGCACTGCCAAAGGTACCCTGACGCTCGCCTTCACCGTCGGTGTAGCTCACTACCGTGCCCACCGTGGTTGGCGGCGTCGTGTCTACCGTCACCACCTGAGAGGCGGTGGAGCCGACGTTGCCCGCCTGGTCGATAATCCGCACCTGGTAGGTGTAATCTCCGTCAGGCAGATCGCGGGTATCGGTGTAGCTCCAGCGCTGGTTGGTGACCGTGGTATCGAGCCAGGTATTTCCGCCGTCCAGGCTGATCTGTACGCGCTCGTCGCTTGCCAGCGCGCTGCCCAGCGAACCGTTGATGGTCAGCGTGGTGTCCATGGTGATGAAATCACTGCCGGACTGGCCGGTATCGTCGCTGATGCTGTCGATGGTGACGCCGTACTGCGGCGACTGCGTATCCACCGTCACCGCCTGCGCGGTGGTGGCCCCGACGTTCCCCGCCTGGTCAACGACCCGCACCTGATAGTTATGGCTGCCGTCGGTCAGGGTACGGGTGTCGCTGTAGCTCCACTGCGTACCGCTGACGGTGGCGTAAACCCAGGTGCTGCCGCCGTCCATGCTCACCTGTACGAATTCACCCGCGCCGAGTTCTGCGCCGAGCGTTCCGTGCAGCGTGTACGAGGTCGAACTGGTCAGGAAGTCGTTATTGTCAAAGCCGGTATCCACGGTGATGTTATCCACGGTCACCGTAATCGCCGCATCCGGGGCGACCGTATCGACGGTCACCTGCTGATGGGCGCTGGCGCCCACGTTACCGGCGGCATCCACCACGCGAACGTAGTAGTCATAGGTCTGGTTACCCAGCGTGCGGCCGTCCACGTAGTACCAGCTGTTGCCGGTGACGATGACGTACTGCCAGGTCACGCCGCCGTCGATGCTGATCTGCGCGTATTCCCCGTCGGCCAGCGTTGCGCCGAGCGAGCCGTGCAGCGTCAGGGACGTATCGTTGGTGATAAAGTCGCTGCTGCTCAGGCCGGTATCGTCACTGATGCTGTCGATAGCGATCGTTTTGCTGGCGTCCGGCGCGACGGTATCAATGGTCACCACCTGGCTGGTAGTGGCGCTGATATTCCCCGCGTCGTCAATCACCCGCAGCTGATAGTTGTAGTCTCCGTCGGCCAGCGTACGACCGTCTACATACGTCCAGCTCAGGCCGCTGACGCTGACGTCGGTCCATGTCACGCCGCCGTCGAGGCTGATCTGCGCGTGGTCGCCGCTGCCGAGCGCCGCGCCGAGCGTCCCTTTCAGGCTGATCTGGTTGTCGCTGGTGATAAAATCGCTGCCGGACAGGCCGGTATCCTGGGTGACGGAATCGACCGTAATCGTCGTCGCCGCAGGCTTCGTCAGGTCAATCACCACGTCCTGACTGTCCGTTGCCCCCACGTTCCCGGCGTTATCGATCACGCGCACCTGGTACTGGTACGTACCGTCCGTCAGAGTGCGGCCATCGGTGTAGCGCCAGGTGGTGCCGGTCACGGTCAGGTCAATCCAGGTGGTGCCCCCGTCAAGGCTGATCTGCGCCTTCTCGTTATTGCCGAGCTGCGCGGTCAGCGAGCCGTTGACGACCACCTGGCCGTCGTTGGTGATGAAATCACTCGCGCTCAGGCCGGTGTCGTTTTGCAGCGAATCAATCGTAACTCCCATCGACGGCGCGGTCAGATCGACGGTCACGGTGTGGTTATCACTGCCGCTGTTGCCGATGGCGTTGCTCACCTGCGCGTTAATCACGTACGAACCGCCGTCCGCCAGCGCCGTCACGTCTGCACTGCCCACCGTATAGCTCCAGCTGCCATCCGCCTGCACGGTCGCCGTGTAGGTTTTACCGTTCAGCGTGATGGTCACCGTCTGGCCCGCAGGGGCGTCGGTGGTGCCGCTGACAATCAGCGGCGTGCCGTGCTCGGCGGCGTTGACGATATCGTCCTGCGCAAAGGTGTTAATGGTGATGGTTGGGACATCGCCGTTCAGCGTCACGTCGTGCGTGGCGCTGCCCGGGTTACCGGCCTTATCGCTCACCGCAGCCGTAATGGTGTAATCCCCGTCGCTCAGGCCGAGGAAATCACGGCCCGGCACGAAGACCGACCATGAACCGTCCGCTCCGACGGTCGCCTGATAGCTGTGCCCGTTGAAGGAGACGGTCACCGTCTGGCCCTGTTCCGCCGTAGTGGTGCCGCTGATGGTCTGGCCCGCCAGCTGCTCGGCGTTGTTGACGATATCGTCATCGGCCACGGTGCTGATGGTCACGGTTGGCGCGACGGTATCTACCGTTAAGGTATGCGTGGTTTGACCGTTATTACCCGCCTTGTCGTTCACCGACGCGGTGACCGTCAGCGCGCCTTCGCTCAGGCTGGCAAGATCGGCGGCCGGAACGTCCAGCGTCCAGGTACCGTCGTTTGCCACGGTGGCCGTGTAGGTTTTGCCGCCCAGCGTCACGGTCACCGTCTGGCCCGCTTCCGCGCTGGAAGAGCCGTGTACGGTGAGCGGCTGCTGCGCTTCCGCCGCGTTAAGCACGTCGTCGCCAGACAGCGTGGCAATGCTCACCACCGGCGAGGTGGTATCCACGCTGATAGTATGCGTTGCCGAGGCGCTGTTGCCCGCGCTGTCCTGCGCCGAAACGGCCACCTGATAGCTCGCACCGTCGGCCAGCGCGCCCACATCGGCGGCCGGAACGGTTGTGGTCCATGAGCCGTCGCTTTGAATGGTAGCCGTGTAGGTCTTGCCGTTCAGGGTCACGGTGACTTGGGTGCCGCTGGCGAACTGCGAGCTTGAGCCGTTAATCACCAGCGAGTTACCCGCTTCTGCCGCGTTGATCACGTCATCGCCGCTGAGGGTGTTGACGGTCAGCGCAACCGATGCGGTGTTCACCACCACATCGTGGGTCTGGGTGCTGCTGTTGCCCGCACTGTCGGTAATGGTCGCGCTGAGGGTCACGGTGCCGTCGGTCAGCGCGGAAATCACGCTCGCCGGCACGCCCACGCTCCAGCTGCCGCTGGCGTCAACGGTGGTGGTGTACTGGTTCGCACCGATGATGATGACCAGCTTATCGCCGACGCTCGCGCCGGTTGCCGTGCCGCTGACGATCTGCGCCTGCCCGTGCTCCACGCTGTTGATGACGTTATCGCCCGCCACGACGTTAAAACTGACGGTCGGCGGCGTGGTATCAAGCGTAATCGCTTTGCCCGCGCTGCCCGGGTTACCCGCGGCGTCACTCACGCTGACCTGTACGGTGTAGCCGTTGTCCGCCAGCGCGGACAGATCGGCTGCCGGAACGTTAACGCTCCAGATACCGCCCTGCTGCACCTGCGCGGTATAGCTCTTCCCGCCCAGCGTCACGGTGACCGTCTGACCGACTTCCGCCGTGGTGGTGCCGGAAATGGCCACGCCCGCAGCCGCTTCGCTGCCGTTAATCACGTTATCGCCAGCGACCGTATCAATGCTCACGGTTGGCGCGGTGGCGTCTACGCTGTACTCGCGGCCCGCCGAGGCGCTGTTGCCGTGCGCGTTGGTGACGCTCACCTGCACGCTGGCATCGCCGTCTTTAAGGCCCGCGAGATCCGCAGACGGCACGGTGGCCGTCCAGTTACCGTCGGCATCGACCTTCGCGGTGTACGTCTTGCCGCCGAAGGTGACGGTAACGGTCTGGTTTTCCTCCACGTTAGAGGTGCTGCCGGACAGCACCAGATCCGCGCCTTTTTCTGCCGCGTTAATCACGTCGTCGGTGGCAATCGCATCAATGCTGATAGCCACTGCCGCCAGATCCACCGTCACGTCATGGCTGATGGTCACCGGGTTGCCCGCCGCGCTCTGGCCTGCAACGGTCACGGTGACCGTGCCCGCAGCCAGGGCCCCGACGTCTGCCGCCGGGATCGCCGCGCTCCAGTTACCGTCTGCCAGCACGGAGGCCGCATAGGTTTTGCCATTGACGGTCACGGTGAGCGTGGTGCCTGCCGCCAGCCCGTCGCTGGAGCCGGTGATAATCAGGTTCTGTCCATGCTCGATGCTGTTAATAACATCGTCGCCCGCGACGGTATCCACGCGCAGGCCCGGCAGGCTGGCGTCTATCACGATGTCGCGCTCGCCCGCGCCGGTGTTGCCGTGGCCGTTGGTGACGGTCGCCGACACGGTCAACTCGCCGTTGCCCAGCGCGGTGAGGACCGTTTCCGGCACGTTCACGGACCAGGTGAGATCGCTCTGCACCGTTGCGGTGTAGCTGTTGCCGCCGATAGTCACGGTTACCGTGTTGCCCGCTTCCGCGTTCGCCACTTTGCCGCTGATGGTCTGGCCTGCGGCCACTTCCGCCGCGTTGATAACGTTGTCGCCCGCCACGGTGTTGATGGTCACGGTTGGCAGCGCGGTGTCGACCAGCAGGTTCGCGGTGTTGCTCACGCTGTTGCCCACGCCGTTGGTGGCGGTCGCATTCAGGGTGTAACTGGCCTGGCCGAGACCGGCCAGATCCGCCGCCGGAACGGTCAGGCTCCAGGTACCGTCCGACGCCGTCGTGGCCGCGTAGTTTTTACCGTTAAGGGTCACGGTCACCATGGTGCCTTCCGCCAGGTTGGCGCTGGTGCCGCTGACGCTCAGATCCTGACCTTTCTCCACCGCGTTCAGCACGTTATCGCCGCTGATGGCGTTGAAGTTCACCGACGGCAGGCCGGTATCGACGGTGACGCTATGCGTGCCGGAACCGGTGTTGCCCGCCGCATCGGTCACTGACGCCGTGACGGTGACGGTGCCGTCGCTGAGGCCGGAAATGACGCTCGCCGGGACGCCCACGCTCCAGTTGCCCGCCGCATCCAGCACGGTGGTGTAGGTCTGGCCGCCGATGGTGACGGTGACCTTATCGCCCGCTGCCGCACCGGTGGCGGTGCCGCTGATGATGTGCGCCTGAGCGTGCTCGGCGATGTTAATCACGTCATCGCCCGCTACGGTGTTGATGGTTACCGCAGGAACGGTCACGTCCACCGTCAGGTTGTGATCGGCCGATGCCGGGTTGCCCGCCTTGTCGCTGACGCTCGCCGTGACGGTCACGCTGCCATCGCCGAGCGCCGCCAGATCCGCCGCCGGAACGTTCAGCGTCCAACTGCCGTCCGCGCCTGCGGTTGTGGTGTAGTCTTTGCCGTTCAGCGTTACGGTCACCGTCTGGCCCGCTTCGGCGGTGGTGGTGCCGGACACGGTCAGATCGGACTGCGCTTCAGTGGCGTTAAGAATGTCGTCGGTCGCCAGGGTGTTGATGGTTACGGACGGCGCGGTCGCATCCACGCTGTACTCGCGGCCCGCCGAGGCGCTGTTGCCGTTCACGTTGGTGACGCTCACCTGTACGCTGGCGTCGCCGTCCTTGAGGCCCGCCAGATCCGCAGACGGCACGGTGTAGGTCCAGTTGCCGCTGTCGTCTACTGTCGCGGTATAGATTTTGCCGTTCAGGCTGATGGTCACGGTTTGCCCGGCTTCCACGTTGGTGGTCGCACCGGACAGCACCAGATCCGCGCCCTTCTCCGCCGCGTTAATCACGTCGTCTGACGCAATCGCGTCAATGCTGATAGCAACGGTCGCCAGATCCACCGTCACGTCGTGGCTGATGGTAATCGGATTGCCCGCTGAGCTGTCGCCGGTAACGCTGATTTTGACGGTGCCTTCCGGCCACGCGCTCACGTCGGTGGACGGGATCGCCGCGCTCCAGGTGCCGTCCGCCAGCACGGTCGCCGCATAGTCTTTACCGTTGACGGTGACGGTCAGCGCGGTGCCCGCCGCCAGCCCGTCGCTGGAACCGGTGACGATCAGGTTCTGCGCGTGCTCGATGGTGTTGACCACGTCATCACCCGCGACGGTGTCAACGCGCAGGCCCGGCAGGTTAGCGTCGATAGCGATCTCGCGATCGCCGGTGCCGGTATTGCCGTGGCCGTTGGTGACGGTCGCCGTCACGCTCAGGCTGCCGTTGCCCAGCGCGGTCAGCACGTCAGACGGCACGTTCACGGACCAGGTCAGATCGCTCTGCACCGTTGCGGTGTAGCTGTTGCCGCCAAGGGTGACGGTAACGGTATTGCCCGCTTCGGCATTCGCCACGGTACCGCTCAGGGTCTGGCCTGCCGCCACTTCCGCCGCGTTGATGACGTTATCGCCCGCCACGGTATTGATGGTGACGGTAGGCAGCGCGGTGTCCACCAGCAGGTTCGCGGTGTTGCTCACGCTGTTGCCCACGCCGTTGGTGGCGGTCGCGTTCAGGGTGTAGTTGGCCTGGCCGAGACCGGCCAGATCCGCTGCCGGAACCGTCAGGCTCCAGGTGCCGTCTGCCGCCGTGGTGGCGGTGTAGTTTTTACCGTTGAGGGTCACGGTCACCACGGTGCCTTCCGCGAGGTTGGCGCTGGTGCCGCTGACGCTCAGATCCTGACCCTTTTCAACGGCGTTCAGGACGTTGTCATCGCTGATGGCGTTGAAGTTGACCGATGGCAGGCCGGTGTCGACGGTCACGTCATGGCTGCCAGTGCCGGTATTGCCCGCCGCGTCGGTGACTGACGCCGTGACGGTCACGGTGCCGTCGCTGAGGCCGGAAATGACGCTCGCCGGTACACCCACGCTCCAGTTGCCCGCCGCGTCCAGCACGGTGGTGTAAGTCTGGCCGCCAATCGTGACGGTGACCTTATCGCCCGCTGCCGCGCCGGTGGCGGTGCCGCTGATGATGTGCGCCTGGCTGTGTTCTGCGATGTTAATGACATCGTCGCCCGCCACGGTGTTGATAGTCACCGCAGGAACGGTGATATCTACCGCCAGGTTGTGGTCCACGGACGCCGGGTTACCCGCTTTATCGCTAACCGATGCGGTGACGGTCACGCTGCCGTCGCTTAATCCAGCCAGATCCGCCGCCGGAACGTTCAGCGTCCAGCTGCCGTCTGTGCTGACGGTTGTGGTGTAGTCTTTGCCGTTCAGCGATACGGTCACCGTCTGGCCCGCTTCGGCGGTGCTGGTGCCGGACACGGTCAGATCGGCCTGAACTTCGGCGGCATTCAGAATGTCGTCGTTCGCCAGGGTATTGATGGTCACGGACGGTGCGGTCGCATCCACGCTGTACTCGCGGCCCGCCGAGGCGCTGTTGCCGTTCACGTTGGTGACGCTCACCTGCACGCTGGCGTCGCCGTCTTTCAGGCCCGCCAGATCGGCCGCTGGCACCGTGGCGGTCCATTTACCGTCGGCATCGACCGTGGCGGTGTAATTCTTGCCGCCGAAGGTGATGGTGACGGTCTGATTTTCTTCCACGTTCGAAGTGGTGCCGGAGAGCACCAGATCCGCGCCCTTCTCGGCCGCGTTGATCACGTCGTCTGACGCAATCGAGTCAATGCTAATGGCGACGTTCGCCAGATCGACCGTCACGCTGTGGTCGATAGCGACCGGGTTACCGGCGCTGCTCTGGCCAGCAACGGATACAGTAACCGTGCCTGCACTCAGTGCGCCGACGTCTGCGGCCGGGATCGCCGCGCTCCAGGTACCGTCAGCCAGCACGGTCGCCGGATAGGTTTTGCCGTTGACGGTCACGGTCAGCGCCGCGCCCGCCGCCAGCCCGTCGCTGGAGCCGGTGATAATCAGGTTCTGCCCGTGTTCGATGCTGTTGATCACGTCGTCACCCGCCACGGTATCCACGCGCAGGCCCGGCAGGTTGGCGTCTATCACGATTTCGCGCTCGCCCGTTCCGCTATTGCCTACGCCGTTGGTGACGCTGGCTGACACGGTTAAATCACCGTTGCCCAGCGCGGTCAGAACGGATTCCGGCACGTTGACGGACCAGGTGAGATCGCTTTGCACCGTTGCGGTGTAGCTGTTACCGCCAATCGTCACGGTCACGGTGTTGCCCGCTTCGGCATTCACCACCTTACCGCTGATGGTCTGGCCGGCTGCCAGCTCCGCCGCGTTAATGACGTCGTCACCTGCAATGGTGTTGATAATCACGCCCGGCAGAACGGACTCCACGTTCACGGTGTGCGACGTGCTGGTATTGTTGCCGACGCTGTCCGTTGCCGATGCGGTAACGGTGTACAGCGCTTCACCCAACTCGCCGACCCGATCAGCCGGAACGGTGGTGGTCCATTTCCCGTTGCTATCGACCATCGCGCTGTACGCTTTGCCGTTCAGCATCACGGTTACTACCGCGCCTGTCGCCAGGCCAGAAGCCGTACCGGAGATCGTCAGATCCTGGGTTTTCTCGCTGTTGTTGATTACATCGTCACCGGAAACGGTGTCAATGGTCAGCACCGGCGCGGTCAGGTTCACCTCCACGCCGTGCGTGGCGCTGTTGCTGTTGCCCGCTTTATCGGTCAGCGCTGCGGTAATGGTGTAATCCCCCGCGGCCAGCGCGGTGACGTCCGCCGCAGGCACGCCCACGCTCCAGTTGCCTGAGGCATCCAGGGTAGCGGTGTACGATTTGCCGTTGAGGGTAACGGTGACCACGTCGCCCGCCGCCGCGCCGGTTACGGAACCCGTGACAATCAGTGCCTGCGCATGCTCGGCGCTGTTGATCACGTCGTCGTCGGAAACGGTGTTAATAGTCAGCTGCGGGACGGTGGTATCGACCAGCACGTCGCGATCCGCAGAGGCCGGGTTGCCCGCCTTATCAGACACGGCGGCGCTGATGGTGTAGTTGCCGTCGGTAATACCGCTCAGATCCGCAGACGGCACGGTCACGCTCCAACTGCCGTTCGCCTGTACGGTGGTAGTGTAATCCACGCCGTTCAGCGTTACGGTGACGGTCTGGCCCGCTTCGGCGTTGGTCACGCCGTTAACGACCAGATCCTGCTGCGCTTCGGCCGCATTGATGATGTTGTTGTCGCTGACAATTTCAATAGACACCGTCGGCGCGGTCGCGTCCACGCTGTACTCGCGGCCTGCCGACGCGCTGTTGCCGTTCACGTTGGTGACGCTCACCTGCACGCTGGCATCGCCGTCCTTCAGGCTGCCCAAATCGGCAGACGGCACGGTCGCCGTCCAGTTGCCGCTGGCATCCACCGTCGCGGTGTACGACTTGCCGCCGAAGGTGATGGTAACGGTCTGGTTTTCTTCCACGTTGGAGGTGGAGCCGGACAGCACCAGGTCCGCGCCTTTCTCCGCCGCGTTGATTACGTCGTCCGACGCAATCGGGTCAATGCTGATGGCAACTGCCGCCAGATCCACCTTCACGTCGTGGCTGATGGAAACCGGGTTGCCCGCCGTGCTTTGGCCTTCCACGGTCACGGTGACCGTGCCCGCGCTCAGCGCGCCGACGTCTGCCGCCGGAATGGCTGCGCTCCATGTCCCGTCCGCCAGCACGGTTGCCGCGTAGGTTTTGCCGTTGACGGTGACCGTCAGCGCCGAGCCGCTCGCCAGCCCGTCGCTGGAGCCGGTGATAATCAGATTTTGCGTATGTTCGATACTGTTGATCACATCGTCGCCCGCCACGGTATCGACGCGCAAGCCCGGCAGGTTGGCATCAATAGTGATGTCGCGTTCGCCGGTGCCGGTATTGCCGTGCCCGTTGGTGACGCTCGCCGTTACGGTGAGATCGCCGTTACCGATGGCGGTTAAGACCGTGGACGGCACGTTGACCGACCAGCTCAGATCGTCCTGAACCGTCGCGGTATAGGTATTGCCGCCGACTGAAATGGTGACAGCGTCACCGCTCGCCGCACCGCTCACTTTGCCGCTCAGGGTCTGCCCGGCAGCCACTTCCGCTGCGTTAATGACATCGTCCGTGGCGACAGGGTTGATGGTGACCTGCGGCAGCGCGCTGTCGACCAGCACGCTGTGGCCGGTGCTCGCGCTGTTGCCTGCGGTGTCGGTTACGCTCGCCGTCACCACATAGCTCGCTTCACCCAGCGCAGAGACGTTTGCCGCCGGAACGGTGACGCTCCAGCTGCCGCTGGCGTCGGTGGTGGCCGTATAGCTGATACCGTTCAGGGTCACCGTAATGGTGGTTCCGTCCGGCTGGTTGCTGGTGCCGGACACCAGCAGATCCTGGCCTTTCTCGGTCGCGTTGATCACGTCGTCAACCGCCAGGGGATTGATGGCAACCACCGGCGCGGTCAGGGAGACGTCAAACGCGTGCGTCGCGGTGGTGCTGTTACCGGCTTTATCGGTGAGTGTCGCAGAGATCGTCTGCTCGCCGTTTGCCAGCGCGCCCACGTCCGTCGCCGGAACGCCCACGCTCCAGCTGCCGGACGCATCCAGCATGGCGGTGTAGTCTTTGCCGTTCAGGTTCAGGGTAATCACGTCGCCCGCCTGCGCACCCGTCACCTTGCCGGAGACGATCAGCGCCTGGCCGTGCTCGGCAATATTCACGACGTCGTCGCCCGCAACGATGTTGAATGAAATCTGCGGTACGGTGGTGTCGACCAGCACCGAGGAGCCCGCGCTGGCCGGGTTGCCTGCCTTATCGGACACGGTCGCCGTTACCGCCACGCTGCCGTCGGTAATGCCTGCCATATCCGCCGCCGGAACGTCGAGCGTCCAGCTGCCGTCCGCCTGCACCTGCGCGGTATAGGTGTTGCCGTTGAAGGTCACGGTGACCGTCTGGCCTGCTTCGGCAGTAGAGGTGCCGCTCAGGGTCAGATCCTGCGCCGCCTCTGCCGCGTTCAGCATATTGTCATTGCTGATGGTGTTGATGGTCACCGTCGGCGCGGTGGTATCGACGCTGAACTCCTGCGCCGAAGACGCCGCGTTGCCGTTCACGTTGGTGACGCTGACCTGCACGCTGGCGTCGCCGTCTTTCAGGCCGCTCAGATCGGCAGACGGAACGGTCCAGGTCCAGTCGCCGTTGGCATCCACCGTGGTGGTATAGGTTTTACCCGCGAAGGTGATGATCACGGTCTGGCCCGCCTCAACGTTGGAGGTGGTGCCGGAAAGCACCAGATCCTGGCCTTTTTCCGCCGAGTTGAGCACGTTATCGTCGGTCACGCTGCTGATGGTGATGGCGACAGGCGCGAGATCGACGTCCACGACGGTCCCGATAGCCACCGGGTTGCCGGAGGCATCCTGCGCGCTTGCCTTGATATCCAGCGAACCGTCCGCCCACTGGGACACATCGGCCGCCGGAACCGCCGCCTGCCAGGTGCCGTCCGCCAGTACCGTTGCCGAATAGGCTTTGCCGTTGATGGTCACGGTCACGGTGCTGCCCGCCGCCAGATCGCTGCTGGTGCCGGAGACAATCAGGTTCTGGGCGTGTTCAATGACGTTAATCACGTCGTCGCCCGCGACGGTGTCAATGCGCAGACCCGGCAGCTGGGCGTCGATGGTGACGTCCAGCGACGACGAGCCGGTATTGCCGTGCGCGTTGGTCACGCTGGCGGATACGGTGAGGTCGCCGTTGCCGAGCGCGGTAAGCTGGCTCTCGCTTAACGGCAGGCTCCAGGTCAGATCGTCCTGCACGGTAGCGGTGTACGTCTGGCCGCCAAGGATAATAGTGACAGTGTCACCTGACGCCGCGTTCGTCACCTTACCGGTCAGGGTTTGCCCTGCCGCCACTTCCGCGGCGTTAACGATATTGTCGCCCGCCAGGGTGTCGATCGTCACCACCGGCAGCGAGCTGTCCACCAGCACATCGTGTGAGGTTGAGGCGCTGTTGCCTACGTTATCCGTGACGCTCGCCGTCACGGTGTAATGGGCTTCTCCCAGCGCGCTAACGGCCGAGGCCGGTACGGTCACGCTCCAGTTACCGCTGGCGTCAGTAGTGGCGGTGTAATTGATGCCGTTCAGGTTAACGGTGACGCGCGTGCCTTCCGGCTGATTGCTGGTGCCGGAGAGCAGCAGATCTTCGCCCTTCTCGGTCGCGTTAATCACGTCGTCCGCCGCCAGCGTGCTGATGGCGATAACAGGCGTCACGGTATTCACCACCACATCCAGCGAACTGCTTCCGGTGTTGCCGGATCGGTCGGTCACGGAGACGTCGATGGTCCAGGTGCCGTCCGTCAGCCCCTGCACGACGGATGCGGGCAGGCCGAGGCTCCAGTTGCCCGATGCATCCACCACGGTGGTGTAATCCACGCTGTTAATGGTGACGGTCACCCGATCGCCCGCTGCCGCACCGGTGACGGAGCCGCTCAGGATCTGCGCCTGTGAATGGGCGAGCTGGTTAACGGTGTTGGTGTCGGTGACAAAGTCGTTAATGGTCACCTGCGGTACGGTCGCGTCCACCAGACCCACGCGGTCCGCGCTGCTGGCGTTGCCCGCCACGTCGCTCACGGTTGCCGTCACGGTCACGATGCCATCCATCAGGGCACCCACGTCAGCCGCAGGCACGCTCAGCTGCCACGTACCGTCCGCCTGAACCGTGGTCTGATACGTTTTGCCGTTCAGCGTCACGGTGACCGTCTGGCCCGCTTCCGCAGTGCTGGTACCGCTTAAGGCTAAATCCTGCTGCGCTTCAGCCGCATTGATGATGTTGTCGTCGGTCAGGTTATCGAGCGTAATGGCCGGTGGCTGCGTATCCACCGTGACCACGCGCGCGGCGTCCGCGCTGTTGCCGCTGACGTTAGTGACGCTGACGCTCACCTGCGCGCGCCCGTCGATCAGGGTTTCCATGGCGCTGGCGGGTACGGTCAGGCTCCAGGAGCCGTCCTGCTGTACCTGCGCGGTAAAGGTCTGGTCGGCGAATTTCACCACCACGGTCTGCCCCGCTTCCACGCCCTGCGTCTGGCCGGAAAGGGTTAAGTCCGCGCCTTTTTCCGCCGCGTTCAGCAGGTCGTCGCCGGAGACGGTATCAATGGTGACCGCCACGGCGTTCAGATCGAGTTCAATCGGGTGTTCAGCCGCAACGGTATTGCCCCAGGCATCTTCAGCGCTGACGCTAACCGTCATGCCGCCCGCCGTCCAGGCCTGCAGGTCCGCCGCCGGAACGCCGATCTGCCAGTTGCCGCTGGCGTTAACCGCGGTGACGTACTCAACGTTGTTAATGGTGACGACAATCTGCGTCCCCGCGGCCAGATGGGTACTGGAGCCGGTGACGCTCAGATCCTGCTGCTGTTCAATGGCGTTGATCACGTCATCGCCGGAAATGGTGTTCACGCGCAGGCCCGGCAGCTCCGCGTTGATATTGATATCACGCTCGCCGGTGCCGGTATTGCCGTGCGCGTTGGTAACGGAGGCGCTGAAGGTCAAATCGCCGTCGCCGAACGCCTGAAGATCCGCTGACGGGATTTTCACGCTCCAGGTCAGATCGCTGCCCACCGTCGCGGTGTAGCTCTTGCCGCCTACGGTGACAGAGACGGTATCGCCCGCCGCCGCGCCGCTAACGCGTCCGCTGAGGGTTTGATCGACGCCCGCTTCGGCGTTATTGACCAGGTTGTCGCCCGCAAACGTATTGATAATGACCTGCGGCAGCACGGTGTCCACCAGCAGATTCGCCTCGGCAGAGCCGCTGTTACCCACGCTATCGGTACCGCTGACGCTGACGGTATAAAGGGTGTTCGCCAGATTCAGCACGTCAGAAACCGGCACCTGAACCGTCCAGATACCGTTTTCAACCGTGGCCTGATAGTTAACGTTGTTTAACGTGACGGTGATGGCGCTGCCGTTCGGCAGGTTACTGGTGCCGCTCAGGCTCAGGGGCTGCATGGCCTCCTGCGCGTTCAGTACGTTATCCTGGCTGATGGCGTCAATCGTGAATTCCGGCGGGTTGCCGCTCAGCGTCACGCCGTGCGTCGCGCTGCCGGTGTTGCCCGCGGCATCAGTGACGGAGACCGAAATCGTGTGGCTGCCCTCACCGAGCGCGCCGATGACGGAGGCAGGCACGCCGACGCTCCAGCTGCCGTCGGCAAGCACCACACCGGTGAAGGTCTGGCCATCAAGGGTCACGGTCACCACGTCACCTGCCGCCGCGCCGCTCGCCTTCCCGGAAACGATCTGCGCCTGGCCCTGCTCGCTGGTGTTCAGAATGTCGTCACCCGCGACGGTGTTGATCGTCACAACGGGAGCGGCGGTATCAACCGTGAAATCGGCGGTGGTGGAAGAACCGTTACCCGCTTTGTCGCTGACGTTGACCGTGAGGGTGTGCCCGCCGTTAGCCATCGCCTGTACTTCACCGGCAGGAAGCGTGACGGACCAGGTGCCGTCACTGCCCACGGTCGCCGTGTGATTTTTACCGTTCAGCGTGACCGTCACAATCTGGCCCGCTTCCGCATCGGTTTTACCGCTAATCGTCAGCGGCTGATTATGTTCAGCGGCGTTAATGATATTGTCCTGCGCGATTGCATTCACGGAAAGCGCAGGCGCAACGGTATCGACGCCAATCGTCTGACTGCCGCTCACGATATTGCCCGCCGCGTCTTTGCCGCTCACATTGACCGTCCAGGTGCCGTCGCCCAGCGCCTGCGCGTCTGCGGCAGGCACCTTCACGCTCCACGCGCCGTTTGCCCCCACTTCTGCGGAATAGGTTTTTCCGTTCAGCGTCACGGTGAGTTCGGTTCCCTGCGCCAGGTTTTTGCTGGCCCCGGAAAGCGTGAAGCCCGCGGACTGTTCGCTGGCGTTGATCACGTTATCGCCCGCCGTAGTGGCGAGCGTCACGGCGGCCTCGGCCGTTGAGACGGTTACGGTGATGCTGCCCGCAGAAGTGGTTTTGCTGCCGTCGATCTGTACGACCGACCAGGTGTGCTCCCCGTCTGTCTGTGTCGGGAGTTTTACCGTCCAGGTGCCGTCCTTCGCGACCATGGTGCTGGCGATGGTGCTGCCGCCGCTGTCTTTAATCTGAATGGTCGCGCCCGGCTGCCCGGTACCGCTGAAGGTTGGGGTGTTGTCGTCCGTGATCTCTTTTGCACTCAGCACGCCCTGCTTGTCACCCGCGTTATCCGTCAGCAAAAAGGTCGGCGTGGCGCTCTCAACCTCTTTGGTATTATCAATAACTTTCGTTTTTGTTTCGCCGTCACCGCCGTGAGCCAGCAGCGCCCCAATGGCACCGCCGCCTAACGCCGCGCCCGCAATCCAGCCCCACGGCGCATCGCTTAATACGCTTTCCTGCTCCAGGAAAGGCTCAATGCTGCTAATGGGTGCGGCCTGCGCGGTTAATTCCGTCGTGGCCATGCCTGACGCTTCCCCGGCATCGGCAAAAGAAATATGAGTCAGTTCCTGATTATCGTTGAACACCAGCTCTGACTGATTATGCGTTTCTGGATCTTCGACAAAATAGTTATTGCAGCGGATCACGCTGCCATCTTTCATATAAATCAGGAGATCTTTCCCCTGGCGGACATAACGCACTACGTCCTGAGCAGAACCCTGGATTTCTATCACGCTCGGCGATGAAATGGATACCGACAGATTTCCTTCGCCTGTTAATTTCGTTTTCTCCGCCGTTTTGCGAATGATGACATCAACAACTTTTACGTTACTCATATTCTTCTCCTTGCAGGTGTACGGATTCCTGTGGATATGTCCACCAGACGGATGTAGCTATCCCTGGGAAAAAACACCCATTATTGTCAGACTTATTTCGCGCAGAAAGACGCGTCTTTTTTTAACTCAAATCGGGTAATTTTGCGGCAGCGTTTTTCTCTATTCCGATAAGCGGCATCAAATTATCAACCGCAGAAGCGTAGTTAATCGCCGAACTCCAGCCGTCATATTCAGCCATTATTTTTGCGGAGGTGGCGGCCCAGACATCCTGTTCAACGCTGAGCAAATCGTTAATGCTCCGCTTGCTCAGGGTATATTCATTTTTATAGACATCGCGGGCGCGCAGGGCATTTTCCAGCTGCTGTTTTCCGGCTTCCATTCTCCCCCGGGCGCCGGTCCAGTCAGCCTGCGCGACGGAGGCTTTTTGCAGGACATCAAAGCGCGCCTGGTCGACCTGAGAGGAGGCCATAGCACGCGCCCCTTCAGCCTGACGCACGCGTGCGGAAACCGCGCCGCCCTGATAAAGCGGTGCGTCTATATTGAGCTGGATTTGGTCGTCCCAGTAAGAACGGTTGTCCGACTCATAGCGCGTACGTCCTCCCTTCAGGCTCAGGGTTGGCCAGTGCTGCGATTTTGCTGTTTCAACGCCATACTGGGCCGAGCGCTCCATGTTCTGTGCGGCCAATACCGTCGGTATCAACGAATAATCAATGCGGTTGAGGGAATCCGGCTCAACGGCGAGGTTCGCAGGGACAGGCGAATAGGTCTCAGCCTGCAGACCTGTGAGCACCGCGAGCCTTGCGCGGGCGCTGTTTAAGGCGGCGTTATACTGCGCCACGGTCGCCTGCATACCGGCAATGCGCGTGCGGGTCTGGAGTTCATCGGAGGTGGAACTTACGCCTGCATCCGCGCGCAGTTTCGCCAACTGCTCAACGTTTTTGAGCGCCTGGACGTTGTCTTTGGCAGCCTGTAAGAGATCGGAATAGCGTTTAACCTCCACGTAGCCGAGCGCCGTCTTTTCCGCCACGTCAGAGAGCGTGCTCATCAGCTGGTAGCGGTAGCTATCGCGCTGGGCTGAGGACTGGCTGATGCTGTTATTCGTCTTACCAAAATCGTACAACAGCTGCGTCAGGCTCACCCCCCAGGCCGCAGAATTCTTCAGCGATCCGCTTGAGTCGGTGGTCTGGCTATGCCCCGTACTGCCGTTCAGCGATATTTGCGGCATCCAGCCGCTGCGTGCCTCATCTATTTGTGCCTGACCAATACCTAATTGTGCGGCCTGCTGGCTAATAGACGGATCGCGATCGATAGCAAATAAAATGCTTTCTTTTAACGTTATCGCCGCCACCGGGGCCATCTGCATGTGGTCACTATTGGCGTACGCCATATTCATTGCGAGCGTAATTAATACGATTGTCGGTGTAAATTTGAGTGAAACGTTCTTTGGCAATACCGTCATTTTTATCTCCCTGACTCTGAGTGATACTTAAGCAATTACCCAAAAGGAGGTATAGATAATTAGACAAATATCTTCTTTAACTTCCCCACTGAATTTCAGGCAAAACTCCCCCGCATCCATTTCCATTGGAGATGAGATTGTTTCTTCTTATTTCGCATAAGAATTTACTTATTTATTTACTGGTTTGGAGCATAACAAAATGCGTTATAGGCAACTACACCCTCAATGTTAATGTGGTGTTACAAATAAGAAAAAACATGCAGGTTCTGGACAAAACGCGAAAAGTGGCCTTTCAAATGAAACATAAAAACCCACTGTTATTTAAAGAAAATTCCTAATTTCATTTGTGTACATTTTTGCGTTAATTTCCTGATGACTCAGACACAAAGATTTTCAAAGAAGTGTCAATTTAGGTAATCAGGCGAGCCTGGTCAATATTAAAACCCACATATAAAGTTATTATCAAAATAAAACACTAATCAATTTTATATAAGCGGAATTTAATCCCGGTTAATGGTTATACATTGGTTACATCATCCAAACTGATAAATAAAACATAACGATAACATCGTAGTCACTATTCCATACGGCTTCATTATATTCGCTTAATAAAATCTCAATAGTTACGCATATAAACTATCAGGTTTTCTTCCTGTTTTCGGCTAAACGCGCTCTTCCCTCCGCTCAAAATTGCTGTATTATGCGATTTATTGCGACATTTTGCAGGATTACCCCGTCATGCATAAAACTGCCCGTCAGAAGTACGTGCTCGATCTCATCATCGAGCAAGGCCAGGCCAGCATTACCGAGCTTGCTGAGAAACTGCAGGTTTCCGCAGATACCATTCGTCGCGACCTGACCGACCTGGAAAAACAGGGTCTGGCACAAAAGAACCACGGCGGTGCGATTGCGCTCGATCTCTCCGGCATGAATCGCCAGGGCAGAAATACCTTGCTGCCTGAAACAAAACAGCGGCTCGGTAAAGCGGTGGCGCAGCGCGTGCCGAGCGGTTCCACGTTGTTTCTCGATGCCGGGAGCACGGTGATGGCCGTCGCCACTTTCCTTCAGGGCCCCCTGAAAGTGATCACCACCTCACTGGATATCGCCCAACATTTCAGTGACCGGGACGATATCGAGCTGATCCTGCTCGGCGGACAGTGGGACCAGAAGCAGCGCCTGTTCGCCGGAAGCGCCACCCTGTCCCTGCTGTCCCGCTATCGCGCGGATATCGCCATTCTCGGGGCGTGTGCCATCCACGCGCAGCTTGGCTTAAGCGCGAGCAAAGAAGCGGATGCGGACGTTAAGCGGGCGATGCTCGCGGCAAGCCATGAGCACTGGATCGTCGCGGACCATATGAAATTAAACCACTGTGAACCCTGGCTGGTCGCCGGGGTAAGCGAAATTCATCAACTGTTTTTAGACAGGCCCTGGGCTGAACTTGGGGATACCGGCGCATTGCAGGTCACGGTTTGCGCGGAATAACGTGGAGAAGGTCATGAATAAAGCTAAGACAATCAATATTGCGCTGATCGGGTACGGATTTGTGGGTAAGACGTTCCACGCCCCGCTGATCCAGTCCATCGAAGGATTAACGCTTGCGGTCGTCTCTTCCCGTGATGAAGAGAAAGTGAAACGCGATCTGCCGAACGTACTGGTGGTCGCTACCCCGGAAGAAGCCATTCAACACCCGGATGTCGATCTGGTGGTGATTGCCTCCCCTAATGCCACCCACGCGCCGCTGGCAGCGCTTGCCCTCAACGCTGGCAAGCACGTGGTGGTGGATAAGCCATTCACCCTCGACATGCAGGAAGCCCGCGAGCTCATTGCCCTGGCGGATGAGAAACAGCGTCTGCTCTCCGTCTTCCACAACCGCCGCTGGGACAGCGATTTCCTCGGCATTAAGCAGGTGATTGAGGAAGGCCGCCTCGGCAAGGTGAAACTGTTTGAGTCACACATTGACCGATTCCGCCCGGAAGTGCGCGTGCGCTGGAGAGAGCAAAACGTTCCGGGCAGTGGCTTGTGGTTTGACCTTGGACCGCATCTGATCGACCAGACGCTGCAGCTTTTCGGGCTGCCACAGTCGGTTCAGGGCAATATCGCCACCCTGCGCGACGGTGCTGAAATTAACGACTGGGCGCACGTGGTCCTGAATTACCCTGAACATAAGGTGATTCTGCACGCCAGCATGCTTGTGGCGGGCGGTACGTCACGCTTTACCGTTCACGGCGATAAAGCCAGCGTGGTGAAGGCACGCATCGATCAGCAGGAAGCACAGCTGCTGGCGGGTGTTATTCCGGGCAGCGAAAGCTGGGGCGAAGACAGCGACGATATGGTGCTGTTTGATGCCGCCGGAGACGCGACGCGCCTGAAAACGCCGAAAGGCGATCAGCGTCAGTATTACATTAACGTGCGTGATGCGCTGACGGGCACAATCGGGAACCCGGTTCATCCGGTTGAAGCGCTGGCGGTGATGGCGGTGCTGGAAGCGGCGGTGAGGTCATCTGAAACAGGGACAACCCAGATGCTGGAATTGACAGCTGAAGAGCGTGCTCTGCTGCGTTAAAAAACAAGCCGGGTGGCGCGCTGCGCTTACCCGGCCTACGATACAGCGCTGTTTGTAGGCCCGTGCAAGCGTAGCGCCGCCGGGCAATAAGCTGGCTACAGGCGTTTTTTAGGCATCATGCGCAGCAGCGTATTATCTTTCCAGAAATAGTGATGCATCAGCGCCGCCGCCGCGTGCAGGCCAATCACGAAATACCCCAGATTGGCCAGCGTGACGTGCCACTCTTTCAGCACATCCACCAGGTCAAAATTCCCTTCCGCCGCATGCGGCATCGTCATGCCAAAGGCGAACCAGTCATTCCCGCGGTTGTACATCATCACGATACCGATCAGCGGCAACGCAATGAACAGCAGGTAAACGATCAGATGCCCCAGATGCGACATGCCGGTGATCATCGGTTTCGGCTTAGGCTGGATAGGCGGCGCCGGGTATTTAAGACGAATAAGCAGGCGCGCCACCATCAGCACGAGAATGGCGATCCCGCAGGAGACGTGAATCATGTTAATCAGTGGGCGATCGGTACGCGGAAAAAAGCCCCTGAATTCCATGGCGCAGTAAGCCACGATAACTAACAGAAACACCAGCCAGTGAATACCGATTTGCAGGCCTGTATATTTAGTGCGCATGTGATTTCCTGATGAATGACAAATACAGCGCCAACATAATCCGCTTTCCTTAAAAATTCATTAAGTTTTCTGTATGGATTTTCAAATACTTCCCCGCGCATGAAGCATCTTCAATTGCCGCCCTGCCCGTCATGGTCTAAGCCTGGATGAGTTCAAACTGTCGCATCGACACGTTTACAGGAGAACACCATGAGTAAAATTGGCATTAACGGATTTGGACGCATCGGACGCCTTGTACTTCGTCGCCTTCTTGAAACCCAGGACAGCAACACCGTCGTCGCCATCAACGACCTCACTTCGCCCAAAGTGCTGGCCTATCTGCTGAGGCATGACTCAAACTACGGTGGCTTCCCGTGGAGCGTGGATTTCACCGAAGACGCGCTGATTGTGGATGGCAAAACGATCGCGGTTTACGCCGAAAAAGAGGCCAAACATATTCCGTGGAAAACCGCGGGCGTGGATATCGTCGTTGAATGCACCGGTTTTTATACCTCTGAAGAGAAATCCAGAGCGCATCTGGATGCGGGTGCCAAAAAGGTGCTGATTTCCGCGCCTGCGGGTGAGATGAAAACCATTGTGTTTAACGTGAACGACGACACCATTGACGCCGGTGACACCATCATCTCCGTCGCCTCCTGCACTACCAACTGCCTCGCCCCGCTGGCAAAAGCCCTGCACGACGCCTTTGAAATAAAAGTCGGTACCATGACCACCATTCACGCCTATACCGGTACGCAGGCGCTGGTGGATGGCCCACGCGGGAAAGATCTTCGTGCCTCGCGCGCGGCAGCAGAGAACATCATTCCCCACACCACGGGCGCCGCGAAAGCCATTGGCCTGGTGATCCCTGCACTCAGCGGCAAGCTGAAAGGCCACGCCCAGCGCGTGCCGGTGAAAACGGGTTCGGTGACCGAGCTGGTGGCGATTCTGGGAAAAAAAGTGACCGTTGAGGAGATCAATACCGCGTTGAAAAAAGCGACCCAGGGCAATAAATCCTTCGGCTATACCGACGAAGAGATTGTGTCGTCGGATGTGATCGGCTCGCACTATGGTTCGGTGTTTGACGCCACGCAGACGGAGGTCAGCGAGGCTGGCGATCTGCAGCTGGTGAAAGCCGTGGCCTGGTACGACAACGAGTATGGCTTCGTGACGCAGCTGGTGCGTACGCTGGATAAATACGCCTCGCTGTAGCCTAAAATCCCCTCTCACCGGAGAGGGGATGTTCAGATTAAGACTGCAGGTAGACCACCTGCGTTTGCAGATATTCATTCAGACCATGCTTACCGTCGGCCCCACCAATCCCTGACTTGCGCCAGCCCGCGTGGAAGCCCTGCATCGCTTCAAAGTTCTCGCGGTTGATATAGGTTTCGCCAAATTTGAGCCCCTTGATGGCCTTCATGGCAACATTCAAATCCTGCGTATAAATAGAAGAGGTCAACCCGTAGTCGCTGTCGTTAGCCATCTTCAGCGCCTCTTCCAGCGTGTCAAACGCCACGACGGGCAGCACCGGACCAAAGGTCTCTTCATGCATGATGGCCATCTCCTGACGCACGTCCAGCAGCAGGGTTGGTGGATAGTAATATCCTTTGCCTTCAACCGCTTTACCGCCGAGCGCGACTCGCGCCCCTTCCTGTACCGCTCGCGCCACCTTCTGCTCCACGCGCTCAAGCGCGGCGGCATTAATCAACGGCCCCATCGCAATATCAGTGCGCTCTGCGGGATTACCAAACTGCACGGCTTTCATCGCCTCGCCCAGACGGTTGACGAAACGGTCGTAAATGCCTTTTTGCACGTAGACGCGTTCCGCGCAGTTGCAGACCTGCCCGGTGTTGATCACGCGGGAATCCACTATCGCTTTCACCGCCAGTTCCAAATCCGCATCGTCCATCACGATAGCGGGCGCTTTGCCGCCCAGCTCAAGCGCCACTTTGGTGATGTTTTTCGCCGCGGCGGCCATGATCTTTTCACCCGCCCCCACGCTGCCGGTCATGCTGACCATCGCCACCTTCGGATTGCCCGCCAGCTCCTGGCCCACGGTTTCACCGCGTCCCAGCACCAGGTTGAAGACCCCTTTAGGCAGGCCGATCGCATCGACAATTTTGGCGAACGCGATGGCGTTATTCGGCGTGAACTCGCTGGGTTTGATCACGATGGTATTGCCGGTAATCAGTGCCGGAGCGAGCTTGCGGGCAATCAGGAAGAACGGGAAGTTCCACGGCAAGATCCCGGTGGTCACGCCCAGGGCGCGTTTAAAGACCAGGATATTCTCTCCCGGACGGTCGCTCTGGACGATTTCGCCTTCGTAGCGGCGCGCCCATTCGGCCATATAGTCGATGTAGTCTGCGGTAAAGTTCACTTCAACTTCTGCCAGCTGCTGGATTTTGCCGCCCTCGGCGACAATCAGCGCGCTGATTTCACTGACGCGTTCGCGGATCCCGGCAGAGATTTTGCGCAGCCAGCCGGCGCGTTCGATGGCGGGTAAAGCTTCCCAGCCAGGCTGGGCACGCTCAGCGGCGTCGATGGCCTTGCGCGCATCTTCAGCACGGCCATCGGGAATACGGGAAATGACCTCTTCTGTGGCCGGGTTGATCACATCAATCCAGGCATCACCCTGCCAGGCAACAAACTGTCCATCGATATACATAGGATGTTGTACGGGTACCGTCATGACCTGCTCCTGTAATTACACTGTTTTTGACAAGTAAATGCATTGTTAAAAACTATAATTCCAGGGACGATTTCCTATCCTATGAGGCTGTTTTTGTGAGATATCTCAAAAAAGAAACGGGTCAGCCAATTTATACAATCACAAATCGGCAACATTAAATGCCCGTTTGCGTAAAACCTGGCGCAAACGGGCAGAGGGCTAGAGCAGAGAACGGCTGACCAGCGCGTCGGTGAGGATGGCGTCATTACGCAGAAGGGTCCACGCGTTCTCCACCTCGTCAGGAATGTCCACGTGCGCAATGAAGTCACGCCCCGCCGGGCCGTAGCCGTTAATGTCGTCCCGCAGGCGCGGCAGTTCCCCCAGCACCAGCGACAGATAGCGCTCCACCGGCCAGAGTCCTTCGCTAGCGCCGCTAAACGCCAGGCCGTCTTCACTGTTTTGCAGCACCGGCGTCACGCCGGGATGGCTAATCCACTCCGGCGAAACGGCCTCTTCCCGGCAAACGCGAGCAAAGGTCGCCATCGTGCGGCGCTGCATAGTCGGGTCCTGTACCACGAGGACGCGCCCGGCGTTCAGACCCTTTTGCTTCATCATATGCCAGCTAAACCGGGCGTTCTCGCCGCAGTTCGTTGACTGATCGTCTATCAGGATTTTGTCTGCCGGAATATTCCAGAACTCACGCGCGATATCGGCGAGGATTGCCGCCTCGGCCCGTCCGGTCGTGGGAAGGGTGTTGTAACGCGGATGTTTCGCCACCGCGGCATAAAGGAAGGTGGTTGAGTGCCCGATACCGCCGCTGATCAGCAGGGGGATGGCCTGTTCGGCCGCTATTTTACAGGCGGCATCGATTGTAGGGATGACCGCATTCCCTGCAAGGATCACGGCATCAACAGGCTGACTGCGGCGATCGTCCTGCGCAAGCCACGAGCCGACGGTGTTGACGGCATTAAGCGTCGAGCCGGGTAGAGAAGGAAAAAGTGCCAGTGTCATCGTTACCTCCTTACAGCGTTTACGTTCAGAGTACTGCACGCGTCACGGCTGAACAGGGGATCACTCCTAAAGCCAAAACGCCTGTCACTCTGCATTTTCTGGTATTTTTTTGAAATAACCAGAAACATCCAAAAACAATTGGGTTGCACCTGCATGTTATGCTTTTGATTATCCGGCATACAAAACATCATGCCAGTCAAACCGCATGTCAAAGCACCAGTCGCTGCTAATTTCACCGTGATCTGACCAGTATAGCCCGCCCTTTGCTTGCCAAACGCCCTATCCAACCCTAAGTTGCTTAACAATTTCACAACCTTTTTATTACTGCGGGTTGCACCTGAAGCGCGCCAGGTGACACCGCATTCATCCTCTCTGTGGCGGAGCTTCAGATCATGACACAACATGAAAGTACAACGACGGTTTTACGCAAAAACAAAAAGGTTTTAATTGCCAGCCTCACCGGCAGCTCCATTGAATGGTTTGACTATTTTCTCTATGGCACCGCCGCCGCGCTGGTGTTTAACAAGATTTTCTTTCCGATGGTCGACCCGGTAATCGGGCTGATCCTCTCTTATCTCTCGTTCTCGCTGACCTTTTTTATCCGCCCCATTGGCGGTGTTCTCTTCGCCCACATCGGGGACCGTATCGGGCGCAAAAAAACGCTGGTGCTGACGCTGTCATTAATGGGAGGTGCAACCGTCACGATCGGCCTGCTCCCCACCTACGACATGATTGGCATGTGGGCACCCGCCCTGCTGATCCTGATGCGCATCATTCAGGGCATGGGCATTGGCGGTGAATGGGGCGGCGCGCTGCTGCTGGCCTACGAATACGCGCCTGAAAAACGCAAAGGCTTTTTCGGCAGCATTCCGCAGGCGGGCGTCACCATCGGCATGCTGATGGCGACCTTTATTGTCTCGCTGATGACGCTGTTCAGTGAGGACGATTTCCTCTCCTGGGGATGGCGCATCCCGTTCCTGCTCAGCTCAATTCTGGTCTTGATCGGGCTGTGGATCCGTAAGGACATCGACGAGACGCCTGATTTCCAGAAGGTAAAACAATCGGGCCAGGTGGCGAAAGCGCCCCTGCGCGATACCCTGAAACACCACTGGCGTGAAGTGTTGATTGCTGCCGGTCTGAAGGTCGTCGAAACCGCCCCGTTCTATATCTTCTCGACGTTTGTGGTGAGCTATGCCACCACCACGCTGACGTACCAAAAATCTCAGGCGCTGGAAGCCGTGACCCTGGGCGCGCTGGTTGCCACCATTATGATCCCGTTGATGGGGCTGCTCTCCGATAAAATAGGTCGTCAGCGCATGTATACGGTCAGCGTCTTCGTGCTCGGCTTGTTTATCGTCCCGTGGTTTATGCTGCTCAATACCGGCACGACCTGGGGCATTGTCCTCGCCACCGTCATCGCGTTTGGCGTGCTCTGGGCGCCGGTAACGGCGGTACTCGGCACACTGTGCTCTGAAATTTTCAGTGCCAACGTGCGCTACACCGGCATCACCCTCGGGTATCAGTTAGGTGCCGCGCTGGCAGGCGGTACCGCCCCGCTGATCGCCACCGGTCTGCTGGCGAAATACGACGGCGACTGGGTGCCGGTAGCCTGGTATCTGGCGGTGACGGTCGTTATCTCGCTGATCGCCATTTTCTGCGCCAGCCGGGTCAAACCAACTCCCGCCGTCCAGGCACAACCTGACCACATCTGACCTTTCAGCGGCCCTTCCCGGGCCGCTCTTTTTGTTCAAGCGTCCTCTCAACATTTGATTAACATGCGATAATCATATTCACTTGAATTATGTTTTGCGGCAGACGTAGAATCGCGTGCCCGTTAATTCTTCAATTTTTTCAAAGGTAAACAACGTTATGCGCCTGCCCGAACGCGATCCTTATGCTCCTCGCGAGTGGCAGCCACACGAGAAACCCGCTCTGCTGGGTTCGCCTTCCACGCCGGAGCACAGCACGCCCAAACGGATTGCCTACGGCATCGTAGGCCTGCTGGTCTGCCTGACGGGAGCCCTGGGAAATGCGGTCGTCACCGCCAATCTACAAAACCTTCAGGGCACCTTCGGCGCCTGGTCAACCGAAATCGCCTGGCTGCCCGCCGTGTATGTGATGACCAACGTTTCCATCAACCTGCTGCTGGTGAAATTCCGTCAGCAGTACGGTCTGCGCGCCTTTACGGAAGGTTTTCTGGTGCTGTATGTGCTGGTGACCTTTTTCCACCTTTTCGTGAACGATCTCAGCTCCGCGCTGATGGTGCGCGCCGCCCACGGCATGGTCGCTGCCGCGCTGAGCTCACTGGGTATTTACTACCAGATCCAGGCGTGGCCCGCGAAGCATCGCCTGAAAGCGCTGACGATTGGCATCACCGGCTCGTCACTGGCAATCCCGCTGGCGCGCCTGTTTTCTACGGAACTGTTGCAGCTTGACGAGTGGCGCGGGCTTTACTTCTTCGAACTGGGTCTGGCCCTGATCTCGCTTGCCTGCGTGATGGCGCTGAAGCTGCCGCCGGGTGACAGGCGAAAAGTGTTCGAGAAAAAAGATTTCATCACCTTCTTTTTGCTGGCGCCCGGCGTGGCGCTGCTGTGCGCAGTTCTGTCCCTGGGCCGTCTGGACTGGTGGTTCGAAGCCCCCTGGATCGGCTGGTCGCTGGCGCTCTCGCTGGTGCTGATTGTCTCCGCCATTGTGTTCGAACATAACCGCAGCAACCCGCTACTGAACACCCGCTGGCTTTCGAGCGGCAGCATCGTCCGTTTAGGGCTGATCATGCTGCTGATCCGCATCGTACTGGCCGAGCAAAACACCGGGGTCATCGGCTGGCTGCAGTACGTGGGGTTACAGAACGAGCAGATGACCCACCTGGCGTGGTCCATTTTCGCCGGGATTGTCTGCGGGATCGTCACCAGCTGTCTTACCATCAAGCCGACAAAACTGGCGTGGCCAATCATCACCTCGCTGGCGCTGATGATTATCGCCTCGCTGCTGGACAGCCAGTCCAACAGTCTGACCCGGCCGGATCAGCTGATGTTAAGCCAGTTCCTGCTCGGCTTCGGCAGCGCCTTCTTCCTGGCACCCGCGATGCTGGCAGCCATCGGTGGGGTCATCGCCGACCCGCGCAATCTGGTCAGCTTCTCGGTGATGTTTGGCATGAGCCAGAACATTGGCGGCCTGCTGGGTTCCGCTATTCTCGGCACCTTTCAGACCTGGCGCGAGAAGTACCACTCCAGCCTGCTGGCCGACCAGCTCACCACGCTGAACCCGCTGGTGAATGAACGCATTCAGGCTTACACCCAGATGTACCAAAGCCTGATCGGCGACAGCGCGCTTTTGGGAACGCAGGCGATTACGCAGCTGCAAACCGTCACCACCCTGGAAGCAAACATTCTGGCTTACAACGATACTTACCTGCTGACGGCGAGCATTGCCGCCGCCACGCTGGTCTGGATTTTATGGCGCCTGTTGCGCCTGCGCATCACTGCCCGTATGGCGCTGAAGAACGCCACCGGCAACAAATAATTGAACTATTTCTGGAGAGTTTATGAGTCAGCAGGATGCCGCCAAAGAGCAGGCCAACACCCGCAAAAATGTGCGCATTGTTTCCGTATTCACCGCCGCCGCCATCGGTATTGTCGGGGTGCTGGTGATCCTGTACGCGTGGCAGCTGCCGCCGTTCACCCGCCACGCACAGTTTACCGACAACGCCTACGTGCGCGGCCAGACGACGTTTATCAGCCCCCAGGTGAATGGGTATATCACCGAGGTGAACGTTCAGGACTTTGTGCAGGTTAAAAAAGGCGAGGTGCTGTTTCAGATCGACGATCGTATTTATCGACAGCGCGTCCATCAGGCCGAGGCGCAGCTGGCGATGAAAATTGCCGCGCTCAATAACAACCTGCAGCAGCGTAAAAGCGCCGAAGCGACGATCGCCAAAAACGACGCGGCGCTGAAAAATGCCCGCGCCCAGAGCCTGAAAACGCAGGCAGATTTAAAGCGCGTGAAGGATCTGACGGCAGACGGTTCCCTTTCCATTCGCGAGCGCGACGCGGCGCTCGCCAGCGCGGCTCAGGGCAGCGCGGATATCGATCAGGCCAAAGCGACGCTTGAGATGTCGCGTCAGGATCTGCAGACGGTCATCGTCAACCGTGGTGCGCTGGAGGCGGATGTTGAAAACGCGAAAGCAGCGCTGGAGCTGGCGCAGATTGACCTGCAAAACACCCGCATTATCGCCCCGCGCGACGGTCAGCTCGGCCAGATTGCCGTACGTCTGGGCGCTTATGTCACCGCCGGGACGCACCTCACCACGCTGGTTCCGCCGCAGCACTGGGTGATCGCTAATATCAAAGAGACGCAGCTGGCAGAGCTACGCGTCGGACAGCCGGTAAAATTCACCGTCGATGCCCTGAACGACAAAGCGTATCAGGGCCGCGTGGAGAGTATCTCACCGGCGACGGGCGTGGAGTTCAGCGCCATCACGCCGGATAACGCCACGGGTAACTTTGTTAAAATCGCGCAGCGCATTCCGGTGCGCATTGAAGTGCTCGGGAAACCGGAAGAGTACAAGCTGCTGCGCCCCGGCATGTCGGTGCAGGTGACGATTGATACGCGGGAGGCGAAGCAATGACCCTTCGTCCACTAGCCAGCCTGGTCGTGGCGGTGATGCTGGCCGGATGCCAGTCGGTTGAAGTTGAACCTGCAACATCGTCACTACAGATCCCCGCCCAGTGGCGCGCCGCGTCGGGGCCGAACAGCCCGGCGGAACAGCTCTGGTGGCGAAATTTCCACGACAATAACCTGAACCGCTACGTGGACCAGGCGCTGAAAAACAACAGCGACGTCCTGATTGCCCGCGAGCGGATTAATGAGTATCAGGCGCGAGTTTATGCTGCGGACGGCAGCCTGTTCCCGTCCCTTGATGCGGGCGTAACGGGCACGCGCGCCCGCTCACAGTCTGCCGCGACCGGGCTGCCGGTCTACGGGACGTTGTACAAAGGGAGTCTGACCGCCAGCTACGACGTTGATATCTGGGGCGTCAATCGCAGCACCGCCAATGCCGCCGAGGCGTCGCTGGAGGCGCAAAAAGCCGCTGCCGTCGCCGCGGATTTAACCGTTGCGTCGTCGGTAGCTGCCGGGTATATCACCCTTCTCTCGCTTGACGAACAGTTGCGCGTGACCCAGTCCACGCTAAAATCACGCGAAGAGGCATTTAACCTCGCGAAGCGTCAGTTTGAGACGGGCTATAGCTCGCGTCTGGAGCTCATGCAGTCCGACTCCGAATTGCGTTCTACACGGGCGCAGGTTCCACTGTTGCAGCATCAAATTACGCAGCAGGAAAACGCGCTAAGCCTCCTGCTCGGGAGTAATCCAGGCGATGTGGCCCGCAGTGAAAACTTCGACCTACTGACGCCGCTGAAGCTGCCGTCACAGCTGCCATCCACGCTGTTAAACCGCCGCCCGGACATCGTTCAGGCTGAACGTCAGCTGGTGGCGGCAGATGCGACGCTTGCCGCGTCACGCGCCAGCCTGCTGCCGTCGATCAACCTGACCGCAACCGGATCGGTCCAGGATCGCACCCTGTCAGGCTTACTGGATAACCCACTCCAGCTGTGGAGCGTTGGCGGCAGTATTCTTGCGCCGCTGCTGAACCGTCAGGCGCTGAATGCGCAGGTGGATATTTCCCAGTCCCAGCGTAATCAGGCGCTATACAGCTACGAAAAAGCCGTGCGTAACGCATTTGCTGAGGTGAATGACAGCCTTGATGCCATTACGCGCTATCAGGAACAGCTGACGGAGCTGCTTGCCCAGCAGGATGTGGCGCAGGAGACGCTGCGCATTGCGCAGAATCGCTATCGCAACGGTTATTCATCTTATCTGGACGTGCTGGACGCGCAGCGTACATTGTTCTCGGTGCAGACCAGCGTGGTACAGGTGAAAAATAACCTGCTGCTGGCGCAAATTGATTTGTATAAAGCGCTGGGTGGCGGTTGGGTCAGTGCCTGAAAACCTGCCCGGTGGCGCTGCGCTTACCGGGCCTACATTTCGCCCCGTAGGCCGGGTAAGGCGCAGCCGCCACCCGGCAATCCCTCTCAAGGAGTCAATCTATGCAACAACAGTGGTCTGCAGTAGATAATTACATGATTTCTTCGCTTATTCCTGATGATGATGTACTGAGTCAGGTACTGGAAAACAACAAACGCGCCGGGCTACCCGAGCACGATGTGGCCGCCAATCAGGGGCAATTGCTGGCGCTGTTCGTACGCATGACGCAGGCAAGACGCATTCTTGAGATCGGTACGCTGGGTGCCTATAGCTCAATCTGGATGGCGCGCGCCCTGCCGCCGGATGGGAAGCTGATTACGCTCGAGGCTGACCCGACGCATGCCGATGTTGCCCGCCAGAATATTCACCTCGCGGGGCTAACCGATCGTATTCAATTAATTGAAGGCCCGGCGCTGAACTCGCTGGAGAATTTCGGTGACGTTCCACCGTTCGACCTGATCTTTATTGATGCCGATAAGCCCAACAATCCCGGCTATCTGGAGTGGGCGCTGCACTATTCCCGCCCCGGCACGGTAATCATTGGCGATAACGTGGTGCGCGACGGCGAGGTCATTAACGGGCAAAGCGACGACGCGCGCGTGCTGGGTGTGCGTCGTTTCATCGAGATGATTGGGGATAACCCGCGCTTAACCGCCACCGCGCTGCAAACGGTGGGGATTAAGGGATGGGATGGGTTTACGTTGGCGATTGTAGAACGATAACCAGCCGGGTGGCGGCTACGCCTTACCCGGCCTACATATTCTCCCGTAGGCCCGGTAAGCGCAGCGCCACCGGGCAAGGTTTTTAAGCGGAAATCTGCTCCATCGCCTGCAGGATACGCTTATCCGAAATCGGATACGGCGTACCGAGCTGCTGGGCAAAGAAGCTGACGCGCAGCTCCTCGATCATCCAGCGGATCGCCTGAACGTCTTCATCGTCGCGGCGCGCGGGCGGCAGCTTGTTCAGCCACTGCTGCCATGCCTGCTGCACGCTTTCCACTTTCAGCATCTGAACGCGGTCGCGGTGCGGATCGATGGCCATTTTTTCCAGACGTTTCTCAATCGCCTGCAGATAGCGCAGGGTATCGCCCAGACGGTTGAAGCCGTTGCCGGTGACAAAACCACGGTAGACCAGCCCCGCCATCTGCGCCTTCACGTCCGAAAGCCCCAGCGCCATGGTCATATCCACGCGCCCTTTCAGGCGTTTGTTGATATTGAACACGGCGGTGAGGATCTGCTCGACCTGTTTGGCAATCTCTACCACGGTGTCGTTCAGCTCGGCGCGCACCTTTTCATGAAGCTGTGCAAAGCCCTCTTCCGTCCAGACCGGACCGCCCGCCTCGTGGATCAGCTTGTCCACGCCGCAGGAGATGCAGTCGTCAATCAGATCCAGAACCTTGCCGTACGGGTTAAAGTACAGCCCCAGCTTGGCTTTGTTCGGCAGCTTCTCGTGCAGATACTTGATTGGCGACGGGATGTTCAGCAGCAGCAGGCGACGCAGCCCGCGCCACATCATCTGCTGCTGTTCCTGCGGGTTATCAAAGAGCTTGATCGCCACGCTGTCGCGCTCGTCCACCAGCGCCGGCCAGGCTTTGACCTTATAGTTACCGCGCTTCTGCTCGTAGCTTTCCGGAAGCTGACCAAAGCTCCAGATATGCAGCCCGCTCTGCTCGATGCCATCGTCCGCCACCGCAGAGAGCGTTTCCTGAACTTTGCCCTTCAGAGCATCCTTCAGCTCTGTTAGCGAACGGCCTTCCTGCAGCTTTCTGTTTTTGTCGTCCACCACGCGGAAGCTGATTTTCAGGTGATCGGGCACCTGATCCCAGTTCCAGTCTTCGCGGTCGATGGTAGTGCCGGTCATGCGTCGGAACTCGCGCTCGAGCGCGTCCAGCAGCGGCATTTCCAGCGGCGTGACGCGGCCTAAAAACGCTTCCGCGTAGTTGGGCGCAGGCACAAAGTTACGGCGCACCGGCTTAGGCAAGGATTTGATCAGCGCAATCACCAGCTCGCGACGCAGGCCAGGAATTTGCCACTCAAACCCGCTCTCTTCCACCTGGTTCAGCAGCGGCAGCGGAATGTGGACGGTCACGCCGTCCGCGTCAGTCCCCGGCTCAAACTGATAGGTCAACCGCAGCTTGAGGTTGCCCTGATGCCAGAAGTTCGGGTAGTCGAGTTTGCTGACCGACTCCGCCCCCTCTTTAATCAGCATGCTCTTTTCGAAGTTGAGCAGGTCCGGCGTCTCTTTACTGGCCTTTTTCCACCAGCTGTCGAAGTGGCGGGCGGAGATAACATCGTGGCTGATGCGCTGGTCGTAAAACTCAAACAGCGCCTCGTCGTCCACCAGAATATCGCGGCGGCGGGACTTGTGCTCAAGCTCCTCCACTTCGGCGCGCAGCTTCAGGTTTTCACGGAAGAACGCGTGGCGGGTCTGCCAGTCGCCCTCCACCAGCGCGTGGCGGATAAACAGCTCGCGGCTGAGCGCCGGGTCAATCTGGCTGTAGTTCACCTTACGCGCGGCAACCACCGGCAGGCCATAGACAGTCACTTTCTCGGTCGCCATTACCGCGCCCTGCGCGCGCTCCCAGTGCGGTTCACTGTACGAGCGTTTCAGCAGGTGCTGCGCCACCGGCTCGACCCATTCCGGATCGATACGCGCGGCAATGCGCCCCCACAGGCGGCTGGTTTCTACCAGCTCGGCAACCATGGTCCACTTCGGCGGTTTCTTGAACAGGCCGGAACCCGGGAAGATGGAGAAACGGGCGTTGCGCGCGCCGGTATACTCCTGCTTTTCGGCATCCTTCATGCCAATGTGGGACAGCAGGCCGGTCAGCAGCGCGATATGAATCTCGCGGTACTCAGCAGGCTCGCTGTTAACCGGAATGCCCAGCTCTTTCACCACCTGGCGCAGCTGGGTGTAGATGTCCTGCCACTCGCGCACGCGCAGGTAGTTGAGGAAATCCACGCGGCACTGGCGGCGGAACTGGTTCGAGGAGAGCGCTTTCTGCTGCTCGCCGAGATAGTTCCACAGGTTTACGAAGGCGAGGAAATCGGACTCTTTGTCGTGGAAGCGACGGTGCTTTTCGTCAGACGCCTGCTGCTTGTCCATCGGACGCTCGCGCGGGTCCTGAATGGAGAGCGCCGAGGTTATGATCATCGCCTCGCGCACGCAGCCGTGCTTTTGCGCTTCCAGCACCATACGCGCCAGACGCGGATCGACCGGCAGCTGGCTGAGCTGGCGGCCCAGCGGCGTTAGCTTGTAGACCGTGGCCTGCTCGTCGGTGGTAATCGCGCCCAGCTCTTCCAGCAGACGTACGCCGTCCTGAATGTTGCGTTTGTCCGGCGCTTCAACGAACGGGAACGCCGCGATGTCGCCCAGCCCCAGCGCGGTCATCTGCAGGATAACGGACGCCAGGTTGGTTCGCAGAATTTCCGGGTCGGTAAATTCCGGGCGCGACAGGAAATCGTCTTCGGAATAGAGACGAATACAGATCCCTTCCGACACGCGGCCGCAGCGGCCTTTACGCTGGTTGGCGGATGCCTGAGAGACTGGCTCAATCGGCAGACGCTGGACCTTGGTGCGGTAGCTGTAGCGGCTGATGCGCGCCGTGCCCGGATCAATCACGTATTTGATGCCCGGCACGGTCAGCGAGGTTTCCGCCACGTTAGTTGCCAGCACGATGCGGCGTCCGCCGTGAGGCTGGAACACACGGTTCTGCTCGCTGTTTGACAGGCGCGCGTAAAGCGGCAGGATCTCGGTGTGGCGCAGGTCGCGCTTGCTGAGCGCATCTGCGGTATCGCGGATTTCGCGCTCGCCGCTCATGAAGATCAGGATGTCGCCCGCGCTTTCGTTACCCAGCTCGTCAACGGCATCAAAAATGGCCTGAAGCTGGTCGCGTTCGGTATCATCCGCCTCTTCCACAATCGGGCGATAGCGCACCTCTACCGGATAGGTGCGGCCCGAGACTTCAATAATCGGCGCGTTGTTGAAATGCTTCGAGAAGCGCTCCGGGTCGATGGTCGCGGAGGTGATGATGATTTTCAGATCCGGGCGACGCGGCAGCAGCTCTTTCAGATAGCCGAGCAGGAAGTCGATGTTCAGGCTGCGTTCATGCGCCTCATCGATGATGATGGTGTCGTACTGCATCAGCAGGCGATCCTGCTGGATTTCCGCCAGCAGAATACCGTCGGTCATCAGCTTGACCATGGTGTTATCACTAACGTGGTCGCTGAATCGCACCTTATAACCAATGCAGCCGCCCGGCTCTGTTTGCAGCTCTTCGGCAATACGGTTTGCCACGGTACGCGCCGCCAGACGACGCGGCTGGGTGTGGCCAATCAGCCCTTTTAGCCCTCGCCCAAGCTCCATACAGATTTTCGGCAGCTGGGTGGTTTTACCCGAACCGGTTTCCCCCGCGACAATGACCACCTGGTGGTCGCGGACGGCCTCAAGGATGTCCTGTTTTTTCTGACTGACGGGCAGGTTTTCCGGGTAGGTGATCGCCGGGCGTGCGGCTTCACGCAGCGCAACTTTCCCTGCCGCCTGTTCAATCTCTTTCGCCATCTCCTGGTAAATGGCCTGTTGTGCATCAGGATTTTTAACCTTCTTCACCCCGTGCAGACGGCGGGCAAAGCGCTGTTTATCGCGCAGCATCAGGGAATCAAGCTGTTGCAGGAGCATCGGGAAGGTTAATTTTTGTTGTTCTGTCATAGCGTTAAAGGGCTGTACACGCCCTGATAAACTCTCTTTTTAATGATTGCTATAGAGTACCACATTGACGCCTTTCGCGCCTTATTCAAAAAATTCGAACATAGACTTCGATATATTGCGCTATCTCTGTGGCAGGATTGTGAATAGAGTGTCAACAAGCAACGGGGCAACCCCCTTCAATCAAATGCAACAACAGGAATCACCCATGAGCAAAGTATTAGTTTTGAAATCCAGTATTCTGGCAGGGTACTCACAGTCTGGTCAGCTGTCTGATTACTTCGTTGAACAGTGGCGTGAACAGCATTCTGCTGACGAAATCACCGTGCGTGACCTGGCTGCAAACCCGATTCCTGTGCTGGACGGCGAGCTGGTTGGCGCGCTGCGTCCAAGCGATGCACCACTGACTCCGCGTCAGCAGGAAGCCCTGGCGCTGTCTGATGAACTGATTGCAGAACTGCAGGCGCATGACGTTATCGTCATCAACGCCCCAATGTACAACTTCAACATCCCTACCCAGCTGAAGAACTACTTCGACCTGGTAGCGCGTGCTGGCGTGACCTTCCGTTACACCGAAAACGGCCCTGAAGGTCTGGTGAAAGGCAAGCGTGCGGTTGTACTGACCAGCCGTGGCGGTATTCACAAAGATACCCCAACCGATCTGGTTGCGCCGTACCTGACCCTCTTCCTGGGCTTCATCGGTATCACCGACGTGAACTTCGTGTTCGCTGAAGGTATCGCCTACGGTCCTGAAGTGGCGACCAAAGCGCAGACCGATGCGAAAGCAGCCATCGACGGCTTCGTCGCAGCCTAAGAATTCCCCCTCTCACCGCCCGGTGGGAGGGTTTTTCTTTTCCTCCGCTTTTCGTTATCATCCGCTCCCACTCTCCAGCCGGGCGGCCTGATGTCTGTAATCGTCGATAATTTTATTGCCCCACCTTGTCTCGATGAGATTGACATTCTCTGGCAGGACGAGCACCTGCTGCTAATCAATAAACCTTCCGGCCTGCTTAGCCTGTCGGGCAAAAACCCGCAAAACCTGGATTCCGTTCATTACCGTCTGGTGCAAAACTTCCCGGGCTGCACGTTGGTGCATCGCCTTGATTTTGGCACGTCCGGTTTAATGGTGATTGCGCGTAATAAAGCGATTAACGCCGCGCTTTGTCATCAGTTCAGCCAGCGCGCCGTGAAGAAGGTGTATAACGCCCTGCTTTGCGGGCATGTTGAAAATGACGAAGGGGTGATTGACGCGCCGATTGCCAAAGACCCGGCGCTGTTTCCGCTGATGTCGATTTGCGCCGTCACGGGCAAACCGGCGCGCTCCCGCTACCGGGTTATCGAACGTTTTTATCAGGCGACGGGCTTACCGTTGACGCGGGTTGCGCTCACGCCGGAGACGGGGCGAACCCATCAGCTGCGTATTCACTGCCAGCAGTTGGGTCACCCTATTTTGGGCTGCGATTTATATGGCGGCCTTGAATGGCCGGGCGCCGAAACGACGCCGCGGCTGATGCTGCACGCCAGCGGGCTGGATTTTGTGCATCCGGTGAGCGGCGAGACGATTAACGCCCGACACGCTGCTCCGTTTTAGACAGGGTTTACCACATCAAATCGTCAGGGATTTTGAAGTCCGCGTACGGATCGTCTTCATCCTGCTCTTCCTGGCTCAGCGTGCTGTTCAACACAATGCTGTCGGCATCGCGTTGGGCAATTTTGTCGGCCACCACCGCCGGAATGATCGCGTAGTCGCAGTCACCGTTAGCATTGAGCACCAGGCGCGCAATCGCCAGACGGCCATTGATCAGTTGGGTCTGCGTTTGCTTATCGACGTCGATTTTTTTGATCAGATTGCCGTCCGTGAAGTTGAAGGTGATGTTGCCCCTTGAAACGGTGATGCGGTTCATCTCAATCAGCTGCTTCACCTGGGCTTTAAACTCTTTCGCCAGCACGGCCTGCTTCTGCTGTTCGCTCAGCTGCTTGTCGCGCTCAAGCTGCGCTTTCTTGTTCTCTTCGACCGCTTCACGGGCCTCACGCGCCTGAACGCGTGATTTCTTTGCCGTGCGCTGCACTTTCGCCGCTTTTTTGCTGCTGACCAGGCCCGCTTTCAGCATCTGCTCTTGTAAGGTGAGTTTTGTCATGATTGTTTCTAAACCGGTTGGAAATTTTGGGGATTATAGCGGGAATTGAACGGAAATAAAAAATCCCTCTCCCCTGCAGTCGGTAAACGACAAGGGCAAAGTGCATGTCACAGACATATTGCGAGCTTCGCCCGGCGGCGCTGCGCTTGCACGGGCCTACAAACGACGCTGAACCGTAGGCTGGGTAAGCGCAGCGCCACCCGGCAAGAAGTCAGCAACACCTTAAGCATTACACTTCATGAACTTCCCTCATGTTGCATTGAAATTAAGTCACTTCCCCTCTGCCACTGGCTCAGGCATAAATTATGCATTGATAACTTCCTGGCAACATGAACTTAGGATGCATAACCACAATGAGTAAAGCTTTTACATTTAGCCTTAAGCGCAGTTGCTTCGATGAAAATTACAACCCGTCCGAAAATACGCGTACCACCACCAACTTTGCCAACCTGGCGCGCGGGGAAAAGCGTCAGGAGAACCTGCGCAATACGCTGGTGATGATCAACAACCGCTTCAACGCCCTGGCGCGCTGGGATAACCCAAAAGCCGATCGCTATGCCGTTGAGCTTGAAATTATTTCCGTTGATATGAACGTCGATGGCGATAATAGCTTCCCGGCCATAGAAATATTGCAGACGTTCATTGTCGACAAGCAAACCCATGAGCGCATCGAAGGCATTGTCGGGAATAACTTCTCTTCCTACGTGCGTGACTATGACTTCAGCGTATTGCTGCTCGAACATAATAAAGATCGCTCAACGTTCAGCATCCCGGAGAACTTTGGGGAATTGCACGGCAACATCTTCAAGCACTTCACCCACTCTGCTGAATACAGAGAAAACTTCAAAAAACCGCCGGTGATCTGCCTGAGTGTCTCAAGCAAAGATACCTACCATCGTACGGGCAACACGCACCCTGTATTGGGGATTGAGTACCAGCCGGACGGTACATCTCTGACTGAACAATACTTTGGCAAGATGGGCCTGAAGGTGCGTTATTTCATGCCTGAGAACAGCGCTGCGCCTTTTGCGTTTTATTATTCCGGTGATTTGCTGGCGGATTATACGAATCTTGAACTGATTGGAACGATCAGCACCATGGAAACATTCCAGAAAATTTACCGTCCTGAAATTTATAATGCGAACTCGACCGCCGGACAGTGCTATCAGCCGGATCTGAATCAGCAGGATCATTCATTAACGAAAATTGTTTATGACCGTGAAGAGCGCAGCCAGTTAGCAATTCAACAGGGCAAATTTACGGAAGAACAGTTTATTAAGCCTTACAAACAACGTCTTGAGCAGTGGTCTCATAACTTCACGCTTTAATTAACCGATAATAAAGGTCTTCTATTATGAAAACATTGCTCCCGACATCAACGGCTGGCAGCTTACCTAAGCCAACCTGGCTAGCACAACCTGAAACGCTGTGGTCACCGTGGAAACTTCAGGATGATGAATTACTGGCGGGTAAACAGGATGCGCTGCGTTTATCCCTCGACGAACAGCTCCGCGCGGGCATTGATATCGTCAGCGACGGCGAGCAGACCCGCCAGCACTTTGTTACCACCTTTATTGAGCACCTGAGCGGCGTCGATTTTGAGAACCGCCAGACGGTGCGCATTCGCAACCGCTATGACGCGAGCGTGCCGACCGTGGTTTCAGCCGTTGCGCGTCAAAAGCCGGTATTCCTGGACGATGCGAAGTACCTGCGCCAGCTGACGGACAAGCCGATCAAATGGGCGCTGCCGGGCCCGATGACCATGATCGACACGCTTTACGACGCCCATTACAAAAGCCGCGAAAAGCTGGCCTGGGAATTTGCCAAAATTCTCAACCAGGAAGCGCGCGAGCTGGAAGCCGCAGGCGTCGATATTATCCAGTTTGATGAGCCGGCATTTAACGTCTTTTTTGACGAGGTGAACGACTGGGGTATCGCCGCGCTGGAGCGCGCCGTTGAAGGGCTGAAATGCGAAACCGCGGTACACATCTGCTACGGATACGGCATCAAGGCTAATACCGACTGGAAAAAGACGCTCGGCTCCGAGTGGCGACAGTACGAAGAGGCTTTCCCTAAGCTGCAGACCTCAAACATCGACATCATTTCGCTGGAGTGCCACAACTCGCGCGTGCCGATGGATCTGCTGGAGCTGATCCGCGGCAAAAAAGTGATGGTGGGCGCGATTGACGTGGCGACGAACCATATCGAAACACCGGAGGAAGTCGCCGATACGCTGCGTAAAGCGCTGCAGTTTGTCGATGCCGACAAGCTTTATCCGTCTACCAACTGCGGAATGGCTCCCCTTTCCCGTCAGGTTGCTAACGGCAAGCTGAGGGCACTGAGCGCGGGCGCAGAGATCGTTCGCCGTGAGCTAACCCTCTAACGCTCACGCTGCCAGTACGGCGGCGTGCCGAACCGCTCTACGTAATAATCAATCACCGCCCTGACGTTAAGGGGCGGATGACGCGCGTTCGGGTAGATCGCCGCAATGGTCTGCGGCTCGGTGTTGATCGAACACTCATGATCCGGCAGAAGCGACACCAGCTCGCCGCTGTTTAACCTTTCGCTCACCAGCCAGTCGGGGAACAGCACGATCCCCATTCCGCCCAGCGCGGCAATCAGCAGCGTTTCGGCGTTGTTGGAGGTCATCAGCGGCGCAATGGGATAGTGAACCCACGCCGCATTTGGACGGCGAATGAGCCAGCGGTTAGGCCCGGACGATCCGCGATAGACAAGGCAGCTGTGATGCGCAAAATCCTCCGGCTTCTCAGGCACGCCGTGCTTTTGCAGATAGGACGGCGATGCCGCCAGATGATACCACTGCTGCCCGAGCACCCGCGCGTGAAACGAAGAGTCCGTCAGCGTGCCGATGCGGAACAACACGTCGGCGGCGTCCCGGTGAGGGTCGATAAAGTCGTCGGTGAGGGTCAAATCAAGATTGAGCCGGGGGTAGCGCGCCGACAGCCCCGCCAGGCCAGGGGCTACGTGCCGCTGTCCAAAAAATACCGGGCAGTTAATGCGAATGAGCCCAGTTGGCTCGATGGATCGCTCATCCAGCTCCCGGCGCGCCTCGTCAAGACTTCCTGCCATCGCCCGGGCGTAGCGGATAAAGAGATGCCCGCTTTCCGTCGGGATCACGGCCCGCGTATTGCGATAAAAAAGCTGCTGGCCGAGCGCGTCCTCAAGCTGGTGGATCACGCGTGAAACCTGCGAGGCGGAGATCCCTTCCCGCCGCGCAACCACGGAGAAATTCTGCGATTCATAAACCGCGATAAAGATCAGCAGCGCGCGAATGCTGATATTTCCGGCATCGATCATTAGTGCATTTCCTGCAATGGTGTTTCCTGCATTATGGCATTTTTCTCACTGCTGATACCCCGTATTCTTCGTCGCCTGGACAACAAGAGAGTGAGCTATGCAACTTATTTTAATTTTCCTGGTGATTGCTGGCGGGATGGGGCTGTCCGTAGAGGCGGGACTGCTGGGACCGCTAGGCGGCGAAGTGGGTGATTTGTGGGCCACGTTCAGCATCTTCGGCGTGGGTGCCGCGCTGACGTTTCTGCTGATGCTGTTTTTCAGCCCGCGCAACAGCCCGTCATTTTTTACACAGCCGTCCTGGCAACTGCTCGGCGGCGTGCTCGGCCCCGTGTACGTGGTCATTCTGACCGTTGCAACACCCGCTATCGGCATCGCGATGACCATGATTGGTATTCTGGCCGGTCAGGTGTTTAAGAGTCTGATCATCGATCACTTTGGTCTGCTGGGTACGCCACACAGGAAGATAAACGCGAAACGCATCGTGGCGCTGGTTTTTATTATTGCCGCACTGGTTCTGGTGGCACAGGGGTAAACGCATGACACTGATGATGATTCTACTGGCCGTCTGCGGCGGCGCGACGCTGAGCATTCAGGCCGCGATCAACGGGCAGCTCGGCAGCAGCGTGGGCGTATTTAAAAGCGCGTTTCTGACGTTTTCCGTCGGCGCGCTGGTGACCGCCCTGCTCATTTTCTTCTTTGAGCCTAAGCAGGCGGTCACGCTGCTGGACGTGCCAAAATGGCAGCTCCTCGGCGCGATGTTTGGCGTGCCCTATATCGTGATAATGGTGCTCGCCGTACAGCGGATCGGCACCGCCGTCGCCACGGTAGCGGTGATCTTCGGCCAGCTCACCATGAGTATGCTGATTGATAACTTTGGCTGGCTGGGCAATCCCGCCATTCCGTTTTCGCTGAGCCGCCTGGGCGCGGTAGTTTGCCTGGGGATTGCCCTGTACTTCATCTACTCCAGCAGCAAAACCGGCAGCGTCCGCGACTAAGCCGAGGTCTTACGGGTAAAGAACAGCGTCACCGTGGCGACGGTGACGCCAAATTTCTTCATCTCGGTTTTATTGAACAGATGGGTCTCATCCTGCAGGTACATCCAGTCGTCGAAATGCAGCAGCCAGGTTTTGCCGTTGGCCGTCACGTTCATGCTGTAATGCCAGTTAAAGGCATTGCCTGCGGCCTGCCCCGTGGCAACCCCTTCAATATCCCCCGCCGTTCCCTCGTAGCGATCGTTCCCCACGCGGCGGATGTGCCAGACGCGCTGCTGTTTTTCACCATCGTCGTAAACAAAGTGTTCGTTGAGCGTCAGCGTATCGCCAATCACATCCCCGGCGATCTCAACGTGGAAACGGCGGATCTGCTTGCCGCTGCGATCCTGCACCATGCCCCACGCTTCGGTTTTACCCTGGAAGTAATGGAAGATATCAAGCCGTGGCTGCTGCTGGCGATACTCGGTCACCTCGGTGCTGCAGCCTGCCAGCAGCATCGTGAGCGCCAGCGCCAGGGTCAGGAAACGTTTCATTTTTGGCCTCCGATTAACTGCTGACGCAGTTCAGGGTATTGCGTGCGGGGATCGAGCCAGATGGCCAGAAAGCGCTTACTGAACGCCGCTGGCTGCGCTGGCCCCAGTGGAGTGAAACCTGTCGGCGCGTCAGGCGCGCGGTACCAAAACTGTCCCTGCTGATTTTTAAGCACAAACGCCAGCTGCGCGCCTGCCTTGACGTCCGGCCAGAGCGATGCCAGCCTGCGAAGCCATGCTTCGCTCAGCGGCTCCTGCTGCAAAATTCCCTGCGCCTGCCACTGATCGCGCGTCGCCTCGACCAGATCCTTACGGTCGATGTCGCGCGCATAGGTAATGACCAGCGCCTGATCACCGTTTTCGCCGGTATAGCGGCCATCGGGCGTCAGCAGCTGCGAGGTGTAGACGGTGAAGGGCCCCCAGGTGAGCGTGGCGCTGCCTACTTTGCGCCAGCTTAGCCAGTCAGCGGCGTTCGCGACCGGCACGGTAAGGGTCAGACAGATTAACATCAGCAGGATTTTCATTGGTGTCTCCCCATCAGCAGGTGGAAAAACAGCATTAATACCAGCCAGCCCGGCGCCATCCAGCTGACGACGATAAAGCCAGGTTCCAGGAACGTCATTGCACCCAGCCGCTCGCCGATAAGGTAGGCCACGGGCCCGCCGACGGTCGCCAGCAGCGTTAAGATCCAGCCCGGCAAGGAAGTGGTGCACGTCAGCCGGGTCCAGACGGTGGCGAACATCAGCCACAGCGCCACCATCCACAGGGGCATCAGCGAGTCGCCTGTGAAGGCAATAAGCCCCGTCACCGCCCAGAGGGCGTCCAGCAAGCTGCCTGCGGCCGCCAGCAAAATGGCGTAAATACGGTGTGCAGGCGACAGCATCAGGCAGGCAAGGATCGCCAGCGCGAGCCAGACGACCAGCCCCCGCTCGCGAAACAGCACTACCAGCGTCCAGTAGAGATCGAACGCAATCGCCATCAGGAACACCTGCACGTAACGTCTCATACGCGTTCCGCTGTCAGCTGCACCACGCTGATGGTGCGGGCGTTAAACCCGGCTTCGCAGTAGCCGAAGTAGTAGAGCCACATCCGGCGGAAACGTTCGTCAAAGCCGAGCGTTTCAATCTCCTGCCAGGCGTGGACAAAGCGCTGACGCCAGTGAGCCAGCGTGCGGGCGTAGTCCGGCCCCATATCGAAGAGGTTGCGCACCACAAAATCGGTGTGGCGCGTCATCAATTCGTTCATGGCGGTGACGCTCGGCAAAAAGCCGCCGGGGAAAATGTAGCGCTGAATAAAGTCGACGCTTTTGCTGTAGTCGCGGTAGCGCTGGTCCTGAATGGTGATGGCCTGAATCGCCATCCGTCCCCCCGGGCGCAGCCGCGCCTGGCAGGTACGGAAGAACGTGGGCAGATAGCGTTGCCCGACGGCTTCAATCATCTCTATCGACACCAGCTTGTCGTACTGCCCAGTAAGGTCGCGATAGTCGCAGAGCAGCACCTCAACGCGATCCTGCAACCCGGCGCGGGCGATGCGCTCGGTCGCCCAGATATATTGCTCCTGCGACAGCGTGGTGGTGGTGACCCGACAGCCGTAGTGACGGGCCGCGTATTCCGCCATTGCTCCCCAGCCGGTGCCAATTTCCAGCAGGTGGTCGCCCGCGTTAAGCGCCAGCTGGTCGCACAAACGCGCCATTTTGGCCTGCTGAGCCGCCGTAAGATCCTGCTCGTCAGCGGTAAACAGCGCGCTGGAATAGAGCAGCTCTTTATCCAGAAAATGGGCATAAAAGGTGTTGCCCAAGTCGTAATGGGCGGCAATATTTTCGCGCGCCTGCGCGCGGGAGTTACGCCGCGTCCAGTGGCGCAGCCGCTCCAGCGGCCTGCCGAGCAGGCGGAACCCCTTCTCCAGACGGCCTAGCACCTTGCCGTTGAGCGCCAGCAGTTCCAGAAGCGGCGTCAGGTGCGGGGTCTCCCATTCGCCGTCCATCCAGGCCTCTGCCGCCGCGAGGCTACCGCCCGTTAAGATGCGCCAGTAAAGCCCAGGCGAGAGGATCTGCACGTCGGCATGCAGCGCGGCAGATGCCTCACCAAAGTGAAAGGTTTGCGCCCCTTCACGCAGCGTCAGCGAGCCGCCGCGTATGCCGCTTAACAGCCGAAAAAGCAGCCAGCGCGCGATGCGGACGTTGCGCGGGATATCGGGTTCTAGCGCAAAGACGGGATCGGTCATGAGCGTTCACTCCTGCTGACGGGATGGTTATACAGCGGCACGCGCTTGAGCCACAGCCGCAGCGCTTGCCAGTAAATGGCGAAAACGGTTTTCAGGGTCATCAGCGGGATACGCAGCAGCAGCGAACGCAGCGCCGGGCGGGTCAGCGGCTCCCGACGCAGCGCCAGCGTAGCGTCAAAGACCTTCGCTTCCTGATGATTTTCAATGTGCATATGAAGCGTATTGTCCGGGTTGTTGAAGCGCCAGTGGTAGACCATGTCCATCGGGTTGAAGGGCGAAACGTGAAACGCTTTCTCCGTGGGCCGGGCATTCTGCCCGTCTACCGCGTAGTAGTGCCGCTCGTTCCACGGCGTGTTGCGCACTTCGGCGAGCACCCAGCGAAGCGCATTGTGCTGGTCATAGCAGTAGTAAAAATTGACCGGATTAAAATGGAACCCGAAATAGCGCAGCTGTGTCAGGAGCATGACTCGCCCCTGCGGACGTTCCCCGGTCAGGCTCTCCAGCCTGCTCAGCACGTTCTCTTTGAGCGGCGTGCCCAGCGGATAGTCCGCGTCGTGGAACGAGGCGGCGGCCACGCGGTTACGGCGTACGCCCACCGAGGGCAATATTTCCAGCTCATCGAGATCCAGCCAGGCCATAAAAACGCTGTAGCTGAATGTGTGGGTTTTCGGCTGGAGGCGTCGGTGGCGCAATACGCCGTGGTAGAGGCAGCTGTTCATCTCAGTTCCCCTCCCCGGCGGCTAGCGCATTGACCACATCCAGCGCGCTGCGCACCCCGTCCTCATGAAAACCGTTGTACCAGTACGCCCCGCAGAACCAGCTTCGGTTATGACCGTTAATCTCCCCGCGACGCGCCTGCGCGCGCCAGCTTTGAGGGTTGAACAGCGGGTGTTCATAGATAAAGCGCTTCAGAACGAAACGCTCATCAATCGGCGTTTCAGGATTCAGCGTGACGCAGAACAGCGGACTCCCCTTGGGCAGTCCCTGCAAAATGTTCATGTTGTAAGTGACGCAGGCGCTGGCCTGGTCACGTTCACTCAGGCGATAGTTCCAGCTCGCCCACGCGCGCTCGCGCACCGGCAGCCAGCGTCTGTCGCTGTGTAACACCACCTCGTTGCGCTGCCAGCCGATATCGCCCAGCACGTCACGTTCTGCAGGCGTCGGCTCGTCCAGCATCGCCAGCGCCTGCCCGGAATGGCAGGCAAAAATCACCTGATCGAAGGTATAACTGCCGTTTTCAAGCTGAAGCGTGACCCCGTGCTCGTGGCGGCTCACCCTCTGGACCGGCGAATTGAGATGCAGGTTCAGACGGTCGCCCAGCTTGTCGAGCATGGCGCGGATGTACTCCCGCGAGCCGCCGGGGACAACGTACCACTGCGGGCGATGGGTAATATCCAGCAGGCCGTGATGCTCAAAGAAGCGCAGGAACAGCGGCAGCGGAAAGCGCCTCATCTCCTGCAGCGACGAGGACCAGATCGCGGCCCCCATCGGCAGAATGTAGTGGCGTGCAAAAAACGGGGTGAAACGGTGCTGTTCAAGAAACGTCTCCAGCGTGGCGTTCGGGTCCACCTCCCCGTCCAGCGCCTGTTTTGCCAGACGATTGAAGCGGACGATCTCCCCAAGCAGCCGCCAGAATGACGGATTCACCAGGTTTCGGCGTTGGGCAAACAGCGACGTCAGCGTGTGTCCGTTATACTCCAGCCCAGTCCCCGGGTTGCGCACAGAAAAGCTCATCTGCGTTTTTTGTCCGCTGATGCCCAGCTCGCTAAGTAGGCCCATGAAGCGCGGATAAGTACGGTCGTTATAGACGATAAACCCGGTGTCGATGGCCCAGGTCCCCTGCGACGTGGAGACGTCTACCGTCGCGGTGTGTCCGCCCGGCGTTGCGCCCGCTTCAAATAGGGTGACCTGATGATGGCCCGCCAGACGCCAGGCGCAGGTTAGCCCGGCAATACCGCTGCCGATAATCGCGATCTTCATGAGCGCACCATCCTGCGCAGCAGCGCGTTCTGGATCAGGGTAGGAAGCCATGAGAGCAGCCGCAGGATCAGGCCGAAACCGGAAGGAAACGCGATATGGCTTTTATTCTTCGCCAGCCCGGCGCGTATTGCATTCACGGCCTCGTCAACGGTCACTCTGCCCGGCATGGCAAAATCATTTTTTTGGGTCAGCGGCGTATCGACAAACCCCGGTGAAACCACGGTTACACCAATCCCTTTCGGCTCCCAGTCCAGACGCAGCGTGTCGGCGAACCAGGTGAGCGCGGCTTTGGACGCTCCGTAGGCTTCGGCTCGCGGAAAATGAAGCCAGTGCGCCATCGAACTGACCAATACCACGCGATGACCTGCAGCCAGCTGCGGCTGAAGCGCGGCAAGGCAGTTCACCGGGCCGAGGAAATTGGTCTTCATCACCCGCTCCACCAGCGCGGGATCCACCACGCCACGATCGAGGTATTCACACGTCCCGGCGCAGAGGATCGCCAGTTCGGCATTACAGTCCTTCAACGCCTGGCAACAGGCGTCTCTGTCTGTCATGTCGAAGCGGCGCACCGTGATGTTCGGACTGTGCAACTGGAGGGCGTCCAGACGCGACGCATCGCGCCCGCAGGCAATAACCTGGTAGCCATCAGCGGCAAAGGATTTCGCCAGCCCGGCCCCAATGCCCGAGCTGGCGCCGGTAATGAGCACCGTTTTCATGATTTGACCCTCCGCTTCACGCCGCGTACCGCCCAGCCCAGCAGAGGAAGGTGTTCGTAGATCATCTCCCCCGCGTCGTAGTAGTCGCGCTGACGCGTGATGAGATCGTTTTCCGTGTCCACCACTGAACACCCCGGCAGGCCGAGCGGCTCACCCCCGGCAATGCGCGGGTGCGACCAGTGCATTGTCCAGGTGACGACAAACCGGCGTTCGCTCAGAAGGGGGGCATCAATGGTAAAACGGCAGTTTTCGACGTTCGCCAGCAAATGGGTGAAATAGCGCTGGAGCGCAAAAAGCCCGTTGTGTTCGCCAAACGGATCGACAAGCGTGGCGTCCGGGTGATAAAGCCCCACCAGCGCCGACGGCGGTTGAGCGTCAAGCGTGGCGTAGTAATCAACAAACCGACTGACAACGGCGGGCAACGTGCTCATGGGTCACATCCTGGCTGTAAATAACGTGGCGTAATCGCATAATTAAAACTTACACAATCATAGTTATTTGTCCAAGTTTGTGTTGATCTATTTTTTATTTTAGATACATATCAATAGTTTAATAACAGGGAAAAGAATGAATCTTGTAGACCGGATAAGGCGTAGCCGACACCCGGCTTTAACTTTCAGGATATCCTTAAGGCAAACTCGCCGCCCTTCTTCCAGGCTTATCCTTTTTATTCATAAGGATGCCTGACATGAAACGCTTCTTTCTCTCCCTTTTCTCCAGCCCTGAGTCATTGCTCCAGGTAATGAGCCAGCAGGAAATCATTGAAGCCGTAGAAGATGGCGATCGCATCATTATCGACCAGGACGGAAACGCCTCGGTGAACTACAAAAGCAACGAGGTACGGCAGGATTTTCTGCGTCACGTCGACGCGCTGAAGAGGGCCTGATATGGGAACGGCAATCTTTATGGTGCTGATGGTGTGCGGGTACTGGTATACCAGCCGAGACCTGTCCACCCGCTTTAAAATCAAGCGTTCTTTTGGCTGGGACGTCTATTTTCTCGTGGCGCTTTATGGCTGTATTTTTGTTCTTCAGGGCGTGATTGCCACCGGTTTGCTCTGGCTACTCCTGCTCTCCCTTTCCGCCGCCAACAACGCATTTCACTTTGCCTCACCGAAATATACCGACTGGCAAATCGACTTTATGAACTGGAGTTTTTTAGGCATTCAGGCACCGGTGGTCGTGATGCTGGCGTTTGCCATCCTGTTTTGCCTCTACCGCTCTAACTGGGCAGGCAGCGCGCGTCTGGACGGTGAAAGCCGGAAAAAGCTCTACAAACGTCTGGCGCAGTCGAGCGGTATTGAACAGGTGCTGTATCAGTGCATGGAGGAAGGCGAGCTGGCGCAAGTATCGCTCAGGTCGGGGCGGATTTACATCGGGATGATCCACACCGCGACGCTGGAGTACGAAAAAACGGCCAATATCGTGCTGATCCCGATGCTGAGCGGGTACAGAGATGCGAAGACGATGAATCTGCGCATCGAGAATAACTACAGCAGGTGGTATGCGGAGCATGACATTACGCTCGACTCTGAACCCCGCAGCGCCATGTCATTCCGGAAGGTAATTTTACTCAATCAGATTGAGAGCATCTCGCTGTTCGATCCCGCGAGTGCCAGCGCGCTGGAGATGGCGCAGGCAGAAGAGAAACCGGAGTGAACGCGTTCCGTTCTGGCAGAGATCGCCACGATTAGCCATCCGAGGCTTACCGGGCACAGAATTTACAGCTCGGCGTAAGCCTCGCGTTTTTCTGCCCATTTCAGCATGGCATCGAGCGCCGGGCATAATGCCTGCCCCCAGTCGGTGAGTCGATATTCTACTTTCGGCGGCACCTGAGGGTAGACCATCCGCGAAACAATTCCGTCGGATTCCAGTTGCCGCAGCTGCTGCGCCAACATTTTCTGGGAAATACCGGGGATCAGTTTTTCAAAATCAGAGTAGCGCTGCACTTTTCCGTCGAACAGATGAAAAAGAATAATTAATTTCCAGCGACCTTCCAGCAGCCGTAATACCTGCTCCACGCCGCTTGCGGCAGATTCCGGGCTATATAACTTACTCATAATTCAGTCACTCACTTTTTCGTGCGTACTTGTCAATTTATCAGTCTATGTTGAATATACCCGTACTGTAAATAACGGGAGTTAAAGGTCATGTCACTAGATTTTCATTTCACTGGTAAGCGCGTGCTTGTTACCGCTGGAACAAAAGGGCTTGGAAAAGCAGTGGTCGGACTTTTAAAACAGCTGGGCGCAACGGTATTAACCACGGCGCGCCACGCGCCTGAGGTAAATATCGCCGATGCATTCGTAGCCGCTGACCTGACGACAGTTGCAGGATGTGCCTCCGTCGTATCGGCGGTGGAGGAACAGATGGGCGGCGTCGACGTGATTGTCCATGTCGCAGGTGGTTCAACCGCACCCGGTGGCGGTTTCGCTGCGCTTGGCGAAGACGAGTGGCAGCAGGAGCTAAATCTTAACCTGTTGCCCGCCGTACGCTTAGATCGCGCCCTGCTCCCCGGCATGCTTGCGCAGGGAAACGGGGTGATTATTCACGTGACGTCTATTCAGCGCGAACTGCCGTTACCGGAATCAACCACGGGCTACGCGGCGGCGAAAGCAGCCCTCTCGACCTACAGCAAGAGCCTATCAAAGGAAGTCTCGCCGAAGGGTGTTCGGGTGGTGCGCGTTGCACCCGGCTGGATCGAAACCGAAGCCGCGGTTGCACTGGCGGAGAGGCTGGCAGAGCAGGCAGGAACAGACTACGAAGGTGGCAAACAGATCATTATGAAGGCGTTAGGTGGAATACCGCTCGGACGCCCTGCCAAACCGATTGAGGTGGCTAACCTCATCGTCTTCCTCGCGTCATCTCATGCTTCAAGTATCACAGGGACAGAATACGTGATTGATGGCGGCACCATTCCGACAGTATAGCGCGGGTGCTTGATCGGCTCGGTACGAGAGCTGATTAAGCGCGGGGGAATGTCACTGACCGGTCAGTTTCTCTAAGCCCGTTTTTAACGCTTTTACCACCCTTTCTGGATCCATACCCATTTGCGCATGAATAATAGCGCCGTCAATGAGCATCATCATGTCATTGACGGTCTCTTCATCATTTATACCGGTGAGCGTGACGATTGTTTTCTTTGTCTCTGATTTATGGTCCCGGCATATCTCTTTTATTTCGCTTTCAATATCTTCCGCTTTTGCCTCTGCGCTGGCATTAATAAACGCGCAGCCGTGGAACTCGGGCGAAATAAACCATTCGTAAAGCGTTTCAGATATCGCATTAGAAGGTATTTCGCCTTCGTCAAAATGTCGACGCAGCGTAGTCTCAAACCAGCTAATCCATATTTCATGCCGATAGTGTAAATAGGCGAGAATAAGTAAACTCTTACTCGGAAAATGACGATAGAAAGTCACCTTGGTCACTTTTGACGCTTTGATCAGCGTATCCACCCCCGTCGCCCTGAAGCCTGTGGAATAAAACAGATCGTGCGCCGTGAGTAATATCTTATCTCTGACGCTAATTTTAGTATCGTTGCCTGCGGGTTCTGTTTTCATTTTTTTAGTAGCCTCAAAACGGAGGTTGACAGCGTTATTTTACAGGCATAGATTACCGCAAGTAGACAGACCTGTCTACATTATATAACCCAGAGGTAATCGCAATGAACACACGTCCTCCTTTACCGCCCTTCACCCGTGAAAGCGCTATCGAAAAAGTCAGACTGGCAGAAGATGGCTGGAACAGTCGCGACCCGGCGAAAGTCGCGCTTGCCTATACGCTCGATACCCAATGGCGCAACCGCGCAGAATTCGTGACCAACCGTGAAGAAGCCCAGGCGTTTCTGGCGCGGAAATGGAAAAAAGAGCTGGAGTATCGTCTGATTAAAGAGCTCTGGGCATTTACGGATAACCGAATCGCGGTGCGCTATGCCTATGAATGGCATGATGATTCCGGTAACTGGTTCCGTTCATATGGCAATGAAAACTGGGAGTTTGAGCCGGACGGACTGATGAAGCGACGCTTTGCCTGCGTAAACGATATGCCGATAAAAGAATCAGAGCGAATGTTCCACTGGCCGCTGGGAAGACGTCCGGACGATCACCCTTCTCTGAGCGATCTGGGTTTATAGCTTTATTAAGAGATAGCGCACATTTCAGGCGTGGCTTCAGGACTACCCTGTGAGCGGTTTTCAGGAGGTAGAAAATATGAAAAAGCTTCTGATCTGTTGTTTGTTTGGTAATACCGCAGACTCGCTCGCCAAAAAGATGCAGTCTCTGGCAGAACGCGAAGGCTATCCGCTGATGATTAGCGCTGTTGGGCTGAATAACTTCGCCAGTGTCGCTCCCGCTTTCGATGGTTTCCTCATCGCGCCGCATATTCAGTACAAACTCGATGAGATAAAAGAAACGGTGGGCAATACGCGTTCCATCGCCATTATTGAGAGTTTACCCTATGCGTCTCTGGACGCGAGTAAGGTGTTAAATTTCGTGAAGGAACAGATGCCTGAACTGGCTGCCTGATATATAAGGCCGCATTTTTTGCGGCCTCCTCTCACCCGCCGATTAAAACGCATCGACACAAGGCTGGCACTGTCATATAGATGCCATTGCGCGCGAAAAACAGTGATACACTTACCCCATCTGATTTATCGTCCCGTCTGAAGGGTTCATGACGAAAACGCATGTAACCAAATCACGAAATGGTCACTCGTTGTCATTCGAAGCCTGTCACGCTAAGCTTAAAAAATGACTAAAAATTTGAACGTCCCAGTTACACGTGGTCCACTTGACCACTCCGTCCGAGAGCAGATCGTCGAAGCGGCATTTGAGCACTTCGGTCACTACGGCTATGAAAAAACCACCGTGGCAGAGCTTGCTAAATCCATCGGTTTTTCAAAGGCCTACATTTATAAATTTTTTGACTCCAAACAGGCTATCGGCGAGGTGATCTGTGCTAACCGCCTGGAACTGATCATGACCGCAGTGCATTCGGCGCTCGCCGATGCGCCCTCCGCCAGCGAGAAAATACGTCGTCTCTTCAGGGCGCTCACCGAGGCAGGAAGCGAACTGTTTTTCCACGATCGTAAACTTTACGACATCGCCGCCGTGGCCGCGCGGGAAAAATGGCCTTCAGCAGAAAGGTATTCAGAACACCTGTTAAAACTGATTGAGAGCATTATTGTCGAAGGTAGGCAGGCCGGGGAGTTCGAAAGGAAAACCCCGCTCGATGAGGCAACGCTCGCGATATATCTGGTGATGTGCCCTTTCATTAACCCCATTCAACTGCAATACAATCTCGAAACTGCCCCCACTGCTGCGATCCTTCTCCCCTCACTGATTTTAAGAAGTCTGGCTCCCTGATTTGTGACCATTGACATTATTGGTCACTAGTCAGAGAATGCGGAAACTGTCCTGTTATTTTAATAAGGGTTTCCCATGCTCAGGCTTACTTCAGCCCGTTGTCTCGTTTCTCTCCTGCCGCTGGCCCTCGTGGCCTGCGGCGATAACGCGGCGAGTGACGATCCGCGCACGCACCCACCGCTCGTCAGATCCGCGTCCGTTGAACGCGCGAACGCGACGTCTCGCGCATTTACCGGCGTGGTGGTTGCCAGAACGCAAAGCGATCTCGGTTTCAGGGTTCAGGGCAAAGTCCTTGAGCGCCTTGTTGATACAGGCCAGAGCGTAAAAAAAGGCCAGCCTTTAATGCGCCTCGATCCCGTTGACCTGACGTTACAGGCGCAGGCTCAGCAGCGGACGGTGGATGCCGCCCAGGCGCGTGCAAGAAAAGCGATCGCCGACGAAGCGCGCTATCGGGGTCTTGTGGCTACGGGCGCAGTGTCTGCCTCCGAGTACGACCAAATTAAAGCGGCGGCCGACACCGCCAGAGCGGAGCTTAGTGCCGCCAGGGCGCAGGCAAGCGTAGCGCAAAACGCGACAGGCTATGCCGTACTGTTGGCCGATTCAGACGGCGTGGTGATGGAGACCTTCGCTGAGCCAGGTCAGGTCGTAAGCGCCGGACAGGCAGTGATCCGTCTTGCCCGCGCGGGACAACGTGAGGCGCTGGTGCAACTTCCAGAGACCCTGCGTCCCGTCGTCGGGAGCGAAGCACAGGCGACTCGCTATGGCAACGAAAAACAGCCTGTTACCGCAACGCTTCGTCTGCTCTCTGATTCCGCCGATGCCACCACCCGCACCTATGAGGCGCGGTATGTTCTGGCAGGCGCGCTGGCAGACGCGCCGCTGGGTGCGACCGTCACGCTGAACATAGGGAGTCATAATGAGAAAAACCAGGTCATGCAGGTTCCCCTTGCGTCGCTCTACGATGCGGGCAAAGGGCCTGGCGTCTGGCGGATCTCGACTCAACCCGCCAAAGTGACCTGGCAACCCGTCAAGGTGCTTAGCGTGAGCGATGATTCCGCCCAGGTAACGGGGGGCGTGACGCCCGGTGAAAAGATTGTCGCGTTAGGGGTGCATCTTCTGCATGAAGGCGAAGTGGTCCGCCTCGCTCAACAGCGCACGGAGAGTCAGCCATGAGCGAAGGACGCTTTAACCTGTCAGCGCTTGCCGTACGCGAGCGCTCGGTCACGCTGTTTCTGATTATTCTGGTGACGATTGCCGGTATTCTCTCGTTTTTTGGGCTCGGGCGTGCAGAAGATCCGCCTTTCACGGTGAAGCAGATGACCGCAATCGCCGTGTGGCCCGGCGCGACCGCGCAGGAGATCCAGGATCAGGTGGCCGAACCGCTGGAAAAACGCCTTCAGGAGCTCAAATGGTATGACCGTACGGAAACCTATACCCGCCCCGGCATGGCCTTTATCACGCTGTCATTACAGGACAATACGCCACCTTCTGAGGTGCAGGAAGAGTTCTATCAGGCCAGAAAAAAGCTTGGGGATGAGAGCCGAAATCTCCCAGCAGGCGTAACGGGACCGATGATTAATGACGAGTTCGCCGATGTGACCTTTGCTCTCTTTGCGCTCAAAGCAAAAGGAGAGCCGCAGCGTTTGCTCGTGCGCGATGCCGAAACCATGCGCCAGCAGCTCCTGCACGTCCCCGGCGTGAAGAAAGTCAATATCATTGGGGAGCAGGCAGAGCGGATTTATATCTCCTTCTCTCACGAGCGTCTCGCGACGCTTGGCCTGTCGCCTCAGGATATTTTCAATGCGCTGAACAATCAGAACGTATTGACGGCTGCGGGTTCAATTGAGACGCGCGGCGCGCAGATCTTTATCCGCCTCGACGGGGCTTTCGATACCCTACGGAAAATCCGCGATACGCCGTTTATTGCGCAGGGCAAAACGCTCAAGCTCTCCGACGTCGCCACGGTGGAACGAGGTTATGAAGACCCGCCTGTTCTGCAAATTCGTAACCAGCATGAACCGGCCCTGCTGCTGGGTATTGTGATGCGCGAAGGCTGGAACGGGCTGGCGCTGGGGAAAGCGCTTGATGCCGAAACGTCGAGAATCAATGACGGTCTGCCTCTGGGAATGACCCTGACGAAAGTCACCGATCAGTCCGTGAACATCAGCTCGTCGGTGGACGAGTTCATGATCAAATTCTTCGTCGCCCTGCTGGTTGTTATGGTGGTCTGTTTTGTCAGCATGGGCTGGCGCGTGGGCGTGGTCGTCGCGGCGGCGGTTCCTCTGACACTGGCCGTGGTCTTTGTGGTAATGGAAGCCAGCGGCATTAACTTTGACCGCATCACGCTGGGCTCCCTCATTCTTGCCCTGGGCTTGCTGGTTGATGATGCCATCATCGCCATCGAAATGATGGTGGTAAAAATGGAGGAAGGCTACGACAGAATCAAAGCCTCCGCCTACGCCTGGAGCCATACCGCGGCCCCGATGCTCGCCGGCACGCTGGTAACGGCCATTGGCTTTATGCCGAATGGTTTCGCCCAGTCAACGGCGGGAGAATACACCAGCAATATGTTCTGGATTGTCGGCCTGGCGCTGATTGCATCGTGGGTCGTCGCCGTGGTTTTCACCCCCTATCTCGGCGTGAAAATGCTGCCGGATATGCCCAAAGTGGAAGGAGGCCATGCCGCCATCTATGGCACGCCTCGCTATAACCGTTTTCGCCATCTCTTAACCCGCGTCATCGCCAGAAAATGGATTGTGGCGGGGTCGGTTGTCGCCATTTTTATCCTGGCGATCCTGGGCATGGGGCTGGTGAAAAAACAATTTTTCCCGACGTCGGATCGCCCCGAAGTGTTGGTTGAAGTGCAGATGCCCTACGGCACGTCAATCGAGCAGACCAGCGCCGCCGCAGCGAAAATAGAAGACTGGCTGAAAAAACAGCCAGAAGCCAACATCGTCACATCGTACATTGGTCAGGGTTCACCGCGTTTTTATCTGGCCATGGCTCCTGAGTTACCCGATCCGTCATTTGCGAAGATAGTGGTGTTGACGGATAGCCCGGCATCACGTGAGGCACTCAAGCTCCGACTACGTAAAGCGGTTGCCGAAGGCCTTGCGTCCGAAGCGCGCGTGCGCGTCACGCAGCTGGTGTTTGGTCCCTACTCTCCCTTCCCGGTCGCCTGGCGAGTCACGGGACCCGATGTCGATACGCTACGCGGCATCGCTGACAAAATGAAAGGCGTGCTCGAGGCAAGCCCGATGATGCGGACCGTCAACACGGACTGGGGAACGCGCGTACCCACACTGCATTTCACGCTCGATCAGGACCGCCTACAGGCCACTGGCTTAACCTCGAATGCCGTTGCTCAGCAGCTGCAGTTCCTGCTGTCCGGTGTTCCCATCACGTCTGTACGAGAAGACATTCGCGCCGTTCAGGTGATTGGCCGCGCCGCAGGTGACATTCGCCTGGATCCGGCAAAAATAGCGGGCTTTACCCTGGTCGGCAATGCGGGCCAGCGCATCCCTCTGTCACAAATTGGCGATGTTGAGGTGAGAATGGAAGATCCGCTGCTGCGTCGTCGCGATCGAACGCCGACTATCACCGTGCGGGGCGATATCGACGAAACGCTTCAGCCACCGGACGTGTCTACAGCCATCATGAAACAGCTCCAGCCGATCGCGGATTCGCTGCCGCCAGGATACCGTATTGAAATGGCCGGATCGATTGAAGAATCAGGCAAAGCCACCCGGGCAATGTTGCCATTGTTCCCCATTATGATTGCCCTGACGCTACTGATCATCATTCTGCAGGTGCGTTCCATGTCGGCCATGGTCATGGTCTTTCTTACCGCGCCGCTGGGGCTTATCGGCGTGGTGCCAACCTTGCTGCTGTTCAATCAGCCGTTTGGCATCAACGCCCTCGTCGGATTGATCGCCCTTTCGGGCATTCTGATGCGCAATACGCTGATTCTTATTGGTCAAATCGATCATAACCAGAAAGAGGGGCTCGATCCGTTCCATGCGGTTGTCGAAGCGACAGTACAGCGCGCCAGACCGGTCTTACTGACGGCGTTGGCCGCCGTTCTGGCCTTTATTCCCCTGACGCATTCCGTATTCTGGGGAACGCTCGCCTGGACGCTGATCGGCGGAACTTTAGGAGGAACCATCATTACGCTGGTCTTCCTGCCCGCGATGTATGCGATCTGGTTCAGGATCCGTCCAGCGACACAAAGCGTTCAGCCTCTGGCAGAAAGCGTGTAAACTACTATCAGTAGATAAACGATACGAGGGACATCATGGTTGTTAAGCGCTTAAGAAAAGAGGATCGCCGGGTGCAGTTGCTGGAGGTTGCTCGCGGCATTGTTCGCCAGCAAGGCACCGAGGCGCTCACCTTGGGCTATCTTGCCGAGCGGGCTAACGTGACAAAGCCTATTCCCTATGACCACTTTGGCGATCGTGAAGGCTTGCTGATGGCGCTGTACCAGGATTATAGCGATAGTCAGCTGGCGAAATTCCGCGAGACGCTGGCGTTCGACAGCAAAACGCTGGAGAAGACGATCCGCTTTTTCAGCGCTGCCTATATCGACTGCGCCATTACCGCCGGCCCGGAAACGGGTCCGATAGCCGCAGCGCTGTCCGGCTCCCGCGCGTTGCAGACGTTCCGCGAGGCGTGCGTTGCCGAATGTGCCGACTGTCTTCGCACGGCGCTTTCTCCGTTTATCGTGCTAAAAGGCGTTCAGGGTGAAGCGGTACTGACTGCCATCATCGGTGCCGCGGACGCGCTCAGTACAGCCGCGGGGAACGGGATACTCGCCCGCAACGTCGCAGAAGATATGCTCAGCGGCGCCATGTCTGGCGTTCTGGATACCTACGCCAACAGCACAAAATGATCGTTGCTGTCGGATTGACACCTAACTTACCAATAGTAATATAGGTGTCAGTTCACTCCCCTGCTGAGGTTGCTATGTCTGTTACACATGTCATAAATAATGCACTGATCGTGACGGCTCACCCTGTTGAACATTCATTATCCCATTCGCTGGCGGATCGCATTGCCGCGACGTTACGCGAGCAAGGGACGCAGGTAGAAATTGCCGATCTTCATGCTGAAGGCTTTAATCCGACCATGTCTCGCCCCGACCTTGATTTGTATCACGGCGATCCCACTGCGCTTCCCGAGGATATTTTGCGCGAGCAGCAGCGCGTTGAGCGCGCAGATATGCTGGTATTTGTCTTCCCGGTATACTGGTGGTCAGTCCCCGCACTGTTAAAAGGCTGGTTCGATCGGGTGTTGACCCTGAACTGGGCGTATAAAGTGGCCGACGATGGCCGGATTGTGGGCAATTTACGCGATGTTCCCGTCCGCCTGATTGCCACCGGCGGCAGCGATCTCACCGGATTCGACAAACATGGCTATTCGACGGCGATTCAGACGCAGATAATCGAAGGTGTATTCGGCTTCTGCGGGTTGAAGAACGTGAAGCTTGATATCCTTTACCAGGCTGATACGGCGACGCCTGCCCAGGTGGAGGAATTCCTGCAAGGGCTCGAGAGCCTGAGATGATTATGGCTATCCCGTCAGCAAAGGCGTGCCCCGCAGGCTACGCGCCTTTGCTGACAACTTCCTGCCGCTGCATCAGCCCCCTACCCAACTTGGTGAATTGAAGAAATGCGCTAAGCAACGCTATAACTAATGCGTTAGTTCCGCGTAGAGCGGACTGAATAAACAAAGGTCATTCCATGTATCAGTCAGTTAAGCCAACAACCACCCTCACCACCACCGACACCCTCGGCGGCGTGAGCGTATCTGTAGCGAACTACTGACAAACAGAACCTCAATCCCCGCCGGCCTGGACGGGGAAATCGCTCTCCGTTCATCCCCCTCTGAATGGAGAAAGAAAATGGTGTCATCTGACAATGCTCTCTTAATTATCGACATGCAGCGCGGCCTCTTCCGTGGCCCGGTTTCCCCATGCTCCGCGGACGCCGTTCTGGCAAATATCTGCTTGTTAATCGCCCGCGCGCGACAAGCAGAGGTGCCCGTCTTTTTTGCCCGCCATATCGGACCAGACGACTCCCCCTTCTCGGAGAAAGGCCCATTAACACAGCTGATACCCGAGCTGGACGTGAAGACGCTGGATGTTGTTTTCACAAAGCGCTATCCCAGCTGTTTTCGGGATACCGAATTGAAGCGTGAACTTAATCAGAGAGGCATCAAGCAGCTGGTCATTGTCGGGATGAAAACAGAATTTTGTGTTGATACCACATGCCGGTCCGCGCCGGAGCTGGGCTTCAGGACGGTATTGATTTCAGATGCACATACCACAATGGACAATGAACATTTATCCGCCAGCGACATTATTGGTCATCACAACAGCACGCTGGCCGGTCCGTTCGTGACGCTGTCCACTGCAAGCGACTGGCATTTTAATACGGTCGGTTGAGTTGGCGGGATCTTGTCTATCTTGTCCGGCGCGCCTTTCCGCGTGCCGGGTCACTTTACCGCTGCCATCAAAATTCAAGACCATCAAGCGACTTCTCCGAGCCGTCAGCAGTTCCAACGTGTGCGGATGGCGATGGGGACGAACACAGGTAATCAGCAAGCTCTATGATACTAACACGGTATCAAATCCTATATTGAGTAAAACTCACATTGACGCCCACTATTTATCGTTTTTCAACCGTTATAGCGATGAAATACCATCCATTCACCCTTGGTATAGTGCTGTCGATAGTAGATAGCGACGTTAAAACAATAAATAATAATGTGCGTATATGGAGCACCTATGACACTCGATGCTTTATTTCATTTAATGAAAATACTTTCACCGGAAATAAACACCGTGGATGAAAATATCCCTGCGCTAATTTCGCGACTGTCGTCAGAAAACCATCGTTCAGATGCGCTTTCGCCCTTTGTACATCGACTGCATCTTCTGTCTTTTGCCCAAAGCAACCCGGGTAACGCCGAAGAGTTGCTGTCAGCACACTTACCAAAAGACGATGGAACCCTTCCCCTGCTTGACTTCGCCGAATGGCCCCACGTGCGGTACGCCACGTCGGGCGAAGCGCAGACGCCTGAATCAGAAGCGTACTTCCATAAAATGACCGCGGCTGCCAATGTATTGCGCGAGGCGCTGATCGATACAGAGCGCACAAAGGGTACGCCTGCGCTTTATATTCTGGATAAATTACTCAACCTGAATAGCGCCCTGCCGGAAAGATATAAGAAGATGGCAAATATCCCCTACGCATAAACGCATTAACTATGCGGGATATCCCGTCAGGAATATCCTGCTTAATTTAAGAAAACCGTTTTTCATCGTACTCAAGACAGACGATATCCAGAGAAGGCACTACCGGCGAGTTCAGGTTTAGCCAGGCCAGCAGACGTTCAATACTCTGTCTTCTGAGCGAATTTTTCGGCCAGACCAGGTAGTAGCCATCCCCTGTTGCAATCGCCTCCCTGAACGGTAGCGCGAGCAGGCCGCTTTTCAGCGCTTCCAGCGTGAGCCGGAGATCGGCCATCGCCACGCCGTGTCCGTGCATGGCGGCGAGACTTCCCTGCTCCAGGGTGTCAAACACAATCCCGCCGCTCATGTCGAGACCGGGAAATAGCCCCGTTCTTTTCAGCCAGCGTCGCCAGTCCCGTCTGTCCGGGGAGGGGTGAATAAGGTCGCACTGCGGCAGCTGATGCCGGGCTGATTCAAGCAAAGACGGGGTACAAACCGGAATGAGCCATTCGCTGAAGAGCAGCCTGCTTTCTGTTGACTCGCCGAAATAGCCATTACCGAGGAGGATCGCGCAATCGTAGGGCTCACGGCTGAAGTCAACGGTGTCGAAGTCCATCCAGACGCTGGCAATTTCTACTTTCGGTTTCGCATGGTTTTCACGAAACGATTTCAGGACGTTAAGAAGCCATCTCATTGTCAGGGTGCTGGGAGCCTTGAGGCGCAGAAGGTGATTTTCACTTCTGAACGCGCGGCAGGCCCACTCGATGTTCGAGAAGCTTTCGCTAAGCTGTCCGGCCAGAATACGCCCGGCCTCACTGACTTCGACTCTCGGCCCTTGCCGTTTAAAGAGCTCGCAGTCGAACCACATTTCAAGCGTCCGGACATGCCTGCTGACCGCGCCCGGCGTGATATTCAGTGCCTCAGCCGCTTTGCTGAAGGAGTTCAGCCGCGCGGCAACTTCAAAGGCGCGCAGGGCATACAGTGGTGGTAAAGACATACGTTCCCTTTCTGTGAGATTTGGCTATGCAGTTTTTGTATTATCGGCACTCTGTGACTTGTCACCCAGACCCTCGGGCGGAAACGTCAGCAGCAGCTCCCTGAGCAGGGACTCAAGCTGCGCGCGCTGCGCGTCAGATAAGCTGCTCAGCAGCGCATTTTGCGTTTGTGTATGCACGATCAGCGCCTCCTCGATAAGCTCTTGCCCGTGCGGTGTCAGGCTTACGAGGGTGCTGCGCTTATCGTCCAGATCGGCAATACGTCTGATAAGCCCTTGCTGTTCGAGATGGCTGAGCCGGTTCGTCATCGCCCCTGACGTGATCAACAGCGATTTATACAGCTGCGTGGGCGAAAGGCAGTACGGCTCACCGGCGCGACGCAGCGTGGCGAGCACGTCAAACTCGCCCTCGCGAAAACCAAACGGGGACATGGCCTGCGCCCGTTCTTTACCCAGATGCTTCATTAGCCTGAGCATTCGGCCAAAAATTTTCATCGACGAGGCGTCCAGCTCCGGCATGGCACGGCTCCACTGGTCGACAACGAAGTCTACATGATCTTTCATTTTCACCCCTGATGGCGTGGGTATTTATCCTGTTGTGCGGTACATCTTACGCAAAAACATATTTTATCTTAACGTTAAGATAAATGCTCGCGGCAATTTGCCCGAGCCATTCACAACTGAAAAGGATTCCCTGTTGAAACGCACGTCGCCATTACTCTTCGCCATTATCGCTTTTATCGTCGGGCTGAACCTGCGCCCTATTCTGGCTTCTGTCGGACCGTTGTTTTCCGTACTTCAGCGCGAAGCGGGGCTAACTGCTACGCAATTCAGCCTGCTGACTACCCTGCCTGTCGCGATGATGGGGCTGGCCGCTTTATGTGGGCCCTGGCTTTTAGTCAGAGTCGGTGCCGTGCGGGGAATTATGTTCGGGCTCCTCATCCTGCTTGCGGCCTGTTTATTGCGCGGTTTTAGCGCCTCACCAGCGAGTCTTATGGGCTCCGCGTTACTGGGCGGGGCCAGCATAGGCACGATCCAGGCGTTAATGCCTGCCCTGATTAAAAAGGAATATACGCAAACGGCCAGCACGGTAATGTCGCTATTCAGCACGGGCATTATGGCCGGTGCGGCAGTCGCCGCCGCCAGCGCCGAGCCGTTGTTTTCATGGCTCACGCTAAAACCCGCGCTGGCCATAGCCGGGCTGTTGGCGCTGCTGGCGCTGATACTGTGGTTGACTCTGGTTAAGCACCCACAAGGGGAAAAAACAGCACACGAAACCGTTCCGCTCTCGTCCTCTCGCACGGGACTACTGTTGCTCTTTTTCGGCGTGGGAACAGGAGCCTATACGCTGGTATTGGCCTGGCTGCCTCCTCTCTATATTCAGGCGGGATGGTCCGCACGCAGCAGCGGCTACATGCTGGCCTGGCTGACGTTAACCGAGGTTGTCGCTGGGTTTGCCGTCTCCGCGCTGATCGGTAAATTCCCCGACCGTCGCGTGCCGCTGATTACGGTCCTGTTACTGCTGCTGGCAGGATTACTGTGTCTGGTCTTTGCGCCGGGTACAACGCCGGTGTTATCCACGTTGCTGCTTGGCACTGGGATCGGCGCCCTCTTCCCGCTGTCGCTCATCGTCACGTTCGATCATGCGCGCACGCCCGCGCAGGCCGGGAAGCTATTGTCTAACGTTCAGGGAGGTGGATATATGATTGCCGCGCTAATGCCGTTAATTGCGGGGATCGTTCGCGACAGCGCAGTTTCACTGACCAGCGCATGGCTGGTCATGAGTGCGGGTGTTATCCTGCTGATCGTCATCGCGCTGAAGTTTAAACCCGTCGTGAAAGCGCAGGTGCGGTGAATGCGGTACCCGTTTTGAGAGCAATACTATAAATTCTGGAGTTTCAACCCATTAAGGAGTGGATATGCCGCAGACGTTACCGGGAATTGAGGTCTTATTTATCGCCGGCTTCGGGCCTGTTTCAGAAAGCAACGACGCCAGCATCGCGTTTTATGTCCAGACGCTCGGTTTGCCGCTGAAGCCGATGGAAGGAAATGCCGACTATCTGCTCACTGAAGAGAGCCAGTTGCCAGGCGCGAAGCATTTTGCCGTCTGGCCGCTTGCACAGGCGGCAACCTCCTGTTTTGGCGAAGCGCAGTGGCCCTCTGAATACCCGATACCGCAGGGATGGATTGAATACGAGGTGCAGGACCTGGATTCGGCTACCCGCATTCTGAGTGAAAAAGGCTATCGGTTGCTGGTGACTAACCGCATCGAACCATGGGGACAGACCGTTACTCGCCTGCTCAGCCCGGAGGGCCTGCTGACAGGACTAACGATCACGCCGTGGCTGCGTGGGTAAACGGAATTTATTGTGCCGCCGGTTACAGTGAATCAACTTAATGCTATTTTGCACCGAGCAAGTAATGATTTAAATATTAGCGGCCGCCTCCTTCAGGCGGCCCAAAGTTAAATATCACTCCTTACGTCAAATTATAAAAAATTACCAAAACTGGCAGTTGATTCTTATTTGTATGAGTTTTAATATTTCCCTGCAACTCATTGATTAATTTGTTTTAGGGAAATAAAAATGACAAGAAATATTGTTGCGGGAATGATGATGGCCGCGTTTTCAGGGGCAGTATATGCAGGCACCGCACAAGTCACACCGAATTTTTCACCGGAAAGTTTAACGGTTTCAGCCTCTGCCGGGATGTTGAGCGGAAAATCTCACGAAATGGTTTATGACGAAGTCACCGGAAGAAAAATTAGCCAGCTGGACTGGAAAATAAAAAATGTCGCTATTCTGAAAGGCGATATTTCCTGGGATGCATACTCATTTTTGACGCTGAACGCCCGCGGCTGGACCTCTCTGGCATCAGGCTCAGGTCATATGGACGACTATGACTGGATGAATGCAAAACAATCCTCCTGGACAGATCATTCAAGCCATCCTTCGACGAACGTTAACTATGCCAATGAATACGATCTCAACGTAAAAGGCTGGATCTTCCAGGGCGATAACTATAAAGCAGGCGTCACCGCAGGTTATCAGGAAACCCGCTTCAGCTGGACGGCGACCGGGGGGTCTTACAATTACGACAATGGTGCTTATCAGGGTAATTTCCCGGCAGGCGAACGCGGGATTGGTTATAGCCAGCGCTTCTCTATGCCGTATATTGGCCTTGCAGGACAGTACCGCTTTAATGACTTTGAATTTAATGCCCTGTTTAAATTCAGTGACTGGGTCCGCGCGCATGATAACGACGAGCACTACATGCGCGATTTAACCTTCCGCGAGAAGACAACGGATTCCCGTTATTATGGCGCATCCGTTGATGCCGGATATTATGTGACTCCGCACGCCAAAGTTTTTGCTGAATTTACCTATAGCAGTTACGAAGAAGGTAAAGGCGGTACGCAGATTATTGATACCAATACTGGCGAATCCGGTTCTATTGGCGGGGACGCTGCGGGTATTTCTAACCACAACTATACCATTACAGCGGGTCTGCAATATCGCTTCTAATCCAGACGTTTAAGCAGACCAGGCCCCTCACGGGGCCTGAGATTGATGACAAACCCCGCCATCAACATTTTAACCGTCTTTTTGCCGGGTGGCGCTGCGCTTACCCGGCCTACATTCCGCACCGGGTGAAACTCACAAATCGCACGGTGTCAGCAGTCTGAGCCCCCTTAAAATCCATCAGGCTGCTAAAAACGAAGATTCTTAGCTTTCCAGGGCAGCCAGAATTGCTGCTTCCATTTTCTCGGGCTTTGTCATCGGTGCAAAACGTTTGAGTGGTTTACCGTCGCGTCCTATCAAAAACTTAGTAAAGTTCCACTTGATCCGCCCACCCAGCACGCCGGGCAATTCGTTTTTCAGATAACGAAACAGCGGGTGAGCTGCGCTACCGTTAACCTCGACTTTCTCGAACATCTGGAAACTCACGCCGTAGTTGATGTAACAGGTTTTCGCAATTTCGTCGGCGCCGCCGGGTTCCTGTTTACCGAACTGGTTGCAGGGGAAGCCAAGCACCACTAACCCTCGATCGGCGTATTTCTTGTATAGCGCTTCAAGCCTGGCGTACTGAGGCGTGAAGCCGCACTGGCTGGCGGTATTAACGACCAGAACCACCTTACCCGCATAGTCGGCCATTAAGATCGGTCGGGCATCAAGGCTGGTCGCTGTAAGTTGGTAAAAGCGCGTCATCTCTGTGGTCCCTGTTCTGCTAAATCAAAAGGTGGATACAAAAATAAGAGGTTCAGGACTGACATTCCAGATCTTCGCGAGTGGGTCCCTGAAAGTAGACGGTACCAATATGGCAGCTACGTGGCTGAGTCAGCACAAAACGCATCGTTTCCCAGACCGATTGTCCATTCATTAAGCGCTCCCCCATTCGTGATCGATCGTCGACAAGCGCATCTAACCCGGTAAGTTCAAAATCGGGTGGATACATGCCGGTTACCCTTATATTTTCGAGGGACAATTCTTTTGACAGTTTGGTGATAAAGCCGCTCATTCCATGTTTGCTGGCAAAAAAAGCGGGATGGGCAATCGAATCTGTAAAGTTCGGAATACCGCACGCAGATATAACCGCAATGATGTCTGCACTCTCTGAACGTCTTAAACCCGGAAGTATTGCCTGGGTGAGCAGGATTGAACCTGTCAGGCCTGAACTGACGGTATTGACGATTTCAATGCTCGATTGTTGGTCTATTGTCCCGGACAACCACTGAGCAGCATTCAGAATTAAAATATCGATTGGCCTGTCTGAATCTAAAACCTGCGAAGAAAACTCAGAAATGGATTCCGGCAGGGCTAAATCACAGAGATACCCTTTCGCCTCACCACCTTCAGCTGCGATGAGGCTGCAGGTTTTTTGAATATCCACCGCCCGACGGGCGCTAAAATCCACTTCTACGCCCTCTCGTGCCAGCCAGACGCACAGCGCCTGACCAAATCCTCCGCCACCACCCGTGATAACAGCGCGTTTACCTCTCAGCATAACTCTACGTCCTTTGTCGTGATGAGTCTGTATCGGAGGATTAATAGCACGATGAGGCGGGTAACATCTTCCCGTTAGTGCTGTGGTAAGAACTTCCCGTTCTACACCGCCGACTTCGGCCTTAAATTCTCATCAAACGCCAGCCGTTTCCGGTCAGGCTCTTCCTCGCGCAGCGGCTCTACCTGATGCATGGTCAACTTGCAGCGCTCCACCAGCACCTGATACTCCCGCGTGCCCTGCTGCTTCCATGCCAGCTCCTGCTCGCTGAGTTCGCGAATCGCTTTGGCCGGGCTGCCGATAATCAAATGGTTGGCGGGCATCTCCGCTTTCGCCTTCACGAACGCCGCCGCGCCGACGATGCTGTTTTCACCGATGACCGCGCCGTCCATCACCACCGCGTTCATGCCCACTAGCGCATTGCGGCGGATAATGCAGCCGTGCAGAATGGCGCTGTGGCCGATATGCCCGTCCTCTTCCACCACCGTGTCCTGCTCCGGGAAGCCGTGCATCACGCAGTTATCCTGAATGTTCGCCCCGTCTTTCACTACGATGCGGCCAAAATCGCCGCGCAGGCTGGCGTTAGGGCCAACATAAACGCCTTTGCCCAGAATCACGTCGCCAATCAGTACCGCCGTTGGGTGAACGTAGCTCTCGTCCGGCACGACCGGCGTCAGACCATCAATTTGATAAACAGGCATACCCTCTCCTTACGCAGTATTCAGACCACCAAAACGTTGATAGTAAAGCGTGCCGGGCACGGGCAATTCCCCAACCGAGGTTTCGCCTTTTTCGCTGACAAACGCCAGCGCCCCCGGCGCGACGCGCTGGTAGATATTGATGCAAAGCTGTCGGGCGCTTTGACCCGCCCAGTGCGCGGGCAGTAACTCTTCCGGCAACAGCGGGTCTTTCAGCACCACACGACGATAAAAGTGAATCAGCAGCAGTTGGATCTGGAAGCAGCGTTCCGGCGTCAGCTCCTCCGGCGCTGCCTCTTTCAGCAGCGGCAGCAGCGGGCGGAATGAATCGATGAACGTCTCGTACATTGCGTTTTGCTCAGTGAGCTGCCAGCACTCTTCCACTCGCGAACGCAGCGCCGCGCGCGAAAGCGCCAGCGGCGAGTGGGCTTCAAAGAAAATCACGTTTTCCGCCACGCCGGCATCATGCAGTAGCGATTGTACGTCGGCCAGATGCTGTGACGGCGAGGCCATCAGGCTCGGTGCCAGCGTGCCAAACCCCTGCCAGATCAGCTGTTTTTTGACGTCGGCAAGGGTGGTTTTATCCAGCCCTTCTGAGAGCAGCAATAACCATTTGCCGTCCCAGGCGGGCAGTTCCGCGCGGTAGATCTTATTCTCCGCGCGACGCGTCAGACGCAGCCCTTTATCGCTCAGGCGGTAAAAGCTGCGACGCCCGATGCGGGAAACGTCCAGCCAGCCCTCTTTATTGAGGCGAAACAGCGCGGTGCGCACGAAGCGCTCGCCAAACCCCATGCCTTCCAGCAGGGCGGCAAGGCTGCCGAGCCAAATCTCACCGCCGCGATGGGAAAGCGCGTCACCGTATAACGAAGAGATAAGCGAGGTCCCGCTGACGGGAACGGAGCTAACCGCGTGCTGGATAAAGGCGTCGAGTTTATTCATGTGATTCATTCTGTTGTAATTTTTGTCCTGGATGAATCATAGCATACGAATCTGGGATCGACCCTCACCCTAACCCTCTCCCAAAGGGAGAGGGAACTTTTTACACCCTCTCCCTTTGGGAGAGGGCTGGGGTGAGGGAGATTCAACCGTTGGCCGCAACTTTACGCAAATCAAACACCCGGCAGGCTTTCCCCTCCGAGCGCGGGATGCTGCCGCAGTTCACGATCGTCACGTCGGTGGAAATCCCCACCATCGACTTAATGCGGTGGCGCAGCTGGTGGCACACCTGGCAACGCTGCTCGTGCGTCAGGATTAAGCTGCTCTCTTTTAGCTCGACCTTCACCGAAAGTGAATCAAGATGCCCGCGGCGGTTCACCTCCAGCTGGTAGTGCGGAGAAAGGTGTTCGAACTTCACGATCTCCTCTTCCAGCTGCGACGGGAAGACGTTGACGCCGCGGATGATCAGCATATCGTCACTGCGACCGCTGATCCGGTCCATACGACGCATGCTGCGCGCGGTTGCCGGGAGCAGGCGAGTCAGGTCGCGGGTGCGGTAGCGGATCACCGGCAGCGCCTCTTTGGTCAGGGTGGTGAACAGCAGCTCGCCCTGCTGACCGTCATCCAGCGGCGTGCCGTCGTTCGGGTTGACGATCTCCGGGTAGAAGTGGTCTTCCCAGATGGTCGGGCCGTCGACGGTTTCGATACACTCCATCGCCACACCCGGCCCCATCACCTCGGAGAGGCCATAGATATCCAGCGCCGTAATGCCTAAGCGTTTTTCAATTTCGCGCCGCATGGCCTGCGTCCACGGCTCGGCGCCGAAGACGCCCACGCGCAGGGAACAGCCGCTGGCATCGCCGCCCATCTGGCGCTCCAGCTCCTCAATCAGGTTGAGGCAGTAGGACGGCGTCACCATGATCATGTCCGGCTGGAAATCACGGATCAGCTGCGCCTGTTTCTCCGTCTGGCCGCCGGACATCGGGATCACCGTCGCCCCTAAACGCTCGGCACCGTAGTGCGCCCCCAGCCCACCGGTAAACAGGCCATAGCCATACGCCACGTGTATTTTGTCCTTCGCGCTGCCGCCCGCCGCGCGCAGGGAGCGGGCCACCAGATTGGCCCAGTTGTCGATATCGCCCTGCGTGTAGCCGACAACGGTCGGTTTGCCGGTGGTGCCGGATGATGCATGAATGCGCACCACCTGCTCCATCGGCACGGCAAAGGTATCGAACGGATAGTTATCCCGCAGGTCCTGCTTGGTGGTGCACGGGAATTTGCGGATATCCGCCAGCTCGTTGAAATCGTCAGGGTGAACGCCCGCGGCGTCAAACTTGCGTTTGTACATCGGCACGTTGTTGTAGGCGTGATGCAGCGTCCATTTCAGACGCGCGGTCTGCAGCGCCTGTAACTCGTCAAGGGAGGCCGTTTCAATCGGATCAAGCTTTGTTGTATTTGTCATTGTAGGGTACTCACATTGTTTTTATGCTCAAACACGCTCAAGGATCATGGCAATGCCCTGACCCACACCGATGCACATCGTACACAGCGCGTAGCGCCCGCCGCGTCGGTGCAGTTCATTGCTCGCGGCCAGCGCCAGTCTGGCCCCGCTCATGCCCAGCGGGTGGCCCAGCGCAATCGCGCCACCGTTCGGGTTGACGTGCGCGGCATCATCCGGCAGGCCCAGCTGACGCAGCACGCCCAGCGCCTGCGAGGCGAACGCTTCGTTAAGCTCAATCACGTCCATATCGTTAATACTGAGTCCGGCGCGCTCCAGCACCCTGCGGGTGGCGGGTACCGGGCCGAGCCCCATCAGACGTGGCTCCACGCCCGCCGTTGCCATCGCCACGATCCGCGTACGCGGGACTAACCCCTGCGCCAGCGCCATCTTCTCGCTGGAGACAATCAGCGCCGCCGCGCCGTCGTTGACGCCGGAGGCATTTCCCGCCGTAACCACCCCGTTCTTACGGAACGGCGTTTTCAGACCGGCAAGCTGCTCGAGCGTGGTGTCCGCGCGCGGGTGTTCATCCACGTTAAACTCGGTGACCGCCCCTTTTTTGCCCGGCACCCGCACCGGCACAATCTCCTGCGCCAGAATGCCGTTCTGCTGCGCCTGTGCGGTACGCTGCTGGCTGCGCAGCGCGAACGCGTCCTGATCGGCACGGCTGATATTTAACAATTCAGCTACATTCTCTGCCGTTTCCGGCATACTGTCAGTTCCGAATTGCTGATGCATGAGCGGATTCACAAATCGCCAGCCGATGGTGGTATCAAAGATCTCCGCCTGACGCTGAAACGCGGCGGTGGCTTTGCCCATCACAAACGGCGCGCGGGACATCGACTCCACGCCGCCCGCGATCAGCAGGTCGCCATCGCCCGCCTTAATGGCGCGCGCCGCAAAACCAATCGCGTCCAGCCCCGACCCGCACAGGCGGTTAAGGGTGGTTCCGGACACCGTCTGCGGCAGTCCGGCGAGCAGGGACGACATGCGCGCGACGTTGCGGTTATCTTCCCCTGCCTGGTTGGCGCAGCCGAAAATCACATCGTCAATCCGCTCGAGGTCGAGCTGCGGATAGCGGGCCAGCAGCGCGCGCAGCGGCACGGCGCCGAGATCGTCGGTTCTTACCGCAGAAAGCGAGCCGCCGTAGCGCCCCACAGGGGTTCGAACGCCATCACAAATAAATGCGTCACGCATCTGCCTCTCCTGTCACGCTGCCGCCGATGCGGTGAGATTTTCCGCGAAAAAGGGCGACGGTTTTCTGTTGTTGGTTCTGGATTTCAATGTCATACACGCCGGTCAGCTTGCCCTGATGCATCACCCGCGCGGTGGCGGTGAGCGTGTCCCCGGCAAAGCCCGGACGCAGAAAATCAATCGAGCAGCCGGAGGCGACCGCCGCCAGCCCCTGGCTGTTGCAGGCGTAGGCAAAGGCGGTGTCTGCCAGCGAAAAAAGCTGCCCACCGTGGCAGGTGTTGTGGCCGTTAAGCATCTGCGGAGTGATGGTCATGGTCACTACCGCGTAGCCCTCGTCCATCTCGACAATGTCCATCCCCATCGCCTGCGCGCAGGCGTCCCGTTCGTACATCGCGCGGGCGTTATGCCAGGCGTTAAGACTCATAGCTACTCTCCAGAAGCGCGCGCTGGCGCAGCAGTGAACAGGGGCGATAGCGCTCTTCACCGTAATGGCGCTGCAGGTTCTCCAGCAGCGTCAGCAGGCGCTGCCAGCCCAGACGCTCGCCCCAGGCGATCGGCCCGCTCGGGTAGTTCACGCCCAGGCGCATGGCGGTATCGATGTCCTTCTCGCTGGCGACCCCTTTTTGCAGGGCATCCAGCGCTTCGTTGGCAATCATTGCCAGCGTCCGCCAGACCAGCAGGCCGGGATAATCGGCAATTTGCACCACCCGGTTACCCTGCTGTTGCAGGTAGCGGATGGCTTTTTGCGTCGCGGTATGCGGGTTGCTTGCCGCCGCGGCAATCACCGCCACATCGCGTTCAATGCGGTCGACCACCACCACCGGGCCGTTGAGCCGCAGCGCCAGCGCCTGAGCGGTTTCCCCCTGCGTTTCAATCAGATACACATCATCAATTTCGGTGACACCGTCACGTCTTTTTTCAACGCGCATCGGGCTGTAGCTGTCGTTCACGGCTGCCACCCACCGCACCTCGGGTTTATCACCCTGCCAGTTGTAGACGCCCTTCCCGCTCTTTTTGCCCAGCCGCCCTGCCAGCACCAGCTCCTGCTGGACCAGCGAAGGCAGAAAACGACGCTCCTGCCAGAAGGCGTTAAATACCGAGCAGGTCACCGCAAAGTTCACGTCCTGACCAATCATGTCGGTCAGCTCCAGCGGCCCCATCGGGAAACCGCCGCCTTCGCGCAGGGCGGCATCAATCACCTCCGGTGGGGCGACCTGCTCTTCCAGCGCGCGCCAGGCTTCGGAATAGAACGGACGCGCGACACGGTTGACGATGAACCCCGGCGTTGACTGGCAGCGAACGGGCTGTTTGCCCCAGTTCAGCGCCAGCTCGCACAGCGCGTCGGCCACTTCCGGAGAGGTCGCCAGCCCGCTGACCACCTCCACCAGCTTCATCACCGGTGCCGGGTTAAAGAAATGCAGCCCTGCGACGCGCTCCGGATGGTGGATGTCCGCCGCAATCGCCGTGACGGAGATAGAGGAGGTGTTACTGGTCAACAGCGTCTGCGGCGGGCAGACTTCCGCCAGTTTCGCAAACAGCGTTTTTTTGACGTCAAGGCGTTCGGAGGCCGCCTCAATAACCAAATCTGCCGATGCCAGCGCATCGATATCCGTCACCGGAATCAGTCGGGCGAGGATCTGTCCGCTCGCGTCCGCAGAAAGCTTTCCGCGCGTTACCCGGGACGCGAGGCGTTGACGAATGCCGTCAATCGCACGGGAAATGGCGTCGGCAGAAATGTCGTAAATCAGAACCTGATGACCGTGGCTTGCCGCCACTTCGGCAATGCCTGCGCCCATCGTGCCGCTGCCAATCACGGCGACAGTCCGTATGTTCAGCATCTTATTTCCCCGTAAAGTTTGGCGCGCGCTTCGCCAGGAAGGCGCTGACGCCCTCGCGGTAATCGTCGCTGCGCCCGGCCAGGCGCTGATAGTCGCGCTCCAGATCGAGCTGGGCGTCGAGGGTGTTGGTTTCTGCGGCATTGATCGCCTGCTTGATCAGCCCCAGCCCGAAGGTCGGTTGAGAGGCAAAATGCAGCGCCATCTGCTGCGCCGTGGTGGAGAGCTGTTCGTCATCCACCACCTGCCAGATCATCCCCCACGCCTGCGCCTGTTCGGCGCTGAGTTTGTCGCCGAGCAGCGCCAGCCCCATGGCGCGTGCGCGTCCGGCCACGCGCGGCAGCAGCCAGGTGCCGCCGCAGTCCGGTACCAGCCCGAGCTTGCTGAAGGCCATCACGAAGTTGGCGGAACGGGCGGCAATGACCATGTCACACCCCAACGCCAGCGTGGCGCCCGCACCGGCCGCCACACCGTTAACCGCACAAATGACCGGTTTCGGCAGCTTTGCCAGGCGGCGCACCAGCGGGTTGTAAAAGGTCTCAACGGACATGCCCAGATCCGGCGCCGGGCCGTTGGGGTCGACGTTGCGGTCGTTCAGATCCTGACCGGCACAAAAGCCGCGTCCCGCTCCGGTGATCAGCAGGCAGCGGATGGTGTCATCACGCTCGGCCTGTTTCAGGCACTCGGCAAGCTGCTGGTGCATCACGTCGTTAAAGCTGTTCAGACGCTCCGGACGGTTCAGCGTAATGGTCATTACGCCCTGCTCAACATGACTGAGAATACATTCCACAATTAGCGTCCTTTAAAGTCGGGGGTGCGTTTTTGTAAGAAGGCGTCGATGCCTTCCCTGCGGTCTTCGGTGGCAGAAAGCAGCGTAAACAGCTGGCGCTCCTGCGCGAGCCCGGCCTGGAGCGGTACCTCCTGAGACTGGCGAAGCGCCTGTTTCGCCGCCTGCAGCGCCAGCGGAGAGTGGCGCGCCATCAGCGCCGCCTGCTTCAGGGCATACTCCAGCGTCAGCGCTGCCGGGAAAACGTCGCTGACCAGCCCGGCGCTCAGCGCCTGCTCTGCGGTAATACTCTCGCCCGTCAGCACCATTTTGCTGGCAAGGGATTTCCCGACGCAGCGAATCAGACGCTGGGTGCCGCCCGCGCCGGGCATAATGCCCAGCGTGATTTCCGGCAGACCGAAACGGGCGTTATCGCCCGCAATGATCACGTCGCACTGCAGCGCCAGCTCGCAGCCTGCGCCCAGCGCGAAGCCGTTCACGGCGGCAATCAGCGGTTTAGGAAAAGCGTTGATTCGCGCCCACAGCTGCGGACGGATATCGTTCAGGGTGGCAGGCAGGTCTTTCTCCGCCATTTCGTTGAGATCGGCCCCGGCGGCAAAACAGCGCTCGCTGCCGTAAATCACGCAGACGGTGATGTCGGCATCCACGGCGGCAGCCTCAAGCTGCTCAGCAAGCTGCGTCAACAGCGCGTTGTTGAGGGCGTTGCGCGCCGCCGGACGGTTGAGCGTCAGCTGCAGCACGCGGCCATGACGGGTAACAATCAGTTCGCTCATGCCATCCCCTTCGCGTCGAAGTCGACAATCACGTCGGCGGTTAACGGCAGCGACTGGCAGCTCAGCACATACCCGGCGGCCAGCTCGTCCGGCTCCAGGCTGTAGTTGGTCGCCATGTCCACCTTCCCGCGCAGCACTTTGCATTTACAGGTGGCGCACACGCCCCCCTTGCAGGCATACGGAAGATCCGCCCCCTGACGCAGGGCGGCGTCAAGAATGCTTTCATCGTCCGCCGTCAGAGTGATTTCATGGTCGCGCCCGTCCTGGCGTACGGTCACTTTCTGCCCTTCCGCCTGCACGTGCACCGCGCGTTTAGCGGTGGTTCCCGGCGTGTTAAAGCGCTCCAGGTGAATCGCTTTGTCCGGCATCCCCAGCGCCTTCAGCGCGGCTTCGGCGTCGTCCATCATCGCCGACGGGCCGCAGATAAACGCCTCGTCGTACTGGCGGAAGTTGATCAGGGTTTTCGCCAGCGCCTGCAGCTTTTCCCCGTCGATGCGGCCGTAGAGCAGATCGCTGTCCAGCCGCTCCTGGCTGAAGATGGAGACGAGCTGAAGTCGCTGCGTGTATTTGTCCTTCAGATCCGCCAGCGACTGGCGGAACATCATGCTTTGGCTGCTGCGGTTGCCGTAGATCAGGGTGAACTGGCTGTTGGGTTCGGTCGCCAGCGTCGCAGAGATAATCGCCAGCATCGGGGTGATCCCGGAGCCTGCCGCAATGGCCAGGTAGTGGCCTTCGCGTTCGGCCCGCGGCTGGTAGCCAAACTGCCCCTGAGGAACCATCACCTCCAGCGCCATACCCGCTTTGATCTCATCCCGGGCATAGCGGGAAAAACGCCCACCGTCGATGGCTTTGACCGCCACGCTGATCTCGCCCGGCGCGGTACTCCGGCAGATGGAGTAGCAGCGGCGCAGCTCGTCCCCGTCAAGCTTCGTTTTTAACGTCAGGTGCTGGCCGGGACGGAAGCGGTAGGCGTCCTGCAGCGCCTGCGGCACCGCGAACGTGATGGTCACCGCATCGCGGGTTTCGGGTTCCACTTTTGCCACTGTTAATGAATGAAACGTTGTCATGGCAGCCTCAAATACATTTGAAATAGTCGAAGGGCTCGCGGCAGGTGTTGCAGCGGTAGAGCGCTTTGCAGGCCGTCGAACCAAATTCACTGATAAGCGAGGTGTCGGTGCTGGCGCAGCGCGGGCAGCTCACCTCCAAAGGTGCGTGCACGTGACAGCTATGCCCCACGGGCGGGCTGATGCCGTACCCCCGCAGGCGCTCGCGCGCGTCGGCGGTCATCCAGTCGGTAGTCCAGGCGGGGTCAAGCTGGAGCACAATATGCACCGGGGTAAAGCCGCGCTTGGTCATCGCGTCGCGGATCGCCCCCAGCAGGTGTTCCGTGGCCGGACAGCCCGAGTAGGTAGGCGTGAAGCCGATAACCCAGCCTTCACCCTGCGCCTTCACGCTGCGCACCATGCCTAAATCGGTGATGGTTAACACCGGCACTTCCGGGTCCGGGATCTGGCTTAACAGCGACCAGATCTCAGGAATTTGCGCAGGCGCGATGTCGACGAGGCGTTGCATAGCGTTCTCCTTTACCACTGCTGGCCGGGGTACGCGCGCTGGAGATACTGCATTTCCGCCAGCATCGGGCCCAGATGTTCGGTGTGCAGCCCCTGCTTGCCCCCGGTGCGGTACGCCACCTCTTCGGGCACCTGCAGGCAGGCTTCATTCAGACCGGCAAACACTTCGCTTTCCCACGGTTGACGCAGGAGGCGCGGGTCAACCGCCACGCCGGCGTCAATCAATTCCAGCTCAACGTCATCCGCCTCAAACAGCTCCGCCGTAAAACGCCACAGGCTGTCGATGGCCTGCTGCATTTTTTGCGCGGAGGTTTCGGTCCCGTCGCCCAGCCGCACCAGCCAGCCGCGGCTGAAGCGCAGATGGTAACGCGCCTCTTTAATCGCTTTGGCGGCAATGGCGGCAAGCTGTCCGTCGCTGCTTTGGGTTAACCGTTCGTACAGCGCCACGTTCCAGGCATCCATCAGGTACTGCCGGGCAATCGTGTCGGCGAAATTGCCGTTCGGCTGCTCCACCAGCAGGACGTTGCGGAACTGACGTTCGTCGCGACCAAACGCCAGGGTGTCTTCATCGCCCTGGCCTTCCCGCTCCGCGGCATAGGTCAGGAAATTGCGCGCCTGGCCCAGCAGGTCGAGACCGATATTGGCGAGCGCGAGGTCAATTTCCAGCTCCGGCGCGTGGCCGCACCAGGCGCCGAGGCGCTGGGAAAGCACCAGACCGTTGTCGCCCAGACGCAGGGCATAGGCAGTCACTGAATTCATTCTTTGCCTCACATATGCTCGATGCCGTCAGGGATGGTGTAGAACGTCGGATGTCGATAGACCTTGCTTTCCGCCGGGTCGAAGAACTCACCGCTCTCTTCCGGCTGGGAGGCGACAATCTCGCTCGCCTTAACCACCCAGATAGAACATCCTTCGCTGCGGCGGGTGTAGGCATCGCGCGCATTTTCCAGCGCCATGCGATCGTCGGCGGCATGCAGACTGCCCACGTGACGGTGGGACAACCCTTGTTTGCTGCGTACGAACACTTCGTACAGCGGCCAGTAGACATTGCTCATGGTTATTTCCTCTTATGCGGCCTGACGGGCGCGCTGTTTTTCCGCGTGCGCCAGTGCGGCTTCGCGCACCCACGCCCCGTCTTCCCAGGCTTTTCGTTTCGCGGTCAGGCGTTCGTGATTGCAGATGCCGCGCCCGTTAATGACCTCTTCAAACTCCTGCCAGTCGATCTCGCCGAAGCGGTAGTTGCCGCTCTCTTCATCCAAACGCAGGTCGGGATCCGGCACCGTCATGCCCAGCATCTCCACCTGCGGCACCGTGTTATCGACAAAGCGCTGGCGAAGTTCGTCATTGCCGAAGCGTTTGATTTTCCACGCCAGGCTACGGGCGCTGTTCGGCGAGTTGTCGTCGTTCGGCCCGAACATCATCAGCGCCGGCCACCAGAAGCGGTTGATGGCGTCCTGCAGCATCTGGCGCTGGGCCTCGCTGCCCTGCGCCAGCGCCATGCAGGCTTCAAAGCCCTGACGCTGGTGGAAGCTCTCTTCTTTACAGATTTTCACCATCGCCCGGGCATACGGACCGTAGGAAGTGCGGCACAGGGCCACCTGGTTGACGATGGCGGCACCATCTACCAGCCAGCCGATCACGCCGATGTCGGCCCAGCTCAGGGTTGGATAGTTGAAGATGGAGGAGTATTTCATCCTGCCGTCGAGCATCTTCTGGTAGATGTCTTCCCGCGCGCAGCCCAGCGTTTCCGCCGCGCTGTAGAGGTAGAGCCCGTGCCCGGCTTCGTCCTGCACTTTCGCCAGCAGGATCGCTTTTCGGCGCAGCGTCGGCGCGCGGGCGATCCAGTTCCCTTCCGGCAGCATGCCGACAATTTCGGAGTGCGCATGCTGACCAATCTGACGGATCAACGTCTTACGGTAGGCGTCAGGCATCCAGTCCTGAGGCTCAATCGCCGTCTCCTGCGCTATGCGCTGCTCAAACCGTTGTTCTTGCGTCACGTCGTCACCTTTATGATTCGTTAGTTTGCAAATTAAAGCGTATTGTTGAATCACTTTGTTTTTTAAAAGTTACACAAAGGTTAAATATAACCCCAAGAATTGTTTCCTGGTTTTGTGATGTTGCTCGCAAGGCTTTTACTCTAAGCCGCGCACCAAGCGCCTTTGCGCGATGCAATTCGTCCAGCCAGATCACAACGTTAACAATTCATTAAAAACACAGCTTGATTTTTATGATTCACGATCAAACTATTAATAGTGAAATTACGAAACATTTGGAGATAAGCGATGCAGCAGTTAGCCAGCTTCGTGTCCGGTACCTGGCAGTCTGGCCGGGGCCGCGAACGCACTATTCATCACGCCATCAGTGGCGAAGCGCTTTGGAGCGTGACCAGCGAAGGGCTGGACATGGCGGCCGCCCGTCGCTATGCGATTGAGCGCGGCGGTGAAGCGCTTCACGAGATGACCTTTATCGAACGGGCTGCCATGCTGAAGGCGGTGGCAAAGCACCTGCTTGGCGAGAAAGAGACGTTCTATGCCCTGTCAGCCCAGACGGGCGCGACGAAGGCGGACAGCTGGGTGGATATTGAAGGCGGCATCGGCACCCTCTTCACTTACGCCAGCCTGGGCAGCCGCGAGCTGCCGGACGACACGCTGTGGCCGGAAGATGAGTTAATCCCGCTGTCGAAAGAAGGCGGCTTTGCGGCGCGCCACGTCCTCACCTCGAAATCCGGCGTGGCGGTGCACATCAACGCTTTTAACTTCCCCTGCTGGGGGATGCTGGAAAAGCTGGCGCCGACCTGGCTTGCCGGGATGCCCGCCATTATCAAACCCGCTACCGCTACCGCACAGGTAACGCAGGCGATGGTGAAATCCATCGTGGAAAGCGGACTGGTGCCGGACGGCGCCATCAGCCTGATCTGCGGCGGCGCGGGTGACCTGCTGAACCAGCTCGACAGCCAGGACGTGGTGACCTTTACCGGCTCCGCCAGCACCGGGCAAAACCTGCGCGTGCACCCGAATATTGTGGCGAATTCCATTCCCTTCACCATGGAGGCGGACTCTCTGAACTGCTGCGTGCTCGGGGAAGACGTTACGCCGGAACAGCCGGAATTTGCCCTGTTCATCCGGGAAGTGGTGCGCGAGATGACCGCCAAGGCCGGGCAGAAATGTACCGCTATCCGCCGGATTATCGTCCCGCAAAACCAGATTGACGCCGTGAGCCAGGCGCTGATTGCCCGCCTGGAAAAGGTGGTGGTGGGCGACCCGGCGCAGGAAGGGGTGAAGATGGGCGCGCTGGTCAATGCCGAACAGCGTGCGGACGTGCAGGAGAAAGTGGAGCAACTGATCGCCGCAGGCTGCCAGATCCGTCTGGGTGGCAAAGCGGATTTGCAGGCCCCGGGCGCGTTCTTCCCGCCGACCCTGCTGTTCTGCCCGCAGCCGGATGAAACTCCGGCTGTTCACTCTACCGAAGCCTTCGGCCCGGTTGCGACGCTGATGCCGTATCGCAACGCACGCCACGCGATACAGCTTGCCCGCGCGGGCGGCGGCAGCCTGGCCGGTACGCTGGTCACCGCCGATTCGGCGATTGCCCGCCAGTTTATTGCCGGTGCGGCGCGCGCCCACGGGCGCATTCAAATCCTTAACGAGGAGTCATCAAAAGAGTCCACCGGCCACGGCTCCCCGCTGCCTCAGCTGGTGCACGGCGGCCCGGGCCGCGCGGGCGGCGGCGAAGAGCTGGGCGGCCTGCTCGCGGTGAAGCATTACCTGCAGCGCACCGCGATTCAGGGTAGCCCGTCGATGCTGGCCGCCATTGGCAAACAGTGGGTGCGTGGCGCAGCGGTGCAGGAAGATCGCGTGCATCCTTTCCGCAAATACTTTGAGGAGCTACAGCCGGGCGACAGCCTGCTGACGCCGCGCCGCACCCTCACGGAAGCAGACATTGTGAACTTTGCCTGCCTGAGCGGCGACCACTTCTACGCCCATATGGATAAGATCGGTGCGGCAGAGTCGATCTTCGGCGAGCGCGTGGTGCACGGCTACTTCCTGATCTCCGCTGCTGCAGGACTGTTTGTTGATGCGGGTGTCGGGCCAGTCATTGCCAACTACGGCATGGAGAACCTGCGCTTTATCGAGCCGGTTAAGCCGGGCGACACCATTCAGGTGCGTCTGACCTGCAAGCGTAAAACGTTGAAGAAACAGCGCACCGTAGAGGAAAAACCGACCGGCGTGGTGGAATGGGCGGTTGAGATTTTCAACCAGCACCAGCAGGCCGTGGCGCTCTACTCCATCCTGACGCTGGTGGCGCGCCAGCAGGGCGATTTCTGACACCTTCCCTTCACCGCCTTTCCTCCGGGTGGCGCGATGCTTACCCGGCCTACGATGACCAGCGGGGTGTGACACCGCCCCGCTCTTTTTTTAACCTGGCAAGACCAACAAATAACCTGGCAGATGCAGGCAAACGCTTTTCTCATGGGCCTGTCAGGATAAGGCTGTCACAACACAATAAACACAACAAGATGAGGTCTACGATGGGAAGCAATTCTTCTTTTTCTGCCCGTAGAACGGCGCTGGCCATGGCCGTTGCGCTGTGTTGCGCCTGGCAATCCCCTGTTTTCGCCCACGGCAGCGAGGCGCATATGGTCCCAATGGACAAAACGCTGCAGGATTTTGGCGCGGACGTTCAGTGGGATGATTACGCACAGATGTTCACCATTGCGAAAGACGGTGCCTTTGTGAAGGTCAAACCGGGCGCAAAAACCGCCATCGTCAACGGTAAAAGCCTCAAGCTTGAGGTACCGATAGTGATGAAAGGCAAAAAAGCCTTTATCTCTGAGACCTTCATCAACGATGTTTTCCAGTCTGGCCTCGATCAGACCTTCCAGGTTGAAAAACGCCCTCACCCGTTAAACGCGTTAACGGCGGACGAAATTAAGCAAGCCGTTGAGATTGTGAAAACCTCGGCGGATTTTAAACCCAATACCCGCTTTACCCAGATCGCCCTTGCAGAGCCGGAGAAAGCCAAAGTGTGGGACTTTGTGCTCAACGGCACGGCAGTCGATGCCCCTCGCCAGGCGAAGATCGTCATGCTCGATGGCAAGCACGTTATCGAAAGCGTGGTGGGCCTGAAGGATAAAAAAATTCTGCGCTGGGAACCGGTAAAAGACGCGCACGGCATGGTTCTGCTGGATGACTTCGCCACGGTACAGCAGATCATCAACGAGAGCACCGAGTTTGCCGAAGTGCTGAAAAAGCGCGGTATCACCGATACGAAGAAAGTGATTACCACCCCGCTGACCGTCGGCTATTTCGACGGCAAGGACGGTCTGAAGCAGGAAGATCGCCTGCTGAAGGTGGTGAGCTATCTGGACGTGGGCGACGGCAACTACTGGGCGCACCCGATTGAGAACCTGGTCGCGGTTGTCGATCTTGAGCAGAAGAAAATTCAGAAGATCGAAGAAGGCCCGGTCATCCCGGTTCCGCTCACCCCGCGCCCGTATGACGGCCGCGACCGGGTTGAAACGGTGAAAAAACCCCTGGAGATCGTCGAGCCGGAAGGCAAGAACTACACCATCACCGGCGATATGGTGCACTGGCAGAACTGGGATTTCCACCTGAGCCTGGACTCCCGCGTGGGCCCGATGATTTCAACCGTTACGTATAACGACAACGGTAAAAAGCGCCAGGTGATGTATCAGGGTTCGCTCGGCGGCATGATCGTCCCTTACGGCGATCCGGACGTGGGCTGGTACTTTAAAGCCTATCTCGACTCCGGCGACTACGGTATGGGCACCCTGACCTCACCGCTGGTGCGCGGTAAAGACGTGCCGTCCAACGCCGTGATGCTCAATGAAACCATCCCGGATTATACCGGCGCGCCGATGGAGATCCCGCGCGCGATTGCGATTTTCGAACGCTACGCGGGGCCGGAATATAAGCATCAGGAGATGGGCCAACCGAACGTCAGCACCGAACGCCGCGAACTGGTGGTGCGCTGGGTAAGTACCGTGGGCAACTACGATTACATCTTCGACTGGGTGTTCCATGAAAATGGCACCATCGGCATTGATGCCGGCGCGACGGGTATCGAAGCGGTGAAAGGCGTTCAGGCGAAAACCATGCATGATGCCACCGCCAAAGACGACACAAAATACGGCACGCTGATCGACCATAACATCGTCGGCACCACGCACCAGCACATCTACAACTTCCGCCTGGATATGGACGTGGACGGCATCAACAACAAGCTGGTGGCGATGGACCCGGAAGTGAAGCCGAATACCGCCGGTGGCCCGCGCACCAGCACCATGCAGGTGAATCAGTACGACATTGACACCGAACAGCAGGCGGCGCAGAAGTTCGACCCGGGCACCATTCGGCTGCTGAGCAACACAAGTAAAGAGAATCGCATGGGCAACCCGGTTTCGTATCAGATTATCCCTTACGCGGGCGGTACGCACCCGGTGGCAACCGGTGCGAAATTTGCCCCGGACGAGTGGATCTACCATCGCCTGAGCTTTATGGACAAACAGCTGTGGGTGACGCGCTACCATCCGGATGAACTGTACCCGGAAGGCAAATTCCCGAACCGCTCCATCCACGATACGGGGCTGGGGCAGTACAGCAAAGATAACGAGTCGCTCAACGACCAGGATGACGTGGTCTGGATGACCACCGGCACCACCCACGTGGCGCGCGCGGAGGAGTGGCCGATCATGCCGACGGAATGGGTGCATACCCTGCTTAAACCGTGGAACTTCTTCGACGAGACGCCAACGCTCGGAAAGAAGAAAGATGAAAAGAAATAAATAACGTACCGGGCGCAACGCCCGGTTTCTCATCTATTTACTTGCTGAATACCTCTCCCCGATTATAGTTATTTCTACCTCATTTTTTTCAATTCATTTTTTGAATCACTTTCTGCCAGGACGCGAACTTTCCACAAGTGACGTAATACATCATTGAGAGGTTTTAGGATGAAATTCAATTTGATCGTCAGGAGTCTTGCTCTGGCTGGACTTTTTATTTCCGTCAGTTCCGCGTATGCCGCAGAAGCCCCGAAAGATGCCACGGCCGCCACGCAACAAGCCAATAACGCCCTGTTTAATCAGCTTCCTTTCTCCGACAACACCGATTTCACGGACGCCCATAAAGGCTTTATTGCGCCTCTTCCTCAGGACATTATCAAAGGGGAACAAGGCAATGTTATCTGGGATCCACAGCAATATTCGTTTATTAAAGAAGGCGATAAAGCACCGGACTCCGTTAATCCCAGCTTATGGCGTCAATCTCAGCTGATTAATATTAGCGGCCTGTTTGAAGTGACCGATGGCGTATATCAGATCCGAAATCTTGACCTGTCGAATATGACCATCATTGAAGGGAAAGAAGGTATTACCGTGGTTGACCCGCTGGTGTCGGCAGAAACAGCGAAGGTCGGGATGGATCTCTATTTTAAAAATCGCGGCAAAAAACCGGTCGTCGCCATTATTTATACCCACAGCCACGTTGACCACTATGGCGGCGTGCGCGGCGTGGTGGATGAAGCCGACGTGAAGTCCGGCAAGGTGAAAATCTACGCGCCTGCCGGGTTTATGGAAGCGGCCGTTGCCGAGAACATCATGGCGGGTAACGTCATGAGCCGCCGCGCCAGCTACATGTATGGCAACCTGCTGAAGCCTGATGCCAAAGGTCAGGTGGGTGCCGGTCTTGGGACAACGACCTCCGCCGGGACGGTGACGCTGATAGCCCCGACCAACATCATCGAAAAAGATGGGCAGAAAGAGGTCATCGACGGCCTGACATACGATTTTATGCTCGCGCCGGGCTCCGAAGCGCCATCCGAAATGCTCTGGTATATCGAAGAGAAAAAACTGATTGAATCCGCTGAGGACGTGACCCACACCCTGCACAACACCTACTCGCTGCGCGGGGCCAAAATCCGCGAGCCGCTGCCGTGGTCGAAATACATCAACCAGGCGATTGTACGCTGGGGTGACAAAGCCGAAATCATCATGGCGCAGCACCACTGGCCGACCTGGGGTAATGAAAACGTGGTTAAGCTGCTGAAAAGCCAGCGTGACCTCTATCGTTACATCAACGACCAGACGCTGCGTATGGCGAATGAAGGGCTGACGCGCGACGAGATCGCCGCTAACTTCAAGCTCCCGGATTCACTGGCGCATACCTGGGCTAACCGCGGCTATTACGGTTCGGTGAGCCATGACGTAAAAGCCACCTATGTGCTGTATCTGGGCTGGTTTGACGGCAACCCGGCGACGCTGGATGAACTGCCGCCAGAAGAAGGCGCGAAGAAATTCGTGGAGTATATGGGCGGCGCGGATGCCATCCTGAGCAAGGCGAAAACCGACTTCGACCAGGGGAACTACCGCTGGGTGGCGCAGGTGGTAAGCAAAGTGGTCTTTGCCGATCCGAACAACCAGGCGGCGCGCAACCTGGAAGCGGATGCGCTGGAACAGCTCGGTTATCAGGCCGAATCCGGCCCGTGGCGTAACTTCTACCTGACCGGTGCACAGGAATTGCGTAACGGTGTGGTGAAAGGTCCAACGCCGAATACCGCCAGCCCGGATACGGTGCGGGCGATGACGCCGGAGATGTTCTTTGACTACCTTGCCGTTCACATCAACGGACAAAAAGCAGGTGACGCCAAATCAGTGTTTAACATTGATCTTGGCAGCGATGGCGGGAAATACAAACTCGAGCTGGAAAACGGCGTGCTGAACCACACGGCAAACGCGGAGGCGAAGGACGCAGACGCTACTCTCACCCTTAACCGCGACACGCTGAACAAAATTATCCTCAAAGAGGTGACGCTCAAACAGGCCGAACAGAGCGGCGACGTGAAACTCACCGGTGACGGCGCTAAACTGGATTCAATGCTTGGATATATGGATAAATTTGATTTCTGGTTTAACATTGTGACACCGTAACGGTCACGCAAAAGGGCGGCTCGTCCGCCCTTTCCTGCTTCACGTGTTCGCCAGAAAGGGTAAAAAGCGTTAATGGAAAAAAGAAAAAAACCGACACTTGAACGGGCAACCTGGCCAACGCGCCATGCCATGGTCATGCATGGGCTGGCGATGAACCTGCCATGGCTGGCCTTCGTCAATATCAGCTTCGCGGTGATGATTCTGCTGCGACACGTTCTGCTTAAGGCCGGCGATCCCCTTTATCCCCACTCACCGCAGCTGACGAAAATAGTCGATGCCTCCATGCTGGGCATAACCCTCCTCTCAGCTGCGCTGATCCTCATGGCCTGGCGGCGCATCGCCGGTATCAGTGTGGTGTTGTTTATTTGTAGCGTCATCTGGTCGGTCTCCTGTTTCTGGTTTATCACCCATCTGCTGCTCCCGCACGTCTGGCCGCTGTGCGTCATTTTATTACTCTCCGGCTTAACGGCGCTCTATTTTTACCCTAAAGGGTTGCTCGCCTTTGTGCTGCCGCTCTGGATCACCCTGCCGATAGCAAGCTGGGTACGAAACGATGGCCTCAACCTTCACTTCATTATTATCTGGAGCGTCTTTACGCTGATCCTGATCTGCGGGCGTTTCATCCTGTTGAGCTGGTTTGACGAAGCCTGGCGACGTAACCAGCAAAACCAGCTGCTGATCTCCAGACTGGATGCGCTGGCGCATCAGGATCCATTAACCAAAACTGCTAATCGCCGGAAAATGGAAGTGGTGCTGGAAAACGCGGTAGAACAGAAAAAAACCTTCTCGGTGATTATGCTGGATATCGATTACTTCAAGCTCTACAACGATACCTATGGCCACCAGGCGGGTGACGAATGCCTCACACGCGTGGCTGAGGTGCTTAAGAAATCGGTGCGAACCCCTGACGATGTGGTGTCACGCTATGGTGGCGAGGAGTTTGTGGTGATCCTGTTTAACTGCCCGGCAAACATCGCGGAAAAGGTTGCCCTGCGTATTCAGGACGGCCTGTGTACGGAAGCCATACCGCACGGCGCCTCTACGGTCAGCGACCATGTAACCGTAAGCATGGGGATTGCGAGCATGGCGGAGGGGCTGGCCGGCACCGAGATCATCGCTCGTGCCGATGCCGCGCTGTACCGGGCAAAAGAGGCCGGGCGGGATCGGTGGTCGCTTTAAATAGAAGCCGGGTGGCGCTGCGCTTACCCGGCCTACAACGACTCGCACCGTAGGCCGGGTAAGGCGTAGCCGCCACCCGGCTTGTTTTTTAATAGCGCACGCACACCGACTTGGTTTCACACCAGCCGTCCAGCCAGTCCGGGCCGAAGTCACGTCCGGTACCGGACTGCTTCATGCCGCCGAACGGCAGGTTGGCGTCGATCAGCGTATGGCTGTTCACCCACACGGTGCCTGCCTGCAGCCTGTCAGTGTATTCCAGCGCTTTGCTGATGTTCTGCGTCCAGACGCTGGCCGTCAGGCCATATTCGGTGTCGTTTGCCAGTTGGAGCGCCTCTTCTGCATCGGATACGCGTACCAGGTTGACTACCGGGCCAAACACCTCTTCACGGGTCAGCCGCAGCGCGGCATCCGGGTTCACCACCAGCGTCGGCGATACGTAATACCCTTTGTCATCCGGGCCGCGGTTGCCGGTGATCAGCTCTGCGTTGCGTGCTGTCGCCTCATCCAGGAAGGTCTGCACCTTGTCGCAGTGCGCACGCGACACCAGCGGGTTAATAAATGCCTCAGGCGACATGCCCGGGCCGACGCTCAGGGATTTCACCGCTTGCTCAAACCCGCTCACCAGCGTGTCGAACAGCGGCGCTTCAATGTAGATACGCGAGCTTGCCGCGCAGACCTGCCCCTGATTCAGGAAGCTACCGGTCATCAGGCCTTCGATCACCCACGCCGGGTCCGCATCTTTCAACACGATTGCCGGGTTTTTGCCGCCCAGCTCCAGGGTCACGCCCGTCAACGTATCCGCCGCCGCGCGCGCAATCTGTTTTCCCGTCGCGGTCGAGCCGGTGAAACTCACTTTCGCAATATGCGGATGCGAGGTTAACGCGGCGCCACATACCGCGCCGCTCCCGGTCACCACGTTGAACACGCCATCCGGAATCCCCGCCTCACTCGCTAACTCCGCAACGCGCAGCAAGGTGAGCGGCGTGGTCTCTGAAGGTTTAATCACGATGGAACAGCCCGCCGCCAGCGCAGGCATCACTTTCCACATGCCAATCATCAGCGGGAAGTTCCACGGCACAATCCCGGCCACGACGCCAACCGGCTCTTTGCGCGTCCACGCCTGATAGCGCGCGCCCTGAGGCAATGGAATGGAGAGATCGAGGGTTTTCCCTGCAATCTTGGTGGCCAGCCCGGCGGTATAGCGCATCCAGTTCAGGGTACAGCCCACTTCGAAGGCGCGGGAAATGTTGATCGACTTCCCCTGCTCCAGCGTTTCCAGCTGCGCCAGCTCCTCGCTGTGCTGTTCGACCAGATCGGCAAAACGCAGCAAGATGCGTTCACGCTCTGCCGGAAGTTTTCCTGCCCAGCTGCGGGCGACAAAGGCCCGCCAGCCGGACATCACCGCACGATCCACATCATCAACGCTGGCATCCGCGGTTGAGGCAATCACCTCTCCCGTCGCCGGGTTGTAGACGTTCAGGCGCTTTTCGCTATCGGACGCAACCTGACGCCCTTCAATCCACAAGCCGTGGTGGCGATCCATAAAACGCTGGACCTCGGGCAGGACGGCTACCTGTGATTCAGACATAGGGTACTCCTTCGTTATTCTTCGTAGGGTGTTAATGCAGTCTACGAGGCGTTTCGCATTCCCGCTTTTGTCTGTGTGACATTCGCTTTGCCACCTGTGACAGGCTCCGCAAAACATGATAATTACCGCTTATAACGCTGTTACCAGTGAGTGTTCTTTCCTATAGTCAGCCTCATGGCTCTGACAAATTGCAACACAAATGCAACAATGAAAAAACATTGACGGTGCGGCGAGATAAACGATGGCATGTGCGAGCGAACAGGAAAAGTATCAGCAGTGGCTGGCGCAAATTAACCAGGTTTGCGGACGGTTTGACGCTCGCCCGTTAGAGGGCACATTCATTGGCGAACTGGAAACCAGCTACGCAAGAAGCCTGAAGCTCAGCACCGTGACTGCAGGCAACGTCAACCTGTTCCGTACCCGCCGGGAAATAAAAAACAGTAACGATGCCTGGTTCTACGCCGTGTTTCAGCTTGAAGGCGGTGCAGAGATTGAACAGGATGAACGACGTTCCATTCTCCATACCGGCGACATAACTCTCATCGACGCGTCGCGCCCCTGCTCCATCTCCTGGCAAGATAAATCCCGCCAGATTTCACTCCTCGTGCCGCGTCAAATCATTGAGCAGCAGTGTCGTTTTCAGGAGGTGAGCTGCGCGCTGACGCTTTCGCGTAGCCTGCCGACCGTACAGCTGAGCCATCGCCTGTTGCAGGAGAGTATGGGAAATGCGGAACTGAGCGACAGAGAGAGCGAAGCGGCGCTGGAAGCGATGGTCTGCCTGCTCCGCCCGGCCTTTCAGCAACGTGACGTCGTCCAGCCGCGAAAGGAACGCCAGTTCCAGCACGTCCTCTCGCTGATTGACGATCATATTCAGTCTGATGCCCTGCGACCGGAGTGGATTGCTACAGAGAGCGGGATGTCGGTACGTAGCCTGTACCGCATGTTTGCCGATAAGGGGCTGGTCGTGGCGCAGTACATCAAAAACCGCCGCCTGGACCTTTGCGCACAGGTGTTGCGCTCCGCCAGCGATGATGAAAAGCTGGCGGGGATCGGCTACAGCTGGGGCTTTGCCGATCACAGCCATTTTTCGACGGCGTTTAAGCAGCGTTTTGGCGTGTCTCCGGGAGAGTATCGCAAGCGCTTCCGCTGATCACTTCTTCAGCCATTTACCGTTTATACCCTTCACATATTCCCCCGGCTGCGCGCGGGCAACCAGCTTTTGCCCCGCCATTTTTGCCACTTCATCTACAGGTAAGTTATTGCTGTCGGCCAGCTTCTGATAGCTTTCCGTACGCGCTGCGTTAATGCGGCTAACCAACGCCAGCGTTTCGGCATCGTGTTTGATCGGCGCGATATAGCCGCTCAGGGTCTCCCCCACACGCCCCTGTTCACGGGCGTCATTCAGGGTAAGTGTTGCCGCCTGCACGTGCATTCCCAGTGCCAGCAAAATGAGAGCTAACGTTCGTTTCATGGCGTCCTCAGAACAGATCGCTGCGCGATTTCAGCAGGGTTTCAACGTCTTTATCGACCTTAATATGGATCTCGTGTTCGATTTTGACGTTCATGTTGATAGTAATCGGCTCCTTTGGCGCAGCGACTTCAATGCGCGGCGTACAGCCTGTCATCAGCGCGGCAACGGCAACGGTGAGCACACCAGCCATCTTTTTCATTGTTGTTCCTCACTTTCCTTGCCCGTCGAACTGCGGAGACCCGGTATCGCCGCATGTTGCTCAAACCATGTTTGCAGGTTGTCCCCAAAGCGCAGGCTGCGCCAGAGGGTAAATACGTTCTCTTCGTGGGTGTAATTCAGGTTCACGGAGCTGCTTTTGCCATCAACGCGGCTGGTGCCTTTAATGGTCGCCTTCAGCGTTAATACACCCAGATTATCTACATTCAGTTTTGTCCACGATTGGGAAATTTCCATATAGCGTAACCAGTTAATCGCCGCCCCTGCGACCATATTGTCTTTCACAATGGCATCAGCGGTGTCTTTGTCGAGACGCAGCGTCATCGGCCCCGGATTGGTCAGCCAGCCATCTTTGATGATCCATTTTTCATTGTCCAGCCAGAACGGTAGCGCGCCGCTGACCGGCCCGGACATCGCAAACTGTTTCGGATTGACGGCGCTTACCAGCTCGCTGGACGAGATATTGTCCACGCGCAACAATGCCGGATCGTGCTGCGGCATCCTCAACTGCTGCATGGTGATTTTCCCGCCCAGTACCTCAACCTTGACGTTGGTGAGCAACAGCGGGTTCTCTTCGCTCCAGGGGTAGTCCCCCTGCAAATCCGCGGTGATATTCCTCGCCGTGACCAGGTTTTGCACCTCGCCAATACGCAATGTGACCGGCCCTCGCGTACCCAGCGACCATGTGCCTTCGCTAAAACGGAACGGCAGGACAAAGTCGATACCGTTAATCTGGTTATCCGGCATCCAGATGCTGCCGGATTTCAGCACCCCGTGTCCGCCCGCCTCAAAGCCCTGACCGGCCGCAGCCGAGAAGGCAACCTGTGCATACAGTTCGCCGTCGTGCAGCGTCATTTTCCAGTCGGGTGGGATCAGCGGCTGGAACACGGTGAGCGACTGTTTCGGCCACCAGGCCTGACCACGAAGGCGTTCGCCGTCCCAGCGTCCATTGACCTGTACCGGACCAATTTTGTCGGCATGGAGGTCGCCCTTAAACTGGAAAATAGTCGGGTCGGTGCCGTCGACGCTGAAACTCAGTACCGAAGGCGGCAGTACGCTTCCGCCGGAGAACGTGGTTTGTCCGGCATTCAGCGCCAGAGCGCCGCTAAAGGAGGGTTTGGCCGGATCGCGGTTCCAGCGAACGGGGGTATCCAGTACCAGGCGCGGCTCGCCTACCATCATGGTGCCGTACTGGAGCTTGTCGAATCCGGTCGAGAGTTCGGTTAACTCAATAAGCGCGTCGCGCCACTCGCCTTTACCGGCGACATCCCAGCGCGCGTGCATAGGCGTAAAGCTCCCTTTTCCCCAGTAGCGCCACTGCCACAGGCCATTATCAGGTAAAAAGTCGTTGGCCTGACCGTCCAGGTGCAGTTCGAAATCGCCCATTTCATTTTCATGCGCGCGCAGAATGGCCTGAAGTCGGCCATCTACGCCTTTTTGCGTGAGCTTCACGCCCGCCAGCGGCCAGCGGATTTCATCAATATCCAGCGAATCGATAATGCGACCGCGCGAACGCAGCAGCGCGCCGGGTTCAAAGGAAAGCTGCGGATCGTTGAGGCTTCCGGTCAGTTTGGCCGGGAGTTTGGCGTAGAGAATGAGATCGTTTTGTTTCGCCTCGCCGCTCAAATACAGCGGCATATCGCTGTTTTCCATGCTAAGCGAACCCGGGCCGATATTCAGCACCGCATTACCTTTGCCCGCATCGCCCTGCGTGAGCACATTCAGTCGCCCGGAAACGGTGGCTTTTTCCAGCCCCTGCTGCCAGTTCTCAATACGCAGGCCAACCCGCCCGCTCAGCGGCAGGCCGGGCAGCGCCCAGTTCCAGCGTCCGTCGCTGATATTCAGCTGTTCGGCGGTAATCTGCCACGGCAGGTCGAGCAGCGGATCGGGATTGTCCCGCGCCATCACCACCAGTTGCCCCTGATTGTCTTCCCAGTCCAGATCGGCATCGACCAGAGAGGTCAACTGTGGCACGTTAAAGGTGGCAACGGCGTGCCCTTTCACCGGCACACCGTCCGGCACCAGCGGCAGGGTAAATTTCCCGACCAGTTTGACAGGCTGAGCCTGGTCTGGAAGGCGAATATCGAATTGACTGACAGAGAGGGTTTGTCCCCGTAGCTGGCCTTTAATGCTGACCTGCTCGCCTTTATAGGTGATTTCCTGACTGGCGGGAGTGAGTGACGCTTGAAGTTCGCCCTCCCACTGCTGCCAGGGGGCAAGAGAAAGACGATGCACCGTCAGCCAGGTATTCGGTAACACCGCCTGCCACTGGGCCAGCGTTTTAGGTGCCACCGTCGACGGCGCAGATTGAGGGAGTTTGCTGAGGCAGACGGAGTTAAGTTCAAGTGTGCCTACATCAAGCTTCCAGCGGCTTGGGTGTGACAACGTCACGTTATCGATACGCGCAATTTCACACTCATCCACCAGATAACGAAGATCGGGGATCACTAGCGCGTGACGGGTGAGTTTTGGGCTTTCCTCGAAAGCGATACGCGTTCCGACGGGGAGCCAGATCCCGGCGAGCGTTGGCACCCACTGGGCGAGCGTCATCAGCAGCGTCAGCGGCACCAAAATCAACAGCAGTAAAAGCGCAATCGCGGCTTTGTATTTACCCTTCATGGGCAGTTAATATCCTGATTTAGCGAAAGAATTAAGCCGACATTGCCGATCATTGTCGCATGTTTAGCCAGTCAGTTGAAGTGAATGCCTTTTTTAAGGATAGATGCTCTAGAATAATTGATAGAACTTATTGAATTCAATAATATTTTAGAAATTGTAAGATTATTTTAATCATGCTAACGTGAATGCAAAATCACTGGAGAAAGTCTTATGAAACTCGCGGTATATAGCACAAAGCAGTACGACAAAAAGTATCTGCAACATGTTAACGAGGCTTACGGGTTTGAGCTTGAATTTTTCGACTTTCTGCTGTCCGAAAAAACCGCCAAAACGGCGCACGGCTGTGAAGGCGTCTGCATTTTTGTGAATGATGATGGCAGTCGTCCGGTGCTGGAAGAGCTGAAAAAGCAAGGGGTGAAGTATATCGCCCTGCGCTGTGCAGGCTTCAACAATGTGGACCTCGACGCGGCGAAGGAGCTGGGTCTGAGGGTGGTACGCGTTCCGGCATACTCCCCGGAAGCGGTCGCGGAACATGCCATCGGCATGATGATGTCCCTGAACCGACGTATTCACCGCGCTTATCAGCGCACCCGTGATGCCAACTTCTCACTGGAAGGCCTGACGGGCTTTACCATGTACGGTAAAACCGCTGGCGTTATCGGCACCGGCAAAATTGGCGTCGCTGCCCTGAGGATCCTGAAAGGCTTTGGTATGCGCCTGCTGGCATTTGATCCGTACCCAAGCGCAGCCGCGCTGGATTTGGGCGTGGAGTATGTTGACCTGGCGACGCTGTTCTCCCAGTCTGACGTGATCTCCCTGCACTGCCCGCTGACGCCGGAAAACTACCACCTGCTTAACCAGGCGGCGTTTGACCAGATGAAAGATGGCGTGATGATCATCAACACCAGCCGCGGCGGACTGGTTGACTCTCAGGCCGCTATCGAAGCGCTGAAGACCCAGAAAATTGGCGCGCTGGGCATGGACGTGTATGAGAACGAACGCGACCTGTTCTTTGAAGACAAGTCCAACGACGTGATTCAGGACGACGTGTTCCGCCGCCTGTCTGCCTGCCATAACGTGCTGTTTACCGGACACCAGGCGTTTCTGACTGCCGAAGCGCTGATCAGCATTTCAGAAACCACGCTGGGTAACCTGCAGCAGCTGGAAAAAGGTGAAGCCTGCTCTAACGAGCTGGTTTAAACCTTTCGCCGGGTGGCGGCTATGCCCCATCCGGCGTACTGTCTGTTTCCCAGGTCCGGTGCGCAAAGCACCACCAGAGCAGGACGGCCATAAGGGCAATCGCGCTCAGTACACTGAATGCCGTCGCAAACGAGTAATGACCGGCGATCGTCCCGGTTAACGCCGGGCTCATGGATGCCCCAACCCCCTGCATCAGCATCACCACACTTTGCCCGGCATTGACGTGCCCGCTCCCGCGCAAAAGCACCACAATAAACGACGGTACCACGACGCCCAGGATCCCGGCAGCCAGACCGTCAAGGATTTGTACCGGGATCATCATCAGAGGCGCGTCCGTAGACGCCGCCAGCGCAGCGCGCACCGGCATGACCAGCAGCGCCAGCATAATTAAGCGCCAGTAGCCGTAGCGTTCAATTCGGCCTGCGACCCAAAGTGCGACGGGGATCATCACGGCCTGAGAGATAATGACGGTACCAGCGGCATACAAACCGGGGTTGATCGAGGCGGGTGCCGCAGCAACCCTCATGCTCAGCATCGGCAGCAGCGCAGCGTTCGCAAGGTGGAACAGCAGTAGCGTCAGTCCGGTCACAAATAGCGCGCGGTTTTTAATCAGCACCGCAAAGCCGGGCACTGGCAGGTTCGCTGAAGAGGAGAGTCCTCGCGCCGCGTCGTTGTCGATGTCTCCGTTGCGGATGGCAAGCAGTGCGCAGAGCGTGAGCAGCGTTGTACAGGTCATCAGCAGGAAAATCCCCCCGACGCCCCAGTACCAGGCAATTCCGCCTGCTATCAGTGCGGTCATGAAATTGCCCGCGTGATTAAACGCCTCGTTTTTGCCCATCTGCGCGCTGAACCCGCCCTGACCGGTCAGGCCCAGCGTAATCCCGGCAATCAGCGGCCCCACAAACGCCGCGCAGATGCCGGTGACCATTTGCGAAGCGGCGACAACGCCAGTTTGCTGGCTAAACCAGAGCAGCAACGTGCTCAGGGTAATCAGGGTGCAGACCAGTGCCAGCACGGAGCGTTTGTTCCGGGAGGTATCGGTGATAAACCCAGCCGGAAGCGTGGCCAGCAACCCCGCCAGCCCACCGGCCGTCATCAGTATGCCGATACCATCGGGGGTCCAGTGGCGTTCAGTCAGAAAGATGCCGAGAAAAGGACCGAGGCCATCACGGACATCGGCAATGAAAAAACTTGTCAGGCATAACGCCCGCAGCGAACGAAGAGACATACTTCCTGCCTTGTCTGTTATCGCCTGTAAAAAAGGATAAGTAGTATACCGGGTATTATTGAAAAACAGATGACGCCTTAAAAAACATTCTTTCCGAACCTTACGCGATCTTTGTACCCGTTATGTCAGCTCGCTCTCTGTTTTCCTGCAATTAACGGTCTAACCTGAATTGTGTGAAAAACACTCAGGAGGGACACATGTACAACTCAATTTTGGTTCCAATTGATATTTCGGAGGATAGCCTGACGCACATGGTTATTCCTTTCGTTCAGGCACATACAGCACTGAATACGGCCAAAGTCCATTTTCTTACTGTTATTCCATCGCTTCCTTATTATTCATCATTAGGTTTGGCCTACTCCGTGGAAATGCCGAAGCTAAAAGATTTCCAGCACGCGGCCCTGGCAAAACTGGATGAAATCGTTAAACAATTCAAAATTCCTGCAGACAAGATACAGACTCACGCCGTGACGGGCTCCCCTAAGGATCAAATCCTTAAGCTCGCTGACACGATCGCTGCCGACCTGATTATCATTGCTTCCCACAAACCTGACATATCGACGTATCTGTTGGGTTCAAACGCGGCGGCAGTGGTGAGGCATGCGAAATGTCCGGTGCTGGTCGTAAGATAGAAAACCGGGCGAGAAGCCCGGTTTTTCATTGACGTTTTCCTGAGTCAGGGCTGGAAAAACGCGTTTAACCATTCAGTACGTTTACGTTTAAATTGAGATCGGCAATGGCGGCCGGTTTTCCAAGCAAGTAGCCCTGAACTTCGTCACATTTATTCTTTTTAAGAAAAGACAGCTGTTCGGTGGTCTCCACCCCTTCTGCGGTTACCGCCATCGAATAGGCTTTACCCAGATCGATAATTTTCTCTACGACTGACTGGTTCTGCGGCGAATCGCCCAGGGAAAAAATAAAGCTCTTGTCGAGCTTGAGCCCATCAAACTGAAACTTCCGGAGATAGCTCAGGGAGGCATAGCCGGTACCGAAGTCGTCAATCAGAATGCGAACGCCCATTTTTTTGAGAGACTTCATAGTCTGCAAGGTTTTGTCAGGATCGGAAAGCGTGACATTTTCAGTCACTTCTATTTCCAGCCGGTCAGGTTCAAGCCCGGATTTGAATTTTCCAATCCAGATCAAATTATTAATCATTAACTCTTTTACAGCCTAAATTCGATTAATTAAATATACCGATCGACGTCACTTTTAACCTCAACGGTATTATTTACACAGAATGGATATTAAGACTCTATTTTTGCTGAAACGGTTACAGGAACGATGAAACGTATAAAAAAACCGGACATAAAGCCCGGTTCTTTTTTCTGAAGGGACTGACTCTATTCGCTCAACCCGCGATTTTCCAGCATCGGCTCAATCTTCGGGTCGTGCCCACGCCAGTTCCGATACAGTTCAGCCAGGTCAGTGCTGTTACCACGAGACAAAATCGCCTCACGGAATAGTTGCCCGTTCTCACGCGTCAGCCCACCCTGCTCCACAAACCACTGATAGCCGTCGTCGGCCAGCATCTGCGTCCACAGGTAAGCGTAATACCCCGCCGCGTAACCGCCGCCAAAAATATGCGCAAAGTAACTGCTGCGATAGCGTGGCGGGACGGCGGGAAGATCCAGCCCCTCTTTTTTCAACGCTTCCGCTTCAAACGCGTCTACGCTCGAAACGGCTTCGCTAATCCCGTGCCATTTCATGTCCAACAGCGCCGCACTCAGCAGTTCCGTCATGTCGTACCCTTTGTTGAACTGGGTCGCAGTCAGCATTTTATCGCGCAGCGCATCCGGCATCGGCTCATTGGTTTCATAGTGACGCGCATAATGGGCAAAGACCTGCGGATGGCTAGCCCAGTGCTCATTAATCTGCGACGGGAATTCGACGAAATCGCGCGGGGTATTTGTCCCGGAAAGCGTGGCGTAGCGCTGGCTGGCAAAAAGTCCGTGCAGGGTATGACCAAATTCGTGGAACAGGGTCACGACATCATCCCAGGAGATGAGCGCCGCCTGCCCGTTTGCCGGTTTTTGATAGTTACAGACGTTGTAGATCACCGGACGTGCGGCAAACTCATGGGACTGCTCAACGAAATTCCCCATCCACGCGCCACCGCTTTTGGAATCGCGGGCGAAGAAATCACCGTAGAACAGCGCCATACCTTCACCGGTGTGGTCGAAAATCTCCCACACCCGCACGTCGGGATGGTAAACAGGAATATCAAAACGCTCGACAATACGGATGCCAAACAGCTGGCTGGCGGCCCAGAACACGCCGTCGTGCAGTACGGTGTTCAGTGCAAAGTAAGGCTTGATTTGCGATTCATCCAGCGCGTACTTCCCGAGGCGCACGCGCTCGGCATAAAATGCCCAGTCCCAGGCCTGCACGGTGAAACCATCCTGCTCGTCATTAATGACCTTCTGAATATCGGCCTGCTCGCGTTCCGCACGCGCACGGGCGGCTGGCACTATGCCGCGCATAAAGGCCAGCGCGGCATCGGGCGTTTTCGCCATCTGGTCGGCAGTGCTCCAGCTGGCGTAATCGTCAAATCCGAGCAGCCGGGCCTGCCGTGCGCGCAGCGCCGTCAGACGGAGGATCAGCTCGCGAGTGTCGTTTTCATCCCCTTTCTGGGTACGCGTCCAGCCTGCGTTGAACAGGTTTTCGCGCGTCTGACGATTACGCAGCGCCGATAGCGCTGGCTGCTGGGTGGTGTTCAGGAGCGGGATCAGCCAGCGATCGTTTAGCCCCTTCTCCGCAGCGGCCTGCGCGGCAGTCGCGATCTCATCTGCGCTAAGCCCCTCAAGCTGATGCGCGTAATCCACCACCAGCCCACCCGCCTTATTGGCAGCCAGCAGGCGCTGATTAAACTGACTGGTCAGGGAGGCCGCCTCGGTATTCAGCGCCTTCAGCTCGGCCTTTTCCGTTTCATTCAGACGCGCACCGGCCAGAATAAACCGCTGGAATGTCTCCTCGACCAGCCGACGAGATTCAGCGTCCAGCGCAGCACGATCCTGCCAGACGCTCTCCACGCGGGCGAAAAGGGTGTCATTCAGCCAGATATCGTTCGCCAGCGCGGCAAGTTCGGTAGAGAACTGCTCCTCCAGCTCCTGCAGGTACGCATTGGTGTGCGCGGAGGCCATGGCAAAGAATACGCTGTTTACGCGGGAAAGCATGGCACCGCTTTTCTCCAGCGCCAGCACGGTATTGGTGAAGTCTGGCGCAGCGGCCTGAGCGACAATGGCAGCAATGTCCGCCCGCTTCTGGCGAAGCGCTTCATCGAAGGCCGGGCGATAGTGGCTATCATTAATCTCATCAAAACGCGGCGCCTGATAAGGCAACAGGCTAATGTCAAAAAAAGGGTTATTGGCCGACATCTTTCACTCCTGAGAACGGTATATCTCCCCAGAGTAGGACAGGCAGCCCTGGCCTGCAATGGCGTCATACAAATGTTGCCTTAACGGCGCGCCTGAGAGCGTGCTATGTTAATACAACACAAAAAGCGTTGAGGAACAGTGAGATGATTATTTTAGTTACCGGGGCGACAGCGGGTTTTGGTGAAAGCATCACGCGTCGCTTCGTCGCCAACGGACACAAGGTGATTGCGACCGGTCGCCGTCAGGAGCGCCTGCAGGAGCTGAAAGAGGCGTTAGGTGACAGCATCCTGACCGCGCAGCTGGACGTGCGTAACCGCGCGGCTATTGAAGAGATGATTGCTAATCTGCCAGCAGAATGGCGCGCCATCGACGTGCTGGTTAACAATGCCGGTCTGGCGCTGGGCATGGAGCCTGCCCACAAAGCCAGCGTTGAAGACTGGGAAAACATGATCGACACCAACAACAAAGGGTTGGTGTATATGACCCGCGCCGTGCTGCCGGGTATGGTCGAGCGCAACCGCGGTCACATCATCAACATCGGCTCGACTGCCGGGAGCTGGCCTTACGCGGGCGGCAACGTCTATGGCGCAACGAAAGCGTTTGTGCGTCAGTTCAGCCTTAACCTGCGCACCGACCTGCACGGCACCGCCATTCGCGTCACCGATATCGAGCCAGGCCTGGTGGGTGGGACCGAGTTCTCGAACGTGCGTTTTAAAGGTGATGACGCGAAAGCGGACAAAACCTACGAAAACGCCAATGCCCTGACGCCAGAAGACATTACTGAAACAGTCTGGTGGGTGGCGACGCTGCCAAAACACGTCAACATCAACACCGTTGAGATGATGCCAGTCAGCCAGAGCTTTGCCGGACTTAGCGTCCATAGAGGCTAATTACGCCCTTCCCGGCCTGCGGGCCGGGTATGTGATGGCAGGCAAAAGAATGGTAGTATGTTCAGGTTAACTCTCTGAGAAATCACAACCCATGGCCGCTGAATCACAACTCAATCCTACCCAGCCCGTTAACCAGCAAATCTATCGTATTTTACGACGCGATATCGTCCACTGCCTGATCCCGCCGGGAACGCCGCTCTCTGAAAAAGAGGTCTCGGTGCGTTTTGACGTTTCCCGTCAGCCGGTGCGCGAGGCGTTTATCAAACTTGCTGAAAATGGCCTGATTCAGATCCGCCCCCAGCGCGGCAGCTATGTAAATAAGATTTCCCTTTCGCAAGTCCGTAATGGCTGTTTCGTCCGCCAGGCCATTGAGTGCGCAGTGGCACGTCGCGCCGCAGCGCTTATCGATGACAACCAGTGCTACCTGCTGGAGCAAAACCTGCATCAGCAGCGGATTGCGATTGACCGTAAGCAGCTCAACGACTTCTTCCAGCTTGATGACGAATTCCACCAGAAACTGGCGCAAATTGCGGATTGTCAGCTGGCGTGGGATACCATCGAAAACATCAAAGCCACCATCGACCGCGTGCGCTACATGAGCCTTGACCATGTTTCCCCGCCGGAAATGCTGCTCCGCCAACACTATGATATTTTCAGCGCGCTGGAAAAACGCGACGCGGACGGCGTGGAAAACGCGATGACGCTGCATCTGCAGGAAATTAGCGAATCGGTCCAGCTAATCCGCCAGGAAAATAGCGAGTGGTTTAGCGAGGAGTAATATTCGCCGCCACCTTTCGGGTGCGGCGATGTGATTAGCGAACGACTAATACCGGAATCGTGGCGTAGCGCAGAATAGATTCCGCATTTGACCCCAGCAGATGGGTGGTGATGCTCGGGTTTTTCGACCCGATGACAATAACGTCATACTCCCCTTCTTTGCTGAGCTTGATAATTTCATCACGCACGTTGCCAAAGCATACTTTGCAGTGAATATCATTCGGCGAAATATCGAAGAGCCGCTTTAACGCCGTCATTTTTTTCTCAGACTCCGCGGTCATATACTCTTCAAACTTCTTGATGTCTGCGTTAAACCCGCGCAGCAGCGAGCGGCTGCTGTTAGGCAGAATGTTGACCAGGGTAATCGACGCGCCTTCGGCTTTTGCCAGGTTGGCCGCGTGGCGTACCGCTTTATCGCTCAAGTCCATTTCAAACACGTCTACAGGCATCAATATTTTCTTGTACATAAGCCTGACTCCTTATTCCGATGAAAGGATTATTTCCTGACTCAAGAGTGCCATTGGCAATATAAACAAACCCTCAACGCTTGCAGGGTGAAATTATCCATTAAGGAAAATAATTGTCGGCTTTGTAAATTACTGTCCGGAACCGTCAGCGGGCTGCACTGAGGATAAAAAAAGTGTGACCTTGATCAAAAGCAAATAATTTAGGCGGCGAGAGGCGTATTAATAATGCCCGTGAACGGCGGAAGGTAAAATAGCGCCGTAGCGAAGAGTAAGAGAGGAGAAAATACCATGATGACATACGACCGTAACCGTAACGCCATAACCACCGGCAGCCGGGTCATGATTAGCGGCACCGGCCGCACCGGCGTGATTAAAGCGATTCACAGCGAGGGACTGGACGCCGCGCAGGTGCGCCGCAGCAAAACGGTTGAAGTGGAAGGAAGTGAAGGTAGGTACGAACCGATCGAACTGATTCGTCTGGGAATGCACTAAGCGTGCAGGTTCATGCCGCCGCGAGCGGCGGCATGAAATAAATTACGGTTGTACCGCGTACTGGGCCACTGTGGCTTTCGCCCCCTTCTGCAGCAGCGTCTGATAGGCCTCCATCACCGCATTCACAAACACGGCATCCTGCGGCAGTTCGTTTCCAAAAATGGCTTCAATGCCCAACAGCGCCTTAACGCGACGTTGCCCCTCTGCGCTTCCCTTTACTGCCGCCTGAATCACCGCCAGCTGCGGGTCGCTCACCTCAATGGCATTACCCTGCTCGTCCACACCGCCGACATAACGCATCCAGCCAGCCACGCCCAGCGCCAGCAGCGGGAAAGGCTTCTGGTGCACCCGATGCCAGCGCACGGAATCCAGCATACGCTGCGGGAGCTTCTGGCTGCCGTCCATCGCGATCTGCCAGGTGCGGTGACGCAGTGCCGGGTTGTTGTAGCGCGCAATCAGCAGGTCAGCATAGTGGCCTAAATCAACGCCTTTCACTTTCAGCGTGGGAGCCTGCTCTTTTAGCATCAGCGCGTGCGCGGCTACACGGTAGTTTTCATCTTCCATGCAGTCGTTGATGTGCTGATACCCTGCCAGATAGCCGAGATAGGCCAGGAAAGAGTGGCTGCCGTTGAGCATACGCAGCTTCATCTCTTCGAACGGGATGACATCTGCAACCAGCTCGGCACCTGCTTTTTCCCACTGCGGACGGCCAGCAACAAAGTTGTCTTCGATAACCCACTGGCGGAACGGCTCGCAGGCCACGCCCGCCGGATCGCGCACGCCGGTCAACTGCTCGATTTTATCCAACGTATCGGCGGTGACTGCAGGCACAATGCGATCCACCATCGTTGACGGGAAGGTGACGTTGGCTTCTATCCAGTCCGCCAGTTCACCGTCTACGGCGCGCGCGTAGGCGCAGGTTACGTTACGCATGACGTGACCATTCTCCGGCATGTTGTCGCAGGACATTACGCTGAAAGCAGGCAGACCTGCCGATTTACGACGCGCCAGCGCTTCAACCACGACGCCAGGGGCAGATTTCGGCTGAAGCGGGTTTTCCAGGTCGGCGGCGATTAACGGATGATCGAGCATCAGTTGTCCGGTTGCCGGGGAGTGGCAGTAGCCTTTCTCGGTGATGGTCAGTGAGACAATGGCGACCTGAGGTTCACACATCGCCGCCAGCACGGCTTCCAGCCCGTCAACCTGCGCGTGCAGTGCTTTTTTGACCACGCCGACGACGCGTGAAGTCCATGCATCGGCAGACATCTCCGCGACGGTGTAGAGGTTATCCTGCGCATTGAGATCGGCAATTTGCTGTTCGCCACCAATCAGATTCACTTCGCAGTATCCCCAGTCGCTGCCGTGTTCAGCCGCAAGAATATCGGTATAAACTGCCTGATGCGCACGGTGAAATGCGCCAAATCCTAAATGAACAATGCGCGCCTTAAGGCTGCCGCGATCGTACTGAGGCAGCGTCGCTTTCGCCTGTAATAACCGGTTTTCCATGATTGAGACTCGTTAATTAATGAAAGCTGCGATCCGCTGCCGCTCTCCTTCCGAAGCGGCAGCGCCTGCTGACTACACCAACTAGAATGGCAGTTGGGGTAAAAAAATAACTGCCATCAACCATACTGATACTTCAATTTCAGATATTGATTTATATTAACTTTTGTCCATGTGGTGTGACATGATCGAAAAGTTATGTGACAAGTCACTCAGGATATAAACCATTAACGTCGTGACGAGAGTGCGCCATAGCCAACTGATTCGCGCCGGGGCGCTTCCGCCGCATCTTCTGCCGCACTCAAGTCACGGTCACGCACTTCCGGCATCAGAATTGCCGAGACCAGCCCAATCACGGAATAGGCCACCAGCATGGCGACAATCGGCCACCAGGATCCGGTCATGTTGCAGAAGATCCCCGCCAGTACCGGACCAAAGCCCACCGCCACCAGCCCCCCTGCCTCTTTTGAAATAGCCATGCGGGTAAAGCGATTACGAGAGCCAAACATCTCCGCCATGGTGATGTTTTCCAGCGCAAACAGCCCCAGTACCGAAATGTTATGAATGACGATAATGGAAAGCATGATTGTCCCCGGCGCGTAGCTCTTATCGACGATAATCGACAGCATGGGGTAAGCCAAAAGAATGGCGGAGGTGTTAACAATGATGTACGGCAGCCGACGCCCTACCTTGTCAGACATCCAGCCCAGTAGAGGAATGGTGATGAACCCGAGGACAGAGCTAATCATCAGTGCATCGGTGGGAATTGCCTTATCGAACAGCAGCGTCTGTACCAGATAGCCTGCCAGGAACGTCTGAATCAGACCCGAGTTACCCGCCTGTCCGAAGCGCAGCCCGGTTGCCAGCCAGAAGGATTTGCTTTTGAACATCGCACCCAGGGAGGTTTCCTGGGCAGCCACCGGCGCGACAGTTTCTGCGTCGTTCACTTTCTCAAAGACCGGGCTCTCTTTCAGGTTCATTCGCAGCCAGATGGCAAAGATCATCACCACGACGCTGGCGAGGAAGGGTACGCGCCAGCCCCAGGCGACAAGTTCTTCACGGTCGAGGGCAAAGAACATAACAGCCCAGATGGCCGTTGCGCTCAGCGTCCCGCAGTTGGTCCCCATCGCCACCAGCGAGGAGATAATGCCGCGTTTCCCCTTCGGGGCGTATTCCGCGAGCATCGTGCCAGCGCCAGATATCTCCGCGCCAGCGCCCAGCCCCTGAATAATGCGCAGCGTCACCAGCAGCACCGGCGCGAAAATCCCAATCTGCGCGTAGGTCGGCAGCACGCCAATCAGCGTGGTGCAGATCCCCATCATGGTGATGGTAATGAACAGCACTTTTTTACGGCCAATGCTGTCACCCATTCTGCCGAAGATGAAAGCCCCGACGATACGCGCGATATAGCCCGCGCCGTAGGTCCCCATCGCCAGAATTAGCGCCATCGCGGCAGACTGTTCCGGGAAGAAGATTTCGTGGAATACCAGGGCGGCACCCAGCGAATAAAGCTGGAAATCCATAAATTCCAGCGCGGTGCCCAGCCAGCCGGAAACGGCGGCTTTCACCAGGTCGGAGGTGGTTCGTTGAGGTTGTGCTTGCGTCATAATGGCTATCTCTAAAAGGTAAGATGCGTACCACATAGAGCCTGTCTGCGCAGGCTCTTAACCGCGTGCTTAATTATTGACCGAACGTGAGCAAGACTTTGCAGCACTGCCGCTGGTCTTTTTCAAACAGTTCGATGGCGTCTGTTACGTGGTGATAGTCAAAGGTATGGGTGATCAGTTTTTCCGGGTCGATCAGCCCCTTTTCCAGCCAGTCAATCACGACCGGGAATTTGTTGGCGTTGAGGCGCGAAGAGAAGATCGCCAGTTCTTTGCCGGTGATGCCCTGCTGCACAACCTGGCTCGGCTCGCTGGAGAAGCCCATCAGCACGATGCGCGCCGCCGGGGAGGCCAGGGTTATTGCTTCCTGTAAAATCGTTGGATGACAGGCGGCATCAATGATTAACGTCGGTTTGATGCCCTTTGCGTCCAGCGCGGCCTGCAGCGACTGCTCGCCGTTATTCAACACCCAGTCCGCGCCGCTGCGCTGGGCCATTTCCAGGCGTTCGTCTATACGGTCAACCACGATTACCTGCTTCACCTTATAGACGCCTTTCAGCGCCTGCACGGTGACCAGCCCCATCGGGCCTGCGCCGTAAATCAGCGCAACATCCTGTTCGGTGGGTTTCGCCTGCCCCGTCACGTTGGCGGCAATGGTGAAGGGCTCAACCATGACGGCGTGTTTATCCGGGATCGCATCCGGGATGGGCCAGGCATTTTTAGCGGGCACAGCCGCATATTCGCTGAAGCCGCCGTCGCGGTGGACGCCCAGTACCACCAGTGAGGTGCAGACGTTCGGTTTCCCGACGGAACACGGGTAGCAGTGTCCGCAGTTGATCACCGGATCAACCGAGACGCGCTGGCCCAGTCGCGCGCTGTCGACGCCCTCGCCCACGGCGTCAATCACGCCGAAGAACTCGTGGCCGATCACGCGCGGATACTTCGCAAACGGATTATGTCCACGGTAGATGTGACTGTCTGAACCGCAAATCCCTGCCAGCATGATTTTGACGCGGACTTCTCCTGCGCCTGGCTCCGGGCGTGGACGCTCTTCAATCACCAGCTGGTTCGGCTGTTGAATCACTACGCTTTTCATCGTTCGTTCCTCGGTTACCAGTTCCACAGCGTGCCGTCTTCAAGACGGGCCACCGGCAGATAGGCCGGGTCATAGGGGTATTTCGCGGCCAGTTTTTCATCAAACTCAATGCCAAGCCCCGGTTTGTCGCCCGGATGCATGTAGCCATTATCAAAGCGCCAGCTGTGTGGGAAGACGTCCAGCATCTGTTCGGAGTAGCCCATGTATTCCTGCACGCCGAAATTCGGCACCCACAGGTCGAAATGCAGCGCGGCGGCGTGACATATTGGCGACAGATCGGACGGTCCGTGCGAGCCGGTGCGCACCTGGTAGAGCGAGGCGAAGTCTGCAATGCGGCGCATCCCGGTGATCCCGCCCGCGTGAGTGATGGTGGTGCGGATATAGTCGATAAGCTGCTCTTCAATCAGCTGCTTGCAGTCCCAGATGCTGTTGAATACCTCACCCACCGCAATTGGCGTGACGGTATGCTGGCGGATCAGGCGAAAGCATTCCTGATTTTCCGCAGGCGTTGGGTCTTCCATCCAGAACATGCGGAACTCTTCAATGCTCTTGCCGAAGCGCGCCGCTTCGATTGGCGTCAGGCGATGGTGCATGTCGTGCAGGAGATGTTCGTTGAAACCGAATTGACTGCGCACCGCGTCGAACAGCTTTGGTGTGAAATCGAGATATTTCTCAGTGGACCAGAGCTGCTCTTCTGGCCAGTCGCCTTTGGTGGCAGGCTCGTAGGCAAGGCCTTTCCCTTTGGACATGCCGTAAGTGGTTTTCATGCCCGGCACGCCGCACTGCACGCGGATCGCCTTAAAGCCCATCTCTTTATGACGGGCGTAATCTTCCAGCACGTCGTCAATGGTGTGCCCGGTGGTGTGGCAGTAGACCATTACCCCTTCACGGGATGCGCCGCCCAGCAGCTGATAGAGCGGCATGTTGGCCGCTTTCGCTTTGATATCCCAGAGCGCCATATCAACGGCGGAGATGGCCGACATGGTGACCGGGCCGCGACGCCAGTAAGCCCCTTTATAGAAAAACTGCCAGATGTCTTCGATGCGGTGGGCATCACGGCCAATCAGCTGGGGACAAAGGTGATCTTTCAAATAGGACGCGACAGAGAGTTCGCGTCCGTTCAGGGTGGCGTCGCCAAGACCCACGATCCCCTCATCAGTGGTGATTTTGAGGGTGACAAAGTTACGCCCTGGGCAGGTGACAAAGACTTCAGCCCCGACAATCTTCATAATTCCTTTCCTTACATCGCATGTTGTGATGCAGGAAATTTACGCAATTACGCAACTACCATACAAGTATATTGATCATAATATCAGCGAGAGATCACAAAATCAGGGCGCTCAGGTGCGCCCCCATCCCGCCACGATGATCAGCATCCCGCAGAGCGCAACCAGGGCACCGGCCCAGTCGTAGACGCTGAGTTTGACCCCATCCACGACGCGTAGCCACAGCAGCGCAGTACAGACATAGACACCGCCGTACGCGGCGTAGACGCGTCCGCTCGCGGCCGGATGCAGCGTTAACAGCCAGACGAACAGCGCCAGCGCAACAGCCGCGGGGATGAGCAGCAACACGGATGCCCCCTTCTTCAGCCAAAGCCAGGGCAAAAAGCAGCCGATGATTTCACAGAGCGCGGTGGCAAAAAAAAGCAGCGTGGTTTTGAACATAATTCTCTTCTGGTGAGGATTGATTTAACCATCTTACCCGATGATAACCGCGGGTATGACGCTATCTCGCTTTGGTGTAGAATCTGAACAGGGTAACGTGATTATCTGCCCCCATTAAAAAGGAAACGCTATGACTACATTAAGCAAACGCCTTTGTCTGACCGCCGCGCTGGCGCTGTCAACGCTCGCTTTCACCGCGACGGCGACCGCCGAAACCAGCAAGCTGATTATTGAATCCGGCGATAGCGCACAAAGCCGTCAGAACGCGGCGATGGACAAAGAACAATGGAATGACACTCGCAGCCTTCGTCAGAAGGTCAACACGCGTGCCGAGAAAGAGTGGGACAAAGAAGATGTCGCTTTCGACGCGCGTGATAAGTGCCAGCAAAGCGCCAACGTCAACGCCTACTGGGAGCCAAACACCTTGCGCTGCCTGGATCGCCGCACTGGCCGCACGGTTGCACCCTAATGCCTGCACAGTATGACATTAAGCTTCGTCCGCTGGAGCGTGAAGATCTCCGTTTCGTCCACCAGCTCGACAACAATGCTAGCGTGATGCGCTACTGGTTCGAAGAGCCTTACGAGGCCTTCGTCGAGCTGTCGGATCTTTACGATAAGCACATTCACGATCAGAGCGAACGCCGTTTTGTGGTGGAGTGTGAAGGTGAAAAAGCCGGTCTGGTCGAGCTGGTGGAGATCAACCACGTTCACCGCCGGGCGGAGTTTCAGATCATCATTTCGCCTGAGCACCAGGGGAAAGGTCTTGCCTCGCGGGCGGCAAAGCTGGCGATGGATTACGGATTCAACGTCCTGAACCTCTATAAGCTTTATCTCATCGTGGATAAAGAGAACGAGAAAGCGATCCATATCTACCGCAAGCTGGGCTTTATGGTGGAAGGTGAACTGATTCACGAGTTCTTTATCAACGGCGAATACCGCAACACCATCCGCATGTGCATCTTCCAGCACCAGCACCTGGCCGGACACAAGCCGTCAGGCGCCAGCCTGCTGAAACCTACCGCGCAATGAGAGTGACGCTCCCCCATTGAGCTCTCTTTCTTGCCGGGTGGCGCTGCGCTTACCCGGCCTACATGGTGCAAGAATATCAATATGTTGCACGCTTCATTGTAGGCCCGTGCAAGCGTAGCGCCGCCGGGCGAAACGCACAAAATGCACTTTACTCTCAGTAATATTCAATCGTGTTTTTAATGGTGTACTTGCGCTCAACGGCCGGTTTGACGCTATCATCCGTGATCGTCAGATCGCAACTCACCGGATTATTATGTCTATCGTAGTCGCAGTTCTGCTTCACATTCCCGAGCGGCTTGTCATTCAACAAACTCACGGCCGAGAAATCCATCCTTTTGCGCAGATCCTTCGACGGTGTCGACTGTACGGATAAGTGCTGGTCCCCGGAGACGGTGGTTTTGCCCAGCGGATAGCCATCCGCATCGTAGCGGTACTTCACTTCCATCTCCTTGCCGTGCGCCGCGACGACGAATCCATTATCGTCGGTCTCCCACGTCACCCCGGCTGAGGGTAATTCCGCCAGCTGACATTTCCCCTGCAGCTTCACCTTCTGCTGTTGGGTTTCGGCATCCAGGTAGTAATTTGCATCCAGCACCAGCGCCACGCCGGTGTTGTTCTCAAGGTCGTGCAGTTCCAGCGTATCAAAGCACCCTTCTGTCGACAGGGTACCGGTCACGCGCTTGGACACTTCCCCCTTGTCGTTAAATAGGGTCTGGGTAAAGTCTTTCACCGGACCGCGCAGCGGGTCGAAATCGAATTCATTAGAAAAGCTCGCCATCTCAGGCGTATACGACAGCGGCGCGGAGTTGTTGTCGCACCCCACCAGTGTTGCTGCCAGTAGCGTTATCGCTGCGTATTTCTTCACATTTATTACCGTTTCAGAGAGATTATTCCCAATCATATTAGCAAATACAGATGTTTACACGAACCCTGCTAAAATTAATCTCTACACAGAGAAAGGAGCTACAGATGAAACGGTTACCCTGGATTACCGCCCTGCTGTTAATGAGTGCGTCAACCGCCGCGCTGGCGGCACCGGATTCCTGCGAGCGCGTGAAAAGCGACATTCAGCAGAAGATCGTCAACAACGGCGTGCCTGAGTCTGGCTTTACGCTGAACATCGTGCCAAACGATCAGGCAGATCAGCCGGATGCGCAGGTGGTTGGGCATTGTGCCAACGACACCTTTAAAATTTTATACACCCGCACAGGAAGTGGCGCTGCCTCTGGCAGCCAGGACAATGCACCGAGTGAACCTCAGTAACTTCCCGCTCAATGTCCATTGATTTGATAAGGATTAACATTTAGTACCTCAAAATAAGTAACACTCACCCCATCATTAGCCCGGTTGTAATCACGGGTAAAAATAATACGTAATCTCAATGTTGGGGTGAGCCATGTCTGAGGTCGATCATCACGGCGGTATAAGCCGCCGAACGCTTGTTAAATCTACAGCGATGGGTTCGCTGGCGCTTGCCGCGGGTGGACTATCATTACCGTTTGGTTTGAAAACTGCCGCTGCTGCAGTGCAAAACGCCGTGCAGCCTGCGGAAGATAAAGTGGTGTGGGGAGCCTGTTCGGTCAACTGCGGCAGCCGCTGCGCACTGCGCCTGCACGTTCGCGACGATGAGGTCTACTGGGTCGAAACGGACAACACCGGCGAGGATATTTACGGTAATCATCAGGTGCGTGCCTGCCTGCGCGGACGTTCTATTCGCCGTCGTATCAATCACCCCGATCGTCTGAACTACCCGATGAAACGCGTGGGCAAACGCGGCGAAGGCAAGTTTGAGCGCATCACATGGGACGAAGCGCTGAACGCCATCACCGCCAGCCTGAAAGACGTGGTCGACAAATACGGCAACGAAGCGGTTTACATTAACTACTCCTCCGGCATTGTCGGCGGCAATATCACCCGCTCCTCCCCTTACGCTTCGCTGGTGGCGCGCCTGATGAACTGCTACGGCGGTTTCCTGAGCCACTACGGCACCTACAGCACGGCGCAAATTGCCTGCGCGATGCCTTACACCTACGGCAGCAATGACGGGAACAGCACCTCTGACATTGAAAACACCAAACTGGTGGTGATGTTCGGCAATAATCCGGCGGAAACGCGCATGAGCGGCGGCGGGATTACCTATTATCTGGAGCAGGCTCGCGAGCGCTCCAACGCGCGCATGATCGTCATCGACCCGCGCTATACCGACACCGCCGCCGGACGTGAAGACGAGTGGATCCCTATTCGTCCAGGTACCGATGCCGCCCTGGTTGCGGGCATCGCGTGGGTACTCATTGACGAAAACCTGGTGGACCAGCCGTTCCTGGATAAATACTGCGTCGGCTATGACGAAAAAACGCTGCCGGAAGGCGCTCCCGCTAACGGTCACTACAAAGCCTATATTCTCGGCCAGGGTGATGACCACACGGCGAAAACCCCTGAGTGGGCCTCACGCATCACCGGCATTCCAGCGGATCGCATCGTTAAGCTTGCTCGCGAAATCGGCTCCGCAAAACCGGCGTATATCTGTCAGGGCTGGGGACCACAGCGGCAGGCGAACGGCGAGCTTACGTCCCGCGCCATCGCGATGCTGCCAATCCTCACCGGAAACGTGGGGATTAACGGCGGTAACAGCGGCGCGCGTGAGTCGACCTACACCATCACCATCGAACGTATGCCGCTCCCGGACAACCCGGTCAAAACGCAAATCTCCTGCTTCAGCTGGACGGACGCCATCGCCCGCGGGCCGGAGATGACCGCCCTGCGCGACGGCGTGCGCGGTAAGGATAAGCTGGACGTGCCGATTAAGTTCATCTGGAACTACGCGGGCAACACCATTATTAACCAGCACTCTGATATCAATAAAACTCACGAGATCCTGCAGGACGAAAGCAAGTGCGAAATGATTGTCGTCATCGACAACTTCATGACCTCGTCAGCGAAGTACGCCGATATCGTGTTGCCGGACCTGATGACCGTCGAGCAGGAAGACATTATTCCTAACGATTATGCAGGCAACATGGGCTACCTGATTTTCCTCCAGCCCGTGACCGCGCCGAAGTTTGAGCGTAAGCCTATCTACTGGATCATGAGCGAAGTGGCAAAACGCCTCGGGCCGGACATCCATCAGAAATTCACCGAAGGACGCACGCAGGAACAGTGGCTGCAGTTCCTGTATGCCAAAATGCTCGAAAAAGATCCTAAGCTTCCATCCTATGACGAGCTGAAAAAAATGGGCATTTATAAGCGCAAGGATCCGAACGGACACTTTGTGGCCTATAAAAAATTCCGCGAGAACCCGGAGGCCAATCCGCTGAAAACGCCATCGGGCAAGATTGAAATCTACTCCAGCAAGCTGGCGGACATTGCCGCCACCTGGGAGCTGGAAAAGGATGAGACCATCAGCCCCCTTCCCGTCTACGCATCGACCTTTGACGGATGGGATGCCCCCGAGCGCGCGCAGTTCCCGCTGCAGCTGTTTGGCTTCCACTTCAAAGCCCGTACCCACTCGAGCTACGGCAACGTCGATGTGCTGAAAGCGGCCAGCCGCCAGGAGGTCTGGCTTAATCCTGTCGATGCCGAAAAACGCGGCATCAAGAACGGCGATACGGTGCGCGTTTTTAATCGTCGCGGCGAGGTGCGAATTGAAGCGAAAGTGACGCCACGCATCATGCCCGGCGTGAGCGCCATGGGCCAGGGAGCGTGGCACGATGCCGATATGAGTGGCGATCGTATCGACCACGGTTCGTGCATCAACACGCTGACCACGCACCGCCCGTCACCGTTGGCAAAAGGCAACCCTCAGCACACCAATCTGGTGCAGATCGAGAAGGTGTAGAAGGTGTAGAGGGTGAAACGCGAGACCGTGGGTTATTCTATGGTCAGTATTATCGGTTAACACAGTCGCGCGGACATCTTCCGCGCGAGAAAGGAAGGTTGTAATGAGAGATGTCTCACCACGTGAATCGTTCGCGTTTAGTGCCCGGGTATTGGGCGCACTGTTTTATTTTTCTCCCGACAGCGAGCAGGCTGAGCCGCTGGTACGGGCCCTCACCGCGGGCGACTGGGTTCAGGACTGGCCCCTGCCATCGGAAATGCTGCAGCCCGTTGCCGATACCTTTGCCTCCTCTTCCGATGAGACGCTGACGGACGCGTGGCAACGGCTGTTTATTGGCCCTTATGCCCTGCCCGCACCGCCGTGGGGTTCCGTCTGGCTTGACCGCGAATCCGTGCTGTTTGGCGACTCGACGCTCGCGCTGCGCCAGTGGATGCGTGAGAATAATATTGCTTTTGAGATGCAGCAAAATGAACCGGAAGATCATTTCGGCACTTTGCTGCTGCTGGCAGCGTGGCTGGCCGAGAATGGCCGCGAAGCGGAGTGCGATCGGCTTCTGGCATGGCACCTGCTGCCGTGGAGCACCCGCTTCCTGTCGGTGTTTGTCGACAACGCCGGGCATCCGTTTTATACCGCGCTGGGTCAGCTCGCGCAGCTGACGCTCGCAGACTGGCGTTCTGCGTTACTTATTCCGGTTGCGGAAAAGACGCGCTATCGCTAAGGGGTGCGGCTTGCTCGCGGGTGGCGAGCAAGCCTTCTTTTTAGCCCATACGACCGAAACTATCTTTTTGCCACGATCCGCATTTCCACCAGGGCATTTTCCGGAATGAACTCTGATACACCGATGGCAGACCATGCCGGGTATGGTGCCTTGACATACTCATCCTTCACTTTAGAAAAAACAGCGATATGTTTCTTGAGATCAATATGAAAAGTGGTCATCTCCAGAATGTTTTCATAGCCTAAGCCAGCAGCGTTCAGATACACACCCAGCTTATAGAAGGCATCATGAAACTGTTCTTCCGGCTCCTTGCTTATAGGTTTGTCCCTGCGCGCTGCGGTCACTCCTGAGAGATAGACTGTGCCATCGGCTTCGATGACGGGGGAAAAGTGCCAGTCATCGAAGTAATGCTGGAATGCGTCAGGAACTATTGATTTTTTCATGATGATGTCTCTTTTAACACGTTGATTTATGCTCAGGAAAACGTCCCCACGAAGCATACCTGATAAGCCGGACGCTGAGTCCTGCGCCTATGGCAAGGCATACCGCCATTGTCAGAAGGGAGACGATAAAGGCGTGCGTAATAGTGGCTTCACTTTTTCCAGCGTCTAACATGCTGTAAAAAATGCCGCCGATGATGGCAACGCTCAGCGCGGTGCTGATTTGCAGAGTCGAGCTGGTCACGCCAGCGATCGTGCCTGAGAACGCGGGCGCCACGCGGCCTGTCACCATGCGCACCAGCGTCGGCATCGCCAGCCCCTGTCCAAGACCGGTAACAAAAAGCAGTGCCGCGAGCGGCAACATGGCTGGCGGGCGCCCTGTCAGCGTGTGGGCAACCAGCCACGCAAGGCCTGCCAGCCCCACCGTCTCGCAGCCCATCCCGATGGCGCTTAAGTAATTTCCGACAAAACGCCTCAGGTACGGCGTCAGCAACGGTCCGATCAGAAAGCCGATGCCAAAGGGCAGAAAAATCAGTCCCGCCGTCAGGGCGTTTATATGCAACGCATCCTGGAGATAAACAGAAAATAACAGAAAGAAGGCACCAATCGAATAAAACAGCAAAACGACTGTGAGCCCCCGCCCCAGCCCTGGCGCGCGCAGCACGGAAGGATCGAGCAGCGGTGAACCACCGCTCTGGCTAAGATGCCGCTCATAACGCCACAGCAGCCTGGCCAGCAGAGGCACAGCAAGAAATGACAGCCACGTCCACCAGGGCCATCCCGCCTCGCGGCCTTCAATTAACGGCACAATCAGCGCACTCAGCGTGACGGTTGCCAGCAGCATTCCGACGGGATCCAGACGCTGTGCAGATTGCGCACGCGTCTCTTTTAGCAGCGGCAGTCCAAAAAGAATGACCAGCATCGCCACCGGCAGGTTAACCAGAAAAATAACCCGCCATCCCAGATGAAACAGATCCGCTGAAAGCAGGGCTCCGCCCAATACCTGTCCTATAACGGAAGCCAGACCAAACACCGCGCCATAGATACTCAGCGCGAGCGGTTTTTCCGCCTCCGGAAAAATAGCCTGAACGGAAGCCAGCGCCTGCGGAGCCATAATCGCGGCCGTGGCGCCCTGTAATATGCGTCCGGTTATCAGAACCCACGGTGACCAGGCTAAACCGCACAACAGCGATGCCGCAGCAAAACCGACGAGCCCCAGAAAAAACATCTTCCCGCGCCCGTAAATATCCCCCAGCCGTCCGCCGGTGATTAACGTTACCGAGTAAACGGCGGCATAAGACGAAATGACGAGCTGCTCAGCAGAGGACGTGGCGCTCAGCTCGCCCTGAATTGCAGGCAGTGCCACATTGACAATAAAAAAATCGAGCGGAGGCAAAAATGCGCCAACCAGCAGGATAATAAACATTGCCCAGCGACGGGGCTCGGCTTGCGTGAGGGTATGTGTCGACATAGAACACTCCATAGATAACGGTTCCCTGCCCCGTTAAGAGACATTATTGTGGATTGTGGGCTGCCGCCGCGTGGCTTAGCTCAACGCATGCCGCCAGAGGCCAGAATCACCTCGCCGGTCACCCAGGCCGCGTCGTCTGAGGCGAGAAATGAAACAATCGGGGCCACATCCTGCACCTGGCCGATGCGGCCAAGCGGCGTCTGGCTTTCATTCCATGTCTGGAAATCCGAGTTCATCGCGCCCGCGCTATGACTCCCTTCCGTTTCGATAAGGCCGGGATTGACCGCGTTGACGCGAATGCCGCGCGGGCCGAGTTCGCGTGAGAGTACGCCGGTAATGGCGTCAATCGCGCCCTTGGTGCCGCTGTAGATGGTACTCTCAGGAATAAAGACCCGGGTGACGAATGAGCTGATATTGATGATGCTGCTGCCTTTTGTCAGATGCGGTGCAGCCGCCCCAGCCACCAGCAACGGGCCCAGCACGTTGATATCAAACTGCCTGCGAAACAGCGCCTCGGTGCTCTCTTCAATCCTCGCGAAGGCATAAACGCCTGCATTGTTCACCACAATGTCCAGCCGCCCGTAATGGCTTACAGCCGCGTTGATCAGCGCCTCAACCTCGGTCTGGCAGGTGATGTCCGCCGCAACCGCCATGGCCTTTCCACCCGCGGCTTCAATATCGGCAACGACCTTATCCGCATCGCTTCTGCTTGAGGCGTAATTAACAATGACCTTCGCGCCGTCAGCCGCCAGCTGACGAGCAATGCCAGCTCCGATACCTTTGGAGCCACCGGTGACGATGGCAACTTTGTCTTTTAATTTGTTCATGTCTTCAGCTTCCTGATTAGCCGCCCGTGGCGGTGTGGTTGAGAAGATCATATTGATATCGACAAAGTTGTTTTAGAACTGCCACTTTTGTATATTCAATGTTCATTTTTGTACGGTGTGAGACTGACATGGAATGGGGTGATGTCCGGGTATTTCTTGCAGTTATGCGTAAGCGCTCTTTCGGCGAAGCGGCCCGAAGCCTTGGCGTGAGCCATCCTACGGTGGGTCGTCGGATAAAGGCGCTTGAGGATGAGGCTCAGCAAGCCCTCTTTCGCCGGACCAAGGAGGGCCTCGTCCTGACCGACGCGGGCGACAGGGTTCTGAAGCTGGCAGAAGCGGTGGAAAACTCCGCGCTGGCGATGGAACGACGCCTGGCAGGTAATCACGACCGTCTTGAAGGCCTCTTACGGATATCGTCAGCAGAGTGGTTTGCTAACTATGTTCTGGCACCTGTCCTGAGCGAGCTGACGCGTCGTCATCCGGCGATTGTCCCTGAACTTATCGCGAGCTACCGCTTACTCAATCTGTCGCGACGTGATGCCGACATTGCGTTTCGCATCGTGCCCTTTACCGAACCCGATATTGTCCAGCGCCGCCTGATGCGCATCCCCTATGCGCTTTACGGGACGCCAGACATCGCCGATATCGCCCGACACGACCCGGCCGCAGTGGGGCTGATTCTGATGAATACGGCCCAATCCCACTTTTCTGACGTGGCCTGGCTGCTGGACAGGTTCCCACATTCCCCGCGCGTCTTCACCAGCACCAGCCGGGCCGTGCAGGCGCAGATGTGCAGTCGGGGGATGGGCATCGCCGTGTTACCGCGTCCATTGGGTGATGCCATCACCGGGTTGCAGGCCATCAGCATGCCGGAGCCACCGCCGTCCAAAGATATCTGGGTAGGGTATCACTCCGATCTCCGGCATATGGATCGCCTTCGGGTCATGATGGATATCGCCGATACGATGCTTGCCGACCCCGCCACGGCGACAGCGTGAGCCTAGGGTTTACGGTGACCAGTCATACTGCTGAAGACGCCGTCACGCAGTACGAAAGCGTGAAGCAGCGCAGCGGCAAGGTGAAGCATTATCATCGCGAATAACGCCAGAGCAACCCAGGTATGAAGTGGCCGCAGTATCGCATACCGATCATTACTGATGTCCACGATCGGCGGCAGAACGATGCCGTTACCCAGCGTGACGGGATACCCTGCTGCTGAGAGCATTGCCCAGCCTATCAGCGGCTGGGCCACCATCATCAGATAGAGCATCCAATGTGAGAGATGGGCCATACCGCGCTGCCAGGCCGGAATGGACGCTGGCAACGCGGGCTTGGCCGTCGTGAATCGCAGCCATAATCGCACGATGACCAGAAGCAATATCATCACCCCGAGAGGCTTGTGGATCGACACCAGCAGGCTGTGCGCGGAGGAGACGGTCGAAACCATCGCAACACCGATAAACAACATCATGAGAATGGCTGCGGCCATCAGCCAGTGCAGGACGCGCAGAGCCGGATGAAAATAGACGGCCTGTTTCATAACGTCTCTCCCTTCTGTTGCGCCTGTTCATGGGTGCGCAGGTTATAGGATTTGGCATAAGCCGATGAGCGTGCGTTAAGTATCGGGTCAGAGGACGGAGCCATACCGTCGGGTAAAATCAGCGGGTCATAGTTGATGTCATTACAGGGTCCCTGCTGTTGAGGGATAGCCTTGTTTAAGACTAACGTTCCGGCATTAATCGTTTTCCTGTCGGCAGGCCATGCCCTGGTGGCGTCGTCGCCTTTATCACCTGCCTGAGCAAGCGTGAACACTAAATCCCATTTCAGCGCGCCCTGTTCCAGACGATGCTGAAGATCCTGTTGCAGGAAATCGCTGTTCTGTTTATCGGCGTCGCTTATGGGAGTAAATCCGGCATGAGGCACCATGCTCCAGCGTACAAGTTGTTCATGGCCTGCCTTATCAATCAGGCGAAAAGCATTCAGGCTGTTAAAGCGATCGCTGGCCCAGCTTGAGGAGGGTGTGTATTGCTTTGCCCACGCAAAAAACGGTTTTATTTCCGGATGGTTCATGACAAAGGAACGTAATTTTTCCGGGTTAGGTTTTCCGGTTGCGGCATCTGGCAGGGTGGCCGTCTGGAGTTCATAGAAACTCTCAACGGAACTGACGGGGAAAAATGGCATGGCGTTCATACCGGTGCGCCACTGCTCACCATTCGTCTGCTGAAAGGAGAGCGCCATACTCCGAACGGGCACGGCATAATCCGGTGCAGCCGGGTTCCCGCCCGCAATGGCAAAACGTCCTGTGACAGCGGTTTCACCTTTGCTGAACAGGGAGGCACGTGAAAGCACACTGGCATTCCCGTTTGAGATAAACGAGCCCAGCACACACATGCCTTTAGCATGATTACGGCGATAGCCTTTATGTACTCCACCCGACTGCTGTAATACATCAACGAGCTTATCCGACGTCAGACGTTGAGGCGTCAGCCAACCGCCAGTCCAGAGGAATAATAAAAAAAGGATCAGGGGAATAATTCCGACCAGCGCCAGACGTACAACCGTTTGTCTGTTTAAATGTACTTTACTGTTCATATTGTTAACTCATTCTGCTCACGATATGTCAAAACGAAACGTGCAGGGGGTGATGACGCGTCGTGCCTGAAATCAGCATGACCGTTTCGCTTCTCTTTTTTGTCGGAATGTTAACGTCAGGGCTGACAGGCAAAAATAGACGGCACCAAACGCAGCATACCCCGCGATATTTGCTATTGACGGTGGCTCAGGCGTCCGGGCCTGATAGATAAAAAACGCGCCTGCAAGTGCAGACTGTGCGCCACTTAATATCATGCTCCATTGCGCACCATAATGTTTCCAGCGCTGTGTTGCCGCGCCCAGCTGCAGCAGACCGGATAATATCGCCCAGCAGCCGAATACCCGAATGACATCATTTATATTGCTTTTAAGAGCCAACACGACAGCCAGCGTTGTTATAACGCTAACGATAATATTAACGGTCTGCATCCGGTTGCGGCCAAACCCCCCGCTTTTTCTTGCATCAATATAATTCGCCATTGCATCCCATGCGGGGTAAAGAATGAGCAAAATCGATGCGCCAACAGGCGAAGACAGGCCAGCGGTGAACACGGCAATAACCCATAAAACAGAGAAAGCCGTCCGGATAAAATAATACTGTTGTAGCCAGTTCTGCTGATTCCCGTGGTGGATAGTGTCGGACATATAGACCTCTTAACCTGGCATATTTAACAAACGAAGCAGCGTAGCATGCCTCACCCGATAACAAACCTACTAGTAGGTAGATAAAAGATCAATATGTTTTACGCTAACCGTTACAAAAGGATCGTCAAGGCGCGGGAAAGTGAAAGACGTGTTGAAAACAGGCACAGCCCGGTCAATAACCGGGCGTCCTTCAGGCTGCGGTGAGAACCTTATCGATCAGTGGATAGGCAATTTGCTCAAAGACGTGCGGATTATCAAACGCCCGCGCTGCCAGCATGGCACCATGCATGCCCGCCATGAGAGCCCTGGCTTCGACTTCGGCACTTTCGCTGAGAGTGAAAACGCCTTGCGCTTCGCCGGCACTCAGTAATGCGGTCAGCCAGTCAGAGAGATCGTTAAAATGGCCGGTCACTTCTGCGGCAATATCCGCAGGTAATGTCGGAAGTTCAACGGCCAGCATCACACAGATACAAAATGGTGAAGCCCCCTCTTTAATACAGGCCGACCAGAAATCAGCATAGCCTTTCACTTTGATCAGAGGATCGTTGGTTTGCCGATCCATCGCTTCCATGCCACTCCGTGCTTCTGCGCGGTATTCCTGCACTACAGCTTTGACTAAATCTTCTTTGCCCGGAAAATGATGGTGGATACTGGCTTTGCGGATACCCACGCGCTCCGCAAGATCGGCATAGCTAAAGCTTTTGTACCCACCCGTTGTGAGCAGCTGCCTCGTATTTGCCATAATTTCGCGCGCTTTCGGCGAACGTTCGATCATTTCACGCTCCAGTGTTCAATCCAGTGAAAAAATGTGCTGTCTGTGACAGGCGCGTCCCGCCGGGACAACCTACTGAGCGGCAACAGGAATGTCAAATAGCCGGGCCCGCAAAGGGCCAACGTGAGAAAGCCGCCTGATATTATTGACACCACCCCATCCTACTACTAGGATGGTTTCACTTCAAAACATATCCCTGTAGTGGAGAGTGTATGGCAGTTATCCCTTTTCCGGACAGGCACAGCCCAGCGGCCCCAGTGCGTAACATTCGCGAATTATCCAACGTCATTCACGCGAATGAAGATCGCGGCCGCACGGCGTGCGTAGAGAACAATGATGCCGTTCGCCGTTTCGCATTAAGCGTTGCCACGAAGCTATTAAGCGATCGGGAGCTTAATCAGGCTGCGCCTTTTATGATAGACAGAATTGTCAGGCTGCTAATGACTGAATCCAAAAACAGTTAAGAGTAGCAATTACGGATCGGTGAGATATCGTTTCTCTTGATATCTCTGTGCATCGTTTGCCTTCTTAATGTTCAGGAATGCGGGCGATAACCTTTATCTCAAAATCAAATCCTGCAAGCCAGTTAACCCCCACGGCTGTCCAGTTCGGATACGGGGGCTTCGGGAAAATGCCGCTTTTCACCTTCATAATGGCTGGAAATTGATTCTCCGGATCGGTATGAAAGGTGGTCACATCGATAAGATCGTCAAACGTGCATCCCGCGGCGGCAAGCGTAGCCTTGAGATTCTCGAAAGCACGCTCTACCTGCGTAGTAAAGTCGGGCTCGGGTGTACCGTCCTCCCGGCTACCCACCTGTCCGGAAACAAACAGTAAATCACCAGAGCGGATCGCTGCGGAATAACCATGCTGTTCATAGAGTGCGTGGCGATTTGCAGGGAAAACAGGTTTCGGTTGGTTCATAACATATCCTTTCTTTGGATGTGCAACAGCGGATGCGTGGCATCCATAAATGAATTAAGATACGCGGCGTATGTCAACTTAATCACACATACGCCGCGTATGTCAAACATCATGCGTGGCGTACAGGATAAGGAGCCCGTATGGCAGCCAAACGCCGCGCCGAAACGATGGAAGAAACCCGCACAAAGTTGATTGCGGCTGCACGAAAAGCCTTCGCTGAAAAAGGGTTTGCGGCAGCTTCGATGGATGATTTGACCGCCAGCGTCGGCCTGACGCGTGGCGCCCTCTACCATAATTTTGGGGATAAAAAAGGGTTACTTGCCGCGGTGGTGACCCAGATTGATTCTGAAATGGCGCAAGGCGCCAAACATGCAGCGGCGCAATCCGGTGATGACCAGCAAAAGCTTCTGGCCGAAGGGATAGCTTATATCAAGATGGCGCTGGATGAAGAAGTCCGGCGTATCGTTCTGCTTGATGGCCCAGCTTTTCTTGGGGATCCGACAAAATGGCCAAGTCAGAATACCTGCCTCGACGCCACTCGCGAAAGCCTTTCAGACCTGATTGAACGTGGCGTAATCAAACCGGTAGACGTTGATGCCACCGCCTGGTTATTAAATGGTGCCGCACTGAATGCCGCCCAGTGGGTGGCCGCGAGTGACGATCCGAAGCAGGCATTGCCCAAAGCGATTGAGGTTTTCACCCTGTTGGTCAGTGGCGTGTTGCAGCAGTGACCGCACCGCCCACCCGGTTATCTCGTGCTGAGAGCAAGCTTAGCCGCGAAGGAAAAGCAAGAAGTGAATCGGTAGCAGATATTTTCTTTATCCGAAGGAGCGGATGTTATCGGATAACTTTCCAGGGCAACGGATTGCTGGCATTTTTGTTGGACAATTGTTACCGATCTGCCGAGTCTGGCCGCTTTGTGCCAGGAGCGGACATCGATTAATGCAATCGTTGTTCAAATACTGTAATAATTCTCAAATCTGATTTAAGGTTTATCTATACAGAACTTCCCAAATATTAGAAATACTCAGGGTGTATATAAAAAGGTATAATTTTAGCTCAACCATCAATGGATAAATTATGTTAATTATATTTAATGGTTTACCTGGTAGCGGTAAAAGTACAGTTGCAAAATTGTTATCCCAAAAAATTAATGGTGTGTATCTACGGGTTGATACGGTTGAGCAGGCGATTCGTTCAGCATCTGAACAGAACAAAAAAATTGGCCCTGAGGGTTATTTTGTTCTTTATGAGTTGGCGCGTGAAAATCTACAGTTAGGCGCTACTGTTGTCACCGATTCGGTTAATGATATCAATCTGATACGTAATAATTTCCGCGATATAGCGATATCGTTAAATGTTCCGTTTTTAGAAGTTGAAATACTCTGTTCAGATATGACACAGCATCGTTATCGTGTGGAGAACAGAATCTCAGATATCCCGGGGTTAACCCTCCCTGACTGGGAACAAGTACAACGCCGTAACTATGAACCATGGGAACGAGAGCATTTGCAATTAGATACAGCAATTTTATCAGCACCAGAATGTGTCGATGTAATTCTCAGAAGAATATCGTCCGTTTGAAAAGGATAATGGCAAAATTAAGTAGACGACGGTTGAACACTAGCGTCTGCTTTTCGCTCTTAGCCGACGTTCATATTTAAGCGTAGCTCAATACAGCGAACGGTTTGGTGATCTATGGACGAGTTCAGGGAGCCAGCGCAACGTAAATCTTACTGCGCCCAGGCTGATTTTTCCTGCAATTTTCAAGCCTGCCCCCCTTAAAATTGGGGGGGGGTATGAGCCAACAAGCCCCCCTCTCTGATTTTCGTGCCATAATGCCCCGATTCATCGGTGCGTATCGATACTTTTGGAAAAATCATAAACGGACTTAGACATGACCAAAATCTTGATGCTGGTAGCAATGGTAGCAACCTTTGCTGGTTGCACTCCATTAACCCCAAAAGATTGCCAGAAGAAAAGCGCTCTTGATTCGTGCTCTTACAAACGTTCAGGAAAAGTAACCGATAAAGACATTTATGGCGAACAAGCATCAGGTATAAAAAAAGCACTCGATGCAGCACTGACCAAACCCCGAGCCTGGAGTGGGAAAAGATGTAATGTGCATCTGGATTTCAATATGGACGGCACCTTGCAGAATTTCATCATAAAGAGTGGAGATAAGGATTACTGCCGTGCTTTAGCTGAAGCCTCCAGGCAAGCAAAATTCCCATCATTTACTAACCAGCATGTTTACGACGACATGAGTTCTGCCCGGTGGGAAATGCACGGACAACCATGAAAAATATCTACTTTGACTGTCGGCTTCGTGCCTGAAGCGGACATTGATATGAATGGAAATTGATGAACGTCAATCCGTTTACTCTGTTCTACAGGATCTCAACCACTTCAAACTCTTCTGCGATCAACTCCATATCTTCAGAAAAATGACCTTCGCGGCTGAAAAATCTCTGATGCTCTTTCTGCCAGTATTCAAGGCTTAAATCCCCTTCACCTTCTTTGCGGGCGAACGCCTCAGTCACATCACAAAAACGCACAAGCCGCAATGAAACCAGTCTGATCACACAGACCGGAACATTCTGGCCATCAAGAATAATGTTATAACTCCCAATCTTCAGGGCAGAATCCTCCTGCTGGAAAGAGGCAAAAGATCCGCAAGAGGCCGTTTTGATCCCTTTTTTGATCAGGTCCGCAAGCTCGCTGGCGAGTTCCGGGCTGTCACCCATTTGCCAGGCATCTGCGCCTGGATACTTCATTTTTATTACCTCAACCTCAACCATTGAAATCCCTTCTTTATCGTCGGTGAAAATAAAAGTTATACATTTTATAGCATGAGCTGTCCCGACATTATCTGTGATGCCTTTAAAGAGTCGGCAAATTTTGAAAAGCCCGGGACGAGTTAACACAGTGTATCTTTTACATACCACGCGAGTAATGCTGTGCCATTATTTTAGGTACCACGCGCCCTCGGCAGACAAGGAGCCTGACGTTGAAATTCTTAAGATGGTTCAAACGTATTGTCTTATCCCTTGTTTTGTTGGTCATTGGCGCGATGGGCCTGCGTCTTTATGACATTCAGCGCGGACCGGATCTGCAACTCTGGCATACCTATGTTCCTCATGAAATGGATGCTGACGAAATAGACAAAGCAGACTGGAACCATTACCTGAAGGTTGAGGATTCTCTTTTCACAGAAGTGAAACTCAATGTCACGGACAAGCTGGATGCTCAACAGCAAACGGAACTCAATCGCTATTATTCCGGCAGTCCCATTTATCCTGACAGATTCCAGACTAACTGGAATCGCTCTTACATTATGTTCCCTGATGCCAAACCCAAAGGTGTCGTGGTGATGTTGCATGGTTTAACCGATACCCCGTACAGTCTGCGACATATTGCAGAGAATTATCGTCAGCATGGATTTATTGCTATTGGTATCCGATTACCGGCACATGGTACGGTCCCAGCAGCCTTGACGAAGGTGACATGGCAGGATTGGCTGGCCGCGACGCGCCTTGCAGTCAGAGAAGCCAAAAAGTTAGCGGGTAATGATGTGCCGCTACATATTGTCGGATTTTCCAATGGCGGTGCTCTTGCCATGAAATACACGCTGGACGCTCTTAATGATCCCCGTCTGGCAAAACCTCAGCGCGTTATCCTGATTTCACCGATGATTGGCGTTACCAGTTTCGCGCGTTTTTCAGGTGTTGCGGGCTGGCCATCATTTCTGCCCGCGTTTGCGAAAGCAGCATGGTTAACCATCATGCCAGAGTTCAATCCGTTTAAATTTAATTCATTCCCGACGAATGCCGCCCGGCAGTCTTTCCTGCTAACCAGTGCGCTGCAAACCCAAATTGCGGCTGATTCACGAAACAAAAAACTAGACCAGTTACCGCCGATAATGACATTTCAGTCGGCAATGGACTCTACCGTCAGTGCCCGAGCGGTCATTACAGCGTTATATAATCGTTTGCCGGTTAATCACAGCGAAGTGGTTTTATTCGATTTGAACCATGCCGTCAGGTTTAATGCACTATTGCGGAGATCTTCTTACACCGCGCTGTCGAGATTACTCCCTACCCCCCCACGTCGATACGACACAACGATAATCACGAATGTGACCGCGGGCAGCACAGAGATGGAAATCCGCACGATTCCAGCGGGTAAAACAGAACAGATCGTTGAAAAAATGGGGCTGCGCTATTTGCCGGACGTTTACTCACTCTCTCATGTCGCCCTGCCTTTCCCTATGACTGACTCCCTGTATGGCCGTTATCCTGAACCACAGAATCAATACGGTATTAGCCTGGGGACCTTTGCCGCGCGTGGAGAACGCGCGGTACTGATCGTCGGACTTGATTCTCTTATGCGCCAGTCTTCAAACCCCTTCTATCCTTATATCATTGAGCGTATCAATGAAGGCATAGATACCCGAGTACAGCGGAATAATTAGCGAGGTGACACCGTCGTTTGCCCGCCCGCGGATGATATGGCCACCCGTTGTTCAGCGGAGAAGCGAGTCGGCCCCTGGCGTTGCACTACCATAAGCATGCGTCCATCATCCAGACGAATCTCAAGCTCTACGCCCTGGACAAGATTCATGCGCCCTTGTACGCCCTGCCCAGCCATTCCCCCGGCGACAGCCCCAGCTGCCGTCGTCAGTCTGCGACCAGAGCCTCCGCCTACCGTACTCCCGGCCAGACCTCCGAGAACACCACCAGCCACCGCCCCCATGGCATTATTTTCATCACCCGCCTGAATTTGCACGGCACGAACATGAACTAGCGTGCCGTAATATACCTGCTGTACCCGACCTGCAGTGGAGGCTGAATGAACATCGCCGGAAAGATTGCTTGTGTTGGTACAACCGACAATACCTAAGGCAATAATGAGCACGCAGTGTCTGAATAACATTTTGCTTCTCCATCCAATTTAACGGTTTAGTGGTCTTTCGCGTCACGAATAACTGGACTTTTGTTATCCAGCGCCCCCGACAAGCCCCTGATGGATACGGCAGTCCTGGGTATTGCTGTTGTGCGCATACCACTCATACTTCCAGCCTTTGTCATAGGTGTATACCCAATGCGTTGGGACAAACTCAGACAGATCTTCTGATCCAGCGTTGTATAATTCCTCAGTCATTTATACGTTCTTCTGTGTGCAGATATTTAACAGTAGCCTCGATAGTTTAACCTGACCTGGTTTCACAATACCGTCACCCGCTCCCTTCTTAAGGGAAGGAATTTTGTTTCGCGTATCCATCTTAGGTACAAAGCGTACTTCGCGCGCCAGCAAAGTTGAGGTCACTATAGATTCAGACGGCATGGCTTCCGTGACGATCCTCAGAAAGGTAGCCGGTTCCAGAACCATCGCTTTCGTGATGCCAAACGGAAATTTCCCCGAATTTTCGAACGTTTTGTTGCAGATGCTGCGAGGGCGAGGGTCAAGCAAGTCAGAATAGAATGTCCGCTTTGTGCCAGGAGCGGACATTATATATGCCACTTAAATATATACACATACCACCATCAATGGGTTTATAAATAAAGAAAATTACTCTATTGCCGATAACAGTTATAATTAAAATCTAGACTTGGATGATAAACAAATGTCGACATTGAACACTGAAAATAAAATCAAGATAACTGAATTAATAATGGTTTTTATTGCAACTCTCCCAATGGGAATCGCAAATATTTGGATAACAAAAAGTCAAAACGATGAAAGACTTGCTTTCGAGAGACAAAACGCGGAAAGTATTCTCTCTATACAAAATAAAGAGTTATTCATAAAGAGTGCAGAGCAAGGTTTGAATTCACAGAAACTTGATATTGATTTTTTAAGAACAAGCTATGAAGAATGCCAGAAAGATGGAGAGCTATCGATTGGAAAAATAAAATCTTATGCTGATGCTTACTATTCTTCATCAGAAAAGAAAAATATCATGATTGCAAAGGTTCAAACAAACTGCTTATCAAAAAACAATAATCAATCAGTAGATAGCCAAGATAAACCGACTTACAGCATCGAGTATTACAAGAGTCTTGGGTTCAACTATTTGCACAATAAAAAATTTCTGGAGGCAGCAGAGTCATTCTCCCAGGCAACTCAAATGACACCCGTAGATGCTTCTTTGTGGAATCAAAAAGCTTATGCACAATTTAGAGCAGGGAATTATACTGATGCAATGAATAGTATTTCCATTGCGCTTAGGATTGGCAGTGATAATGATAAAATTAGAAAATATATGGCCATTAACGCGGCTAAAATATTATGTGCGAAAGGGGATGTAAATGATGGGAGAAATTACATGCAACAATCAATAAATGCCATACCGGATTTATTGCCAATGGTTAAAAAAGATTTAGAACTGGGTAGTATTTGTAAAATTGATCTCAGTAAATAAAAATGTTCTTATTGCTTAAAAATAAAGCATTTTTTCTTATTTGTGAAAGTGGACGTATGTTAAGTCCGCTTTTCGCTCACAGCGGACCTATCCCCCCGTCCGCCATCTTCCCGCAAAACCTTACCCGACTAACGAACAGACGAGCTCTAAATACATCCGTGAAGGATCAACTGACCCTCTTCAGCGCAGTGAATTTTGATAATCCATGATTATTCCTTGTATCAAACACTGCCGCCCCATCATCTTCCCGGGGCGGCTCGAATTCGTCGCTATTGCGCGCTCATGTCCATAAGTAACCAACCATCAAAAACTGTACGTCACCTTCAAACTCCCCGTGGGCGATGTTTTACGTTGAACAATGGGGCTATCGGCCGCATCCCCCGCCAGCTGCGTCACGCCCGCTGCGGCAAGCACGCTCCAGCGCGAGGTGAGCCTGTGTGTCCAGTCAAGATTCAGCGAATACGCATAAATTCCGGCTCCGGCGTCATGTCGGGCAAACCCCGATGCGGCCGACTGGGCGGCGCTGACGCCATAGTACGTCTGCATATACTTGTCGGATCCCCAGCTGCCGGTCAGCGCCAGCGTCACCTCATTTTTTGGTGAGGTATAGAGCGGGCTGATAATACCGAAATGCACCGCCTCACCGTTGTCCCTTTCAGAAACCGGAACCTCAGCCTGCAGCTGCAGATGAAGCCAGTCGGTCAGCTTATACCCCAGCCCAGGCACAACGATGGCCGAGCCTTTGATGTCGCCCATACCCCGCAGATAGTCGCTGCCGGAGCTGATCGAATCGCTGCTCACGTCTTTATCTTTACGGCCTGTTCGATAGCTTACTGCGGCGCTGTAATCCAGGTTGCCGATGTTGTTGCCGTAACCGACGCCCCGCGTGGTGCTGATAAAGAAGCCGTTTTCCATGGCGTAATCCACCACCTGCACCGCACCGACGCGGCTTTTATCCGAACCCGAGTAGCGTGGCGCGACATCCACGCCGCCCCCCAGGGTTAAAACGTTACCCTGGCTCTGCTCTGCCGCCAGTACTGGCGTGGTCAGTAACGCCAGAACGACGCCCGGCACGATGTTTTTCAGGCTGCGGCCCGAGAGCAAGTGTGGGGACGTATGACGCAGTTCGATGTTTCTCATTAAAGAAGTCCTTCTGGATTCAAATGGTGACGATGCAAGCGGTTAAACGCCAGAACGCCCATTTTGAATACTGACCCTAAGGTTCTTATGAGCCGAAAATGAAGAAACACTGAAGCGCACGCGGATGCTGTAAACCGGACAGATTTCCTGATACCGTTTTTTCTTAAGATGTTCTTCATTCACGGTTGATACAGTTACCAGTGTGAAAATTCTACTCATCGAAGACGACCTGGATCTGGGCAATGGCGTACGTATCGCCCTTGCCGATCAAGGATTTGACGTTATATGGGTTCGCCGTAAAGAGGATGCGCTGCATCAGCTTGACGTCTGCGTGCCAGAACTTATTTTGCTCGACCTGGGGCTACCCGACGGCGACGGCATGAGCCTCATGACGCGCTTACGCCAGCAGCTTAAGGGGATCCCGGTCATCATTCTGACGGCGCGAGGTACGCTGCAGGATCGCCTGTGCGGGCTGGATGCAGGTGCAGACGACTATCTCGTTAAACCTTTTGTTCTCGCCGAACTGCTGGCGCGGGTAAGAGCCCTTGCACGGCGCAGTTACGGTTTCGAGAATGAGGCGATAGAGATTCGAGGCTTATCTCTTCATGTACCGACGCGTCGTGTAACGGTGAGCGCACGCCACATAGACCTGACGGCGAGTGAATATGCGCTGCTTGAAACGCTGATGCTGCGTGCGGACCGCGTGATTACGCGACGGTTTCTGGAAGAACGGATATTCGGCAACAAAGAGAACCTCAGTAATGCGCTCGACGTGCACATGGGAAATTTGCGAAGAAAAATCGGCGACGGCTATGTGCGAACGGTGCGTGGCGTCGGGTATGTTATTGATACCGTTGCTGTTCAGAGGGTGACGACTTAATGCGAAACCTGTGGTATCACCTGAGGTGCCCGACGCTGGTACGCCGAATTATCATCGCCCAGTTGCTGCTGCTTACCCTGCTGTGGTGTCTATTTTTAACCTTCATTCTGTGGGAGGACCTGCGCAGCCCTCCCATCCTCACGGGCAGTAATACCTATGAAACGCTTTTTACGCTGGTCGAGCGAATGGACGAACACCCGCAGGATCGTACCGCCGTGCTGGCAGCCTTCAGCAAAGCGTTACGAGAGGGCTATGGCGGCGGTGAAGATCCCGCCCTGTCGATCAACTTCATCGTGCGCAGAAATAACGCGGTTATTTTTTCATCGCCTGATGCACCAACGGGGGTAACTAACACCCGGTTTGGGGAAATGCAGCGTGTTCAGAGCGACGGTCGTACCTGGACCAGCCGAACCCTTAAATCCGCTCATTCCGATGTGGAGGTCACCCTTTTCACCCCGGCCGGTGGCTGGAACTTCTTTATCTACCTCAACTCGCGCGGTTACTACGTCATGCCGCTGCTGGTCTGTTTCCCTTTTCTTCTGTTCCCCGCGTGGCTGTCAATCCGCATTGCCATGCGACCCTGGAACAAGGTGGTCAATGAAATTGCATTGCGTTCGCCAGACGATCTCTCCCCCTTAAAAGCCGTACCAAAACACAGAGAGCTTCGCCAGATGGTGGACGCGATTAACGACTTTCTTGCCAGGGTACGAGAAAGTGCGGAAAGGGAGCGGGTTTTTATTGCCGATGCGGCTCACGAACTGCGAACGCCGCTGGCGGCGATGCGAATCAACGTGGAAGCGTTGCAATCGTATGTACTCAGCGAGAGCCAACAGGAATTGCTTGCGGGGATTGTTCGCAGCAACAGTCGTGCTGCGCGTCTCGTCAATCAGTTGCTGCTGATGATGCACAGTGAAGCACGCCTTGATACGGAGCTGGAGCCCGTGCCGCTAACGACGCTCATTCAAGAGCGAATGGCCGAACTGGAACCGCTGGCGTCTGCGCGCAGGATTGAGCTGGAATTTTTCGCCGAGGATGAAATCTGGATCTCAGGCGTAAGGGAGCGCCTGGTGTCGCTCATTGATAATCTCATTGAGAACGCCGTGAAGTACAGTCCTGAAGGCGGGCGGATTCAGGTCGATGTCAGCACATTCGATGGCTCCGCGCGGCTACGCGTTTCCGATGCAGGGCCCGGTATTCCGGTTGAATTGCGCGAGCGCGTGTTTGACCGATTTTTCCGCGATCCCAGTCAACTGCAAAGCGGAAGTGGACTGGGGCTTGCCATCGTTAAAGCGGTGGCGCAGCAGCACAACAGCAGCGTAAACCTGAGTACTTCCGCAGAAGCTGGCCTGATGGTGACGGTTGACTTCCCGAACCGCACGTATAGCTAAACAGGAACAGGGTGTTCGATCGCAAATGCCGCAGATTGCTTCAAAAAAATTACCGTATTTGTTATATTGTTGTTTATTGCTTATTCACCTCTGCGGTGCCAAAAAGAACAAGATTCACCGCAACCCAGGATACAAAAATGTTAGATTACCGCTTCCCGACAGCTTTGCAGATGGTTCTCAGCGTAGCAATGGCGGAGCAATTGGGTGAACGTTCGACGAGTGCGATTCTGGCCTACGGTCTGGAAGCAAACCCGAGCTTCATCCGCAAACTGATGGTTCCCCTCACGCGTGACGGTATTATCGTCTCCACGCTTGGCCGTAACGGCTCTATTCATCTTGGACGCCCGGCGGAAGAGATCACCCTGCGCGATATCTACCTTTCCGTCATCGAAGATAAAAAGCTGTGGGCATCACGTCCTGACGTACCGGCCCGCTGCGTAGTCAGCGCTAACGCCTGCTGGTACTTCAAGTCTATCTCCGAAGAAGCGGAGCAGGCTTCGTTACAGGTACTGGCGCGCCACACCGTGGCAAGCGCGCTGGAAGAAGTGAAAAAAGCCGATACCAGCGGCTGCGATCCGGTGCCTGAACTTATCGCCAAGTATAAAGAAGCCCTTTAACTTTCCTTGAGTGCAAAAAAAACCGCCTTGCTATGAAGGCGGTTTTTTATTATCTGCAACATCCCTACGCGGGCAGAACATCCCTTTCCGCTTTTTTGCCGCGCGTCACGAACTTACGCAGCGTCACGTAAAACACCGGCGTCAGGAACAGACCAAACAGCGTCACCCCCAGCATCCCGGAGAAGACTGTGATCCCGGTGACGCCGCGCACTTCTGCGCCCGCGCCGTGGCCGAGGATCAGCGGAATGGTCCCGGCAATAAAGGCGATGGAGGTCATCACAATCGGGCGTAAACGCAGGCGGCACGCCTCCAGCGCGGCCTCCATAATCCCTTTGCCCTGAATTTCCAGCTCGCGGGCAAACTCCACGATAAGAATCGCGTTTTTACACGCCAACCCCATCAACACTACCAGCCCTACCTGCACGAACACGTTGTTATCGCCACCGGTTAGCCAGACGCCAAACAGCGCGGAGAGCAGGGTCATCGGCACGATGAGGATCACCGCCAGCGGCAGCGTCCAGCTTTCATACAGCGCTGCCAGCACCAGGAACGCCAGCAGCACCGCGACCGGGAAGACGATCAGCGCCGTATTGCCCTGCGTCGCCTGCTGGAAGCTCAGATCCGTCCATTCAATGTTCATCCCGTTCGGCAGGATCTGCTTCGACATTCCGTCCAGCTGCGCCATCGCCTGCGAGGACGAAAGTACGCGCGGGTCGGCATCGCCAATCAGATCCGCCGCCGGGTAACCGTTGTAGCGAATCACCGGGTCCGGGCCGTAGGTGGTCGTGATATTCACCATACTGCCAATCGGTACCATTTCGCCCTGGTTATTACGGGTACGCAAGTTCGCAATGTCTTCCACGCTATCGCGGAACTGCCCGTCGGCCTGCGCCATCACGCGCCAGGTACGTCCGAACTGGTTGAAGTCATTCACGTACGATGAGCCCAGATAGGTTTGCAGCGTACCGAAAAGATCGGTCAGCGACACGCCCTGCGCTTTCGCCTTGTCACGGTCCACCTGCACGTCCAGCTGTGGAACGTTAGCCTGGTAGGTTGAGATCGGGAAGTGCATTCCCGGCGTCTGCATAATCGCACCGGACATGGTGTTTACCGCGTTTTGCAGCGCGCCATAGCCCAGACCACCGCGATCCTGAATGTACAGGGAATACCCCGACCCCTGACCCAGCCCTAAAATCGGCGGCGGCAGGATGGAGAAGCCAAAGCCCTGCTGGATTTGCGCGATTTTCGCGTTGATTTCCGCGTTAATTTCCGCCGCAGTATGTTTACGCTGGTCGAACGGCTTCAGGCCGAAGAAGACCGTCCCCGTATTCGGCGTATTGGTGAACTGCAGCGCGTTCAGCCCCGGGAACGCGACCGCGTAGTCCACGCCTTCGGTATTCATCCCGATTTCGCTCATTTTGCGGATCACCGCATCGGTGCGCGCCAGCGATGAACCTTCCGGCATCTTCACGCCGCCAATCAGGTACAGTTTATCCTGCGTCGGAATAAACCCGCCGGGAACCGCTTTAAACATGACGCCTGCGGCACAGAGCAGCAGCAGATACACCACAAATACCGCCCCGCGTCGGCCGAGCGTTTTGCCCACCAGCCCCTGATAGCCGTTCGAACTACGGTGGAAAAAGCGGTTAAACGGACGGAAAATCCAGCCGAACAGACGATCGATAAGCCGGGTCGGGAAATCTTTCGGCGCGCCGTGCGGTTTTAACAACAGTGCCGCCAGCGCCGGAGAGAGCGTCAGCGAGTTAATGGCGGAGATGACCGTGGAAATCGCGATCGTCACCGCAAACTGCTTGTAGAACTGCCCGGTAACGCCCGAGAGGAACGCCATCGGCACAAACACCGCGCACAGCACCAGCGCAATCGCGATAATCGGCCCGGACACTTCACGCATCGCCTGATGCGCCGCCGCAAGCGGAGCAAGCCCCTCTTCAATGTTTCGCTCGACGTTTTCCACCACCACGATGGCGTCGTCCACCACGATACCAATGGCTAATACCAGCCCGAACAAACTCAGGGTATTCAGCGAGAAGCCCAGCAGGTAGAGAATGCTGAAGGTCCCCACCACCGAAACCGGCACCGCGATCAGCGGTATGATCGACGCGCGCCAGGTTTGCAGGAACAGGATCACCACCAGCACCACCAGCACCACCGCTTCCAGCAGCGTTTGCACAACCGCGCGGATGGAGTCGCGCACGAAAACGGTCGGATCGTAAGGTGCCGCCCACTTCATATCTTCCGGGAAACGGGTCGACAGTTCGTCCATTTTCGCGCGCACCGCGTTAGACAGATCGATGGCGTTCGCCCCTGGAGACTGGAAGATACCAATCCCGACCGCGTCTTTGTTGTTCAACTGAGAACGTAGCGCATAGCTGCCGGAGCCCATTTCTATACGCGCCACGTCGCGCAGGCGAACGACCGTACCGTCCTGCGTCGTTTTCAGGACAATATTGCCGAACTCTTCTTCGGTATGCAGACGGCCCTGGGCGTTAATGGAGATCAGGAAATCGCTCTCTTTCGGCAGTGGCTCGGCACCAAGCTGCCCGGCGGATACCTGCACGTTCTGCTCCTGCATCGCCGTGACCACATCCGAAGCGGTCAGCCCGCGGGCCGCCACCTTGTTGGGATCCAGCCAGACGCGCATCGCGTATTCACCCGAGCCGAAAATCTGGATCTGACCAACGCCGGGCAGGCGTGCCAGTTCGTCCTTCACCTTCAGCGTGGCGTAGTTACGCATATACAGGGAGTCGTACTTACCGTTGGGTGAAAACAGATGCACTACCAGCGTCAGCGTCGGGGATTGTTTCTGGGTGGTAATGCCCAAACGCCGCACGTCTTCCGGCAGACGCGCTTCGGCCTGCGCGACGCGGTTTTGCACCTGAACCTGCGCCTGATCCGGGTCAGTCCCCGGACGGAAGGTGACGGTGGTGACCAGCACGCCGTCCGAGCCCGCGACGGACTTCATATACATCATGTTCTCAACGCCGTTGATCGCCTCTTCCAGCGGCGTCGCCACGGTCTCTGCAATCACTTTCGGGTTGGCGCCCGGGTACTCCGCGCGCACCTGCACGCTTGGCGGCACGACGTCAGGATACTCGCTTACCGGCAGCAGCGGGATGGCGATTAACCCTGTGATAAAAATCAGAATCGACAGCACCGCGGCAAAAATCGGCCTGTCGATGAAAAAACGGGAAAAGTCCATGGGTTGGATTCTCAGGTCAAGGGATCAGTTGAGGGCGCTGGTGGCGGTCATGGCAACGGTTTTGGCGTTAACCGGCATACCCGGCATAAACACTTTTTGTAAACCCTCGACGATAACTTTATCGCCAGGGTTCAGCCCCTGCTGCACGATGCGTAGCCCGTCTGCCAGACGTCCCGGTGTGATATCGCGACGCTGTGCTTTGCCTTCTTTATCAACCACGTAAACATACTTGCGATCCTGATCGGTCAGCACCGCTTTGTCGTCGACAAGCGTGGCTTTGAATTCCGCGCTGCCCGGCAGGCGTACGCGGGCAAAGAGTCCCGGCGTGAACTGACGCTGCGCGTTATCCAGCAGCGCGCGCATGCGGATGGTGCCGGTACTCGGCGTTAGCTGATTATCCAGAAAATCCACTTTGCCCTGATGGGGATACCCCTCCTCGCCCGTCAGGCCAATCTCAACCGGTAGCGCCGTGTGATCGCTGGACGCCCCCTGCCCGCTGCGGGCCAGATTTTGATAGTGAAGGTAGGTCGACTCATCCACGTCAAAGTAGACGTAAACCGTCTTCTGCGAGACCAGCGTGGTGAGGACGCTGGCGGTGTCGCCCGCGGTCACCAGGTTCCCGCTGGTGATCAGCGCCCGGCTCGCGCGTCCGTCGATAGGCGCGGTGACTTTGGTGAAGTCCAGGTTGAGCTGCGCCGCGTCAACCGCCGCCTGCGCGGCGCGAATGTCGGCCTGCGCCTGAACGGCGGCCGAGCGACGTTGCTCCCACTCTTCCCGTGAGACCAGATGGGTGTTGATCAGCTTATCGGTACGGTTAGCCTCACTTTGCGCCAGGCTGGCCTGCGTTTTGGCTCTCGCCAGGTTCGCCTGTGCCTGTTCCAGCGCGGCGCGATAGGTTCGGTCATCAATGGTGAACAGCACCTCGCCCTTCTTCACTTCCTGACCGTCGGTGTAATTCACTTTATCGATGTAGCCGGAAACGCGCGGGCGTAGCTGAACGCTCTCCACCGCTTCGATCCGGCCGTTAAAGCTATCCCACTGGCTGATGGATTTCACGACCACATTAGCGGCACTGACAGCGGGCGCTTGTGGCGCAGCGTTTTGCGCGACGCTGTCATCGCACCCGACGAGCAGCACGGAGGCGAACATCGCCCCCAGCGCGCTCAGATGAAAGTTACCCCAGGTTTTTTGCAGGCTCATTATTTTTATTCCGGTAATTGTAGCCGCCGGGCAAGACGCAGCGGGAGGCGCTACGCCACTTCCTTTGTCCGGTGGCTGGCTTAAGGCCATTTGTGTCGTTCATCGCCACAAAACTGTAACAGTTGCGAATACACTATTCCCGGCGATTGTAGGAAGGCGCTTAATTAAGTGCAAGAATAATTGTTGCACTTTATGTGCTATTTGAGTCGATGTTAAAACACCCGTTTCGCTCAGGGATTTAAATGCAATAATAAAACTTGCAATTAACAGAAAAACGCGCCACCTTTAAATGCAACAGATAAAGATACTTTTCTCTATGCAGCGTGGGGGTAACAACATGAACACTGGCGCATTTATGCATGATTTACTCGACTGGATCGACAACAACCTGGATAGCCGTCTGGATATTGAGTCCGTTGCCAGGCGTTCCGGCTACTCAAAATGGCACCTCCAGCGTCTGTTTAAGGAACATACTGGCTATCCCCTTGCCGGGTACATTCGCGCGCAAAAGCTGCAAAAATCGGTTGAGCGCTTAACCCACAGCGACGAGCCGATTTTGAACGTGGCGATCGCGCTGGGCTTTGACTCTCAGCAGTCCTTCAACCGCAGCTTTAAGCGTCAGTATGGTCAGGCGCCTGGGGCATGGCGGCGGAGCATGGGTGGCCCGGAAACACAGCAGCTGCGCCAGTAATGCATATTTTGCTGCAACTTCGATCTGTAGCTGATATACTGTATATAAACACAGTATAGCGAGGTGCACGATGGCTGTTGAAACAAAATTTGTTGTCGTAAGAAAAGGTGAAGAGAAAATGACTTTTGCCAGTAAGAAAGAAGCTGACGCTCACGACAAGCTGCTCGATATGGCAGACGCGTTCACCGACTGGCTGTTGCAAAGCGGAATGCAGATGGATGAAACGCAGGCTGAAAATCTTGGCCTGTATCTCGCCGAGCAGAAAGAGACCGTGCAGCATATTCTGCGTACCAGCAAGCTTCCCGATCTCACTGCCCCAGCTGCAGCGGATAAAACTGAATCCGATGCGGCTGACACGAAAAAGATCAGGGCTGTAAAAGCGGCCTGATTCTCAGAATGCGTCATCAACGATCTTGTAGCCGCAAGCAGCCATCTGCTTGCGGTTTTTTTTAGCCCGAACATGAAAATAGTAAAGGAGATGAGGTGCGGCAAGGAATGAAGGAAAAGATCATCCGGATCTGTGATTCAAAAATTGCCTCGAAGGGAAGCGACGTTGGGCTTTCGTTTTATGCTTTTTTTGCTAATAAAAATGACGATCCTGAACTGCTTATGGAAGTGGCGCACTGGTGGATTATGGAGATGAAACTGGACCATTTTGAAAAGGCTGAAAAGATCAGAAACCTCGTATCAGCCCTTTAACACGCTAAAACGAGATGGCCGGTAACATTGCGGGATTTCATCGCTCTGGCCGTCGCATAAATCTTCACAGACCAGTCAGCCAATGGTCACTGCGCACGTAAGCCTGCTTCTTATTGCGCGTTGTGCAGCATCCGCTGTTTCGTTGACGTTGTAGCTAACAGGGTAATTTTTGTTCGTGGTGCGGTCCGCTTTGTGCCAGAAGCGGAAGTTCAACAACCATCTGTGCGATCAAAATTTAACAATACCTTGATGGCGCAGCGGGTATCACTACCATAAAACATGATATGTAAGAGAGATTGATTGCTGTTAGGAACCCAGACGGTATTTATCGTTGATGGAACCAAGTTGAGGTATCCGTTATGAAGAGACCAATAGCGCACAAAAATGATCGTCTGCCAGTGCCGAGAACAAATCACTTCACGCCTGAAGCGAAGCAGCGCGTTATCAATGGACTTGTTGCAACGGCGAAAGCTGACTTCGTATCCTTAGTTCACTGGCTGAAAACAGGTAAACAGAATGGTGAACCTATCCCGTTAGCTATATGTGAAAGTCTTCGATCCGCTATTCATAATCTTGAGACCCTTAAGGCTGGTGTGCAAACAGATTGGAAGCAGGCGATCCAGTTAATGGAAAAAGAAATCCATAAAAGCCATCAACTGAAAGCCTCAGCTCCTGCGTCCTCGCAGATTGTTACTGGCGTTTTAAAGAATCTTAATGACATTAGTGAGAAGATCGCTTCGGGCAATGCTGTCCCCGAGATGCTTGGTAGGCTCGAAAATATTCAGCAAATGATTACCAATCTTAAGGGGAGTGAAGATCTGGTTAAAAGTGTCATGATTCTAACCAAGAGTGCGCAGGATGCTTTGCGTGGTTATAACAAGAAGCAGCCGAAATCAAAAATTAGGAAGCCTGAAAAAGCAAATCTTACCTTTCGTGACGAGCAATCCTTCCGTGAGGAGTGTGCCCCTCTGATCGGGGAAAATGATATTTTCATAATCGCCAGTTGCCTTATCTCAATGTCGGCTCGGTTGGGGCAGTCACCTGTTGGTTTGGCTAAACGAGCAGCCACTTTAAAAGGTGTAATCAAAATTGAGCTTTTGCCTGAACTTCTGGAGTTGCTTCAGCAGGATGTAGAGTTGAATGCCTTATCGCCGGTTCCCAGAGTCAAAGATGACAATACTCGTAGTGATGGCGGTAAGCTTGTTGGGTTGACTGGGATCGTTGAAGGAGGCTCGTCTATCGGTGTGGAAGCGCAGCGAATTATTACCGCAGAACTTAAAAAGCTCGCACATATCTCCGTAGTTCAACGGGTTTATCTGGATACTGCTCGTCTAGGACTGGCTTTGGAAAACGATACGTTTAAAGTTATCGAGGAGGTAAAACGTATAGCTGGTAAGCATAACTGGAGCCCATTATTGGTTGCGGTGTATGCGACTTATAAAACGCCTGGTATCAGACCGGATATCGCTGGTGATGTGATTACTTTACTGGCACAGGATGAGGCTCTTTCAGCGACCGCTAAACTGTAACATTATTTTTGAACCATACTTTTCTTTCTCGATAAATAAAGCCGTTCTCATATGCGGATAAGCTTGATGTCCGCTCCTCGCTCTTAGCAGACCTAACGTTACCTCCCCCACCTCTTCCCCCCAACGCTACCAGCCATAAAACCTGGTAGCTATACAAACGCGCTAGGCTGTTACGTTAATACCTGTTTACCCCTTAACGAGGAATCGCCATGACCCCACATCCGCTACGCCAGATCATCGAATCCTGTGACCACGCCATCACCACCAAAAACTATGACGCCCTGATGGAGTACTACGCCGACGACGCGGCTCTGGTGGTCAAGCCCGGCATGACCGCGAAAGGAAAAGAGCACATCCGCAGAGCGTTTATTGCCATCTCGGATTATTTTCAGGGCCAGCTGATTGTCGAACAAGGGGAGATGCAGGTAATCGAAGGTGGCGGCAATGCCCTCGTTATCATGGAAACCGTACTGCGTTTTCCTGATGGTCAGGGTGGGATAACAGAAATGTCGCGTCGCGCGACCTATGTTTTTCGGCAGGAAAGCGACGGTCGCTGGCTTTGTACTATCGACAACTCCTACGGTACATCGCTTCTGGATACCGGGGACTGATCGCATTAATTACGTGGTTTCAAAGGGGCGCTGCCGCCCCTCCACGCCAGCGTCCTTAATGCGCAGTAATGCGCGGCTCCTTCACAAACTCAGCCAGCAGCCACACCATATCGTGCAGCAGACCCGTTAGCTCTTTCGCTACGTGAGCGGGCAGCGTGCCACCCATCACCGCTTGCGTCAGCGCCAGAACATAGTCCACCTGAGTCAGGGTGTCCTGCCAGCAATCCGGCACGCAGGAGTTTAGTTTTTCACCCATGATCAACTGTTCTATCAGATGGGGAGGAAGATCGACATCGCAGAGTTTACGCAGCCTGCGCAGGGCCTGAAGAAGACGCTCGCACAGCGCAGTACGGCTCGTGACATCAACGGTTTCGACCAGCACGCTCACCAGCGCGGCGCAGTTGTCGGCGACGTCAAATAGATCGGCATCAGCCGGAAGCGGTCGGGAGATAAGTTGCAGAATGACGTTTTCGTCAGACAGAAGATAAGTCAGGGTTGGGATAGTAGCCATACAAGGCATCCTTCTATATGTAGTTTATGTAACCACCCTTTGAGTTCCTACGCTCGGGGGGTAGCGCTGACAGAGGTAGGAATACCGCCCACATAGAAAAACGGCCAGCCTTACGGCTGCTCCGTCAGCGCCACCGCTATTGTAACGAGATCGGCACTGCTGCGACATACGTAATGTCACTATATGGTTGACGGGTTCCTACGCCCGATTGCGGATGTGCCGCAACGCAGGCACTTTACGACCGCGACCCGTTGAGGAAAAGACATAACGCTGAATTTCATAAGGTTACTTTGCGGTTTGCGAGGCGCCTTCCAGAATGACAACGCTGCCCTAAATTTTAAGCGTATCAATCACCGCTCCAGGCGCAGGCGACACGCTACGGTGCGGATATTGGGTTCTTGCCAGGCCGCGGCAGCTAATAGGGTATTCAGAATATTATCAGCCGTTCAGCCATCCGGGTGTTTAAATGGTTAAAATAAAATAATATTTACATTGCGGTAATAAATATTCTATGTCTTAATAGCGTCATCGGTTTGGAAAACAGACCTTATGAAAGCAGTTTTAGTAAAGCAGTCCTCAGTTCAGGTGTTATCCTTTGATATCCCTTCTTCATGAGCCTTCTCCTAAGTGCCAAATAAGTAACTCTCTCAATACAGGCCATCATCGCCGCACTATGTGGCTCATAAATTAAGGAATTATCTATGTCTAATAAAATGACTGGTTTAGTAAAATGGTTCAACGCAGATAAAGGTTTTGGCTTTATCACTCCTGACGACGGCAGCAAAGATGTATTCGTGCATTTCTCTGCAATCCAGGGGGATAACTTCAAAACTCTGGATGAAGGTCAGAAAGTGTCCTTCACCATTGAAAATGGCGCTAAAGGCCCTGCGGCCGGTAATGTCACTGCACTGTAATAGGTGCTCATTATCTGTGGCGCTTACGATAGCGATGAAGGCGTTGGCCTGAGCAGTTATGTGCTACTGATAATAAAATCAACCCGCCCCGAGCGGGTTTTTTATTTATACTTCCTGACGTCTTAATCTCTTCAAATATTGTTAAAAAAATAAGTAATCATCATTTTAATCGTGTATTGTTTTTGTCCCCTTATAGCTGGAGCTCCCTATGTCAGTACGTAAAAAAACACAAACTCATCGTAATTATTTAGTGAAATGCACATGTCCAGGCTGTGCAAAAGATTCAGAACACAGCTTTAGCCGCGTTCAGAAAGGCTCTCAACTTGTCTGTCCATCTTGCAATACCCTCTTTAAATCTTCCAAATGAATGAAGGCGTGTTCCTGCCATTCTCTTTATCCCTGAAATAAAGCTATATTTTCAGCGTATCGATCACAGCCCTCAGGGCAGGCGACACGTTGCGGTGTGGATAATAGAGATACAACCCGTCCATGCGCAGGCTATAGCGCTGCAACACCCTGATCAGCGTTCCGCGCTCCAGATCGTCAGCCACCAGCTCCACCGGGACATAGGCCAGCCCAAGCCCCAGCCGGGCGGCTTCGGCTTCCATGTAGCTGTCAGACAGCGCCCATTGCCCCTCTGGCCGATGGGTGATTTTTTTCCCGTCCTGCACCAGTTCCCACTGATAGTCACTACCGTCGGCAAACTGGTAGGCAATGCAGGGATGAGCCACTAAATCGGCTGGCGTCTGCGGAAAACCGTAGCGTCTGAAGTGTTCCGTGGCAGCCACTGCGGCCATTTCCATATCAGGCGTGATACGCACTGCAATCATTCCCTGCCCCACTTCCGGCCCCAGTCTGACACCCGCATCAAACCGCTCGGCGATAATGTCGACGAAGCGGCTTTCATTCATCAGCTCCAGCCTGATGTCCGGGTAACGCTGTTTAAAAATGGCGAGCTTTGGCAGCAGACATTTATCGATAGCGTGCTGGCTGGCATTAATACGCACCGTGCCGGACGGCGTCTGACGATAGTGTGCCAGGGTCGCCAGACCCGTATCGAGCGTATCGAATGCAGACTCGGCGGTCTGATAAAGCTGTTCCCCGGCATGGGTGAGCGAGAGCTTGCGCGTGGTGCGGACCAGAAGTTGAACGCCTAATCGCGCTTCCAGCTCGCGAACCGAGCGGCTGATCCCGGATTGCGCCAGCCCAAGCCGAAGCGCGGCCGCCGTGAAGCTCCCCTCCCGTACCACCTGCATGAACAGGTACAGCTCATTATAGTTTTCCCGTTTAGCCATCATCCTCACCAATTTATAACAATATGATATTAATCCTAGCAGCTTTCGCCCTCTAATCAGCACTATTTCTGCTAACTATAATGACCGCAACACAACAACCCAGGGTTCATTTCCATGAAAACATTTACCCAAAAACTGTCCGTTGCGATGCTGCTATGTGCATCATTAAGTGGAGTGACAACAATGAGTTATGCAGAAACCACCAACCCAAACGCACCGGTTTCGATGGTGACTACATGGGATAAAACCTTCGCCGAAAGTGACAAAGTCGATCACCGTAAGGTGTCCTTCCAGAACCGATACGGGATCACCCTGGTAGGCGATCTGTATCTTCCCAAAAACCGTGGCGACCGCAAGCTGGCGGCGATTGCGGTCAGTGGGCCGTTTGGCGCGGTCAAAGAGCAGTCCAGCGGCCTGTATGCGCAGACCCTGGCAGAAAATGGGTTTGTGACCCTGGCGTTTGACCCGTCCTATACGGGCGAAAGCGGTGGACAGCCCCGCAACGTCGCGTCTCCGGATATCAATACCGAAGACTTTAGCGCGGCGGTGGATTTCCTGGGGTTGCAGGAAGAGGTTGATCGTAACCGCATTGGTATTCTCGGCATCTGCGGCTGGGGCGGTATGGCGCTGAATGCAGCCTCCATGGACACCCGCGTGAAAGCGGTCGCCACCAGCGTGATGTACGACATGAGCCGGGCGATGGGCCACGGCGTGGGCGACGGGAAAGATCGCTATTCAACGTCTGACCGCCGTGCCGTTCTGCAGTATCTGAACGCACAGCGCTGGAAAGATGCTGAGAACGGGACCTTCGCGCACGGCGGTCATGACATTTATGTCGATGAGAACGGCAAGGTGACGGCGGCTGAACGTATTCTGCCAGAGGCGTTGCCAGCAGACCCGCATCCGGTACTGAAGGAGTTCTATGACTACTACCGCATGCCGCGTGGCTTCCACGCGCGTTCCGTCAACTCCACCGGCGCGTGGACCGCGACCACGCCATTATCCTTTATGAATATGCCGCTGCTGAGCTACGCCGGTGAAGTGACTATCCCGACGCTTATCGTAACCGGTGAAAAGGCACACTCCCGCTACTTTGCGGAAGATGCGTTTAAAGCGGTCGGCAGCAAGCAGAAGGAACTGGTGATTGTTCCGGGCGCAAACCATGTCGACCTCTACGACAACGTTGCCGGGAAGATCCCTTTCGCGCAGTTTGAACAGTTCTTCAAAACCAGCCTGAAATAAACCTCTCCGCCGCCCGTGTTGAGCGGGCGGTGCTTCGTGAAAGATGACTATGTCCACTCTGAACCCTACCACCTCACAGAATGAGGAACGCGCGCACTGGGGCGGTATTTTTGCCATGACCTTGTGCGTATTTGTCCTGATTGCCTCGGAATTTATGCCCGTCAGCCTGCTCACGCCCCTTGCCAGAGATTTGGGCGTTACAGAGGGGCTCGCTGGCCAGGGGATCGCGATTTCCGGCGCGCTGGCGGTTCTGACCAGCCTCTTCCTTTCCCGGCTTGCCGGGAATATGAACCGCAAACACCTTCTGCTGGGCATGACGATCCTGATGGCGCTCTCGGGGATGATTATCGCTTTCGCCCCAAACTATCTGCTTTACATGACAGGCCGCGCGCTGATCGGTATCGCAATAGGTGGGTTCTGGTCCATGTCTGCTGCAACGGCCATTCGCCTTGTTCCGCAGCATCAGGTATCGCGCGCGCTGGCGATATTCAACGGGGGGAACGCGCTGGCGACAGTGGTGGCAGCCCCACTGGGGAGCTATCTCGGCGCCACCATTGGCTGGCGCGGTGCCTTCCTGTGCCTGGTTCCTGTAGCGATAGTCGCCTTCATCTGGCAGTGTTTTAGCCTGCCGGGTATGAAAGGGAATCAGTACGATGCCTCGCGTGGAAGCGTTTTTCGTTTGTTCCGTCAGCGAGCGGTCTCTGTGGGTCTGCTGGCCTGCGGCCTGTTCTTTATGGGACAGTTTGCGCTGTTTACCTACGTGCGGCCGTTTCTTGAAACCGTCACGCAGGTCAGTCCCTCTGGCTTATCGCTGATTTTACTCACCATCGGCGTCGCGGGTTTTGTTGGCACACTGCTCGTTGCCATGGTTCTGAACGCGGCGTTTTACCAGACGTTAATCGCCATTCCCCTGCTGATGGCCGTCATTGCAGGCGTGTTGATACTGACCGGTCACAGCCTGTGGATCGTTGCCCTGCTGTTAAGCTTTTGGGGGATGCTGGCGACGGCGGCCCCCACGGGATGGTGGACATGGATTGCACGAACGCTGCCGCAAGATGCCGAAGCCGGTGGCGGGTTAATGGTCGCCGTGATCCAGCTCGCCATTGCGCTCGGCTCAACGGCGGGCGGTATGGTGTTCGATCATAGCGGCTGGCAGAGCACGTTTGCATTGAGCGGAATATTGCTCCTGGGCGCGGTTGTGTTGACGCTTCTGCTTTCGCGTCTTCACAAATCACTCGCCGGATGATTTGTTGACGCTTTTCTTCACCGCTGGTGTATTGTTTTTAAACGATTCATCACTTTGAAGAGAAGCGGCGACATGATTAACATCCTCGGCAAAACCACCTCCATCAATGTTCGTAAAGTGCTCTGGACCTGCGAAGAAGCAGGCCTCGCGTATCAACAGGAAGATTACGGCAGCGGTTTTGCCTCAACGGAAACGGATGCCTTCCGCGCGCTGAACCCCAACGCCATGGTGCCGGTACTGATTGACGGTGATTTCGTGCTGTGGGAGTCCAACGCCATCTGCCGTTATCTGGTGCGCAAGGCCGGAAATCACGAGCTGCTGCCCGCAGAGCCGCAGGCCTGCGCCAACGTTGAGCGCTGGATGGACTGGCAGGCAACCGAATTCAATAACGCCTGGCGCTATGTCTTCCCGGCGCTGGGGCGTAAAAACCCGGACTTTAACGACCCTCGGCGCATTGCGGCGGGAATAAAAGAGTGGAACCACTGCATTACCATTCTGGAAAACCAGCTGCAGCACACCGGAGCCTTTGCAGCGGGCGAGACGTTTACCCTTGCGGACGTGGTGCTTGGGCTGTCGGTGAATCGCTGGAAGATGACGCCGTTTGATAAGCCCGACGTGCCCGCGATTGAGGCCTGGTTTGAACGTCTCAACCAGCGGCCGGCGTTTTTGCGTCACGGCAATAACGGCATGATGTGAAGTATTTACGCCCCCATGTTGAGCAAGGATATTTTATTTAATTACTTAACCCTGAAAGTCGCCTGAGGGAATAATAATTAAGCCATATCCTGGACAGCCCGTTGCACCGCTTTGCTAGCCTGACTATTCAGGCAACGCTCAACCTGGAGGTATTTTTGCTGATTAGACTCAAGAAAGAACGAACGCATAAGGAGGATCGCCGGCTTGCTCTCTGGCTGGCGACCTCGGCAGGTTTGCTGAATGCCATCGCCCTCGGCGCATTTGGTTTTTTCCCCTCACACATGACCGGCAACACCTCACAATTATCCAGCGAAGTCTCTTCCACCGACCTGAGCGATATGATTTTTTTCGGGTCGATTATTCTCTCCTTTGTCGCAGGCGCCATTATTGCGCGCACAATCGTGATATGGGGTATTATCCATAACGTCCGGCTGGTTTTTTGCCAGATCCTGTTTGTTGAAGGGATATTGCTGACCGGCGTCTCCTTCTACGAAATGTTTTTTCATACCCTCACGAGCAACCGAGAAATTATTCTTTTTCTGTGCGGCCTGATGGGCATTCATAATTCCACTTCCACGCAGCTGTCCAGCGGACGGGTGAGATCGACGCACATTACCGGGACGCTGACAGACGCGGGAATATCCCTGGCCTCCGTACTGGTTGCAATGCTCCGCAGGGATTACTCCAAAGATACGGCGGCACAAAAAAGCCAGTTGAAAACCCACTTAACCACCCTTTTCTCGTTTATTACGGGCGGTATAGCGGGACTGCTGCTGTTCAGGTGGATCGGGTTTAACGCCATGCTGGCGCTCGGGTTGATGCTCGCCGTGGTCGCTATCGTTTCAATTATCACCGTCTCGACGCGGGTTCGACGGGTGCGTGCCTCTCAATGAAGATTGAGATTGATATTCGGTGTAAGCGCCTTTTAAATGTGACAGCGTCACTTTTAAAAAAGCGCTTTAGGACTATTCTGTCTGCACCTCTATCAGCCCTTACGCCATAAGGCTTAACCCGAGGTTGTCACTGTTTTCATAGGGTTACTGATTTTACCCCTTCGCTGGAACCCTTCCCAAACGCTTGCTATAGGTGAAATACCCCTGCCGAAACATGGCATAACAACAGGCAACCGGTGGTTGCTATAACGCATGCGCACAGGGAGACACACCGCAATGCACCCATTACTCAAACGCTCGCTGCTGTTTGTCGGCGCCATTATCGTGGTTCTCGCCCTCCTCGTCTGGGGCATTGGGCTGGAGACGATCAGGGCGCGCCAGGTTGACCTGGTCTATCTCGGGCAACAGCACATGATTCTGGTTTTCTCGTCGATGTTTTTTGCCCTGCTGGTCGGTATTCCGAGCGGGATCCTGCTGAGCCGCCCTGCGGCGCGAGGTATCGCCGAATACGTCATGCAAATCTTCAACGTCGGCAATACGCTGCCGCCGCTGGCCGTTCTGGCGCTGGCGATGGTGGTGATTGGCATTGGCGATACGCCCGCCATCATCGCCCTGTTCCTCGCCTCGCTGCTGCCGATAGTGCGCAATACCTACGCCGGGCTGTGCTCGGTCACGCCATCGCTGCTGGAAGCGGCAAACGGCATCGGGATGACCAAATGGCAGCGTCTGCGTCAGGTTGAGCTGCCAGCCGCCTGGCCGGTCATGCTATCGGGGATCCGCATCGCCACCGCCATTAACGTCGGTACCGCGCCGCTGGCGTTCCTGATTGGTGCCAGCAGCTACGGCGAGCTGATTTTCCCCGGTATTTACTTAAACGATTTCCCGACCCTGATCCTCGGCGCGGCGGCCACCGCCCTGTTCGCCCTGATCCTCGATACCCTGCTGGCGGCGCTGGGTCGCGCGATGAGTCCCCATCTCGCTCGATAACAATAACAAGGAGCTTTTATGAGACTGTTTTCCGGCCTGACGGCACTGTGTGCCGCGGCGCTGTTCACCAGCCAGGCAATGGCGGCCCCGCTGATTCTGGCGACCAAGAGCTTTACCGAGCAGCACATTCTTTCGGCAATGACCGTGCAGTACCTGCAAAAGAAAGGTTTTCAGGTACAGCCGCAAACCAACATTGCCACGGTGATTTCCCGCAACGCGATGATCAACAAGCAGATTGACATGACCTGGGAGTACACCGGCACGTCGCTGATCATCTTTAACCACATCAACAAGCGCATGTCACCGCAGGAGTCCTGGGAGACGGTAAAACGCCTGGACGCGAAGCACGGTCTGGTCTGGCTCAAGCCTGCCGACATGAACAACACCTATGCCTTCGCCATGCAGCGCAAGCGCGCCGAGGCGGAACATATCAACACCATGTCCGAGATGGTGGCGAAGATTGAGCAGATCCGTAAAACCAACCCGGACAAAAACTGGCTGCTGGGCTTAGACCTGGAGTTTGCCGGACGCAGCGACGGCATGAAGCCGCTTCAGGCGGCCTACAACATGGAGCTGGATCGCCCACAGATCCGCCAGATGGACCCGGGCCTGGTATACAACGCCGTACGCGACGGGTTTGTCGATGCCGGACTGATTTACACCACCGACGGGCGCGTGAAAGGCTTCGACCTCAAGGTGCTGAAAGACGATAAAGGCTTCTTCCCGAGTTACGCGGTGACGCCGGTGGTGCGTAAAGACACACTGGAGGCCAACCCCGGTCTGGAAGAGGCGCTCAACACCCTCTCTGCCCAGCTCAACAACGACGCTATCACCGAACTGAATAAGAAGGTGGATATCGACCATCAGTCACCGCAGCAGGTCGCCCGAGATTTCCTGCGTAGCAAACAGCTGCTGTAGGAGGCGCCATGGAGACGATTCACTACATTCTGGACAACTGGGATTACCTCTTAACCCTGACGCTGCAGCATCTGTGGCTGGTGGCGCTGGCCGTAGGTTTAGCCATCATCATCGGCGTACCGCTGGGCATTCTGATTGTCCGCCACAAGTGGCTGGCAACGCCGGTGCTGGGGATAGCCACCATCGTGCTGACCATTCCGTCCATCGCCCTGTTTGGCCTTATGATTCCGCTGTTTTCGCTGATCGGTCAGGGGATTGGTGCCCTACCCGCGATTACGGCGGTGTTTCTCTACTCGTTGCTGCCGATTGTGCGTAATACCCATACGGCGCTCGACAGCCTGCCGCCGGGCCTGCGCGAAGCCGGGCGCGGTATCGGCATGACCTTCTGGCAGCGCCTGCGCTGGGTTGAGATCCCGATGGCGCTGCCGGTGATTTTCGGCGGGATCCGCACCGCCGTGGTGATGAACATTGGCGTGATGGCGATTGCCGCCGTGATCGGCGCCGGCGGACTGGGCCTGCTACTGCTCAACGGCATCGGCGGAAGTGATATTCGCATGTTGATCGCGGGCGCGCTGATGATTTGTCTTTTAGCGATTGTGCTCGACTGGCTGCTGCACCGTCTGCAGGTGGTTCTGACTCCAAAGGGGATTCGATAATGATAAAACTGGAAAACCTCACCAAACAATTTTCACAGAAGCATGGCCAGACCTTTAAGGCCGTTGATAACGTCAACCTGAACGTGCCCGAAGGGGAAATGTGCGTCCTGCTCGGCCCGTCCGGCTGTGGGAAAACCACCACGCTGAAGATGATTAACCGCCTTATTACCCCGAGCAGCGGGACAATCCTGATCAACGGTGAAGACACCAGCGGGATGGACACCGTCACCCTGCGCCGCAACATTGGCTACGTGATCCAGCAGATTGGCCTGTTTCCGAACATGACCATCGAAGAGAACATCACCGTCGTGCCGCGCATGCTGGGCTGGGATAAAGCGCGCTGCAAAACCCGCGCCGAAGAGCTGATGGATATGGTGGCGATGGATCCGCATAAGTTCCTCAACCGCTACCCGCGCGAGATGTCCGGCGGCCAGCAGCAGCGTATCGGCGTAATTCGCGCTCTGGCGGCGGATCCTCCGGTGCTGCTGATGGATGAACCCTTCGGCGCGGTGGACCCGATCAACCGCGAGGTGATCCAGAACCAGTTCCTGGAGATGCAGCGCAAGCTGAAAAAAACCGTCATGCTGGTGAGCCACGATATCGACGAAGCCCTGAAGCTCGGTGACCGTATTGCGGTGTTTCGTCAGGGGAAAATCGTGCAGTGCGCCAGCCCGGATGAACTGCTGGCGAAACCGGCGAATGAGTTTGTCGGCTCGTTTGTCGGTCAGGACCGCACCCTGAAGCGCCTGCTGCTGGTATCGGCGGGCGACGTCACCGACCAGCAGCCGACCATTACGGTGCGAGGCTCTACCCCGCTTCCCGAAGCCTTTGCGACCATGGATGATAATGACATTCGCGCGATTACCGTGGTCGACGAGCATGGCAAACCGCTGGGCTTTGTGAAGCGTCGCGAAGCGCGTAACGCCAGCGGCACCTGCGCCGACATCCTGCATCCGTTCCGGATGACCGGCAAAGCGGAAGACAACCTGCGCGTGGTGCTTTCACGTCTGTATGAGAGCAATACCAGCTGGATGCCGATTGTGGATGAGGACGGACGCTACAACGGCGAGATTTCTCAGGACTATATTGCCGAGTACCTGAGTTCAGGGCGTACGCGCCGGGCGCTGAATATTCATAGTGAGAGTTAATCTTTCAGGCCGGGCATCGCCCGGCTTTTTCGCACGCATACCTTTTGCTAACCCCACGATTTCCCGCCACAATATTGTATCTTTCCCGCTGACTCGCGACCCATGCAACGTCTTCACGCTTACCCCGACATTCGCGCGATGTTTCGCCGACTCCTGATTGCCACCGTCACCGGCGTGTTGGCCGCGCTGGCCGTTGCGGTATTCCGCCACAGCATGTATCTGCTGGAGTGGCTGTTTCTCAGCAACGACAGCGGCAGCCTGGTGAACGCCGCCGCCGCATTATCGCCCTGGCGACGGGTGCTGACGCCCGCGCTGGGGGGGCTGGCTGCTGGGCTGCTGCTCTGGGGATGGCAACGGTTTACCGCGCAGCGGCCTCACGCACCAACCGATTATATGGAAGCGCTGGAAACCGAAGACGGACAGTTTGATTACGGTGCCAGCCTGGTGAAATCACTCGCTTCTTTGCTGGTGGTCGCCAGCGGCAGCGCCATCGGGCGTGAAGGGGCGATGATCCTGCTTGCCGCCCTCGCGGCTTCCCTGTTCGCCCGGCGCTTTACCCCTAAATCAGAATGGAAATTGTGGATTGCCTGCGGGGCCGCCGCCGGGATGGCCAGCGCCTACCACGCCCCCTTAGCCGGAAGCCTGTTCATCGCTGAAATCCTGTTTGGCACGCTGATGCTGGCCTCGCTCGGCCCGGTGGTGATTGCTGCCGTGGTCGCGCTGCTTACGACCCGCCTGCTCAGCCCCGGCGCAAACACCCTTTATTCGGTTCACCTCAGCGAGAGCCTTACCGCGGTAGATTATTCCCTGATTGTCGGCATGGGACTGCTGGCCGGGCTGTGCGGTCCGCTGCTGATGTGGCTGATGGCGTACAGCCACGCTCTGTTTCTGCGCCTTAAGCTTTCGCCGCCGTGGCAGCTGGCGCTGGGCGGGCTGATCGTTGGGCTGCTGTCGCTGCTGACGCCGAAGGTGTGGGGGAATGGCTACAGTGTGGTTCAGGCTTTTCTTCTCGCCCCGCCGTTGCTGTCGGTGATTGCAGGCGTGTTTATCTGTAAATTGCTGGCGGTACTGGCAAGCAGCGGCTCGGGCGCGCCCGGCGGGGTGTTCACACCGACGTTATTTGTCGGCATGGCGACAGGAATGCTGTTTGCGCAGCTATCCGCGCTGTGGTTTCCTGGTGCTGAGACGGCAATTTTGCTGGGACTGGCAGGTATGGCAACGCTGCTGGCTGCCACGACGCATGCGCCGATTATGTCGGCACTGATGGTCTGTGAAATGACCGGGCAGTATTTTTTACTGCCCGGCTTGCTGGTCGCGTGCGTCGTCGCGTCGGTACTGTCGAGGACGTTACGCCACGACTCTGTCTACGGACCCCATACTGCTGAAAGCAGAGAGGTCGATGTATTGCGCTAATTCGCGCTGCTCGGCGCGCGGCAGGTAGGGCAATTCACCCACTAAAGGCCCTGGGAGTTTTTTGCTCAGCACCTCGATGATTTCAGCATAGTGCGCAAGCCCCGGGTTAATACGGTTAGCCACCCAGCCCACCAGCGGCAGGCCGTCATTGGCAATGGCCTGTGCCGTCAGGAGGGCATGGTTGATGCACCCTTCCTGAATGCCGACCACCATCACCACGGGCAGCTGTTCCTGCACCACCCACTCGGAAAGCGGGCGTAAATCATTCATCAGGCTGCGCCAGCCGCCGGTACCTTCAACCACAACGTGGTCAACTTTCTCGCTCAGGCTTGCCAGACCATCGGAAAGCAGGCTGTAGTTGATCAGACCGCTGTGCGCCACGCTGCTCTCATCCTCGCTCAGCGCGATAGGATTTACCGCGTGATAAGGTAATTCAATGGACGAAACGCTTTGCAGCACCAGGGCGTCTTTATTACGCAATCCGTCTGGCGTCTCTTTACTGCCTTTTGCGACCGGTTTGTACCCTGCCACGCGTTTACCGCTGGCTGCCAGAGACTGCAGCAATGCGCGGGATACGACGGTCTTGCCGACAGAGGTATCAGTACCAGTAACAAAGAAACGCTTAAGCATGACTCATTCCACCTCTTGGGTATGCTTCGAAAATATAAACCAGGTAAATAATTCAGTGGGGGAAGTCTACGGGATGCGTGCGCTACCCGGCTTGAGATAGCGCAATATTTCTTACATCTATGGAAAAGAGTTAACCCTGCAACAAACGGATCAGTAAAGAGCCGTTATACATCGCATCTTTCACCAGCGCGGCACCGGCCATGGTTCCCTGGTTCGAAAATTGGGTGCTTTCGACCGCGATGTTTTTACTGTACGCAGGAAGCGCCTGCTGGTTGATGCAGGCAGAGATCGCCGGAAAGAGAATATCCGCCGCCTGGCTGAGCGGTGAACCAATCAGAATTTTTTGTGGGTTAAACAGATTGACCATAATGGCGAGAATGCGGCCCACGTTGTTACCGACGCCCGTGATGATATCTTTCGCCAGTAAATCCCCCTGTCGGGCTGCCGCGCAGAGAGAATCCACGGTAAGCGGCTGGCCGTGAAGCGAGGAGCTCATCGACTGGCTGAGCCTCACCTGCGCCAGCTCCAGCACGCTTTCGACGCTGGCAATGGTTTCCAGGCAGCCGTGGTTCCCGCAATAGCAGCGTTTACCGTACGGGTCGACCTGCGTGTGACCGATTTCCACCAGGCTGCTGCTTCCGGCGTGCAACAGGCGACCGTCGGTAATCACCCCCGCCCCCACGTTGTGATCAATCACCACCTGAATAACGTCACGCGCGCCGCGAGATGCGCCAAACAGCGCCTCCGCCATGGTCCAGGCGCTGATATCATGCTGAATGTAGACGGGCACGCCGGTATGGTTTTTCAGCACCTCACCCAGCGGCATCTCTTTGACATTGTCATAAAACGGCATGCGGTGCACGATGCCATTCTCGGTATCAATGATACCCGGCATGGTGATAGCAATCGCCGTTAACCGTTCAAGCCGCTGCTGATGGCGGATAAAGAAGTGATCGATATGGGCCAGGATGGCGTCAAGAAGCGGTTGTTCCGCATCGAGCGGGAGCTCCAGCCGGTCTTCCACCACCAGCTTGCTGCTGAGATCGCGCAGCGCAAGGAAGATCTCCCCCCGGCTAATGCGCAGTGACAGGTAGTGCCATGCTTCCGTTTCTACCACCAGCCCGACAGCAGGACGTCCACGGCTGCCCGGCTCCTGTATTTCCGTCTCCTGGACCAGGTGAGCTTCCAGCATTTCGCGGACTATCTTGGTGATACTGGCGGGTGCCAGTTGTGCCAGGCGCGAAAGATCGATACGCGAAACCGGACCGAGCTGATCGATCAGGCGATACACTGCGCCTGCATTGGTCTGCTTAATCTGATCAATATGCCCTGGCTGGCTATCAGCAACCACCTCGTACTCCCTTATTTTCGAGCTTCGAAATAAACTGTTGGCTATGGTGAAGCACTTCACCAGGCGTCGTCAAATATTTACTTAGCCATGTGATTTACCGCACATTTTTACCCCAGTTTCCCTATAAATATCGCCCTGCCGAAGCTGTAATAAGCTGCTTTTTAAACCGCTGCGCCGCCTGACTCTGTTCGCGATGTTTTGACCAGACCAGCCACATCTCGGAAACCGCCTCTTTTTCGGCAATCGCCACCCAGCGCATTTCCTGCAATTGTACCCGCTTAAAGGACGCCGGGAGAATAGAAACCCCAAGTCCGGCGGCAACCAGACCAATAATGGTCATGGCCTCCCCCACTTCCTGAGTAATAACCGGGGCGAGATCGTGGCGACGCATCAGGCCCAAAATATCGTCATACAAACCGGTGCCGACCTGAGGGTCAAAAAAAACAAAGGGCTCTTTTGCCAGCTCTGCCAGCGTCACGGAAGCTTGCGACGCCAGAGGGTGATCCTGCGGGATCATCGCCATCAGGGGTTCGCGCAGGATAACCTGCCACGCCAGCGTATCCGGTAGCGCGGTATTACGCATCAGCCCCAGGTCGAGCGCCCCCTCGTTGAGCGGCGAAATTTGCTCGCGGGTGTTTATTTCGCGGGTCTGAATATGCACGTCCGGGAAATGGCGGCGGAACGATGAGAGGGTTTCTGAGACGGCGCTAATGAAGGGCGCCGACGAGGTAAAGCCGATCCGCAGTTCGCCGGTCTCCCCAAGATACAGCCGCTCCGCCCTGGCAGCGGCGTCATCCACCATGCTCAGAATTTGCCTGCTGTCGGCCAGGAACTGCTTGCCCGCGGCGGTCAGGCTCACGCTACGGTTCGTACGCGCCAGCAAACGCGCCCCAACCTGCTGTTCGAGGATCTGAATTTGCTGGCTGAGCGGTGGCTGAGAGATGTTCAGCCTCGCTGCCGCGCGGCCAAAATGCAGCTCCTCCGCTACCGCCACGAAGTAGCGTAAATGACGCAGTTCGATATTCATATTTTTAAAGTATCATTTGAGATTATTAATATATTAGACAGAATATTTACATTTTCCTACTCTGATCTTGTGGTCATACCCGTCACCAGAAATCACGGGGATGTTTAAGCAAGGAACATGTGTGAGTCGTACAACTACCATTGATATCACTCCGGCAAATGATATTGATGATTTACCTGCAGCATCGCAGCCGGTGCAGTTTATTAAACGTGGTACCCCTCAGTTTATGCGCGTCACGCTGGCGCTTTTCTCAGCGGGTCTCGCAACCTTTGCCCTGCTCTACTGCGTTCAGCCGATCCTGCCCGTGTTGTCCCACGAGTTTGGCGTGTCGCCTGCCAGCAGCAGTATTTCGCTTTCTCTCTCCACCGGGATGCTGGCGGTCGGTCTGCTGTTCACCGGGCCGCTCTCAGATGCGATTGGCCGAAAGCAGGTCATGGTCACCGCACTGATGCTGGCCTCCGTCTGTACGCTGCTTTCGACGATGATGACCAGCTGGCACGGTATCCTGATAATGCGTGCGCTGATCGGGTTATCGCTGAGCGGCGTGGCGGCGGTCGGGATGACCTATCTCAGCGAGGAGATCCATCCGAGCTTTGTCGCCTTCTCTATGGGGCTGTACATCAGCGGGAACTCCATCGGCGGGATGAGCGGACGCCTGCTGAGCGGGGTGTTTACGGATTTCTTTAACTGGCGCATTGCGCTGGCGGTGATTGGTTGCTTTGCGCTCGCCTCTGCGCTGATGTTCTGGAAAATTCTGCCGGAATCACGTCACTTCCGCCCGGCGTCCCTGCGTCCCAAAACGCTGTTTATCAACTTCCGCCTGCACTGGCGTGATAAAGGGCTGCCGCGCCTGTTCCTGATGGGTTTTCTGTTGATGGGTTCGTTTGTCACGCTGTTTAACTACATTGGCTATCGCCTGATGCTTTCTCCGTGGCATCTCAGCCAGGCGGTGGTTGGCCTGCTTTCCGTCGCGTACCTCACCGGTACCTGGAGTTCGCCAAAAGCCGGAGCGATGACCGCACGCTACGGTCGTGGCCCGGTGATGCTGTTCTTCACGGCGGTGATGCTGGTCGGCCTGCTGCTGACGCTCTTCTCCTCTCTGTGGCTGATTTTTGCCGGAATGCTGCTCTTCTCTGCAGGCTTTTTCGCCGCCCACTCGGTCGCCAGCAGCTGGATTGGCCCGCGCGCCCGTCGCGCAAAGGGCCAGGCCTCGTCGCTGTATCTGTTTAGCTATTACCTGGGATCAAGCATTGCCGGGACACTCGGCGGCGTGTTCTGGCACAACTACGGCTGGAACGGCGTGGGCGGGTTTATCGCGCTGATGCTGTGCGCGGCGCTGCTGGTAGGGGCCAGTTTGCATAAACGTCTGCATTAACATTCTGCGGCCTTCGTGTTTAAATCGAGCCGATGCTAATTTTTGTCATCGGCTGATTCAGACACGAGGACTTCATGAAAAACAATAACTACCAGCAACTCACCCGCACCTTCCAGCGTCTCTCCCGCTTCTCCCACCTCTCCTCCATCGCCAGCTGGGACATGTTCACCATGATGCCACCGGGCGGCAGCGCCGCGCGCGGTGAAGCGCTGGCGGAGATGAGCGTCCTGCAACATCAGCTCCTGACCGATAAAAAAGTGGGTGACTGGCTGGCTGCAGCGGCAAGCGAAGACCTGAATGATGTTGAACAGGCCAACCTGCGTGAAATGACGCGCCATTATCAACAAGCAACATTGCTACCCGAATCACTGGTGGAAGCCAAATCGCTGGCAGGCAGCAAATGCGAGCACGCGTGGCGTACTCAGCGCCCCGCCAACGACTGGCAGGGGTTTTCCGCCAACCTGAAAGAGGTGGTGAAACTGAGCCGCGAAGAGGCTCGCCTGCGCGCCGACGCCAAAGGGTGTTCGCCCTACGACGCGCTGCTCGATATTTTTGAACCAGACATGACGAGCGCGCGTCTGGACGTGCTGTTCGGCGACATGAAATCCTGGCTGCCGGACCTCCTGGCAAACGTCGTGGAAAAACAGGCTCAGCGGTCGTTCGTTCCGCCGCAGGGCCCTTTCCCGACCGCGACGCAGCGTGAGCTGGGTCTGGAAGCCATGAAGATGCTTGGCTTCGATTTTAACGGCGGTCGTCTGGACGTCAGCGCCCACCCGTTCTGCGGCGGCGTGCCGGAAGACGTGCGTATCACCACGCGCTACGACGAGGACGAGCTGCTGAGCGCGCTGTTTGGCGTGATCCACGAAACCGGACATGCGCGTTACGAACAAAACCTGCCGCGCGCCTGGGCCGGGCAGCCCGTGGCGCTGGCGCGCTCAACGGCAATCCACGAATCTCAGAGCTTGTTCTTTGAGATGCAGCTCGGGCGTAGCGAGGCCTTCCTGAAGCATCTGCTCCCTGCCGTTCACGCCCGCTTTGGCAGTCAGGCTGCGTTCAGCGAAGAGAACTTTATCGCCTGGAACCAGCGCGTGAAGCCGGGCTATATCCGCGTTGATGCGGACGAAGTGAGCTACCCGGCGCACGTGGTGCTGCGCTATGAAATTGAACGCGCGTTGATCAACGGCGACATTGAGGTGGACGACATTCCGGCGCTGTGGGATGAGAAAATGCAGGCCTGGCTTGGGCTATCGACCAAAGATAACTATCGCAACGGCTGTATGCAGGATATCCACTGGACCGACGGCGGCTTTGGGTATTTCCCGTCGTACACGCTGGGTGCGATGTACGCTGCGCAGCTCTTCCACGCCGCGAAAACGGCGCTTCCGGGTCTGCAAGCATCTATCGCTGACGGCGATTTCTCAGCGCTGTTCGACTGGCTGCGCCAGAACGTCTGGCAGCACGGCAGCCGGTTTAGCACCTCTCAGCTGATTACCCAGGCGACGGGGGAAGATCTGAATATCCGCTACTTCCGCGAACACCTGACGTCACGCTATTTGTAATCGACATCGCCGGGGGAACCCGGCATTGTACAAACGGTTACACGCCGATACCAATCACTCACGGAAACCCCGAGTTTACAGGGATATAGTTCTTTCAACGGCCCCGCAGTGGGGTTAAATGAAAAACCAAATTCGAGGGTATGAAAATGAAAAAAGTATTAGCTCTGGTTGTTGCCGCTGCTATGGGTCTGTCTTCTGCTGCATTTGCTGCTGAAACTACCGCGACCGCAACACCTGCTGCGGCTCCAGCTGCAACCACCACCGCTGCGCCAGCCAAAGCGGTTCACCATAAAAAACATCACAAAGCAGCAAAACCTGCTGCAGAGCAGAAAGCCCAGGCCGCTAAAAAGCACCACAAAAAAGCGACCAAACCTGCTGTAGAGCAGAAAGCGCAGGCTGCTAAAAAGCATCACAAAAAAGCAGTAAAACACGAAGCTGCTAAACCAGCTGCACAGCCAGCTGCGTAAGAGTACAAGCTAAACCGTGCCCTTCGGGGCACGTTGGTAAACCGGCGCTGAACCGACCAGTTCCGCGCCGTTTTTTTATCCGGAGGGCGTATGCTGCGGCGCTATCGGTTTGAGCTCATTCTTATCTTGCTTATTTTATGCGCGCTCATCGCAAGCCAGTTTTATCTTTCCTGATTGTAGCACGCTGATTTTACTCCCACTTTCGCGCTGTCCCGTCTATAGTATTTTCATAGGGTTCACTTTTAATAATCATAATTACCCCACCAGAGTGTGATATGCGTAAATCTGTTGTGTTGTTACTGGGAACGTTTGGTCTTTTTTCAGGATTCTTACATGCGGACGATGGTGATGAAGACGCTATCAGCGCCAAAGAGGTCAAGACCCTTTTTTTTGGTCATGATGACCGCACGCGGGTTACCGATCCGACGCAGGCTCCCTGGGATGCCATAGGACAACTGGAAACGGCCAGCGGTAACTTATGTACCGCAACATTAATTACGCCTCAACTGGCACTGACGGCTGGTCATTGCCTTCTCATGCCGCCAGCCGGTAAACCGGATAAAGCTATCGCCCTGCGCTTTGTGTCGCAAAAAGGGGTCTGGCGCTATGAGATCCACGGCATTGAAGGACGGGTTGATCCCTCTCTGGGTAAACGCTTAAAACCGGATGGTGAGGGCTGGATTGTACCCCCTGCCGCCGCATCCTGGGATTTTGGGCTGATTGTTCTGCGTTATCCGCCATCGGGTATCACCCCCCTGCCCTTATTCGACGGTGACAAAGCCGCGCTGACGGCGGCGCTGAAAGCCGTCGACCGAAAAGTGACGCAATCCGGCTACCCGGTCGATCATCTTGATTCTCTCTACACGCATACGGACTGCACGGTCACTGGCTGGGCGCAAAACAGCGTGCTCTCGCATCAGTGCGATACGCTACCGGGTGACAGCGGGTCACCGCTGATGTTGAAAACCGAGAATGGCTGGCAGTTGATTGGTGTTCAAAGCTCTGCCCCATCCGCCAAAGACAGATGGCGCGCCGATAACCGTGCCCTGTCGGTTACCGGTTTTCGCGACAAGCTGGAAGCGCTCGCGCAGCAATAAAAAAGGCAGCGAATATCGCTGCCTGAAGAGGATGTCGAAACTGACATCAGGCGAGTTTTATCATAATCATGCCTGCGAGCAGCAGAACCAGGCCGATCCAGCCTTTGTGATTCAAACGCTGGCCGAACAGGATCCAGCCTGCTGCCAGGGTGGCGGCGATACCGAAGCCCCCCCACAGTGCATAGGCCACAGAAAGGTCGATCCCTTTCACCGCCTGCGACAGGGCGCTAAATGCCCCCAGCACGGCGGCAATGGACATCAATCCATAAAACTTACGGCGAAAACCGTCAGAGAATTTTAAAAAGACGTTAGCCACGATTTCCAGCACGATGGCCAGCGCCAGCCAGGCCGCGTGGATCCATTCAAACTGCTGCATGAGCCTGCTCCTTCTGCTGTTTCGTCGGTTTACGTGTACCCGATTTAATCAGCACGATCCCTACCACCAGCGTGGTTAATCCGGCAATTTTCATTGTCGACAAGGTTTCGTCAAATATCATGACGCTGAACAGCGTGATCAATAAAATACCGATACCTTCCCACAGGGCATACGCGACACCCAGCGCGATTTTTTTTACCGCAAATGAGAGGAAAATATAGGAAAGGGTAATCATCACCAGCATTAAAATAAAACCGGTATTACCATCGCTCACGCTTGCCCATTTCATCGACAGGGTGCCGGTAATTTCAGCGATAATAGCCAGGGCTAATAAAATCCAGTAAAACATGTTCTTCTCCTGCTTGAGAATATAATCCATCGTGGCTCGCGTTGGACAGCAAACCAAAAAATATTAAATGAGATCAGACAGCTAAGCGCAGGGCGCCAGCTCAGGCAGAAGACGTGACTACAGCGCGTTGCGCCAGTGTTGCTCACCAGACAGAAGGCAGAAGGAAGTGGAGAATACAGCGGTGTTTGTTGAAAAATACGTCCTGAACAAATTGTCCATAAAATTACAATTATCCGCGTTGTTGCTTCTCGTCTTTGCGGATGAAAATTGTCCTCGGTAGTTGAACACGCTAGATTTGTACCATAAGCCAGGATTTTACTCAAAGTCTTTTCATTTCTTTACCCATTCTGTTTGATTTTGGTTAGTTTTTTTACTCGGATAATGCATCTATTATAAATAAAACATTATTCAGGAACTTCCATGGCTAAACCCATCATTACCCTGAACGGGCTGAAGATTGTCATTATGCTGGGCATGCTGGTAATCATATTGACCGGCGTTCGTTTTGCAGCCGACATCATTGTGCCATTTATTCTGGCGCTTTTTATTGCGGTGATCCTGAACCCGCTGGTACAGCGCCTGGTGCGGCTACGCGTTCCCCGCGTGCTGGCGATCACGCTGCTCATCAGCATTATCATCGTTGTCATGGTGCTACTGATGGCCTATCTCGGGACATCGTTGAACGAGTTGGCGCGTACGCTACCAAAATACCGTTCTTCGCTGGCGATCCCGCTCCTGCAACTCGAGCCCTGGCTGCAGCGGGCAGGTATTGAGGTCTCGGTTGAGGAACTGCTGAAGTATATCGATCCGAATGCCGCCATGACCCTCGTTACCAGCCTGCTGGCGCAGCTCTCTAACGCTATGACATCCATTTTCCTGCTGTTTTTGACGGTCGTGTTTATGCTGCTGGAAGTGCCGCAACTGCCCGCAAAGCTCCAACAAATCATGGTTCGTCCGGTAGAAGGTATGGGGGCGATTCAGCGCGCGCTGGACAGCGTTTCACGCTATCTGGTGCTGAAAACCGCCATCAGCCTGGTGACTGGCCTGGTGGTCTGGGGGATGCTCGTCGCGCTGGATGTCCGCTTCGCTTTCGTCTGGGGATTGCTGGCCTTTGCCCTCAACTACATTCCTAACATCGGTTCCGTGCTGGCGGCGATCCCCCCTATTCTTCAGGCGCTGGTGTTCAGTGGGCTTTATGATGCGCTGGTTCTGTTAGCGGGTTATCTGGCGATCAACCTGGTGTTCGGGAACATTCTTGAACCACGCATGATGGGCCGCGGGCTGGGGCTTTCCACGCTGGTGGTGTTCCTGTCCCTGATATTCTGGGGCTGGCTGCTGGGTCCCGTGGGTATGCTGCTTTCTGTTCCACTGACGATCATCGTGAAGATTGGGCTGGAGCAAACGGCGGGCGGGCAAAGCATCGCCGTGCTGCTAAGCGATATGGATCATCGCTAGCCTCTTCATCGCCCTACACCCGACTCTGGATCGCCGAATCGGCGATCCAGAGTGCCCGGGACATCATCTCCAGCCCATTTCCGGTGCGACATGCTTCAGAATGGACTCAATAACATGTGCGTTATAGTCCACGCCCAGCTGGTTCGGCACGGTCAGCAAGAGCGTATCCGCCTCGGCGATGGCCTCATCCTTTTTCAACTGTTCGATCAGCGCGTCAGGCTCTGCGGCATAGCTGCGACCGAAAATAGCGCGCGTTTTCTCATCAAGATAACCGACACTATCGCTCTCATTGCGGCTTGAACCGAAATACATCCGGTCGCGGTCATCCATCAGGGCAAAAATGCTGCGGCTGACCGACACGCGTGGCTGACGGGTATGCCCCGCGTCGGCCCAGGCCTGCCGATACGCGCGGATCTGCTTTGCCTGCTGAATATGAAACGGCTCGCCGGTTTCATCGTCCTTCAGCGTGGAGCTTTGCAAATTCATTCCGAGGGTAGCGGCCCATACCGCGGTCGCATTCGACCCCGCGCCCCACCAGATACGGTCCCGCAAGCCTTCGGAATGCGGCTCCAGACGCAATAACCCTGGCGGGTTCGGGAACATCGGCTGTGGATTCGGTTTTGCAAATCCTTCTCCGCGCAGTACCTCGAGCAGCACCTCGGTATGACGGCGCGCCATATCCGATTCGTCTTCCCCTTCCTGCGGAACATAGCCAAAATGACGCCAGCCATCAATGACCTGCTCCGGGGAACCGCGGCTGATGCCAAGCTGTAAACGACCGCCGGAAATGAGATCCGCTGCCCCCGCGTCCTCCGCCATATACATCGGGTTCTCATAGCGCATGTCGATCACGCCCGTACCGATTTCAATACGTTTGGTTTTTGCACCTATCGCCGCCAGTAAGGGGAACGGTGAGCTCAGCTGGCGGGCAAAGTGGTGTACGCGGAAATAGGCACCGTCTGCTCCCAACTCTTCGGCCGCCACGGCCAAATCGATCGACTGCAGCAGCGTGTCTGCCGCCGAGCGCGTACCGGACTGCGGCGATGGCGTCCAGTGACCAAAGGATAAAAACCCGATCTTTTTCATGACTCTGTGTCCTGATAATGCTTTGCGTTGTACCTACTTTACGCATTACCGGGTGAGAATAAATGGCGTTTATTTAACGGAGTGATTCAAATAAATTGACAGAATTGAGCAGTGCGTCATTACGCGCCATAATGGGATATAATATTCCCCACTCTTTTCATGGCAGGTAAAACCGGCAATGGCTTTGATCCCCAAAAATTACGCGCGGCTGGAAAGCGGCTATCGCGAAAAAGCTTTAAAAATCTACCCATGGGTCTGCGGACGCTGCTCGCGGGAGTTTGTCTATTCCAACCTGCGTGAACTGACGGTTCACCATATCGATCACGACCATACTAATAACCCGGAAGATGGCAGCAACTGGGAGCTGTTGTGCCTGTTTTGCCATGACCATGAGCACTCAAAATACACCGAAGCGGATCAGTACGGTACTACCGTCGTGGCCGGTGAAGACGCGCAAAAAGACGTGGGCGTCGCCACGTTTAACCCGTTTGCCGATTTAAAAGCGATGATGGACAAGAAGAAGTAACAACGCCAGGAATGGCGTTTTTTCGCGGGTTACTACTTCTTCAGTTTTTGCTCACTCCGATGTTCTTAGAGAGATTCACGTATAGACATACACGTAGTAGGTTATGACGTATATCCCCGCGATCGCTACTCCTGCCGTACTGAAAAATGGCCAATCCCATAAGCGCATACCGTCACCTCGACGTTAAAATGTCCAGGTGATGGCCGCTGTTGCAGCCCCCTCATTTCGCCGCATCACAATCGGGCTTTCATTCGCATGGTCGCCAAGCCAGGTATAGTCCGCACTCAGGACCGTTCCCCAGTGGGCATCGAACTGATGGCTCCAGGTCAGACTGGTGTCGACGCCATAAAATCCACCCGGCGCTAAATAGCGGTGATATCCGGTGCGGCGGCTCTGCTGCTCGCTGACCCCATACCAGGTATTCAGATAACGGCTGTCGCCAAACAGGGCCGCAGACTGAAAGGCGACCATGTCCTGGTTATTTTGTACAGGGATTAGCGTAACGGAGGCCTGATAGCTTCCTCCCTGGCTGTCCGTTAACGGCAGCGTCGCTTTGCCTTCCACACTTAGCCAGGGCGCGGCCTGCCAGCCCACGGCAAGGCCGGTATTCAGGGTGGCATCAATGTTCCCCATCCCTTTCAGATTGTTTGCGCCCTCACGCCAGTCAGAATTTTTATCAGCCCTTCCGAAGTCGTAGCCCAGCGTGTGTTCGAAATACCAACCGCTGTCGTTTTGCAGGTCATATCCCAGCCCTTTTTGCGCATCAATAAAGAAAGCGCCTTTGCGACCCAGCAGCACAGGAACCACCTGCCACACCTGCTTGTCTGAGCCTGAGTAACGCGGGGCATACTGTCCCCCCAGCCCGACGGTTAAGGAATCGGACGCAGAGCCATCATCCGCCTGCGCGCCGGATGCCACTACCATCAGAAGCGGGACGGACATATACAGGACTTTTTTTATCGCTATCATACTGCTCTCCATACAGACGCTGGCGTCTCCTGGTTCAGGAGCGGCCACACAATGTTGGCGCAGTATGATTTGGCTGAATCAATGAATCGTCGGGATAGTGTTAAGAAATGGTCAAGGTGAACGGATGTTGTCCAGAAGAGTGCTGATTATTGAAGATGACGCCGATGCGGCTGGCGTGCTCGAAGCCTATTTACGGCGTGAAAATTACGACGTGACCATTACCAGAGACGGTCTTTCCGGGCTGGATATGGCCCAGCGGTGGAAGCCCGACCTCATCCTGCTGGACGTGATGCTACCGGGGCTTAACGGCACCGAAGTGCTGGCTGGGCTGCGTCGTAAAAGCGATGTGCCGGTGATCATGGTCACGGCCATGGGGGATACCCCCGACCGTATTGGTGCCCTGCGGTACGGTGCCGATGATTACGTTGTGAAGCCTTATCATCCGGGAGAAGTCGTGGCTCGGGTGCAGGCGGTGCTGCGGCGCAGCAGTAAAAAAGAGACAGACGAAGCGATCCTTCGCTGGCAAACGCTGGAGGTGGATGTCGCCGCCATTGTGGCGAGCGTGGATAACGGCGACGACACGCCTGTGATGCTCGATCTTACGCCAACGGAATTCTCGCTTCTGGCAACGCTGCTGCGTTCTCCTGCGCACCCGTTCTCCCGCCAGTATTTACTGGAACACTGTTTGCCGGAAAGCGAGGCGCTGGAGCGCGTGGTGGACACCCATATATATAACCTGCGTAAAAAACTCGAAGCGGTGGGTATTTCCGGCGTGCTGATCAACGTTCGCGGCGTGGGTTACAGGTTCAGACAACCATGATAAAAAACCGGCACTCCTCTCTGTGGCGCTGGATTTGCGCGCGTATCCTGGCGCTGGCCATCGGCAGCGTGATCGTCATTGCCACCTGCATGTGGCTACGTTATGCGGTACAGAACTACTGGATAATGGGCAGGATGCCGCCGGCGGTCCGACAGGAGTTTCTTACGCTCAGCCAGAACCCGCAGGCCAATCCAGCCCGTTTCCACACGATTGTGGACACCTGGTGGGGTCTGAGCTATTCCACGCCGTCTATCGCCTCAGCCGACTGGGTCACGGTGGCGCTGCTGGTGCTGGTGATGATCCCGTTTATTGTGGTGATGGGGCTAAAACACGCCCGGCCGCTGGCGCTGCAGTTCAGCCGCCTTCGCGATGCGGCAAAGTATGTTGCCGAAGGGCAGTTTGGCCGTCAGGCGGAACTTATCAAAGATGCCCCGGCGGAAATGGTCAGCTTTGCGACCGACTTTAACTCCATGACGGGGCAACTCGCCCGCTATGAAAAAGAGCTCCGCGCCTCACACGTCGCGATGGCGCACGAGCTACGCTCGCCCCTGACGGCCGCCATCGGGCGTCTCCAGGGCATGCTAGACGGCGTGTTTGATGCCAGCCCCGCGCAGCTGGAAATGGTGATGAAGCAGCTCCAGCACCTCAACCGCCTTACCGATGAGCTCCACCTTCTCTCTCTGGCCGACGCGGGTAATCTCGTGCTGGAGGACCAGTCGTTCTGTCTGGATGAGCTGATTCAGGAGCGGGCCGCCTGGATCATGCCCCAGGCTGATGCGCATCATTTCCGGATAACGCTTCGTAACCCGCGTACCTGCCCCTTCAGAGGCGATGCGTTCCGTCTGGGACAGGTCGTGACCATCCTCATGGAAAATGCACTACGTTACGGGCGCGATGGCGGCCACCTTGAGGTGGCGCTGCACGACGCCAGCGGGCATTACACCCTTGAATTTACCGATGACGGGCCGGGCGTATCGCCCCAGTTCTTGCCGGAAATGTTTAAACGCTTCAGCCGCGAGGAGCAGTCCCGCGCGCGGCATTCCGGCGGCAGCGGCCTCGGTTTGTCCATCGCCCGGGCGATTTGTCAGGCGCATGGCGGAGAAATTAGCGCGTCATTACCGGAAACCGGCGGCCTCTCCGTGCGCATTTTGTTGCCCTGGCATCCGTCCGATAATGAAAATATCCACTCTTGATAAAGCCTTGACACAACATCGAATCTTTCTCGACGTAGCGCGCATTTAATAACGCCATTACCTTTATGGAGCGGCGTTATGTCAGACGAATTATTTCTCTCCCTCCGCCACTGCCTGCATCATTTGTACGGCGTGGCGCGCACCCTTTCCTGGCTGTATTTTCTTCCCCTGGCACTGCTTGCGCTGACGATTTTTCCGCTGACCGGCTGCGGTGATAAACACGAAAATAAGCCCGCCTCTGTGCGAGCGGTACGCTACGTCGTCGTCGGGGCCGCCCAAACTCTTCCCGCGCTGGAAAGAACCGGTGAGATCCATGCCCACGATGAAACGACCCTGAGCTTTCGTACCGGGGGCCGGATACTGACGCGCAGCGTTGATATTGGCGACCGGGTCACTGCCGGACAGGTGCTGGCCACGCTTGACAACACGACCGGGCAAAACCAGCTCGACAGCGCGGCGGCCGACTATGAAGGCGCTAAAGCCTCAGCGCAGGTCGCCGCGCTTAACGTCAGTCGAATGCAAAAGCTCATGCCAACGGGTGCGATAGCCCGCGCGCAGCTCGACAGCGCCCGTGCGGACTGGCTTGTCGCCAGCGCGCGCTTAAAAAGCAGCGAGGCCGCGTGGCGAAATGCCCGAGAAAGCCTCGGCTGGACGCGCCTGATCGCGCCACAAGCGGGCGTCATCACAGCCGTGAACGCCTCTGCGGGGCAGGTTGTCAGCGACGGTCAGTCCGTGCTGACGCTGGCGACCGGGAAAGATCGCGACGTGGTGTTTGATATTGCCACCCCCGATGCGATCCCGCCTCTGGATAAGGTGGTTTTACAGGTTTCCCTCCTCAGCGCCCCGTCGGTACAGGCGTCTGCCGTGCTGCGGGATATCACCCCGCAGGCCGATCCCCAGACCCGCACCTGGCGCGTCAGAGCCACCCTGCATAACCCGCCAGCGGCCATGGCGCTGGGTGCCAGCGTTACCGTCACGTTGCCATCGTCAGCCCCGCACGGGTATACCCTTCCCGCCTCGGCGCTGAGCCGTGCAGGCGACAAACCAGCGGTTTTTGTGATTACCCCGCAGTCGCGGGCGCAGCTGCGCGCGGTGGTGCCCGCCAGCTATACGGCCACCTCCGTCATGATTGCCTCCGGCCTTGAGTCCGGCGATCGGGTGATCACGGCGGGCGTGAGCACATTGCGGTCCGGCGAGCCGGTGATCACCGGAGAGGTTCAGCCATGAACGCAGGACCGGAAGCCAAATTTAACCTCTCCGCCTGGGCGCTGAAGAACCAGCAGATGGTGAGCTTTTTCATGCTGCTGGTGATTGCGATGGGCGTGTTCTGTTATGAAAAGCTGCCGCGTAACGAAGATCCGGCTTTCACCATTAAAACGGCCGTCGTCTCCGCGCAGTGGCCGGGAGCATCCGTGGCAGATACCACCCGCCTGTTGACCGATACGCTTGAAAAAAAGTTGCAGGAAACGCCCTGGCTGGATTATCTCGAAAGTGAAACCCGGGCCGGACGCACCGTTATCTATGTCAACCTCCGTGACGATACGCCCCCGCAGAGCGTGCCGGACATCTGGTATCAGGTTCGCAAAAAAATGCAGGACATCGCGCCGTCCCTACCTGAAGGAGTACAGGGCCCTGCCGTGGACGACGAGTTTGACGACACGTTCGGCACAATTTATGCCTTTATTCCCGAGGGCTTCACCCTACGGGAGGTGCGGGATCGCACAGAGACAATACGTCGAGAGCTTATGTCCCTGCCGGATATGGGCAAAACCACCCTGCTGGGCGAACAGCAGGAGCAGTGGGTTCTCGCCTTTTCTCCGGCACGCCTGGCCGGGATGGGGCTCGATATTCAGGCCGTCGCCGACGCCCTCCGGGCGCAGAACGCGGTTGTTCCGGCTGGCGTTATGCGTACCGGGCGGGAGAACATGGCGATAAAGGTCAGCGGGGCGCTCACGACCGAAGAGAGCTTACGTGCCGTCACGCTGCACGTTAACAATCGCTATATTCCGCTGACCGACATTGCCACCGTCACCCGGGAAATCGCCGAGCCACCGGCCCCGGCCTACCGGGTGAACGGCAAACCGGCTATCGGGCTGGCGGTGTCGATGGCACCAACGGGCAACATGCTGCGTTTCGGTGCTGCACTGAACGCCAGAATGGCGGCCCTCAGCGCCGGGCTTCCGCACGGCATAGAGATGGTAAAAGTCGCCGATCAGTCGGCGGTGGTCAGTGACGCGGTAAGCGGATTTATCCGGGTGCTTATCGAAGCCGTTATTATCGTGCTGGCGGTTTCATTTGTCTCACTGGGTTTACGGGCCGGACTGGTGGTGGCGACGGCCATCCCGCTGGTGCTCGCCATGACGTTTGCCGGCATGATGCTCTCCGGTATTGGCCTTCAGCGTATCTCGCTCGGAGCGCTGATCATTGCCCTGGGGCTGCTGGTGGATGACGCCATGATCGCCGTCGAAACGATGGTCTCCCGGCTGGAAGCGGGTGATTCCCGTCGGCATGCGGCCACCCATGCATTCAAAACGACGGCCTTCCCGATGCTCACCGGTACTCTGGTGATGATTGCCGGTTTTATTCCCGTTGGTTTCGCGGCCTCCAGCGCCGGTGAATACTGTTTTTCCCTGTTTGCGGTGGTGCTCATTGCCCTGCTCTGTTCCTGGGCTGTCGCGATCCTGTTTTCACCGCTGACGGGCACGTGGCTACTGCCGGAAAAAGTCAGACATCACGCGACGGGACCCGGCAGGATCGCGCGCGGGTACGGACGGCTTTTGCGCCTGGCACTGCGTCACCGAGTCGCTACCCTGCTGTTCGCCCTTTCCGCGCTGGGGCTGTCCGTGTACGGCACGACGTTTATGCAGGGCGAGTTTTTCCCCGCTTCGGACAGGCCTGAGCTGCTGGTCAGCCTGACGCTTCCGGCCAACGCGTCGCAGCCGGAAACGTTAAGAGAGGTGGAAAAGCTGGAAAAGGCGCTGGTCGGCAACGGCAACATCAATCGCTATTCGACGTACATTGGGTCGGGTGCCATCCGTTTTTACCTGCCGATGGACGTGCTGCTGGAAAATGAAAATATCGCCCAGATGGTCGTGGTGGCTAAAGATCTTGAGGCGCGGGATCGTCTGCATGCGCAGCTCAACAGGCTCCTGGCGACGCAGTTTAGCGACATCATCACGCGCGTGTCGCCCCTTGAACTGGGGCCGCCCGTCGGCTGGCCAATCAAATACCGGGTGAGCGGGCCTGATTATCTGCAGGTTCGGGCGTTTGCGAACCGTCTCACGGACGCGATTGGGCAGTCTCCGTTCTCACGTGACGTGAACCAGACGGCCGGAGAGCCGGAGAGGGTCATTACCCTTAAGGTGAATCAGACGGCGGCCAGGGCGGCGGGAATATCGTCAGAAAGCCTCGCACGCACGCTGAACACCGTCTGGTCTGGCAGCGTGGTCACGTCCATCAGGGATAACGACCGCCTTGTCGACGTGGTGCTTCGGGCCACGGACAATGCACGTCACAGCACCGCTACCCTCTCCTCGCTCACGATTCAGGGGAATGACGGTAAAAAAATTCCGCTCAGCGTCGTCGCAACGCCGGTCTGGGGCGTGGACGATCCGGTCATCTGGCGTCGCCAGCGCGTGCCCTTTATCACGGTGCAAACGGATCTTGCCCCGGGGCTGAAAGCTGAAGCGGTATCCGCGGCGCTGCGTCCGGCGGTCGACAAGCTGCGCGCGAGCTTGCCCGCAGGTTACAGCATTGAAGAAGGCGGCGCGGTTGCCGAATCGGATAAGGGGAACAGCTCCGTCTTTACCGTTCTTCCGGTAACGCTGGTCATCATGCTGTTGCTGCTGATGCTTCAGCTGCGGCGATATTCCCGTATGCTGCTGGCACTCCTGATGGCCCCGTTTGGTTTACCGGGGATCGTGCTGGCTATGCTCCCCGGCGGAACGCCGATGGGGTTTGTCGCGCTACTGGGCGTCATCGCCCTTGCGGGGATGATCGTGCGTAACGCGGTGATATTGATTAGCGAGGTTGACAGCAATCTTGCTCAGGGGATGACAAGCGATGCCGCGATTATGGCGGCTGCGGAGCACCGGGCCAGACCCATCAGTCTGACCGCCTGTGCCGCCATTCTGGGCATGATCCCCATTTCTCATCAGGTCTTCTGGGGGCCAATGGCCTATGCCATCATCGGCGGGCTGCTGGTTGCGACGCTGGTGACGCTGACCGTGTTACCCGCGTCGTTTAGCCTGCTGTTACAGTGGGGGGCTCAGCGCAAAGCCGCAGCCGACGGGCCGGGCTGAGTCCCCATCTTTCTCCGATTACGCGGCGGTCAGCGCAAAACGGTCTTTCAGGACATGGCGGATTTCCTCCTCCGCCAGTTTCCGCGTTTCAGTGCCGTTCGCCGTGATGGTTTTCAGCATATCGCCCAGCAAAATCTGGCGTCCTTCGGGGCTGTGCTGCACCACCACCCGCTTCTGCACAAAGATCGCATCCGGATGCGTGGAATTAAGGTAGTTGGCCGGAACGAAATCAATCCATTCCTGAGGCGTGAGATCGAAGCCGTATTGATTAGCCCATTCCCCCTCCACCTTCGCCTGAAGCAGGTACTCGCCCTCCGCGCTGCGGCTCAGTCGGAACGTGTCGAAATCCTGTGCGATCTCAACATCAAGCGTGTCTAACGCCATCGGCGCGCGAATGCCGTAGCTGCCGAACCCGAGGTCGCAAAGCCACTGTCGGCTCTCCACCTCGGCAATCAACGCCATATGGGTTTTCGGCCGCCGCGCGGGGTAGAACATCGGGCGCGCCGCCACGAAACGGTAAGGTATCCCCAACGCTTCCAGCGCCATGGCAAAAAGCCCGTTAACCTCATAGCAGTAGCCGCCGCGCCCCTGCGTTAGCACCTTATCGGCAATGTCGTCTGGCGCCAGCGAGACAACTTTGCCCGCCTGTACATCCAGATTTTCAAAGGGAACGGAAAAGAGCTGATGACGCATAAGAGCATGCAGAGTGACCGTATCGGCACCCGCCGGTCCGGTATAGTTTATGCGTTTGAAATAGGTGGAAATGTTGAAGTTTTCGCTGTGCATAATGCCTCCTTGTCCTGAACATGTCGGACACTATAGATGGCGCACATCATTGGCTGTGTAGTCAGTTTTATCGAAAATTAGCCTGAACAGATACCCATGTCTGCCCCGTCCCAGTCGTCCCCACACTATCGTCGAATTGCCGAGATGCTGCGCCTCACGCTGACGTCTGGCGCGCTGCGCGCCGGTGACCGGATGATCTCCGCGCGTAAACTGGCCGAACGCGAGCACGTTAGCCTTCCAACGGCGCTGGAGGCCCTTCGCTGCCTGGAGGCTGAAGGGCTGATCGTTGCGCGTCCGCGTTCAGGTTATTACATCCGCCAGACCAACCTCCCTCCGCGCGTGGAGACTTCCCGTTTCCCGCCAGGTCCGGTGCCTGTCACCCTGTCGGCCGTGGCCCGGTCGCTGTTCAGCAGTGCAGAAGCCCGTCTGGTTCCGCTGGGCGCCGCCCTGCCCGATCCCGCGTGGTTGCCAGGAGATGCGCTACAGCGGGCGTTGCACTCTGCGAGTCGTCGTCTGGACGCGCATGGGCAGAGCTATAGCCTGCCTCCGGGAAGGGTTGATTTGCGCACCAGGATTGCCGCGCGTTCTGCGCAATGGGGAGCCCGCTTCGGCGCAGACGATCTCATTATTACCGCAGGCGCAACGCAGGCGCTGCGCCTGGCCCTTCGGGCCGTGTGTCAGCCGGGTGATGTCGTGGCGATTGAGCAGCCCGCTTATTTTGGCACGCTCCTGCTGCTGGAGGATTTAGGCCTGAAGGCCTTAGCGATCCCCACCGATCCTGTGGAAGGCCTGCTGCTGGAACCGCTGGCGGACGCCATTCGCTGCCACCGTCCCGCTGCCGTTCTGGCCTCGCCCACCGTGCAAAACCCATTGGGTGCCAGCATGCCCGTCGCGCGCAAGCAGGAACTGGTTGCTCTGCTTGAAGAAGCCGGTATTCCTCTGATTGAAGACGACGTTTACGGTGACCTGGTCGGCGACGGGCAACGTCCTCCGGCCTGCAAAGCCTTCGACCAGAGCGGGAATGTGATTTACTGCAGTTCGCTGTCTAAAACGCTTGCGCCGGGCTGGCGAATCGGCTGGATTGCGCCAGGACGCTACCATTTGCAGGTTTTACAGGCCCGCATGGCCGGAGACTGGGCGGGCGCCCCGCTGCTGGAAGCCGCGGCGAGCGAGATGCTCGCAAGCGGCGACTACGATCGCCACCTGCGGCGGCTAAAGCGCCGGGTTGCAGAGGGTGTTTTAGCCGTCGTTGCACGAGTCGAAGGCAGCTTCCCTCCCGGTACGCGCGTTAGCGTACCCGCAGCCGGTTTCCTGCTGTGGGTAGAACTGCCTCAGCAGGTCAACGCGCTGGAGGTGCACCGTCGCGCGCTGGCGCTGGGCATTGGCGTCAGCCCTGGCCCCCTGTTTTCCCCTGGCGCAGAGTTAACGCACTTTCTGCGGCTGAACTGCGCAAACGAACCCTCGCCCCGCCTGCTGAACGCCGTGGAACAGATTGGCGCGCTGTGTCACGAGCTGGCTGCTTTCACACCAGACTCTCCAGCCACTCGGTAAAGACCCGCACCTTGCGGGAGAGGTGGCGGTGCGGGTAGAGAAGCGACAGTTTGCGGTCCGGAGAGCGATGCTTTGGTAGAACTTCAACCAGAAGACCGCGGTCAATGTAAGGCTGGAGAAAGAGATTCATCCCCTGCATTAACCCCAGCCCGGCCAGGCCTGCTGCGATGTAGGCTTCGGAGTTATCCACGACAAGCTTACCGGGCAGAGTAATCTCCGCGATGCCTTCTGGCGTCGTAAATGTCCACGGATGGATTTGTCTGCTGTTGTTATTCACCCAGTTGATGGCCTGATGTTGGTGTAAATCATCCAGCGTTTCTGGCGTGCCGTGTTGTGCCAGCCAGGCCGGACTGGCACAGGTCGTAATTTTGATGTTCCCCACTTTTCGCGCGATATAGTCGCCGTCGTCCAGTTCGCCCACCCGCAGCACGCAGTCCAGGCCGTCCCGGAGCATATCCCGGCGGCGATCGGAGCTGCTCAGAATGATGTCGATCTCAGGATGCTGCCGATAAAAATCAGGCAGGTTCGGTATCACCCGCAGCGCCGCAAAAGCGATGGGCATATCCACACGCAGCTGGCCGTGTATTGCCCGGCCAGCACCAAACGACTCCAGCAATTCGTCCGCCCGCGCCAGCAGGGGTTTACTCCGGCGATAAAACGCATCGCCATCCGGCGTCAGGCTAATCCGACGCGTTGTTCGCTGCAGCAAACGCGTGCCGCTGTGCTGCTCCAGAAGCTGTAACGCTTTGGTGACCGCCGGGCGATGGATCTGCAGGTTTTCCGCAGCCCTGGACAAGCTCCCCGACTCGACAATTTCAATAAAAATTCGAATAGATTCAAAGAGGTTTATGTTCATAAGGGACGCTCTTACCGCGAGCGGGATAAAATTATTGTTATTAATTTTATAACAGTGATGAATCTTTTTGGCTATTTTTCCTAACAATTCTACGCCCTACACTCTCCTCCATTCAAACAAGAGGGAGAGTCCGCTATGAAAAATAACCGTATCTGTCAGATCCTGGGGATCGAAAAACCTGTTATTCAGGGACCGTTATCCTGGCTCACGGATGCCCGTTTAGTTGCCGCAGTCAGCAATGCTGGCGGGCTCGGCGTGCTGGGACCCAATGCCGGTTTAACCGCGGACACCGCAGTTTCCACGCCGGAAGAGACCGCCGAAAAAATGCGCGAAGAAATTCGTAAAACCAAACGGCTGACCGAGAAACCGTTTGGCGTGAACCTGATCCCCACAGCCGTTAATGACGTCTGGACAGGGCCTATTCTTCAGGTGGTGAAAGAGGAAGGCGTCAGAGCCGTGGTGTATACGGGCTATGGGGAAGGCAGCATTATTCCTGCGCTCTTCAGCGAGATAAAAGAGGCGGGTATCGCCATTATCTACCGCGACATCAATCCAACGCCGGAGAACACCCGCCTCGCAGAAGAAATGGGGGCAGACATTATCGTGGCTACCGGTTTTGATGAGGGCGGGACCTTACCCGCAACAGCGCTTGGCACCTTTTCCATCGTGCCGCTGATTGCCGATGCCGTGAAGCACATCCCGGTGATGGCCGCGGGCGGCATTACCGATAATCGCACCGCCAGAGCGGCGCATGCATTGGGTGCGGAAGGCGTGTTTGCCGGTTCGGTGTTTATCAGTACGGAAGAAAGCCGCGTGCCGCAGGGGGTCAAAGAGAAAATTGTTGCCGCCAATGGCCTCGATTTGCTGCTTTTCCGCACCGTGCCCCATTACTACCGCGCTCTTCCCGGCAAGCTGGCGGAAAAACTGGCGTCGATGGATAAAGCAGGCGCAAGCAACGAAGAGCTGGGCAAGGCGATGGGTGGATTACGGGGCCTGCGTCTGGGCATGCTCGAAGGCAACACCGATGAAGGCTATATCGCGCTCGGCACGGGGATTGGGAACATCCGCAGCGTGAAAAGCGTGGCCGAGGTTGTTAATGCGTTAGCGGTTGAGTAAGCCCTTAACTCTGATGCTATGGACGCTGCACAAGAGCGGCGTCCGTACACCGTCTGCGGTTGTTTTTCACAAATTGAGGATTGCGCGTTCTTTAACGACAGCGTCAGGATTGGCAGTTTTCACCGCAGCCAGAAAAGCCGTGAAGTTATGATTCCAGAGGGTGAGATTGTTATAAAACTGCACTTGCTTTTCATTAGCACCGTCACGGTAAATAACAATCCAGGCCCGTCTGCTATTTATCTCGGTATTCCCCGGCCCGATTTTAATGATATCAGCCAGCGCAATCTTGCGGGTGGCGTTGTTTTTAACTTCATATAAAAACTGGTCATCATAAAACCAGGTTTTACCTGCATTCCCGCCAAATAGTGAGGGGTTGGCAGATATCTTTTTCATCCCGTTACGATCTGAAATGATCCGTTTTGCCTGGCGAATACGTCTGACAAAAAAGCTTAACAGAATGAAAACCGCAATGAGGGGTAGCGCGACTGATATCATTTTTAAACTCTCGTGCATTCATCTGCCCCGCGATACCTTTTTATTAACGCGTGAGTATAACGCGCCGATCGTTTATGACAACAACCCTTACGGTCAGGGAATAATCCGCGCGGCTCTCAGCTGCGCGAACAGACGGAAAAACATCTCATCGGTGGCCTGCATTTGCGTAAAGCCCGCCCTGCGCAGCTTGCTCCCGTCACCAAACATGTCGTAATTCCAGCTAAAGACAAAATCGGCAAACTGCCCGTCGCTCAACTGCAAAATATCCGCTTCCACCAGCCGCTCTCCGGCAAGCTCGCGCCATACGCCGCGATAGTCGTTAAACAGCTGATGAAATGACAACCTCACCGGCGGCGCAGAATCCAGTTCAAACCAGCGTGCGATGCGCGGCCACAGCTCGCTCCAGCGCCAGATATCGCCATTGTTCACGTTGAACGCCTGATTCTGTGCCGCAGGTGACGTGGCAGCCCACAGCGTTGCCTCGGCCAGCAGCCCGGCGTCGGTATGATCAACGATGCTGTGCCAGGTCTGTTCCGAACCGGGAAAACGCAGCGGTAAATCCAGCGCCTTGCACAGGGAGGCGTACAGGGCGATGCTCAGCGCAAGGTTCATGGCATTGCCCGGTACCGCACTCCCCACCACGCCCGGCCTGATGGCATTCCAGTGCCAGCGTTTTCCCCGCTGAAACTGGCTGAGCCAGGTGAGCTGCGCAGCGTTAAATTCGGCACCCGCTACGCCGGGATCGCTTTCCCGCGCCGGGGTTTTAAACGGCCCAAGATGCGCACCATAGACTTTGTACCCCTGCATCAGGCTTACCGTCTGCAAAGATGTCGTTTTTTCGAGGGTGCTGACCAGATTACGCAGCATGGTGACGTTCGGCTCAACCATGTCTGTCCAGTTCGCCGCGTTCGCCCAGGCGCTGTAAAAAATGTGGGTGACACCGTTCAGGGCGTGCAGCGCCCGTGCAGTGTCCTGCGCATCCAGTAAATCGACGTTCACCAGGGGGATGCCGTCAGGATGAGACTCGGCATGGCGGCTAAGGCCGATCACCTCCCACTGATGGTGCAGAAGCGTGTTGACCAGCTGTCTGCCGACAATGCCGCTGGCACCCGCGACCAGGGCGACGTTGTGTTGCTGCATCTTATTCATGGTGTTTCTCCGGAATGGGTGACAGACGCAGTGTGATATATTATTTTTTCTGGAGATATCCCCTGAAACCGATGGCACTTATAAGCAGAATCATTAAATGAATAACAAGCTCAATGCCATTTCTACCTTTCTGCGCGTCGCTGAAGCGGGCTCGTTTTCTGCAGCCGCCCGTCAGACAGGTATTAAGCAGTCCGCCGTCAGTCAACAGATCGCGGCGCTTGAGGAATCGCTGGGTGTGGTATTGCTGCACCGTACAACGCGTACGATGAAGCTGACCGAACAGGGTGAACGTTACCGGCGAGATATGCAGCTTGTGCTGGACGCCATGGGGGAAGCGGAGAGGCGTTTACATCCTGTCGATCATAGCGTTCAGGGACGCGTCCATGTCCAGTTACCGAGCGGCCTGGGGCAGATCATTTTGCCGCATCTGCTGGGGCTGCAGCGCCTGCATCCCGAACTGCAGCTGATGATTTCCCTGGATGACCGCCTTGCCGATCTGGTGACGGAAGGCGTGGATGTTGCGATACGGCTGAGCAGTGAGCCTCCGCAGGCGCACGCGGCTCGCGTGCTGGCGCGGATTGAAGCCGCGCTGTTTGCCGCTCCCGGCTTTCAGGCGGTAAACGCCGTCAGCGAGCTGGCGACGCTGCCACACGTACGGTTCAGCGGTATTCCGCTGGATGCCCCCCTGCGTCTGATTTCTGGCGAGGAAACGGTCGAGATAAACGTGAATACCGTTTTCCGTGCCAATACCAGCGACGTGCTGCTACAGGCGCTGGAGTCCGGCATCGGTATCGGCGGCCTGCAGCGACCGCTCGTGGTCAGAGCGCTGCAGGCGGGCACGCTGGTACCGGTACTGCCCGACTGGCGGTTACCCGATCGCTTCCTCTATGCCGTATATCCCGATGCCCGCTTTATTCCGCAGCGCGTCAGAAAGGTCATCAGCGTGATTGAGCAGTTACTGCCTGAGATCGCGACGCATGAAACCACAAAATAGTCGCCTTCTACTTCGCCACCGGCAAATCGGCGTATCGCGTCGTATAGGCCGGTGACAGCATCTCACGCTTCATCGTCCACGGTTTCTCAATACCCTGCCCGGCAAACCATATCTTTCCTTTGCCGGAATGATTTACGCTGTCGATCATCTCCATCAGCGCCGCGCTGTTGGCGCGCAAACGGTTATCGTCAAACAAATTAAGCTGGGCGACGCCGCTGCTGAAAAAGTCCGCCAGCATCACCCCGGCTTTCATATAGCGATAGCCGTCGAGCCATATACGCCCCAGCGCCTCCGTGGCGGCGCGGATGATATCGCGCGAGTCATTAGTGGGCGTCATCAGGGTGACCGAAGCCTGATTGCCGTAATAAATTTCGTTGTCAGCATGCGGGCTGGTGCGCACAAACACACTGATAAAGCGGCAGTACTGATGCTCGCCGCGCAGTTTTTCCGCTGCGCGTTCCGCGTAGGCGCAAATCGCCTGGTGCATCTCTTCGTATTGCGTAATACGGTGACCAAACGAACGGCTACAGATAATTTGCTGTTTCGTGGGGGTGAATTCTTCCAGATCAAGGCACGGCTCGCCGCGAAGCTCGCGCGCCGTACGTTCCATTACCACGTTAAAATGTTTGCGAATGACCCAGGATGACGCTTCCGCCAGCTCCAGCGCCGTGGTAATGCCCATCGCGTTCAGTTTTTTCGTAATGCGCCGTCCTACCCCCCACACCTCCTCTACCGGAACCTTTTCCAGCAGTTTACGCTGCCGCTCGCGGCCTGAGAGATCGACCACGCCGCCCGTGCTGGCCCAGCGTTTCGCCGCATAGTTGGCCAGCTTCGCCAGCGTTTTTGTCGGAGCAATACCGACGCCAACGGTTAAGCCCGTATTTTTAAAGACCTGCGTGCGCATCTGGTGACCGAACGTTTCCAGCGACAGGCAGTGGCTGACACCCGAAACGTTCACAAATGCTTCATCAATGGAGTAGATCTCAATGGCCGGAGCGAGATCGGTCAGCGTCTGCATGACCCGACTGCTGAGATCGGCATACAGCGCATAGTTTGAGCTAAAGACGTAAACCCGCGACGGGTAGCGCTTTTCTTTGAATTTAAAATACGGCTCACCCATTTTTATGCCGAACTGCTTTGCCTCCCGCGACAGTGAAATAATGCAGCCGTCGTTATTGGACACCACCACGATGGGCTTCCCTTCCAGATCGGGGCGGAACACCCGCTCGCAGGAGGCATAGAAGCTATTTACATCAACCAGCGCGAACATGTTTATGCGTTTTGAGCGTGTGGGTGACGACGCCGAAGATCTGCAGCTCCTCTTCGGACTGAAAGGCGATCGGCTGATAGCGGACATTATGTGGCAATAGCCTCAGAACCGGGCGGGTCTGTAGCTCTTTCACCGTAAACTCACCGGCGACCGACGCCACGACGATATCCCCATGTTCGGCATTTAACGAACGATCCACCACCAGCAGATCGCCATCGCTAATTCCCGCCCCAATCATGGAGTCTCCGCTCACCTTGATAAAATAGGTCGCACTGGGGTGTCTCACTGCCAGCCGGTTAAGATCGAGACGATCCTCTACGTAATCCTGCGCCGGGCTCGGGAAACCACAGGCGACGCGTTCTAAAAATAACGGTAATTCAATGACTTGTTTTGGGTGATAAGAAAAGAGAGTGTCCATAATGCCTTTCTCGCCAGATACTGTATATAAATACAGTATTACGGATTATGGACAAGGATCAAGATGATTTCCGGAGGCGAACCCAAACGCGTTGAAGTTTGAGCGGATTTAATTTAGCCATAGCCTGTACAAGTCACTCCACCATGACCTTCACCTTGGGTTTAGACAGCAAAATATGGATAAGCCCGGTAAAGGCGACCGGTCTAAAGAAGTAGTATCCCTGCTGGTATACGATGTTATTCCGGTTGAGATAGTCTAACTGCGCCTTCGTCTCAACGCCTTCCGCCACAATGCTGATGGAGAGCTTACGCGCCAAATCCAATACGCAATCGAGGATCCGGGTGGAGTCCTCGTGTTCATTGACTCTGCTGACGAAGCTGTGGTCAATCTTGATGTAATCGATATGCAGATCGTGTAGATATGAGAGCCCGGAATAGCCGGTACCAAAGTCATCCAGGGCAATGGCAAAACCATTTTCATGGAGCACGTTCAGGGTCTGCACGAGGCGTTCATCAATATCCAGCGGCTCTCGCTCTGTCACCTCAATCACATGGTTTAAATCCTTTCTGACGAAGCTATTTTTATACTTCAGGCATTCGTCCACGAAGCCAGGCATCGCGATATGGGAAGCGCTGAAGTTAATCCCGATATGAAAACCTTCCGGAAGCTTACTGGAGATGGCATTCATTTGCGTCACCACCTGCGCCATCAGGCTTTGCGTGAGGGAAACAATCAGCCCCGATTTTTCAGCAATCGGAATGAATGCGCCGGGTGAAATATAACCCGCTTTGGGGTGCTTCCATCTTGCCAGAACCTCCACGCCCCGCAGCGTGCCCTCCCTGCCGTTAACCACGGGCTGGTAAAACGGAATGATTTCTCTCTTCGCAATCGCACTGCGAAGTGTTTCTTCAGGAAGCGTGTGTTTGTTCAGGTACTTATACAGAACATAAGCCGCGATACCGGCAACCAGCAGTACGAAAAGGAGTATGCCGCCCCCCTGACGAAGCAGCCTTTGCGGGCTGAAAAAAGGCGCAGGGTTGTATCGGATGCTATAGGCGTATTGTTCAGAGTGAACCTGTCTGGCCTGACGTTCGCCGGGAGACGTGATGTGCAGTTCGCCAGAGGCGTCAATTGCGCTCCCGCCCACCGCTAATGAATAATTCACGTGCTTTAACGGCGTGCTTAACGCATCCCGGATATGGCGATCGCTGATCGTCACGATAATACGGTTTTCTGCAAACCGGGTCTGAAAGAGCAAAACCGGCTGCCCGTTTACCGTATCGCTTGCCGGAACAAGAAATAAGGGAGTATCGGGTAATGTATTAATATGCCGCAATAACACGCGATTTCCCGGCAGAGAGGAACACCAGGGCTGCCCCTGCCTGATGATGACGATGGTTCTGAGATGTGGCTGAAGCGCTGCCTCCGTACCCAGCTGGTACTGGCCTTCTGCATCGCACCCCTTGACGATAATTTCCGTCGCCGTTCGGGCGGCAACGCGCGCCTCGTCAAGAATGTCATTAATATCGCTTACCGCGTATCGGGCTCCCGACTGACTGTCGGCCCGTGCTGAATACCAGAGTTGAATATTGAGGATAAAAATACCCGCAATAAAAATGGCTACTGCTGCTGCGACAGGCACAAAAGCGTTACGCATCAACGTATCTACCCTACAGGGTTATGATTATAAATAGCATGGTCGACAATAATAAAAATAACCATGTTATCTTTAAATTAATGACTTACTTATGACTTACCGTGAGAGCTCAACTAAATCAATCACTATAAAAACACTAATGATTGACTTTAAATTTAGACTAATGCATATTTTACAGCACAAATTAACAAGACTTTTTGGAGGACGTTTTCTATGCCAGCCCGTGATTATCCCGACAAACGCGTTGCTCGCGGTTTAGCAAAGGAGGCCGATCTCAGGATGTTGAGCGCCCGCATCGATCCCGACCTGATGGAGTACATCAGAACCACCGCCTATGAAACCCGCAAAAGTAAGCAAGAGATTGTGGCGGAAGCGTTAGCGCTTCACCGACAGAATAACCAGATGACGCCTGCGGCAGACTAAGCAGGGCTTCATCTGGCAGGCGGTATTCTGTTTTCGCTTAATCCACCAGTGAATTCAGCGTGTCCAGCGCGTCCGGCGGTAACACCAGATCCCCGGCGGCAAGGTTTTGCCGGAGATGCGCCACGGAGGACGTTCCGGGGATCAGCAGGATGTTCGGAGAACGTTGCAACAGCCACGCCAGCGCAACCTGCATTGCCGTTGCTCCCAGCGCATCCGCAACCGTCTGCAGCCCGGAAGATTGCAGCGGCGTGAAACCGCCCAGCGGGAAGAATGGCACCCAGGCAATCCCCTGCTGCGCAAGCGTATCCACCAGCGAATCATCACCGCGATTCACAATGTTGTACATGTTCTGCACGCACACCACGGACACCATTTTCTGCGCCTCGGCGACCTGAGAGGCCGTGACGTTGCTCAATCCAATATGGCGAACCAGCCCCTGCTGCTGTAGCTCCGCCAGCGTGGACAACGGTTCAGCGATCGATCCTTCCGCAGGACCGTGGGCGCTAAACATAATCCGCAGATTGACCACATCCAGTACGTCCAGCTGCAGGTTGCGCAGGTTATCATGCACCGCCTGAGTCAGTTCCTGCGCGGAAAAGGCCGGGAGCCAGGCACCTTTGTCGTCGCGGCGGGCGCCGATTTTGGTCACGATGGTCAGATCGTCCCGATAAGGATGAAGCGCCTCGCGGATCAGCTGGTTAGTCACGTGCGGACCGTAAAAATCGCTGGTATCGATATGATTCACACCTGCGGCCACCGCTTCGCGGAGCACCTCCAGCGCGGCCTGCTTATCCTTCGGTGGGCCAAACACGCCCGGCCCGGCAAGCTGCATCGCGCCATAGCCCAGTCGTTTAACCGTTCGCGTGCCGAGCGCGTACGTTCCGCTTTTATCAATGCTGCTCATGTTGACCTTCCTCATAAAAATGATCCGGGTTTACAACAGGTTCCCGATCGGAGCCCTAAGTTAAGCACGAGTTAAATTAAAGTTTAAATTCTATACGACGATAGTATTGATGTACCTCTGCATCTCTCTAACGGACGACCGCTATGCTGAAAAATCTGCACGTGATTACCGGTATTATCTTTGCCCTCACCATATTCTGTCTGCTGCAAGTTGTCACGGGAGGGTTGTTCTACTCTGCCGTCAGCAACGATCGCCATAACTTCCAGAACTCCGGGGTGCTCAATGCCCAGCAGGAGAGCCTGAGCGACAGCGTCAATACGCTGGTAAAAACGCGCGTTACCGTCACCCGCGTGGCGATCCGTTACCTGAAAAACCAGCGCGATCCTGCGTCCCTCGCGGCGATCAACAAGCTGTTAGGTACCGCCAATGACTCTCTGGCGAAAGCCGAAGCCTATAACAAAGCGTGGCAGAAAATGCCGCAGGTTAAGGGCCAAAACGCGGCGTTAACCGAAGAGATGCAGAAATCCTGGAATCAAATGCACGAGGTGATGCGTCTGTCGATTGAGTATCTGCGCGCCGACAACTATCAGGCTTACGGTGATCTGGATGCCCAGCAGGCACAGGACGGGATGGAAGCGGTCTATAACCGCTGGCGTGCCGAAAACAACACCCTGCTTAAAGCGGCGACACAAGAAAACCAGAGCAGCTTTACGCAGATGCAGTGGACACTGGCAGGGATTTTCCTGGCCGTGATCGCCGTACTGGTCGTGATCTGGCAGGGTTTACAACACCTGCTGCTGAAACCGCTCAAAACCATCATGAACCACATCCGCACCATCGCGGGCGGCGATCTGACGCAAAACGTCGATATCTCTGGCCGCAATGAGATGGGACAGCTGGCGGCAGGCCTGCATGAGATGCAGCAGTCGCTGGTTAACACGGTCAGTGCCGTACGCGGGAGCACGGATTCGATCTATACCGGCGCGGGTGAAATTGCCGCCGGGAGCAACGACCTCTCGGCCCGTACCGAACAGCAGGCTGCCTCGCTGGAAGAGACGGCCGCCAGTATGGAAGAGCTGACCGCAACGGTTAAACAGAACTCCGATAACGCGCGTCAGGCTACGCTGCTGGCGAAAAATGCCTCAGAAACGGCCGCACGCGGCGGTCACGTCGTGGATAACGTGGTTCGCACGATGACCGAAATTGCCGACAGTTCGCAGCAAATCGCGCACATCACCGGTGTGATTGACAGCATCGCCTTCCAGACGAACATTCTGGCACTTAACGCGGCGGTGGAAGCCGCTCGCGCCGGGGAACAAGGCCGTGGATTTGCGGTTGTCGCCGGTGAAGTCCGTACGCTGGCGAGCCGCAGCGCCCAGGCGGCGAAGGAGATCAAAGGACTGATTGAGAATTCCGTCAGCCGGGTCAACACCGGCTCTGAACAGGTGAGCGAGGCTGGAGCAACGATGAAAGAGATCGTCGCCGCAGTCACCCGCGTCACCGATATTATGGGCGAGATTTCGTCAGCCTCTGACGAGCAGAGCCGTGGTATTGAGCAGGTGAGCCTGGCCGTATCGCAGATGGACAGCGTAACGCAGCAAAACGCCGCGCTGGTGCAGGAATCCGCCACGGCCGCAGCGGCACTGGAAGACCAGTCCGAGCAATTGCGTCAGGCCGTGGCCGCATTTCGCCTGAACGTGCAGGAAAGCGCCGCGCCGCGCGCCAAAAATGTGAAAACGCCGCAGCTGTTGCGCCCGGCAACGGCCAGCGCGTCGGGCGACAATCACTGGGAAACGTTCTAAGCCGTACCGCTAGCGGCTGCGCTTGGCGTGCCGCTCCCAGTTTTCCTGTTTCGCTTCGTCGGATTTTCGCAGCGAAACATAGCAAGCCCCGCTGCCGCCATGGTGCGGCAGCGCGACACAAAATGCCTGCACTTCCTCGAACTCCGTCAACCAACGCGCCAGATAGCTGCGCACCACATTAGGGTGTGACTTCAGCTCACGCCCTTTGCCGTGCACGATAATCAGATTGCGCAGCCCGTCACGACTCGCCTGCCGGATAAAAGAATACAGCATCTGGCGGCAGCGTTCGGCGGGCTGACGTAAGAGGGTTAAGCTGGCCTGACGGGAATATTTGCCGGAACGCAGCTTATCAATAACGCCCTGCTGAACCCCTTCGCGCTGGAACATCAGCGGCTCTTCGAGCGGCAGCAATTCCAGAAAACCCAGGGTCAGAAAGTTGTCGAGCTGTTCGGTATCAATGTCCTGGCGAGCCCGTGAATTACGGCTTTGCTGCCAGTGGATATCCGTGCAGCGTTTCAGGGGCTGAACATCTTCCATGGCGTCAAGAAAAAGGGATTTGTCGTCAGGGTTCATGGAAATCCTCCGGCTACATCTGGGCTTGTACTATACCTGCACCAGACAGGCGCCTCAATCACCCCTGCAGAATGCGGGGTGAGATACATATTATCCTGATGAATATATATAGCCATTATTAAAAACATTTAAATCAGACTTAACTAAAACTTCAGTAAAGTTAAAATAAGTGATTTGCGTTAAATTTTTATAAAATCAATCACTCGCCTGCCTTTCATTTTTCGGAAAAGATGTTATACCTAAATATACCTGCCTCAGGGATATAATACTCAGGACTGGCAAAAGGATGTACTGCTGTGTGTACTATAGGGTCTGTCTGATGTCGGACAGATCCTGTTTTTTTATAATAGGCATTTCACGCAACGACTATTTTTCTCGCTTCCCTTCTGAATTGCGTAATTAATGATTCGGCAAGGGGCGTCTGACGTGAATCACGGCGCTGAATTAAATAATAGGTTGCTTTAGGAAGCGACTCAACGACCGGCAGCATGACCAGACGGTGCGCCAGTAGCGGGTCACAGCCTAGCTCCTGCGGCAATATGCTTAAAAAATCACTTTGCGCGACAAGGCTAATGCAGGAAGAAAAGGTTTCGCAGACGACACCAATTCGCGGTATTTGCGAGCGGTGGTTAAATACCTCTTCTAATTGCTTATAATAACTTCCCCGCGGCGTCGGCATTGTCCAGTTATAATGCAGAAGCTCATTAATAGAGGTTGCCCCCGTTGCCGGATGCCCTTCCCGACAAAATACTGCAAACGGTTTTTCAAAGAGCTTTTCAAACGTAAATTCATGGTCGTAAGGCCCCTGATAATAGGTATTGATGGTGAAATCCAGCTCGCCCTGGCGTAATTCATTGATCATCGACACCAGTTGCCCTTCCATAATTCGCACCTTGACCTGCGGATGTTGCGCATGAAAACGGGTGATGACGGCGGGCATCAGGCTTCGTGAAACGCTGGCCCCCATTCCGATGTTGATCTGCCCGGCCAGTTCGCCCTGCCGCTGACGGATATCATCCTGCGCCGCACGCAGCTCTTCCAGAATCAACCTGGCGCGCTGGTAAAAGCCCTCACCGCATTCGGTCAACGCGACGCCCTTACTCCTGCGCACGAAAAGCTGCGCCGCTATGCCCTCCTCCAGCTCTTTGATGGATTTGGTCAACGCCGGTTGCGAAAGATTCAGCGTCCTGCTGGCACCGCGAATGCTGCCCTGACGCGCGACTTCAACAAACGCCCGGATTTGATGAAATTTAATCTGGAATGTCATAGCCCGACCGATAACCGTTGTTTATCAGAGTAAAGAAACTGTCATCTACTTTAATGGAAAGGGATGTGCGAGGGTAATTCCTGAACGGTTAAAACTGTGAAAAATCGGTTAGTGATAAGTAAAAACTATCACAGCGTGAAGCAGTTCACATATTTTAATGATGACAGGAACAGATATGGACACACTGGCGCAGTACATCCAGACATTATCCCCGCAGCTGAGCGCATGGCGTCGTGATTTTCACCATTTCGCGGAATCCGGCTGGGTAGAGTTTCGTACCGCCGCGAAAGTCGCGGAAATCCTGGACTCGCTGGGTTACGAACTGGCGATGGGTCGTGACGTGGTCGATGCCGAAAGCCGGATGGGGCTGCCCGATGCCGCGACTCTGGCGCGTGAGTTTGCCCGCGCGCGGGCGCAGGGCGCGACTGAGAAATGGCTGGCACCGTTTGAAGGCGGGTTTACCGGCATTGTGGCGACCCTCAATACCGGGCGTCCTGGTCCAACCCTGGCGTTTCGCGTCGACATGGATGCCCTTGATTTAAGCGAAGCGCTGGATGAAAGCCATCGCCCGTTCCGCGACGGGTTTGCCTCCTGCAACGCGGGGATGATGCACGCCTGCGCGCACGACGGCCACACCACCATTGGTCTGGGGCTGGCGCAGGTGCTTAAGCAGAATGAAGCACAGCTCAACGGCACCCTCAAGCTGATCTTCCAGCCTGCCGAAGAAGGCACCCGCGGCGCGCGCGCCATGGTTGCCGCCGGGGCGCTGGACGACGTGGACTATTTCACCGCCATCCATATTGGTACCGGCGTCCCTGCCGGAACGGTGATTTGCGGCAGCGATAACTTTATGGCTACCACCAAGTTCGACGTGAACTTTACCGGCGTGGCCGCACACGCGGGCGGTAAACCGGAGGACGGACGTAACGCCCTGCTCGCCGCCGCGCAGGCCTCCCTCGCCCTGCACAGCATCGCCCCGCACAGCGAAGGGGCCTCCCGGGTGAACGTCGGCGTGATGCAGGCGGGCAGCGGACGCAACGTGGTGCCCGCCAATGCCCTGATCAAGGTTGAAACGCGCGGCGAAACCGAAGCCATTAACCAGTATGTCTTTGAACGCGCGCAGGCGGTCATTACCGGCGCAGCGGCGCTCTACGGCGTGCGCGCCGAGATGCGCCTGATGGGTGCCGCGACCTCCAGCGCGCCGACACCGGCGTGGGTGGATTATCTGCGCGAACAGGCGAGCCAGGTTTCAGGGGTTGTTCACGCCATCGATAAGGTGAAGGCGCCAGCAGGCTCCGAAGACGCCACGCTAATGATGGCCCGCGTGCAGGAGAACGGCGGCATGGCCTCCTATATGGTGTTTGGCACCGATTTGAGTGCCGGACATCACAACGAAAAATTCGACTTCGATGAGCAGGTTATGACCATCGCCATTGAAACGCTGGCGCGAACTGCGCTCAATTTCCCGTGGACACGAGGTGTGTAATGCAGGAGAACTACGCTTTTATTGCCGATGCGATCGACACGCGATGTCGCACGTTAACCGATATTGCCGACGCGATCTGGGATCGCCCTGAAACCCGCTTTGAAGAGTTTTGGTCCGCCGAACGGCTCGCCAGCGAGCTGGAGGCCGAGGGCTTCACGCTGACGCGCCAGGCTGGCGGCATCCCCAACGCGTTTATCGCCAGCTTCGGCAGCGGGAAACCGGTTATCGCCCTGCTGGGCGAATACGACGCGCTGGCCGGGTTAAGCCAGCAGGCGCACTGTGCAACGGCGCAATCCGCCACGCCGGGGGCAAATGGCCACGGCTGCGGGCATAACCTCTTAGGCACCGCGGCGCTGGCGGGCGCGGTGGCGGTGAAAAGCTGGCTGGAGGAGCACGGCGGCAGCGGAACGGTGCGTTTTTATGGCTGTCCCGGCGAGGAAGGCGGTTCCGGGAAAACCTTTATGGTGCGCGAAGGTCTGTTTGATGACGTCGATGCCGCCGTCACCTGGCATCCTGAAGCCTTCGCCGGGATGTTTAACGTCAGCACGCTGGCGAATATTCAGGCCGCCTGGCGTTTTCACGGCGTGGCGGCGCACGCGGCCAACTCACCCCATCTGGGACGCAGCGCGCTGGACGCCGTGACACTGATGACCACCGGTACCAACTTCCTCAACGAACACATCATTGAAAAAGCGCGCGTCCATTATGCCATTACCGATACCGGCGGGATTTCACCCAACGTGGTGCAGGCGCAGGCGGAGGTGCTGTACCTGATCCGCGCCCCGGAGATGGCCGATGCGCAGCAAATCTACGAACGCATCGGGAAAATCGCCCAGGGCGCGGCGATGATGACCGAAACTACCGTCGAGTGTCGCTTTGATAAAGCCTGCTCAAGCTATCTGCCAAACCGCACGCTCGAGGCGGCGATGTATCGCGCCCTGCAGCACTACGGCACGCCGCTCTGGACGGAGGAAGAACGCGCCTTCGCCCGCGAGATCCGCGCCACGCTAACGCCCAACGATCTGCAGAACAGCCTGAAAAATATTGCCGCAACGGGTGGCGACGCGGGGAAAGCCTTTGCCCGTCGTCATCAGGAGACGCTGCTGGTGGATGAAGTCGCCCCCTATGCCATCACCGACAACGTGCTGGCGGGTTCAACCGACGTGGGCGATGTCAGCTGGAAAATGCCGGTCGCCCAGTGCTTCAGCCCCTGCTTTACCGTCGGCACGCCGCTGCACACCTGGCAACTGGTGGCGCAGGGGCGTACCTCCATTGCCCACAAAGGCATGCTGCTGGCCGGAAAAGTGATGGGTGCGACCGCGCTCAATCTGCTGCAGGACGCAGCACTGCTGAAAAAATGCCGTGAAGAGTTCGAACAACAATTACAAGAAAAACCGTACGTGTGTCCGATCCCTCAGGGCGTGACACCGTCACCTTTAAAATAAAAAAACACAACACAACAACACTCCCGAGGAACGCCCATGAGTATGTCATCCATACCTTCGCATTCCCCATCCGGTAAGCTCTATGGCTGGGTTGAGAGGATCGGCAATAAAGTGCCGCACCCTTTCCTGCTTTTTATCTATCTGATTGTGATTTTGATGGTCGCCACCGCCGTACTCTCCGCCTTTGACGTGAGCGTGCGCAGTCCGGCTGACGGCAGCCTGGTGGCGGTGAAAAACCTGCTCAGCGTTGACGGGCTGCACTGGTTTTTACCCAACGTGATTAAGAACTTCAGCGGTTTCGCCCCGCTGGGCGCCATTCTGGCGCTGGTGCTGGGCGCCGGGCTGGCGGAACGCGTGGGCTTGCTGCCCGCGTTAATGGTGAAGATGGCTTCCCACGTCAGCGCGCGCTACGCGAGCTATATGGTTCTGTTTATCGCCTTCTTCAGTCATATCTCCTCCGACGCCGCGCTGGTGATCATGCCGCCGATGGGGGCGCTGATTTTCCTCGCCGTCGGGCGTCATCCCGTGGCGGGTCTGCTGTCGGCGATTGCGGGCGTGGGCTGCGGATTTACCGCTAACCTGCTGATCGTCACCACCGACGTGCTGCTCTCTGGCATCAGCACGGAGGCCGCGAAAACCATAGATGCGGCAATGCACGTCAGCGTGATCGACAACTGGTACTTTATGGCCAGCTCAGTGATTGTCCTGACGATTGTTGGCGGGCTGATTACCGATAAGATCATCGAGCCGCGGCTGGGTAAATGGGAAGGACGTAGCGATGAAAAGCTGGATACTCTGAGCAAAAAGCAGCGCTTCGGCCTGCGCGTAGCTGGCCTGGTCTCGCTGGCCTTTATCGCGCTGGTGGCGCTGATGGTGGTGCCGGAAAACGGCATATTGCGCGATCCGGTTAAACATACCGTCCTGCCGTCGCCGTTTATTCAGGGCATCGTGCCGCTGATTATCCTCTTCTTCTTTGTCGTCTCGCTCGCCTACGGTATCGCCACCGGCAAAATCCGCCGTCAGGGCGATCTGCCGCAGCTGATGATCGAGCCGATGAAGGAGATGGCGGGTTTTATTGTGATGGTATTCCCGCTGGCGCAGTTCGTGGCGATGTTTAACTGGAGCAACATGGGCAAGTTTATGGCCGTGGGCCTGACCGACGCGCTGGAGGCAGCCGGGTTAAGCGGCGTACCGGCGTTTGTCGGCCTGGCGCTGCTTTCATCGCTGCTGTGCATGTTTATCGCCAGCGGCTCCGCCATCTGGTCGATTCTGGCACCGATCTTCGTGCCGATGTTTATGATGCTGGGCTTCCACCCGGCTTTTGCGCAGATCCTGTTCCGTATCGCAGACTCCTCGGTCATTCCACTGGCGCCGGTTTCACCGTTTGTTCCGCTGTTTTTAGGCTTCCTGCAGCGCTATAAACCAGAGGCCAAACTGGGTACCTACTATTCGCTCGTCTTGCCTTATCCGCTTATCTTTTTAGGGGTATGGCTGGTGATGTTGGTGGCGTGGTATCTTGTCGGCCTGCCGATTGGACCGGGAATATACCCGAGGCTGAACTAAAGGAATGAGGATGCTGAGATTACTCGAAGATAAGATTGCGACGCCGCTGGGGCCGCTGTGGGTTATCGCCGATGAGGCGTTCAATCTGCGCGCCGTCGAATGGGAAGAGCACAGCGACCGCATGGAAGAACTGCTGAACATTCATTATCGCGCTGAGGGTTTTGAGCGTATCAGCGCCACCAATCCGGGTGGGCTGAGCGACAAGCTTGCGGCGTACTTCGAGGGCGATCTCAGCATCATTGATACTCTGCCAACCGCCACGGCAGGCACGCCTTTTCAGCGCGACGTATGGCAGGCCCTGCGGTCGATACCGTGCGGGCAGGTCATGCATTATGGTCAGCTCGCAGAGCAGTTAGGCCGTGCGGGCGCGGCGCGCGCAGTGGGGGCCGCAAACGGCTCCAACCCGGTCAGCATCGTGGTGCCCTGTCACCGCGTGATTGGCCGCAACGGCACCATGACGGGCTATGCCGGTGGCGTGCAGCGAAAAGAGTGGCTACTGCGCCATGAAGGGTATCTTTTGCTGTAGAAACCAGGCTTTTAGTGCTTAATTTTCTTCCGGTTAGGGTAAAAATCCATAAGCAATTTGTGGAATTTCAAGAAGATGGCGACACATTGTCGCCACTTGTCCTTATTGAGGGTTTGCCAGGCTTACGTACTTACCAAAAAGATGTTAAAATTGACCAATATCAATTAAGGCTTGAGCAAACCTATGATCCCGGAAAAGCGAATTATACGACGCATTCAGTCTGGCGGTTGTGCTATCCATTGCCAGGATTGCAGCATCAGCCAGCTCTGTATCCCGTTTACCCTGAATGAGCATGAACTCGATCAGCTTGATAATATCATCGAGCGTAAAAAGCCTATTCAGAAAGGGCAGACGCTGTTTAAAGCGGGAGACGAACTGAAATCGCTCTATGCTATCCGTTCTGGCACCATCAAGAGCTACACCATCACCGAACAGGGTGATGAGCAGATCACCGGCTTCCATCTGGCGGGCGACCTGGTGGGCTTTGATGCTATCGGCACGGGTCATCACCCGAGCTTTGCTCAGGCGCTCGAAACCTCAATGGTTTGCGAAATTCCGTTTGAAACGCTGGACGATCTGTCCGGTAAGATGCCTAACCTGCGTCAGCAGATGATGCGTCTGATGAGCGGTGAGATCAAAGGCGACCAGGACATGATCCTGCTGCTTTCCAAAAAGAATGCAGAAGAGCGCCTGGCCGCGTTTATCTACAACCTCTCCCGCCGTTTCGCGGAACGTGGTTTCTCGCCGCGTGAATTCCGACTGACGATGACGCGTGGCGATATCGGTAACTACCTGGGCCTGACCGTTGAGACCATCAGCCGTCTGCTGGGACGTTTCCAGAAAAGCGGCATGCTGGCGGTTAAAGGTAAGTACATCACCATCGAAAATGGTGAAGCGCTGGCGGTTCTCGCCGGGCACGCCCGCAACGTCGCATAACATCCCCGAATGATTCATGCCAGTTTCGTACATTTTCGTGATGACGGGACTGGCATTTTACATTGTCCTTTTCAACCGCTCCCACTCCCCGGTCTGCGCCTGGCACGTTCCCGTTGAGGTTATGATTTGAGAGAAAGTTTATTTTTCGTTTCAGTCGTTATTGCCTCAATCACCTTCATATTCATCTGGATCATGCTTGTCGGCCCTATGAAGGGAGAGGAAAAGACCTATGTGCAGGATTCAACGACCTTTGCGATAGCGGTGATGGTGCTGCTGTTGATTGCGTTTATCGCGGTGACATCCACCGTGCTTTTCCTCTGATAAATTTTCATGAATTATTGATCTGGCAAAAGCTCCCCTCTGTTTCATTCAGGATATATAGGTTACTCTTTTAATTACAGACTGTGGTGACAGTAGTAAGGAGACCTGTATGGCCAAGTATCAAAACATGCTGGTAGCTATCGATCCGAATCAGGACGATCAGCCAGCATTACGACGTGCTGTGTATTTACATCAACGGATTGGTGGCAAAATCAAAGCGTTTTTGCCGATCTATGACTTCTCGTATGAGATGACCACCCTTCTGTCCCCTGACGAGCGCACCGCGATGCGTCAGGGCGTGATCGGCCAGCGTACCGCGTGGATCCGTGAACAGGCGAAATATTACCTGGAAGCGGGTGTTCCTATTGATATCAAAGTGGTCTGGCATAACCGACCTTTCGAAGCCATTATCCAGGAAGTTGTCGCCGGTGGGCACGACCTGCTGCTGAAAATGGCGCACCAGCATGACAAGCTGGAATCCGTGATCTTCACCCCTACCGACTGGCATCTGCTGCGTAAATGTCCTTGTCCGGTCTGGATGGTAAAAGACCAGCCGTGGCCTGAAGGCGGAAAAGCCGTCGTGGCAGTAAACCTCGCGAGCGAAGAGGATTACCACAATTCGCTGAACGAGAAGCTGGTGAAGGAAACCATCCAGCTTGCCGAACAGGTCAATCACACCGAAGTGCATCTGGTGGGCGCGTATCCGGTCACACCGATTAACATTGCCATTGAGCTGCCTGAATTTGACCCGAGCGTCTATAACGATGCGATCCGCGGACAGCACCTGCTGGCGATGAAAGCGCTGCGCCAAAAATTCAGCATTGATGAGAAAATGACGCACGTTGAAAAAGGTCTGCCTGAAGAGGTGATCCCGGATTTAGCGGAACATCTTCAGGCGGGGATTGTGGTACTGGGAACCATCGGGCGCACCGGTATTTCAGCCGCGTTCCTGGGCAATACCGCCGAACAGGTGATCGACCATCTGCGCTGCGACCTGCTGGTCATTAAGCCGGATGAGTTCCAGACGCCGGTTGAGTTGGATGACCCGGAAGACGATTAACCCCAACGCCCGGCGGCGCAGGCTTGCCGGGCCTACAAAATCGTAGGACGGGTAAGCGTCAGCGCCACCCGGCAATAAAAAAACCGCCGGATTCGGCGGTTTTTTCGTTTCAACGCAACTTACAGCGCTTTCAGAATCGCATCCACGCTGGCTTTGGCATCGCCAAACAGCATGTGAGTGTTCTCTTTGAAGAACAGCGGGTTCTGAACGCCTGCATAGCCGGTATTCATGGAGCGTTTAAACACAATCACGTTCTGTGCTTTCCACACTTCCAGAACCGGCATACCGGCGATTGGGCTGCGCGGATCGTCCTGCGCCGCCGGGTTAACGGTGTCGTTAGCGCCGATGACCAGCACGGTGTCGGTGTCGGCGAAATCATCGTTGATCTCGTCCATTTCCAGCACGATGTCGTAAGGCACTTTCGCCTCCGCCAGCAGCACGTTCATGTGGCCTGGCAGGCGACCTGCCACCGGGTGGATACCAAAGCGAACCTTGATACCGCGCGCGCGCAGCTTCTCGGTGATTTCCGCAACCGGATACTGCGCCTGCGCCACCGCCATGCCGTAGCCCGGGGTGATGATCACGGAATGCGAGTTTTTCAGCATATCCGCCGTGTCTTCCGCGCTGATTTCACGGTGCTCACCCACTTCCTCATCGGAACCGGTCGAAGAGCCGTCAGAACCAAAGCCACCGGCAATCACGCTGATGAACGAACGGTTCATCGCCTTACACATGATGTAAGACAGGATCGCACCCGAAGAACCCACCAGCGCACCGGTGACGATCAGCAGGTCGTTGCTCAGCATAAAGCCTGCCGCCGCTGCCGCCCAACCGGAGTAGGAGTTCAGCATCGAGACAACCACTGGCATATCCGCACCACCGATGGACGCCACCAGGTGCCAGCCGAACGCCAGCGCAATGATGGTCATCACCAGCAACGCCAGCACCTGCAGGCCTACGCTTTCGGTACGCACGAAGACCACCAGCAGCACAAATGAGACCACCAGCGCCGCCAGGTTCAACTTGTGACGGTTTGGCAGCATCAGCGGCTTAGAGGAAATTTTCCCGCGTAGCTTGCCGAACGCCACAATCGAACCGGTGAAGGTCACCGCACCGATAAAGATACCGAGGAACACTTCCGTCAGGTGAATGTTCACCAGAATCGGTTCCAGGCCCGGTTCGTGATACAGATAGCTATTAAAGCCCACCAGCACCGCCGCCAGACCCACGAAGCTGTGCAGAATCGCAACCAGCTCCGGCATCTCGGTCATTTCAACGCGTTTTGCAAGGCGAATACCAATTGCGCCACCGATAATCATCGCCACCAGGATCCACGCAACGTTGCCGGTGTCCGGCCCGAAGATGGTGGCAATCAGCGCAATTGCCATCCCGGCGATACCAAAGTTATTCCCCTGCTGAGACGTTTCGTGTTTGGAAAGTCCCGCCAGACTGAAAATAAACAGGATTGCAGCAACAATGTATGCGGCTGTCACTAATCCTCCAGACATATGCTACCCCTTAGCCTTTACGAAACATTTTCAGCATGCGCTGAGTCACGGTGAAACCACCGAAAATATTGATACTGGCAATCAGTACCGCGACAAAGCTCAGGAAGCTGATCCAGCCGCCGTGACCAATCTGCAGCAACGCCCCGACCACGATAATCCCGGAGATGGCGTTGGTCACCGACATCAGCGGCGTATGCAGCGCATGGGAGACGTTCCACACCACGTAGTAGCCCACGACGCAGGAGAGCGCGAAGACGGTGAAATGACCAAGGAACTCTTTTGGTGCGACGTCAGCCAGCCAGCCGAAGAGAATAATCACCAGCGCCATGATCGCGTATTTGCGCCACGGGGAAGCCGGCTTAGCGGGTTCTTTTGGCTCTGGCGCGGCTTTTGGTGCCGCCTGAGGCTGCGCGGAAACCTGAATAGGCGGTGCAGGCCAGGTGATTTCACCTTCACGGACCACGGTGACGCCACGGACAACCACGTCGTCAAAATCAACGGTGATGTTGCCATCTTTCTCTTTGCAGAGCAGCTTCAGCAGGTTGACGAGGTTAGTGCCGTACAGCTGTGAAGACTGGGTTGGCAGACGACCCGGCAGATCGGTATAACCAATGACCTTCACACCGTTCGCGGTCGTGGTCACCTGATTCGGCACGGTATATTCGCAGTTACCGCCGTTCTGCGCGGCCAGATCGACAATCACGCTGCCCGGCTGCATGGAATCGACCATCTCGCGGGTGATCAGCTTCGGTGCTGGTTTGCCCGGAATCAGCGCCGTGGTGACGATGATGTCGACCTCTTTCGCCTGCGCGGCGAAGAGTTCCATTTCGGCTTTGATAAAGGCTTCGGACATTACCTTCGCGTAACCATCACCGCTGCCCGCTTCTTCCTTGAAGTCCAGCTCAAGGAACTCGGCGCCCATACTCTGGACCTGCTCCTTCACTTCCGGACGGGTATCAAAAGCACGGACGATAGCGCCCAGGCTATTTGCTGCTCCAATCGCAGCAAGACCGGCCACGCCCGCACCAATCACCATCACTTTCGCTGGCGGTACTTTACCCGCCGCGGTGATTTGACCGGTAAAGAAACGACCAAACTCGTGAGCCGCTTCAACGATAGCGCGGTAGCCCGCGATGTTCGCCATGGAGCTCAGCGCATCCAGTGACTGGGCGCGCGAAATGCGCGGCACCGAGTCCATCGCCATCACGGTGACGCCACGGGCTGCCAGCTTCTCCATCAGCTCTGGATTTTGTGCAGGCCAGACGAAGCTCACCAGCGTCGTGCCCGCGTTCAGCAGCGCAATCTCGTTCTCTTCCGGTGCGTTGACCTTCAGAATGATCGGTGATTGCCAGATCTCTGCCCCTTCGACCACTTCCGCACCGGCCTGGATAAAGGCCTCGTCATCGAAACTGGCCAGTTTGCCCGCGCCGCTTTCAACCGCGACGGTAAAACCCAGTTTGAGCAGTTGCTCCACCGTTTTCGGTGTTGCCGCTACACGGGTTTCATTGGCTAACCGTTCTTTTGGTACCCCAATACGCATAGTTTTCCCTTCCATCGGTTTTTGATGATGGTTTGTCGATAATTGCCCGCGGTCGGTCGCAGATTTCGCCATCCACATAACGACGAAAAATGATCCACCCCGGAAAATAAAACAGTAACAAACTTTCTATAACCTACTGAAAATAACGCCCGTGATCTACCGTCCAAAAACACTATTTCTTACTTTATCTGTGAAAAATAAGCGATCGGCATCGCTGACAGAGATATTTACCTTAAATTCATCGCTGAGACCGATAAAACGCGCAAGCGAAGCGGCAAAAACATGATATAGCGCCATAACAGAACAACTTATTAACATTAAATTAACTTGTAAAAGTCATAAGCTTTATCAGTTTTACTTGTCAAACGTCTGTTTTTTCAACATATCACTAAATGTTATCGAATTGGGTCATGCGCTGAGCACAGGCTGTGAAAAATGGCGCAGACAGCGACGGGATTTAAATGCCATAATCGGGACCGTCTCAAATTAACAACAATACCAGTACATGGTTTGCGCAAGGCGAAGGATTATTTTTATGAAGCTTAAGAACACACTCCTGGCGTCCGCACTTCTTTCCGCGACCGCCCTGTCTGCGAATGCCGCGACAGAGTTAACGCCGGAGCAAGCGGCAGCGTTAAAACCTTTTGACCAGACGGTCATTGTGGGTCGCTACAACTCCATTGGCGACGGCGTTGCCGCCGCGTCAAAAGCCGCTGATAAAAAAGGCGCGGCTTCGTTTTATGTGCTCGATCAGTCCGATCAGGGCAACAGCGGCAACCAGCGCGTCACCATTGCGCTGTACAAAGAAAATGCGCCTAAAGCGGATGAACAGAAAAACCGCGTGATTAACGGCATCGTTGAGCTGCCAAAAGATCAGGCGATTGCGCTTGAGCCGTATGACACCGTTACCGTTCAGGGCTTCTACCGCAGCCAGCCTGAAGTGAACGATGCCATCACCAAAGCCGCGAAACAGAAAGGGGCTTACTCTTTCTATATCGTGCGTCAGGTGGATGCTAACCAGGGCGGCAACCAGCGTATTACCGCGTTCATCTATAAAGAAGATGCGAAAAAACGCGTTCTGCAAAGCCCGGACGCTATCCCTGCTGATTCCGATGCGGGACGTGCGGCGTTAGCAAAAGGCGGTGAAGAAGCGAAGAAAGTTGAGATCCCGGGCGTCGCGACCTCTGCAGCGCCAAGCGCTGAAGTGGGCCGTTTCTTTGAAACGCAAACCACCAAAGGTGGACGCTATTCCGTCACTCTGCCGGATGGAACCAAAATTGAAGAGCTGAACAACGCCACTGCCGCGCAGATGGTACCGTTCGACAGCATCAAGTTTACCGGCAACTACGGCAACGGAACGGAAGTCTCTTATCAGGTCGCGAAACGCGCGGCGAAGAAAGGCGCGAAGTACTACCACATCACCCGCCAGTGGCAGGAACGTGGTAATAACATGACCATCAGCGCCGATCTGTATAAGTAACAAAACGGTTGATCTGAGGCGGCGTAATGCCGCCTTTTTTGTTACTTTTTTTCTAATTTCGGCCACACATCATTGCATGCTTTCCTGACACTCCGTAAAATCCCGCGCCTTAGTGTGATCCACCATTTTTATGCGCCCGTGCGAAATAATTATTCTGGATTTGGACCTTTCATAACAGGAAGCCAATGGAAAAGAAACTTGGCCTGAGTGCATTAACTGCACTCGTTTTAAGCTCAATGCTGGGTGCGGGTGTATTCAGTTTGCCGCAGAACATGGCGGCAGTCGCAAGCCCTGCCGCGTTAATTATTGGCTGGGCGATCACCGGCGTCGGGATCCTGCTGCTGGCATTTGCCATGCTGCTGCTCACCCGCATTCGCCCCGATCTGGATGGCGGCATTTTCACCTATGCCCGCGAAGGCTTCGGGGAGCTGATTGGCTTCTGTTCCGCATGGGGCTACTGGCTTTGTGCGGTGATCGCGAACGTCTCCTACCTGGTGATTGTCTTCTCGGCGCTCAGTTTCTTTACCGATACCCCTGAGCTCCGTCTGTTTGGTGACGGCAATACCTGGCAATCCATTGTCGGGGCATCTGTACTGCTGTGGGTAGTGCACTGGCTGGTATTACGCGGTGTCCAGACGGCGGCCAGCATAAACCTGGTTGCGACGCTGGCTAAACTTGTCCCGCTTGGCCTGTTTGTCGTGCTGGCATTTATTGCGTTTCGTCTTGACGTCTTTAAGCTCGACTTCACCGGTATCGCGCTGGGCGTGCCCGTCTGGGAGCAGGTCAAAAATACCATGCTGATCACCCTGTGGGTGTTCATCGGCGTTGAGGGTGCCGTCGTGGTTTCGGCCCGGGCGCGTAATAAGCGCGATGTCGGCCGCGCCACGCTGTTGGCCGTGCTGGCGGCGCTGGGGGTCTATCTGCTGGTGACGCTGCTGTCGCTGGGCGTGGTGGCGCGTCCTGAACTGGCAGAAATGCGTAATCCGTCGATGGCTGGGCTGATGGTGAAAATGCTCGGCCCGTGGGGAGATGTGGTGATTGCTGCGGGGCTTATCGTTTCCGTGTGTGGCGCTTACCTGAGCTGGACCATCATGGCGGCAGAAGTACCGTTCCTGGCCGCCACGCACAAGGCGTTTCCTCGCCTGTTTGCCCGCCAGAATAAAAACAATGCGCCGTCGGCCTCACTCTGGCTCACCAACATCAGCGTACAGGTCTGTCTGGTGCTGATCTGGCTCACAGGTTCGGACTATAACACCCTGTTGACCATCGCCTCTGAAATGATTCTGGTACCCTATTTCTTAGTGGGTGCGTATTTGTTAAAAATCGCGACGCGCCCGGCGCATTACATTGTCGGTGTCGGCGCCTGTATTTACGGTCTGTGGTTGTTGTATGCTTCCGGGCCTATGCATCTGCTGCTGTCGGTGGTGTTGTATGCGCCGGGTCTGCTGGTGTTTATCTATGCACGTCGCACGCATCAGTTGGAGAACGCCCTCAAGCGCCGTGAAATGGCCGCGATCGGGTTGTTACTGATTGCTGCCATACCGGCCACGTGGATGTTAATGGGATAGCATCGCCTTTCCCATTGTTGAACTGAAAAGGAGAATACGATGGGAAATGCACAGCAACGCCCAATATTGATCACCGGTGGAGGCCGTCGTATCGGCCTCGCCATCGCCCATCACTTTCTCAACCTTCGCCATCCGGTTATCGTCAGTTACCGCAGTGAATATCCCTCGATTGAAGGATTACGAAAAGCCGGTGCGGTTTGCATTCAGGCCGATTTTTCAACCGATGAAGGGATTCTTGCTTTCGCGGAGAAGGTGAAATCTACCACCAGCGGGCTGCGCGCCATTATTCATAACGCCAGCGCCTGGCAGGCCGAAACGCCTGCAACGCCGCTGAGCGAAACGCTCTCCTGCATGCTGCAAATCCACGTCAATGCGCCCTATTTGCTGAACCATGCATTGCAAGACCTACTGCGCGGCCACGGGCATGCCGCAGGTGACATTATTCATTTCACCGATTATGTGGTGGAGCGCGGCAGCGACAAACACATCGCCTATGCGGCCAGCAAAGCTGCGCTGGATAACATGACGCGTTCGTTTGCCCGCAAGCTGGCACCCGAAGTGAAAGTGAACGCCATCGCCCCGGCGATGATTCTGTTTAACGAACATGATGATGCCGAGTATCGCCAGCAGGCGCTGAATAAATCACTGATGAAAATCGCGCCGGGCGAGAAAGAGGTGATCGACCTTATCGATTATCTGCTCACCAGCTGCTACGTTACGGGCAGAACCTTCTCCGTGGACGGAGGACGCCCGCTTCGCTAGTGAAAGCGGCTCCAGAAGAAGATCAATACCCAGGCGCTGAGGCTCCAGCAGACCACTGCCCCGCCCAGCGCCAGCGGAAGCCGCATAAAACCGGTGAAGTACCACAGCGACAATAGATAGAAAAAATACGGGATGATGGACCACATTCCGAACACAATGGTGGCGCGCAGCGCTTCAATGCCACGCTCGGACGCAACGATGTAGTGCGCAATGAGCGCAAAGGTCGGAAAGAGCGGAATCAACCCGGCAATGTAGTAATTCTTCGTTTTCGCCAGCACCCCAATCAACAACACCACCAGCGCACCCAGCGCGGCTTTAATCAGCAGCCCCATCATTTTTTCCATAACAATCAAGAAACAATATGAGGCAGAATAACGGAACTGGCGTTAATTTAGAAAGATTAATGGAAGGTTAAGGTTGTGCGGTGTATGTTGGCTTTTTTCGCGATAACAGACGCAGTATGAATAAGATTGTTTATGTAGAAGATGAACCCGAAGTGGGACAACTGATCGCCGCTTATCTGGGTAAACACGATATGGACGTCATCGTTGAGCCTCGCGGCGATCGCGCTGAAGAGGTTGTGCTACGCGAAAATCCGGATCTGGTGCTGCTGGACATCATGCTGCCCGGTAAAGATGGCATGACGCTCTGCCGTGACCTGCGCGCCCGGTGGGAGGGGCCTATCGTGCTGTTGACCTCTCTGGACAGCGACATGAACCATATTCTGTCGCTGGAGATGGGCGCTAACGACTACATTCTCAAAACCACGCCGCCAGCCGTTCTGCTGGCCCGGCTGAGGCTTCATTTGCGCCAGCGCGCCAGCAGCGAACGCGAAACGCCCGCGCCGTCTCTTACGCCGCACAAAGCGATGCGCTTCGGTACGCTGTCTATTGATCCCATTAACCGCCAGGTGCTGCTCTCTGGGGAGCTTATCGCTCTCTCCACCGCAGACTTTGACCTGCTGTGGGAGCTGGCAACGCATGCGGGGCAAATCATGGATCGCGATGCCCTGCTGAAAAACCTGCGTGGCGTCAGCTATGATGGAATGGACCGCAGCGTGGACGTCGCGATTTCGCGCCTGCGTAAAAAACTGCAGGATAATGCCACCGAGCCATACCGCATTAAAACCGTGCGTAATAAGGGGTATCTGTTCGCCCCGCACGCCTGGGAAACCTGATTCCGTTATCCGGCTAGCATAACATGCGCGAAATGAAGGCATTACACAGCGATGCCCTCGCCTTCGCGCTTTTATTTATCCGTTTGCGCAACAATTAACTTGCTAAGCACGCGAACTCTCCCATACTTAAATCTTCATCCATCCTTTCTACAGCTAGCGCCGCCCCGTCTATATACAGACTCTTTTTCACCGTGAAGCTCTCACGCTACCTCTCCCATAAAATCTTGAAATGAGGATTTAAGCCCATGAAATATGTATAGCTACAATCAGGTAGAAGCCATCAAAACCAATCTTGAATGGATTGTTAATCAGGCAGCGCTTAGCCATTCCTCCCCCTCACGCGCCGATCAAAAAGCGCTCTTTGACCTCCTTGAACTTATCCAGTCTTACGAAATTCTCCTGGATTTAATAAACGAATTCGGGACCGATGTGATTGATATGCACATTGCGGAAGGCCTGGCCGTAACGGAAACACTCATCGCCAAGGTAAAAAAAAGTACGCGCGCGATGTAATGCGCTCTGCCCGACAGAGATGACGCTTTCCACACGCTAAAGAGACATGAAAACACCGTGGGTTTTTCGCATGTTTTACGAGAACCCGCCTTGCAGGCTCTCACTTCAGGATCATCGTTAAAGTACCCGTTGCATAATATTCTCATCATTGAATTAAAGATTTTACAGCCATTGCCGATACTACTCTGGTCCTTGCTTGTGACGCGTTCAGTGTTCAGTACTGTTTGCTTTAACCATCCGAACTGATTACATACCGCCTCATAAAAGCCAATCCTTAATATAAAGGGAACTTATGAGATTAAAATATGCAGCACTCATGCTCGCCGTTGCCATTACAGCCTGTGATAACAAAAAAGACGAGATCGGTTGTTCCTCTGAAATGTCCCAGTCAGCGCTCATGGATTTATTAAAAAAATCTGCTTATGAAGGACTCTCTGAACAGGTTGACAAATACCCTGACGTCACTAATCAGACCAAACGAAGCGCCCTGGACAAGATCAAACTAGCCATCACTGAAATCTCCACAACCTCAAGTGACACGGGTAGCACATTGAAAACATGTGAAGGTACCGTGACGATGACCCTACCTGCGAATGAATACGCTCAGCTTTCTGATGCTTACAGAAAGAACTTTAACCGTAATCTCGACAAGCAAATGGAAAGCCTGTCTTTAGATCACAACGCAAACACCTTTTCAAAACGCATCTCCTACACCGCACAGGCAACCGACGATCAGAAAAACGTTTTTGTAAAAGCCTCCTCTGATAATCCAATATCTGTGGGTGCTGCTGTACTTACATCGCTTTCCATCATCAACCCGATCGTTGAACAGCAGAAGATCCAGCAGGCTAAGGATGCCCAACAGAGCCAAATTGAAGCACAACAGCAGGCTCAACTAAGGGCGCAGCAACAGGCCCAGTATGAGGCAGAGCAGCAAATTGAGAGACAGACACAGCTGCAGGAACAAGAAAAAGCGGAGCAGCAGGCTCAACAGCAAAACGCTGGGAGCCTTGATCAGTCCCGAATGGCGTTTGCGAATGCCGACTCTGATTTGAATACCGCCTGGAGCACACTAACGCCAGCAAAGAAAAAGGAGTTACTGCCTTCTCAGCGCCAGTGGATCAAAACAAAGGATGCTATGTGTGGCAAAATTTCAATGCAGGGAACTGATTCTGAAGTTAAGAAAATGGTCGACTGCCAGACGCAAATGACCCTTTCAAGGACTGCTTTCATCAGAACACAATAACTGAAGCTCCTTTCAGGCTGGTGGCCAGTACTGAGCTGGCCCCAGCGTAATGCTTGATAATTTCCGGCGTGTCCTCTGACATTTCTTCAAGCATGACACATACACGCCTCGTCAGAACCGTAGTGATGTAAAATCATCTAAGATCAGTTTTTTAACTGCTCTAGCCCTTGTTGGGATGTCAGCTTTATGCCAAAAGCGGAATTAACTAATAACATTTTGTTGGATCTACGAGTTACAGGCCACAAGTCATCGCTATCACGGGTGCACCTGGATAAGGATTGCTCCTTCGATGGAAGACCTTTAGGGGGCATCCCCCCTTTAATTAAAGCTTGTAGCGAACATATACATTCTGCTTACGGTCTGCGGTATACACAACAGAACTGCTTAGATCTGCCTGCACGATTGGATGTGGATGGTGCTTTGTGCCCGATGCGCAATGTACAAATTGCGCAGGAGCCAGTAAGCTCGCATTACCTGGTTCCCACGAATGTTGAGAGCCATGATGAGGAACCTGTACCAGGCCAATTCTGTTCCAGCGTTGCGTTCCCAGATGGTTTTGGATATCTGAAATCACTGATGAAGTAAGATGAATATCGCCAGTACAGAGTGTGGCCAGCCTAACAGTGGGCATCTTCGCGTGCAAGGCAACGTGACAGTAATTACTCACATAAAATTGACAGGGTGTTGCTCTGATAGGTGCAGCATACATACATAGCGAAATATTATTTTTAGCCTTGCCAGAGTGACCAAAATGGTTTTCATAGCAATTTTTTAGAGTTTTCCTCCAGCCTGTAGGCATTTTCGATAACGGCTGGTGTAGGTTAATACTCATGATGGTGTTCTGAATATCTGTTTTGACATCAGATAAGAGACTACCTGAGTGCTTTGCGTACCACTGTCCGTTTCGCTTTTCAATCAACCCCAGGGCGGCAAAGTCTTTTTCTGCATTATAAAATACGAACTCAAAATCACTATTTAAGGCCTGAATAGAGCGATCATGGCGGAGAATTCTAACCCTTGAAGCGCCAGACATAGCAGAACCCAAAGAAAAATAATTCTGACTGAAACGTCTGACATCATCGTCCTGCTGAAAATCTCTCGGGTCTGGTTCAGGCTCATCATCACCATAGGGAACAGGTGAAGTATCCATCCCCCCCTGAATCAGTACAATCTCTTCAACATGAGTATCAAAATTTCTTGATGCCAGCCATTTAACTGGATTGAGTTGCATGAGCGCTGTTGACGGTGAAGTACCCTTTTTGCCCATAACCGAAATTTCTCGCACGGTCTGCGCCCATTCTGAAAATGGGAGGACAAGCGTTTTAACGCGACAGTGCTTCAGAATCTCTTCGACGCCGTTAACGTGATCATTATCGAAATGCGATAGCACTAGCATATCAATAGATTCTGGCCATCCGCGCCGGGTTATTGCCCCTAATACGCGGTTTAGCGTAGTCATGCTTGTGGAGCCACAATCATAAACCCATTTGAAATTCTCTCTTGTATCCAGGCTTTCTACAATACCTAATTTAAAAGTTCCATTCCCTACCGAGTGAAATTTTTGAGCCACTTTAAGCGATGTCATTTCTCTTCCTTAAATTTGGATGCAATTATGTTTAAGCACATCTGCCCCCGGGGTGGTATTTAAATATTATCGGCAAATTTCCGCCATTATTAAATGATGATTTAGGATTTCAGCTCTACATGAGTGTGCCAAATAACCACCTCGCTACCAGAGGCTCTAAGTCAGGCTTTAACGCCACTTCTGTCAATTCAGATGAGTTTGCAGGTTTGCCTGCAAGGAGAATCGCCCCCCAGGGCGCTGAAAAACGCTTCCGATAATCTTTGCACAAGACCAAACCACTGGTTCCATGAATTCAGTCAGTTCTATTGTGTCACTATGGGATATTACGGTAAGACGTCCGGGCATTCGCCGCAGACGCCCCTATCAGCTGGGTCATACATACGCGTGCTGGATGTTGTCGGCAGGTGCTAATCCTGCTTTTATAGTGAATCAGATGGGTCATGAGAATGCAGAGATGGTCTTCCATGTATACTCTGCGTGGATAAATGCTCTCGCTAGCGATCAGGTATCATTTTTGAATCAGCGCTTTGGTGGATATACAAATGCCCCTATAGTGCCCCTGAAGGTAAAAACAACGTAGTTAATTACTTGATTTTCCGGTGATATTTAATGAAAAAGCTGTTTGTGCAGTTTTATCTTTTGCTGTTTGTCTGCTTCCTGGTGATGACCATGCTGGTCGGGCTGGTCTATAAATTCACCGCCGAACGTGCGGGCAGGCAGTCGCTGGACGATCTGATGAAAAGCTCGCTCTATCTGATGCGTAGCGAGCTGCGGGAAATTCCCCCGCACGACTGGGCGAAAACCCTTAAAGAGCTGGATTTAAATCTGTCGTTCGATCTGCGCATCGAGCCATTGAAAGATTTCGATTTAGATGCCCCCACCCTGCAACGTTTGCGTGACGGGGACATTGTGGCGCTGGATGAGAAGTACACCTTTATCCAGCGTATTCCTCGCAGCCATTATGTACTGGCTGTCGGGCCGGTGCCTTATCTGTATTATCTGCATCAGATGCGCCTGTTAGACCTCGCCCTGCTGGCGTTTATTGCCATTTCACTGGCTTTTCCGGTGTTTATCTGGATGCGTCCACACTGGCAGGACATGCTGAAACTGGAATCTGCCGCGCAGCGTTTTGGTGAGGGTCATCTTACCGAGCGGATTCATTTCGACAGCGGTTCCAGTTTCGATCGCCTCGGCATTGCGTTTAACCAGATGGCCGATAACATTAACGCCTTGATTGCCAGCAAGAAACAGCTGATCGACGGGATTGCTCACGAGTTGCGTACCCCGCTGGTTCGCCTGCGCTATAGGCTGGAGATGAGTGAGAACCTGACCGAGGCGGAGAATCAGGCGCTGAATCGCGACATTGGCCAGCTAGAAGCGCTGATTGAGGAGCTCCTGACCTACGCGCGCCTCGACCGTCCGCAAAACGAGCTTAACCTCAGCACGCCGGATCTGCCCGTCTGGTTACAGGCGCATATTGATGATGTGCAGAGCGTTAATCCCCAACGCACGCTGTTAACGGCGGTGACGCCGGGGGATTACGGCGCGCTGGATATGCGCCTGATGGAGCGCGTGCTGGATAACCTGATGAATAACGCCATGCGCTACAGCGAGAGTACGCTGCGGATTGGCCTGGATTTGCAGGGCAATCAGGCGAGCCTGACCGTAGAGGATGACGGACCGGGAATTTCCCCGGAAGCACGAGAAACCGTGTTTGAACCCTTTGTCCGCCTCGACCCCAGTCGCGATCGCGCCACCGGAGGCTGTGGCCTTGGGCTGGCGATCGTCTACTCTATCGCCCAGGCGATGGGCGGCACGGTACATTGTGAGGAGAGCGAACTTGGCGGCGCGCGCTTCTGCTTTAGCTGGCCGGTGTACCATAACATCGTCCTTCCCGTCCCTGCCTGACCTCAACCGCACGCTGGCCTGACCCGGCGTGCTGTGCTATATGATAAGTATGTTGTAACTAATGAGAGTGTTTATGGCGACCTACGATCTCATCGAAAGGCTGAACAGCACCTTTCGGGAAATAGAACACGAGCTACTTACCCTGACAGAACGCCTGCAAACCTGCCGCCTGCTGGCCGCCCGCGTCTTTACTCTGCCTGATGTAGCCAAAGGGGCGGAACACGACCCGCTGAACACCATCGAAGTTGAACAGCACATCGGCAGCGCCGCATTTGAGCTGGCCATGAAGCACTATCGCCACCTTTTTATCCAGCAGCAGTCTGAACATCGCAGCAGCAAGGCGGCCGTCCGTCTGCCTGGCGTGATCTGTCTACAAACCGATGCGACAATGCGTGAAACGCTGGAAGGCCAGATTACCCATATCAACAGCCTGAAAGCGGCCTTTGAAAAGATCGTCACCGAAGAGTCGGGCCTCGCCCCTGCCGCCCGGTTTGAGTGGGTGCACCGTCAGCTTCCGGGGCTGATTACCCTGAATGCCTATCGCACGCTGACGGTACTGCGTCACCCCGCCACGCTGCGCTTCGGCTGGGCGAATAAGCACATCATTAAAAACTTCACCCGGGATGAGATTCTGGCGCAGCTTGAGAAAAGCCTGAAAGCACCGCGTACGGTTGCCCCCTGGTCTCGCGAGCAGTGGATTGAGCGTCTGGAGCAGGAGTATCACCGCATCGCCTCGCTACCGGCGGACACGCGCCTTAAGATAAAGCGCCCGGTGAAGGTGCAACCTATTGCCCGCGTCTGGTATTCCGGGCAGCAAAAGCAGGTGCAGTATGCCTGCCCAACGCCGCTGATTGCGCTCTTTGATGCCGATCAGGGGGCCATCGTGCCGGATATTGGTGAGCTTTTGAATTACGATGCGGACAATGTCCAGCACCGTTACAGACCTCAGGCGCAGCCGCTACAGCTGATTATTCCACGGCTGCACCTGTATGTGGCGGGATGATTATTTAAGACTGCCGACCATCGCTTCCGGGCGAACCCAGGCGTCGAACTCAGCCTCTGTCAGATAGCCCAGCGCCAGGGCGGAGGCTTTCAGCGTCAGCCCCTCTTTATGCGCTTTTTTAGCGATCTCGGCGGCTTTGTCGTAGCCAATATGGGTATTCAGCGCCGTCACCAGCATCAGGGATTCATTGAGCAACTGGCTGATGCGCTCGCGATTTGGCTCAATCCCTACCGCACAATGCTCGTTAAAGCTCTCCATCCCGTCCGCCAGCAGACGAATCGATTGCAGAACGTTGTGGATCACCATCGGGCGATAGACGTTCAGCTCGAAGTTGCCGGACGCGCCGCCCAGGTTGACGGCCACGTCGTTGCCCAACACCTGACAACAGAGCATGGTCATGGCTTCGCACTGGGTCGGGTTGACTTTACCCGGCATGATGGAGCTGCCCGGCTCGTTTTCCGGGATGCTGATTTCACCGATGCCGCAGCGTGGACCCGAGGCCAGCCAGCGCACGTCGTTGGCGATTTTCATTAATGATGCCGCCAGCCCTTTCAGCGCGCCGTGGGTGTGGACCAGCGCATCGCAGGTTGCAAGCGCTTCAAACTTGTTTGGCGCCGTGACGAACGGCTGTCCGGTGATGCTCGCCAGCTCTTCAGCCACGCGCACCGCATATTCCGGATGAGTATTTAACCCGGTACCCACCGCCGTACCGCCGAGCGCCAGCTCCGCCAGATGCGGCAGGCTGTGGTCGATGTGCTTCAGGTTATGTTCCAGCATCGCCACCCAGCCGGAAATCTCCTGCCCGAGCGTCAGGGGCGTGGCGTCCTGCAGGTGCGTACGGCCGATTTTAACGATGTCGCGGAAGGCCTGCGCTTTCTCGTTGAGCGTGGTTTTGAGCACGTTGAGCTGCGGGATAAGCTGCTCGCGGATGGCAATCACCGCCGCCACGTGCATCGCCGTCGGAAAGACGTCGTTAGAACTCTGACTTTTGTTGACGTCATCATTCGGGTGAACCTTACGCTCCATGCCGCGCACGCCGCCCAGCAGTTCACTCGCCCGGTTCGCCAGCACTTCGTTCATGTTCATGTTGCTTTGGGTGCCAGAACCGGTCTGCCAGATGGCGAGGGGGAATTCATCGGGATGCTTGCCCGCCAGCACTTCGTCGGCGGCGTTGATGATGGCGGTCGCTTTGTCTGCCGTCAGCAGGCCTAAATCCTGGTTCACTTTAGCGGCTGCACGTTTGGTGAGCGCCAGCGCCTGAATCAGCGAGACGGGCATTTTTTCAGTTGAGATACGGAAATGCTCCAGCGAACGCTGGGTTTGCGCGCCCCATAGCTTGTCGGCGGGGACGTCGATGGCGCCCATCGAGTCTTTCTCATGGCGTACCGTGGTCATTACTTTCTCCTTGATAACAAAAGAGGGATTGCTCACATGCTTAAGGGATAAGTATTGATGACTTCTGAGAAACGTTATGGCGCTTTGTGCGCTCTTTTTGGTGTCGGGTGGCGCTGACGCTTACCCGACCTACCAGACTCGTAGGCCGGGTAAGGCGCAGCCGCCACCCGGCAATTTACAGAATTACTTCACACACGCCGAACACTGAGAAGACTGGATCTGTTTGAAGAAGTCGTTACCTTTGTCATCCACCAGGATAAACGCCGGGAAATCTTCCACTTCAATTTTCCAGATCGCTTCCATACCCAGTTCCGGGTATTCCACGCACTCCAGGCTCTTGATGCTGCCCTGCGCCAGCACCGCTGCCGGGCCGCCGATGCTGCCCAGGTAGAAGCCGCCATGCTTGTGGCAAGCGTCCGTCACCTGCTGGCTACGGTTACCTTTCGCCAACATGATCATGCTGCCGCCGTTGGCCTGAAGCTGGTCAACGTAAGAGTCCATGCGGCCTGCCGTAGTCGGGCCTAACGAGCCGGACGCGTAGCCTTCAGGCGTTTTCGCCGGGCCTGCGTAGTAGATTGGGTGATCTTTAATGTACTGCGGCAGCCCTTCGCCGTTGTCCAGACGCTCTTTCAGCTTCGCGTGCGCAATGTCGCGGCCCACGATAATCGTGCCGTTCAGGGAGAGACGGGTCGAGACCGGATATTGAGAAAGCTGCGCCAGAATCTCTTTCATCGGACGGTTCAGGTCCACGCGAACCGCTTCCCCCTCACCCGCTTTACGCAGTTCTTCCGGGATGTATTTGCCCGGGTTGTTCTCCAGCTTCTCGATCCAGATGCCGTCGCGGTTGATCTTCGCCTTGATGTTACGATCCGCCGAGCAGGAGACGCCCATGCCCACCGGGCAGGATGCGCCATGGCGCGGCAAACGGATCACGCGAATGTCGTGCGCGAAGTATTTGCCGCCAAACTGTGCGCCCAGCCCCAGGTTCTGCGCTTCGGTCAGCAGTTCCTGCTCAAGCTGCACGTCGCGGAACGCCTGGCCGTGTTCGTTCCCTTCTGTCGGCAGGCCGTCGTAGTATTTGGTCGACGCCAGCTTGACGGTTTTCAGCGTGCTTTCCGCTGAGGTACCGCCGATCACGAAGGCGATATGGTACGGCGGACACGCTGCGGTGCCGAGGGTACGCATTTTCTCAACCAGGTAGTTTTTCAGCTTGCCCGGGGTGAGCAGCGCTTTGGTTTCCTGGTAGAGGTAGGTTTTGTTAGCCGAACCGCCGCCCTTGGCGATGCAGAGGAATTTGTATTCGTCGCCATCGACGCTGTAGAGGTCAATCTGAGCAGGCAGGTTGGTGCCGGTATTGACCTCTTTGTACATATCCAGCGCCGCGTTTTGCGAGTAGCGCAGGTTATCTTCGATATAGGTGTTGTAGACGCCGTGCGCCAGCGCCGCTTCGTCACCGCCGCCGGTCCAGACGCGCTGGCCTTTCTTGCCGGTGATAATTGCGGTACCCGTATCCTGGCAGGTCGGCAGAATGCCCTTCGCCGCGATATCCGAGTTACGCAGGAACTGCAGCGCTACGTACTTATCGTTCTCGCTGGCCTGCGGATCGCTCAGGATATCGGCAACCTGCTGCTGATGCGCCGGGCGGAGCATAAACGAAGCGTCGTGGAAGGCCTGCTGCGCCATCAGCGTCAGCGCCTGCGGGTCAACTTTGAGGATCTCCTGTCCCTCAAACTCAGAGACAGAAACGTAATCGCGGGTTAACAGGTAATACTCGGTCCGATCCTTACTGAGGGGAAAAGGATCCTGATAATGAAAGGGTTTGTTCGACATTGTTCTCTCACTTACTGCTTCGGTCTGATTGTTCAGGGCAGATGTTCCGCTGCCCGGCTTAAAAGCGAGTCAGCTTATCCTACACAATTTTTTAACAAAAACTGAGACTAGTACGACTTTTTACATCCGCAGGTTACTTCCACGCGGTTTATTGCTTTAATACCCGGAGTTAATTCCACATTTGAATCAGGGCTTGATAATGCAAAAACTCATCAACTCAGTGCAAAACTACGCCTGGGGAAGTAAAACTGCGTTAACGGATCTCTACGGTATCGCCAACCCGGACAACCTGCCGATGGCAGAGCTGTGGATGGGCGCGCACCCGAAGAGCAGCTCAAAAATTGAAGACGCCAGCGGCCAGGTACGCAGCCTGCGCGACGTGATTGATGCCGATAAAGCCGCACTGCTGGGCGACAAGGTTGCCACGCGTTTTGGCGAGCTGCCGTTCCTGTTTAAGGTACTGTGCGCCGACCAGCCGCTCTCCATTCAGGTTCACCCGAACAAGAAAGCCTCTGAAATCGGCTTTGCGAAAGAGAACGCGGCGGGGATTCCATTAGACGCGGCTGAACGTAACTACAAAGATCCGAACCACAAACCGGAGCTGGTTTTTGCTCTCACCCCTTTCCTGGCGATGAACGCGTTCCGCGCGTTTTCGGAGATCGTTTCTCTGCTGCAACCTGTCGCGGGTGCTAACAAGGCTATCGCCCACTTCCTGGAAAACCCGAACGCGGACGCGCTGAGCCAGCTGTTCGCCAGCCTGCTGAATATGCAGGGCGAAGAAAAATCTCACGCGCTGGCAGTGCTGAAAGCCGCACTGAACAGCCAGCAAGGTGAGCCGTGGGAGACCATCCGTCTGATTTCCGAATTCTACCCGGACGACAGCGGCCTGTTCTCTCCCCTGCTGCTGAACGTGGTGAAGCTGAACCCGGGCGAAGCGATGTTCCTGTTTGCCGAAACCCCGCACGCCTACCTGCAGGGCGTAGCGCTGGAAGTGATGGCCAACTCGGATAACGTGCTGCGCGCGGGCCTGACGCCAAAATACATCGATATCCCTGAGCTGGTCGCCAACGTGAAGTTCGTGGCGAAGCCTGCCGACGAACTGCTGACTCAGCCGGTGAAAAACGGCGCAGAGCTGGACTTCCCGATCCCGGTTGAGGATTTTGCGTTTTCTCTGCACGACCTGAGCCAGGCCGAAACCGCCATCTCACAGGAGAGTGCGGCGATCCTGTTCTGCGTTGAGGGCGAAGCGACGCTGCAGAAAGGCCAACAGCGTCTGGTGCTCAAGCCGGGCGAGTCGGCTTTTGTTGCAGCGAACGAGTCGCCGGTTAGCGTGAGCGGCACCGGTCGTCTGGCGCGCGTTTTTAATAAGCTATAAGCACTTACTGAATTTTTTAACAACTCTTGCTAAGCTAGTTTAAGGCTTTATATCTCCGGGCGGTTTTTACCGCCTGGTTTCATTTTAGGGATAGTCGCAATGAAAAAATCGGTCGTAGCGGTTGGAGTGATTGTAGCGTTAGGCGTGGTCTGGACGGGAGCCTCCTGGTTTACCGGGAAACAGCTAGAAGGCCGTCTGGCTGAGATGGTCGCGCAGGCTAACGGAGAGATTAAGCGCAGCGCGCCGGAGGCTGGCGTTGAGCTTAGCTATCAGAACTATCAGCGCGGCGTGTTTACCAGCCGTATGCAGATGGTGGTGAAACCTGTAGCAGGAAACGCCAATGCCTGGCTGAAGCCAGGCCAGAGCGTGGTGCTGGATGAAGTGGTCAGCCATGGTCCGTTCCCGCTGGCACAGTTAAAATCGTTTAATCTGATCCCATCAATGGCGTCCGTTCACACGGTGCTGGTGAATAACGACGTCACCAAACCGCTGTTTGATCTGGCAAAAAATACCTCACCTTTCGAAATCAATACCCGCATCAGCTATGCCGGTGACACGAGTTCCGATATTGCGTTGAAAGCGCTGAACTACGAGAAAGAGAACGAGAAGGTCGCCTTCAGCGGGGGGAACTTCAAACTGGACGCTGACCGCGACGGAAACGTGTTCTCTCTGACCGGTGAAGCAGAAAGCGGCATGGTGAACGCGGTTAACGAATATAACCAAAAGGTTCAGCTCAGCTTCAACAACCTGAAAGCCGACGGCAACAGCCGTATGACCGACTTTAAAGAGCGTATTGGCGATCAGAAGCTCTCTCTCGATAAGATTGCAATCGCGGTTGAAGGTAAAGAGATGGCCGTGCTGGAAGGCATGGACGTGAACGGCAAATCCGACATTTCCAAAGACGGCAAGAATATCAATACGCAGCTGGATTACGCCCTGAAGAGCCTGAAGGTGCAGAATCAGGATCTGGGGACCGGAAAATTAACGCTGAAGATCGGCAATATCGACGGCCAGGCGTGGCACGAATTTAGCCAAAAATACAGCAAAGAGAGCCAGGCACTGCTGACCGATGCCGCGCTGCAGCAGAATCCGGAAGTGTACCAGCAGCAGGCGATGGCGGTGCTGTTCAACAACCTGCCAATCCTGCTGAAAGGCGAGCCGGTGATCACCGTCGCACCGCTGAGCTGGAAAAACAGCAAAGGTGAAACCAACTTCAACCTGTCTCTGTTCCTGAAAGATCCGGCAGCTGCAACGGGTGAACCGCAGACGTTGGCGCAGGAAGTGGATCGCAGCGTGAAGTCGCTCGAGAGCAAGCTGACCATCCCAATGGACATGGCGACCGAGTTTATGACCCAGATTGCGAAGCTGGAAGGTTACGGCGATGAAGACGCTGGCAAACTGGCGAACCAGCAGGTGAAAGGTCTGGCTGCGATGGGCCAGATGTTCCGCATCACTAAAGTGGAAGACAACACGATTTCCACCAGCCTGCAGTATGCCAACGGCCAGGTAACCCTGAACGGCGATAAAATGCCGCTGGAAGATTTTGTCGGCATGTTTGGTATGCCCGCTCTGGGGATGCCGGAACCGGCTGAACCTGCAGCGCCAGCCGAACCGGCGTCACCGCAGCCGTAAACGTCAAAACCCCTCCTATGAGGGGTTTTTTATTGCCGGGTGGCGCTGACGCTTACCCGGCCTACGACTCGGGGCCGTTGTAGGCCCGCGCAAGTGCCCGGCGCTATTTCACCGTGACCAGTCGCGCCGCCACAATCTGGTGCCCGGCCTGGACATCGGTATTTTCGATGCGCTGCATGATCCTGTCCGCCAGCGTGTAGCCCATTTCGCGCGCGGGGGTAGTCGCCCAGACGATGGGCAGATCGTCGAGCGCGTTTTCGCCTACATCGGCAAATGCACCCAGCGCTACCTGATGGCCGAAGAAGGTTTCAACGCCCCCTTCACCGCTCTGACGTCCGGCGCGGATCAGGCCAAACCAGGCGCCCATCGCAATCACGTCGTTGTAGCAAATTACGGCGCTAATGGTCGGGCTGGCGCGCAGCAGCGAACCAATCGCTTCCGCCGCCATCTTTTGGCTGGATCCACATTCCACCACCCACTCACTGTGGAACGGCAGCCCGTATTTGATCAGCGTCGAACAGTAGCCGCCTACCCGCTCGGCGCGCGTGAGCGATGAGCTTTTCCCGCCGAGCCACGCAATACGCTGGTGTCCGCGACGAATAAGATGCTCGGTCAGCATTTGTGCAGCCTGCATGTTATCCGGACGCAGCGTATCGGCTTCGTCGAGATAGCTGGCGCGGGAAGCAAAGACCAGCGGTACTCCCTTCTCTGCGGCGCGCTCACACAGCTCGCTGCCCACACCCGACGCCCCCGCCACGATCACGCCATCAACCCCCTGCGTCAACAGCATATCCAGCCGGGACAGCAGCTGCTCGGCGTCGCGACCACCGTGCAGTAAAAACACCATCCGTCCCTGTGCCTCTAGCGCTTCCGTTAATCCGGCCGTGAGCTCCGCATAAAACGGCGAGGTTAAGTCGCGAACGATCAAACCAATCACCCCACTTTGCCCACCGCGAAGCGCGGACGCCTGGCGGTTACGCACAAAGCCCAGTTGCTCAACCGCCTCGTTGACCCGCTGTCCGGTGGCGGGGGAGATACGCCCCTTCCCGCTTAAAACCAGCGACACCGTGCTGACGGAAACGCCAGCCGCGAGGGCAACATCATTGATGGTGATCTTTTTCGCTACAGCCATGGGTTGGCGTGACTCCCTGATAATGAGATCGGTAAAACGTTTTATCAATACGTTATCTTTATACTACCAGTAAAAGCCTGAGAATGTGATTTAGCGCGCACTAAAGTTTGATAAAACGTTTTATCTTCTCGCTGCATTGAAGCAGGTAAACTATTTTTAACCATCAAGGAGTCGTTTTATGACGGCGAAAGCAGCACAAAAAATATCGCTGTGGGAGTTTTTCCAGCAACTGGGTAAAACCTTTATGCTGCCCGTGGCACTCCTCTCATTCTGCGGGATCATGCTGGGGATCGGCAGCTCCCTGAGCAGCCATGACGTCATCACGCTGATCCCGTTCCTCGGCAACCCGGTGCTGCAGGCGATCTTCATCTGGATGAGCAAAGTCGGCTCCTTTGCGTTTAGCTTCCTGCCCGTCATGTTCTGCATCGCCATCCCGCTGGGCCTGGCGCGCGAGAATAAAGGCGTAGCCGCCTTTGCGGGCTTCGTGGGCTACGCGGTGATGAACCTTGCGGTTAACTTCTGGCTGACCGCAAAAGGCATTCTGCCTACCACCGACGCTGCCGTACTGAAAGCCAATAATATTCAGAGCGTGATTGGTATCCAGTCTATCGACACCGGGATCCTCGGTGCGGTGATCGCGGGTGTGATCATCTGGATGCTGCACGAACGCTTCCACAATATCCGCCTGCCGGATGCCCTGGCCTTCTTCGGCGGTACCCGCTTTGTCCCGATTATCACCCTCGTGGTCATGGGTCTGTTTGGTCTGATCATTCCGCTGATCTGGCCTGTCTTCGCGATGGGTATCACCGGTATTGGTCGCATCATTAACGGCGCGGGTGATTTCGGTCCGATGATCTTCGGTACCGGTGAACGTCTGCTGCTGCCGTTTGGTCTGCAGCACATTCTGGTGGCCCTGATTCGCTTCACCGAAGCGGGCGGGACGATGGAGGTGTGCGGTCACGACGTGAGCGGTGCGCTGACGATCTTCCAGGCGCAGCTGAGCTGCCCGACCACCCACGGCTTCTCTGAGAGCGCAACCCGTTTCCTGTCTCAGGGCAAAATGCCTGCCTTCCTGGGCGGCCTGCCGGGCGCGGCGCTGGCAATGTACCACTGTGCTCGTCCGGAAAACCGTCATAAGATTAAAGGCCTGCTGATTTCCGGTGTGATCGCCTGCGTCGTTGGCGGCACAACCGAGCCAATCGAATTCCTGTTCCTGTTCGTCGCGCCGGTGCTGTATCTCATTCACGCCGTGCTGACCGGTCTGGGCTTCACCGTGATGGCGGTGCTGGGCGTCACCATCGGTAACACCGACGGCAACGTGATTGACTTCGTGGTGTTCGGGATCCTGCACGGCTTGTCCACCAAGTGGTATCTGGTGCCGGTCGTGGCGGCAATCTGGTTTGCGGTCTACTACGGCATCTTCCGCTTCGCCATCACCCGCTTTAACCTGAAAACACCGGGCCGTGATGCTGAAACAGCGACCAGCGTTGAACAAGCGGTTGCAGGGACGGTAGGAAAATCAGGTTACAACACCCCTGCCATTCTGGCAGCGCTGGGCGGTGCGGATAACATCACCTCGTTGGATAACTGCATTACCCGCCTGCGTCTGTCGGTGGCGGATATGTCGAAAGTGGATACCAATGCGCTGAAAGCTAACCGCGCCATCGGTGTGGTACAGTTAAATCAGCATAATTTGCAGGTGGTTATCGGCCCGCAGGTACAGTCGGTAAAAGATGAACTGGCAACCCTGATGCGAACAGTAGAAGCCTGATGCCTCAGCCCCCTCTCATGAGGGGGTTTTACGTTTAAGGATGAGAGTTATGTTTGATTTCTCGACCGTCGTGGATCGTCACGGCACCTGGTGCACCCAGTGGGATTACGTTGCCGACCGCTTTGGCGCGGCCGATCTGCTGCCGTTCACTATCTCGGATATGGATTTTGCCACTGCGCCCTGCATTACCGACGCGCTGCATCAGCGCATCGATCACGGCGTGTTTGGCTACAGCCGCTGGAAAAACGATGAGTTTCTGGCTGCCGTCGCGCACTGGTTCCAGCAACGCTTTAACAGCCGTATCGATACCGAATCCGTCGTTTATGGCCCTTCCGTCATCTACATGGTGTCAGAACTGATCCGTCTCTGGTCGCAGCCCGGCGACGGCGTGGTGGTTCATACTCCCGCGTACGATGCGTTTTATAACGCCATCGAAGGCAACGCGCGCCACGTCGTACCGGTTGCGATGGTGAAACAGGCGAGCGGCTGGATGGGTGATATGGCCGCGCTGGAAACGGCCCTGGCCAAACCAGAAAACAAAATTTTGCTGCTCTGTAGCCCGCAAAATCCAACCGGTAAGGTCTGGACGCGGGATGAGCTGACGCAGATGGCGGAACTGTGCGCACGCTATGACGTGGCGGCGATCAGCGATGAAATTCATATGGACATGGTGTGGGGAAAACATCATCACACACCGTGGAATGAGGTAGCACGCGGCAAATGGGCGCTCCTCACCTCTGGCTCGAAAAGCTTTAATATTCCGGCACTGACCGGGGCTTACGGGCTGATCGGCGATGAAGCGAGTCGCACGGGTTACCTCCGCGCGCTTAAAGGCCGCGACGGACTCTCTTCCCCTTCCGTGCTGGCGCTGACGGCGCATATCGCCGCCTATCAACAGGGAGCGCCATGGCTGGATGCCTTGCGGGGTTATCTGGAAGAGAATCTGTTGTATATAGCGCAGGAATTAAACCGCGCTTTTCCGAAACTGAACTGGCAGCCGCCGGAAGCAACCTATCTGGCCTGGATTGACCTGCGCCCGCTGAACATTGACGACAGGGTGCTGCAAAAAGTGCTGATAGAGCAGGAAAAAGTGGCGATCATGCCGGGATATACCTACGGAGAAGAAGGTAATGGCTTCGTGCGCCTGAACGCAGGCTGCCCACGCAGCAAGCTGGAACAAGGGGTGCAACGCCTCATCGCCGGGATCGCCACCCTGCTGTAATACCATTGCGCAACGGAATATTCCCTTGCGCAAATAGCTTTTTACCCCGTTTTGTTTTTATAATATGGCGCACTTTAACCAGCAAAGAGTGCGACCATGATTGATACACGCCTGCCTTTAACTGATATTCATCGTCACCTTGACGGTAACATTCGTGCCCAAACCATCCTCGATCTTGGCCGCCAGTTCAATTTAACGCTTCCAGCACAAACGCTTGAAACCCTGATCCCACATGTTCAGGTCACCTCGAATGAGCCGGATCTGGTCAGCTTCCTGAGCAAACTCGACTGGGGCGTAAAGATGCTGGCCTCGCTCGATGCCTGCCGCCGCGTGGCGTTCGAGAACATTGAAGACGCCGCCCGTAACGGCCTGCATTACGTCGAGCTGCGCTTCTCGCCGGGCTATATGGCCATGACCCACAACCTGCCCGTCGCGGGCGTGGTGGAAGCGGTGATTGAGGGCGTTCGAGAAGGGTGTAAAGCTTTCGACGTTCAGGCTCGTCTGATTGGCATCATGAGCCGCACCTTCGGTGAAGCGGCTTGCCTTCAGGAACTGGAAGCATTGCTGGCGCATCGTGACCAGATTACCGCTGTCGACCTCGCCGGGGATGAACTAGGCTTCCCGGGTAGCCTGTTCCTCTCTCATTTCAATCGCGCGCGTGACGCGGGCTGGCACATTACCGTTCATGCAGGTGAAGCAGCAGGCCCGGAAAGCATCTGGCAGGCCATTCGCGAGCTGGGCGCAGAGCGTATCGGCCACGGGGTGAAAGCCGTCGAAGATCGTGCCCTGATGGATTTCCTGGCAGAGCAGCGCATCGGTATCGAATCCTGCCTGACCTCCAACATTCAGACCAGCACCGTGGCAACGCTGGATAAACATCCGCTGAGAACCTTCCTGGAACACGGCGTGCTGGCCTCGCTGAATACCGACGATCCGGCGGTTCAGGGGGTGGATATTATTCACGAATACAACATCGCCGCACCGCAGGCGGGCCTGAGCCGCGAGCAGATCCGCCAGGCGCAGATTAACGGGCTGGAAATAGCGTTCCTGACGCCTGAAGAGAAGCAGGCGCTTAAAGATAAAGTGGCTCACGGTTGAGCATTTGCCGGGTGGCGCTGCGCTTGCCCGGCCTACAAAAACATGTAGAACTTATGCCAGACAGAGCGTGGCGCGATGTTTGGCAGATTCAATGCCCAGCTCAATCAGCTCCATGATCTGAATCGCCTGGCTGGCCGGAACCGGATTCTCACCCGTCCCGTTGAGCGCATCACGGATAGCCGCGTAATAAGCCGGATAGTTCCCTGGAATGGTCAGCAGCGTTTCCTGAACCAACTCTTCACCTTCCGCGCGCGTCAGCACGCCATCACGCATGTCGTAGCCCCAGTCCTCTTGCGGCAAACGCTCACCGTTTTTCAGGCGGTCCTCCTGCGGATCCAGACCAAACTTCACGTAGCTACCGCGCGTGCCATGAAGGATATAACGCGCCGATTCCGCGGCAGCGAGCATCGTCCCGTGCAGTACGACACGACGCTGCGGATAGCTCAAAACGGCGTGGAAGTAATCTGTCGTCTGCGCGCCAGGCCGAAGCTGCGCTAAATCAACCGTCATACTCACCGGCAGACCAAACAGATTGACGGCCTGATCGAGTAAATGCGGCGCTAAGTCATACCAGATACCGCTTCCGGGGCCCGCCTGTTCACGCCAGCGGTTACGCACCTGCGGACGAAAGCGGTCAAAATGAGATTCAAAATAGCCTATTTCACCGAGAGTGCCTTCACTAAGCAGGGCTTTCACCGTCAGGAAATCACTATCCCAGCGCCGGTTATGGAAGACGGACAACAGCCTGCCAAGACTTCTTGCCAGCGCATCCAGCTCGCGCGCCTGTGACAGTGTCACGGTGAAGGGCTTATCGACCACAACATGCTTACCCGCCTCCAGCGCCGCTTTAGCTAACGGAAAGTGCGTGTCGTTTGGGGTAGGAATGACGATGACATCAATATTCGGATCGTTGAAAAGATGTTTAGGCTCAGAAACAACCGGAACGGTTGGCCAGTCGACATGTACTTTGGCGGCATCACTGCTCGAAACCGCCCCCAGCGACATTCCCGGGGTCCCGCTAATCAGAGGCGCGTGAAAGGTTTTACTCGCGTAACCATAACCAATCAGCCCGACACGGATATTTTCACTCATCGTAGTGCCCTCCTGTCATTATCTTATTTCACACTGGCTTTGCGGGTATTACTACACATTAATAATGTGTCATATGACTTAAAATAGCACCTTGCACCAGATGTTTTTGTTACAAGGATGTAACTCACTAAGATTGATTAAGGGTATCGTTCCCAAACCGCTTGCCGAGGTCAGTGCTGCACGGTAACATTTGCAATCTGTATTTATGGATAAATTACAAACACGAGTTATGTCATCAATAATTAATCGAATCATTGAATTAGCGGGATGGATTGTCCTTGGGGTTTCGGTCATTTTGCTTGGCGTTGCCAGCCACATCGATAACTACCAACCGCCGGAGCCTGTCACCGTCGCACAACCGAAGTAACGCCCTTGTGACACATTCTGTCAGTTGCATATTGCCAGCCGTGTTGAACAGGGTTAACCTTCTCTTCCAGGCATCGTCTGATGCCTGAATCTTTCAGCAAAGAAAACTCCTAATTTCGTCACATTACCTGAGTGGGCTGTTTTACGTCTTTATTTATCCGTTTATTATTCGAACGAATTACCGACACGGGTATTACTCACTTTTATATGGAAACTTATTAACATGACAGTTCAGGACTATTTATTAAAATTTCGCAAGATCAATTCCCTTGAGAGCCTGGAAAAACTGTTTGACCATCTAAACTACACGCTGTTGGATAATCACGAAATTATCAATATGTATCGCGCCGCTGACCACCGCCGGGCTGAACTGGTCTCCGGTGGCCGTTTGTTCAACGTTGGGGAAGTGCCGAAGTCCGTATGGCGTTACGTTTTATAAGAAAGTAGCCATCCGCGCGAAATGTTATATACTCTCCGCCCTGCAAATTTCTGTATACCCTTTCGCGCAGACTATGGGAGAGAGCATGACCGTATCGCCTGGAGAAAGAATTGGAGGCTGGTTAATCGCCCCGCTGGCATGGCTGCTGGTTGCATTATTAAGCGCATCGCTTGCGCTGTTACTCTATACCACCGCGCTGATCACACCTCATGCCATTCAGACCCTGATGTCGCAAAGTGTGCTTAATATTGCGTTGTGGTTTGCCTCGTTCGTCTTCGCCATCGGGATGTGGTACTACACGCTCTGGTTGACCATTGCGTTCTTTAAGCGCCGCAAAAGTGTGCCAAAACATTATATTATCTGGCTGCTGATTTCCGTGCTGCTGGCGGTGAAAGCCTTTGCTTTTTCTCCGGTTTCTGACGCGCTAGCGGTTCGCCAGCTGTTATTCCCGTTACTGGCTGCTGCGCTGCTGGTCCCTTACTTCAAGCGTTCGACGCGGGTGAAGAAAACCTTCGTGAACCCGTAATAACCTTACTGTTAACCTGTTGTCGCCTGTCGTGCTTTGTCCGATAATAGGCGGCTTTTTTATTTCAGGCTGAATAATGACCGATTACTTACTGCTCTTTGTCGGCACTGTGCTGGTTAACAACTTCGTTCTGGTGAAGTTTCTTGGCCTGTGTCCTTTTATGGGGGTTTCCAAAAAACTGGAGACCGCGATGGGCATGGGGCTGGCGACGACCTTCGTCATGACGCTGGCGTCCATCTGCGCATGGTTGATTGATACCTGGATCCTGATCCCGCTGGACATGATCTATTTGCGCACCTTGTCCTTTATTCTGGTCATTGCGGTCGTCGTGCAATTTACCGAAATGGTGGTGCGCAAAACCAGCCCGGCGCTCTATCGCCTGCTGGGTATCTTCCTGCCGCTGATCACCACCAACTGCGCCGTACTCGGGGTCGCGTTGCTGAACATCAACCTCGGGCATAACTTCATGCAATCGGCGCTGTACGGCTTTTCCGCCGCCGTCGGTTTCTCATTTGTTATGGTGCTGTTTGCCTCTATTCGTGAACGTCTGGCAGCAGCAGATATCCCTGCGCCCTTCCGCGGCAACGCCATTGCACTGGTGACGGCAGGTTTAATGTCTCTGGCCTTTATGGGCTTTAGTGGTCTGGTGAAGTTGTAATGAGTGCTATCTGGATTGCCATCGCCTCCATCAGCGTACTGGGGTTGGTGTTTGGCCTGATTCTGGGTTACGCCTCCCGCCGTTTCGCGGTTGAGGACGATCCCGTTGTCGAAAAAATTGACGAGCTGCTGCCGCAAAGCCAGTGCGGGCAATGTGGCTACCCCGGCTGTCGGCCTTATGCCGAAGCGGTTGGCGTGCAGGGTGAAAAAATCAACCGCTGTGCGCCCGGTGGCGAAGCGGTGATGCTCAAAATTGCCGCCCTGCTTAACGTTGACCCGCAGCCTGTTGACGGCGATGCCGAGGTGCAGGAACCGGTTCGCGCCCTCGCGGTGATCGACGAAGCGAACTGCATCGGCTGCACCAAATGTATTCAGGCCTGCCCTGTTGATGCCATTGTGGGCGCAACCCGCGCCATGCACACCGTTGTGGCCGATCTGTGCACCGGCTGTAACCTTTGCGTGGCCCCCTGCCCAACGCAGTGCATAGAGCTGCGCCCGGTTGAAACGACTACCGAAAGCTGGAAATGGGATCTTCAGACCATTCCGGTTCGCAATATTCCTGTGGAACAACATGCTTAAGTTATTTTCTGCTTTCAGAAAAGAGAAGATTTGGGACTTCGACGGCGGTATCCATCCCCCGGAGATGAAAACCCAGTCAAACGGCACGCCGCTGCGACAAATTCCGCTGGCGACGCGTTACGTCATGCCGCTCAAACAGCATATCGGTGCGGAAGGCGAACTCTGCGTTAAAGAAGGCGATACCGTTCTTCGCGGCCAGCCGCTGACCTTTGGTCGGGGACGAATGCTGCCGGTACACGCCCCCACCTCCGGTAAAGTGGTGTCGATCGCCCCACATACCGTCGCGCACCCTTCAGCGCTGTCTGAACTGAGCGTGATTATTGAAGCCGACGGCGAAGACCGCTGGATCGACCGTGACGGCTGGAGCGATTACCGTTCCCGCAGCCGCGAAGAGCTGATTGAACGCGTCCATCAGTTCGGCGTGGCCGGTCTTGGCGGCGCAGGTTTCCCGACGGGTACCAAACTGCGCGGCGGTGGCGACAAAATTAACACGCTAATCATCAACGCTGCGGAATGCGAACCTTATATCACCGCCGATGACCGTCTGATGCAGGACTGTGCCGCCCAGGTGGTGGAAGGTATTCGCATTCTCGCCCATATTCTGCAGCCACGAGAAGTGCTGATCGGCATTGAAGACAATAAGCCGCAGGCCATTTCCATGCTGCGGGCCGTGCTGGCGGGTTGCCATGATATTAGCCTGCGCGTAATCCCGACCAAATACCCGTCTGGCGGCGCAAAGCAACTGACCCAGATCCTCACCGGTAAACAAGTACCGCACGGTGGCCGCTCCTCTGACATCGGCGTGCTGATGCAAAACGTCGGTACGGCGTATGCGGTAAAACGTGCGGTGATTGACGGCGAGCCGCTAACCGAGCGCGTGGTGACGTTGACCGGTGAGTCGGTGTCACGTCCAGGCAACGTCTGGGCGCGTCTGGGTACGCCGGTGCGTCATCTGCTGGAGCAGGCCGAGTTTTGCCCTGGTAGCGACCAGATGGTGATCATGGGCGGCCCGCTGATGGGCTTTACCCTGCCGTGGCTGGATGTCCCGGTCGTCAAAATTACTAACTGTCTGCTCGCCCCCTCTCCGACCGAGATGGGTGAAGAACAGGAAGAAAAAGGCTGCATCCGCTGCAGCGCCTGTGCTGATGCCTGCCCGGCGGATCTGCTCCCGCAGCAGCTGTACTGGTACAGCAAAGGCCAACTGCACGACAAAGCGCAAGCCCACAATCTTGCCGACTGCATTGAATGCGGCGCCTGCGCCTGGGTCTGCCCAAGCAATATTCCGCTGGTGCAATACTTCCGTCAGGAGAAGGCCGAGATTTATGCCATCTCAATGGAAGAGAAGCGCGCAGCCGAAGCCAAAGCGCGCTTTGAAGCCCGTCAGGCGCGTCTCGAACGCGAGAAAATCGCCCGCCAGGAGCGCCATAAACAGGCTGCCGTTCAGCCTGGTGAGAAAGATCAGGACGCCATCAACGCTGCACTGGCGCGCGTGCGGGAGAAAAAAGCCACTGCAGCGCAAGCGCTGGTGATCCCGGCAGGCGAAAAACCGGATAACAGCGAAGCGATTGCGGCACGCGAAGCGCGCAAGGCCCAGGCTCGCGCCCGTCAGGCAGAGAAAGCAGAAACTGCCCAGCCTGAAACGGGCGTCGATCCGCGTAAAGCGGCGGTTGAAGCGGCAATTGCCCGTGCCAAAGCCCGTAAAGCGGGTCAGCAGGACGTGGTTGTTGAGAAAGACGCTGAGGATCCGCGTAAAGCTGCCGTCGAAGCGGCCATTGCACGCGCGAAAGCGCGCAAAGCAGCGCAGCAGGCGCAAACTGCGGAGCCCGAAGTGCCGGTTGATCCTCGCAAAGCCGCTGTCGAAGCCGCTATCGCTCGGGCCAAAGCGCGCAAAGCCGCCCAGCAGGAAGAGCAGCCGCAGGCCGCAAACGACGATCCACGCAAAGCCGCCGTCGCCGCCGCGATTGCGCGCGTTCAGGCGAAGAAAGCCGCACAACAAGCAGTTAACGAGGATTAAATGGTTTTCAGAATCGCAAGTTCCCCTTACACCCATAACCAGCGCCAGACATCGCGCATCATGATGCTGGTCTGCCTGGCGGCGTTGCCAGGCATCGCCGTTCAGTGCTGGTTTTTCGGCTGGGGAACCCTTTTCCAGTTGGTCCTTGGCTGCGCCAGTGCGTTAGCGGCGGAAGCGCTCGTGTTGAAGCTGCGAAAAATGGCGGTCTCCCGCATTCTCGCTGACAACTCCGCGTTACTGACCGGGCTGCTGCTTGCGATCAGTATTCCACCGTTTGCCCCATGGTGGATGGTGGTGCTGGGTACCGTGTTTGCGGTGATTATCGCCAAACAGCTGTACGGCGGGCTCGGGCATAACCCGTTTAACCCGGCAATGATCGGCTATGTTGTTCTGCTGATCTCCTTCCCGGTGCAGATGACCAGTTGGTTACCACCCCATGAAATTGCCGCCACGGTTCCTGGCTTTATGGATGCCCTGCACGTTATCTTTACCGGCCATACGGCCCTCGGCGCGGATATGAACGCGCTGCGTATGGGCGTGGACGGTATCAGCCAGGCAACGCCTCTCGATACCTTTAAAACGTCCCTGCACGCCGGGCACAGCGTTGAACAGATCATGAAATCCGCCATCTACAGCGGCGTGCTGGCCGGTGCAGGCTGGCAGTGGGTCAACCTGGCGTATCTGCTGGGTGGCCTGTTCTTGCTGCAGCAGAAAGCGATCCGCTGGCATATTCCGGTCAGCTTCCTCGTGACGCTGGCGGTTTGCGCTACGCTGGGCTGGGTCTTCTCTCCTGAGTCACTGGCCAGCCCGCAGATGCATCTGCTCTCCGGCGCGACCATGCTGGGTGCATTCTTTATTCTTACCGACCCGGTTACGGCGTCCACCACCAATCGTGGCCGTTTGATCTTCGGCGCGCTGGCGGGTCTGCTGGTGTGGCTGATTCGCAGCTTTGGCGGTTATCCGGATGGGGTAGCGTTCGCCGTCCTGCTCGCCAACATTACCGTTCCGCTCATCGACTACTACACGCGTCCGCGCGTGTACGGTCATCGCTAAGGGTTTCGCCATGTTAAAGACCATGCAAAAACACGGCGTCACGCTGGCTATTTTCGCTGCGGTACTGACCGGCCTGACGGCGCTGGTGAACGAGCTGACCAAATCGACGATTGATGAGCAGGCGGCAAAGCAGCAAAAAGCGCTGTTTGATCAGGTGATCCCGTCTGACTTCTACGATAATGACCTGCAGAAAAGCTGCTTTGTTGTAGACGCGCCGCAGCTTGGGAAAGGCCCGCACCGCGTCTTTATCGCCCGCAAAGGGGATAAGCCGGTGGGTGCAGTCATGGAAACCACGGCCCCCGACGGTTATTCCGGAGCCATTCAACTGCTCGTCGGCAGCGATTTTTCCGGTACCGTACTGGGTACCCGTGTGACGGAGCATCACGAGACGCCGGGCCTTGGCGATAAAATTGAAACACGCTTAAGCGACTGGATTCTGCACTTTGCCGGTAAAGTGATCCACGGCGAAAATGACGCAGCGTTTGCGGTGAAGAAAGATGGCGGTGAGTTCGACCAGTTCACGGGTGCGACCATCACGCCGCGTGCCGTGGTTAACGCCGTAAAACGCGCCGGGCTGTATGCTGAAACGCTGCCCGCGCAAATCAACAATCTTCCGGCCTGTGGAGAGTAATCATGAGCCAGGTTAAAGAGGTTATTATTCAGGGGCTGTGGAAGAACAACTCCGCGCTGGTACAGCTTCTGGGGATGTGTCCACTGCTGGCGGTCACGTCCACCGCCACCAACGCGCTCGGTCTGGGTCTGGCAACCACGCTGGTGCTGACCCTGACCAACCTGTCCATTTCCGCACTGCGCCGCTGGACGCCTTCGGAGATCCGTATTCCGATTTACGTCATGATCATCGCGTCGGTGGTGAGTATCGTTCAGATGCTGATTAACGCTTACGCGTTTGGCCTGTATCAGTCGCTTGGGATCTTCATTCCGCTGATCGTGACCAACTGTATTGTGGTCGGGCGTGCCGAGGCGTTTGCCGTGAAGAACAGCCCGGCTATGTCGGCGCTTGACGGTTTCGCCATCGGTATGGGGGCGACAGGTGCCATGTTTGTCCTCGGCTCGATTCGTGAGATCCTCGGCAACGGTACGCTGTTCGACGGTGCAGATGCGCTGCTGGGCGGCTGGGCAAAAGCGTTGCGTATTGAAGTGTTCCACACCGATACGCCATTCCTGCTGGCCATGCTGCCGCCGGGTGCTTTCATTGGCCTTGGCATGATGCTGGCGATAAAATACCTGATTGATGAAAAACGTAAGCGCCGCGCGGCTGAGCGTAGCGTTCTGGAAGGGACACCCGAGAAGGCTTCATGAATAAAGAAAAGCGCATTGCGATCCTGACCCGTCTGCGGGACGAGAACCCGCACCCAACGACGGAGCTGAATTTTACCTCCCCGTTTGAGCTGCTGATCGCCGTGTTGCTCTCTGCGCAGGCTACCGATGTCAGCGTCAATAAAGCCACCGCCCTGCTCTTTCCGGTGGCCAACACGCCGAAGGCGATGCTTGAGTTAGGCGTCGAAGGCGTGAAGTCGTATATCAAAACCATCGGCCTGTTTAACAGCAAGGCCGAGAACGTGATCAAAACCTGCCGGATTTTGCTGGAACAGCACGGAGGCGAAGTGCCGGAGGATCGCGCCGCGCTGGAGGCACTGCCCGGCGTCGGACGCAAAACGGCGAACGTGGTGCTGAATACGGCCTTCGGCTGGCCGACTATCGCCGTCGATACGCACATTTTCCGCGTCTCTAACCGCACCAACTTTGCACCTGGCAAAAACGTTGAACAGGTTGAGGAGAAGTTATTAAAAGTCGTTCCGGCGGAATTTAAGGTCGACTGTCATCACTGGCTGATTTTGCATGGCCGCTATACCTGCATCGCACGCAAGCCTCGCTGCGGCTCCTGCATCATCGAAGATCTTTGCGAATATAAAGAAAAAGTCTACTCTTGATCGCTTTAGTGTTTTTACTCCTGAATCAAAACCCTACAAAAGGAAGGTTATCTGTATACCTTCCTTTTGACCGTAATTTGTCCGCTTTTGCGCTATCCCACCTTATGGATTGTTCGGCCGTTTAACACTCAAACAGGTTAATAGTTTTTTCATCACCAAAAATTTCTATACATCTGTGATCAAGATCACTCTGATAACGTCATGTTGGATTTTTGTTGTCAAACCCCTCGCAAAACCTTTGCCTGACAAGAATTAACCGTTCATTTACCGCATATAAGACCAGTCATTTTTCAGATTATGGGCTATATCACTACCTTAAAGGTCAAATAGCAGAACATATCGCCATATCGGGCTGAAAGGGGGTTGGGGGTAGTGAAAAAAACCAACAAAACGCAACGGATGAAATTTAACGCTGAATAACATTTGCGTGACCCGTTGATTATACCAGCTCAGTTATATGTAACAGAGTATTTCAAACATATTGCCAGATGGGTCAGGATAGTGAACATTACCCGCCGTTTCCCCTCCCAATATAACTATAAAGCGGATGGACTACGGTCATCACGCTATGAACACCCCCGTTAATATGGGATGTAAAAAAAGAGGTATATGTGTCTACTGCAAACAATAAACCAACAAATGAAAGCGTGAGTCTCAACGCTTTTAAACAGCCGAAAGCGTTCTATCTCATCTTCTCTATCGAGTTATGGGAGCGTTTTGGTTATTACGGACTGCAAGGGATCATGGCGGTTTACCTGGTTAAACAACTGGGTATGTCCGAAGCGGATTCCATCACGCTGTTCTCCTCCTTCAGTGCTCTGGTGTACGGTCTGGTTGCTATCGGCGGCTGGCTGGGTGACAAAGTCCTCGGCACCAAACGCGTCATTATGCTGGGCGCCATTGTCCTGGCGATTGGCTATGGTCTGGTTGCATGGTCTGGACACGATGCGGCTGTGGTCTATATGGGTATGGCAACGATTGCCGTCGGTAACGGTCTGTTCAAAGCGAACCCGTCCTCCCTGCTCTCTACCTGCTACAACAAAGATGACCCACGTTTGGACGGTGCATTTACCATGTACTACATGTCCATCAACATCGGCTCATTCTTCTCCATGCTGGCAACACCATGGCTGGCAGCGAAATTCGGCTGGAGCGTGGCCTTTGCGCTGAGCTTCGTAGGTATGCTGATCACCGTTGTGAACTTCCTGTTCTGCCGCAGCTGGGTTAAAGACTACGGTTCTAAGCCAGACTTCGAACCGGTTCACATGGGTAAACTGCTGGCCACCATCGTGGGCGTTGTCGTTCTCGCCGCGATTGCCACCTGGCTGCTGCACAACCAGGGCGTTGCACGTGCGGTTCTGGGCGTGGTTGCGCTGGGCATCGTCTGCATCTTTGCGAAAGAAGCCTTCGCCATGCAGGGCGCTGCACGTCGTAAGATGATTGTCGCGTTCATCCTGATGCTGGAAGCGATTATCTTCTTCGTGCTGTACAGCCAGATGCCAACTTCCCTGAACTTCTTCGCTATCCGTAACGTTGAACATTCAATCCTCGGTATCGCGTTCGAACCTGAGCAGTTCCAGGCTCTGAACCCGTTCTGGATCATGATTGGTTCCCCGATTCTGGCCGCTATCTATAACAAGATGGGCGACCGTCTGCCAATGCCGCACAAGTTCGCCGTGGGCATGGTGCTGTGTTCTTGCGCCTTCCTGGTGCTGCCGCTGGGTACCAAATTCGCCACCGACGCAGGTATCGTCTCCGTTAACTGGCTGATCCTGAGCTACGCCCTGCAGTCTATAGGTGAGCTGATGATCTCCGGTCTGGGCCTGGCGATGGTTGCACAGCTGGTGCCACAGCGTCTGATGGGCTTCATCATGGGTAGCTGGTTCCTGACCACTGCGGGTGCGGCAATCATTGCAGGTAAGATTGCTAACCTGATGGCGGTTCCGGAAAACGTGACTGACCCACTGCTTTCTCTGAACGTGTACGGCACCGTGTTCATGCAGATTGGTATTGCCACGGCGGTTATCGCTGTGCTGATGCTGTTGACCGCGCCTAAGCTGAATCGCATGACTCAGGACGACGACAAAACGTCTAAAGCGACCGAAACCGCTACCGCGTAATGTCATCGGGAAACGACTGAATGGAAAGAAGCCGCTAAAGCATTAGCGGCTTTTTTTTTATCCGAACGCGCACTAACATAGCTGAAACCTCAGCAAAAAGGAGTTACCGATGAAACTGTTCTACAAACCGGGCGCCTGCTCTCTTGCTTCCCATATCACTCTTCGCGAGAGCGGCAAAGATTTCACGCTGGACGGCGTTGACCTGATGAAAAAGCGCCTCGAAAACGGCGATGATTTTTTTGCGATCAACCCGAAAGGACAAGTTCCGGCTCTGCTGCTGGATGACGGTACGCTGCTGACCGAAGGCGTGGCGATTATGCAGTACCTTGCCGACAACGTGCCGGATCGTCAGCTGCTGGCACCAACAGGCAGTATCTCTCGCTATAAAACCCTTGAGTGGCTTAACTATATCGCGACCGAGCTGCACAAAGGCTTTACGCCGCTGTTCCGCCCGGACACCCCGGAAGAGTACAAACCGACCGTACGTGCGTTACTTGAGAAAAAGATGCAGTACATTAATGAATCACTGAAAGACGATCAGTGGATCTGCGGCGCGCGTTTCACCATTGCTGATGCGTATCTGTTTACCGTTCTGCGCTGGGCGCGCGCGGTGAAGCTGAACCTGGAAGGGTTAGATCATATTGCGTCGTATATGGAACGCGTCGCGGCACGCCCTGCGGTTGCAGCGGCGCTGAAGGCGGAAGGGTTGAATTAATCCGAGCGCTCTGTATTGCCGGGTGGCGCTGCGCTTACCCGGCCTACACTATCCCTGCTCTTACAATTGGGTTGCGCTGAAATAATGCTCGGGCTTCGCGATACGATCCTGCGCTGCCACCACCTGCAGCTCATATTCCTGCATGTTTTTCGTCGCCATCATAATTTCATAAACGGCTGCGGTCACATGCTCAAGCGCATCCCGCAGAGCCGTCCCCTGGAGCAACTTCACCAGCAGCAGGCCGCTGGTCACATCGCCCACCCCTACCGGCTGACGCGTACCAAAATCCACCAGCGGACGGCTGATGTGCCATGCCTCGTCTTTCGTCACCAGCAGCATCTCAAAACGGTCCTGGCTTAACCCTGCGCGCGCAAGATGCTTCACCAGTACAATCTCAGGCCCCTGAGCAATTAGCTCGCGAGAGGCGCTTACAGCCTCTTCTACGCTGTTGACCGGATGCTCGCAGAGGATTTCAAGCTCGATCAGATTTGGCGCAATAATATCGCTGGCCGGCAGCGCGTGGCGGACGTGGAATTCCGCCACGCCTGGCGCGACAATACAGCCCTTTTCTGGGTGGCCCATGACCGGATCGCAAAAATACTTTGCCGCAGGATTCGCCGCTTTCACCTGGCGAACGATCCCCAGGATATGTTCCCCCTGCTCTGCTGAACCGAGATAGCCGCTCAGTACGGCGTCACAGCGCTTGAGCTGGTCGATTTCGGCAATACCCTGCACAACCTCCGTCAGATGCGATGGCGGCATCACGCAGCCGGTCCATTTGCCGTATTGCGTGTGGTTTGAAAACTGTACGGTATTGAGGGGCCAGACGTTGGCACCGAGGCGGCGCATCGGGAATTCCGCTGCGCTGTTGCCAGCATGCCCAAAAACAACGTGGGACTGGATGGCGAGGATGTTCTTCATTTTTTCTTACCAAACCCTGTAAAAACAAAAGGGGCGTGGTTTCCCACGCCCCTGTGTACTTTTAATTACTTCCAGCAGACCAGACAGTAATTTTTCTTACCGCGACGCAGCAGCGTGTAACGTCCGTACAGACGATCGCCGTCAACGAAGGTGTATTCCGGGTCAGCCTGCTTCTCACCGTTGATGGTGATGGCGTTAGACGCGATGGTTTTACGCGCCTGACCGCGAGACGGCTGCAGCTCAGAATCCACCAGCGCCTGCATCAGGTCAGCCCCTTTATCCATCTCAACCATTGGCACGCCGTCCTGCGCCAGCTGTTCGAAGTCCGCTTCGCTCAGATCGCTCAGGGTACCGTTGAACAGGCTTGCGGTAATGCGTTTTGCCGCGGCCAGACCTTCTTCACCGTGAACCAATTTGGTCACTTCGTCCGCCAGCACGTACTGCGCGCGTGGCGCTTTACCGCTGTTTTTGTCTTCTTCTTCCAGCGCATTGATTTCTTCAATGTCCATAAAGGTGAAGAACTTCAGGAAGCGATAAACATCGGCATCCGCCGTGTTGATCCAGAACTGGTAGAATTTGTACGGGCTGGTTTTCTTCGGATCGAGCCACACCGCGCCGCCTTCAGTTTTACCGAATTTGGTGCCGTCGGCTTTGGTGATCAGCGGAACGGTCAGGCCGAAGACCTGATTCTGATGCAGACGGCGGGTCAGATCGATACCGGAGGTGATGTTACCCCACTGGTCAGAACCGCCAATCTGCAGGGAAACGCCGTGCAGTTTGTTCAGGCAGGCAAAGTCATAGCCCTGCAGCAGGTTGTAGGAGAACTCGGTAAAGGAGATGCCCTGGTCGTCACGGTTCAGACGCTGTTTCACGGCTTCTTTGTTAATCATCTGGTTAACAGAGAAGTGTTTGCCGATATCACGCAGGAAGGTCAGCACGTTCATGCCACCAAACCAGTCGTAGTTGTTAGCAGCAATTGCGGAGTTGTCGCCACAGTTGAAGTCGAGGAACGGTGCTACCTGTTTGCGGATTTTATCCACCCACTCCTGCACAGTGTCTTCTGTGTTCAATTTACGCTCAGCGGCTTTGAAGCTTGGGTCACCAATCAGACCGGTCGCGCCGCCCACCAGGGCAACAGGCTTATGGCCTGCCATCTGGAAGCGTTTCAGGCATAACAATGGAACAAGATGCCCCAAATGCAAGCTGTCAGCGGTGGGATCGAAGCCGCAATAGAGCGCGATCGGGCCTTGCGCCAGTCGCTCTGCTAACGCTTCCTCGTCCGTCACCTGGGCCACGAGGCCCCGCTCTTGCAATTGTTTAATCAAGTTACTGCTTGCCATCAAATTCTCCATGTATAAACGACTGCACCTTTGCCGGTACACGACTTTTCGCCTGATGCGAAAGGACCATAGAATAAAGCGCAAGCGCGGTGCGCGCTAGCGCTTAAATCAACAAATTTCGGGGATTACGGTGCCAGTCTGTCGATTTTCCAGCCGCCGTTGTCGCGCTGGTATAAAAAGCGGTCGTGCAGGCGGTGTTCACCCCCCTGCCAGAATTCCATCTGCTCAATGGGGATGCGGAAACCGCCCCAGAAGCTTGGCAGCGGCACTTCGCCCTGCTGGAACTTCTGTTTGAGCTCAAGGAATTTGCTTTCCAGCACGCCGCGGGCAGAAATACGGCTGGACTGTTTTGAAACCCAGGCGCCAATCTGGCTGTCGCGCGGGCGGCTGTGGAAATACTTCACCACTTCCAGCGTCGAAAGACGTTCCGCTTTGCCTGTCACCATCACCTGACGCTCCAGCATGTGCCACGGAAACAGCAGGCTGATGCGAGGATTGTTTTCCAGGTGGTGCGCTTTGCGGCTGCCCAGGTTGGTATAAAACACCAGCCCTTTCTCGTCATAATGCTTGAGCAATACGATGCGCTGATACGGTTGACCGTTTTCATCAACCGTCGCGACAACCATGGCGGTGGGGTCGGCCAGTTTCGCTTCGCAGGCCTGTTTCAGCCAGCGTTCGAAAAGCACAAGGGGTTCAGCGGGAAGATCCTGGCGACGCAGGCCGCCTTTGGTGTATTCACGGCGCAGATGCGCAATTTGCTGCAGTTCGTCGTTATCTGACATGGCGTTAGCTGACATTGAGAGTGGGAGGCGCTATTGTGCGCCGCCCCTGTAAAAATCTCAACGCTTCGGATTTTCGAGCTGGCAATTGTTCAGCACAATGCGGTCACGTTTGTAAACCGTTGCGCTGTCACCTTTCGACCAGAACACGTAAATCCCGTCGGTATAACGCGCCCCGGAAGCCGACATCCCCTGTTTCAGGGTCAGCAGTTTGTTGTCGTAGACAAAACTGGCTTCCTGACGCGGATTATTCAGCTTAACGGTTAGCGGCTTTTCATCGCAGCGATACGCCAGCGTATCGGTCTGCATGCGCTCAAGGAGTTGGTTATAGACGCTGCATCCTGACAGCAATAAAGGCGCGGCAATAAGAAGAAGTTTTTTCATGGGCGTATTCCGAAGACTTTCCTGGTCCTGGAGGGCATCGCTGCCCTCCTGTTTCGTTCCATTCTAACGACGACACGCCACGATGAATTTCAGTTAACTCTGATTATGACGCGGATTTGCCGGGAAAATCGCCCCGAGGACGCTTGCCTCCCGCGCGCCGGTAACAGAAGGTAAATTACCGGGCAAACCGGCAACGGTACGCCAGGCAAGCCAGGCGAAAGCCAGCGCTTCCATATCATCACCGCTGATCCCGGCTTCATCCGTTGTGGTGACTTCAGTACCCGGCAGTAGCCCCGCCAGACGCGCCATCACCAGCGGATTCCGGCTCCCTCCGCCACACACCAGCAGGCGTTCGCACCCGCCGCTGAGGAGAACCTGTTCGGATATCGACACGGCGGTCAATTCGGTGAGCGTGGCCTGAACATCCTTTGGTGCCAGCGCAGGGAACTGCGCCAGCTGGCGTTCAAGCCAGCCGAGATTGAAATACTCGCGCCCCGTACTCTTCGGCGCGGGCAGCGCAAACCAGGGATCGCTTAGCATGGACTGCAGCAGCGGAAGAATGACTTTGCCTTCGCTGGCCCACTCCGCGTCTTTATCATAGGGCTTTCCGCACTGACGCCAGATCCAGGCATCCATTAACATATTGCCCGGCCCCGTATCGTACCCGCGCACGGGCTGACCGGGGATCAGCATCGACAGGTTTGCAATCCCGCCGATATTAAGCACCATACGGCGCTCAACCGGATGTGCCAGCAACGCGTGATGGAACGCTGGCACCAGCGGCGCACCCTGCCCGCCCAGCGCAATATCGCGGCGACGAAAATCCCCCACCACGGTGACACCTGTTTTTGCCACAATCTGATTATTATCACCGATTTGCAACGTGTGCGGCGCGTCGCCGGTGGGTTCATGCCAGACGGTCTGACCGTGACAACCAATGGCGACCACATCCTGCGGTTGCAGATTCTCTTTGCGCATCAGGGCTAAAACAGCCTCTGCAAACAGCGCCCCCAGCCGCACATCGAGCTGTCCCAGCTGCGAAAGCGTCAGTTGTTGACCCTGGCAAATGCTCAAAATGTCTTCTTTGAGCGAAACGGGGATAGGCCAGGTCAGACTCGCCTGCTGCGCCACCATGTTTTCATCAATGGCGGCCAGAACGACATCGACACCGTCAAGACTGGTGCCAGACATCACACCGATATAGCGACCCGATTTCATGCGCTTTCCTTACGTTGAGTGGGCTAAGGATATCCACTCCACCATAAACAGCGGTGCTTTGCTATGCGGAGATAATATTTTTTAACAATGTCAGACAGGCGGCACGCGGGAAGTCCGTTTATCTTCCGTTAAGCCAAATTCAAGTACAATTTTCTGATAGTTAGTGCAAAGATATGAAGTATGGCCCGTAATGCCATATAATTTAGCCATAATGGATGCCCGAACCGGGCGTTTTGGGTGAACAGGAGATTCAAATGATTTTACGTGTACTGGGCGTTTCGCTGATTGGTTTAACACTCGCTGGTTGTGTGAATGACAGTTCACTTTCTGGCGACGTCTATAGCGCTTCTGAGGCTAAACAAGTTCAGAACGTGACTTACGGTACCATTGTTAATGCGCGTCCTGTTCAAATTCAGGGCGGCGATGAAAACAACGTAATGGGTGCTATCGGCGGTGCGGTTCTGGGCGGCTTCCTCGGTAACACCGTAGGCGGTGGTACGGGCCGTTCTCTGGCGACAGCAGCAGGTGCCGTTGCCGGTGGTGTCGCAGGCCAGGGCGTTCAGGGTGCAATGAACAAAACCCAGGGCGTGGAGCTGGAAATCCGCAAAGATGACGGTAGCACCATTATGGTCGTTCAGAAACAAGGCAACACCCGCTTCTCCGCTGGCCAGCGTGTTGTTCTGGCGAGCAATGGCCGTCAGGTGACGGTTTCCCCGCGTTAATCTGATAACGGATGTGGCTCTCGGGCCACATCCGTTTACAAAACACATCATTTGAATGAATATATTTACAATATATATTTATTGCACTTATTATTAATGTTATCTGATATTGTTTCTGCGCAAAGTATTTATTGAATAAATAGTTTAGACTCGTCGCAATTACCTCTTTTAATTCATTATAACTTTGTTAAAAATTATATGCTTGCGATGAGTCGTTTTGTAAAAGGTCGTTATATCTCGTTCTGTCTCGGTTGCATTGTTGTCATCGGGATATTACAAACGTTATTTATCAAACTGGTGGGTTGGATCCCTTCCTTTTCACCGTTTCTGTTCCCGACGCTCACCATTTTCTTGCTTGTATTTCACCTGTTTATTGCCTGTTTTATGCTAATGAAATACTGGTGTGACAGGAAACGGTTGTATCTGGTAGCGATCGCCTTCGCCTTTGCCGGTTCGGCATTGTTGATGATTGGCACGCTTTCGAGTTTCCCGGCCTGGCTGGATCTCTATCAATTCAATGTCGTCAACTATAACGATGCGATGATTTACTACATGTTCCGCCATCTGTTAATGGCGATACTGATCATCGTCTCGGCATTACTCTACACCACGCGGAGTCGGCCACTGTCACGGCTGGCGCATGTTTCAATTATTAGCGGGTTATTTGTCTTTACCTTTTGTGCCGTGTTTCTGGCCTGGGTCTATTCAAGTCATTCAGATTTGTTATCAATTGACCTGGTGGATAATGAAACCCGCCAGTTTATGGTTCTCTGGAGCCAGTGCATTAATATTTCATTAATTGTCCTGTGGATAGTGACATTAGCAACGCTGATGTTTATTACGCGCGTACGCAATCTTTTCTGGGTCGGAGGGAATTTCCTTTGCGTCTGTTATGTGGTCACGCTATCAATGCTGTTAGTGGGTGGGCATGCCGAAGATATCTCCTGGTATCGCGCCCGTTTATTTGAAACTGTCGCGACGCTGCTTATTATTTTTGTCCTGCTTTACGATGTTTTCAATTTGTATCGTGAATCACATTTAAAGTATCAGCAGTCTTATCAGAACTCGATTCGCGATCCGCTGACGCGTCTTTATAACCGCAGTTATTTTTATGATTCATTAAATCAGGCGCTGGCAATCGCCAAAGCCAACCGTCCGGTTTCGGTGATTGTCAGCGATCTCGATCGCTTCAAACGCATTAACGACAACTACGGGCACTTGCAGGGCGACAAAGTGCTGCAGTTTGTCTCTAACCTGCTGATGGATTCCGTGCGACCGCAAGATATCGCGGCACGTATCGGCGGCGAGGAGTTTGTCCTGATGCTGGAAAATACCTCTTCAGAAGAAGCACGCCAGGTCGCTGAACGCATCCGTATAAAGTTAAGCAGCTTTGATAAAGCCAGCAGTGAGGGGCAACTGCCCGAGCCGATTACGATCAGTATGGGCGTCTTCACGGCAATATCGCCGGACATAACCGCCGAGAAGTGTGTAGAAAGTGCGGATAAGGCGATGTACGAGGCCAAAGAGACTGGCCGAAACCGCGTGGTGATTTTCCAGTAAAAAGAGAAAGGCCTTGCTCATGCAAGGCCTTTTTTTACTTCTCAGTCGCGTGACTGCAACTCATGAATGTTTTGCTCAAGGCGTCCAATAAGACTGATGAGCATTTCCAGTTCTTCAGGTGATACCCCGGACAGGATTTCACCTCGCGTTTTACTGATAACGGCTTCCATCTCAGTAATGATAGGCGCCGCTTTTTCCGTCAGTTTAATCCGCTTCGCGCGACGATCGCTGGCACAGGTTTGCCGGGAGATGAGTCCTTTCTCTTCCAGTTGATCGAGCGTGCGCACCAGTGACGGTTGCTCAATACCGATCGCTTTTGCCAGTTGAATTTGCGACTGCTCGGGCGGTAGCTGATGAATGTTATGCAGCGTGACCCAATGCGTCTGTGTCAATTCCAGAGGTTTCAGGCGATGGTCAATCAGAGCACGCCAGACGCGTACCAACCTTGCCAGATCAGAACCTAATGGCGATTCCAATTTCATCTCCTTATAATTAGCTTGCTAAGTTATTATACTGATTTTAGAATAGTGTGCAGTATTTGTATTGCCAAAACAAATGCATTACTGCATTCAACATTAATAAAAGTATGATTTACACTGAATACTCATGTTACATCATTAAGACAGCCCATCGTGGCACTCAGTTCACTGCAAAGGACCACTGCTCGTGACGTTCTCGTTAAACTCCACGGGGTTACCCCTCCAGGACCTGATCTTTGGTGCATCAGTCTATTTTCCTCCCCTGTTTAAAGCCGTACTGGTGGGCTTTGCTATCTGGCTTGTCGCACACCGGCTCCTGCGAGACTGGATGTATTCCGGCGAGATCTGGCACCCCATGCTGATGGATCTCTCCCTGTTTGCCCTCTCCGTATGCCTGGGCCTTGCTGTGTTGACCGTGTGGTGAATATGTCTCTGAAAACGCTGAAATACTTTTCCACTCTTCTTGTTCTGGCGCTGGCGCTGGTTGCCGGTTGGTGGATGTGGAACTACTACATGCAGTCCCCCTGGACACGCGACGGTAAAATTCGCGCAGAGCAGGTCAGCATCACACCGCAGGTGTCAGGAAGCATCACGACACTTCTTGTTAAGGATAACCAGTTCGTCAAAAAGGGAGACGTTTTATTCCGGATTGATGATACGCCCTTTCATATCGCCATCCTCAACGCCCAGGCACAGCTAGCGAAAGCGCAGTCCGATCTCGCGAAAGCCAATAACGAAGCGACCCGTCGTCGGCATTTGTCGCAAAACTATATCTCTGCCGAAGATTTAGACACTGCCAACATAAACGTTAAGGCTATGCAAGCCAGCGTTAACGTGGCGGAAGCTACGCTCAAGCAGGCGCAGTGGGCGTTAACGCAAACGGTGGTGGAAGCACCGGTCGATGGCTGGGTGACAAACCTCTCTGCCCGCGTGGGGAACTATGCCACTACCGGTCAACCCGTTTTTGCCTTAGTCGACAGCCACTCTTTTTATGTCGTGGGCTATTTTGAAGAGACCAAGCTTCGCCATATTCAGGAAGGGGCACCTGCAACTATCACACTCTATAGCGGCTCGAAAAGGTTACAGGGTCACGTTTCCAGCATTGGGCGCGCCATTTACGATCAAAGCGTTGAGACGGATTCCGGCCTGGTACCCGATATTAAACCTAACGTTCCGTGGGTTCGTCTGGCACAGCGCGTTCCGGTTCGCGTAGAGTTTGATAACCTGCCCCAGAATCTCACGCTGGTTTCAGGCACGACCTGTACTGTTTCTATCGGAACGCGCAGATGAACCTGCGGGTGCTCTCCTGGCAAAACCTTCCGTGGGTAAAAGCGTCGCGCCCTCAGTGGCGTTACGCGCTGCGAAACGGCATTGCCATGTGCCTTGCACTGACCGTCGCCTATTACCTGAATCTGGATGAACCCTATTGGGCGATGACCTCTGCGGCGGTGGTAAGCTTTCCGACCGTCGGTGGGGTCATCAGCAAAAGTCTGGGGCGCGTGGCCGGGAGCCTGCTGGGAGCCACCGCAGCGTTAATCATTGCGGGGCATACGCTAAACGATCCGTGGCTCTTTTTACTGAGCATGGCGGCCTGGCTGGGGTTTTGTACCTGGGCCTGCGCCCATTTTACCAATAACGTCGCCTACGCATTCCAGCTGGCGGGTTATACCGCCGCCATTATTGCCTTTCCCGTCGTGAATGTACTCGACACCACCGAGCTATGGGACATCGCCCAGGCGCGCGTCTGTGAAGTGATTGTCGGCATTCTTAGCGGTGGGTTTATGATGATGATCCTGCCCAGTACCTCCGACGGGACAGCGCTTATCACCGCCCTGAAGACCATGCATGCCCGCTTACTGGAGCATGCAAGCCTTCTCTGGCAGCCAGATACCAACGATGAAATCCGTCTGGCCCACGAAAAGGTCATCGGGCAGATCCTGACCATGAATCTTCTGCGCATTCAGGCCTTCTGGAGCCACTATCGCTTTCGTCGGCAGAACAAACTCCTCAACTATTTGCTGCATCAGCAGTTGCGGATGACCAGCGCTATCTCCAGCCTGCGTCGAATGCTGCTCAACTGGCCCGCGCCGCCTGCCAACACGCGCGCCGTCATTTATACCTTGCTAGCTGCCCTCGCCCGCCCGGATACGGACATCTACACCGTGGTAAGGATCATCGCCCCGCTCGCTCCCGTCGATGAATACGATTACCGCCACCGCGCGTTCTGGCAGCGCCTGAACTATTTTTGTCGGCTGTATCTGCGAAGCAGTCGCTGGATCAACGCGGTCGAAAATGCCACTCCAATAACGGAATTCACCGTCCCCAGCAGCCCGGCGCTGGCACGCCACACCGACTATATGGAAGCGCTGTGGAGCGGTTTTCGCACCTTTTGCGCCCTTACCCTCGTTGGCGCGTGGAGCATCACCACGCAGTGGGAATCCGGCTCTGCGGCCTTGACGCTTGCCGCCATCAGCTGCGTGCTCTATTCCGTTGCCGCGTCACCGTTTAACTCGCTTACGCTGCTGTTACGCACGCTGCTGTTGCTGTCGCTGTTCAGTTTTGTGGTGAAGTTTGGATTGATGGTTCAGATAAGCGACCTGTGGCAGTTCCTGCTGTTCCTGTTCCCGCTGTTAACCACCATGCAGCTGCTGAAACTGCAAATGCCCAGGCTGGCCGGTCTTTGGGGGCAGCTGATTGTCTTTATGGGGTCGTTTATCTCTGTGACGAATCCACCGGTGTATGATTACGCCGACTTTCTCAATGACAATCTGGCGAAGATCCTCGGCGTGGGTTTGGCGTGGCTGGCGTTCGCCGTACTGCGGCCAGGTTCTGATGCGCGTAAAAGCCGCAGACATATCCGTGAACTAAGACGGGGCTTTGTCGACCAGCTTAGCCGTAAACCGCATCTGCGTGAAAGCGAGTATGAATCGCTGGTTTATCACCATGTCAGCCAGCTCAATAATAGCCAGGACTCTCTTTCTCGCCGCTGGCTGTTACGCTGGGGCGTGGTACTGCTGAACTGTTCACACGTCGTCTGGCAGCTTCGTGCGTGGGAAACGCGTTCCGACCCGCTGTCGCAGGTGCGCGATGTCTGCCTCTCCCTGCTACGCGATGTAATGAGCGAGCGCGGCGTCCAGCAGCGGCCGCTGGAAACCACGCTGGCTGAACTGCAGCGGATCTGCGATACCCTTGCGCGGCATCATCTGCCCGCGGCTCGTGATTTGGCCTCGATAATCTGGCGCCTGCACTGCTCGCTGTCGCAGCTGGAACAGGCACCGCCACCGGGAACGATTGGGGATCAGATCACGCCACAGGCATAGCGTGCTCCGCCACCCCCGAGGGGTTTAGGCTGATCGGACATGTTATCGCCGCCGACATGGATCATCAGCGCTTTCCCTTTCACCTCGTCCAGCTTTTTCAGACGAGGTGCCACCACCGGATCCGTCGCTTTACCGTCATTGTTCACCACCAGCACAGGCAAATCGCCTAAATGTCCCATTCCCTCCGGGCCTTCATGCTTGCCGGAATGCTGCGGATCGAGGTGACCCCCTGCTGCTTCCGCCGCCGACGGTTTGCCTTCTTTTAACGCGGGCTGACAGCTGCCTTTTGCATGGACATGGAAACCATGTTCACCGGGAGGAAGTGCTTTGAGGTTGGGGGCGAACTCCAGCCCTTTATCGGTCTCCGTGATCTTCACCGTACCGATGGACTGACCTACCCCCTGTGAGGTGACGAGATTCATTTCTACTTCGTCGCTGGCTGCCTGCGCCCCTGCGCAAACAACCAGCGTGACCAATGCCAGAGCAAAACGCTTCATATGACCTCCGCTGGTTATTTTTTGCCCCTTAAGTGTATACCAGAGGCAAAGATTTCACCGGAAAGTCACCTTATGGCGGTTTATGGCACGTCGTAACCCAGCGCGGCCTTGCGGATGCGGAACCACTGCTGACGGCTCATCTGCAGCTCTTCGGCCGCCAACGCGGACCGCACACGCTCAATTTTACCCGAACCGATAATCGGCAGTGGTTTAGACGGCAGACGCAGGATCCACGCATAGACCACCTGCTCAATGCTTTCGGCATTCAGTTCGCGGGCAACGGCTTCCAGCTCGTCACGCAGGGGCTGGAATTCATCGTCATTGAACAAACGACCGCCGCCGAGGCACGACCACGCCATAGGACGGATGCGCAACTGCTGTAGCTGATCGAGCGTACCATCCAGCAGCAGCGGCTGGTGTACTGGAGAGATCTCGACCTGATTAGTGGCCAGGGTAAACGGCAAACGCGATTGCAGGAGCGCAAACTGCGCCGGGGTGAAGTTAGACACGCCAAAGTGTCGGACTTTGCCACTCTGGTGCAGATTCAGAAACGCTTCCGCCACCTCATCGGCATCCATCAACGGGTCCGGACGATGGATCAGCAGCAGATCGATATGATCAGTTGCCAGATTCACCAGAGATTGTTCGGCACTTTTAATAATGTGTGCGCTGTCGGTAATGTAATGGCCGAGTGTGTTTTCAGGTTTCGCGGTGGTGGCGATCCCGCACTTGGTGACGATCTCCATCCGCTGACGCAGGGCTGGCACCAGCTTTAGCGCCTCGCCGAAGGCGGCTTCACACTGATAGCCGCCATAGATGTCGGCATGATCGACGGTGGTGATGCCTAAATCGAGATGCTCTTCAATGAAGCTTGCCAGCTGAAGCGGGGACATATTCCAGTCCATCAAACGCCAGTAGCCCATGACAAAACGGGAGAATTCCGGGCCCTGCGGGGCAAGGGTAATACGCTGAACCATAACATTTTCCTCAAGAACGTGATGTCATGAGTATACGCAATTACCGTGTTAAAACAGTGAAGGTTGCTGGGGTTCTTCGGTTTCCCCCGCTTTGTTTGCGCGAATTTTGCGCAGCAGACGCTGTCGGCAGAGGCGAAGCACGTCCTGCTTTTGCGTATCGCTAAAGTTTTGCCAGTTAAACCGCTCATCACGGGTACGCATACACCCACGGCAATAGCCGCGTTCATCAACCTGACAAATCCCCCGGCACGGGCTCTGGATGGGGAAAAATTCCAGTTGCTCTGCCACACTCACCTCCACAAACCGACCATCACTTACAGTGAAGACGTTATGCGCCTACTGTGCAAGAGATTTACCACCGTTTTGTGGCATTAAGGTTTCACTAATCTTCCCTCTCTATACTCGCCGCATCACTATAAAGAATGGTTTGCTTATGATGTGGTTTGCAAAAAAGTTACACTGTAACGATATTAAATTCACTCTGGGTTGTGCGCTTTTCTTCACTGCGCTAAATGCACTTTTTATTCAGCGCAGCTGGGCCATTATCGCCCCTGCACATCTGCACGATATCCTCTTCGCCGCTTCCGTACCGCTGGTGCTGTTCTGCGGCTGGGTGATTGTCTTTAGCCTGCTTAATATTCCCTTTATTCGTAAGCCGCTGCTGATTGTCCTGACCATGGGATGTGCTGCCGCGACCTACTTTATGTACACCTACGGCGCGGTTATCGATCAGAACATGATTGTGAACGTGTTTGAAACCAATTCCCAGGAAGCCACGGCACTGCTCACGCCACAGATGATCCTGTGGATTGCCGTTGCCGGTATTGTCCCTTCCGTCATACTCGCACTGACGCGGATCCGTACCGGGAAATGGTGGTATGCCCTCCTGATGCGCTTTGCAGCAATGCTGGGGGCACTTCTGGTCATTATTCTGGTGGCTGCCGTCTTTTATAAAGATTACGCCTCGCTGTTTCGGAATAATAAAAGCATTGTCAAAATGGTCACGCCGGCGAACTACGTCAGCGCCGTCGTGAAATACAGCAAAATGCGCTGGTTTGCGGGCGACCAAACGCTGGTACGCATCGGTGAAGATGCCCATAAAGGCCCACTGATTGCCGGGCAGCAGAAAAAAACCGTGTTGGTGCTGGTCGTCGGTGAAGCCTCACGCGCGGCAAACTACTCGCTCAACGGTTACGGGCGCGAAACTAACCCAGAACTGAAAAAGCAAGACGTCATTAACTTCCCGCAGGCCTCATCCTGCGGTACCGAAACCGCCGTTTCTGTCCCTTGTATGTTCTCCGGCATGACCCGAAAAAAATACGATGCCGACCTCGCGCGTCACCAGGAAGGTCTGCTCGACGTGCTTAACCATGCAGGTGTCAATCTGCTGTGGCGCGATAATGACGGCGGCTGTAAAGGTGCCTGCGACCGTGTGCCGCACACAGACATGACGCAGTGGAAACTGGATCAATTCTGCAAAGACAAAACCTGTATTGATGATGTGAATCTCTATCGTCTGGATAATGTGCTGGACGGTCTGAAGCAAGACACGGTATTGGTTATACATCTGATGGGCAGTCACGGTCCGGCGTATAGCAAACGCTATCCGGACAATTTCCGAAAATTTACGCCAACCTGTGATACCAACGAAATTCAGGACTGCGATCATCAGGCGCTGATGAACACCTATGACAACACCATCCTCTATACCGACAGTGTGGTCAGTAAAACGATTGACGCCTTAAAAGCCCGTCAGGCCAACATGAATACTGCGCTGATTTATCTTTCCGATCACGGTGAATCACTGGGTGAAAGCGGGATTTATCTGCACGGTACGCCCTACATGCTGGCGCCAGAGCAGCAAACGCATATTCCCTTTATGTTCTGGCTCTCCCCTGACTACGCGAAAAATTATGGCGTCAACGAGCAGTGTTTGCGTGACCATGCAGCAAAAGATGCGGTATCGCAGGACAATTTGTTCGCCACCGTACTGGGCATGATGGACGTGAAATCAACGGTTTATCAGCAACAGATGGATATTTTGTCGCCATGTCGTCACTCAGCAAGCTTGCATTAGACCGAACGGTCTATTAGAGTGCATCCATGAGCAGACACACTGAACACGATACACGCGAACATTTACTGGCAACCGGCGAGCGTCTTTGCATGCACCGCGGGTTTACCGGTATGGGGTTGAGTGAGTTACTGAAAACCGCTGAGGTGCCGAAGGGGTCGTTTTATCACTACTTCCGCTCCAAAGAAGCCTTCGGCGTGGCCATGCTGGAGCGGCACTACGCCAGCTACCATCAGCGCCTTGCCACCCACTTCGCCAGCGGTGCAGGTAACTACCGGGATCGTGTTCTGAACTACTATCAGGAAACGCTGACGCAGTTCTGTCAGCAGGGCATCATCAGCGGTTGCCTGACGGTAAAACTCTCTGCAGAAGTGTGCGATCTCTCCGAAGATATGCGCGCGGCGATGGATAAAGGTGCCAGCGGGGTTATCGCCCTGCTCGCGCAGGCGCTGGCGAAGGGACGTGATGAAAACACGCTCTCCTTCCCCGGTGACCCGCTAACACAGGCTCAGGTTTTATACTCCCTCTGGTTAGGAGCCAACCTGCAGGCCAAGATTTCTCGCAGTGCCGTGCCGCTCGAAAGCGCGCTGGCACATGTAAAAAGCAGTATTAGTGCGCCTGGCGCTTAGCAGGCGTTTTTATTTACATTATTACTAGTCGACTGGTCTACTCAGGAGTCGTTATGTCCGCTGAAAAGTTATTTACCCCACTGAAAGTGGGCGCCGTTACCGCGCCAAACCGTGTGTTTATGGCCCCGCTGACCCGTCTTCGCAGCATCGAGCCGGGTGACATCCCAACGCCTCTGATGGGTGAATATTACCGTCAGCGCGCAAGCTCAGGCCTTATCATCTCAGAAGCCACGCAGATTTCAGCCCAGGCGAAAGGCTATGCCGGTGCGCCCGGTCTGCACAGCCCGGAACAGATTGCCGCGTGGAAGAAAATCACCGCAGGCGTGCACGCAGAAGATGGCCGCATTGCGGTTCAGCTGTGGCACACCGGCCGTATCTCGCACAGCAGCATCCAGCCTGGCGGTCAGGCTCCGGTGTCTGCTTCTGCCCTGAGCGCAAATACCCGAACGTCCCTGCGCGATGAAAACGGCAATGCAATCCGCGTCGATACCTCCATGCCGCGCGCGCTGGAGCTGAACGAGATCCCTGGCATCGTGAACGATTTCCGTCAGGCCGTGGCGAACGCCCGTGAAGCCGGTTTCGACCTGGTTGAGCTGCACTCTGCACACGGTTACCTGCTGCACCAGTTCCTGTCACCGTCTTCTAACCACCGCACGGACCAGTACGGCGGCAGCGTCGAAAACCGCGCGCGTCTGGTCCTGGAAGTGGTGGATGCGGTGTGTAAAGAGTGGAGCGCAGACCGTATTGGTATTCGCGTCTCCCCAATTGGTTCTTTCCAGAACGTCGACAACGGCCCGAACGAAGAAGCGGACGCGCTGTATCTGATTGAAGAGCTGGCGAAACGCGGTATTGCTTATCTGCACATGTCCGAGCCGGACTGGGCAGGCGGCCAGCCTTACACAGAAGCATTCCGCCAGAAAGTGCGCGAGCGCTTCCACGGCGTGATCATCGGTGCGGGTGCCTATACCCCAGAAAAAGCGGAAGATCTGATCGGCAAAGGCCTGATCGACGCCGTCGCGTTTGGCCGTGACTTTATTGCGAACCCGGATCTGGTTGCCCGTCTGCAGAAGAAAGCGGAGCTGAACCCACAGCGCCCTGAAAGCTTCTACGGCGGCGGCGCGGAAGGCTATACCGACTACCCTTCGCTGTAATCCCCCATTGTGCATTGATAGCGGCGACATTTCGCCGCTATACTAAAACATCGTTTCTGTTCAAAAAGATACTCCATTCTATTGGTTAATGAGGAAATTATGCGCCTACTTCACACCATGCTGCGCGTTGGCGACCTGCAACGTTCCATCAATTTCTACACTAACGTTCTGGGCATGACGCTGCTGCGCACCAGCGAAAACCCTGAATACAAATACTCGCTGGCGTTCGTGGGTTACGGCCCGGAAACCGATGAAGCCGTCATTGAGCTGACCTATAACTGGGGCGTGGAAAGCTATGAGCTGGGCACCGCATACGGTCATATCGCGCTGGAAGTGGACAACGCAGCGGAAGCCTGCGAGCGCATCCGCAGCAACGGCGGCAACGTTACGCGTGAAGCGGGCCCGGTAAAAGGCGGCACCACCGTGATTGCGTTTGTTGAAGATCCCGACGGTTATAAAATCGAACTGATCGAAGCCAAAGACGCTGGCCGCGGTCTGGGCAACTGATCCCGCAGGGCGCACTATGCGCCCGTAGTTTTACTGCATCCCCTCTCAAAATTTGCCATAATGCGCACTGCTTTTTTCCCCTTGTAAGAGACCCTGATGTCCGATAACGCTCAATTTACCGGTCTGTGCGACCGTTTTCGTGGTTTTTATCCCGTTGTCATTGATGTAGAAACAGCCGGATTTAACGCTAAAACCGATGCGCTGCTTGAAATTGCCGCCATCACGCTGAAGATGGATGAACAGGGCTGGCTTACACCGGACACCACGCTGCATTTCCATGTTGAACCTTTCGAAGGAGCAAACCTGCAGCCAGAGGCGCTGGCCTTTAACGGTATCGATCCGAAAAACCCGTTACGTGGCGCGGTCAGCGAATATGACGCGCTGCACGCCATTTTTAAAATGGTGCGCAAAGGCATGAAAGAGAATGACTGTAGCCGCGCCATTATGGTGGCCCACAACGCGACGTTCGACCACAGCTTTACGATGGCCGCCGCAGAGCGCGCCTCGCTGAAACGCAACCCGTTCCATCCGTTTGTGACCTTTGACACCGCAGCGCTAAGCGGTCTGGCGCTGGGGCAAACGGTGCTGTCCAAAGCCTGCATCACGGCAGGGATTGAGTTTGACGGCACCCAGGCGCACTCGGCGCTCTACGATACAGAGCGAACGGCAGAACTGTTCTGTGAAATTGTTAACCGCTGGAAACGTCTGGGCGGCTGGCCGCTGCCAATGGATGATGAGGCCTATCGCCAATCGTAGGCCGGGTAAGCGCAGCGCCACCCGGCAAAAAAAAAGCGACCACACTAAGCGGGTCGCTTTTTTATTAACGCAGAAACTTACTCCGCGTCTGGTTCTTCCGTTTTGTACTTCGCCGCCGTCTCTTTGATCAACTGCTGCAGTTCGCCACGCTGATACATTTCAATCAGGATGTCGCAACCGCCCACCAGCTCACCGTCAACCCACAGCTGTGGGAAAGTCGGCCAGTTTGCGTATTTTGGCAGCTCAGCGCGGATGTCCGGGTTCTGCAGGATATCAACGTAAGCAAAACGCTCACCACAGGCAGATAACGCCTGAACCGCTTGCGCAGAGAAACCGCAGCTTGGCAGCTTCGGAGAACCTTTCATGTACAGGAGAATCGGGTTTTCAGCGATTTGTTGCTGAATTTTTTCAATAGTGGTGCTCATGTCTTGCTTCCTTTAACTTCTGTTACGGCATTAGTCTGACATTGTAGCGGTTCAGACAGACATCGGAAAATAACATTTTTGTCACGTCTTACTATTTTAACGGCTAACGCTAAAAGATGCATTGCAAATGACGTTTATCCCTGTTTGCCGTACGGTTTTGCTTAGGGAGTGAACAATAGTGCGACAGAACGATGAATTTTTTTGCACTTGCTAACGAAACATGATTTTAGAATGAAAAATGCTATTAACTTCTCGGGTTTTTATGGATTAGAATCGACAGGCTTTGTAAATCATACGCGGGTATTATTGATGGCCTGCATTAATCAGGGGACTGCCCAGTGGCGCGGATAAATAAAATCTCGATCACGCTCTGTGCTTTACTGTTTACATCACTCACTTTCACGCCAGCGGCGAACGCCTCTGAACAGGCGCGGCATTCTGCTGTACAAAAATCGCATCTGGTTAAGTCCACAGAACGTAAGAAAAAAACCACCAGCAAGACCGTAAAGAAAAAAACACCCACACCGACCAAAAAGACCGCCTCCAGCAAGACGAAAACATCCCCAACCCACACCGCACATTCTAGCCGACGTAAAGCCTCGCAAACGGCCGCCAACCTCGTGACAGAAAAATGCACTACGCGTAAAGGTCACAAAGCGAAGTGCACGAAAGTTACGAAACTAGCCGAAGTGCATAAAGTTCGTATGCAGAAAGCGCAAAAAACGGCGATGAATAAATTAATGGGGCAAATAGGTAAACCGTATCACTGGGGTGGCACTTCTCCGCGAACGGGTTTCGATTGCAGTGGCCTGGTCTATTACGCTTATAAAGACCTGGTGAAGTTCCGTATTCCGCGTACCGCTAATGAAATGTACCACCTGCGCGACGCCGCACCGGTCAATCGTGGTGAGCTGGAGAACGGTGACCTGGTGTTCTTCCGTACCCAGGGTCGCGGCACGGCTGACCATGTCGGGGTCTATGTCGGCAACGGAAAATTCATTCAGTCACCGCGTAGCGGCCAGGACATCCAGATTACCTCACTCAGTGAAGACTACTGGGTGCGTCATTACGTTGGCGCGCGCCGTGTGATGACGCCAAAAACCATTCGCTAACCCCTGCCCTGCCGCACGCGTGGCAGGGTAAGTTCCTCTTTTGCATACTCTTTCAATTTGCTATCCTTTCCCTGTTGTCTGTAGGGTTATTGACAACGTACAAATAAAATAAGGAGAGAAGCAATGTCGTTCGAATTACCTGCACTACCGTATGCAAAAGACGCCCTGGCACCACACATTTCTGCGGAAACGCTGGAGTACCATTACGGCAAACATCATCAAACCTATGTCACCAATCTGAACAACCTCATTAAAGGTACCGATTTCGAAGGCAAAACGCTGGAAGAGATCGTCCGTAGCTCAGAGGGTGGCGTGTTTAACAACGCGGCTCAGGTGTGGAACCACACCTTCTACTGGCACTGCCTGGCGCCAAATGCCGGTGGTGAACCTGACGGTGAACTGGCGAGCGCCATTAACGCCGCTTTTGGCAGCTTCGCGGACTTCAAAGCGAAGTTTACCGATGCGGCCATCAAAAACTTCGGTTCCGGCTGGACGTGGCTGGTCAAAGAAGCGGATGGCAAGCTGGCTATCGTTTCCACCTCTAATGCGGGCACCCCGCTGACTACCAGCGCTAAACCGCTGATGACCGTGGACGTATGGGAACACGCTTACTACATTGATTACCGTAACGCGCGTCCTAACTATCTGGAGCACTTCTGGGCACTGGCTAACTGGGACTTTGTGGCGAAGAACTTCGCCGCGTAAGAGACACGCAGAAGGGTTCGCCCTTCTGCGTTTTTGTTTATTCCGCCGCGCAGGCAGCTTCTGGCTGTTTACGACCGGACATCAGCACTAACAGCAGGCCGAGTGCGGCAATAATTGCGCCCATCACCGGCACAAAACTGTATCCCAGCCCACCGGAAATCACCGCCCCGCCCGCTGCAGCCCCCAGCGCATTACCCAAGTTAAACGCACCGATATTCACGGAAGAAGAGAGACCTGGCGCTTCATGGGCGACACGCATCACCCGCATCTGAAGCGGTGGTACCACGGCAAAGGTGGCAGCACCCCACACGACCATTGCGATCGCCGCACCCCATTCGTTGCGTGCCAGCCACGGGATCGCAATCATGATGACAATCAGCAGGGTTAAAAAGCCTTTCAGCGTACCGCTCACGGAGCGATCGGCCAGTTTTCCGCCCAGATAGTTACCGATAGAGAAGCCCACGCCTATCAGCACCAGCATCGCGGTAATAAAGATCGGCGTCGCGTGGGTAATATCGTGCAGCACCGGTGAAATATAGGTGTAGAGGGTAAACATCGCACCTGCCCCCAGCACCGTGGTCAGCAGCGCGGAAAGCACCTGAGGACGCATCAGCACCGACAGCTCTTTGCGCACGTCAGGACGTTCCCCGGCGCTCCCCTTCGGTAAGGAGAAGAACAGCGCCACCATCGCCACCACGCCCAGCCCTGCTGTCGCCAGGAAAGACATTCGCCAGCCAATGACTTCACCCAGCCAGGTGGCCGCAGGCACACCGCCTATGTTGGCGATCGTCAGCCCCATAAACATGGTCGCCACCGCGCTGGCCTGCTTGTGCTTCGGAACCACGCTTGCCGCAACAACCGAGCCCAGACCGAAAAATGCGCCATGATTCAGGCTGGTCAGAATACGCGACAGCATCAGAGTGGTGTAATCCGGCGCAATCGCGGAGAGCACGTTGCCCAGCGTAAAGATCGCCATCAAAAATATCAGCGCATTGCGACGCGCGCGGTGCGACAGCAGCAGCGTCATCAGCGGGGCCCCGACCATCACGCCGATGGCATAGGCGCTGATTAACATCCCGGCCGCAGGAATAGAGACGTCTACACCGCGTGCGATAACAGGCAGTAACCCCATCGGGGAAAATTCAGTGGTGCCGATCCCAAAGGCGCCAATCGCCAGGGCCAGCAGAGGAAAATTGATTTTCATGAGTCAACTCCGGATGCCGTGTCATCACGCGACACAGAACTAAGAAGTCAAAAGCATGACATCAATCACAAAATTTGAGAAGTTAACATTTTGGCAAAAGATTTTTGCCGGAGAGGTAACAATAGGAAGAAAATGAGGAGGGAGAGGACTCTCCCCCCGCGTAAATCAGTGCAGCGCAGCCGTCAAACCACCGGCAACAATCAATGCCAGCACGATAAAGGTGGTCACCAGCGAAAACTTCAGATCGGAACTCATCAATTTTTCTCCTTTTAATCACCCCACGAAAAGTGAGCTTGCTCATTTTTACACAGTTTACGTCAAAAATCTTCCTGGATTTAAACTGATATCCACTTTAGCTCTTCCCCTTTTCATCAAGATAGGACAAAATTCCACGCTAAATTTATTAGCGTACCGGCCATTGACCCCCTCCTGACGTCCTGTGTCGTTTTCCCGGCGTGTCGCAACTCAAGATTGCGTAATAAGGGTGAGAGAAGGCAAACGTTTACCTTCAAGTTTTTCAGGAGGTTAGGATATGGTCTGGAGTGACATTGAATGGCAACAATAAAAGACGTAGCAAAACGCGCAAACGTTTCCACTACAACCGTATCACATGTAATTAACAAAACCCGCTTCGTCGCGGAAGAGACGCGCAACGCCGTCTGGGCGGCGATCAAGGAGTTACATTACTCCCCAAGTGCGGTTGCGCGCAGCCTGAAGGTGAATCACACCAAGTCGATTGGCTTGCTGGCGACCAGCAGTGAAGCGGCCTATTTTGCCGAAATCATCGAAGCCGTTGAGAAAAACTGCTTCCAGAAAGGCTATACGCTGATTCTGGGCAACGCGTGGAACAGCATTGAGAAGCAGCGCGCCTACCTGTCGATGATGGCGCAAAAGCGCGTCGATGGCCTGCTGGTAATGTGTTCCGAGTACCCAGAGTCCGTACTGTCCATGCTGGAAGAGTACCGCCACATCCCGATGGTGGTGATGGACTGGGGCGAAGCGCGCGCGGACTTCACCGATTCCGTTATCGATAATGCCTTTGAAGGCGGCTATATGGCCGGTCGTTATCTGATCGAACGCGGTCACCGTGAGATTGGCGTGATCCCGGGTCCGCTGGAGCGCAACACCGGTGCGGGCCGTCTGGCCGGGTTTATGAAGGCAATGGAAGAGGCGCTCATCACCGTGCCGGAAAACTGGATTGTCCAGGGCGACTTTGAGCCGGAATCCGGTTACCGCGCAATGCAGCAGATTGTCTCCCAACCGCATCGCCCGACGGCTGTTTTCTGTGGCGGCGATATTATGGCGATGGGCGCACTCTGCGCCGCCGACGAGCTGGGCCTGCGGGTGCCGCAGGATATTTCCGTGATCGGGTATGACAACGTGCGTAACGCGCGCTTCTTCACCCCGGCGCTGACCACCATTCACCAGCCAAAAGACTCGCTGGGCGAAACGGCTTTCAACATGCTGATGGACAGGATCGTCAACAAGCGTGAAGAATCCCAGTCGATTGAAGTTCACCCACGCCTCATCGAGCGCCGCTCCGTGGCGGACGGTCCGTTCCGCGACTATCGCCGTTAATCGCTTACGGAGCCAGTTATGCTGGCTCCCGTAGCCACTCCCGATTCAACGTTTCACTGTCTCCCAGATAATCCAGAAGCCAGGCCATCGCAGGCGATACGTCGTTTTGCTGCCAGGTCAGACAGCAGGCCGCATCCGGGAACGGATTTTCCAGCGTCAGCGCTGTCCACTCTCCGGTATCGATGCGCGGACGCGCGAAGTGAACGGGCACCATCGCCACGCACAGCCCCGCAGAAAGACAGGTTGCCGACGATTCCCAGTCAGGGGCCACCACGCGGCGCTGGTTGTCCAGGAGCCAGGTGATGCGCTTGGGCAGCGAGCGCGAGGTATCTTCCAGCACCAGCGACGGCCAGTTGCGCAGCGTGTCATCGCTGAGAGGGCCTTCCATTGCCGCCAGCGGATGATCGCTGGCGACAACGCAGGTCCAGCTCAGCATCCCCATATCGCGAAATGCATAGCGTCCCCCAACGGGGATCGCCTGCGTTGCACCAATCGCCATCTCCACCCTGCCATCCGCCAGCGCATCCCAGACGCCGTTGAACACCTCCTGGGAGACCCGCAGTTCGACATCAGAAAAGTGACGATAGAAATCCACGATCATTTGCCGGGTCCGTTCCGGCTTAACGATATTATCCACCGCGATGGAGAGATGGCCTCGCCAGCCGTTAGCGATCTGCTGACACTGCTCGCGGGTGATCTGCATTTTTTTGATGACAGAACGCCCTTCCTTCAAAAACCACGCCCCTGCAGGCGTTAATTCCACGTCGCGATGACGCCGCTCGAACAGCGGAACCGCCAGCCACTCTTCCAGCTGACGCACGGTGTAACTGATCGCCGAGGGTACGCGGTGTAACTCCTGCGCGGCACCGGTGAAACTGCCGTTACGGGCAACAGCATCCACCACTTCAAGAGAATAATCTGACCACATGCTCTGCCTGCAAAAAATTTGAATGCACTCAGCAAATATTAGCGTTTCACAAGCCGCTTTGCACTCCCTACACTCTGCGCCAACGTACACCTGCCTCCTCAGGAGAATAAAACAATGCAACCCAGGAAAGGATTTTTAGTCTGGCTCGGCGGCTTAAGCGTGCTGGGCTTTTTAGCGACCGACATGTATCTGCCCGCCTTTGCCGCGATGCAGGAAGATCTGCAAACCCCCGCAGCCGCTATCAGCGCCAGCCTGAGCCTGTTCCTCGCCGGTTTTGCCTTCGCACAACTGCTCTGGGGACCGCTCTCCGACCGCTTTGGTCGTAAACCGGTGCTGCTGCTGGGTCTGGCTATTTTTGCCGTGGGCTGCCTGGGCATGCTGTGGGTACGCGACGCCACTTGGCTGCTGGTACTGCGATTCATTCAGGCCGTTGGCGTCTGTGCTGCAGCGGTCACCTGGCAGGCGCTGGTGACGGATTATTACCCGGCATCACGCACTAACCGAATTTTCGCCACCATTATGCCGCTGGTCGGTCTCTCGCCTGCCCTCGCACCGTTGCTCGGAAGCTGGATCCTGGCCCATTTCGACTGGCAGGCGATCTTCGCCACGCTCTTTGCCATCACGCTGGTATTAATGCTGCCTGCGTTTTTCCTCAAGCCTGCGCATAAAAAAGAGACGCATCCTGACGCGAAGCCGATGACCTTTGCCTCGCTGCTGCGTTCAAAAGCCTATCGCGGCAACGTCCTGATTTACGCGGCCTGTTCCGCCAGTTTCTTCGCGTGGCTGACTGGCTCGCCGTTCATTCTGCACGATATGGGATACAGCCCGGCGGCAATCGGCCTGAGTTATGTTCCGCAGACCATTGCTTTCCTGGTCGGCGGCTACGGCTGTCGTGCAGCGCTGCAGAAGTGGGAAGGCCAGCAGATGCTGCCCTGGCTACTGGTACTGTTCGCGTTAAGCGTTTTCGGCACATGGGCCGTCGGGTTTATTCCGGGTACGGGCCTGACCGAAATTTTGATTCCTTTCTGCGTCATGGCAGTCGCTAACGGTGCTATTTACCCCATCGTGGTGGCGCAGGCGTTACGTCCGTTCCCACAGGCGACGGGACGCGCCGCCGCGCTGCAGAACACGTTACAGCTGGGTCTGTGCTTCCTGGCGAGTCTGGTGGTCTCTGCGTTGATTGTCACGCCGCTCCTGACCACCACCAGCGTGATGCTGGTGACCGTTGCGCTGGCTGCCCTTGGCTACCGTATGCAGTCTTCCGCTCAGCGCGAGCAGAATGCGCGTCAGAAGGTGGAAACGTCGCACGCATAATCGCGCCAGAAATTATGTTAAGACATAGTGATTAGGTTGCTAAGAATTTTCTATTGAATCACCAAATTTTGAGGCCTATACTAAATTTGGTTCGATTAAATACGATAAATATTAAGTGTTAACGGGAGCCGGAGTGCTCCCGTTTTACCATGGAAGGCTTTTCGGCAAGGGTTATCTCCCTTCCTCTGTTCTACGTCGGATATTAGCCTCGCGGGCATTTACCGTGAGATTTCTCACAAACCCAAAAAAGCGTCTACGCTGTTTTAAGGTTCTGATCACAGCAAGGTGATGGAGAAGCTATGAGTTCATCGTGTATAGAAGAAGTCAGCGTTCCGGACGATAACTGGTCCCGGATCGTCAGTGAACTGTTGGGACGTGCGGGCATCACGATTAATGGGTCTTCCCCCGCCGATCCGCAGGTCAAACATCCCGATTTTTTTAAACGCGTCTTGCAGGAGGGATCGTTAGGCCTGGGCGAAAGCTATATGGACGGCTGGTGGGAGTGTGAACGTCTGGACATGTTTTTCTCCAGCGTATTGCGCGCCGGTCTTGAAAATCAGCTCCCTCGCCACTTCAAAGATACGCTGCGTATCGCCTCCGCTCGACTGTTCAATCTGCAAAGTAAAAAGCGGGCATGGATCGTCGGTAAAGAGCACTACGATCTCGGTAATGACCTGTTCAGCCGTATGCTTGATCCCTTAATGCAATATTCCTGCGGCTACTGGAAAAAGGCCACAACGCTTGAAGAGGCGCAGCAAGATAAACTGCGTCTAATCTGCGAGAAACTGCAGTTAAAACCGGGTATGCGCGTGCTGGATATCGGCTGCGGCTGGGGCGGTCTGGCGTATTTTATGGCGAAGCATTACGGTGCCAGCGTTGTGGGCGTGACGATTTCAGCTGAGCAACAAAAAATGGCGCAGGCACGCTGCCAGGAGCTGGATGTCGATATTCGGCTTCAGGACTACCGCGACCTAAACGAACAGTTCGACCGCATCGTTTCCGTTGGCATGTTCGAGCACGTGGGTCCGAAAAACTACAGAACCTATTTTGACGTTGCTGACCGAAACCTGAAGCCTGACGGTATTTTCCTGCTCCATACCATTGGTTCTAAGCGCACCGACAATAACGTCGACCCGTGGATCAATAAATACATCTTTCCGAATGGCTGTTTACCGTCCGTGCGGCAGATTGCTAACGCCAGCGAGCCCCACTTCATTGTGGAAGACTGGCATAACTTCGGCGCGGATTACGACACCACATTGATGGCATGGCACTCCCGTTTTCAGGAAGCCTGGCCTGAGATTGCAGACAACTATTCCGAACGGTTCAAACGCATGTTTAGCTATTATCTGAATGCCTGTGCGGGTGCGTTCCGTGCGCGGGATATTCAGCTCTGGCAGGTTGTTTTCAGTCGCGGCATTGAACACGGATTACGTGTCGCCCGCTAAAAAAATAACCCCGGATATCCGGGGTTATTTTTTATTCTTCCTCAACGGCTTTTATTATCGCCGCCTCTTTCGCCGCCAGGACGCGTTCAACGGTATCCACAACCGCCTGGGTTTGCGGATCGATTTCGATATTCACGCGATGCCCCAGTTTTTTTGCGCCCAGCGTTGTGCGCTGCAGCGTTTCGGGAATTAAATGCACGCAAAAGCGCGTCGGCGTCACTTCTCCGACCGTCAGACTAATCCCATCAATACCAATAAATCCTTTGTACAGGATGTATTTCATTAATGCGGGATCCTGAACTTTAAACCAGATTTGACGGTTATTTTCCGAGGTCACAATTTTTGCGACCTCGGCGGTGGTCATGATGTGGCCCGACATCAGATGGCCGCCGATCTCGTCGCTGAACTTCGCCGCGCGCTCAACGTTGACGGTATCCCCCACCACCAGTTCACCCAGGTTGGTGATACGCAGCGTCTCTTTCATTAAATCGAAGCTAATCTGGTTACCGTTAATTTCGGTCACCGTCAGGCAGCAGCCGTTATGTGCAATCGAGGCGCCGGTCTCTATGCCGTCGAGCATATATTCCGGCAGCTCAACCACGTGAGTGCGGAAATTGGGTTTTTCATCAATGGACACCACTTTGGCGGTGCCCTGCACAATACCAGTAAACATGCTTACAACTCCTGTTTTTTCCGGACGGTGGTGACACCGTTTAATCCCATCACAATAACAGTTGGAAAAACAGGTTGCCAGTGGAGCGCATTTTCTGGCGATTTTTTCACTAGATAAATAGTTAAAGCCCGCTACAATAGCTGGCACCCCCCTGCATTTTCTTCTTGCTGCCCGTTTCGGCGGCTTTTTTAGTCTCTCAAATAACTACAAAATAAAGGTGTTCACGTGCAGAAGTACATGAATGAAGCGCGCCAGTTATTGGCACTGGCTATACCAGTGATCATCGCGCAAGTGGCCCAAACCGCAATGGGATTTGTGGATACGGTAATGGCAGGTGGTTACAGCGCCACCGATATGGCTGCCGTGGCAATCGGCACTTCTATCTGGCTACCGGCCATCCTGTTTGGTCACGGTTTACTGCTCGCGCTCACGCCAGTTATTGCACAGCTGAACGGCTCGGGCCGCCGCGAGCGCATTGCCCACCAGGTTCGTCAGGGTTTTTGGCTGGCAGGGTTTGTCTCCGTGCTGATTATGGTGGTGCTCTGGAACGCCGGGCACATCATTCGCGCAATGGACAACATTGACCCGGCGCTGGCGGATAAAGCCGTGGGCTATCTGCGCGCCCTGCTCTGGGGCGCGCCTGGCTACCTCTTTTTCCAGGTGGCGCGTAACCAGTGTGAAGGTCTGGCAAAAACCAAGCCCGGTATGGTGATGGGCTTTATCGGTCTGCTGGTCAATATCCCGGTGAACTACATCTTTATTTACGGCCACTTCGGCATGCCGGAGCTGGGCGGCGTCGGGTGCGGCGTGGCGACGGCAGCCGTATACTGGGTGATGTTCTTCTCAATGATCACCTTTGTAAAACGCGCCCGTTCCATGCGCGATATTCGCAACGAGAAAAGATTTAGCACGCCGGACTGGAACATCATGACGCGCCTGGTGCAGTTAGGGCTGCCTATCGCGCTGGCGCTGTTCTTCGAAGTGACCCTGTTTGCCGTGGTCGCCCTGCTGGTCTCCCCGCTGGGCATTATTGATGTCGCGGGCCACCAGATTGCGCTGAACTTCAGTTCCCTGATGTTCGTCCTGCCGATGTCGCTGGCCGCGGCGGTGACGATTCGCGTAGGCTTCCGTCTAGGCCAGGGATCAACGCTGGATGCGCAAACGGCCGCCCGGACCGGGCTGGGCGTCGGCGTCTGCATGGCCGTCTGTACGGCGCTCTTTACCGTTGCATTACGCGAGCAGATTGCGCTGCTCTACAACGACAACCCGGAAGTCGTCACGCTGGCGTCGCACCTGATGCTGCTGGCCGCAATTTACCAGATCTCTGACTCCATCCAGGTGATTGGCAGCGGCGTGCTGCGCGGATATAAAGACACGCGTTCGATCTTCTTTATCACCTTCATCGCCTATTGGGTGCTGGGACTGCCGACAGGCTACATCCTGGCGCTTACCGACCTGGTGGTGGATCGCATGGGTCCGGCAGGGTTCTGGATGGGCTTTATCATCGGTCTGACCTCTGCGGCCATCATGATGATGCTGCGTATGCGTTTTCTGCAACGCCAGCCTTCCATGGTCATTTTGCAACGCGCCGCACGTTAAACAGGCAGTAGCCGCCAGCTGGCGGCTACTTTCTCTTCACTTTGCGCGGTAATGAAGCAATCGCGTGAATTCAGAGAGAAAAATGCGTTTTCCCTCTTGCCTCAACGATGCTGTGCCGCTAATATTCGTCCCCGTTGTCACCGACAACACGTTGCGTTCATAGCTCAGTTGGTTAGAGCACCACCTTGACATGGTGGGGGTCGTTGGTTCGAGTCCAATTGAACGCACCATTCTGCGTCCGTAGCTCAGTTGGTTAGAGCACCACCTTGACATGGTGGGGGTCGGTGGTTCGAGTCCACTCGGACGCACCATTTCAGTCCTGAAATGGTGCAAATCCTCTCTTTATGTTCTGAATTATCCCAATCTCCTGATTTCTTAATTATTCTCCTGCTACGCTTTTCTCATGACAAAAAAAGCAGGAAGAACGCCGATGAAGAAAATCGCGATTATTGGCTCCGGCCCAACAGGGATTTACACCTTTTACGCACTTCTTAAAAATACGCAGCCGCTTTCGATCTCCGTCTTTGAACAAGCTGATGAAGCTGGCGTGGGTATGCCCTATAACGACGACGAAAACTCTCGTCTGATGCTGGCGAACATTGCAAGCATTGAAATCCCGCCCATTTTTATGACCTATCTCGACTGGCTTAAGGGCCAGAGCGAAGCCCATCTGGCGCGCTTTAAGGTTGATAAAGCCCGTTTGCATGACCGGCAGTTCCTGCCCCGGCTCCTGCTGGGTGAGTATTTCCGCGACAGCTTTCTCACGGTTGTAAAAGAGGCTAAAAAATTAGGATTCAAGGTCGAGATCCACGAATCCTCGGAAGTCACAGATATCGAGGTCAACTCAAACGCCATCACGCTTTCAGTTAACGGTGATGCGTTCGCCGATCGGTATGACCTTGCGGTTATCGCCACCGGTCACGTCTGGCCAGACGAAGATGAAGCCACGCGCACGTTCTTCCCAAGCCCGTGGTCAGGACTCATGGACGCCGAAATCCGCCCCTGTAAGGTTGGCATTATGGGAACGTCTTTGAGCGGTCTGGACGCGGCCATGGCGGTGGTGATGCAGCATGGTCAGTTTGTGGACGACGCGTTCATTCTGGATAAAGGAAGCGAGGCGCTAAAAATTGTCCTGATGTCCCGGACCGGCATTTTACCAGAGGCCGATTTTTACTGCCCGATCCCTTACGAGCCGCTGTCGGTACTGACTGAATTCGTGGTTCAAACCGAGATTGCCAAAGGAGCAGACGGCTTGCTGGACCGCATCTTCGCCCTGATGGTTAAAGAGCTTGAACTTGCCGACCCGGCGTGGTGCGAGGCCATATCGCTGTGGCAACAGGACGCAGACAGCCTTCGCGAGGCGTGGTTTGAAGAGCGTAAACAGCACGGTCCCTTTACCTGGGCGGAAGAGAATCTCAAAGAGGTCGAGCGAAACAAACGTGAACGGCGCACCGTGGCCTGGCGCTATACCGTACTTCGCCTGCACGAGATCGTTGCAGAAATCGTACCCGCCCTGAACGAAAAGGACAGAGCGCGGTTCAAAGCCGGGCTGGAGCGCGTGTTTATTGATAACTATGCCGCCATCCCCCCTCAGTCTATTCGCAGGCTGCTTGCCCTGCGCGAGGCGGGGATCATAAGCGTAGTGGCATTGGGTGAGGATTACACTCTGGATATCGGTAGTGCTCAAACGGTCATTACCACCAAAGAGCACCGCTACCGCTTCGACGTCTTTATTGATGCGCGCGGGCAGAAACCCCTCAAGACAAAAGATTTACCCTTCCCGTCCTTGCGTAAACTGCTACAAACGACAGGCGACGATATACCCGATGTTGGTGAAGATTACACGCTGCTGGCGCCCGATACGCTTCGCGGACGTATTGCCTTTGGTGCGATACCGTGGCTGATGCACGACCGCCCCTTTGTACAGGGGCTGGCAGAGTGCGCAGAGATTGGGGAAGCAATGGCAAAAGCGGCAAATAAACCTGCGTCGGTTACGCGCAAAAAGTTACCTTTTATGGAAAACTGACAGGGCCTCCCTGCCCTGAACGGTCTGATTACTCGAAGAAAACCTCCGGGTTTTCAGACAGAGAGATAAAGGTTTTCGTCGCTTTATCCAGCGCGCGAATGTCGCCGCTTTCAATGTCGTACACCCAGCCGTGCAGTCGGATGGAATTATTACGCAGGCCCACCGCGACGGACGGGTGGGTCTTAATGTTGCTCAGCTGCGCAAACACGTTCTCCTGCACCATCGCATTCACTTTATCGATTGGCTGGTCCCAGGATTTCTTCTCCACCACGGCTTTCGCCGCATCAGAGTAGCGCAGCCAGTGGGAGACCGCAGGCATCGGCTCGAGGTTCGCATTGTCGGCAATCGCTTTCATCGCACCGCAGTTTGAGTGGCCACAGATCACGATGTCGGTCACGCCCAGCGCCACAACCGCGTATTCGATAGTGGCTGAGACGCCGCCCGGCTCTGGCCCGAACGGCGGCACAATATTGCCAGCATTACGAATGACAAAGAGTTGTCCTGGCTCTTGTTGCGTGACCAGTTCTGGCACCAGTCGGCTGTCGGAGCAGGAGATGAACAGCGCTTTGGGATTCTGGCTGGACGCTAAACTGCGGAAGAGCTCTTTACGTTGCGGGAAAATCTCTTTTTGAAAGCTGAGAAAACCTTCAATGATATGTTGCATAGCAATTTCTCTTTTATCTGTTGTAGTTTAGGTATGATCGCGATCACACTCGTAAAGTTTACCCACCGTGCTTTACTTCAGACAAGCAATATATTTTTGGCCAGACCGTTGCACAATATCGTCCGCGAAAGCCTGGATGTTCTGCCCCTCGAACGCGCCATACAGACGCTCAAATTTTCTGCCTTCAAGGCGATGGGTGACGGACGCAACGGTGTGGGCGGGTAGCGGAAGCATATTCGGATAGCTCCACATAAATGAAACGGCGTCTTTCCCCGGCGTGACCTGCAGGATATCCCCCGCCAGCAAAACCCCATCGCCCTCCTGCCAGTGCAGCACCGTTCCGCCCGCAAAGTGGCCGCCGAGACGCAGCAACGTCACGGAGGGGACAATCTCCAGCGTTTCGCCTTGCCAGAAGTGAATGGCCGGACTGTCGCGCATGACCCACTCCCGATCGCTCGCATGAAGATACACCGGCGCGTCGAACGTCTCCGCCCAGTCCTGCATGGTGGTGTAATAGTGAGGGTGTGAAATGGCGATGGCACTGATACCCCCGAGGGCGGCGATCAGCGTTCGGCTTGCCGGGTCGAGGTTGGCGATGCAATCCCACAAAATGTTGCCGTGTGGGGTGCGCAGCAGCAGTGCCCGCTGGTTGATGGCAAAGGCGGGCACCGTTTTGATGCTAAAGAGCTGCGGTTCAAGCTGCTGCCATTTGTTGGTATGCGCGGCAGTGACGGTTTCAAGTTCGGTCCACGCCTGCCCGGTAACTGGAACATACTGGCGCTCATCCTCGCAGACAGGGCATCTGTCGGGTTGGTACGCATACGAGGTCCCGCAGGCTTTACAGAGTATAATCATGTGCTTTCCTCAGTGACAACGCACTGAGTATGGCAGGGATTATCCTTATGTGCTGCGAGGTACATTCCTGGTTTTTTTTGCCCTATACTGTGCCAGTATCAAAAACTGAACATAGCAGGTGCCACATGGAAATTGATCTCGATAACCTGGTCTTTAACGGACTGGATGAAGCAGAAGAGCGTAACGCCGAACGTCTGGACGACGCAGACAAAAAAGCGCAGGCGATGGTTGCCGATGATGACTGCGGCGACGCCTGCAAGATCTGATTGCAAAGCACCGGTAAAGCCGGTGCTTTTTTTTGATATTACTTCTTCAGCCCGTCAATGGCTGCCTGAGCACAGGCCTCATCCAGATGACCGCCCGGCGCCCCGCCGATACCAATCGCCCCGATCACCTCATCGCCCTCTTTAACGGGTAAGCCACCCGCCAGCAGCAGGAAGCCTGGGATATCACGCATATTCTGCGCACCCGCGTTGTTCTGCGCCGCTTCCATCACTTTGCCTGAGGCATTCTTCGCGCTGAGCGCCGTGAAGGCTTTCATTTCACTGGCTTTGACCGTATGTGGGCCCGCATTATCGGTGCGCTGTACCGCTTTCACCACACCCGCACGGTCAACCACGGTCACCGAAACCTGATAGTTCTTCGCCAGACACGCCTGAACGGCAGAGTTTGCCAGCGCATTGGCCTGCGCCAGGGAGAGATTTTTCTGGCTCACGGAATCTGCCTGCGCAGTCAGACTTACGCTACCCGCGACCAGCGCTGCCGCCATCATTAACTTTTTCATTGCATAACCTCGAATAGAATAACTGAAAACCCTTCGAGGATACCGGGACAGGCAACGACGCGTAATTCGGTTGATTACGCACGCATCCTGGTAATTATACGGATTGCAATTTATCGTACTCGCGGCTTGCCTGAACCAGGCTCGTGACGCCCAGCTTGGCAAACGCAGCTGCACGATGCGCTTCCACCGTGCGCGGCGACAGGTTAAGCCGCGCCGCCACCTCTTTATTGCTGAGCCCTTCCATCAACACCGCCAATACCTCATGTTCCCTCGCGGTGAGTTGTTCAAAGCGCACTTTTATGCGTGAGATCGCCTGCCAGTCGGCGAACCGTCTCTGGCTCTCCTCACACGCCAGCCCCACGGATTCGATAAGCTTGTCCGCATCCAGCGGCTTGGTGAAAAACTCAAAGACGCCGTTACGGAACGCCCGGCGGCAGGCGTCGACGCTGCCGTGTCCGGTCATGATAATTACCGGCAGCAGCGGCCACGGCCACTCGCCCTCTTCCAGCCACGTCAGCCCCCCTTTTCCCGGCATGCGCATATCCAGCAGCAGGCAGCCGACGAGCGTTGAGTCCTTAACATGGGCCGAGGTAAACGCGTCGATACTCCCGAATGTCTTCACCTCCCAGCCCATGCCCGAAAGTAAAAATGCCATCGATTCTCTGATGGATTCATCGTCATCGATCAGCCAGATGATATTATCCATGCGTCGTCTCCTTTCCATTAGCCAGTTGCAGGACGATTCGCGCCCCTCCCTCCGGCGAATTCCCCAGCGTAATCGATCCGTTCATGCGCGTCATCAGTGACTCCGTTAAGGTCATCCCCAGGCCAATTCCCTCTTCTCTGCCGCTGTAAAACGGCATAAAGGCATTCTGTAGCGCCTCCGGGCTAAAACCGGGGCCGCCATCCGTCACGATGACCTGAATGCCATTTGCGCCTTTCCGGCTTTCGATCCGCACCCAACCCTGCGCGTTCGCCTGTTGAGCCTGAATCGCATTGCTGAGCAGATTGTGCAGTACCTGCTCAAGCCAGAGTCTGTCAGCCAGAACCGTCGTTGCCTCCGGTGTAAACGCATGGGTGACGATAATATGTTCAGCGCGTCTCTCGTGCTCCAGTAAATTCACAACCTGCTGCCAGCATTGCGCCAGGTCGGTTTCGCGCAGCGTCACTTTCTCCTGCACCACGTGTTCACGAAAACGGGTTAACAGGGCGCTGATACGCTGTGTTTGCACCAGCGCTGCTGCCAGTGCCTGGGACACCGCCTGTGGATTGTCCAGCTTTTGCTGCCGCTGCGCGCCCTGGATCCAGGTCTGCACGGCCGTGAGCGGCTGGTTGATCTCATGGACAATACCCGCAGTGATCTCCCCCAGCGTGTTGAGTCGGGCATGCTGGTAATACAAAGCGCGCTGCTCTGCGTCTCGTCTTGCCTTGCGCTGCCAGAGCGCCACGCTGCCCACCGCAATGACCATTCCCCATCCGAGAAAGACGGCCAGGAAGATAAACCACTGAATCCCGAGCCAGTCCGGCTGAGCATCGGCTGAAAGCACGAAGGGTTGCGTTACCTGTGGGAAGGAGCGTGCCCAGTGCCAGAAGGCATCTGAAGAGTGTAGTTCGCTACGCTTCGAATAAGAGACGTCGAGGCGCTCAAAGGCATGATGCGTATTGAGTAGTGGGGCAAGATCCACCCGTACACGGATTTGCCGCCAGGGATTGTAGAGCCAGTATTGTCGATCGCTGGCGGGCTCAACGCGGGCGGCGTCCAGCGCGCGTCCGGTTGTTTTCTCCAGCGCAAGAAGATGGGGGAATTTTTTATTCAGTGCCGTGATGTCTTCATTACCGCTCAGTAGCGGCAAGACAGACTCGTTCTGCGTAAGGACGGCGCTAATCTCAGAAAAGAGCACCGAATACTCGCGATCGCGCTCCCAGAACTGACGGCGGATCTGTTCCACATATAGCAACACACTGCTTATCAGACAGATCGCCACCCATACGGCGATGCTGCGCTTTATCATCTTTTTTATACTCATCGCGTTAACTGGCACCGTCATTCAGGCTACCGACATTACCAGTTAACGTTGATGAGAACAAAAAACGCGGGCGGTATTAGATCTCCGGCGTTTTGCTAAAGCCGGTCAGCATCAGGAGCATACTTTGCGGAGATGACGCCGTCTCAAACTGGTAATGATTTCCCTGACGATCGCCGCCGATATACCACGAAATCTCGGTTTTCCCTTCTGCCAGCGCCTTGCGCACCGCTTTATCCACGTCCACCATCCGGTATTCGCGGGAGTGGTTAAGGTAAAGCACCGCATCCGAACGGTAGTTGCAGGCTGGCCGCGTATGCCAGCTCACGCGGGTCGGATCCCAGTCATTGCTCGCCGGATAGAAGAAAATTTGATCCGCGCCGTTGGTTTCCACTTTCCCGCCATAAATACGCACGCGGTATTTAAACTGCGACGGTTCCTGCCCGACAGGCAGCGGCGGAATGTTGAACTTCACCAGCGACAGCGTTTCGCTGTTTTTCGTGCGCCCGCCGTTCTGCCAGTTATCCTGCACCAGCAGGACCTGTGGTTCCGGCTGGGAAAGCGCTGGCTCCAGGCTGCTAAGCCAGACGTTGGCCTTCGCTTTTGAGTAGCCATACGGAACGGTGGTGCCGCAGTCTATCCCGCGGTTCATGCAGAGATCGGTCATAAAGCGCGCGGCGTCCTCCGTCCAGCCGTTCATGAAGTCCGCATGCGCCGTGTACAGGCTTCCCCACCGCTCTTCGCGCTCGCTGCCGTGCATGATAGGGTCGAGAGAAAGCTGCGCTTTGCTGGTATCCAGAGCGCTAATCGTCGGGAGCACGTACGCAATATTCATGTTCACGGTCGGAATTTTCACCGGGAAAGCAGACGGGCACTGCCCTTTCGTGTCGTAGGTGGCGTTGTTCATCCCGTGAGCGGGCTTCAGGTTGACCCCGTCCCAGCAGTTCGGAAACTGAATGCCGATATTAAACTGCACGGCATCGTTCGCCTTGCGCAAGCCGCACACTTCGCCCGTTTTGGTGGTGTAGCCTTTGCCGTTGGCGCATAAGAACGTAATATGGGGATTCGGCGCGGTGCCATGATGATCGCCCGCCAGCAGCGACAGCCCCGCCGGGAAAGGGTGCAGCGGCCAGGCGTCAACGTTCGAGGCCTGATAGTAGGTTTTTTGATAGGCGGGTTTGACCACCGTTCCGTCAGGCAACCTCAGAGAAGGTGCCCAGTAGGCCGAGCTGTCGGCTTTGTTATCACAGGTGGTCTTTTCATCTCTACGCAGCGATTCGCGGCTAGAGAAGGCATCCGTTTGCACGTTGCCAAAAAAATCGTGCAGCATGGCCTCGTTGGGCATGCCGTACATCATAATGGCATCATCGCCGAGCGTGTGGGAGTAACCGCAGACGACGTGCGCCTGTGGTGCAGCGTGCGCCGCCTGCATGGCAATCAGTAATGCGGTGGTTGTAAGCGTGGTGGTTAATACTGTCCGTTTCATTATCATCTCCATCTCTGAAAGGAGATAGTGGTAACAAAACGGCTATCGTTTACCGAGGATTTGCCTGCGTATTTTTCCGCTCATCCCTGCTTTACAGTCATCACGCACAGCTCATTCCAGTACATTTCGCGCGTCCGGCGCAACTCAGCGTGACGTTTTATCATAGAACCACTCCGGATCGATGTTGGCAACGTCCACGCCATACAGGCTGGCGACAGGCAGTATCGACTCAAGAACCCGTTGCGCGCTGTTCTCCGCATTGACCTGCCGGGTCGCAAAAAACCGCCGTAACGTGCTTATCCATTTTTTCATTGTCTTTACCTCTCTTCGCTTTGCCTGACCTAAGTTAAACACTCAACTTTGGCGCGAGGGAAATACCAATATCGTCTGTTCATGTGCAGTATCTGCAAATAGCGTCCCCTTTCATTTACCTGTTCATAACACCCTGTTCACTAATGCTTTTTTGCTTATAGCAAAGAACGATTTCTTATTTGGCGATAGCTTTCGCTTATGGGAGCGTAAAGGGACAAAACAAAAAACGACGGGATGACGTATGACTATGGCAGCAAAAACGAAAGGGTTTAACAAACGGACATGGGTTCTGGGATTACTGGCAGCCGGGAGCCTGCTTTCAGCGCAGGTACAGGCCGATCAGCTAGCGGATATTAAGGCCGCAGGGGTGGTGAAAGTCGCCACCTTTGACGCCAATCCGCCGTTCGGCTCTATTGATGCAAAGACGCACGACATCGTGGGTTACGACGTGGACTTTGCCAAAGCGCTGGCAAAATCACTCGGCGTGAAGCTTGAAATGGTTGCCACCAATCCGGCGAACCGAATTCCGTTGCTTCAGTCCGGTAAAGCAGATCTGATCGTGGCGGATATCACCATCACCCCGGAACGCGCACAGGTGATTGATTTCTCCACCCCCTATTTCGTGACCGGCCAACAGTTCCTGGTCCCCGCCAAATCACCCGATAAGCTGGATGAATACAGCCGGGCACGCATTGGTGCGGTGAAAGGGACAACGGGCGAGCAGGCGCTGCACCAGCGTTTCCCGCAGTCTCGCGTGCTCTCTTATGATGACATTCCTCTGGCGCTGACGGCGCTGCGCAACGGCAACGTGCAAGCCATCACCCAGGACAGCACTATTCTTGCAGGCCTGCTGGCACAGGCCCCGGATAAAGCGAACTTTAAAATCCTGCCCGATCTGCTCAGCAAGGAAGAGATTGGCGTTGGGGTGAAAAAAGGTGAAATCGCGCTGCTAAAGGCCGTTAACGATGAGCTGGTTAATCTCGAGAAGAACGGCCAGGCGGCAAAAATCTACGATGTCTGGTTTGGCCCAAACACGCCCGCTCCACAGCCTCGCGCCTTTAAAATAGAAGCCCAGTAATATGCTCTCAGATTTATTTTCACACTCCGCGGCCGGTGCCGCGGATTTTTCACATCTGGAACACGCCAGCGTCGAGTTTCGTGACGTCGTAAAACGTTACGGCGACCATGAGGTATTAAAAGGCATTAACCTCAGCATTTCTCCGGGTGAAGTGGTGGCGATCCTCGGTCCATCCGGTTCGGGGAAATCGACGTTGATCCGTCTTATCAACCAGCTTGAAACCCTCAGTGACGGCGACATTCTGATTGATAACAAACCCACCGCCCGGCTTGCCACTGCGGCACTGCGCCAGTTACGCAGCCGCGTCGGTTTTGTGTTCCAGCAATTTAACCTTTACGCCCATCTCACCGCCAGCCAGAACATTACCCTGGCGCTGGAGCATGTACACGGCTGGAAGCCGCAGCCTGCCCAGGAGCGCGCGCTAACGCTGCTGGAAAAGGTCGGGATGCTGGAAAAAGCCCATCATTTTCCTGCGCAGCTCTCCGGCGGCCAGCAGCAGCGCGTGGCGATTGCTCGCGCGCTGGCCTCCTCGCCGCAAATCATTCTCTTTGATGAACCGACGTCAGCCCTCGATCCCGAGATGATTGGCGAAGTGTTATATGTGATGAAAGCCCTCGCCCACAGCGGGATCACCATGATTGTGGTGACGCACGAGATGCAGTTTGCCAGGGAGATTGCTGACCGGATCGTCTTTATCGACGGCGGACACATTCTCGAAACCGCCCCGCCTGCGCAATTTTTCAGTCAACCGTCGCATCCACGCGCCCAGCGGTTCCTGCAAAAAGTGCTCGACCCGCTTCACCAGGAGCCGCTGTAATGCCCGCGCTCGACTGGCAGGGAGTGCTGACCGGGCAGCCCCTGCAGTGGATAGTATCCGGTTTTCTCACCACGCTGTGGGTCACGCTCGCGGGCGTGGTACTTGCCACCCTGCTTGCGTTGTTTTTTCTGCTGCTTCGCCTCTCCGCAGGACGGTTCGGTCATGCCGTCGTCAGCGGCTGGGTCTCGCTGTTTCGCAACACGCCGCTGCTGGTGCAGCTCCTGTTCTGGTACTTCGCCGCCTGGAACGGGCTGCCGCTCGGGTTTCGGGAGGTCGTGAATGCCGATCACGCCTGGTCGATTTTGCCCGGTGACGTCTGGTGGTTCACGCCTGAATTTTTATGTTCTGCCTGGGGGCTGGGCGTGTTCACCTCGGCCTTTTTAATTGAGGAGATTGAGTCCGGGCTGCGTTCCGTCCCCAACGGACAGCGGGAGGCGGCGCTGGCGCAGGGGTTTTCTGCCTGGCGGTTATTCCGCTACATTCTGCTGCCGCAAGGACTGGCGAATGCCTGGCAGCCTGTCGTCGGTCAGTATCTCAACCTGATGAAGCTCTCCTCGCTCGCCAGCGGCATTGGCTTTGCCGAACTCACCTATCAGGTGCGGCAGATTGAAAGCTATAACGCGCACGCGCTGGAGGCCTTTACCGTGGGAACCGCACTGTATCTGCTTACCGGCGTGCTAATGGGTATGCTACTGACGCGACTCGGCCCCCGCGCAGGGAGGACTCAGCATGATTGCCGGATTTAACGTGATTGTTGATAACCTGGATTATCTGCTGTGGGGACGTGCTGCTGCGGGTGAACCCGGTGGCGTGTTGCTCTCGCTGCTGATGGCCGCAGGAGCCGCCATACTTGCTCTGCCCTGCGGAATTGCGCTGGCGTGCGCCGCGTGGCGCTATCCCGGGCTTGTGCGTAAGGCGCTGTTCCTGTGGGCAGAGTTGATACGCGGCATTCCGCTCATCTTTGTGATTTTCTGGATGTGGTATCTGCTGCCGCTGATGACCGGCGGCGATCTGCCCGGCGCCCTTACCGTGACGCTGGCGCTGGCCTGGTTCACGGCGGCATCGGTTATGCATTCGGTACTCGCCGGACTAAACGCGTTGCCCGCCGGGCAATATGAAGCGGCACTGACTCAGGGATTCAGCACGCGGCAAACCTTGTGGCGCGTGCTGCTCCCGCAGGTGATGCGCAATATTCTGCCGTCTCTGGTGGGGATATTTATCAGCCTGCTGAAGGATACGTCGCTGGCGTTTATTGTGAACGTACCTGAACTGACCACCGTGGCGGGCCAGGTGAACAACCGGGTGCAAATCTACCCGGCGGCCATTTTTATCTTTACGGGGGTGGTTTACTACCTGCTGTGCTGCTCGCTTGAGCAACTCGCGAAGCGCTGGCGCATTACCCGGCCAGCGCTTTAACCACCGTTTCCATCGCTTCGGTTGTCAATTCACTGCGTTTGACGCGCTGGTTCGCCAGCGCGGTTCGCAGCACACCAGCAATCACAATATGCTTTGGCTCCTGCCCTAAATCACGCATTTCGAGAACGACCTTGCCGACCACCCGACACATCTCCTGGTACAGCGCTTCGTCTTTGGTCACATTGCCCATTGCCTTCACTCCATTGCCCTAAAGCGCCAGCTTAAATGATTCATCGGCTGGATACAAAAAAGAAGCCCGACGAGAGACTCGCCGGGCTTCATCTGAAAAATCAGCTAATTAGTTGTTTACGGGAATGACCGCGCCTTTGTATTTGGTGCGGATCCAGTCCTGAATCTCTTTGGAGTGCAGGACGTTCACCAGCGCAACGATATCTTTTTTCTTCTCATCACCGCGGTGTACGGTAATGATGTTGGCGTACGGGTTATTTTCACCACTCTCTACCGCAATCGGATCGTGAACCGGGTCCAGACCTGCATCAATCGCGTAGTTGGCGTTGATCACCACCGCAGCGCCTTCATCGTTGTTATACATCTGCGGCAGAAGAGACGCTTCGACGTTAGGTGTGAACTGCAGTTTTTTGGGGTTTTCGACGATATCGCTGATGCGCGCGGTCACTTTATCAATGCCCGGCTTCAGCTTGATCACGCCCTCTTTCTCGAAGATAGAGAGAATGCGCCCCTCTTCGGAGACCGCGTCACGCATGATGATCTTGCCGCCTTCCGGCAGGTCTTTCAGCGACTTGTATTTTTTAGAGTAGATACCGATTGGCTCAATGTGGATCGCGCCTGCGCTGACAAAATCGTAGTCTTTATCGCCCGCATGATCTTTCAGCACGCTGTTCAGGTAAGGAATATGCTGGAAATAGTTCGCATCGATGTCACGTCCCGCCAGCGCGGTGTTAGGCAGAATGTAGTCCTGGAACGGTTTAATCTCCAGGTCGATACCCTGCTTCGCCAGAATCGGCTTCGCCTGCTCCAGAATTTCGGCGTGCGGCGTGTTGGACGCGCCTACGGTCAGCGTGTCAGCCCAGGAGGCGAAGCTCAAGGCGCTCAGGGTTGCTGCGGCGATCAGTGTCAGTGTCTTTTTCATGATGATGGTTCCTGTGTGTTATTCGTGTTTATCTTTTATCTAACAGTGAAGTAATGATGTCGCCGCAGAACTGGATAATGAAAACGATGATTAAAATGGTCACCGTTGCCACCAGCGTGACGTCACCATGGTTGCGCTGGAATCCTTCCAGATAAGCCAGATTTCCCAAACCGCCGGCACCAATCACCCCCGCCATTGCGCTGTAGCTCACCAGCGCAATCAGCGTCACCGTAATACCTGAAACCAGTGCAGGTGATGATTCCGGCAGTAAAACCCGAAACACTAACGTGCTCAGTCGTGCGCCCATCGAGCGCGTTGCTTCTATAACGCCTTTATCCACTTCACGCAGGGCGATTTCCACCAGGCGTGCGTAGAACGGTGCTGCGCCCACAATCAGCGCCGGGAGTGCCGCGTTGGCGCCAAGGATGGTCCCCACGATGGTTTTCGTGAACGGGATCAGCAATACAATCAGGATGATGAACGGAATGGAGCGGAAAACGTTCACCACAATCGAAATCACACTGTAGACCGTGCGGTTATGGAACAGCCCGCCGCGCGCGGTTAAAAACAGCGCCAGACCGAGCACGAGCCCCAGAACAAAGGTCGCCACGCCGGAGAGCGCGGTCATGTACAGCGTCTCCTGGGTTGCTGCCCACAGCTGGTCCCACTTCAGATGCGGAAAGAGATCCTCAGTCATGTTTAATCACCTCGCCTTCAATATCGCTGTGCTGCAGGTCGGCGAGGATATTGTTCAGTTGTTCATCAGATGCCACTACGTGCACCCAGAGTTGCCCGAAAACACCGTGGGCGGTTTGCGTCATTTTTCCGTGCAGGATGTTAAACGGCAGGCCATAGCGCAGCGTTAATTCACCGACGACAGGCTTATGCGTGCTATGTCCGGTAAAGGTCAGCTTGATAATCGTGCCTTCGAGTTCATTTGCCAGCTCAGCGTTGAAGGTCTCTTCCTCGGCGTACTGGCTCACCTGACGAACAAACTGTTGTGTGATGGGCTGTTGCGGATGGGTAAAGACGCTCAGGACGTCGCCCTCTTCCACCACCTTGCCATTCTCCATCACCGCCACGCGGTCGCAGATTTTGCGCACCACGTGCATCTCGTGGGTGATCAGCACGATGGTGAGTTTGAAACGACGGTTAATATCCAGCAGCAGATCGAGGATCTGATCGGTGGTCTGTGGGTCAAGAGCCGACGTGGCTTCGTCGCAGAGCAGCACGTCCGGGTTATTGGCCAGCGCGCGCGCAATGCCCACGCGCTGTTTTTGCCCGCCGCTCAGCTGGGACGGGTACGCATTCTCACGCCCTTTCAGGCCGACCAAATCCACCAGCTCAGCAACGCGCGCCTTGATATTGGCTTTAGGCACGCCCGCGATTTGCATCGAGAAGGCGATGTTCTCGTTAACCGTTCGCGACCAGAGCAGGTTGAAATGCTGGAACACCATGCTGATCTTCAAACGTGCCTGACGTAAGGCTTCGCCCTTAGCGGCAGAAATATTCTGCCCGTTGATGGTTACGCTGCCGGTACTGGGTTTTTCCAGACCGTTCAGCAGGCGGATAAGCGTACTTTTCCCGGCACCGCTATAACCGATAATCCCGTAAATCTGTCCCTGCGCTATCGTCAAATTGACATTATCAACGGCTGTCAGTGCCACCTTTCCGTTGTCAAAAACCTTTGAAATATTGCTCAGTACAATCATTCTTATTCGTTATCCGTTCCGCCCATGGCGGTTTAGCAGTATGGATGTCCAAACGATAGTAAACAGGCGTTATCAGGTTTTAAATGAACAAAAAAGAATGTGTTATAACTTTCGGAAATAAACAGCGGATTTAACGGCTGGAAAGCATTTAGATCATTTTCAGCAATGATTATCTGCCATACGCATATTCGATGGCTGACCCGCTGAAAAAATGGTCATTTTTGCAGCATTTTATCCCGATATAGCCATCCTCACATCCAGACAACTTTACGTCTTGCTGTCCTTACATCCGAAAACATGCTGAATATTCCTTTCTGTTCTAAAAGGCAGTGAAACGTTCTTTATTGAGAAATTTTCATAGTCCTATCATCCGGTCATGACCTCGTTAAAGGAAAAAGACCATGACGATTTATCACTCCGTCACCGAACTGATTGGCCACACGCCGCTTATCCAGCTGCATAAACTGGATACCGGTCCCTGCTCCTTGTTCCTGAAGCTGGAAAACCAAAATCCCGGCGGCTCGATTAAAGACCGCGTTGCGCTGTCGATGATCAACGAAGCGGAGCGCACCGGCCAGCTGCAGCCGGGTGGCACGATTATAGAAGCGACGGCGGGCAATACCGGCCTCGGCCTGGCCCTGATCGCCGCGCAGAAAGGCTACTCGCTGATCCTGGTAGTACCCGACAAAATGAGCCGCGAAAAGATTTTCCACCTGCGCGCGCTGGGAGCTCAGGTGGTGTTGACCCGCTCCGATGTGAATAAGGGGCATCCGGCCTATTACCAGGATTACGCCCAGCGTCTGGCCAACGAATTGCCCGGCGCGTTTTACATCGACCAGTTCAATAATGAGGCCAACCCGCTGGCGCACCGCACCACGACGGCGCCGGAACTGTTTGAACAGCTTGATGGGCGGATCGACGCCATTGTTGTCGGCGTGGGCTCTGGCGGCACGCTGGGGGGATTACAGGCGTGGTTTGCGGAACATTCCCCCGATACGGAGTTTGTCCTGGCAGACCCGGCCGGATCGGTTCTGGCCGACCAGGTGGAAACCGGACGCTATCACGATGCAGGCTCATGGCTGGTTGAAGGGATTGGCGAAGACTTTATTCCGCCGCTGGCCCACATCGAAGGGGTGAATCGCGCCTGGCGCATCGCCGACCGGGAAGCCTTCACCACCGCGCGCGATCTGCTGAAAACGGAAGGCATTCTGGCGGGCTCCTCCAGCGGCACGCTGCTGGCGGCGGCGCTGAAATATTGTCAGGCGCAGACCACGGCGAAACGCGTGGTCACCTTCGCCTGCGACAGCGGCAATAAATATCTCTCGAAGATGTTCAACGATGACTGGATGCGTCAGCAAGGGCTCATCACGCGTCCTCAGGCTGGCGATCTCTCCGACTATATTGCCCTGCGTCACGATGAAGGTGCCACCGTCACCGCCGCCCCGGACGACACACTTTCAACCGTACTGGCGCGCATGCGTTTGTATGACATCTCCCAGCTTCCGGTGCTGGAGAACGGCAAGGTGGTGGGCATCATCGACGAGTGGGATCTGCTGCGGCATATCGGCGGCGATGGCGATCGCTTTGCCCTTCCGGTGACAGCAGCCATGACGCGTCAGGTGGAGTTCCTTGATAAACACGCCCCTGAGAGCGCCCTGAACGCTATTTTCGACCGTGGCCTGGTGGCCGTGATTAATGACAACGACCGCTTTTTGGGTCTGATCACGCGCAGCGACGTCCTGACCGCCTGGCGCAACCGTCTACAACAATAAAGGAATAAGAGATGAAAAACCTGGCAACCCTGAGCGTTCACAGCGGCGAGTTCAACGACCAGCACGGCGCCGTCATGCCGCCGATTTACGCTACCTCGACGTTTGCGCAACCGTCACCCGGCGAGCATACCGGCTATGAGTATTCCCGCAGCGGCAACCCCACCCGCCACGCGCTGGAAACCGCCATCGCCGAACTGGAAGGCGGCTCGCGCGGCTACGCGTTTGCCTCCGGTCTGGCGGCCATCTCCACGGTGCTCGAACTGCTCGATAAAGACAGCCATATTGTCGCCATTGATGACGTTTACGGCGGGACGTATCGCCTGATTGAAAACGTGCGCAAGCGCAGCACCGGTCTGCAGGTCAGCTGGGTTAAACCGGACGACCTGGCCGGGCTTGAGGCCGCCATTCGTCCGGAAACCCGCATGGTATGGGTTGAAACGCCAACCAACCCGCGGCTGAAGCTGGCGGATCTGGCGGCTATTGCGCAAATTGCCCGTCGTCATAACGTCATCAGCGTGGCGGATAATACCTTCGCGTCGCCGGTGATCCACCGTCCGCTGGAATCAGGTTTCGATATCGTGGTGCACTCCGCCACTAAATACCTGAACGGCCACTCTGACGTGGTGGCCGGGCTGGCGATTGTCGGGGACAACAAGGAACTGGCGGATAAGCTGGGTTATCTGCAAAACGCGGTGGGCGGCGTACTGGATCCGTTCAGCAGCTTCCTGACGCTGCGCGGTATTCGCACCCTTGCGCTGCGCGTCGAAAAGCACAGCACCAACGCGCTGGCGATTGCGCAATGGCTCGATCAGCATCCTCTGGTGGAAAACGTTTTCTATCCCGGTCTGGAATCGCATCCACAATATCAGCTTGCCCGTACGCAGATGGCGCTGCCGGGCGGGATGATTTCCGTCGTGGTGAAAGGCAATGCGCAACGCGCCACCGAGGTGATCCGTAACCTGAAGTTGTTCACCCTCGCGGAAAGCCTGGGCGGCGTGGAGAGCCTGGTGAGCCAGCCCTACAGCATGACCCACGCGTCAATTCCGCTGGAACAACGCCTGGCCAACGGCATTGTGCCGCAGCTGATCCGCCTGTCAGTCGGAATTGAAGATCCGAAAGACCTGATAGCCGATCTCAGCCAGGCGCTGCAAAAATAAGCAAAACGCGGCAGGTCAGGCACCTGCCGCCATAAGTTGTCATTATGCCTTAACGCCTTGATAACAAACTTATGTGAATCTGCACAGATTATTTTTGAAACGCTGTTTCCATTTTCCTTTTATCTTAAAATCAGCGTATAATGCGCGCCAAATCCCTGGTGAATGGTTTCAGCGCTTGGAATACAAAAAACAACGTACAACTTCTCCTCTCCTTCGTTGGGCTGACACTCAGGCACACTTTCTTCTGCACGCTCATTTGATGTCTCCTATCCTTAGTGCGTGTCATATACTCTTTTGCAACACAGGTTTGACTCCGCGGCGGTGCGCCCCCGGAGCGAGATTTCCATATCCTTCCCAACTTAAAGACTAAGACTGTCATGAAAAAGACGAAAATTGTTTGTACTATCGGCCCGAAAACCGAATCTGAAGAGATGCTGAGCAAAATGCTGGATGCCGGCATGAACGTGATGCGTCTGAACTTCTCCCATGGCGACTATGCTGAGCACGGCCAGCGTATCCAGAACTTGCGCAACGTGATGAGCAAGACCGGCAAAAAAGCCGCTATTCTGCTGGATACCAAAGGTCCGGAAATCCGTACCATCAAACTGGAAGGCGGTAACGACGTTTCTCTGAAAGCGGGCCAGACCTTCACCTTCACCACCGACAAATCTGTTGTTGGTAACAGCGAAATCGTTGCAGTGACCTACGAAGGCTTCACCAGCGATCTGTCCGTCGGCAACACCGTGCTGGTGGATGATGGCCTGATCGGTATGGAAGTTACCGCTATCGAAGGTAACAAGGTTATCTGTAAAGTGCTGAACAACGGCGACCTGGGCGAAAACAAAGGCGTTAACCTGCCGGGCGTTTCTATCGCGCTGCCAGCACTGGCTGAAAAAGACAAACAGGACCTGATCTTTGGTTGCGAGCAAGGTGTTGATTTCGTTGCTGCATCCTTCATCCGTAAGCGTTCTGACGTGGTTGAGATCCGTGAGCACCTGAAAGCGCACGGCGGCGAGAAGATCCAGATCATCTCCAAAATCGAAAACCAGGAAGGCCTGAACAACTTCGACGAAATTCTCGAAGCGTCTGACGGCATCATGGTTGCACGTGGCGACCTGGGTGTTGAGATCCCGGTTGAAGAAGTGATCTTCGCGCAGAAGATGATGATCGAGAAATGCGTTCGCGCGCGTAAAGTGGTTATCACTGCAACGCAGATGCTGGACTCCATGATCAAAAACCCACGCCCTACCCGCGCTGAAGCAGGCGACGTGGCGAACGCCATCCTCGACGGTACCGATGCAGTGATGCTGTCCGGTGAGTCAGCGAAGGGTAAATACCCGCTGGAAGCGGTCGGCATCATGGCAACCATCTGCGAGCGTACTGACCGCGTGATGACCAGCCGTCTGGACTTCAACAACGACAGCCGCAAACTGCGCATCACCGAAGCTGTGTGCCGCGGTGCAGTTGAAACCGCTGAGAAACTGGACGCACCGCTGATCGTGGTAGCGACCCAGGGCGGTAAATCTGCTCGTGCAGTGCGTAAATACTTCCCGGATGCCACCATCCTGGCCCTGACCACCAATGAAACCACCGCGCGTCAGCTGGTGCTGAGCAAAGGCGTGGTTGCCCATCTGGTGAAAGAGATCGCGTCTACCGATGATTTCTACATTCAGGGTAAAGCGATGGCGCTGGAAAGCGGTCTGGCACAGAAAGGCGACGTTGTGGTGATGGTTTCTGGTGCCCTGGTTCCAGCAGGTACCACTAACACTGCATCTGTTCACGTACTGTAATAATTCCCGAACGAATTATTTTTTGATAGAAAGCGTCCTTCGGGGCGCTTTTTTTATTCCTGTCATTAGCCCTATCTATTCAAAAAGCAAATCGGGTTTTTCTATTTAATTGCGATTTATCTAAGATGAATCCGATGAAAAATGCCTTTTTTAACATGGCTTTTTCGACAAAAAGGCCAAATTCGTTGCTTCTTTGAGCGAACGATCAAAAATAGGCGTATTCCCATCAAAAAAATATTCTCAACCCAAAAAACTTTGTGTAATACTTGTAACGCTACATGGAGATTAACTCAATCTAGAGGGTATTAATAATGAATCGTACTAAACTGGTACTGGGCGCGGTAATCCTGGGTTCTACTCTGCTGGCAGGTTGCTCCAGCAACGCTAAAATCGATCAGCTGTCTTCTGACGTTCAGACTCTGAACGCTAAAGTTGACCAGCTGAGCAACGACGTGAACGCAATCCGTTCCGACGTTCAGGCTGCTAAAGACGACGCAGCTCGCGCTAACCAGCGTCTGGACAACCAGGCTACTAAATACCGTAAGTAATAGTACCTGTTAATAAAATGGCGCACATTGTGCGCCATTTTTTTTGCCTTCGTCAAACCCCTACTGCGTCACCCTCTCCCCTTCCTCTTCGGCTACCGCAGCTGACACCCGACTGTTCTGCACCGACAACACGCTGTTGCTTGCTGATGGACCACTACCGGCAGACACTGCCACCGGGATCCCCGCACGACGTGACAGGGCTTTATCGATAAGCGCTTTATCACTCCCCGATTGAGACACGAAGGTCGCGAAATCTTCAGAGTGGCTAATGGGCGCTACCTGTGGGTTTTCCCCCTCGACCTGCGCCAACGGACGGTGTACTTCGATGTAGCGTTTCCCGTCCGGCTCGACGGCAAACTTCACCGGCTCATTGATAATCTGGACCCGCGTGCCAACACGCACCTGCCCAAAAAGCGCTTTGATATCCGGCGCGTTCATCCGCATACAGCCTGAACTGACCCGTAAACCGACGCTGTCCGGCGCGCTGGTGCCGTGGATGAGATATTCACCGTTCCCTACGCCTAAACGCAGCGCAAAGCGTCCTAACGGGTTATTTGGCCCTGCTGGCACGACCGGCGGCAATTTAATTCCTTGCGCCAGAGAGCGCGCCCTGATGCCCGCTGTCGGTGTCCAGGTTGGATTAGGGATTTTCTGACTCACGCGGGTGGTCGTCACCGGCGTTTCCAGTCCCAGCTGCCCGATACCGAGCGGGAAGACCTGAACGATATTCTCCCCCGGCGGGAAATAGTAAAGCCGAAGCTCAGCCAGGTTGACCACGATCCCTTCCCGCGGGGTATCCGGCAGCAGCATTTGAGAAGGAATGGTGATCACCGTCCCCGGCGCGGGGTTCACCGGTGCAATGGTATTATTGGTTTCAAGAATAAGCTGAGCAGCCGTATTAAACCGGCGGGCAATGGCCTGCAGTTTATTGTCGCCTTCCTGAATCGTGTAGGTTTGATTTTGCCCAATCAGACGGCTGCCTGCGGGCGGCAACGGATAATCCACCGCCCGGGCCGAATTAAGCACACCGAGCGAACCAAGGAGTAATAGAGTTATTAGAGACGCGCGCTTCATACTGAGATTCCTTATTCACTGACAGAACGCCAGAAAGCTGAAAAACCAGCGAGGCGGGAACCACCTCGCGAAACAGAATGAATGCTGTTCTGTAAGTCTAGCTAAGGATTGCAGCTTTGGCGCGAATGCCGCGGATCATCGCTTCCAGTCCCTGGGATCGGGACGGGGTGAGATGTTGGGTGAGTGCCATTTTTTCGAACCAGGGACGAACATCAAAAGCGACAATGTCCTGCGCCGACATCTGGTGATAGAGAATAAAGACGACGGCAATAAGCCCTTTCACAATCGCAGCGTCGCTGTCGCCATGTAATTCGATAGTGCCATCGGCAGATTGCTTCATCACAATCCACACCTGGCTCTGGCAGCCCTGAATAATATTATCCGGGTTATGCGCCTCTTCGCTGAGCGGCGCTAAACGCTGCCCCAACTCAATAATATAGAGATATTTCTCTTCCCAGTTAGCGCAACGCCCGAAGTTGCGCAGCAATTTATCTTTATCCGGCAGTTCTGCCATCTTTCGCCTCTCCGTTAGCCCAGCAACTGGTGAATGCGCTTAAGCCCCGCCACCAGCCTGTCGACCTCTTCCGTTGTGTTGTACATCACCAGCGACGCGCGACACATTGCCGGCACCTGGTAAAACGCCATCAGGGGCATGACGCAGTGATGCCCGGTACGGACCGCCACGCCATAATTATCCAGAAAACTGCCCACGTCATAGGCGTGATGTTTACCCAGATTAAACGCAATCACACCCTGTCGGTCAGCCGGGCCGTATAAGGTTAAATCCGGTACGCTGGCAAGCTGGGCAAGCGCATAGTGCATCAGCAGCTGTTCATATTCCTGAATGGCATCAAGGCCAATCGCAGAAACGTAGGAGACCGCCGCCCCCAGCCCGATAATGCCCCCGGTGTTGGGCGTGCCCGCCTCAAAACGCCACGGCGCGCGGGCGTAGGTAGTCCCTTCTGAGAGGCTAACGGTGGCGATCATCGACCCGCCCCCTTCCCACGGCGGCATCGCCTGCAGGATGTCTTCTTTCACATACAGCACGCCAATCCCGGTCGGGCCGTAGAGTTTGTGTCCCGAGAAGACGTAGAAATCGCAGTCCAGCGCCTGGACATCAACCGCGTGGTGCATCACCGCCTGCGCGCCGTCAATCAGTACCTTCGCCCCTGCCTGATGGGCCTTTGCGATAATCTCCGCCACCGGGTTCTCAGTCCCCAGTACGTTAGAGACCTGGGTGACGGCCACCAGCCGCGTGCGCTCATCCAGCAACGCGTCAAGCTGCTCAAGCTGAAGCGTCCCGTCGGCATTCAACGGGATCACCCGCAGCTGCGCACCAACGCGCTCACAGAGCATTTGCCACGGCACGATATTGGCGTGGTGCTCCATTTGCGTGATGACGATGTTATCGCCCGCATGCACCTGTGCGTTGCCCCAGCTGTTGGCGACCAGGTTGATCCCTTCGGTGGTGCCGCGCACGAAGACCAGCTCTTCAGGCGATTGCGCATTGAGGAAAGCGGCAATCTGCGTGCGCACGTTTTCCATACGCTGGGTCGCCTCGGCGCTCAGGGTATGAATACCGCGATGCACGGCGGCATAGCCGTGACGATAGAATTCGGCTTCTGCATCCACCACCTGATTCGGTTTCTGCGCGCTGGCCGCGCTGTCCAGATAGGCCAGCGGCAGACCGTTCACTTCACGGGTCAGAACGGGAAAATCTGCCCGTACTTTCTCGACGGGAAAACTCATGCTTCGCCTCCAGGCAGACGCTGACCGATACGGGCCAGCACCTGCTGTTTTAACGCGCCATCGTGCAGCGCTTCCGTCAGCTCGGCGGCAAACGCGTAGATGATCATCTTCTGCGCCGCCTGCCGATCGATACCGCGGGAGCGCAGGTAGAACATCTGCTCATCGTCAATCCGCCCGACCGTCGCACCGTGGCTGCATTTCACGTCATCGGCGTAGATCTCCAGCTGCGGTTTGGTGTCCACTTCCGCCAGACGCCCCAGCAGCAGGTTGTTGTTGGTCATCTGTCCGTCGGTTTTAATGGCGTGCTGGGCCACGTTAATCAGGCCGTTAAACACCGCGCGCCCTTTGTCGCTGACGATCGTTTTATGCAGCTGACGGCTGTTGCAATAGCCTTTGTTGTGCTCAAGCCAGGTGCGCGTGTCGCACACTTCAGATTTGACCGGCATCGCCAGGCTGTTAATGCGTAGGGTGGTATTTTCACCGTTAAGCTGGGTGCTGGTATTGTGGCGCAGCACCGCGCTGCCGAGCAGGAAGCTATGGCTGTAGGCCGCGGCATCTTGCCCCAGTAAAATGTCGTTATGGGCAAAGTGGTGGCTCTGCGGGTTCTCAAACGCCAGCTTGATGTGGTGAAGCTGGGCATTGGCCGCCACATTCATCGTCAGACGCGAGCCGGTAAAGTGGCGCGTCTCGTTGAGGCTGACGTAATGTTCAATCACCGTGGCCTCTGCCCCCTCCCCCAGTTCAAGATGGTGGCGATAGTGCGCGGTGTTGATTTCGTCACCGTCCAGCCCCTGAGTGATGTGCATCAGCAGCAGCGGCTTCGCCGGACGCTGGTTATGTTTTACGCTGATATGCGTCACAGACTGCGCCAGACTTTCGGTGAGATGCAGGAAGACCTCCGGCTGTACCGGTGCGGCCAGACTCTGATGAACGTCATTCACGGCGATTTCAAAGCCGCTGTGTCGCGTCTCGTCACTGAGTTCCGGGTGAAACACGCCGTCGACAAAGACCAGACGCAGCGCATCCACAGGTAACGCCAGCCCGTCTCGCTGGGCCGGAGTGACGTCCGCCGAGCGCGTGACAAACTCGCCGTTCAGCAGGCCATCGAGCGGAGTGTATTTCCAGTTTTCGTGCTTACGGGTGGGCAGACCCAGACGCAGCATCTGCTGAAGGTGCTGCTGGGCCTGCTCTGAACGCGATTGCCCCTGCGTTTCAAACAGCCGGTGCCACTGCTGGAGTGCATTACTGCTGTTCGGTAAGCCAGCCATAACCCTGCTCCTCCAGTTGTTTAACCAGCGTGAAATCGCCGGATTTCACAATGCGCCCCTGGTAAAGCACGTGGACGTAGTCTGGTTTGATGTAGTCAAGAATGCGCTGGTAGTGGGTGACGATAATAAACGAGCGCTTGCCGTCACGCAGCGAGTTCACCCCGTCTGCGACAATCTTCAGGGCGTCGATGTCCAGGCCTGAATCGGTCTCATCAAGAATGCACAGCTCGGGCTCAAGCACCGCCATCTGCAGAATGTCGTTACGCTTTTTCTCACCGCCGGAGAAACCGACGTTCACCGAACGGGTCAGCAGGTCTTCCGGCATTTTCAGCAGCTTGATCTTCTCTTCCATCAGATCCTGGAAGTCGAAGCGGTCCAGCGCGTCGAGACCGCGATATTTGCGCACCGCGTTCAGCGCCGTCTGCAGGAAGAACTGATTGCTGACGCCCGGAATTTCTACCGGGTACTGGAAGGCCATAAAAATGCCCTCCCCGGCCCGCTCTTCCGGCGACATCTCCAGCAGATCTTTGCCGTTAAACTCGACGGAGCCGTGGGTGACTTCGTAATCTTCGCGTCCTGCCAGCGTCGCGGAAAGCGTACTTTTCCCGGAGCCGTTCGGCCCCATGATGGCGTGAACTTCACCCGGCTTGACGTCAAAATTGAGGCCACGCAGGATGGCTTTCTCTTCCACGCTAACCTGTAAATCTTTAATGCTTAACATGTGCTTTCCTTAACCGACGCTGTGTTCAAGACTAATGGCGAGGAGTTTTTGTGCTTCAACGGCGAATTCCAGCGGCAGTTCAGAGAACACGTCCTTACAGAAGCCGTTCACAATCATAGAAATGGCATCTTCTTCACTGATCCCGCGCTGCAGGCAGTAGAAGAGCTGGTCTTCCCCGATGCGCGACGTGGTCGCTTCGTGCTCAAGCTGGGCCGTGTTATTACGGCACTCGACGTACGGGAAGGTATGCGCGCCGCAGTCAGCGCCAATCAGCATCGAGTCACACTGGGTAAAGTTACGCGCGTTGGTGGCCGTCGGCATGATTTTCACCAGCCCGCGATAGCTGTTCTGGCTGTGCCCGGCGGAGATCCCTTTCGAAATAATGGTGGATTTGGTGTTTTTACCAATGTGGATCATCTTGGTGCCGGTATCGGCCTGCTGATGCCCGCTGGTCAGCGCCACCGAGTAAAACTCGCCGATGGAGTTATCCCCGCGCAGGATGCAGCTCGGATATTTCCAGGTAATGGCCGAGCCGGTTTCCGACTGGGTCCAGGACATCTTGCTGTTTTCGCCTTCACACAGCGCGCGCTTGGTAACGAAGTTCAAAATGCCGCCGGTATTACCGTCGCCCGGGAACCAGTTTTGCACCGTGGAGTATTTCACCTCAGCGTCTTTGTGGATGATGACTTCCACCACCGCCGCGTGCAGCTGATAGCTGTCGCGTACCGGGGCGGAACAGCCTTCGATATAGCTGACGTAGCTGCCTTCATCGGCCACCAGAATGGTACGTTCAAACTGGCCGGTTTTTTCCGCGTTGATACGGAAATAAGTTGACAGCTCCATCGGGCAACGTACGCCTTTTGGTACGTAAATAAAGGTACCGTCGGAGGCCACCGCTGCGTTGAGCGCTGCGAAGAAATTATCGTTAGAGGGCACCACGGTCCCAATGTACTTTTTCACCAGTTCCGGATGATCGTGAATCGCTTCGCCGAAGGAGCAGAAAATGATCCCCTGCTCTGCCAGCTTCTCGCGGTAGGTGGTCGCCACCGAGACGGAGTCGAAAATGGCGTCCACCGCCACCTCTCTTCCTTCGCGAACGGGCACGCCAAGCTGATTAAAGGCTTCTTCAACTTCTTTGCTCAGGAAGCTGTTTTCTGCGCCGGTTTGCTGTACCGCTCCCGGCTGCGAGGCGCAGGTGTCGTCACAGCTGCCGCAGGAGGGCGCGGAGTAGTAGCTGTAATCCTGATAGTTCAGCTTGTCGTAGTGCGCTTTCAGCCAGTGCGGCTCTTCCATTTCCAGCCAGGCGCGGAAGGCACTCAGACGAAATTCGAGCATCCATTCGGGTTCATTACGTTTGGCCGAGATCGCCCGCACGACATCTTCGTTGATGCCTTTCGCCAGCTCATCGGTCTGCAGCTGCGTGAAGAACCCTTCTTTATAATTCAGGTGTCCGCCGCTCCAGGTGTTCACATCACTCGTTGCTTCAGTATTACGAGACATAGTACCGCCTATACCCCAAAGCTTTCGCCGCAGCCGCATTCGTTCTGGGCTTTCGGGTTATGAAATTTGAATAACTGGTTTAAGCCTTCGCGGACGTAGTCCACTTCGGTGCCGTCAATAAAGGGCATCGCCTGCAGCGCAACGAACAGTTTCGCGCCATCGGTTTCGAAGACCAGGTCATCTTTCTCGGGTTCGGTGACGGTATCAAGCACGTAACCAAAACCTGCGCATCCGGTCTGTTTGACGCCTAAACGTACGCCGAGGATCTCGGGCTTTTTCGCCACCAGCTCGTGAATGTGTGCCGCCGCCGCTGGCGTGAGCGTTAAACCGCGCCAGGCAAAATCGGCCGGATTAAAGGTTTCTGAATGCAGTTCCATAGGTCCACCTCGTCTGAATAGCCATCAGGGCATAACACCATGTTAGTGATAACGATTATCACTTCAACCCCCTGTCAGTAGGGGCATCCGGGTAAACCGCCCTTTTTGGTTACTTTTATTAAGCATAGACCCTGTAGAAGGATGCAGGCAGGATGGATTTAATTGTTCAATGCATTGATAAATAATGCATTTCGCCGCGGCATTTGTGGCGATGAGGAGAAAAGTAAAATATGCATCGGAAATGCCTATTTTTAAGATAGCTTCTTTAGCTGTCGTAAACATAGTCAAACGAATGCGCTTTGGCGCACAGAAACAAGTGCTACCCCAGCAGCAAACAATCGGATAATCAGAGTCTTTTTCTGAAAATCATGCAGTCCCTCTGGATCACATTAACAATCGCTGTAGCATTAACCATACACATTTAATGGAAAATAGGTGTCATATGGCGTTACAGGGAAAGATGATTCTGAACGGCGCAGATTACGCGCCTTTCGATTTGTATGGGGTGGGCGTGTTCATGGCGCACTCAGGGTTGGGGGCCAGCAGAAACAATGCCAGTTGCGGACATGTCGCCAATACGGGTCCTATTCCCTTAGGGAAATACTGGATTGTAGATCGCAGGGAGGGTAACTGGTTTTCGCAAAAAAAAGAGGAAATTCACGATGGAGCTAACAGATTTATTGGCAGAAATGCTTTTGGTAAATCGGACTGGTTTGCTTTGTGGCGTGATGACTGGGGTATTGATGATTACACATGGGTAGAAAGCGTAAAACGTGGAAATTTCCGACTCCATCCAGGCACGGTTTCAAAAGGTTGCATAACTATCGCCAACATGTCTGATTTTGCGATGATTCATAACGCGCTAATGAATACATCACTTATTCAGGTCCCATGCATGAGGTCATTAATGGCGCGGGGATGGGTGGAGGTCGTAGCTGGTGGCTACATTAAAAAACCTTGCTCGTAGAGCATGTAAAATTATTTATTTTCTCATTTTATTACTCACTGTAGGTCATATACTACCAGGCCCTGAGATATATATTAACTATGATTTAGCCAGAACAACAGCAATGATTATCACCGGAAATGAGAGTGCAGAATCAATGTATGACGCCTACTCATTTATTGACTGGATTATAATGCTAATTATCATCATCCCTTTTTATATTATAACAATGAATTTAATCGAAAAAATAAGGAACTAATAAATGCCTATACCTCCCTATATGTGGCTTAAAGACGATGGCGGTGCAGATATCAAAGGATCTGTTGACGTACAAGATCGTGAAGGAAGTATTGAAATTATCGGCCTGAGCCACGGTATAAACTTGCCCGTTGACAGCGCAAACGGCAAAATCACCGGCACCCGCCAGCACTCATCCATGATGATTGAAAAAGAAGTTGATAGCGCTACACCATATCTTTACAAGGCTGCAGCAACCGGGCAGACGTTGAAAAGCGCAGAAATCAGGTTTTATCACATCAATGATGCAGGTCAGGAGGTTTGCTATTACACCGTTCTTATGGAGAATGTGAAATTAACGGGCGTCCACTGTAGCGTTCCAAATGTTAAGCTAGCGGGCAACGATAAAATGAATCATATTGAAAGTGTCAGCATTCAATATGAAAAAATCACCTGGAGAATTATTGACGGTAATATCCAATTTTCAGATGCATGGAATGAGCGCCATACAAGCTGAGTAATAATAAGGAGCACCGCCACCTATTCTTTTGTGAATTATCTGGTAATGGTGCTCATCCTTTCACGCTCCTGATGACGCCTCGGCACATTAAACATGCGAAGTTAACTTTTGCTCAGGAAGTGACAAAAACAAAAAAGGCCCTCAAGGCCTCTTACGATCAGTGATGAAATGAAACAGCAAACCCCTGTTCACGCCAGTGATCGAGCTGTTCCTGCTGGCGAGGTGTGGGGGATTTCCCCGTCCAGACGAAGATTTTTTGCCCCGGGAAGAGTTCAGGCCGCGGTGAATCGATGGGTTCAGCCAAGACGTCAATGTGCCAGCCCTTCTGCGATAAGCGCGCAGCTTCCAGCCACAGGTGGGTGCGGTCATCGCATTCCCAACCAATCAGGAGAGCATCTTTACCGGCTTTCTTGCGGGATTCCGCCAGGCTTGCAACCGCGAATTCGATCAGTACGCCGTCAAACAGACTCGCCATGTGACGCACGGTATTTTGGTCCTGGTTCATTCGCTGTCGGACCGGAGAAATAATGTTATCAATCAGCGCATCCATCGCATGATCGCGGCGGAATTCGCCGATTTTGGCACGCAGTTTACCCGGGCTGGCGTAACGCAGAACCGTCATCATCTCTTCCTGGAAAGAGACCCAGTTGCCCTGCGTCAGCTCTTCTTTATTTTCCAGTAACGCTTTGACTTTTCCGACCGAGACGCCGGTTTTCATCAGGCGCTTGATCTCTTCGATACGCAGGATATCCTCATCGTCAAACTGACGATGGCCCCCTTCGCTGCGTTGCGGCTTCAACAAACCATAACGGCGTTGCCAGGCGCGCAGCGTAACGGGGTTGATACCGCATCGTTCGGCGACTTCGCCGATACTGTAATAGGCCATTAACTCCCTCACGCTCAACACTTCCATACCTAACCGCACCAACCTTATCAGATTGTACAACGCATTTGTATAACCAACTCCCCGTTATGAGACAAGTGAAAGGGGTCAAATCCTTTCACTTGTTAATCTATTGTTGTCCAAATTTCTCTGTTCGTACAGTTAACTCTCGGGTGTCATGTACAGGTTTTTAGAAATCGTTCTTTTTTTCAGGCCAGGCAACAGCCGGGATCCCGCCCAGACGCGGGCTGGCAAAAAGATGCCCCTGAAACTGCGAAATCCCGGCGGATTCCAGCCACATCCACTCCTCAGCCAGTTCAACCCCCACCGCGCAGAACTGGATTTCCAGGGACGCGCAGCATTTGATGATGGCTTGTACAATCGCCTGGCGCGGGCCGCTTTTGTGCACGTTGGCGATCAAATCCCGATTAATCTTAATTCTGTCCGGCTGGAACTGCGCCAGCAGCTGCAGCCCGGCAAACCCTGCGCCAAAGTGATCGATCGTCACGCTGATACCCGCGCTCTTTAACTGCCTGACTGAATGTGTAAATTCGTCAAAGCGGGAGATCGCTTCACTCTCTGTGAACTCGACAACGATCTGTTCCGGCACAAAACCATTCGCCTCAATGACCGTGAGCAGGAAATCAACCGCGTTAGGCACGTTAACCAGCGTCATCGGCAGCAGATTGAGGGACAGCGTTTGGGTGTGTAGCCCCAGCGCGCTGGCCATCGACAGTGCCACCTGCTTGCTCTTCAGATCGGCCTCATAAAGCGCGTCTTGCGGCAGAGTCTGAAAATAGGCAGCAGGTGAGTCCCCTTCGGGCGTACGAATCAGCGCTTCCCAGGAGACAATCTGTTGCATAAAGGGATCGACGATGGGTTGAAACGCAAAGCTGCACTCTGCACCTTTTGCCACAACCTCTGACTGCGCGGATAAGGGCGTCTCTTCGGAAATAAATTCCCAGCTGTTCGCCGGAGGCAGTTCAAAATAGTTGGCTTTTTCTGTGGCCTCAACGAAGGTGCGGAAAAACTGCAGGGCACGGTCGCTATACGTCAACCGGTACCTCGTCGTCCCTTTATCAAGCACCTGCTGGAGCACTTCGTCTGTATCAAATTGACGCAAATCGAAAAGCTCCATACCCACATTGCCAAAGCGTCGGAAGGGACCATGATCGCACATGAGTTCCACCACATTATGATGTCGCGGGTCACGGCAGATATGCTGATAGATGGCCGTCACATTATCAACTGGCCCTTCAAGTAACTGGAAAAAATGTGTGCCGTTAAACAGCAAGATCCCCGTGACATCGGAGTGCCGATTTTTACGATTTGCAGCAGCTACCATTTCTTCCAGCGCTTTCACCGGAACGTCCTCGCAGATATGACTGCGGTAAATGATGGTTGTTAGCATGCTATTCCTGGGGGTTTATAGGTTCGGCCACGAAAAGATCGTGGATAGAGTGTTGTTATAGCACATTCATTGCTTAACAAATAATTTACACGTCAATGATTTAGCGCATTTACAAAGCCGGGTTTTGGTGTTGTACAACTCTCTGAGCACAATCGAGATTGTACAATATATCCTGCAACGATAACGCTGAATGATACAATCACAACCAACTGATATTTATAAAAATTATAAAATATATCAAGAAAAATCTAAAAATCTGTACATTTTGAATGTACAGATTTGAAAAATATGTATACCTTAATTGTAACGTTACTGATTACGGATATTTACAGGAGCGAAACATGAACCAGAACGGTTATGTCGCAGATTCAGCAGCAGCAATCGCGCAGTACTTCGAGAAAGCCGCGCTACCTACTCAGCAGGAGACGCTGGGTCAGGTGGTTGTTGAAATTCTTAGCGACGGGCGACATCTCAATCGCAAATCGCTCTGTACCAAACTTTTAAGTCGTCTCGAAAGGGCTGAAGGCCCGGAAGAGGAACAGCATTATCACATGCTGCTTGGACTGCTTTTCGAACGGTAACGTGATGAACAGTAGTGACGCAGATCGCCTGATCGACCAGCTAATCGGTGAAGCCGTTCTTTCTCTTCTGAGAGAGCGTGGCCCCGTGACAACCGAAGGTCTTATCCAGCGTCTGCGCAATATGAAAGCACATGAAAAGGATCCCCAGCGGCGGGAGACACTTGCGAGGGTGATTGCCGAAATCGGTTCAAATGACCCCGCCTTTAAACGTCGCAGAACCGCACACGGACGACCAAAAAGAGAGGGATCTCTCAGAGAGAGTCGAGACAATGTAGTGCCGTTATTTGGTAATGGAAAACCGTCCGATCCAAAGAAGATACATTGACTGCAACCATACAGCTACGGTGAGAACAAATGAGACAAAATATTCAGCTTCAACCCGAATTTCATTCTGCCTTTCTAGACAGTGCGTTATCGGAGTACTTCCGTCATGCAGGCGAACGTTTTGCTGAAGAGTCCGCTGTTTTTTCTACTGCAGTACGCTGTGTCCTTGCCTCTGAAGGGCATCTGACCAATAAGGCCATTATCCTTTGGCTGATCCAGACGCTGGAAGCCACTGACGATGTCGTTCAGGCAGATGTGATCCGCAAGACGCTGGAAATCGTCGTCGGCTACACCATGGACGATCTTTGACCCCCTCCTCCTCCCAAAAAAGCGAGCGTGTCATCGTCAATTCTGACGAACAGCCTGACGATGACACGCACTCCTTCCATAACACCCTGTAAATCAAGCACAAGCAATGTGGCATGGTTCCTGCTTAAGCCAATAAGGGACTGGGCTTTCCAGTTAAACATTGCTTCATTTCTTAACAGGTCTGTTATTGATGAAAAAAATCGCCAGCGTCTGCCCGTACTGCGGTGCAGGCTGCAAACTTAACCTCGTCGTTGAAAATAACCGTATTATCCGAGCCGAAGCAGCAGACGGCGTCACCAATCAGGGCACGCTTTGCCTGAAAGGATTCTACGGCTGGGATTTCCTTAACGACACCCGCCTGCTCACCCCCCGCCTGACGCAGCCCATGATCCGCTACCACAAAGGAGAGGCGCTTACCCCCGTCACCTGGGAAGAGGCCATTCGCTATACCGCTCACAGGCTCAAGAGCATCAAAGAACAGTTCGGTCCACGGTCAATCATGACCACCGGCTCCTCGCGAGGAACGGGTAATGAGACCAACTATGTCATGCAGAAATTCGCCCGTGCCGTGCTTAATACCAACAACGTTGATTGCTGTGCACGCGTCTGCCATGGCCCTTCGGTTGCCGGTTTGCAGGAGACGCTCGGTAACGGCGCCATGAGTAACTCGATCAACGACATTGAAAACTCAAAATGCCTGCTGGTGTTCGGCTATAACTGCGCAGACTCTCACCCTATCGTCGCCCGGCGCGTGCTGAAAGCGCGTGAGAATGGCGCAAAAATCATCGTCTGCGATCCGCGTCGCATTGAAACGGCACGCATTGCCGATCAGCATCTTCAGCTGAAAAACGGCAGCAACATGGCGCTGGTGAATGCCTTTGGCTATGTGCTGCTGGAAGAGGAACTGTACGACAAAAACTACGTCGCACGTTTTACGGAAGGGCTGGAGGCGTACCGACAGATCGTCAAAGATTATGCGCCAGAGCGCGTGGAGCATCTGACGGGCATCCCCGCGCGCGATGTGCGCCAGGCAATGCGCACGTTCGCGGCGGCACCGTCAGCGACGGTAATGTGGGGGATGGGTGTTACCCAGTTTGGTCAGGCGGTCGATGTGGTGAAAGGCCTTTCCAGCCTGGCGCTGCTGACGGGCAACCTGGGCCGTCCGGCGGTCGGCGTTGGCCCGGTGCGCGGGCAAAACAACGTTCAGGGCGCGTGTGACATGGGCGTTCTGCCCAATATGTTCCCCGGCTATCAGGAGGTAACGGACCCGGCGGTCAGACAGAAATTTGCCGATGCGTGGAAGATAGACGTCAGCAGAATGGACGATCGCGTCGGAACGCGCATCACCGAAGTGCCGCATCTTGCGCTGGAAGGTAAAGTCAAAGCGTATTACATCATGGGGGAAGATCCGCTTCAGACAGAAGCCGATCTCGGTCTGGTCCGTCGCGGTTTCGACGCGCTCGATTTTGTGGTGGTTCAGGACATCTTTATGACCAAAACGGCGGAAGTGGCGGATGTGCTGTTACCGGCCACCTCATGGGGTGAACACGGCGGCGTCTTTACCTGCGCCGATCGCGGCTTCCAGCGCTTCGGAAAAGCTATTGAGGCCCGCGGCAACGTGAAGCGCGACTGGGAGATCATCAGCCTGCTGGCGACGGAGATGGGCTACCCGATGCATTACGACGACAACCAGCAGATCTGGGACGAAATGCGCGAACTGTGCCCGCTGTTCTATGGCGTGACCTACGCAAAAATGGGCGAGATGGGCCATGTTCAGTGGCCGTGCCCGACGCTCGATCACCCCGGTACGCCCTACCTGTACAAGGACAATCAGTTCGACACCCCAACGGGCAAAGGGCAGCTTTTTGCCGCCGCCTGGCGCGCGCCAGCGGAAACCCCGGATGAGGAATACCCGCTGGTGCTGTGCACGGTACGCGAGGTGGGGCACTACTCCTGTCGCTCCATGACCGGAAACTGCGCGGCGCTGCAAAGCCTGGCCGACGAGCCTGGACGCGTCCAGATGAACCCCGCCGATGCCCATAGACTGGGAATTGCAGACGGCCAACTGGTTTGGGTACGTTCACGCCGGGGTAAAGTGATAACCCGCGCCAGCATTAGCGAACGCATCAACGCCGGGGCCGTCTACATGACCTATCAGTGGTGGATTGGCGCCTGCAACGAGCTGACCCAGGATAACCTCGACCCCGTCTCCAAAACGCCGGAAACGAAGTATTGCGCGGTGCAGCTGGAGGCGATTGAGGATCAGCGCTGGGCCGAGGACTTTGCGGCGTCGGCCTACCAGTCCATGAAGTCGCGGTTAATCAGTGCGGTAAACGTGTGAATGTACTGCCGGGCGGCGCTACGCTTGCCCGGCATATTCTCTGCAGCAATATCAAATTACCGCTCATGCATAATTATTTTCCAGGTAATCGCGCAGCGGGTTTGGCCGACTCTTTTTCTCCATTAACCTTCTGAGCAGAACGATCAACTCGTAATCACTGCGCAGGTTAAACTTCTGCATCATCATATATTTATGGGTAAAGACCGTTTTATCACTCATCTTTAATATGTTGGCGGTCTGCACAACCGAGTGTCCCTGATAGAAATTCACCATAATTCGAATCTGTTGCGGTGACAGGACTTTATGTTGGCATTCGAAACAGGATTTTTTATTCCAGGCGTAGCCCGGTAATTGCGTCCTGAACAAGGCGATAAACAATGCCCCGCTTATACGATCGAGCGAAGCGCGGCGAGAGAGAAAAATAATGTCCTGAAAGCAGGAGGGTAACGCGGAAAAACGGTGCTCATCATCCACCAGACCTATCACAATCCCTTTTTCCCGGACCTGTAATTCAGGAAAACAGGTCAGCGTTTCCCCCTGACAGAGCGAAAGGACAATAATATCCGCCTGAATGACGTTGTCCTCGGTCAGGCCAGCGTAAAAATGGATGGATCGATGAAAATTATGCTCAAAAAAATCTTCGAAAAAATACCGCAGCCCGGCCTGAAAAAATAAATCCGTTTCCTGAATCAGGATATTCAACATAGCTCCCCCACGTCTCATGATAAATGCGCTTTCCGGCATTCAGTTGTATTGCATCGTCATCACAACAACCGCGCTGATGCTTCCCGGCGTCGCGCCACCGGCCTGGGATATCACCGATGCCTGCATGGGCATGCTGGCCGTTCGGTCGGCGGCGATATTTTGCGTCATGCTGGAGCCCGTTCCTTTGAGCGTGCCGGTCCCCGCCTCACGCATGGCCACCGCCACGTTCGTTGCCGAGCCGCTGTTCATGTAGTAGTCCGCCCCGGCTACCGGATCGGGGTTTCCGGTGAAGGAGACCGTCACGCTGCGCGTCCCCGCGGGACATTGCGTAAACTGCAGATTAAACGTCACTGGGTCGGAGGATGATCCTGGCGTCACCATGTTTGTCGCCTGAATATTGCCGAGATTAATATCCAGCTGCGTATTTCCGCCATTAAATATGCAGGGCGAGGCCACAATATTTCCCGTCACGTCAAGATTCACGTTATCGGCGGAAAAAGCCCTCCAGCTCAATAAGGCGAGAAAGGCCAGTTTCTTGTGCGATATTTTCATCATTTACCTGCTACTGGTAGGTCAAATTAAGCGTGGCAGAGGCATTGGCCGCGCCGGATTCGACAGACGTTAACGTCTGGTAATATCGCGCCGTAAACGGCAGCGTCTCTAGTCCACCCGAAGATTGTTTTAATAGCAGGCGGCTATTCAGCACCAGCGGCGTTCCGTTATATAAAAGTTGCACGCCCACGCCTTTTGCCGTACCGGTCATCCCCTGTCCCGTTAGCGCCATTACGCTGGTATTGGTGCTGTCCGGGTTCTGAATTCCACCAAGCGAAACGCTAATATTGGTTCCGGGGGTGCAGGTTAACCCCAGATTTTGCGTATTCTGCGCGCCCGTGGGGGTGGTGCCGATCGCCGTGCCAAACGCTGAGGCGGAGATATCGCCAATGGGGAACGTCAGCTGAGGCGTGGTAATACTGCATGCAAGCGCGTTAATCGTCCCGCTGGTGAGCTGGGTCGTCAGGCCGTCGCGGTAGACGCCGTCGCTCCCCTGAAGCGTCACTACGCCTATGACTCCCGGCGTTAAGGCACCTGACGATACCTGACCGGTGACCACCAGCTCAACTCTACCGCCGTACCAGTCAACATAGGAGGTCTGCGCATTATAAGAAAACGTATTGGTCGGATTCTCAAAGTAGTTATTCGAAGAAAAACGAATACCCACTCCGCTGATATTGGTGTTGTAAACATGGTTGCCATAGCTGCTCAACGTGGCGTTGTTATAGCGCATGCTAAATCCGAGCATTAATGGATTACTGCACCCGGTAAGATAGGATCCCGTATAGGTGGCCGCGCCGGAAAATATCACCGTCCCGACAGGTGCATCGCGCTGGACATTAATCGTGCCCACCGACAGCGTGGACACTTGCGGTGTTATTGTCGTGCAGGTCCCTGCACGCACGCTGTTATTCCAGCCGGTGAGTAAACAGAGCAGTAAAATAGCCTGAATGAATTTCATGTTAATGCTCCTGGCGACACGTGGCACTCACGTCGGTTATTCCACTGTAGGTTGATTGTTTCGGCAGACTGAAATCAGCACGGCACTGTTGGCTGTCCTGGTTTCCCCAGGTCGCAACTAACGTCCCTTGCTCGCTCATGCCGGTCAAATACACCTGGCCGCGATCGCCCACGATGAAACTGTTGTTACGGTCACCCGCGAGGGTGACCACGGCCCCAAACGGGACGGGACGGTTGTTGTCTGTCAGGGTCATCAGCACCCGGCGTCCGACTCTGGAAAGGTAGTCTGCTCTCACCACCGCCCCGCGCGTCGGGGTGACCGTACGGGTATTGATCTCCAGCTCAACATCGTCAGGCATATTTTCCGGGTCGAGGATGAGATCGTTTTTCCGGTACACGGACAAATTACTGACCACCGTATAACCGCGATAATCCGTACGTACTCCGGACTGATTTCGGATATCGACACCCCGCGCACCGGGCGCTTTTATCAGGGCATTCGTCTCACCCAGCGGCTGAGAAAGCGTGACGCCATCGGCGTGGGCGAGTATGCCCCCCTGCAGCCCGTAATTCAGACGCTCGCTGTTTTTGTCGTAGCCATAGCCCGCCGTCAGTTCGCCGTAGGTGCCTTTGTAATCACCGTTCATGTTGCCGGTGTAACCCACGCCGTTCGTGCCGTAACCCTGCTGCACGTTCCAACTGAGCGCGCTGTTTTCCAGCGCAACGCCGTTCATGCCGAGATTGTGGGTGGTGCCATTATTCTTGCTGGCGCTCATGGCATAGTTGGCCCAGGTCCGCGGCATGAATTTATCCAGCGGCACGCTGACGTTGAATGCCAGCTGCTGGTCATGGTCATAGGTTTTCCCGCTGCCGCTGCCGTATGCCGCTGCGCTGGCATTTTTGCTGTATGTCCACGTCACGCCGTAGCTGATGTGATGCCAGTCGTTGTTGTATCCGACACTCCAGGAAGCCATCGACTTACCGGTGTTCCAGTAATCTTCCCGCGCCGCGCTAAGGGTTAGAGACCCAAGGTCGCCGCCCAGCGTCTGGCTCATCGTCAGCTCTGCGCGGTTACGCCGCCTTTCCTGAAGCGCGCTGCTGTCTCCGTAAGAATCCAGCACCTCCTGCATCCCGTAATAACCGCGGGTTGAATAGCGGTATCCCGCGATGGAAAAGTTCGTCCCGGTATTCACGAAATTCTTGCTATATCTCACGCGCAAGGACTGACCGTTGGTTTTGGCTGTGTTATCCGGCGTTGACCAGCCCTGCGTGACGTCTGCTGAGAGCGCGCCGAAATCGCCCATGTTCTTCCCCACCCCCAGCGCCAGCGACCGATATTTGCTTGAGCCCTGCACTCCGCCATAGAGGGTAATCCCGTGCTTAAGGCCATAAATGCCGGTAAGTTGCCCGAAAGGCGTGTTGTCAACGCTGTGGTTATAGGATCGATATTGCCCCCCGGTGAGGGCATATTTCAGACGGCCTTCGCGCTGCAGTACCGGCAACGACGCGTACGGCAGTATGAAATGTTGCTCGCTGCCGTCGGCTTCTTTGATCGTCACGTCCAGATCGCCAGCCCCTCCGGTCGGATACATATCCGTAATCTCGAATGCACCGGGTGCAACGTAGCTTTGGTAGATCTGATAACCATTCTGACGCACCACAACCTGCGCATTGGTGCGCGCGATACCCCGCACGACAGGGGCATACCCCTTCAGGGAATCTGGCAGCATGTCGTCATCAGAGGCCAGCTGAGCGCCGCGAAACGGCATACTGTCAAACACGTCAGCCGGTGCAGAACTGTCTCCAAGCGTCAGCTGTGCTTTCAGGGGGATCACGGCACGCTGCGCGTAGGTATAGACGGTGTCCCACCTGTCCTGACCGGAAGCGTCCCGTGACCACGTGGAGTAATTGCGCAGACGCCACGGACCGATATTGATCCCCGGACGCAGGTTGGCATACTGGCTGTCACTGCTGTTGCCTTCACCGTGGCTCGCCCGGGTGTTAGCGCCGCTCAGGCTGTAATTGAGCATGGCCGCCGCGATCCCCTCATCCCACATCTCTGGCGACACATAGCCTCGCGCGGGCAGATCGATCGCCGCCTGTGGAATGCTGATCAAAAGGCGCTGAGCGCCAAACTGAAAATCGGTACTGGCTTGCGGAATGGCCTGAAGATCCGCGCAGTCACTTTTTCCCGAAGCAAGCTGAGGAAATAGCGCGGTTTTCACTCCCCACTGTTTTAACTGGTCGATGCTCAGGCAAGGCTGCAATATCTCATTACCGTCGTCGCTTTTCACTGCGGCAAAGGCGATATCGCGGGTCTCCATTAACTGGTCGTCAAGAATGATGTCAACATGGTACGTTCCCGGTGCCTGAGAGCCTGTTTCAAAAGCCGACAGGTCTGCTTTGCCCATTCCAGGATTATCCAGCTCAACCAGTTCCGTATTAAACGTTTCACTGGCATAAAGTGCCGATGATGAACCGGCAAGTGCGCAGGCGATAAATATCGCCAGACGAGCAGGCCGTATCATATGTGTTGATGATGTCATTGCAGGAAACCTAATGAATGCACGAACATCAGAAACTGGCTTGATGTGCGGTGCCAGGACTGCCATAGTCATTAATGACTTTAAATGTGAGAGAATGACCACTCACCCCTTCAGGTAATGAAAACCGGGCTGATGCGCCGGGTAAAACATAGGTCACATCATCAAGTTTTCGCCCGCCCAGGGTAATCTCATTGAAATTGATCACGTAGGGCGTGGGATTATTCACCTGAATCGCATTCCCGGATTGTTGCCACGTTAATTTATTCGCTTGTTCTTCCGGAGTTGACGCACGCAGACCTTCAGGCCGATAAATTAATTTAATCCGCGTCTTTACCGCAATTTGCAGGGCGTTCATCTGTTTTGAGGCTGAGGGAATCGCTTTAATATTCAACCAAAATAAACTTTCCTGCTCCTGAGGTAGGGAACCCGTCATTACAATACGCTCAAGGTTTTTTTGTCCACCGTCCAGGCGATACAGCGGCGGCGTAATAATAAACGGCGTTTTACCCGCCCCCCCATCCTGCATATCTATCCAGGACTGGATTAAATAAGGAGTATTGTCAGGGTTAGTAATATTGATTGTGGCTTCTTTCTTCGCACCCTCGAAAATAATGCGAGTACCACCAATAATAACCCCGGCATTGGCCGTCATTAATGCCAACGGTAACAGCGCCACCGCCAGCCCTGTTGTTCTGATAAAATGCATGGGAAAAAACCTCGTAAAACAAAGGGGCCGGGTTGGGCCCCCTACTGATTGCTGCAAAAACTCAGTTGTAAACCACGGAGAAGTTCGCGACCGAGTTTGCCGGACCGGCAGTGACTGACGCGGCGGTCGAAATATACTGCGCATAGAAGTTCAGCGTATTATCTGCGGTGCTGCTCAGTGCATAGGAATAGCTGTTGCTGCCATGCAGAGGCAGATCGGCCTTATCGGCGCTCATCAGGTTGATTGCCACCCCTGTTGCCGCCCCTGCCACCGAGGAGTCAATCGCCAGCAGGCTGGCGTTGCTTAAATCAGGCGTACCGTCAAAGCGCACTTTCGCGTTAGTCACCGTGACCGGACAGTTTTTCAATACAATACTGAATTGTGTGGCAGCGGTTCTGGCTCCCGTTGTCGGGAATTCAGTTTTATAATAATCGCCTAATACGACGACCTGGTTCTGAGAAGCCACATCAACGTCGCAGGCGGAATCCAGAATATTACCGTTAAAATTAACGGTACCCGCTGCAGCAAAAGCCTGCGTCATCGGCAGTGCAGAACTCACTGCCAGCATTGCCATCATCATTTTCTTTTTCATCATATCCTACCCTGTATCACTTTATTTATTACTGAAATCCGGGCAAACGTTCCCCACAAGCTTCAATCAACCTGAGCGTTGCCTTTTATTTTTGTCAGGAACCCGATAAATGACTCACAAATAGAAGTCTGAGCATTCCTGTCGACGAGTCAAAATTTAACCAACTCTTATTCAGCGCACAATCTAATTGAGGTCTAGCTGTAGACTTACATTTAACAATCACGAAACATTCCCTTTAGATAAACCTTAGACATGTTATTCATGGGTCTACTTTTAGACTCTTAATACAAAGCCTTTAAATTCATAAGATTAGATTTTACACATCCTCCAGTCTATTATTAGACCTGCTTCGGTCATTCCCTGAGATGCTGTTTTTTAAGATAATTCTCTATGCCGATCAAAAAATGATCGCATGCGTGAATGAGGCATCTGATGAATACCCGAATGGCTATAGAATGTAGTAAAGACAATTCCACCGTGCTCCACCTAAAACCCTATAAGCACATTGAAAAAATTATCGATACCCTATTTCCTTCAGCAGAAAGGAAAATACTGTCCAGAGGGGAAGTGGTTCACTATTATAAGAGCGATATTCGCCAGTGTTTTTTACTGATCCAGGGGAGCGTGGCCTTACACCGCCGTGGAGATGGTATTGTCTTAAATTCTGAATCAGCACCCTTTATTCTGGGTGTAAGCAGCCAGTTCTCCTCTGAGCATCTTTATGTCAGGGCGCTGGAAACCTCCGAAGTCGCGGCAGTGTCGCTGGAGCGTTTTAATTGCATCGTTGCGCAGCAAAATCTGTGGGAGCATTTTTCTAACCTGCTGATCTATACCGCCTCACGCGTCTATGAGCACTGTGCCCAGATATCGCAAATGTCGGCTTACGACATTATCCGCTTTCAGCTTGTTGAGCTGATGCAGGAGCCTGAAGCGATAAGGCTCAACACGACCGCCGCGGCCTATATCAAAAGCCGCACCTATCTTTCCCGTAGCGGTATTATGCGTATTCTGGCGGAGTTACGAACGGGTAAATACATCACTATGGCGCGCGGCGTGCTGATGGATATCCATCACTTACCCCGAAAGTACTGACCTCACATTTATATCTGGAGAAGGTGGAGGATAAGAGCGACACTATAATCAGTCCGGTCTTTTTTCAGGTTTCAGACAATGTCTTCAGCACAACAACATCGCGGCTCTCCCTACGCCCAGGAACTGATCTCTTATTTAGAGCCGTACTGCACCACGCGCAGAACAGGCCGTGGCGAGCAATTCGATCTTCAGGTCGACGGCAAGGGGATCTGTTATTTAATTCTGGAGGGGACAATTGCCGTCTACCGCAGAAGCGATGACATGATGCTCTCCACCGCCCGCAGCCCTGCTCTGTTTGGTCTCGCGAATCTGACGGACATTTATTTCAATGATTACATCAAAACCGTGAGCCCATGCCTGATTGGCATTCTCCCTACCGAGAAGGTCAGTGAAATTATTAAAGAGAAAGCATTATGGGGCCTGCTCTCTAACCAGCTGATGTTTGTCTATAGCCGACTGTATAACAACGTGATGCCACAAGGCGCACCGACGGCGTATGAGATGATTCGCCAGCAGCTTGTTAAGCTGATGGAGGAAGATGAGGCTTATCGGCTCGGCGTGACGGCAGAAAGGTATATCAGGGAAAAAACGCAGCTTTCGCGCAGTGGCGTTATGCGCATTCTGGCCGATCTCAAAACAGGCGGATTTATTGAAATCGATGAAGGCAGGCTGATAAAAATCAATAAGCTTCCCGCCAAATACTGAATTCCAGACACAAAAAAGGCCGCATACGCGGCCTTTTCATTCGCACTCAATGGACGTGAACGCCCAACCGCCAGGCAAAATAGATCTCTTCTTTCAGCTCGTTTGAAGAGAGCGCCAGCAAATCTGCAAATTCCAGCTCAAGTTGTTTCAGTTTTTTCAGGTACTGCGCCGGAGACAGGTTGCTCTTATCGCGACGTAAATATTCAATTGCCAGTTGGGTTGGGGTTATTTCAGTATCCATGATGTCCTCGCTTATGTACAAATCCTGACCAGTATATCACAACGCACTGGCTAGTTTTTGACCATGGGCAAAAACATCAGGAAACTTTACACAACTGCCGTCGTCAGTCTTGAGGAGCAGCACAGGCGTTCCTGCTCATCGAGAATATCGATCTGCCACACATGATGACGGCTCCCGGCATGAAGCGCGCGGCAAATACCGCGCACGCGCCCGCTGCGAACAGAGCGGATATGGTTAGCGTTCACCTCCAGCCCGACAACCTTCTGCTCCCCTTCGGTACAGAGATAGCCCGCAACCGAACCCAGCGTTTCGGCCAGCACAACGGACGCGCCGCCGTGCAATAAACCGAACGGCTGATGCGTGCGGCTATCGACGGGCATCGTCGCTTCCAGCTCATTCTCGCCAATGCGGGTAAACTGGATGTCCAGCAGCCCCACCATGTTTCCCTCGCCCATGGCGTTTAACGCCTGCAGCGTCACCGCACGTTTCCAGATCATCCGATAATCTCCAGCAAAGCCTGTAATGGATGGCGAACGCCGTTACCCTCAACGCGTTTCACCTGGCTGCGACACGAATACCCCGTGGCCAGACAGCGGTTACGCGGTAGACGCTGCATCGCCTGTTGCCACGATAATTCATAGATCCCAAGCGAATTGGCGTGGTTTTTCACTTCGTGCCCGTAGGTACCTGCCATACCGCAGCAGCCCACGCTGACGTTTTCCAGCTTCGCGCCAAAACGGGCAAAAATAGCGGCCCACTGGGCAGGTGCACCCGGCAGTGCCGTGACTTCAGTACAGTGGCCAAAGAGATACCATGGCTCACCGCTGGCCTCTCGTGCGGCAGTTTGCTGTAGCGCTAAAGGCAGCCACTCGTGTACCAGCATGACGTGGAAATCACCGCGTTTTTCGCCCAGCGTCTGCTTGTACTCATCGCGGTAGCACAGTACCAGCGCCGGATCGACGCCGACCATGGGTATCCCAAGCTGCGCCACGCGATTCAGGAAGTCAGACGTTTTCTGCGCCGTCTTCGCAAAACGGGTCAGGAAGCCCTTAATGTGCTGGGCCTTGCCATTCGGGGAGAACGGCAGCACAACCGGCTGGTAGCCCACTTTTTCCGCCAGACGGATAAAATCGGCCACCACCTGCGCATCGTAATAACTGGTAAACGGATCCTGCACCACCAGCACCATGTTGGCTTTTTGCGCATCACTCATGGCTTCAAGCTGCTCCAGCGTCATGTTTGCCGAGCGGTGTCCCACCAGCTGGCGTTGCAGCGACGGTGTCGAGAGCAGCGGCAGATCCACCATGCCGATATGTTTTTCGGAAAGCTTGCGCACCAGCGGCTGATTGATAAAGAAGTTAAAGGTCTTCGGCGCACGCGCCATCAGCGGGGCGTAGCTTTCCACCGTCGCCACCAGATGGTCGCGCATCGGTCGCAGATAGCGCGTGTGATACAGCTGCAGGAAGCGCGAGCGGAACTCCGGCACGTCGATTTTGATCGGACACTGCGTCGAACAGGCCTTGCAGGCCAGGCAGCCGGACATGGCCTCTTTCACTTCATGCGAGAAGTCGTATTCGCCTTTATTCGCATGCCAGCTGTTGCGGGTGCGTTCGATAAGGGAACGCAGGCTGGCGCGTTTTTCCGGCAGTTCCTGCTCGAGCTTGAGCGGGTCGACGCCGCGGTCCGCCAGCAGTCGCAGCCACTCGCGCACCAGCGTCGCACGCCCTTTTGGCGAGTGGATACGGTTGCTGGTGATTTTCATCGACGGGCACATCGGGCTCTTCACATCGAAGTTAAAGCACAGGCCGTTGCCGTTGCACTCCATCGCGCCACGCCAGGAAGAGCGCACCGCAATCGGGATTTGTCGGTCATAGGTGCCGCGCTTGACCGCATCCACCTGCAGCATTGGCGCGTCAACGCCCTCCGGCGGGCAAATCTTACCGGGATTGAGGCGGTTATCCGGGTCGAATGCCGCTTTGACCTTACGCAGTTCACCGAAGAGCTGCTCCCCGAAGAACGCCGGGCTGTACTCCGCGCGGAACCCTTTGCCGTGCTCACCCCACAGCAGGCCGCCATATTTGGCGGTTAAGGCCACCACGTCGTCGGAGATCTCCTTCATCAGGATCTCCTGCTGCGGGTCGCACATATCCAGCGCCGGACGCACGTGCAGCACGCCCGCGTCCACGTGGCCAAACATGCCGTAGCTCAGGCCGTGGCTGTCCAGCAGCGCGCGGAATTCAACGATGTAATCCGCCAGATGTTCCGGCGGCACGCAGGTATCCTCGGCAAACGGAATTGGCTTCGCGGCCCCTTTCGCATTCCCGAGCAGCCCCACCGCTTTTTTACGCATCGCGTAGATACGCTCAATGCCGGAGAGATCGTTGCACAGCTGCCAGCCGATCACGCCGCCTTCACCGCGTGCAATCAGTTCGTCCAGCCGCTGGCACAGCGTGCTAACCTGACGTTCAATCAGTTCGGCGTCATCGCCAGCGAACTCAACGATGTTCAGACCGAGCATCTCTTTGTCGGGTACATCGGTAATCAGCTCACTGACCGAATGCCAGACGATATCTTCTCTTGCCAGGTTCAACACTTTTGAGTCAACGGTTTCCACCGACAACGCCCGCGCATCCACCATAAATGGCGCATTGCGCAGAGCAGAATCGAAGGAGTTGTATTTAACGTTCACCAGGCGACGCACCTTCGGCAGCCGGGTGATATCCAGACGCGCTTCGGTAATAAACGCCAGCGTACCTTCCGAACCGGTCAGCACGCGGGTTAAATCGAACTGGGTCAGGTCGTCGTTAAAGACGTGACGCAGATCGTAACCCGTCAGGAAGCGGTTCAGTTTCGGGAATTTGTCGAGGATCAGCTGACGGTTATCGCGACAGCGCTCCAGCACGGTGCGATAAATCCGCCCGCTCGCCGTGCTCTCTTTACCCAGCGTCTCGGCCAGCTCGACCGGCATTGGCTGGGTATCGAGGATGTCGCCCCCCAGAAGCACCGCGCGCACGCCCAGCACGTGATCGGAGGTTTTACCGTAGACCAGAGAGCCCTGGCCGGATGCGTCGGTATTGATCATCCCGCCAATGGTCGCCCGGTTGCTGGTCGACAGTTCCGGCGCAAAAAAGTAGCCGTACGGTTTTAAAAATTGATTAAGCTGATCTTTGATAACCCCCGCTTCCACGCGCACCCATCCCTCTTCAGGGTTGATTTCAATGATGCGGTTCATATAGCGGGACATATCGATGATGATGCCCTGGTTCAGCGCCTGCCCGTTGGTGCCGGTACCGCCGCCACGGGGTGTGAAAACCAGAGAGGTGAAGCGCTCCTGCGAGGCCAGACGGGCAATCAGCGCCACATCCGCTGTAGAGCGTGGAAAAACGACGGCATCGGGGAGAAGCTGGTAGATACTGTTATCGGTCGCCATTGTCAGCCGGTCGGCATAATTCGTGGCGGTATCACCTGTAAAACCCTGTTGCTCCAGTGCTTGCAAAAAATTAAGCACCAGCTGAACGACGCCAGGTGCCTGAGAAATCTGTGGGATCATCACTGTCGACCCTAATTAGAGTTGTTGTGGAAATCGTTTGCGTTGTATCACAACTTTTTATCACATTTTTTTCTTATGCGCTCAGCAGAATTACGGGCAAAATCCGCCTGTCAAAAATCGCTGATATCACTAATGATTAGAGAAAGGCGGTTCACGTTCTCGCCAGCCATGCTGGTGTTCATTTAAGGAAAGTTACATTTATGGTCAATCTTCGTCAGCCCAGGGATGTTGCGCAAATTTTGCTGTCGGTGCTGTTTTTAGCCCTGATGATTATTGCGTGTCTGTGGATTGTTCAACCCTTCGTGCTTGGCTTTGCGTGGGCCGCTACCGTTGTCGTCGCCACCTGGCCTCTGCTATTACGGCTTCAGAAACTGCTGTTTGGCCGCCGTGGCCTGGCGGTGCTGGTCATGACGCTGCTGCTGTTCATGCTGTTTATTATTCCGATTGCCCTGCTGGTAAATAGTCTTGTCGACTCCAGTGGCCCGGTTATCCGTGCCGCCACCAGCGGGGATCTGACGTTGCCGGATCTCGCGTGGCTTAACAGCATTCCACTGGTCGGCGCGAAACTTTACAGCGGCTGGCATAGCCTGCTGGAGATGGGCGGTAGCGCGCTGATCGCGAAAGTGCGGCCGTATATTGGCACCACCACCACCTGGTTTGTCGGTCAGGCGGCGCATATTGGCCGCTTTATGATGCACTGCGCGCTGATGCTGGTCTTTAGCGCGCTCCTGTACTGGCGCGGTGAGCAGGTTGCCCTTGGGGTGCGTCATTTTGCCACCCGACTGGCGGGTAAACGCGGCGATGCCGCCGTGCTGCTGGCTGCGCAAGCCGTCCGTGCCGTTGCGCTGGGCGTGGTGGTGACCGCGCTGGTGCAGGCGGTGCTGGGCGGTATCGGTCTGGCCATTTCCGGCGTGCCGTACGCTACAGTATTCACCGTTGTCATGCTGATGACCTGTCTTGCGCAACTGGGACCGTTGCTGGTGCTGGTGCCTTCCATCATTTGGCTCTACTGGACGGGCGATACCACCTGGGGCACCGTGCTTCTGGTCTGGAGCTGCGTGGTCGGCACCATGGATAACGTCATTCGCCCGATACTGATCCGCATGGGGGCTGATTTACCGTTGATTCTGATCCTCTCAGGCGTTATCGGCGGGTTAATCGCGTTTGGGATGATCGGCCTCTTTATCGGCCCGGTGCTGCTCGCAGTGACATGGCGTCTCTTCTCGGCCTGGGTGCATGAAGTTCCCCCTCCGGGAACAGATCCAGATGTGATCCTGAGCGAACTGGAAGAGCTGGAAGAGAAGAACACGCATTAAGCCTTTTTGCCGGGTGGCGCTAACGCTTACCCGGCCTACATGCTTTCGTACAATACTTAAATGCTACTAAAGTATTTATTCATTACTCACTGGTCAGACCCGCCATTTCAGCAGCAAGTCCGCTGCTAACCTCAAGAAATCTTTACGTCTCTTTAACTATTGAGACGAATCTGATCGACGCTAAAAGCCGACATGCCTACTATTAGGACACGGTTATAAATCAACACCTTGATTTATAAGCATGGAAATCCCCTGAGTGAAACAACGAATTGCTGTGTGTAGTCTTTGCCCATCTCCCACGATGGGCTTTTTTTTATCCTGACTACGCGCGCTTAACCTCACAGGTACTGAGCATCCGCCACTCAGCAGGCAGTACCCGCGTTTCCCCTGTCACATTGACCGTCACCGCCTCGCGAATATCCGCCGACGATGCGCCAACCTGTAGCTCAAACTCACCCGGCTCAACGATGCGTTTCCCGTCGCGACGGGTAAAGTTGAACATCTCAACCGGTAGCGTAAAGGTGAGCGTGGCGGTTTCGCCCGGCGAGAGCGTGACGCGCTGGAAGGCCTTCAGCTCCTGTAGCGGCCGCACCTGCGTGGCGACCTTATCCCTGACGTAAACCTGTACCACCTCGCTGCCGCTGCGCTCACCGGTATTGGTGATATCCACATTCAGCGTGACCTCGCCGTCGACCGGCACGCTGGATGACGCCACTTTTGCCGCTCCCCAGCTAAACTGCGTCCAGCCGAGGCCGAAGCCAAACGGGTAACGCGAACCGAAATGGAACGCAAACGGCGTGCCGCCGCTTTTCAGCTTGTGATTGTAGTAATACGGCATTGCTCCGGCGCTTTTCGGCACGCTCACCACCAGACGCCCCTGCGGCTCCGCCCGCCCCGTCAGTACATCGGCAATCGCCCAGCCCCCTTCCTGCCCGGGTGCCCAGGCCATCATCAGCGCCGCGACCTTATCTTCCAGGCCCTGAAGGTTGTACGGGCGCCCGCCGGTCATCACTACGATCACCGGTTTACCGGTGGTGACCAGCGCTTCCAGCAGCTGTTGCTGCACGCCAGGCAGATTCAATGAGTCAGTATCTGAGCCTTCACCCACGGTGCCGCTCTGGAACAGCCCGGCGAGATCGCCCACGCAGGCCACCACCACGTCACTTTGTTGCGCGGCGTCTACCGCCTCGGGGATCAGTGCGGTGCTCAGTGAAACCGGCGACTGCTGCATCGGCTTACCGCCGCTGTCGCCGGGGAAGACCGGCGCGCCCGCCATCCGTTTTTCAATGATGTGGCACCCTTTGGCATAGCGCACGTTCGATGCACCGAGATAGTGTTCCAGCGCCGCGCGCGGGGTCGTCACCTGCGACGTCTCTTCTACCATGTCGCTGATGATCAGGTGTACCGGGAAGCTGTAACCGCTGAGTAACGCCAGCGGATCGTCTGCCGTCGGGCCGACCAGCGCAACGCGAGGCTTTCCGCCGAGGGGCAGGATGCCATTGTTTTCCAGAAGCGTGATCGACTTTGTCGCGACATCACGCGCCACCTGCCGGGTCGTCTCATTTTGCAGATCGCTGCCCTGCTCATCGGCATAGGGACGTTCAAACAGGCCAAGGCGGAATTTTTCCGTCAGCGTACGCGCAACGATCTCATCCACCTTCGCCATCGAAATCAGCCCACGCTCTACCGCTTCCGCCAGATGGCGCGCGCAGTCATCTTTCGGCAGCTCAACGTCCAGCCCGGCGTTAAAGGCCAGCGCAGCAGATTCGGCCGCGTCGTGGGAAATCCCGTGGTGCTGGTGCAACAGGCTGACGCCGCCGTAGTCCGCCACAATAATCCCATCGAATCCCCACTGTTCTCGCAGGACGGTGGTAAGCAGGAAGCTGTCGCTGTGACCCGGCTGATTATCAATATCGTGGTAGGCGGGCATGACCGAACCGGCGTTAGCCAGCTTCACCGCCATTTCAAACGGCAACAGGAAGGTATCATTCAGCTCGCTAAACCCGAGGTGCACCGGCGCGTGGTTGCGCGCCCCTTCGCTAAACGAGTGGCCAACGTAATGTTTCAGGGTCGCCAGCAGGTCGCGTTTATCGCCCTGTAACCCCTTCACGTAGGCGGTCGCCATCACCCCCACCAGCCAGGGATCTTCGCCGAAGGTCTCTTCGGTACGCCCCCAGCGCACGTCGCGGGACACGTCCAGCACCGGCGCCAGCCCCTGCTGACAGCCGACGGAGCGCGCCTCTTTGCCAATCTGCTCCGCCGCCCGCTGCACCAGCTCCGGGTCCCAGGTCGAACCATAGTTCAGCGAGGACGGGAACAGTGTTGCGTCTTTGCACAGCAACCCCACCAGACACTCCTCGTGGAACAGCGCCGGAATACCGAGACGCGTCTCTTCCATCATCATGCGCTGGAGTCGGTTGGCCGCGCGCACGCCCGTTTTCGCATCAACAATATGCGTGCCGAGCGGACGCGTGATCTGCCCCACGCCCAGCTTCAGCCGTTCGCTGAGCGAGGCCTGCTCGCTCACGCCTGCGAACTCATCGCTGAGATCGCTCCGTTCGCGGTGATTGCCGTTTTCATCGAGGATCAGCCAGTACGCGTGCATCTGGGCAAACTTCTCTTCCGGGGTCATGCGCGCCAGTAAATCGGCGACGCGCTCGTGTACCGGACGTCCTGCGTCCTTATAGATAGCCGTCATGTTTTACTCCTGTATTGCAGAATGGGTTGCCGGGCTGAGCTTTCCTGCGTCGGGACGCACATCACGCTTGCCCGCAAGTTCACGGGCAATGGAATCCACCAGCCGACTGTTGAGTTTGTAAATGGAAAGAAGCGCCACCATGCAGAGGAACAGCACGCAAGGAATGAGCGTAAAGAGCGCGTTGATGGTAGAGAGCACGTGCGGCGCCTGCGTCACCTGGCCCGGGGCGTAATCCACCATGCCAAGCACCCAACCGACCACGGCCCCGCCCAGCGCCAGCCCAAACTTGATGGCAAACAGCGCGGTAGAGAAAACCAGACCGTCCAGACGACGACCGCTGCGATGCTCTTCGTAATCCACCACGTCGGAGAACATGGTCCACTGGAGCGGAGTGGTCAGGTTTTGAATAAAGCTAAAAACGATGTTGAGGCCGAATATCAGCCAGACCTGCGAAGGCGGAATGAAGAAAATCAGCGCCCCGAAAATGACGAACGTCATAATGGTCCACTGATAGGCGCGAACGCGATCAAATTTTCCGAGCAGGCGTTCAGATAATAATGCCCCGCTTAATGAGGCCACCATGCCTGAAACAATAAAGGCAAAGACCAGTTCCGGGCGCAGCAGCACATAGTTGACGTAATACATGGTGGCAGAGCCGCGCGTCACGACCGCCGTTAACAGCAAAATATTAAACACGAACACAATTCGCCACTGGCTGTTTTTGGCCAGCAGTTTTAAATCCGTCAGCATGGAGCCGGAGGTATCATTTCGTGGCGAATAACGTTCGCGGGTCATCAGGAAGCAGCAGAAGAATAAAACAATACCCAACAGCCCCATCAGGCTCATGGCATAGAAATAGCCTTTCTGTACGTTACCTTGCCCCAGCTGTGACACCAGCGGCAGGGCAATCACCGTCACGATCAGCCCGCCGATAAAGGACAACCCAAAGCGCCAGGATTGCAGAGAGTGACGTTCGCGGGGATCCAGCGTCAGCGCCCCCGGCATGGCACAGTAAGGCACGTTAATCGCCGAGTAGATAAGGCTCAGAATGGCGTAAGTCACGCAGGCATAGACGATTTTCCCGGTCGGCCCGACGTCCGGTACATAGAAGGTAATCAGACAGCTGACGCCAAACGGAATAGCAAACCACAGCAGCCAGGGGCGAAAGCGACCGTGGCGCGTTTGCGTGCGGTCGACGAGTGCGCCAATGCAGGGATCGATAAATGCATCGACCACGCGCACCACTAAAAACATGGTGCCCATAATCGCGGCGGGCAAGCCAAAAACGTCCGTATAAAAATAGGCGAGAAATAACGTCGCCGTTTGCCAGACCAGCGCGCTGGCCATATCGCCTAAGCCATAACCTATTTTATCTTTCGTACGTAATACAGAGGAGATTGTCATTGTTATTTGCCTTTTTATCAGGTTAAAACGTATTTCAACCAGTTGCGCATCATCTGAAGGGAAGTGCGCAGTAAGGCTCAAGTATTAGCAACGCTTTGCGCGCTAACAATTGTCTAAATTAACAGACAAATTATGATATTTGGTTTTTTGTTTTATTTGTGATGGGGAGCATATTCGGGCGGAAATAAAAAAAGGCGAGGAGATATCTCCTCGCCTTTTTCCGTTTTTACGCGGTTACTTATTCAGTTCTGCCAGGCTCAGCCAGGTTTGCACCACGGTGTCCGGGTTCAGGGAGAGACTATCAATCCCCTCTTCCATCAGCCAGGCGGCAAAGTCTTCATGGTCGGACGGACCCTGACCGCAGATCCCGACGTATTTCCCCTGCTTCTTCGCCGCGCGGATGGACATCGAGAGCAGCGCTTTCACCGCCTCGTTACGCTCGTCGAACAGCTCAGAGACCACGCCAGAGTCGCGGTCCAGACCGAGCGCCAACTGCGTCATGTCGTTCGAGCCGATAGAGAAGCCGTCGAAGTGCTCGAGGAACTGCTCGGCCAGCAGGGCGTTGGACGGGATTTCGCACATCATGATGATCTTCAGCCCGTTCTCGCCGCGCTTCAGCCCCTGACGCGCCAGCTCGTCCACCACCGCTTTCGCCTGGTCCACGGTACGCACGAACGGGATCATGATCTCCACGTTGGTCAGCCCCATGTCGTTGCGCACGCGTTTCACCGCGTCACACTCCAGCGCGAAACAGTCGCGGAAGCTGTCGGACACGTAGCGTCCGGCCCCACGGAAGCCCAGCATCGGGTTCTCTTCTTCCGGCTCGTAGCGTTCGCCACCCACCAGGTTGGCGTATTCGTTAGACTTAAAGTCTGACAGACGCACAATCACGCGTTTCGGGTAGAACGCCGCGCCCAGCGTCGCGATCCCTTCGGTCAGACGGCCGACGTAGAACTCTCTTGGTGAGTCGTAACCTTTCATCATCTCGCGGATTTCGTTCTGCAGCTTCGGCTCCTGGTCGTCAAACTCCAGCAGCGCGCGCGGGTGAACGCCGATCATACGGTTGATGATAAATTCCAGACGCGCCAACCCTACGCCTTCGTTCGGCAGGCAGGCGAAGTCAAACGCGCGGTCCGGGTTACCGACGTTCATCATGATCTTCAGCGGCAGGTCCGGCATGGTATCCACGCTGGAGCTTTTCACGCTGAAGTCCAGAATATCGGCGTACACGTAGCCGGTATCGCCTTCGGCGCAGGAGACGGTTACGTTCTGCCCGTCCTTCATGCGTTCGGTGGCGTCACCGCAGCCGACAACCGCAGGAATACCCAGCTCGCGGGCAATGATCGCCGCGTGACAGGTACGACCGCCGCGGTTGGTGACGATGGCCGCCGCTTTCTTCATGATCGGTTCCCAGTCCGGGTCGGTCATGTCGGTCACCAGCACGTCGCCTGGCTCAATGCGGTTCATCTCGCTGATGTCGTGGATCACTTTCACCGGACCGGCACCGATACGGTGACCGATGGCGCGGCCTTCCGCCACGATTTTGCCCTGCGCGTGCAGCGTATAACGCTCCATCACCTGACCACGAGAGCGGACGGTTTCCGGACGCGCCTGCACGATAAACAGCTTGCCGGTGTTACCGTCTTTCGCCCATTCGATATCCATCGGACGGCCGTAGTGTTTTTCGATCTGCACCGCCTGCTTCGCCAGTTCTTCCACTTCGGCGTCGGTCAGGGAGAAGCGGTCGCGCTGCTCCTGCGGCACATCTTCAATCTTAACCTGCTTGCCATGCTCCTGGGTTGGGGCATAGATCATGCGAATTTTTTTCGAGCCCATGGTGCGGCGCACCACTGCCGGACGGTTAGCCGCCAGCGTAGGCTTGTGGACGTAGAATTCGTCAGGGTTTACCGCGCCCTGCACCACCATCTCGCCCAGGCCCCACGCGGAGGTGATAAACACCACCTGGTCGAAGCCGGATTCGGTATCGATGGAGAACATCACGCCGGAAGAACCTACGTCCGAGCGAACCATACGCTGCACGCCAGCGGAGAGCGCGACGCCGCGATGGTCGTAGCCCTGGTGCACGCGATAGGAGATGGCGCGGTCGTTAAACAGGGAAGCAAAAACGTGCTTCACCGCCACCAGCACCGCATCGTAACCCTGAACGTTCAGGAAAGTTTCCTGTTGTCCGGCGAACGAGGCATCGGGCATATCTTCTGCGGTTGCAGAAGAACGCACGGCAAAGGAGGCCTGCGCATCGTCAGCAGAGAGCTGGTTGTACGCGTCATGAATGGCTTTTTCCAGTTCCGGCTGGAAAGGTGTGTCGATGATCCACTGGCGGATTTGTGACCCGGCTTTGGCAAGCTCGGTGACGTCATCAATATCCGTTTTATCCAGCAGGTCGTAAATGCGCTGGTTAACACCGCTCTGGTCTAAAAACAGGTTAAAGGCATCGGCGGTGGTGGCAAACCCGTTTGGTACGGAAACACCCATACCGGACAGATTTGTAATCATTTCACCCAGGGAGGCATTTTTGCCCCCAACTCTGTCTACATCATTCATGCCGAGTTGGTTATACCAAAGCACCAGCGGTGACGAGCCATTGTTGGACATCGAAACAATCCTTTTGTGATATTTGATCGGAGTAAGAAACACCTGACTACGTATTTATACTGGCATATTTACTTCCGCTAAAAAAACGGTGAATCGTGTAAGCAATTTAAATTTTCAACTTTTCGGATACTTTCCCATCACTCGCTAAACCGATGATTCCTTTATATTCAGCCAAAAACCACAGAAATAAAGTCGCTATTTGAAAAATGAAATCCACTTTTCAGGAAAATCAAAAACACCGTTTCATTTTTACCCTAAATAATTCGAGTTGCAGGAAGGCGGCGACGCAGAGAGTCCCAGGAGCGTACATTTAGTACGTGACTGGGCGAGCGATGAAAGCCAACGCGCCTGCAGCTTGAATTATGACGGGTAAATAATTAGGACAAGTTCTTTGCTGTTTAATTTACTTTTTTAATTTATGCTTTCAGGCAATTAGGTCTGATATTCAGGGTGGATAAAATGGATAGTGCTGTCGATCGCCACGTTTTTTATATTTCTGATGGTACGGCGATCACCGCCGAGGTGCTGGGGCACGCGGTGATGTCGCAGTTTCCCGTTTCGATTAACAGCATCACGCTGCCCTTTGTGGAAAATGAGAGCCGCGCCAAAGCGGTGAAAGACCAGATTGACGCCATCTTCCAGCAAACCGGCGTGCGCCCGCTGGTGTTCTATTCGATTGTTATCCCGGAAATTCGCAGCATCATTCTGCAAAGTGAAGGGTTTTGTCAGGACATCGTGCAGGCGCTGGTGGCACCGTTGCAGAGCGAGCTCAAGCTCGACCCCACGCCCATCGCCCACCGTACACACGGGCTGAACCCCGGCAACCTGACCAAGTACGATGCGCGTATCGCCGCCATTGACTACACCCTCGCCCACGATGACGGTATCTCTCTGCGAAATCTCGACCAGGCGCAGGTGATCCTGCTCGGCGTGTCGCGCTGCGGCAAAACCCCGACCAGCCTCTATCTGGCAATGCAGTTTGGCATTCGCGCTGCAAACTACCCGTTTATTGCCGACGATATGGACAACCTGGTGCTGCCCGCCGCCCTTAAGCCGCTGCAGCACAAGCTGTTCGGCCTGACCATTAACCCGGAGCGCCTCGCCGCCATCCGCGAAGAGCGCCGCGAGAACAGCCGCTACGCCTCCATGCGCCAGTGCCGGATGGAAGTTTCCGAGGTTGAAGCGCTGTACCGCAAAAACCAGATCCCGTGGCTGAACAGCACCAACTATTCTGTAGAAGAAATTGCCACCAAAATCCTCGACATCATGGGGCTGAATCGCCGCATGTACTAATATGCTAGTACATTAATCCAGTTTCAGTTATCATAATGGGCATCATCGGGGCGAATTTGCCCCGAACTTGAAATCAGCAGGGATTGGTTTAAGGTGATGCCCATCACTTCCCGGTAGTCTGCCGATGAAGCACAAAAATTCTGAGACATTCCATGAACAAAACCGACGAACTCCGCACTGCGCGCATTGATAGCCTGGTGACTCCGGCTGAACTGGCCCAGCGGCACCCCGTTTCCGCAGGCGTTGCGGAACATGTAACGGCGTCTCGCCGCCGCATTGAAAAAATCCTGAACGGCGAAGACAAGCGCCTTCTGGTGGTGATTGGCCCCTGCTCCATTCACGACCTGGATGCCGCGATGGACTACGCAAAACGTCTTCAGGGGATGCGTGAGAAGTATCAGCATCGCCTTGAGATCGTCATGCGCACCTACTTTGAAAAACCGCGCACCGTGGTGGGCTGGAAGGGTCTGATTTCCGATCCTGATCTCAACGGCAGCTATCGCGTGAACCACGGTATTGAGCTGGCGCGGAAGCTGCTTTTACAGGTCAACGAGCTGGGCGTTCCGACGGCGACCGAGTTTCTCGATATGGTAACCGGGCAGTTTATCGCTGATCTGATCAGCTGGGGCGCAATTGGCGCACGCACCACCGAAAGCCAGATCCACCGTGAGATGGCCTCCGCGCTCTCCTGTCCGGTCGGCTTTAAAAACGGGACCGATGGCAACACGCGAATTGCGGTCGACGCGATCCGCGCCTCGCGTGCCAGCCATATGTTCCTTTCGCCGGATAAGAGCGGTCACATGACCATCTACCAGACCAGCGGTAATCCGTACGGGCATATCATTATGCGTGGCGGCAAAAAACCGAACTATCATGCGCAAGATATCGCAGCAGCCTGCGAAACGCTGGCCGAGTTCGACCTGCCGGAACACCTGGTGGTGGATTTCAGCCACGGCAACTGCCAGAAGCAGCACCGTCGCCAGCTGGATGTCTGCGATGAGATCTGCCAGCAGATCCGCAGCGGTTCCACCGCCGTGGCAGGCATTATGGCGGAAAGCTTCCTCAAAGAAGGCACGCAGAAAATCGTTACCGGACAGCAGATGGTTTACGGCCAGTCGATCACCGACCCGTGCCTGAGCTGGGAAGACAGCGAACTGCTACTGGAAAAGCTGGCAGCTGCGGTTGATTCTCGCTTCTGATGGTATTGTCGGGTGGCGCTGCGCTTACCCGACCTACGATCCGTGCCCTCTCCCTGTGGGAGAGGGCATCAGACTGCATCTCCCACAAATTTGATCCCGTCACACAATTTTCACAAAAACGCTTGCCGTGAATTTGCAGTTTATTGATAATGATTATCATTGTTACATTGATTGTTATTTATAAACATTATGTCACGTACGGATAACAGCGCGGCAACGCCAATAAAAACACACACAGCGCCTTCCCCCACCTCCACCGATCGCCGTATCGACAGCAAAACCCTGCTCGGTGATGAGGGGCGGGTCATTATCGAGCATGACGGCCAGCACTATCTTCTGCGCCAGACCCATGCTGGAAAACTGATCCTGACTAAATAAACAACACGATAATTTCGCCAGCCACCCAGGTGATCCCCAGGCAGCCAGCGCTTTTCAATTCTTATGGAGAGTTGCTATGCCACACCTGCCTTCCGCATCTTTACGTCCGTCACTTCTGGCGCTGGCGATTGTCAGCACCCTGCCGGGGGCTGCGTTTGCCGCTACAGACGACATCACCGTAACCGCCACCGGCAACGCCCGAAGCGCCTTTGAGGCGCCGATGATGGTTAGCGTCATTGACGCCACCGCCCCGGAAAACCAGACCGCCAGCTCTGCCGCCGACCTGCTGCGCAAGGTACCCGGCCTGACGCTGGACGGTACCGGCCGCACGAATGGTCAGGACGTCAACCTGCGCGGTTACGACCGTCGCGGCGTGCTGGTCCTGGTCGACGGCGTGCGTCAGGGAACCGATACCGGCCACCTCAACAGCACCTTCCTCGACCCGGCGCTGATCAAACGTATCGAAGTGGTGCGCGGTCCTTCCGCTCTTCTGTACGGCAGCGGCGCATTGGGCGGCGTGATTTCCTATGACACCGCCGACGCCAACGATCTGCTCGAGCCGGGCAAGAACAGCGGCTACCGCGTGTTTGGTACGGGCGCGACGGGCGATCACAGCATCGGAATGGGTGCCAGCGCCTATGGCCGTACCGAGACGCTGGACGGTCTGGTGGCATGGTCGAGCCGGGATCGCGGTGATATTCGCCAGAGTGACGGTGCAACGGCGCCTAACGACGAATCCATTAATAACATGCTGGCAAAAGGGAGCTGGAAAATCGACCCGGCTCAAACCCTGAGCGGCTCCCTGCGCTACTACAACAACGACGCGCAGGAGCCGAAAAACCCGCAAACCACCGACGCGTCCGACAGCAGCAATCCCATGACCGACCGCTCCACCATCCAGCGTGATGCGCAGCTTGGCTACCACCTTGCCCCGGAAGGTAACGACTGGCTGAACGCCGATGCAAAAGTCTACTGGTCCGAAGCGCGCATTAACGCCCAGAACGTCGACGGCACCGGCGAGTTCCGCAAGCAGACCACCAAAGGCGGCAAAGTGGAAAACCGCACCCGTCTGTTCAGCGACTCCTTTGCGTCTCATCTCCTGACCTACGGCGGCGAATACTATCGTCAGGAGCAACGCCCGGGCGGTGCGACAACCGGCTTCCCGAATGCCAAAATCGATTTCAGCTCCGGCTGGCTGCAGGATGAGATCACCCTGCGCGATCTGCCCGTGACCCTGCTGGGCGGTACGCGCTACGACAATTATCGCGGCAGCAGCGAGGGTTACGACGATGTGGATGCCGATAAGTGGTCATCCCGCGCCGGGTTAACCGTCAGCCCAACCGACTGGCTGATGCTGTTCGGCTCTTATGCGCAGGCCTTCCGCGCGCCGACCATGGGCGAGATGTATAACGATGCGAAACACTTCTCCATCGGCAGCTTCTACACCAACTACTGGGTACCTAACCCGAATCTGCGCCCGGAAACCAACAAAACCCAGGAGTTCGGTTTTGGTCTGCGCTTTGACGATCTGATGCTTGCCAACGATGCGCTGGAGTTTAAGGCCAGCTATTTCGATACCAAAGCCAAAGACTACATCTCCACCACCGTCGATTTTGCCGCGGCGACCACCATGTCCTATAACGTCCCCGACGCCAAAATCTGGGGATGGGACGTAATGGCAAAATACGCCGCCGACCTGTTCAACCTCGACGTGGCCTACAACCGCACGCGCGGCAAAGACACCAACACCGGCGAGTATATCTCCAGCATTAACCCGGACACCGTCACCAGCAAGCTGGATATCCCGGTGGCGCAAAGCGGGTTCTCCGTCGGCTGGATCGGTACTTTTGTCGATCGCTCAACGCATATCAGCAGCAGCTACAGTAAACAGCCGGGCTATGCGGTCAATGATTTCTACGTCAGCTATAAAGGTCAGGAACAGCTCAAAGGCGTGACCACCACGCTGGTGCTGGGCAACGCCTTCGACAAAGCGTACTGGTCACCGCAGGGGATCCCGCAGGACGGTCGTAACGGTAAGATTTTCGTGAGTTATCAGTGGTAACGCATATTGAGAAGGAAGAGACAATGAATCACTACACACGCTGGCTTGAGTTAAAAGAAAACAATCCGGGTAAATACGCGCGTGACATCGCAGGGCTAATGAACATCAGCGAAGCGGAGCTGACCTTTGCCCGCGTAGGTCACGACGCCTGGCGACTGCACGGTGAAATCCGCGAGATTTTAGGCGCGCTGGAGGCTGTGGGCGAAACCAAATGTATCTGCCGCAACGAATACGCCGTGCACGAGCAGGTCGGGAGCTTTACCAACCAGCACCTGAACGGCCACGCCGGGCTGGTGCTGAACCCGCGCGCGCTGGATCTGCGCCTGTTCCTCAACCAGTGGGCGAGCGTGTTTCACATCAGCGAAACCACCGCACGCGGTGAGCGTCAGAGCATTCAGTTCTTCGATCGTCAGGGCGATGCCCTGTTGAAGGTGTATACCACGGACAATACCGACGTCTCTGCCTGGGGCGACGTGTTGACCCGTTTTATCTTTGCCGATAACCCGCCGCTTGAGCTGAAGGCCGCCGATGCCCCGGCTCACGCTGAGAATGCAGATGCCGCGCGTGTGGACAAAGAGTGGCGCGCCATGACCGACGTTCATCAGTTCTTCAGCCTGTTGAAGCGCCATAACCTCAGCCGCCAGCAGGCGTTTCGTCTGGTGGGCGACGACCTCGCCTGCAAAGTTGAGAACAGCGCGCTGGGGCAGCTGCTGGAAACGGCACGTCAGGACGGTAACGAAATCATGGTCTTCGTGGGCAACCGCGGCTGCGTGCAGATCTTCACCGGCGCGGTGGAAAAAGTCGTACCGATGAAAGGCTGGCTGAATATCTTTAACCCCACCTTTACGCTGCATCTACTGGAAGACGCCGTCGCGGAGAGCTGGGTAACGCGCAAGCCGACCGCAGATGGCCACGTCACCAGCCTGGAACTGTTTGCCGCCGACGGTACGCAAATCGCCCAGCTGTATGGCCAGCGTACCGAAGGCGAGCCGGAGCAGAGCCAGTGGCGCAGCCAGATTGACGCCCTGACGCCAAAAGGGATGGCCGCATGAAAAGCTGGTTTGCCCTGCTGAGCGCCCTGCCTCTGGTGGCGTTTGCCGCCACGCAGGAGAAAATTGTCACCCTCGGCGGCGACGTCACGGAGATCGTTTATGCCCTTGGCGCAGAGTCTTCTCTGGTCGCGCGCGACAGCACCAGCCAGTGGCCGCAGGCGGCGAACGACCTGCCAGACGTGGGTTATCTGCGCCAGCTTAATGCGGAGGGGATTTTGTCCATGCGTCCCACGCTGGTGCTGGCGAGCGCTCAGGCTCAGCCCTCTCTGGCACTGAAGCAGGTTGAGCAAAGCCGCGTCAGGGTGGTCACCGTTCCCGCCAGTAACGCCCTGAGCGTGATTGACGAGAAAGTCCGGACGATCGCCGACGCAACGCACCAGCAGGCGCAGGGAGAAATCCTGCGCAAAACGCTGCATGCGGAGCTGGCCGCACTGCCTGGGTCGTCGCTGAACAAGCGGGTGCTGTTTATTCTTAACCACGGCGGGATGACCGCCATGGCTGCCGGGCAGCAGACCGGCGCGGATGCCGCCATCCGTGCGGCAGGTTTACAGAACGCTATGCAGGGATTTTCCCGCTATCAGCCGCTGTCGCAGGAGGGCGTGATTGCCAGCCAGCCCGACCTGGTGGTGATTTCGCAGGACGGCGTGCGGGCGCTGGGCGGTGAAGAAAATCTGTGGACGCTGCCGGGTCTGGCGCAAACGCCAGCCGGGCGGAACAGACAGATGCTGGCGATTGATGACATGGCGCTGCTGGGCTTTAGCGTGCGAACGCCGAAAGCGATCCAGCAATTGCGCGCCAAAGCGGAGCAACTCCCCTGATGTCCCGACGGGTTACGGTTTCACTGTGGCTGCTGGCTGCCCTGCTCTCCCTTTTGACGTTCACGGCCACCGGCTTTGGTGCGTTGCGCCTGCCGGTCAGCCTGCTGTGGAACGGCAGCGACGAGGCGCTGCGTCAAATCTGGCTGACGATCCGCCTGCCTCGCGTGCTGCTGGCGCTGGTCATCGGCGGGTCGCTGGCGCTGGCGGGGTGTGTGATGCAAGGACTGTTTCGCAATCCCCTGGCGGATCCGGGTTTGCTCGGCATCAGCAGCGGCGCGGCGCTGGCGGTCGCGCTGTGGGTCGTTCTTCCGCTCTCGTTACCTGCCCTGGTGATGCTCTACGCCCCGATGCTGGCAGCCTTTCTCGGCGCGCTGGCAGCGACCGTTGCGATCTTCCTGCTCAGCCAACAGCGTAACAGCTCCCTGTCACGTCTGTTACTGGTTGGCATTGCGATAAATGCCCTGTGCGGCGCGGCGGTCGGCGTCCTCTCCTGGGTGAGTAACGATGCGCAGCTTCGCCAGCTTTCGCTCTGGGGAATGGGCAGCCTCGGTCAGGCACAGTGGTCGACACTGCTGGCCGTTACCTCGCTGATGGTGCCCACCGTTCTGGTTATCTGGCGGCTGGCGAACGCGCTCAACGTGCTGCAACTCGGTGATGAGGAAGCGCACTACCTGGGTGTGGATGTCGCCGTCGTACAGCGGATCCTGCTGCTGTGCAGCGCCCTACTGGTTGCTGCCGCAGTGGCGGTCAGCGGCGTGATCGGCTTTGTGGGGCTGGTGGTACCGCATCTGATGCGTATGTGGCTGGGCGCTGATCACCGGGCCGCGATCCCCGGCTCGGTCCTCGCCGGAGCTTCGCTGCTGTTGGTTGCGGATACGGCCGCGCGAACGCTGGTCGCGCCAGCAGAAATGCCGGTTGGTTTACTGACCAGCCTTCTTGGCGCCCCCTGGTTTCTCTGGCTTATTTTCCATCGTGGAGGGCAACATGGCTGACCGCTATTGCGCTGAAAATATTGTTTTTCAGGCGGGACGACGCACGATAATCAACGACATTTCGCTGTCGTTGTCGCAGGGTGAACTGATCGCGTTAATTGGCCCGAACGGTGCCGGGAAATCAACGTTATTACGGCTGTTAACGGGTTATCTCAAGCCTGCCAGCGGGCACTGTCTTCTGGCGGGGAAACCCCTCAGCGCATGGCGTCCGGACGCGCTTTCCCGCCAGCGGGCGGTAATGCGTCAAAACACGCAGCTGGGATTTGACTGGCCGGTGGAGGCCGTTATCGGCATGGGCCGCGCCCCGTGGACGCGCACGCCTGAAGCGGCAGTGATTCAGGAAATCATGCGGATCACCGAATGTTTACCGCTTGCCGGAAGGCAATTTGCGGCGCTTTCCGGTGGCGAACAGCAGCGTGTCCAGCTTGCGCGCGCGCTGGCGCAACTCTGGTGCGACGGTGCTCCGCGCGGCTGGCTGTTCCTGGATGAACCCACCTCCGCGCTGGATCTCTACCATCAGCAGTATCTGCTGCGGCTGTTGAGAACGCTGACCTGTCAAAAGGATCTGCACGTCTGCGTAGTGCTACACGATCTCAATCTGGCGGCGCTGTGGGCTGACAGGATCCTGCTGTTGCATAACGGCAGGCTGGTCGCCGGAGGCACACCGGAGGCCGTCCTGCAGGCCGATGCGCTGACCCACTGGTATGGCGCACAGCTGCACGTGGGTCAACATCCGGCTCACGCCGCGCCGCAGGTGTTTCTCGCCCGCTAGCTTGAGCAGCTCACTTCCAGCCGCTTGCCCCAGTCAGGCGGGCGGCTGACGTAGTCATCGTCCCGGTCGGCAAACGGCGTGCGCAACGCCACATGCAGGCGGTGTAGCTCGTCGTACTGTCCCTGCTCTGCCTGCTCAATCGCCCGCTGCGCCAGCCAGTTGCGCAACACCATTGCGGGGTTCGCGGCCTTCATCTTCTCCTGGCGGGTTGCATCGTCCACCTGCTCCTGCTGAAGCCGCGAGCGGTAGAGCGTGAACCAGTCGTCAAACGCCTGCCTGTCGATAAACTCGTCGCGCAGCGGTGACGCCGCGCTGTTCTGCTCCGTCTGGCTCAGCATCCGGAAGGTGCGGGTGTAGTCACTCCCTTCCCGCGCCATCAGCGCAAACAAGGTGTTCAGTAATTCGTTATCGCCCTTCTCCTGGGTCAGCAGGCCCAGCTTGTTGCGCATCAGCGCACCATACTCCCGCAGCAGAACCTCCTGATAACCGTCGAGCGCATCGTTCAGAGCATCGACGTCAATAAAAGGCGACAGGCTTTGCGCAAGGCGTTGTAGATTCCACAACCCTACAGCAGGCTGATTATCAAAACGGTAGCGTCCCTGATAGTCCGAATGGTTACAGATGTAACCCGGCTGGTAATCATCAAGGAAGCCATACGGACCGTAATCGAAGGTGAGTCCCAGAAGGGACATGTTATCGGTATTCATGACCCCGTGTGCAAACCCGACGGTCTGCCAGCGGGCAATCATTGAGGCGGTACGGGAGACGATATCGCGGAACCAGAGAACATACTTTTCCGCTTCGCCCTGCAACTGTGGCCAGTGGCGGCGAATGGCATAGTCGGCAAGCTGTTGGACTTTTTCCGGCTCGCGGCGATAGTAAAAGTGTTCAAAATGACCAAAGCGCAGATGGCTTTCAGCGATGCGGATCAGCATTGCCCCCTGCTCCATCGTCTCACGCGCAACCGGCGTATCGCTGGTAACAATGGACAGCGCGCGCGTGGTAGGGATCCCCAGCGCATGCATGGCTTCCGATGCCAGGCTTTCGCGGATCGTTGAGCGCAGCACCGCGCGCCCGTCGCCCATTCGCGAATAGGGGGTAAGACCTGCACCTTTCAGATGCCAGTCAACCGTCTCCCCGTTGGGAAGCTGTTGTTCACCGAGCAGGATCCCCCGGCCGTCACCCAGTTGCCCCGCCCAGACGCCAAACTGGTGGCCGCTGTAGACCTGAGCCAGTGGCTGCATGCCCGGCAAAAGCGTTTCTCCGCCCCAGACGCCAGCCCCTTCTGCAGGCTGGAACAGGTCAGGCGGGATCGCCAGTTCGTCAGCCAGCGGCGCGTTATGCCAGATAAGACGGGAATGGTGTAACGGTGTAGGTTTGAGTGCGGTATAAAAGCCAGGCAACTCGTCATGCCAGTGTGCAGTAAAAGACAGGGTCATAGGTCCTCCTGCTTTTAGTGTAGAGGGTTTAGCGGGTCTTAAACACGGGCGAAGAGAAGGGTTATCATTGAACGAGCGTTGTCACCTGCTCTGCCGGTACGGCAGGCCAGAGACTTCCCTGCATCGCGCCAAAATTAAACGTCAGCACGCGCTGCAACAGGCTGTGATCGTCAATCCCGGATACCATAACCGACTGGCAGTGTGGGGTGATTTGCCAGAGAATAGCGCGCATAAAGGGCTCAAAAGAAAGCGCTGCAGCCCGCTGCTGGATAAAACCCTTGTCCAGTATTACGCGCTTAAACAAACCGTCATAAACCGCTTTGAGAGATGCTGCACCTGCGCCAAAGTTTGTCAGCACTAAAGGAAAATGGATTGCCATTCTCGCCAGGTTCAGATCATCTTTTCCATTATTTAAACCTGGATAGTTCTCATTAACAGTAAACTCAAGAAAAGGATAGCGCTCAAGTAATGAAACAGCATTTCCATTCGTTAATAAAAACTCAACTATTACAGGTGTAATATTGATCCATGCAATTAACTGGTGCTGAATAAAGAACAGTTTACAGGTGTCGAGCAATTGCAGTTTCTCTTGAAACAGCACTAACTCTTCTGCGGGTGAAAGACGCGGGATAACCAGTTCAGTAGGGATCCTCACTTCCGTGTCAACGCCAGCAAAGTTAACCACAAGCTCTAAACCTTTAAGCTCCCCGGCGCTATTACGCGCAGGTTGCAGCAAAAGTTCAGACTTGTAGGCATTATCTAGCGTAATAATCATTGCACTCGCCCCGCATTAAAGATGAGAGAGGACATCCTGGAGCAATTGACGACACAATTCCACTGTCTTGATTTTAATAAGATTAATTTCATCAGTTCCGTAATATTTTTCAGATTTATCCCTGAATCTAAATTAATCTTATCCTGGTTGCTGTGTAATAGCCAGTTTTAGATAAAACAGATACATCTGGACATAACTAATTCTTCGTAAATTTAACTTTAATCATCTTATATGATTAAAAGCGGCAGAGTTTATTAGTTACCCTGCCGCCAGCGTTAAGCCGTCAAGGCGCGACTAAATACGCCGCGCCTGCCAGAAATTTTTACGCCAGTAGACATTATCGAGCGAAGAGCGCATCACCCCACGGCTGGTCGAAGCATGAATAAACTGGTTGTCCGTATCGTAAATGCCAACATGGAGACCGCTTTCACCCGAACCGGTTTTGAAAAAGACCAGGTCGCCAGGCAGTAGCTCATCTTTGTCGATTTCCGTGCCTATTTCAGCTTGCTTGCGCGTTTCACGCGGAAGCTGCAAATCAAACTTATCGCGGAAGGTCATTAGCACAAAACCAGAACAGTCCACGCCGCCGCGGCTCATACCGCCGTAGCGATAAGGCGTGCCGCGCCAGTTGCTTAACTGGTCGTTCAGGCTGGCAATCACGGTGATTGAATCCGAGAGCCGGGCGTTAGGGGGTGGCGCACGATGGCTACTGCATCCCGCAAGAAAGAGCGCTGCCACAAAGAGAAACCAGAATCGCATGTCCAGACGAATCCTCTGCTTTTTTATTCTTTTTGTAATTTAGCGTGCAAGTAGGCTACCAGGCAAGAAACGGTTACTCTTGCGCGGTAGAAATCAGCATCTTATGCCCTTCTATGTCCAGCCTGCGAAACGACATATTGTAAGCGCGGGCAAGATTTGGGGGCGTAAGAACCTGGTCACGCGCGCCGCTGGCAATCATTTTGCCTCGCGACAGCAGCCAGACCCTGTGGGCATGACGCAGCGTGTGGTTCAGGTCATGACTGCTCATGACGACGGCTATCCCCTGACGGGACAACCCGCTTAGCAGGGTATCCAGCGCCGCCTGCTGGGCGACATCCAGACCGCTCATCGGCTCGTCCAGAAGCAGCAAGCGTCCGTGAGGATTTCCTGCCGGATGGATCTGCAGGATAACCGCGGCCAGACGCACGCGCTGCCACTCCCCACCGGAGAGCTGGCTGGCGTGACGGGTGAGTTTATCGTCTAACCCTAACGCCGTCGCGACATCCGAGAGCAGCGTGGGGCTGTTTTTATCATGCAGATGCAGCATCAGATAGTGCCAGACCGGCATCGCAAACGGTGGCACCTGCTGCTGAACTAAATAGCTACGCCGATGTGCCAGCGATACCGGTGACCATTCGGCAAGGGCGTGCCCCTGCAGCACGATCTCACCCGGACCAGAGGTCAAGCCCGCCATGCGTGCCAGCAGCGTGCTTTTACCGGCCCCATTTGGCCCAACAAAATGCAGGATTTCTCCGGCATTAACAGCACCGGTTACCGGCTCCAGACGTCCCTTATCGGAGACGTCCGTGAGCTGCATCAGCAACGTCATTATTTCGCCAGCGCCAGCTTGATAGACTCCATGACGATCGGATCTTCAGGCGTCATATCCGGTGAGAAACGCTGGACAACCTGGCCGTCGCGATCAATCAGGAATTTTTCAAAATTCCACAGAATATCGTCAGGATAGAGCGGCGCACGCCCCTTGCTTGCCATACGTTCATAGAAACCGCTGCCCTCTGGCGCCACGGCGGTCGGCGCTGCGGCCACCAGCTTCGCATAGAGCGGGTGGCGGTCTTCACCGTTGACGTCGATCTTGCTGAATAGCGGGAACGTCACGCCATAGGTGGTGCTGCAGAAGGTTTTAATCTCCTCTTCGCTGCCCGGCTCCTGGGCCAGGAATTGGTTGCACGGGAAGCCCAGTACGGTGAAACCGTCTTTCTCCCAGGCTTTCTGTATGTTCTCCAGCTGTTCGTACTGCGGCGTCAGGCCACATTTAGATGCCACGTTGACGATGAGCAACACGTTGCCCTTGTAGCCTTCCAGCGTGGTTTTCTCGCCGTCAATGGTGGTCACTTCGGTATTCAGAATATCAGTCTGCATAGCATTCCCTCAGGTTGTCTTACGGGTAGTGATTTAACGTCCAGCTTTTAAGAGTAGCCAGATAAATACCGGCGCGCCCAGCGTAGCGGTCACTACACCAATCGGCAGTTCGGCTGCGCTCAGGGCGAGTCGGGCGATGATGTCAGCCACCAGCAGCGTTGCCGCCCCGGCAACCGCTGAGGCCGGAAGTAACGTCCGATGGTCGGTAATACCGCACAGACGCAACATATGTGGGATAACCAGCCCGATAAAGCCAATCGCCCCCGCCAGCGCCACGCTCACCCCCACCATCCAGCCAATGGCAATCACCAGCGCATTGCGCCAGAAGCTAATCGGCATGCCGAGCTGGCGAGCCGACGTTTCGCCGAGCGCGAGAATATTCAGCGGCTGTGCCTGAAAAGCGGTCCACAGTATGACCGGGATCAACAGCGCCATCAGCCAGCCCTGCCGCCAGTCAACGCCGCCGAATCCGCCCATCATCCAGTACATTAGCTGGCGCAAATCGAACGACGTTGAAAAATAGACCGCCCAGGTCATTAACGCACTGCAGATGATCCCCAGCGCCACCCCGGCAAGCAGCAGCCGACTGGTCGACAGATGCCGTCTGGCAAAACGCAGAAGAATGAGGGTTATCAGCAAGGCGCCGAGAATAGCGCTAAAGCTAATGCTCCACGCTGAGAGCGCCCCACCCCCCAGCATGACAGCCGCAATCAGCCCCACGCCAGCCCCATTCGACACGCCAAGCAGCCCGGGCTCCGCCAGCGGATTTTCAAACAGCGCCTGCATGATGGTGCCGCACAGCGCCAGCGCGGCCCCCACCAGGATCACCGCCAGCGTGCGCGGCAGGCGTATTTGCCAGACAAAAAGCTGGCCATCCGAACCCAGCCAGCTTTCCGGCCCCAGCCACCTGTCGCCCGCGCACAGGCTAACGACAGCGGCCACAATGAGCAGCAGCGCAAGCAGAAGCAGGCGACGTCGATCGGAACGGTGCTGGCGATGGGCAAAATCAAGCATGGGTATGGTTTTAGTCACGTGAGATGTAATTGATTTTACGGTGGGTTTGCAGAAGAGCGCAAAGAAAAAAGGCCGCAATAGCGGCCTTTTTAGTTAGTTCATATTACTCTGCTTTAGGCGTTGCGTTTTCGACACGGCTTTTTAACTTCTGGCCGGGTCTGAAGGTCACCACGCGGCGGGCTGTAATGGGAATATCTTCCCCCGTCTTCGGGTTGCGACCCGGACGTTGGTTTTTGTCTCGCAAATCAAAATTGCCAAAACCGGAGAGTTTTACCTGCTCACCATTTTCCAGAGCACGACGGATCTCTTCGAAAAACAGCTCTACCAGCTCTTTGGCATCCCGTTTGCTAAGCCCAAGCTTATCAAACAGATATTCTGACATTTCAGCTTTTGTAAGCGCCATAGGTTCAATCCCTCAATGATGCCTGGAATCGCTCTTTTAATGCCTCTACACATCTGGCAACGGTAGCGGCAATCTCCTCTTCTTCGAGTGTACGGCTGGTATCCTGAAGGATAAGGCTAATAGCGAGGCTCTTGAAACCTTCTGCTACGCCCTTGCCGCGGTACACGTCAAATAAGTTTACGCCAACTACCTGATTTACGCCAACTTTCTTACATTCGGCCAAAATATCTGCTGCCGGCACGTTTTCAGCGACGACAACCGCGATATCACGGCGGTTCGCCGGGAAGCGTGATACGTCCTGCGCCTGAGGAATGACGCGGTCTGCGACCGGGTTCCACTCCAGCTCGAACACGATGGTACGGCCATTCAGGTCCAGCTTACGCTCCAGCTCCGGATGAACTACTCCAATGAAACCAACGCGTTTACCGTCTAAATAAATCGCCGCGCTCTGGCCCGGATGCAGGGCTGGATTCGCTTCTGCGCGGAATTCAATTTCAGATAATTTACCGGTCAGATCGAGAATGGCTTCCAGATCGCCCTTCATATCGTAGAAATCAACCGTACCTTTTGCCAGATCCCAGTGCTCTTCATAGCGGTTACCGCTGATCGCCCCCGCCAGCATGAGATCCTGACGGATGCCTAAATTTGCCTGATTATCCGGTACAAAGCGCAAACCGCTTTCGAAAATGCGCACGCGGTTTTGCTGACGATTCTGGTTATACACGATAGTCCCGAGCAGGCCGGTCCACAGGGACAGACGCATCGCGGACATCTCGCTGGAGATCGGGCTTGGCAGGAGCAGCGCCTCCTGGCTCGGGTGGATCAGCTGCTGCAGCTTAGGATCAACAAAGCTGTAGGTGATCACTTCCTGATAGCCTTTGTCATTGAGCATGGTTTTCACACGCTTCAGGGACAGGTCGGCTTCACGGTGGGTGCCCATTACCAGACCCGCCTGTACCGGCTCGTCAGGGATGTTGTTGTAGCCGTAAACGCGGGCCACTTCTTCCACCAGATCTTCTTCAATTTCCATGTCGAAACGCCATGATGGCGCAACGGCTTTCCACTCGTCCTGGCCTTCGGTCACTTCACAGCCCAGACGGGTCAGAATGTCGGTAACCTGTGCATCGGCAACGTGGTGGCCAATCAGACGATCCAGCTTGCTGCGGCGCAGGGTAATGGTGGCACGCTTAGGCAGCGTCGCTTCGTTGGTCACGTCGATAACCGGACCCGCTTCGCCGCCGCAGATGTCGATCAGCAGGCGAGTCGCACGTTCCATCGCCTTGTACTGCAGAGCCGGGTCAACGCCGCGCTCGTAGCGGTGAGAGGCATCGGTATGCAGACCGTGGCGGCGTGCGCGGCCGGTAATGGAGAGTGGGCTAAAGAACGCGCATTCCAGCAGAACGTTTTGCGTTTCATCGTTCACGCCAGAGTGTTCACCCCCGAAGATACCGCCCATTGCCAGCGCTTTGCTGTGGTCAGCAATCACCAGCGTATCGGCGTTCAGTTTGGCTTCGCTGCCGTCCAGCAGAACCAGGGTTTCGCCCTCTTTCGCCATGCGCACAACGATACCGCCTTCGATACGGTCTTTATCGAATGCGTGCATCGGCTGGCCCAGCTCCAGCAGAACGTAGTTGGTTACGTCAACAACCGCATCGATAGAGCGGATACCACAGCGGCGCAGCTTCTCTTTCATCCACAGCGGCGTTAGCGCCTTAACGTTAATACCTTTCACCACACGGCCCAGATAGCGCGGGCAAGCATCCGCAGCCTCAACCTGGATTGGCAGCACGTCACTGATGGTCGCTTCAACCGGCGCAATATCCGGCGCGTTCAGTTCAGTCTGGTTCAGCACGGCAACGTCGCGCGCCACGCCGATGATGCCCAGGCAATCGGCGCGGTTTGGCGTCACGCTGATTTCGATGGTGTTGTCATCAAGCTTCAGGTATTCACGGATATCGGTACCGACTGGCGCATCCAGCGGCAGCTCAATGATGCCGTTGTGGTCGTCGGAAATACCCAGTTCGGAGAAGGAGCACAGCATGCCTTCAGACGGCTCGCCGCGCAGCTTAGCCGCTTTAATTTTGAAATCGCCCGGCAGCACTGCACCGACGGTCGCCACGGCCACTTTCAGCCCCTGACGGCAGTTTGGCGCGCCGCAGACGATATCCAGCAGACGGTCACCGCCCACGTTCACTTTCGTCACGCGCAGTTTGTCGGCGTTAGGGTGCTGGCCGCACTCGACCACTTCACCCACCACCACGCCGGTAAAAGCACCCGAGACAGGATCGACGCCATCAACTTCCAGACCCGCCATGGTGATCTGGTTAGAAAGTGCTTCGCTGTCGAGCGTCGTGTTCACCCATTCGCGTAACCACAGTTCACTGAATTTCATTGTTCTGTCCTGCCCTTATTTAAACTGTTTGAGGAAACGCAGATCGTTTTCGAAGAATGCACGTAAGTCGGTCACGCCGTAGCGCAGCATGGTCAGACGCTCCATGCCCATACCGAAGGCAAAGCCGGAGTACACTTCCGGATCGATACCCACGTTGCGCAGCACGTTTGGATGCACCATACCGCAGCCCAGTACTTCCAGCCATTTGCCGTTTTTACCCATCACGTCAACTTCCGCAGACGGTTCGGTGAACGGGAAGTAGGACGGACGGAAACGAACCTGCAGATCTTCCTCAAAGAAGTTGTTCAGGAAATCGTGCAGCGTACCCTTCAGGTTGGTGAAGCTGATGTTTTTATCAACAATCAGACCTTCCATCTGGTGGAACATTGGGGTGTGGGTCTGATCGTAGTCGTTACGATAGACGCGGCCCGGCGCGATAATACGGATTGGCGGCTCCTGATCCTTCATGGTACGGATCTGAACGCCGGAGGTCTGAGTACGCAGCAGACGCGTAGCGTCGAACCAGAAAGTGTCGTGGTCAGCGCGTGCCGGATGATGGCCAGGAATGTTCAGAGCATCGAAGTTGTGATAATCATCTTCAATTTCCGGGCCAGTCGCCACGGTAAAGCCGAGCTCACCGAAGAAACTTTCAATGCGATCGATGGTGCGGGTTACCGGGTGCAGACCACCGTTTTCAATACGGCGACCGGGCAGAGAAACGTCGATGGTTTCCGCCGCCAGACGCGCATTCAGCACCGCGCTTTCGAGTTCAGCTTTACGCGCGTTCAGCGCCTGCTGTACCTGCTCTTTGGCTTCGTTAATCACCGCACCCGCTGCCGGGCGTTCTTCCGGCGGCAGCTCACGCAGGGTAGTCATTTGAAGGGTTAAATGCCCTTTCTTGCCCAGATATTCGACGCGGACATTGTCTAACGCGGCAACATCTGAGGCCTGGTTAATGGCGGCCGTTGCACTGGCAACCAGCTCTGCGAGATGTGACATGGTTTTCCTCATTATGTCGGTGCAGACACCGATTTGGTGGACTTATTCTCTCGAATTTAGACACAAAAAAAGCCTCCATCGGGAGGCTTATCTGGCGCTGTTTTTCGTTTCATCTTTCACGCGCTAGCCTCCTGAATTCAGGTGCTAAAGTAAAAGAAGAAGCGGAAAATAGCAGCATTCATGCTTGCGTTACCTTATGTGGTAAAAACCGTAAAGACCTTATTGAAAAGCCTGGACGGGTAAAAGTCAATGTTCTGATGATGTTAAAACAAAAGAGGGAGCAAAGCTCCCTCTCTCAACTGGCTTATGCCAGTGCTGCTTTCGCTTTTTCGACCAGAGCGGTGAACGCTACTTTGTCGAATACTGCGATGTCAGCCAGGATCTTACGGTCGATTTCAACAGAGGCTTTTTTCAGGCCGTTGATGAATTTGCTGTAAGAAATACCGTTCTGACGTGCTGCTGCGTTGATACGCGCAATCCACAGTTGACGGAACTGACGCTTACGCTGACGACGGTCACGGTAAGCGTACTGACCTGCTTTGATAACAGCCTGGAAGGCAACGCGGTATACGCGTGAACGCGCACCGTAGTAGCCTTTAGCTTGTTTCAAAATTTTCTTGTGACGTGCACGTGCAATTACACCACGTTTTACGCGAGCCATGTGTGCTCTCCTGTATCTATATTCTTAGTAAAAAAATTAAACGTTAACGGCTTATGCGTACGGCAGGCACGCGATAACCAGACCCAGATCGCCTTTAGAAACAAGGCCTTTTGGACGCAGGTGACGTTTACGCTTAGTAGATTTTTTGGTCAGAATATGACGCAGGTTTGCGTGCTTACGCTTAAATCCACCACCACCGGTTTTTTTGAAGCGCTTAGCAGCACCGCGTACGGTCTTAATTTTTGGCATCTTAATAACTTCCACTTCGCATTGTTAAATAAACGAAACATAGGCGAACAAAACCTATGAAACCCGAAGGCTCCACAGATTTTGCTGCTTGAAGGCCTTACTGTTTCTTCTTAGGAGCGAGCACCATGATCATCTGGCGGCCTTCGATCTTCGTAGGGAAGGATTCGACTACTGCCAGTTCACTCAGATCTTCACGGACGCGGTTAAGCACTTCCATACCGATCTGTTGGTGGGCCATCTCACGACCGCGGAAACGCAGTGTGATCTTGGCCTTATCGCCATCTTCCAGAAAGCGAATCAGGCTGCGGAGTTTTACCTGATAATCGCCATCGTCGGTACCAGGACGGAATTTGATTTCCTTAACCTGGATAACTTTTTGCTTCTTCTTCTGTTCCTTAGAAGACTTACTCTTTTCATAAAGGAACTTGCCGTAGTCCATGATACGACAAACTGGCGGTTCGGCGTTAGGGCTGATTTCAACTAAATCTACTCCAGCTTCTTCAGCTTTTTCGATCGCTTCTCTCAGACTCACAATTCCCAGTGGTTCACCTTCAAGATCTGTTAAGCGAACTTCCTGGGCGCGAATCTCGCCATTGATACGATTCGGACGTGCCGTTTGAACTCGTTTTCCGCCTTTAATACCTTATTCCTCCAGTTGTTGAAGACTGCGGCTGCGAATCTCTTGTTGCAGCTTCTCAATCACTTCACTTACGTCCAGGCTCCCCAGGTCTTTACCACGGCGGGTGCGAACGGCAACTTTGCCTGCTTCCACCTCTTTATCACCACAGACCAACATATACGGGACACGACGTAAAGTGTGCTCGCGGATTTTAAAGCCAATCTTCTCATTTCTCAAGTCTGCTTTTACGCGAATGCCCGCATTTTGTAGTTTCTGCGTCAATTCTTTAACGTAATCCGCCTGAGAATCGGTAATGTTCATCACCACGACCTGCACTGGCGCAAGCCAGGTTGGGAAGAAGCCCGCGAACTCTTCGGTCAGGATGCCGATGAAGCGCTCCAGAGAACCGAGAATTGCACGGTGAATCATTACCGGTACCTGACGCTCGTTGTCTTCGCCAACATAAGAGGCGCTTAAACGCTGCGGCAGGGAGAAGTCCAGCTGTACAGTACCGCACTGCCATGCGCGATCGAGGCAGTCATACAGGGTAAATTCAATTTTCGGACCGTAGAATGCGCCCTCACCCAGCTGGTATTCGAACGGAATGCCGTTCTCTTCCAGCGCCACGGCGAGATCCGCTTCTGCGCGATCCCAGGTCTCATCGCTACCGATACGTTTTTCCGGACGCGTTGAGAGTTTGACCACGATCTTCTCGAAGCCAAAGGTGCTGTACATATCGTAGACCATACGAATACAGGCGTTAACTTCGTCACGTACCTGATCTTCAGTACAGAAGATATGCGCATCATCCTGAGTAAAGCCACGAACGCGCATCAGACCGTGCAGCGCACCTGATGGCTCGTTACGGTGGCAGCTACCGAACTCCGCCATACGCAGCGGCAGGTCGCGGTAGGATTTCAGACCCTGGTTGAAGATCTGAACGTGACCCGGGCAGTTCATTGGCTTGATGCAGTACTCACGATTCTCAGACGAGGTGGTGAACATCGCATCTTTGTAGTTGTCCCAGTGGCCGGTTTTTTCCCACAGCACACGGTCCATCATGAACGGGCCTTTCACTTCCTGGTACTGGTACTCTTTCAGCTTGGAGCGAACGAAGGTTTCCAGTTCACGGAAGATAGTCCAGCCGTCGTTATGCCAGAACACCATACCCGGCGCTTCTTCCTGCATATGATACAGGTCAAGCTGCTTACCGATTTTACGGTGGTCACGCTTCGCAGCCTCTTCAAGGCGCTGCAGGTACGCGCTCAGGGCTTTCTTATCTGCCCATGCGGTACCATAAATACGCTGCAACATCTTGTTGTTGCTGTCGCCACGCCAGTAGGCGCCCGCGATCTTCATCAGCTTGAAGTGATGACAGAAGCGCATGTTCGGCACGTGCGGTCCACGGCACATGTCGACGTATTCTTCGTGATGGTACAAACCAGGCTTGTCATCATGCGAAATATTTTCGTCAAGAATAGAGACTTTATAGTTCTCACCGCGCTTCACGAAGGTTTCACGCGCTTCGTGCCAGCTGACTTTCTTCTTGATGACGTCATAGTTGGTTTCGGCGAGCTCGTGCATACGTTTTTCGAGCGCGTCGATATCTTCCTGGGTCAGGGTATGATCGAGGTCAACGTCATAGTAGAAGCCGTTGTCGATAACCGGGCCGATCGCCATTTTGGTGTTTGGCCACAGCTGTTTAATCGCATGACCTAACAGGTGCGCGCAGGAGTGACGAATGATCTCAAGACCTTCTTCGTCTTTCGCGGTGATGATAGACAGCTTCGCATCGCTCTCGATCAGATCGGACGCATCAACCAGCTCACCGTTAACACGGCCAGCGATGGTCGCTTTCGCGAGTCCAGGGCCGATATCCAGGGCAACATCCATTGGGCTAACAGCGTGGTCGTAATGGCGTTGGCTGCCATCAGGAAGAGTAATTACAGGCATTTTATATCCTTATTTGCAGTGATGCCCCACACATAAGAGCATATACAAAGAAAATAATCATTATTTAACAATAGATTACGAAACCATCTGACCAACAATCGTCAAATTGGCTCGTCATCATGCTCCCGCCGATTTCAGACAAAAGCGGATTTACGGCAAGCACCCTAATGGTAACACTAATGAAAGGGCGAATGCACCCTCTGCGACCAGTTTGAACCTTCACACTTACGTGTGAGTGAACGAACTTTCGCGAACCCTGGCTCGCAATTCGAAAGCGCTGAGCTATTCTTGAACAGGTCCTTACACACCCAAGGGGCATCACATGAATGTGTCCAGTAGAACCGTTGTGATATTGAATATCCTTTCCGCTACCGGTTTAGTGTTGATTCTTGCCGACAGATTCCATTGGTTCTGACATGAATCAATGCAGTGGCATAACCCTTTACCCCGAATAATGCGATTTTTACCGCATTTTTTTGGTAGACTGGAACAATAAACTGACAAGGAAGAGGTTATGCCAACAAAACGCTTTGCCGCGAAGCACTGGAAAATGGTGGTCGTATTAATTGCAATCTGCGGTGCAATGTTGTTATTGCGCTGGGCTGCAATGATATGGGGTTAGTGTTAACGCATTGCAAGCAAAAGTAATAAGACATCAAACCCTGAAAAATCCTTGAATATCTTTACAGCATTGATGTGATGAAAACCGGTACATCACAATCCGGTTTTTTACGGTGAGGTTTAAAACCGAAACACGTATCAGGACCACTCACCGGCTACCAGCGTATGCACGTCAAACGCATCATTCATTGACTGACCGGTAGACTGTGACGCCGGGGCGATGTTTGAACCCGCTTCAACATCAGAGGCGGTGCTAATACCCGTGCGATCAGCAGCGAATACGCCAAAAGAGAGTGCTGAAAGCACCATTGCTGCTGCAGCAGTTTTGATTTTTTTCATCATGATTATTCTCATACTTAATTAGAGCATAAAGACCTAAGGCTGAATTTTGCCTGTAGTGACAGTGTAGATCTGGATCACACTTTTGCATAGTCAGTTTATTTATCAATTCGTGTCAAATAATCTGAATATTCGGGGAGCGGTGTAATTATGAAGAAAGTATGGAGATATTTTCGGACCAATTATTTTAAAACACCGTTTAATATAAATCAGCACAATTTCTAAAAATTAAAAAAGGGCCGAAATAATGTCGGCCCATTCAGATTACATTTTATAACCCAAAGAAATTGTCGTCCTGCGGTCGGTATGATCCGGCGCAGTTTCAGGCGGTGCTGAGTTCCAGGTCACGTTGTACGCTACCTTTAACCCGAAGTGTTCATTGATGGCCACATTCAGTGCCGTCTCGGAGTTCAGCGTCGTATCATCAGCACCGAATACCGAAACACCCTGCGTGAATTTGGTGTTGTCGGTCATCTGCCAGGCGTAAGTGCCCGACGCATAGCCCAGCGGTTGGGTTTTGGTATCACCGTCGGTGTATTCGTCATAACGTACGCCTGGACCGAATTCAAAACGCAGGCTGTGTACCGGTCCATTCAGGAACTGGCGACCATAACCCGCAGTGAAGACATCACGCTGCCGGTAGCCGTTATAGCGGTCGGTTAGCCAGCTTGCCTGACCGAACAGGTAATCATAATCGGTCATATTGTAACGACTACGCCCGCCTACGGCGTATTTTTCTGACGATCGTTCGTCATTCGCTGAGGTGTTGCTGGCATTCCCCCACAGTGACCAGGCGGTGGTGTTGCCATACCACGTCAAGGTGCTGTCTGCGGTCAGGGAAGAGCTTTTCGTGTTGCCGGATTGCGCCAGATACCCTGCGTTCAGGTTACCTTCAAAAGGTTTTTGCGCTGTGGAGGGATCGTCCATGACAGTAAAAACGGTATCATCGGCGATTGCATTCATTGACGCAAACACGCCACCCACCAGCATCATTGCAGCGGGTACTGTCTTCAAAAGCTTCATTTTATTAAGGAGTCCATACAACAAAAAAAGAGACCATCACGGTCTCGGAAACTTTCTTGAGGATCAATGACAAGGCGTCCAGAGAAAGGTAACAAATTATAAAAAGCCGCAAATAACATAGCAATGTTTTCTTATTTCATTTTTTGAATAAGAACGATCCCAAAACGACTTTTATTTTATAAAAAAAATCCCGTACTTTTGTCAGCATTCATATTTAAAATCATACTGTTATTTACGTTGCCTTCCTGTCGATTGGTGCCAGGCTTAAAGGAACCCATGCAAAAAGGAGGTTATGATGGTTCCTGTCTACACGCTGACACTCTCCCCTTCTCTCGATTCCGCTACCTTAACCGCACAGATTTACCCGGAAGGTAAACTACGCTGTAGCGCCCCGGTGTTTGAGCCCGGTGGTGGCGGTATCAACGTCGCACGCGCCATTACCCACCTCGGAGGCAAAGCGACGGCGATTTTTCCTGCCGGTGGTGCCACTGGTGAACATCTGGTGTCTCTGCTGGCAGACGAACAGGTTGCCGTGCAAACCGTCGAGGCCAGCGACTGGACGCGTCAGAACCTGCACGTTCACGTTGAGTCCAGCGGCGAGCAGTACCGTTTCGTTATGCCGGGGGCAAAATTGAGTGATGATGAGTTTCGTCAGCTTGAGGAGAAGGTTCTGACAATTGAGAGGGGTGCTTTGCTAGTGATCAGCGGCAGCCTGCCGCCGGGCGTGAGCACAGAGAAACTCACAGCATTAATTCGTGCAGCCCAGCAACGGGGCATCCGGTGCATTGTCGACAGTTCCGGCGAGGCGTTAAAAGCCGCCCTGGAGCCGGGCAACCTTGAGCTGGTCAAACCTAATCAGAAAGAGCTAAGCGCGCTGGTGAATCGTGAACTCACCCAGCCGGATGACGTCCGTAACGCTGCGCAAGAGCTAATACGCAGCGGCAAGGCATTGCGCGTGGTGGTTTCCCTTGGCCCTCAGGGTGCGCTGGCCGTGGATGGAACGGGCTATGTGCAGGTCGTGCCACCCCCCATGAAAAGCCAGAGCACCGTTGGCGCAGGCGACAGCATGGTGGGGGCGATGACGCTGAAGCTGGCGCAGGGTGCGTCGCTGCTGGAGATGACGCGCTACGGCGTTGCAGCAGGTAGCGCTGCAACCATCAATCAGGGAACGCGGCTTTGTTCGCTGCCTGACACCGAGAAAATTGTTGATTATCTGTCCCGAAACTAACCGCCGCTCCCTCTTCCCGTGGAGAGGGGAAAGACGAGCCATAGTCGCCAAAAACGTACTATCGACTATGCTAAGAAAACTTTCATGATAACAATGAGGTGAACTATGAGCAGTGGTGACATCACCCGCTACGTCATTACCGTCAACATTCATGAAGCGTCACTGACCGAGCTCAATGAACTCAACAACGCTTTTACACGGGCAAATTTTCTGCTCACCCTCACGGACGACGAGGGCAATATTCATGATTTAGGCACGCTGACATTTGGCCTGATAAGCGCCCTCAGCGACGAGGAAGTTCACGCCCTGGCAAGCAGTCTGGCTGAGAGTGTGACCGATAAGGACGCGGATATTGAGGTAGATACCTGGGAAAGTTGGCGAAAAAAAGAACAATAAGTGCGTTGTATGAATTTAAACCGCTCAGGTGTGCGTTAGTTCGTATTTTTTAACAGCCGTTTTGCGCTAACTTTATGATCTGGCAGACAACATGGGAGAGATATCATGTGGCAGGCTATCAGTCATCTTTTAAGCGAGCAATTAGGTGAAGGTGAAATTGAACTGCGTAATGAACTGCCTGGCGGTGAGATCCACGCCGCGTGGCATTTACGCTACGCGGGGCGCGACCTTTTCGTTAAATGCGATGAACGTGAACTTCTCCCCATCTTCACTGCCGAAGCCGATCAGTTGGATCTGCTGTCGCGCAGCAAAACGGTCACCGTCCCGCACGTCTGGGCCGTGGGCAGTGACCGCGACTACAGTTTTCTGGTCATGGAATATCTCCCCGCTCGCCCGCTGGATGCCCATAACGCGTTTATTCTTGGACAGCAGCTAGCACGATTGCACCAGTGGAGCGACCAACCGCAGTTTGGACTCGATTTCGACAACGATCTCTCCACCACACCACAGCCGAACGCCTGGCAACGCCGCTGGTCGATCTTCTTTGCAGAGCAACGTATAGGCTGGCAGCTGGAACTGGCGGCAGAGAAAGGGCTGGAATTTGGCAACATTGATGCCATTGTCGAACACGTGCAGCAGCGTCTTGCCGCGCACCAGCCTCAGGCTTCGCTGTTGCACGGGGATTTGTGGTCAGATAACTGTGCGCTGGGTCCGAACGGCCCTTATATCTTCGACCCTGCCTGTTACTGGGGTGACAGAGAGTGCGACCTCGCTATGCTGCCACTGCATCCTGAACAGCTGCCGCAGATTTATGACGGATACCAGTCGGTCTCGCCGTTGCCGCCTGACTTCCTCGACCGCCAGCCGGTGTATCAACTTTATACCCTGTTGAATCGGGCAATTCTGTTTGGTGGTCAACATCTGGTAAATGCGCAGCGCGCACTGGAGCGGGTACTGGCGGCGTAGCGGGCGGTCATGCACCACCCGCTGTGGCTCTAGATAAAACCGAGCAGTGAGAAAAAGAAATAACCGGCCACGATGATGACTACCGGTAATACATAGAGCGGGAAAATCTGCAGGAAAATCGTGTGCCGCGGAACAACGATGCGGGATTCGATTTGCTCGCGGCTCATCCCGTCCGGCCCTTTCGCCTGCTCAAGAATGAGCTGGTCTTCCACACCTTCTCGTAAAAAACGCGTCTGGCGACTCATGCGCGCGCCTGATGCCTGCAATGCCATCGCGATAAAAATCAGCGCGTAAATCACCCAAAAGCCAACATTCGCCTGTTGATGAAAATTCGGTGTCGGTGAGTTAAACCAGAAAAAGTTTAAGAACGGGGTGTTAAAACGCATCATTTCAATCATCACATGCGCGAAATCCAGCATTACCGCATTGATACCCGGCTGCTTTTCACTGTGATCGTACATAAATTTGAGTACGGAAATCAGCGTGGAAATTACAGCCGGAATAAAAATGGCCCAACCGGCAATACGTTTTAAGACAGCGATGCGTCCAGCTTGTTGATACGTCATTCGTTCCCCTTCAAAAAGACGCGTTATTTTTGCCTAAGTCTACCTGCTGCCCATCATTTTCGCCCGTTCTTTAAAAGCATTATGCTAAATTGCAGATTGTGCTTAGCACGTATCGTCTGTCGAACACCTGAGATAAGGAGACGTTGTGATGTCGACACCGCGCCAAATACTTGCCGCCATTTTTGACATGGACGGATTGCTGATTGACTCCGAACCGCTGTGGGATCGGGCTGAACTGGATGTGATGGCGAGCCTCGGCGTCGATATCAGCCGCCGGAACGAACTTCCCGATACGCTGGGACTTCGCATTGATATGGTTGTAGACCTCTGGTATGCCCACCAGCCATGGGTTGGCCCCGGTCGTGATGAAGTCACCGCGCGTATTATTAACCGCGCCATTACGCTGGTTGAAGAGCAGAAGCCCCTGCTTCCGGGCGTGCGTGATGCGATCGCCCTGTGCAAGGCGCAAGGATTGAAGGTCGGACTGGCCTCCGCCTCGCCGCTGCATATGCTGGAAAAAGTGCTGTCCCTGTTCGAACTGCGCGACAGCTTCGACGCGCTGGCCTCAGCCGAGAAACTGCCCTACAGCAAGCCGCACCCTCAGGTCTATATGGACTGCGCCGCAAAACTGGGTCTGGATCCGCTCACCTGCGTGGCGCTGGAAGATTCCGTTAACGGCATGGTGGCCTCCAAAGCCGCACGCATGCGCTCTATCGTTGTGCCTGCCGAAGAAGGCCGCCACGATCCCCGCTTTGCCCTGGCGGATGTGAAACTGGCCTCGCTGGAAGACCTTACGGTTGCCCATCTGCGCGGCGAGTGACCTTCTCTTTCAGGCAGCCCTTCGCTGCCTGAAATAAAAATAAAACATCGTTTCATTTAATTGCATTTCCCGCTTTCACCTCCTATTCTTACCTTCAGAATGACAATAACCTTACTTCTGAGGCGCGTATGATACTGGAGTCCTTCACTCTTGCAGGAAAAGTGGCCATCGTCACGGGATGCGATACCGGGCTGGGACAGGGCATGGCCGTGGCGCTCGCACAAGCCGGATGCGATATTGTTGGCGTGAACCGTAAAGTTCCCGACGAAACGGCCGCGCGCATCACCGCTCTCGGGCGTCGATTTATGGCGATTCGGGCCGATCTCGGTCAACAAGAGAGCATTCAGCGCGTAGTGGATAGCGCTGTCGCCGAGATGGGACGCGTCGATATTCTGGTGAATAACGCCGGGACCATACGGCGGGAGGATGCCCTGGCATTCAGTGAAAAAGACTGGGACGACGTTGTTAACCTGAATCTCAAATCGGTTTTTTTCCTCTCTCAGGCGGTGGCCAAACAGTTTATCCAGCAGGGTCAGGGTGGGAAAATCATCAATATTGCCTCGATGCTTTCATTCCAGGGGGGGATCCGGGTGCCTTCTTACACCGCGTCTAAAAGCGGTGTTCTGGGTATCACGCGCCTGCTCGCCAACGAATGGGCTACGCATGGCATCAACGTGAACGCCATTGCGCCGGGTTATATGGCGACCAATAACACACAGCAGTTGCGCGATGATGAACAGCGTAGCCAGGCGATCCTGGAGCGTATCCCGGCCGGGCGCTGGGGATTGCCGGAGGATTTGCAAGGTCCGGTTGTTTTCCTTGCCTCTGCTGCATCGGATTATGTCAACGGTCACACCCTGGCCGTAGACGGTGGCTGGCTGGCGCGCTGACGCCGCTTTGTGACAAAGAGTTACACCGTCACCTCTTCCGTACACTGTATAAAAACCCTATACTGTATGAATTGACAGTTTGTTGGGTTTTATCATGACGGCGGAAGGCCACCTGCTTTTTTCAATTGCATGCGCAGTGTTTGCCAAAAACGCTGAACTGACCCCTGTGCTGGCACAGGGTGACTGGTGGCATATCGTCCCTTCCGCCGTATTAACCTGTCTCCTGCCGGACATCGATCACCCGAAGTCGTTTCTTGGACAACGGTTGAAGTGGATCGCCAAACCCATTGCCAGAGCGTTTGGTCATCGGGGATTTACCCACAGCCTGCTGGCCGTGTTTGCCCTGCTTACCCTGTTCTATTTAAAAGTGCCTGAAAGCTGGATAGTGCCGGCAGATGCCATACAGGGGATGGTGCTCGGCTATTTAAGCCATATTCTTGCCGATATGCTGACGCCTGCCGGTGTCCCCCTCCTGTGGCCCTGCCGGTGGCGTTTCCGTTTACCCATTCTCGCCCCGCAAAAAGGCAATCAGCTGGAGCGCGTTTTGTGCATGGCACTCTTCGCGTACGCCGTCTGGATGCCGCAGACGTTGCCCGAAAATGGTGCAGTTCGCTGGTCATCGCAGATGATCAATTCGCTGCAATTTCAGTTCAATCGTTTCATTCATCACCAGATTGAACAGTAAACAAACAAAATAATCCCGTTTGTCATAAACCATTCCATTTGGATATAAGCGCTGCATCACACTTCTGCTAACCTTGCGCCATCAGGATCGGTAAAAACCGACCGTATAATAAATCAGGAGAACGGGGATGAATTTTCCACTCATCGCGAACATTATTGTGTTCGTTGTATTGCTATTGCTTCTCGCGCAGGCGCGCCACAAACAGTGGAGCCTGGCGAAAAAAGTGCTGGTCGGTCTGGTCATGGGTGTGGGCTTTGGTCTGGCATTACACGCTGTTTACGGCTCCGATAACCCGGTACTGAAAGATTCCATTCAATGGTTCAACATTGTCGGTAACGGCTACGTGCAGCTGCTGCAGATGATTGTGATGCCGCTGGTGTTCGCGTCTATTCTGAGCGCCGTTGCCCGTCTGCATAATGCGACTCAGCTGGGGAAAATCAGCTTCCTGACTATCGGTACGCTGCTGTTCACCACGCTGATTGCCGCGCTGGTGGGCGTGCTGGTGACCAACCTGTTTGGCCTGACCGCTGAAGGCCTGGTCCAGGGTACGGCTGAAACCGCGCGTCTGACGGCGATTCAAACCAACTATGTTGGCAAAGTGGCCGACCTGACGGTTCCGCAGATGGTGCTCTCCTTTATTCCTAAAAACCCGTTTGCTGACCTGACCGGTGCAAGCCCGACCTCCATTATCAGCGTGGTGATCTTCGCCGCGTTCCTGGGTGTGGCTGCGTTGAAGCTGCTGAAAGACGATGCGCCAAAAGGCGAACGCGTGCTGACCGCTATCGATACCCTGCAGAGCTGGGTAATGAAGCTGGTCCGTCTGGTCATGCAGCTGACGCCTTACGGTGTGCTGGCACTGATGACCAAAGTGGTTGCGGGATCAAACCTGCAGGACATCATCAAGCTGGGCAGCTTTGTCGTCGCCTCTTACCTGGGTCTGGGCATCATGTTTGTGGTGCACGGCATCCTGCTGGGCGTGAACGGCGTCAGCCCGCTGAAATACTTCCGTAAAGTGTGGCCAGTGCTGACCTTCGCGTTTACCAGCCGTTCCAGCGCCGCGTCTATTCCGCTGAACGTGGAAGCGCAAACGCGTCGCCTGGGCGTTCCTGAGTCCATCGCCAGCTTCTCTGCTTCCTTTGGTGCCACCATTGGACAGAACGGCTGTGCGGGCCTGTACCCGGCAATGCTGGCCGTAATGGTCGCGCCGACTGTGGGTATCAACCCGCTGGATCCGGTGTGGATTGCCACCCTGGTGGGCATTGTGACCATCAGCTCCGCAGGCGTTGCGGGTGTTGGTGGTGGTGCAACCTTCGCCGCGCTGATTGTGCTGCCTGCGCTGGGTCTGCCTGTGACGCTGGTTGCGCTGCTGATCTCCGTTGAGCCGCTGATCGACATGGGGCGTACCGCGCTGAACGTGAGTGGCTCCATGACCGCCGGTACGCTAACCAGTCAGTGGCTGAAGCAGACCGACAAAGCGATTCTGGAAAGTGAAGACGACGCCGAACTGGCGCACCGTTAATCACTGTTGAAATAAAAAAACCGCCTGATGGCGGTTTTTTTATGGCTGTTATTCTTCAACCTCTTCATCCTGGCGGATCTGCATCGCCCACCGTTGCGCTGACTCCGGCACCGTAAACGTGGGAGAGCGGCGGAAATGTTCGCCGATCAGCACAAAGGCCACGTATTTACCCCGTAACTGCCAGACGTCGCGAAAACCATCCACTTTCAGGGCATGGTCAGGCGGCGCGGGCTCAACGCGGGGCACATAGCTAATAACCTGGCGGTTTTGTTGACGAAGAGGTTTCATAAGCGACGGGTTCACTAAAGCAAATTCTTGAAGCAGGAAAATTCTATGATAGCCGATCTGACTACCTTCCGTCGCGCTCAGAGTGGGTGAGATGGCTCCTTTCGTTAATGACGGCATGTGAAAACTCTTAGTTGGCGAGCCATCTCACGACATTGTTCTATCCTTAATAGGGTTTTTAGCAATGGATAAAGGAGAAACGTGCAATGTCGAACAAAGATAAAACACATCAATCACCGATTCATGGCACTGAAGAATCGCAACCGGGTATGGACTCTCTCGCTCCAGCTGACGGCTCTCACCGCCCCTCACCGGGCCCTTCCGCGCCTGGCGAGCAGCCTACCGCACCGGGAAGCATGAAATCGCCGGATACGGGGAACGAGAAGCTGGAATCGCTTGAGCCACACCGTAAAGGTAGCGAAGGTTTTGCGCTCACGACCAATCAGGGCGTGCGTATTGCTGACGATCAGAACTCCCTTCGCGCAGGCACGCGTGGGCCGACCCTGCTGGAAGATTTCATCCTGCGGGAAAAGATTACCCATTTTGACCACGAGCGCATACCGGAACGCATCGTTCACGCGCGCGGCTCGGCTGCGCACGGATACTTCCAGCCCTATAAAAGCCTGAAAGACATTACCAAAGCGGATTTCCTCTCCGACCCGGATAAAATCACCCCGGTATTTGTGCGCTTTTCTACCGTGCAGGGTGGCGCAGGCTCGGCCGACACGGTGCGCGATATCCGCGGCTTTGCCACCAAATTTTATACCGAAGAAGGTATTTTCGACCTGGTCGGCAACAATACCCCGGTGTTTTTCATTCAGGATGCGCATAAATTTCCTGACTTTGTCCATGCGGTAAAACCGGAGCCACACTGGGCCATACCGCAGGGACAAAGTGCGCACGACACCTTCTGGGATTACGTCTCGCTACAGCCAGAAACATTGCACAACGTGATGTGGGCAATGTCAGACCGCGGCATTCCGCGCAGCTATCGCACCATGGAAGGGTTTGGCATCCACACCTTCCGCCTGATTAACGCGGAAGGCAAAGCCACTTTCGTGCGCTTCCACTGGAAACCGGTGGCGGGTAAAGCGTCGCTGGTGTGGGATGAAGCGCAGAAGCTGACTGGCCGCGATCCCGATTTCCACCGCCGCGAGCTGTGGGAATCCATTGAAGCCGGAGACTTCCCGGAATACGAACTGGGGTTACAGTTGATTCCGGAAGAGGACGAGTTCAAATTTGATTTCGACCTGCTTGATCCGACTAAACTCATTCCTGAGGAACTGGTGCCGGTTCAGCTGGTAGGGAAAATGGTGCTCAACCGTAATCCGGATAATTTCTTTGCCGAGAATGAACAGGCCGCCTTCCACCCGGGCCATATTGTCCCCGGTCTGGATTTCACCAACGACCCGCTGTTACAGGGTCGTCTGTTCTCCTACACCGACACGCAGATTAGCCGTCTCGGCGGACCGAACTTCCACGAAATCCCCATTAACCGCCCCACCTGCCCGTATCACAATTTCCAGCGCGACGGGATGCATCGCCAGGATATCGACACCAACCCGGCGAACTACGAACCGAACTCGATCAACGATAACTGGCCGCGTGAAACACCACCGGGCCCGAAACGTGGCGGGTTTGAGTCGTATCAGGAGCGCGTCGAAGGAACCAAAATTCGTGAACGCAGCCCATCCTTCGGTGAGTATTACGCCCATCCTCGCCTCTTCTGGAACAGCCAGACCCCGATTGAGCAGCAGCATATCATCGGCGGCTTCAGCTTTGAGCTGAGCAAGGTGGTGCGCACTTACATCCGCGAGCGCGTGGTCGATCAGCTGGCGCGAATCGATATCCAGCTTGCGCAGAGCGTCGCCGATAACCTCGGTATTACCCTGACCGATGAGCAACGTAACGCAGCTCCACCGAAAGACGTTAACGGGCTGAAAAAGGATCCGTCTCTAAGCCTGTACGCCGTACCGGGCGGATCGATTAAGGGCCGCGTGGTCGCCATCCTGCTGAACGATAAAACCCGCGCCAGCGACGTGCTGGGGATTATGCAGGCGCTGAAAACCCAGGGCGTGCATGCGAAACTGCTTTATTCCCGTATGGGCGAAGTGACCGCCGATGATGGCTCCGTGCTGCCGGTGGCGGCGACCTTTGCCGGGGCGCCTTCGCTGACCGTTGATGCGGTGATTGTGCCGTGTGGAGATATTGACAGCCTGCTGACCAACGGTGACGCCGTGTATTATCTGCTGGAAGCCTATAAGCATCTGAAACCTATCGCCCTGGCAGGCGATGCGCGACAGTTTAAGGCGCAGCTGAAGGTGGCCGATCAGGGTGAGGACGGCATTGTCGAGGGCGATAACGTTGACGATGCCTTTATGACGAAGCTGTTTGATTTACTCGCCGCGCACCGCGTCTGGTCGCGCAGCAGTAAGATTGACCAGATACCGGCATAAAAAAAGCCGTACCCGATTGTGCGGCCTGATGCCCTCACCCCGCCCCTCTCCCACGGGAGAGGGAGAAAACACAAAAAACGGTAACCGAGGTTACCGTTTTGCTTTTACCTCGCCACCCGGCTTTTTTTACTCACAAATCCCCAAACGTCCCCAACCGATACCCGCGCTCGGCAATCGCATACTTCAGCGACGCTGACGTCAGCACATCCAGTTCCACCAGACGCGGCCAGCAGTAGGCACTTTTCCGCACGGTATTATCGACAAATGCCGGGTGCGCCATCACCTCTACGGATTTTTCACCGCGAGCGGCGGACTCATCCAGCACCTTCAGGAACAGCGCTTCGTCGATCTCGTCTCCGTAAAATGCACTGCTGAATCCATCTGTTGATTTCACAGCGCAGTCCGGCACGCCGGGCACCTCACGATCCACGCGGATCGCGACGCCTTTACGCTGTGCAAACTCCGCGACAATCGGGAAAATCGCCGGGATCATGTGCACGTGGTGATGGCTATCGATGTGCGTCGGCTCCTTGCCAAACACATCAACAAAGCGGTTAAACTGGCAATCCAGTTCACGGGTAATCTCTTCGAGCGGCAGAGCGTCCTGCTCTGCCATTTCCCAAATCCATTTCCCTAACTGTCCGTCACGCGTCAGGCCCGGCATCGGTGAAAGCGGCATACCCAGCGTCAGAACAAAATGCATGCCCACACCCAGCTCGGGAACGTCCCGACTTAGCTGAGCCGCATGTTCAACCGCCTCGCCGTTAATCAACGCCGTGGTTGAACTCACCACACCCCGACGACAGGCTTCAATGATGCCGTAGTTCTGCCCTTTCGACAGGCCAAAATCATCGGCGTTTACGATCAGCAGGTTTTCCATCGTACATCCTCTTAACGGTGGGTGAACTTCAGTTTCTCAACCGTTGCAGCAAAGTTTGGCAGCCATTTTTCATGCGCCAGGATCATCTCACTCGCCAGCTGCTCCGCATCACGGTCGGAGTGCACCAGCGGACTGAGGTTCAGGGCCAGAAGCACATCATTCAGTTCACCGCTCAACGCCGCATTGCTTGCTGCCACCTCAAAGCCTTTAATGGTGTGGATCAGGCCCATCACTTTGTCGTCAAAGTGGGTAATGCGCGGGTGCGGTTTCGCGCCGTCGCGACCCAGAATGCAGGTCATCTCAACGGCCCAGTCAGCCGGGATATTATCAATGTGGCCATGATGCGGCACGTTGACATAGTGCTCAGCCTGCTTGTCGTTATAAATGGCGTTAATCACTTCGCAGGCCGCATCGGAATAGTATGCCCCGCCGCGCTGCTCCAGCTCTTTCGGTTTAACATTAAGATTTGGATCTTTATACAAATCAAACAGCTGCTTCTCAACTTTTTGTACCACCTGGGCACGCGCGCCGCCTTTATAGTACTCGCCCATTTCGATAGCCAGCATCTCTTTCTGCTTGAAATAGTAGAGCAGGTACGAGCACGGCAGCAGGTTCAGGGAGCGGATCAGCCCTTCACTGAATGGCAGATCGAAAATGTTCTTCACGGATGCGGCGGTCAGTCGACCCGAAGCAACACCGTCGAGCAGTTCGGCAAAGCGCGACGTGCCGTTAACGATCACGTCTTTGATAAACACCATGTGGTTCAGGCCGAACAGATCGATGGAAAGCTCGTCGTTGTCGGTCAGCGCCAGCACGTCGCGAATAAACATCTTCATGCCAATCGGGATATTACAGACGCCGATAAAGCGTTTGAAACCGGTGTGGCGATAGACTGCCTCCGTCACCATTCCCGCCGGGTTGGTGAAGTTAATCACCCACGCATTCGGGCAAATCTCTTCCACGTCTTTGATGATGTCGAAAATCACCGGAATGGTACGCAGACCTTTAAACAGACCACCCGCACCGTTGGTTTCCTGTCCCAGATAGCCGTGGCTCAGCGGAATACGCTCATCCAGCTCGCGTGCTTTCAGCTGGCCGACGCGCAGCTGGGTGGTAACGAAATCAGCATCTTTCAGCGCCAGACGGCGATCCAGCGTTTTATGTACGGTCAATGGCACACCGGCTTTCTCAACCATACGTTTACACAGGTCGAAAATAATATTCAGCTTTTCCTGACCTTCTTCTACATCCACCAGCCATAATTCGCTGACCGGTAATTCATGATAACGTTTCAGGAAACCTTCCAGTAATTCTGGGGTATAGCTGCTGCCGCCACCAATGGTTACGACTTTTAATTTCTGTTGCATAATATCTCCCTTAGCGTATCAGGTTAACCGCCTGCAAGGTATAGCGTTCTCTTCCCGCTATTTGGGCAAGCAATTACGTCAATATTCGTGGCGAATAAAATCGCCGGATATTAATTAATTACCGTCAGATTTTTGCGGTAACTGTTTGGTGTGAACGAAGTAAACTTCTTAAACGTTTTAATAAACAGGCTGGGGCTACTGTAACCTGACTCATAAGCAATATCGGTGACAGAGTAATTGGTAATTTCCAGCTGTTTCTTGGCAAAGTTAATGCGGATTTCATTAATAATTTGCACAGGCGTTTTACGATAATAACGCTGCGTCGCGCGGGTTAAATACTCCTGCGACTTGCCCGACAACGAAACCATATTTTCCAGCGCGTTGTCGCTGAACTGCCCTTTGTCGTGCATGAGCTCAACGGTGCTGCGAAGCCACTGTGGGATATCATCAATGACCTGCTGTTCTTCGCGATGATGGCGAAGGCGGTTCATCACATAAAACGTCACGGTTTCAATAAACTCGTCGAATTCATTGTCGCGGAAGTTGAGTGAGGCAATAACCGTTTCGATCCAGGTCATGAACTCGTTTTTGACGCGATAGACCTGTGACGCCACGAAGCAGAACGGTACCAGCGGCAGATAATGTTTCTCAAAGAAGCGTCGGCTGACGCCCACATTCAGAATGCGTGTGGCACCAAACTCGTAAAAGCTCTGATGATAGGACCCCATCGGCAGGAAGACAAAATCTCCGCGCTCCAGTAACACGCGCTTACCGTTGATCTCCTGGTAGTAGCGGCCGGTCAGAACAATCGTGAACTCGTAGTAGTCATGCTGGTGCAGACCACTGGCGCTCTCCGTCTTGTTGTAAATAACCACGTGAAAATTCTTGCCATTAAACAGCTGCTGCTCAAGTGCGGTTTTAATTTCCATCGTGCTGACCTCCTGCTGCCTGACCTGACTTACTGCATCTTCTCGTGAAGCTCGATTAACTCTGCCACCAGCTCGCGCGCCAGCATGGAGGTCATAAGATGATCCTGGGCATGTACCAGCACCAGGCTCACCTTCATTTTCCCTTCGCCCTGGTCGCCTTCGATGAGCTTCGTCTGCACCAGATGCGCTTCATTCAGTGCAAGACGGGACTGGTCCATCATGGTTTTTGCTGCGGCGAAATCACCCTGCTTGGCCTGCTTCAGCGCGGCATACGCCAGGCTGCGTGCCTGTCCAGAGTTGATGATAAGCCCCATCACCACTTCTTCCAGATCGTTCTCTACGGTTTCGTCTGCGACAATACTATCCAAATCTAACATCGTTAAGCTCCTTTTAGCTGGCGCGGGTTGCCCCGCGCCGTGCAATTTTAGAATTTCAGTGCGAGGGCGATATCCTCTTCGCTCTCTTCTTCATCGATAACGGTTGCCGCTTTGTTCGCTATTGCCACGAATGGCATGTAAAGCAGGGTTGCAATCCCGAGGTTGAATATCGCCAGCAGGAATGCCGCGACGCTACCGTTGGTGTTAAAGAACGCACCCAGACCGGCTGGCATGGTCCACGGTGCAATGTTGGTCACCGGCGGGATAATGCCCAGGTAGTACGCGGTCAGGGTGATTGCCGCCAGCAGCGGTTGCACCAGGATGAATGGAATGAACATCACCGGGTTCATGATGATTGGCAGACCAAACAGAATCGGTTCGTTAATCTGGAAGATGCCTGACGGCAGCGCCAGCTTCGCAACCTGACGATGATCGGCACGACGAGAGACAATAAAGACCGCGATGATCAGACCCAATGTCGCCCCGGTACCGCCCAGGAAGATATAGGAGTCAAGCATAGGTTTCGCCCACACATGGAAGGTTTTACCGGCTGCCAGCGCCGCATCAACGGAGCCGTACTGCTGATAAAGCGCAACGTTTTCCAGTGCCCACGGGGTCATGATACCGCTGTCCAGCGCCGCCAGTGCCAGTGAACCATGCACGCCGAAGAACCACAGCAGGGAGGTAAAGATGACATACGCCCACCCCACCACTCCACCCATTGACGCCAGCGGCGTAGAGATAGAGTCCATAATGATCTGGTGGAAGTTTGTGCCCCAGTGAGAGAGCGCCCAGGCGATAATCCCCATAATGGAGAGAATAATGAAGCCTGGAATCAACGCGGAAAATGAACGAGATACCGATGCCGGTACGCTATCCGGCAGACGGATAACCCAGTTGCGGCGAATAATGAACGTGAACATTTCCGCAACAACCAGACCGATAACAATACCCGAAATAATATTTGCGCCACCCAGCCAGTTAGCACCGACAGCATAAGCCTCGCCGACGCTGTATGGGGTAACCGTCATAAATGCTGCGACAGAGAGTAAACCTGCGGCCAGAGGATCCACTTTACGCTCTTCCGCCAGCGCCATCCCGATAAAGAAAGGCGCCATCAGCGACATAATACCCAACGTACCGTTGTATACGTTGCCGCCGATGGCTTTAAGACCATTAAGGGATTCAATAGTGGAAGCGTCTAACCGAATTCCTAATGAATAAAAGAAGGAACCTTCACCAAAGCTCAGAAAAACGTTGTTAATTAAAACGAACATTGCCCCGGCCAGCGTCAACGGCATTAATTTAATAAAGCCGTTTTTGATGGCATTAACGTGAGGCTGCTTTCCTATTTTAACAGCAAAAGGAAGGAGTACCTTTTCAAGTGAAGCGATGACTTTACTCATAGGAAAATACCCTTAAATGCCGTAACGCATGTTACGGCGTATTGTGTGTGAAATAACTCTTTGACGGGAAAAATAAATAATTAATTAGCAGCTTTTTTAATGGCTGCAACAGCAGCTTTTAATACACCTAAACCATCAATCTTACCGTACAGCCCCGAGTCGATGACTTCGACCGGTTTATGAGGCAGCAAACGCTGAATTTCTGGCAACATATAAGCGATTTGCGGCCCCAGTAAAATAACATCTGCTGTCTGGCCCTTTTCACCCGCCAGCGTCTCTGGAAACGCCTCGATCACCACAGGAACTTCATACTTTTCGGCCTGCGCACGCATCTTGGAAACCAGAAGTGAGGTTGACATGCCCGCAGAACAGAACAGATAGATATGTTTCTTTTCCATAATAACTTCCCTCTTGTGTGCCCCCCGCCGTCGCGCTATCACTCGACTTGCTATCCCGGCTGACGGGTAGGTTACTTACTGTTGTTTGTCGTTGAAACGAGTATACGCAATGGTACAAGGAGGGGATAATTCTGGATAGGGTCAAATTGTCTCTCATTGACCTGGCTTGTTGACTCTCTTCACATTTCGGGCAAATAATTCGCGCAAAGAAATAAGATTAACGTATGCATAAAAAAACCGGCCACCAGGCCGGTTAGTTAACATCCTCAGGCAAGCGCGGTTACTGCGCCTTAGGGGCCTGTGGATCGGTGTCGTATTCTGCACAGGTCTGATAGCCGGAGTTAATCACATGACCGGTATCATCCAGCGCGACAAAGTAGGTCTCTGCCTTACCATCACGTTGACCCAGTATGTAGGTCTGACAGGTTCCCTTAGCATGAATCATGGTGACTTCAGAAGAAGGTTTACCTGCAATTGCAGCAACCTGCGAACGTGTCATCCCTTTTTTGACGTCTTTTACAACTGGCTGGGTAAACTGATCTTTGGTGCGATCGTAAGCCGTACACCCTGCCAGCATAGTCAGTACCGCCGCTGCGCTTAAAATTCCTGCTACGTTCTTGTTCATATTCCGTCCTCTTGTTTATCAGCGTGTTATCTAAGCATGGGATAAAAAATACTATTGTTCAACTTTGCGAGTTACGCCACACGAATTTCGGAAAATTCTAATAAAACAACGATAAGCTGCTAAAGCGCCGCAATTTAGCGCACTCGAAACTGTGATCCTTGTCGTTTTACGCCCAAAGGGTTAGTTTTAACAGATAACATTTTTCTGTCTCGTTCTGCATAGGGAGGGCGTAATGGCTCTGCAACAAGAGATTATCCAGGCGCTGGGCGCGAAACCTGCGGTAGATGCAAATGAAGAGATCCGCCGAAGCGTTGATTTTTTGAAGTCCTACTTAAAAACAAACGCTTTCCTGAAGTCTCTGGTGCTGGGCATCAGCGGCGGCCAGGACTCCACACTGACCGGCAAACTGTGCCAGATGGCCATTTCAGAGCTGCGTGAAGAAACGGGTGATAATGCGCTGCAGTTTATCGCCGTGCGCCTTCCTTATGGTGTGCAGGCCGACGAACAAGATTGCCAGGACGCGATTACCTTCATTCAGGCCGATCGTGTTCTGACCGTGAACATTAAAGGTTCCGTGCTGGCGAGCGAACAGGCGCTGCGCGAAGCCGGTATTGAGCTGAGCGATTTTGTCCGCGGCAACGAAAAAGCGCGTGAGCGTATGAAAGCGCAGTACAGCATTGCGGGCATGACCAAAGGTGTTGTTGTCGGCACCGATCACGCAGCGGAAGCGGTCACCGGTTTCTTTACCAAATACGGCGACGGCGGCACCGACATTAATCCGATCTTCCGCCTGAACAAGCGTCAGGGTAAACAGCTTCTCGCCGCACTTGGCTGCCCTGAGCATTTATACAAGAAGGCACCAACTGCCGATCTGGAAGACGATCGCCCTTCCCTGCCGGATGAAGCAGCCCTGGGCGTGACCTATGACAATATTGACGATTATCTGGAAGGCAAACAGCTGGATGAAGGTACCGCGAAGATTATCGAGGGCTGGTATCTCAAAACCGAGCACAAGCGTCACACGCCGATTACGGTGTTCGACGATTTCTGGAAAAAATAAAGCAAAACGGTAACCTGGTTACCGTTTTTAGTGTTTGCGCCCTCTCCCACGGGAGAGGGTTGGGGTGAGGGCATCAGGCCGCACGTCATGGTCGAGTAAGGCGTAGCCTCCACCCGACTCTTTTTTAACCACCACACACCTGCTACACTGTATACCTGAACAGTATATGGAGCAGTATGTGAGCAGGCGTCAATCCGCCCCGCGTCTTGAGTTTGAAGCGGCGGCTATCTATGAATATCCCGAACATCTTCGCCCCTGGCTTGAAGCATTGCCTAAACAGCCGGGTGTGTACATCTTTCACGGCGAAAGCGACACCCTACCACTCTATATCGGTAAAAGCGTGAATATTCGCAGCCGGGTATTATCCCATCTGCGCACGCCGGACGAAGCCGCGATGCTCCGCCAGTCGAGACGCATCACCTGGTTTCCGACTGCGGGTGAAATGGGCGCGCTGCTGCTGGAAGCCCGATTGATAAAAGAGCAGCAGCCGCTGTTCAATAAGCGGCTTCGGCGCAATCGCCAGCTCTGTTCCCTGCAGATCAGCAACGGCAAACCACAGGTTGTGTACGCCCGTGACGTTGATTTTTCCCATGAGCCGAACCTCTATGGCCTGTTCGCCAATAAACGCGCGGCACTGCAGGCTTTGCAGGCGCTCGCCGACGATTTACAGCTTTGCTACAGCCTTTTAGGATTAGAAGGCACCACGCGCGGCCGCGCCTGTTTCCGCTCGGCGCTGAAACGCTGCGCGGGTGCCTGTTGTGGGAAAGAGAGCATCGAGGAGCATAATGCCCGACTGCTCGCCGGGCTGGGGGCCATCAGCGTTAAATGCTGGCCATGGGAGGGCGCTGTTGCCCTGAAGGAAGTGGGTGAATTGATGACGCAGTATCACATCGTCCACAACTGGCTTTGGCTGGGCGCCGTTGATACGCTGCAAGACGCCGCAACCCTGCTGCGTACCCCCGCCGGATTCGACCACGACGGCTACAAAATACTCTGTAAACCCGTGTTAACCGGCAAGTACGAGATCATTTCGCTTAATGACCTGGCAGCCACGTAATTTCACTAAACAACAGCGTTCCTGTAGATTCCAGCAGCCGGAGGGTATGCGTGCCCTCCTCCCAGCTGGCTCCCTGATCCGCCGTCAGCAATTTTTCGCCAAGCTGCCATGCGCCGCTTAACACAAATATCACGCCACCGCGGGAGCCATAGGTGGTGAAGGTCCGATCCGCGACGCGAACCTTCGCCTGGCAGCAATCCCGCCGGGTCATTATATTAAAATCCATCGACATCTGCCCATCCGTCAGCAGCGCCTTCACCGGCAGATCGCCGGCAAAACTGTAGGGCTGGTGATGTTTCAGCGTATGGAAAAATGCCTGACCGGCATCCAGCGTGACCTCTCCCCCTTCCAGCAGGGTGATCACCCGATCGACGCCGGGAAACGACGAGAACTCGCCATTGCTGGCAATAGAGGCAATGCTGGCGCGCCAGTAAAAATCACGCGTCGCGGGAGGAAAACAGCATATTTCGCGTGTTTCGCCAGCGCCATTACGCCAGAGACTGACCGGCATCTTACGGATATCAAAGAACTCCATCACCACTCCTGAGGGGCGCAACCTGCGCCAGGGCAACGACATTGCTGTCATTGCTGTCTTGTTTATTATCGTTGGAAATCTACAGACGTATTATCGGCAGCAGAGTGGGCAAACCTTAGTAAATCTCTGACGCGACTACAGGAGAATACCGCGCTGGCGGCGGCAGGCAAGAGGTGGGCAGAAAGAAAAAACCGCCGGTCCTGTCCACAGCGTTTTTGCTTATGTGAACAGGATCCCGGCGGTCTTAAGAGGGTGAACCGATTATTCGGCTGGTGCTGGCATTTTACCTTCCGGCGCCGGACGTTCTGTCAGACGCTTCTCAAAATTGGCATTAAATTGTTTTTTCTGTTCCGGGGTCAGAATGTTGTAGATCTTATTCTGGGTTTCCATGTGGGCAAGCATGCGGGCTTTATGCTGCTCGGCCATTTTGTCGATCTGCGCTTCCGCTTTCGCTTTATCGAAGCTGTCGCTGGCAATGATGTCATGCATCGCGCGGCGCTCTTCCAGCGGAGGACGTTTCATCTGGTCACGCTGGCTTTTCATGATGTCGCGAACCTGCTGTTTCTGAGCGTCGGTCAGATTCAGGTCTTTAAACATCATCATCTCATGGTGCATACCCGGCTTGCCTTTATGATGCATCATCATTTTGCCTTCAGTTGGCGCGGCGGTCGTGGTGGCGGTATCTGCGGCGAACGCCATGCTGGTAGCGCCCAGAGCCAGGGTAGAGGCAACAAACAGTGCAGTTAACTTACGCATAATGTATTTCCTTACTTTCAGTTATTCTTCGGCGCTATGCCGTGTTGACGATATTCACTTTACGGGGTTTATCGTCAATTAGTCAGAGCAACGGTAAAACAATGAAAGTGTAAAAAACAATTTTTCGCCAAATGTGGAGGAATTAAGGATAAAACATGGAGAGGTGAAACATAAATATTCAATATACTGATTTTAAAGAGATTGAGCAGAAGTATAACGAAGTGGCGTTTATTAATAAAGCAATTATCCAGGAATATTCTGCAAAAGAGATATAACCGCCTTCATTGCTAAGAAAATAATTTCCCCTCTCACGTCAAGAGGGGAAAAGATCAGGCTAATTTTTCCAGCATCAGTCCGGCTCGCAGACCAAACGCCACCGACGGATTGGGGAATAAAACATACTCTGTGGCTTTCTGCACCTCGTATCGCTCGTCACCGTCTTCTGCCAGGAGTGCCCCTTGACGGAACGGCGTGAAGTTCAGCGTGTGGGCCGCCATATGGAGAAGGAAGGCATCGCTGCGACGGGTGATCTGCTGCACGACCCGATAACGCACGACGGGCTCCTGCGCATGTTCCGGTGCGGTGCCGCCGAGCAGCGCCCGAAGCGCAGAGTGCGTCGGAGCAAAGCGCGTCAGATCATTTTCCCCGAAAGGCAGCGCTTTTCCCAGCTCCAGCGTGCAGGCCAGCGCGCCGAAGTTTTCACACGTAAAATGGGTGAACGTACCGCCCGGCGACTGATGGAAGACCAGGGCTTCCAGCCCCGCATCCCCCAGCCAGCTCAGAAAGGTTTCATCCCAGGGCTGACTGCGCTGCGGCAGGACGCCAAAACGCACATGATAAGAGGCACGGATAGCCGTATGCAGGTCGAGGTGCCAGCGCGTCCCCCCCGCGGTGACAAAAAACGTCGTCACTACGCTCTCCAGCCACTGCGCGCGCGCCGTTTCATCGCTTGGGGGGAACTGCGACCAGCGGCCCCCAAACATCCGGTTGATATCACTCACCAGGTAACGTTTGTTTTGCGCCAGCGCTGGCGGATTGCCAAACACCACCAGCACGCGACACGCGAGCGTAATCTCTCCACGGAACAACGCGCGAAGCAGCAGGTCGACAATCTCAACGGGTGCAGTTTCGTTGCCGTGAATACCGCTCGACAGCAGAAGCGATACGTCGCTCTGCGCAAACGGCGTCAGTTCAAGTACGCCCCGTCCCAGCCAGCGCCAGTGGAATGAGTGGCCATCGCCCTCAGTCTGTTCGGGCGTTTCGTCTGCCAGCGTCAGCGCCAGTAAATTTTCCATATCAGCCCCCTAGCGCTGGAACGGATAAACCGATCCCAGCTGCAGGATTGTCGATAACGCATCCAGCGCCTCGCGCCCTTCACGCAGAAGCTGCGGGTCAACCAGATCGGCCTGGGTCAAGCGATCCCGATAGTAACGATCGACCCAGTCGTTCAGCCGCGCAAAGAGCGTATCGTTCATCATGACCGCCGGGTTTACCGCCTGCATTTCATCCTGCGTCAACACCACGCGCAGACGTAAACAGGCTGGCCCGCCGCCGTTGGCCATGCTTTCACGCAGATCAAAGACGCGCAGTTCATCAATCGGATTATCGGCTTTCACCAGTTCGCTCAAATAACGCCACACGCCCTGATGATTACGGGACTCCTGCGGCAGCACCAACATCATGCTGCCATCGTCACGGCTCAGCAGCTGGCTGTTGAACAGATAGGTTTCTACCGCATCCTGCACGCTCACCGCCTGTGTGGGTACCTGAATCGGCGTAAAACCGGGTACATGCTCATGCAGCGTGGCAAGCAACCTCTCCTGATGCGCAAACGCCTGTTCATGGCAGAACAGCACCTGACGGTTGGAGACAGCAATCACGTCGTTATGGAATACGCCCTGGTCGATCACCTGCGGGTTTTGCTGGGCAAAGATCGCCTGTGACGGATTGACCTGGTTCAGCCGGGCAACCGCCTGGCTCGCCGCCAGCGTCTGGCGTGCAGGATAGCGCGTGGGCGCGTTGTGACCGCCCTCTTCCCGCCCGTAGATAAACAGCTGCACGGCAGGATCGCCATAATCACCGCCCAGCCGGTTGTGGTTGGCCGCCCCTTCGTCGCCAAACATCGCCACCTGCGGCAGTGCCTGATGCACCTCGAAACGGGCGTCATTCTGGAAAATGGCGCGCAACACGCGCTCGGTGGTTTCCGCTTCGGTGGCGCGGTGGAATTTGTTATTCAGGTTCGCCACGGTCAGATGGACTTTGCCATCCAGCGTGTCGGCTGACGGCGCGACGGTCGCCGCGTTTGCCACCCACATTGACGACGCGGAGCTTGCGGCAGAGAGCAGGTGCGGCGTTTGCGTCCCCGCTTTTTCCACCACCTGCTCATCAGTACCGCTAAAGCCGAGCTGGCGAAGGACAGCCACGTTCGGGCGCTCCTGCGGCGGGATGACCGCCTGCGGGAAACCGGCATCCGCCAGCGCCTTCATTTTTAGCAGCCCCTGCTTCGCCGCCAGCTTCGGGTTGGAGACCTGAAAACGGTGCTTCGTCGAGGCTTCATTCCCGAATGAGAGACCGGCATAGTGGTGCGTCAGCCCCACCAGCCCGTCAAAGTTGACCTCACGCGCTTTCATGACGATCCCCTCCGGTAAAATCCAGTCCAGGATTAAGCGTCTCCGGCAGCGTCAGCGCCGGCGTTTCCAGGCTCGCCATCGGCCACGCGCAGTAATCGGCGGCATACCACGCGCTGGCGCGATGGTTGCCCGACGCGCCCACGCCGCCGAACGGCGCGGTACTTGCCGCCCCGGTAAGCGGTTTGTTCCAGTTCACAATCCCGGCGCGCGCTTCCAGCAACAGCTGATCAAACTTCTCGCGATGCGGTGAAATCAGCCCGCTCGACAGGCCGTAGCGGGTGTTATTCGCCATCGCAATGGCCGCATCAAAATCGTCATAGCGCCAGACGCACAGCAGCGGGCCAAAGACCTCTTCATCCGGCACGTTGCTCGCGCCGCTCATCTCAATAATGCCCGGCGTCAGCAGCGAGGTACCAGGCTGAACCTGCTTCGGCTCCAGCAGGGTTTTCGCGCCGCTCGCGACGTGCTCCTGCCAGGCTTTCAGCACGTTCAGCGCGGCCTGTTCGGAAATCAGCCCACCGATAAACGGCTGCGGGTCGGCATCCCACGCGGCAGGCACCAGACGCGCGCTCACCTCTACCAGACGCTTCAGGAAGGCCTCCCCCTGCGCGCCACGCTTGACCAACAGGCGGCGGGCACAGGTACAGCGCTGTCCGGCGGTAATAAAGGCGGACTGAATCGTCAGGTGCACCGCAGCGTCGATATCATCAGGATCTTCGACAATCAGCGGGTTGTTGCCGCCCATTTCCAGTGCCAGAATTTTCTCCGGCTGCCCTGCCAGCTGGCGGTGCAGCTGATAGCCCGTTCCGGCGCTGCCGGTAAACAGCAGGCCGTCGATATCGCTCAGCGCACTCAGCGCCTGACCGGTTTCGCGCCCGCCCTGCACCAGGTTCAGCACGCCCGGCGGCAGACCGGCCTGTTCCCACAGCTTCACCACCGCCTCGCCGGTTAATGGCGTGAGCTCACTCGGTTTGAAAATAACGGTATTGCCCGCCAGCAGCGCGGGCACTATGTGGCCGTTCGGCAGATGCCCCGGGAAGTTGTACGGGCCAAATACCGCCAGCACGCCGTGTGGACGGTGGCGCAGCGTGGCAGCGCCGTCCGGCATCTCGGTATGCTGTTCACCGGTGCGGGTGTGGTAGGCCTTCACCGAAATGGCGATTTTGTTGATCATCGCCGTCACTTCGGTGGTCGCTTCCCAGCGCGGTTTGCTGGTTTCAGACGCAATGATGCGCGTCAGTTCGGCCTTATTCGCCTCCAGCAGCCCGGCAAATTTTTCCACAATCGCCTGGCGCACGGCGAAGGGCTGTTTTGCCCATGCCGGAAACGCGCGGCGAGCAGCCTGGCCCGCCTGCTCTACCTGCCCGGCACTGGCATCATTTCCTTTCCAGAGCACCGCCTGGCCGACCGGATTGGTTTTTACCCGCAGGTCGCCTTCACCCGTTACCCAGTCACCGTTAATCCATAAAGTCATGCTGTTTTCTCCTCAGGGCAGAGACGCACCAGGCGAACCGAGTCGCCCGCGTTACATTTCAACGCATCCAGCTGCGCCGCCGTCAGTACCAGACGCTCACATTTAGGGTCAGTACGTACCAGCATGGCGCGGAAATTATTGTAATTTTCGTTGGAGACCAGACAGGCTGGCCACTCGCCCGGCGCGGGCTGTCCTTCGGAGACCGTCACCAGACGGCTTTTACGAATGGCGCGCACGCGGTCAATGTCACACTCAAGCGTTGGGCCGCCGTCGAAGATGTCGACATAGTTACGGTAGCGGAACCCCTCTTTCTCGAGCACCGCGCGGGCGGGCGCGGTCTGCGGATGCACTTCGCCGATCACTGCCTGCGCTTCCGGGGTGAGGAAATGGGTATAGATAGGATGTTTCGGCATCAGTTCGGCAATAAAGGCTTTCTGGCCCGTGCCGCAGAGATAGTCTGCCCGGCTGAACTCCATCGAGAAGAAGCGCTCGCCCAGGCTCTCCCAGAACGGCGAGTAGCCTGTTTCATCAATCACGCCGCGCATCTCGGCAACCACTTTTTCGTTAAAGCGATCGCGGAAGGCGGCCATAAACATAAAGCGCGATTTGGAGAGCAGATAGCCGTTGCCCTCTTTGCGCCACGCAGGATCGAGGAACAGCGTGCACAGCTCGCTGGCACCCGTGTGGTCATTACAGAGAAACAGCGTGGGCAGCGCGTTATAGACGTTCAGCTCTTTCGAGGCGTGAACCATGGTGCCGACGCGGTAGTTGTACCACGGGTCGTTAAGCCCGACGGCCACTTCAATAGCGCAGATCCCGGCCACGGTGCCCGTGTCGGTCTCTTCCAGCACGAATACATAGCCCTGTTCGCTTTTTGGCAACGTCCCCTGCCAGGTTTGCAGGGCGCGCTCAATGCGCGCCGACAGCGTTTTTTCATCGGCAGGAAGCGAGGTCAGCCCGCCTCCCGTCTTACCGGCAAGCTGCATGAGCCCGGCGAGGTCGCCACGCTCAACGGGACGGATGACCATCATGATGACACCCCGGATTTCACCTGTTCACAGGCCAGTGCAAAACGGTCTAAGCCAGTTCTCACCTCTTCTTCGCTGACGATCAGCGCAGGGGCAAACCGCACCACGTTGGCACCGGCAATCAGCACCATCACGCCCACTTTTGCCGCTTCCTGTGAAATAAGTTTAGCTTTTCCGGCAAACTCCGGCGTGAGTTCGCAGCCGATTAACAGCCCCAGACCGCGAATTTCTTTAAACAGCCCCATTTTGCTGTTGATGGCATTCAGGCGTTCAACAAACCAGTCGTGGCGCTGCTTAACGCCTTTCAGCACCTCAGGGGTGTTAATGATGTCGAGCACCTGCCCGGCGACGGCGGTAGCCAGCGGATTACCGCCGTAGGTGGTGCCGTGCGTGCCCACGGTCATCACGCTGGCAAATTTATCGGTGGTCAGCATTGCCCCAATTGGGAAGCCGCCGCCCAGCGCTTTCGCGGTTGAGAGCACGTCCGGGGTAACGCCATAGTGCATATAGGCATACAGTTCACCGGTGCGGCCCACGCCGGTCTGCACTTCGTCGAAAATCAGCACCGCATTGTGACGATCGCACAGCTCGCGCAGCCCCTGCAGGAAGGCTTTTTGCGCCGGAAGTACGCCACCCTCGCCCTGCATCGGCTCGACGATCACCGCACAGGTTGTGTCGTCAATCAGCTCGCTGGCGGACTGCAGATCGTTATAGATGGCGTGACGGATATCTGGTGGCAGCGGCGCAAAGTCCTGAGAGTAGGAAGGCTGACCGCCTGCGCTGACGGTAAACAACGTGCGGCCGTGGAAGGCATTTTTAAACGCCACAATCCCGCTCTTGTGCGTGCCAAACTTGTCGTGGGCATATTTACGCGCCAGCTTCAGCGCCGCTTCGTTGGCTTCCGCCCCCGAGTTACAGAAAAAGACTTTTTCGGCAAAGGTCGCGTCGATCAGTTTTTTTGCCAGGCGCAGCGCGGGCTCGTTGGTAAAGCCGTTACCGGTATGCCAGAACTTCGCCGCCTGGTCGTTCAGCGCCTGACGCAGCGCCGGGTGCGCATGGCCCAGCGCATTCACCGCAATCCCCCCCGCAAAGTCGATGTACTCTTTGCCCTGCTGATCCCACAGGCGCGAGCCTTCCCCACGTACCGGAATAAAAGCCGCCGGAGCGTAAACCGGCATCATCCATTCATCGAAATTTTCACGCGTAATTGACAGAGACATAGCGACCTCATCCGGTAAATAAAAAGTTATTTGAATGTTAAATAATTGGGTGTTTGCACTGTGAATGTAGATTGCACGCTTCGTGCCAGCCAGCGATAAAAATGCATAAACGGGATAGCAAGACAGAATATCAACAGGTTACGATATGGAGTTATTCACTGTTAATGCATAAAAAGTGAATATTTTTACGACAAGCGGCGCTTTGCCGCATGAAAATCAGAAAGAGTATGCACAGGCCAAATATAATTCTGGAATTGTGATCGCTCGCGAAATTTATTGACCATTTACGCTCTGTTTGGGGGCACGGCGCATCAGAATGGTGCAAAAATTGCACCGTTGGCATTATCTGTCGCAGTAATTGGGCGAAGCGGATAACAGACGACACAATTTCTGCTACCATCCATGCACTATTCACCTTGCACTGGCAGCGACTATGAAATTTGTCTCTTTTAATATCAACGGCCTGCGCGCCCGTCCTCATCAGCTTGAAGCCATTGTTGAGCAACATCAGCCAGATGTGATCGGCCTGCAGGAGACCAAGGTTCACGACGACATGTTCCCCCTCGAAGAGGTGGCGAAACTCGGTTACAACGTCTTTTATCATGGGCAGAAAGGCCATTACGGCGTTGCGCTGTTGACCAAAGAGACGCCAGTTTCTGTGCGCCGTGGTTTTCCCGGCGATGACGAAGAAGCACAGCGCCGCATCATCATGGCGGAGCTGCCTTCCCCGCTGGGGAACATCACCGTGATCAATGGTTACTTTCCCCAGGGCGAAAGCCGCGACCATCCGACCAAATTCCCGGCCAAAGCCAAGTTTTATCAGGATCTGCAGGACTATCTGACCACCGAACTGAACAAAGACAACCCGGTGCTGATTATGGGTGATGTGAACATCAGCCCGACCGACCTGGATATTGGCATCGGTGAAGACAGCCGCAAACGCTGGCTGCGTACCGGCAAATGTTCCTTCCTGCCGGAAGAGCGCGAGTGGATGCAGCGCCTGCTGGACTGGGGCCTGGTGGATACCTTCCGTACCGCCAACCCGGAGACGCAGGATCGCTTCTCGTGGTTTGACTATCGCTCAAAAGGCTTTGATGACAACCGTGGCCTGCGCATCGACCTGCTGCTGGCCAGCTCCCCGCTGGCAGAACGCTGCATCGAAACCGGTATTGACTACGATATCCGTAGCATGGAAAAACCGTCTGACCACGCGCCGGTGTGGGCGAAATTCAAGCTGTAACTCTGAGTGAACATTCAAAAAACACTTTTACTGTGCGCCCTTCTGGGCGCCTTTGCGCTGGCGTTCTTCCTCCTGCCACCGGTTACGCTATCCCTCGACGTGATAAAAACTCACCAGCAGGCGTTGCTCACGCAGGTCGAACATGCCCCCCTTCGAAGTGCGCTCACCTATTTTGTTATCTATGTCGTGGTAAGCGCCCTGTCGATCCCTGGCGCAGCCATCCTGACGCTGTTGGGTGGTGCACTTTTCAGCTTGTGGGAGGGCGTACTGCTGGTGTCGTTTGCATCCACGCTCGGCGCCACGCTGGCGATGCTCGCCAGCCGTTATCTGCTTCGCGACGGGGTGCAACGGCGTTTTACGCTACAGATGAAAACGGTCAATGCCGGGATGGCGCGTGACGGCGCGGGGTACATTTTTGCCCTTCGCCTGATGCCGCTGTTTCCGTTTTTCCTGGTGAATTTGCTGATGGGGCTGACCCGCATCACGGTGCGTCGCTACTGGTGGGTAAGTCAGGTCGCCATGCTGCCTGCAACGGTTGTCTTTCTCAACGCCGGGCGCGAGCTTGGAAGAGTGACATCGCTGCGCGATATTTTGTCGCCGGGCCTGCTGTTCGCCTTTACACTATTGGGGTTATTCCCGCTGGCCACCCGCTGGCTCTTTTCCCGTTACACCTCTTCGTTCAAAAAGTGAGGCATTATGCGCCGTGTGCGTTTTTGCGCGTTTCTGACAAGCCTGCTGCTGGCGACGCCAGCCTTTTCTGCAGACAGCTGGCAATCCCTTCAACAACAGGCAAAAGGCCAGACCGTCTGGTTTAATGCCTGGGGTGGCGATCCGGCGGTAAACCGCTACCTGGACTGGGTTAGCGGCGAAATGAAAACGCACTACGCCATTGACCTCAGGATTGTTCGTCTGGCGGATGCCGCCGATGCGGTAAAACGCATCCAGAGGGAACATGCCGCAGGGCGAAACCACAACGGCTCGGTCGATTTACTCTGGGTTAACGGAGAAAATTTCCGCACCCTAAAAGAGGCGGGTTTGCTGCAAACCGAATGGGCACAGCAGCTGCCGAACTGGCGATACGTTGATACGCGTAAACCGGTTACGGAGGATTTTGCCATCCCAACCGAGGGAGCAGAATCGCCGTGGGGCGGCGCGCAGCTGACCTTTATCGCCCGTAAAGCAAGCATGCCTGCGCCGCCAGATACCCCTCAGGCATTGCTGGCCTGGGCGCAGCAGCATCCGGGCAACGTCACTTATCCTCGCCCGCCTGACTTTACCGGCACGGCGTTCCTGGAACAGCTGCTTCTGACGCTCACCACGCAGCCTGACGCGCTAAAAAAAGCACCGGATGATAACTTCCAGCAGGTTACCGCGCCGCTGTGGCGCTACCTCGACACGCTGCATCCACTGCTGTGGCGTAAAGGGCAAGATTTTCCTCCCTCGCCCGCGCGCATGGATGCTCTGCTCGCCAGCGGCAACCTGGCTCTGTCGATGACCTTTAACCCGGCGCATGCCCGGCAAAAGGTCGCCAGCGGTGAACTGCCTGCCGACAGCTACAGCTTCGGGTTTAAGAACGGCACAATCGGTAACGTCCATTTTGTCGCCATTCCGGCGAATGCCAGCGCCAGTGCGGGGGCAAAAGTGGTGGCAAACTTCCTGCTTTCACCGCAGGCGCAGATCCGCAAAGCCGACCCGGCCGTGTGGGGTGACCCGAGCGTGCTGGACGCGGGAACGCTATCCGCCGATGAGGCGAAGCGGCTTCGCAGCCACACGCCAGAAGCGTTACCGGCAGTGCTTCCTGAACCGCACGCCGCCTGGGTTAACGCGCTGGAGCAGGAATGGCTTCGCCGTTACGGCACCCGCTAAGCGCGGCGATCTGGCTGGTAATGGCGGTGATTTATCTCCCGCTGCTTCCTGCCGTCGCTATGCTGTTTACTCCGGCGCTGTCGCTCGATAGCTGGAAGGCGCTGGCTAACGATCCCCAGCTGCCGCAGGCGTTTGCCGCCACGCTGGTCTCGACGCTGTTGGCAACGCTGGGTTCGCTGGTGATTGCCCTGGGGTTCATCACGCTGCTGTGGCCCGGCGAACGCTGGCGTCGCTTGTGCGCGCAGTTACCCTGGATGCTGGCGGTGCCCCACGTCGCTTTCGCGACCAGCGCGCTACTCCTGTTTGCCGAGGGAGGGCTGTTTTATCAGGTCTGCACTTTCTGCTCACCGCAGCTCGATCGTTATGGCATCGGGCTGGGGCTGACGCTCGCGGTCAAAGAGAGCGCGTTTGTCCTGTGGGCACTCTATGCCGCGCTGCCTGAAGCGCAGCTGGCGCAGAAGAGTGTGGTTTTGCGTACCCTGGGTTACGGACGCCTTCAGCGCCTGTGCTGGCTGGTCCTGCCGACCATTGCCCCCGCGCTGGGTGCCGTGATGCTGGCCGTGCTGGCCTGGTCGCTGTCTGTGGTGGATGTTGCCATTATTCTGGGGCCAGGTAATCCCCCCACGCTGGCGGTGCTGGCCTGGCAGTGGCTCAGCCAGGGCGATGCGCAGCAGCAGGCGCAGGGAACGCTCGTTTGCCTTCTCTTACTCCTGACTCTGACTCTGCTGGCCGGCGTGGGATTCGGCATCTGGAAAGCCTGGCGACGCACCTTGCCGAACCTCTCCGGCGTCAGGCGCCGCGCGTCCCTGCCGGTCCCGGAAAAGCCGCTCGCCTGGTGGCTACCGGGATGTGGGATCCTCTGCGCCATCGTGCTGCTCGGTTTAGCGCGTCCCGAAGAGGCCGCGCTGTCCCCGTTAACCACCAGCCTTACGCTGGGGATGCTCTCTGGCGTGCTGGCGCTTGGGCTGAGTTTTCTCTGGCTCGAATGGGGGCCCAGAAGAGGCGCGCTGTGGGTCTGGCTGCCGCTCGCGTTGCCCGCTCTACCTCTTGTCTCCGGTCAATATGCCGTTGCGCTCACGCTGGGCATCGACGGGCAGTTCGCTGCCGTGCTCTGGGGGCACCTGCTGTGGGTACTGCCCTGGACGCTGCTGGTGCTGCAACCTGCCTGGCAAAAGCTGGATCCCCGACTGTTCCTCTCCGCCAGAACGCTTGGCTGGGGACGGATGAAAATATTCTGGATGCTAAAATGCCCGCTGCTGGTACGCCCGGCGTTACTGGCTTTTGCTACCGGGTTTTCGGTGAGCATGGCGCAATACATGCCCACACTGTGGCTGGGTGCCGGACGTTTTGCCACGCTGACCACTGAAACCGTGGCGCTCAGCAGCGGGGGAAGTCTTCCGATCCTGGCGACCCGCGCGCTGGGATTACTGCTGGTGACGGGCATCGTTTTTGGCATCGCCGCCCTCTTATCCAGACTGGCAGGCCGCTACCGTCGAGGATTACGTTAATGTTAAAGGTGCAAAATCTCACCATTGAACCGCTTTTCCGGCAGGTCAATTTTTGTGTACCGCGCGGGGAGATAGTGACCCTGATGGGGCCGTCCGGTAGCGGGAAATCGACACTTTTCTCCTGGATGGTGGGGGCGTTATCTTCTGATTTTAAGGCGCAGGGAGAACTGTGGCTTGATGAACGCCGCTGTGACACCTTGCCCGTGGAAACGCGTGGTTTAGGGATCCTCTTTCAGGACGCCCTGCTGTTTGACCACTTCAGCGTCGGGCAAAACCTGATGCTCGCCCTGCCTTCCCGCATTAAAGGCGAGGCGCGTCGGGAACGCGTTGAGCAGGCTCTACGTTCGGCCGGGCTGGCAAATTACTCTGCCAGCGACCCTGCTACGCTTTCCGGCGGAGAACGCGCCCGGGTCAGCCTGCTGCGCGCCCTGCTTGCGGAGCCGCAGGCATTATTGCTGGATGAACCTTTCAGCCGCCTCGATAAAGCGTTACGAACGACGTTTCGAACCTGGGTGTTTGACGTCATCCGGGAACGTAATATTCCGGTGGTACTGGTCACTCATGATGAGGAAGACATTCCGCCCGGTGGCGAGGTGATCGAGATTTCTCGCTGGCAATAATGTGCTAACGCAATGTTTTCAGATCCGGGAGAGACGACAATGCCCCCCTCTTTTACTGACGTCAGGTTATTCGATGAAACGTGTTTCTCAACTGACCGCGCTGGCCCTGCTCTGCGGCCTCGCCTCACTCTCCGCCGTGGCGGCTGATATGCCCTCTTCCCTTACGCTGGCCGAACTGCAGGCACAACAGGGCAAAGCCATCGACACCCGCCCCAGCGCGTTCTACAACGGCTGGCCGCAAACGCTCAGCGGCCCCTCCGGGCATGAACCCGCCGCGCTCAACCTGGCGGCCTCCTGGCTAAGCGCCATGAGCGACGAGCAGTTTGGCGCGTGGATAAAACAGCACCAGCTTACCCCGTCCACGCCCATTGCCCTTTACGGCCGCGATGCCGACAACCAGGCCGTTAAAGCCCGCCTGGAGAAGGCCGGATACGCGCATCTGTCGCTTCTCAGCGATGCCCTGCAAACACCCGACCGCCTACAGCGCCTGCCGCACTTTGAACAACTCGTCTACCCGCAGTGGATCCACCAGCTACAACAAGGCAAACCGGTCACCGCCGCCCCGGCTGGCGACTGGAAAGTGATTGAAGCCGCCTGGGGCGCACCGAAGTTTTACCTGCTGAACCATATCCCCGGCGCGGGTTACATCGACACTAACGAGGTGGAAAGCGAGCCGCTGTGGAATAAGGTCTCCGACGACAAGCTGAAAGCGATGCTGGCGAAACACGGGATCCGTCACGATACCACCGTCATTCTGTATGGCCGTGACGTTTACGCCGCCGCGCGCGTGGCGCAAATCATGCTCTATGCGGGCGTGAAGGATGTTCGCATTCTCGACGGCGGCTGGAAAGCATGGTCAGAGGCCAACCTGCCGGTTGAGCGCGGTATGCCCGCAAACGTGAAGCCTGCCCCGGATTTCGGTGCACCGATCCCCGGCCAGCCGCAGCTGATGGTGGATATGGAACAGGCGCGCGGCATGCTGCACCGTCAGGATGCCTCGCTGGTCAGCATTCGTTCGTGGCCGGAGTTTATCGGCGAAACCAGCGGCTACAGCTACATCAAGCCCAAAGGTGACATTGCCGGGGCGCGATGGGGTCACGCGGGCAGCGACGCGACCCATATGGAAGATTTCCATAACCCGGATGGCACCATGCGCAGCGCCGATGATATTGCCGCAATGTGGAAGACCTGGCACATCCAGCCTGAGCAGCACGTCGCGCTTTACTGCGGCACCGGCTGGCGGGCGTCAGAAAGCTTTATGTACGCCCGCGCGATGGGCTGGAAGAACGTCGCCGTCTATGACGGCGGCTGGTACGAATGGAGCAGTCATCCGCAAAATCCGGTCTCTACCGGCAAGCGCGGGCCTGAGAGTACTCTCTAAGCGTTGAGTGACTTCAGCGTCACATAGCCGCTCCAGATGCGCGTTGTGGTGGTCAGCCAGCACAACGCGCCAAATATCCACGCAAACAGCGTAAAGTGCGCCGGAAACAGGCAGCACAGTACGAACAGCGCGATGGTTTCCGTCCCTTCCGTTAGCCCACCGATGTAATAAAACGACTTGTGCGCATAGCCCGGGTTGTCGATATCGTGTTTCGCCGCCAGCGCCGCAAACGCCAGAAAACTGCTGCCGGTGCCGATAAACGCGAACAACAGCCAGGCGGCGGCCAGCGCATTCTCGGCGGGTGCAGCCAGGGCAAAGCCAAACGGGACCAGCGCGTAAAACAGAAAATCGAGCGCGATATCCAGAAACCCTCCCGCATCGGTTAATCCCCTGCGGCGCGCCAGCGCACCGTCCAGACCATCCAGCAGGCGGTTGAATACGATGGCGACCAGCGCAGCAAAATACCAGCCGAGCGCCAGAAACGGCAGCGCCAGCACGCCGACGGCAAATCCTGTTAACGTCAGACCATCAGGGGTAATAAAGGGTTTATCCAGCACGGTCACGAACTGGTTAAGGAGAGGTTTCAGGCGAGGATGTAGGTGTTTATCAAGCATGGGGTTTCTCTTTAAAGGTCGCGCACAGCCCCTGAGCAGGAATGTCGAGCGCGGCATTAAAACGTGCCGAGAGGTTTTGAAACGCAATCAACGCCGTCATTTCGGTAATCGCGTCGTCTGTAAAGTGGCGCTTCAACTGCGTTTTGACCACATCATCCACCTGAGGCGGCGTGGCGCTGACGGCTTCGGCGTACGCCAGCGCAGCGCACTCCTCGTCGCTGAATACATCGCTTTCACGCCAGTGGCTCACCGCCTGAACTTTATCCAGCGCGCCCGCCCGCTCGGCAAGCCGCAGGCTGTTGGCATCAATACAAAATGCGCAGTGACACAGCTGCGACACGCGGGTCATCAGCAGTGAACGCAGCAACGGGGAGAGAGGTGCCTTGCGGCGCTCCAGATAACCGACAAACAGCGCCACCAGCCAGAACAGACGCGGCATCCGTCCCCACCAGCGAGTGGGATTAAGCACCGCGCCAAAATGTTTTTTCTGCATGGCGGCAATCGGCTTAAGGCTGGCGGGAAGGGATTCGATGGGGGCAACCCAGGTGGTGGTCTTTTTCACCTGATTCTCCTGATAGCTGGACTCTGAGAAAGGGCACGATAATATGCCTTTTTTCGCTAACAATTATTGACGACCATGCTGAAAACACTCGATGTCGTTGCCGCCATCATCGAAAAAGACGACAACATTTTACTGGCGCAGCGCCCTGCCCACGCCGACCAGCCGGGAATGTGGGAATTTGCAGGCGGGAAAGTCGAAGCCGGTGAAACCCAGCCCGAAGCGCTGATCCGCGAACTGCGTGAAGAGTTGGGCATTGAGGCTCAGCCTGCGCGCTACGTGGCAAGCCACCAGCGCGAAGTGTCGCAGCGGTTAATCAACCTGCACGCCTGGCATGTTCCCGTCTTCAGTGGAGAGCTCACGGCGCACTACCACAGCGCGCTGGTGTGGTGTACGCCGGAAGAGGCGTTCGCCTACGACTTAGCCCCGGCGGATATTCCGCTGCTGGAGGCCTTTATTCTTTTACGCGACGCCAGACCAGCGGATTCGTGCTAATGGTGCGTTCATCACGCTGGCACTGCAGTAAAACACCGTCCGCTTTAACCACCGCCCCTTCAGAATAGTTTTGATCCTGATAGATGCAGCACTGATTGCACGGCTGCGCGCGCTGGCCGCTGGAGCTAAAAACCTCTGGCGGCACGTTCACTTCCACATCCGGGCGAATGCGGTCCGCCTGAGCGCCAGCGGTAAACATCAAACATAACGCGGTCATCACGTAACGGTTCATCGACTTGTCTTCCTGTTGTGTCCTGATATTGACTATAACGGTAAACCTGCGCAGAACCTTTAATTTATCTCGTCATCGCTTTTGGTTATGGCCCGCCCTCTCTCATGAATTTCCCTTTCGGCACACATTTCTGCTTGCCTCACAAAGCGGTACGGGTGGTATAGTCAAAAAAACAACACAAATCGCATAAGCAACATACATAAATTACTATAAGAGGTTCTTATATCTATGGATCAGACACGCACTCTGGAAAGTTTCCTTGCCCATGTTCAGCAGCGCGACCCGCACCAAAGCGAGTTCGCGCAGGCCGTTCGTGAAGTGATGACCACCCTGTGGCCCTTCCTTGAACAAAATCCGCGCTACCGTCAGATGTCTCTGCTTGAACGCCTTGTCGAACCAGAACGCGTGATCCAGTTCCGCGTGACATGGGTTGACGATCGCAATCAGGTGCAGGTCAATCGTGCGTGGCGCGTACAGTTTAACTCAGCCATTGGCCCGTTTAAGGGCGGCATGCGCTTCCACCCGTCCGTAAACCTGTCGATTCTGAAGTTCCTCGGCTTCGAGCAGACCTTTAAAAACGCCCTCACCACGCTTCCGATGGGCGGCGGGAAAGGCGGCAGCGATTTCGATCCGAAAGGCAAAAGCGAAGGCGAAGTGATGCGCTTCTGCCAGGCGCTAATGACCGAACTGTATCGTCATCTTGGTCCTGACACCGACGTTCCTGCCGGTGATATCGGCGTCGGTGGACGTGAAGTGGGCTTTATGGCCGGGATGATGAAAAAACTCTCTAATAACAGCGCCTGCGTCTTTACCGGCAAGGGGCTGTCGTTTGGCGGGAGTCTGATCCGCCCGGAAGCAACCGGATACGGCCTGGTTTACTTCACCGAAGCGATGCTCAAGCGTCACGGCTTAGGTTTTGAAGGGATGCGCGTCGCGGTGTCCGGCTCCGGTAACGTAGCGCAGTACGCTATTGAGAAAGCGATGCAGTTTGGCGCTCGCGTGGTAACCGCCTCTGACTCCAGCGGCACGGTGGTGGATGAAGCGGGCTTCACGGCGGAGAAACTGGCGCGCCTGTGTGAAATCAAAGCCAGCCGCGACGGTCGCGTGGCGGATTATGCCCGAGAGTTTGGCCTGACCTACCTGGAAGGGAAACAACCGTGGGGCGTGCCGGTGGATATCGCCCTGCCGTGCGCAACGCAGAACGAGCTGGATGTTGAAGCCGCGCGTACATTGATTAGCAACGGCGTGAAAGCGGTAGCGGAAGGGGCGAATATGCCGACCACCATCGACGCGACGGACCTGTTCCTGGACGCGGGCGTGCTGTTTGCGCCGGGCAAGGCCGCTAACGCGGGCGGCGTGGCGACCTCCGGCCTCGAGATGGCGCAAAACGCCGCGCGTATGGGCTGGAAAGCGGAGAAAGTGGATGCGCGCCTGCACCACATCATGCTGGATATTCACCATGCTTGCGTGGAGTACGGCGGTGAAGCATCGCAAACCAACTACGTGCGCGGAGCGAATATTGCCGGGTTCGTGAAGGTGGCGGATGCGATGATTGGGCAGGGCGTGATTTAAGGTTTCGCTGCATTCTCGCCCTTGTAGGCCCGGTAAGCGTTAGCGCCACCGGGCTTTTTTCAGGCCGCAGAGCTGCTTTTCGCCGGGTGTCGGCTGCGCCTTACCCGGCCTACGTTTTAAGAGGCTGCCGCGCTCTTTTTCTTTTTAAACGGTTTCTTCGTGCCACCGCCCGGTGCCACCATTCCTCTGAACGTTTTCACCGGCGTGCTGCGCGCCTGATCGATCAGCTGGTAAAGCGTCCCGACCAGCGGCTGCATAAAGTCCTGATAGCGGCACTGCTTCTCGCTGATCTGCGTCAGCACCGACTCCCAGTGCGCGGTCATGTCCGGCCTCGCGGCCAGCTCTGGCAAGGAGTGAATCAGTGCCCGGCCCGGCTCTGTCGAATGGATATAGCGCCCTTTTTTCTCGAGAAAACCACGCTTAAACAGCAGCTCGATAATCCCCGCGCGGGTTGCTTCCGTACCCAAACCGTCGGTGGCGCGGAGGATCTTCTTCAGATCTTTATCCTGCACAAAACGGGCGATCCCGGTCATGGCGGAAAGCAGCGTCGCGTCGGTGAAATGGCGCGGCGGCTGAGTCTGACGCTCAACCACTTCGCCCTTCTCGCACAGCAGCTCGTCATCTTTAGCGACCACCGGCAGCGGCGTGCCGTCGTTCTCCTCGTCGCGCTCTTTGTTACCGAGCAGCGTGCGCCAGCCCGCTTCCGCAAGGAAACGCGCTTTGGCGACAAACTTGCCTTTGGCAATCTCAAGCTCAATGACGCATTTGCGGAACACCGCGTCCGGGCAGAACTGCATCAGGTACTGACGGGCGACCAGGTTGTAGACCTTCGCTTCGTTCTCGGTCAGATTGACGCTGCTGGCACGCGCCGTCGGGATAATCGCATGGTGGGCATCCACCTTTTTATCATCCCAGCAGCGGTTATGGGTGTCCGGGTTGACCGCCGGCTGCGGGAGCAGATCCGGCGCATGCACGCCGATGGCGTTCATCACCGAGTGGCGTCCGGCAAAGTGTTCTTCCGGCAGATAGCGGCTGTCCGAACGCGGATAGGTGATGAGCTTATGGGTTTCGTAGAGCTTTTGGCAGATATCCAGTACGTTCTGCGCGCTCAGTCCAAACTTTTTGGCCGCCTCAATCTGAAGTGCAGAGAGCGAAAATGGCAGCGGCGCGGGTTCTGATTCCCGTTTATCGTTATAGCTGGTGACGATAGCGGGCTGCCCGGTAATGCGGTTAACCACGTGATCGGCCAGCGGACGATGGAGCAGACGCCCCTCTTCATCCTGGTATGACTCGCAGGCGTCGCTCGGCTGCCAGACGGCGGTAAAGCGCTCGTCTTTTGGAGTGACGATATGCGCTTTCACTTCAAAGAAATCTTTGGCGACGAAGTTTTCAATCTCTTCATCACGGCGAACCACCAGCCCCAGCACCGGCGTCTGCACGCGGCCCACGGAGAGCACGCCCTGATAGCCCGCGTTGCGCCCGAGGATGGTGTAGGCGCGAGTCATATTGATACCGTACAGCCAGTCGGCGCGGGCGCGGGCTAAAGCCGAGACGCACAGCGGAATAAATTCGCTGTTGGCGCGCAGACGCGAGATTGCCCTCTCGACGGCCTGCGGGTTGAGGTCGTTAATTAAACAGCGCTGCACCTGCTGGCGCTTTTCCGGCGCCAGCTCCAGGTAGTCCAGCACTTCATCGACCAGGAGCTGCCCTTCCCTGTCCGGGTCACCCGCATGCACGATTTCAGCCGCTTCATGCAGGAAGCGCTTGATCACGTTGAGCTGTTTGGTGACCGAAGGCCGGGGCTGCAGGCGCCATTTTTCCGGCACGATGGGCAGATCGTTCAGGTTCCAGCGGGCGTAGCGGCTGTCGTAGACATCCGGCTGCGCCTGCTCAAGCAGGTGACCAATACACCAGGTGACCACCTGCCCGTTACCGCATTCGATGAAGCCGTCGCCTTTGCGATGCGGTTTAGGCAGCACATCGGCAATGGCGCGGGCCAGGCTCGGCTTTTCGGCAATAAACAACCGCATCGAATTAACGGATCTCAATCATCGGTCTGCCGCCGCGCGCGGTCACCAGCTCGCCGATCGCCGTCAGGGTGATGCCAAACTCGGCGGCGGTCGCCTGAACGTCGGCTTCGGATCCCGGCGTAACCGCCAGCAGCAGGCCGCCGGAGGTTTGCGGATCGCACAGCAGGTTGCGCCACGCTTCAGGCATCTCGCCCATCAGGTGACCGTAGCTGGCGAAGTTGCGCTGGGTACCGCCCGGCACCGCGCCCTGAGCAATATACTCTTCCACGCCCGGCAGCTTCGGCACGTCCTGATACCAGACCTGCGCCTGAACGCCAGCGCCCTGGCAGACTTCACTCAGGTGTCCCAGCAGACCAAAACCGGTCACGTCGGTCATCGCCTTCACGCCGTCGATGTTGGCGAAAGCCGCACCCGCGAGGTTCATCTGGCACATCACTTCCGTTGCCAGACCAACATGCTCGGGCTTCAGCAGGGATTTTTTCTCGGCGGTGGTGAGTACGCCAATGCCCAGCGGCTTGGTGAGGAACAGCTTGCAGCCCGCCTGCGCGGTGCTGTTGCGCTTCACGCGCTCGGTCGGTACCACGCCCGTAACGGCCAGGCCGAAGATCGGCTCCGGCGCATCGATAGAGTGACCACCGGCCAGGGCAATCCCCGCCTGCTGACAGGCAAAGCGCCCGCCCTCAATCACATCGCGGGCAATCTCAGGTGGAATGGTGTTAATCGGCCAGCCCAGAATGGCAATCGCCATGATCGGCTTACCGCCCATCGCGAAGATATCGCTAATGGCGTTCGTCGCCGCAATGCGCCCGAAATCGAACGGGTTGTCGACAATCGGCATAAAGAAGTCAGTGGTGCTGATAATGCTGGTGCCGTTACCTAAGTCATAAACCGCTGCATCGTCACGCGTTTCATTACCGACAAGCAGGTTCGGGTCGACAAACTTCGCCTGTTCGCTGTGTAGGATGGTCTCCAGCACTTTCGGGGAAATTTTACAACCGCAACCGGCTCCGTGGCTGTATTGCGTTAAACGAATGGTTTGCTCGCTCATGGACGTCTCCTGTCATCTCAATCGCGCTATGGTAGCGCTCATTCCATAAAGAGGTAAGTATGACTGTCTGAATTCTGCGGCGGATGCTCAGAATCCAGACAGTTTAGCGCGGGTTATCAGAAACGGCTGACGAAAGGCGTGGTGTCCGGCACGCTGATGGTGCTGGAGGCTTTAAGCTGCGGGGTGCCAAGATAGAGGAAGCCGACAATTTTATCGTGCTCGCCACAGGCAAAGCCCTCACGCACGACCGAACTTTCGGTCAGCGGTCCGGTGCGCCAGATGCCATTGAAGCCCTGCGCGACGGCGGCCATTTGCATCGCCATCACCGCACAGCCTGCGGACATTTCCTGCTCCCAGACCGGCACCTTATGGTCGGCCTGACATTTCGCCACGACAGCGATGATCATCGGCGCGCGGAATGGCGCACTGCGGGCTTTATCAATCCCTTTCTCATCCTGACCAGCAGCAACCGCGCCTTTTTCCAGTAACGCACTGAAGCGGTCGCGGCCTTCGGCTTCAATCACAAAGAAGTGCCAGGGCTGGAGCGTGCCATGATCCGGCGCGCGCAGGCCCGCACGCAGAATGTTTTCCAGCTGCTCGCCCGCTGGAGCAGGCTCGGCCAGACGCGACGCGCTACGGCGGTTAACAAGCAGTTCAAGTGCATCCATTGGTTAACTCCTTTCTTGAAATTTACTCACAAAATTAACACGACGGCAGATTTTGTTACAGCGTGTCAGGCGATTCCTGCTGACAAGTGGCGGTTGGGTCATTACGATAGCCCAACATTACCGTCACGTGGCGACGGAAACAGTCATTTTCTGGTTAGGGAGAATACATGCGAACCCTTTGGCGAATCTTTGCCGGTTTCTTTAAATGGACGTGGCGACTGCTCAACTTCGTCCGCAACCTGGTGATGAACATCTTTTTCATCTTCCTGGTGCTGGTTTGCGTAGGCGTCTGGATGCACATCAGCAACGCCAACCAGGCTCAACATTCGACCCGCGGGGCGCTGTTACTCGACATCACCGGCGTCATCGTTGATAAACCATCTACCAGCAACCGTCTGGGCGTGATTGGCCGCCAGTTGTTTGGCGCAACATCCGACCGTCTGCAGGAAAACTCCCTGTTCGATATCGTCGATACCATTCGTCAGGCCAAAGACGACCGCAACATCACCGGGATCGTGCTGGATCTGAAAGATTTTGCCGGAGGCGATCAGCCTTCCATGCAGTACATCGGTAAAGCGCTGCGCGAGTTCCGCGACAGCGGCAAGCCGGTGATTGCCGTGGGCGACAGCTACAGCCAGGGGCAATATTATCTGGCGAGCTTTGCCAATAAAATTTGGCTCTCGCCGCAGGGTACGGTCGACCTTCATGGTTTTGCCACCAACGGGCTGTATTACAAGTCGCTGCTCGACAAGCTGAAAGTCACCACCCACGTCTTCCGCGTCGGGACCTATAAGTCTGCGGTTGAGCCGTTTATCCGCGACGATATGTCCCCTGCTGCCCGTGAAGCGGACAGCCGCTGGATTGGCGAACTGTGGCAGAACTATCTCGGCACCATCGCCGCCAACCGTCAGATTACCGCTGAACAGGTCTTCCCTGGCGCGCGCGGCATGCTGGACGGGCTGCGTAAGGTTGACGGCGATACCGCGAAATATGCGCTCGACAACAAGCTGGTTGACGCGCTGGGCTCTAGTGCGGATGTCGAAAAAGCGCTGACCAAACAGTTTGGCTGGAGCAAAGAGGATAAAAACTTCAGCGCCATTAGCATGTATGACTACGCAGCGAAAAAACCGGATGAGACCGGGGACAGCGTTGCCGTGGTCTTCGCTAACGGCGCTATCATGGACGGACAGGAGACCCCGGGGAACGTTGGCGGGGACACCACCGCGTCGCAAATCCGCGATGCGCGCCTTGACCCGAAAGTGAAAGCGATTGTTCTGCGCGTAAACAGCCCTGGCGGCAGCGTGAGCGCTTCTGAAGTGATCCGCGCGGAACTGGCCGCGGCTCGCGCCGCTGGCAAACCGGTGGTGGTATCAATGGGCGGAATGGCTGCATCGGGCGGGTATTGGATCTCCACGCCAGCGAACTACATTGTCGCCAACCCAAGCACGTTGACCGGCTCTATCGGCATCTTCGGGGTGATCAATACCGTTGAAAACAGTCTGGACTATCTGGGCGTGCATACCGATGGCGTTTCCACGTCTCCGCTGGCGGATGTGTCGGTGACGAAATCTCTGCCGCCTGAAGTCTCTGAGATGATGCAGCTCAGCATTGAAAACGGGTACAAGCGCTTTATCACGCTGGTTGCCGACTCGCGTAAAAAGACGCCAGAACAGATTGACCAGATTGCGCAGGGCCACGTCTGGACCGGACAGGATGCGAAGAACAACGGTCTGGTGGACAGTCTGGGTGACTTTGATGACGCCGTTAAGAAAGCGGCCGAACTGGCGAAGCTCAAGCAGTGGCACGTTGAGTATTATCAGGACGAGCCGTCGTTCTTCGATATGGTGATGGACAGCATGTCCGTTTCCGTTCGCGCCATGCTGCCGGAGGCGCTGCAGGCTTACCTGCCTGCGCCTGTTGCCACGGCGGCGAAAGCGATGAAGGCGGAAAGCGATAAGCTCGCGGCCTTTAATGATCCACAAAGTCGTTACGCGTTTTGCCTGACCTGCGCGAACGTCCGTTAAAAACCGTCCCCTCTTCCCGCGAAGAGGGGATTTTTTTCTTTTGAAGAACAAGAACTCACACCCATGCAGAAGAAATCGATTTATGTAGCCTACACTGGCGGTACCATCGGGATGCAGCGCTCTGAAAACGGCTATATTCCTGTCTCCGGCCACCTGCAGCGTCAGCTTGCACTGATGCCTGAATTCCACCGCCCGGAAATGCCTGACTTTACCATCCACGAATACGAGCCGCTGATGGACTCCTCCGACATGACGCCGGAAGACTGGCAGCACATCGCGGATGATATTAAAGCCCATTACGACCAGTACGACGGCTTCGTGATCCTGCACGGCACCGACACCATGGCGTTTACCGCCTCGGCGCTCTCCTTCATGCTGGAGAATCTGGGCAAGCCGGTTATCGTCACCGGCTCACAAATCCCGCTGGCGGAGCTGCGCTCGGACGGGCAGATCAACCTGCTGAATTCGCTGTACGTTGCAGCGAATTATCCGATTAACGAAGTGTCGCTGTTCTTCAATAATCGTTTGTATCGCGGGAACCGCACTACCAAAGCGCACGCCGACGGCTTCGACGCTTTCGCCTCGCCTAACCTGCAGCCGCTGCTGGAAGCGGGTATTCATATCCGTCGTCTGGGCACGCCGCCTGCGCCGAACACCGCCGGTGAGCTGATTGTGCACCCGATTACCCCACAGCCGATTGGCGTGGTGACGATTTACCCTGGGATCTCTGCGGACGTGGTACGTAACTTCCTGCGTCAGCCGGTGAAAGCGCTGATTTTGCGCTCTTACGGCGTCGGCAACGCCCCGCAGAACGGCGAATTCCTGAAAGAGCTTCAGGAAGCCAGCGAGCGCGGGATCGTGGTGGTGAACCTGACCCAGTGTATGTCCGGCAAGGTGAACATGGGCGGCTACGCCACCGGCAACGCACTCGCACATGCCGGAGTCATCAGCGGCTTCGATATGACCGTTGAGGCAACGCTGACTAAACTTCACTATTTACTGAGCCAGGATCTGGACATCCAGTCTATTCGCAGCGCGATGATGCAAAACCTGCGCGGCGAGCTGACCCCGGACGAATAAGGAGGCCACATGAAGCAACGCGCTCTGTTACTGGTCGATTTGCAAAATGATTTCTGCGCGGGCGGCGCGCTGGCCGTCGCGGAAGGTGACAGCACCGTTGATGTGGCGAATACGCTGATTGACTGGTGCAAAGCCCGCGGCGAAGCGGTTGTCGCAAGCCAGGACTGGCACCCGGCGAACCACGGCAGCTTTGCCAGCCAGCACGGCGTTGAGCCTTTCACTCAGGGGGAACTCGACGGGCTGGCGCAAACCTTCTGGCCGGATCACTGCGTACAGCAGACGGAAGGCGCGGAGCTGCATCCGCTCCTGAATCAGAAAGCCATCGACGCGGTGTTCCATAAAGGGGAAAACCCGGATATCGACAGCTATAGCGCGTTTTTTGATAACGGGCATCGCCAGAAAACGGCGCTGGACGCATGGTTACGTCACCACGAAATCACGGAGCTGATTGTGCTGGGCCTGGCGACGGATTACTGCGTGAAGTTTACCGTGCTGGACGCGCTCCAGTTGGGGTATACCGTCAGCGTCATCACCGATGGGTGTCGCGGCGTGAACATTCAGCCGCAGGACAGCGCGCAGGCGTTTATGGATATGGCCGCCGAAGGCGCGACGCTATATACGCTCGAAGACTGGCTGGAGACGCATGCGTAAGTCTTTTTAGCCGGGTGGCGCTGACGCTTACCCGGCCTACCTTTCCCCGTAGGCCGGGTAAGGCGCAGCCGCCACCCGGCAACCCCCTCTCCGATCTCCCATAAAGTGAACTCCCTCGCATCCTCAGCGAAGCGGCAATGCTATTCTCATCAGGTTATTTTTCCGCCACGCTTTTTCAGTGGCGTGGTTTTTTCGTTTGTCAAAGAGGAACTTGTATGAAACGTTTGCCCTTGCTGGCAGCATTACCCTTGCTTTGCGCGTCAGTTGCCTCCGCCAGTACCCTGATGTCCGTAGGCTACTTTAACGGGGGTGGCGATGTCACCGCCGGACCGGGTGGCGATATCAATAAGCTGGACGTCCGCCAGATCACCCACCTGAACTACTCGTTTGGCCTTGTCTATAACAATGAGAAAGATGAAACCAACGCCGCCCTAAAAGATCCGGCAAAGCTGCATCAGATCTGGCTATCGCCAAAAGTCGCCTCCGATCTGGCCCTCATCCCGACCCTGCGTAAACAAAACCCGAACCTCAAAGTGCTGCTTTCTGTTGGCGGCTGGGGGGCGCGTGGCTTCTCTGGCGCAGCGGCAACAAAAGAGACGCGCGCGGTGTTTATCCGCTCCGCGCAGGAGATCGTCGATAAATACGGCCTGGACGGGATCGATCTCGACTGGGAGTATCCGGTCAACGGCGCGTGGGGGCTGGTTGCCAGCACGCCTGCCGACCGGGATAACTTCACCGCGCTGCTGAAAGAGATGCGTGAGGCGTTCGGGCAGAAAAAACTGGTCACTATAGCGGTAGGCGCGAATGCGGAAAGTCCGAAAAGCTGGGTGGATGTCAAAGCTATCGCCCCGCTACTCGACTACATCAACCTGATGACCTACGACATGGCGTACGGGACGCAGTATTTCAATGCCAACCTGTATGACTCCAGCACCTGGCCGACGGTTGCCGCGGCCGATAAATACAGCGTCGATTTTGTGGTGAACAATTATCTGGCCGCCGGGCTGAAGCCACAGCAGATGAACCTCGGGATCGGTTTCTATGGCCGCGTGCCGAAACGCGCCGTCGAGCCGGGGATCGACTGGACGAAACCGGATGCGCAAAAAAATCCGGTGACCCAGCCCTACTTCGGACCTCAGGAGATCGGGTTGTTCACGTCACTCGGCTATGACCTGACCAAAGATACCTACGTGAAGTACAACGATATCGTGAAGAAGCTATTGAACGATCCGCAGAAGCGCTTTACTGAGCACTGGGATGACCAGGCTAAGGTGCCGTGGCTGTCGGTGAATTCTGCCGACGGGAAGGCGCTGTTTGCGATTTCCTATGAGAACCCGCGTTCCGTTGCCATCAAAGCGGACTACATCAAAGAGAAAGGTCTGGCAGGGGCGATGTTCTGGGAGTACGGCGCGGACGACAACAACCAGTTAGCGAAGCAGCTGGCGGCGTCGCTCGGGATCCCACACTAAGGTGTAGTGTGCCGGGTGGCGCTAACGCTTACCCGGCCTACACAGAGAGCATTATTTGAAAGTCGCAATCGGCTTCGGCGTGATGCCGAAGTCTTCTTTCAGCTCGCGCTTGCTCTTCATCACCATCTGTCCACTGGTGTCGATCGTCATGTGCTGCGCGTCGGTATTATTGCGCGCCTGCCACAGCATCACCAGCTGCAGGCTGTTCTCTTTTTGCTCCGGGGTGAGCGCCACACCATCTGGCCATTTTCCCAGTTCAACGGCCGTCACCAGACGCTGATAAACCTCCGGTGTCATACCGCTAATCATGTCATCAATATTCATGATGTCTCCCTTTTAAAGGAATAATTTGCTGAATCGATTTTTCAACCTTTAGTGTGATCGCCATTTTCGTCATCAGTGAAGCTTAACGAGGCTGAATTCACGCAAAAACGCTCACCCGTTGGCTGAGGCCCATCAGGGAAGACATGCCCGAGGTGCGCATCACAGTTTCCGCAACGAATTTCAGTGCGTACCATGCCGTGCGAGGAGTCCGTCAGATAGCGGATCGCGTCATCGCTCACCGGCTCGTAAAAGCTCGGCCAGCCACAGCCTGAATCATATTTTGTTTGCGAATTAAACAGCGGCGCATCGCACACCAGGCAGTGGTAGACGCCGTCTCGTTTGTTGTGCAGTAAACGCCCGGTGAATGGCGGTTCCGTTCCGTGATTCTGCGTCACGTAAAACTGCATTTCTGTGAGGTTTTTTTTCAAATCGTCGGGGTTACGTTGGTTCGACATATGCTTACATCTCGCTGTAGAAACAGACATCTTCTGACCCGAATTCTAACAAAACATTAACACCCTTGCGTGCACTTTTGTTCTAAACTTATGTGTCGCGAAAAGGCGGTCAGGCAATTGTGATCTGTTTCACATTTTTATCCTGCGAGGCCTTTAAAATTCCGGCCGCAGCCCCCATGTGGTTGCTAGCTCAAAGGGAAAGTGAGGCGAGTCAGTCGCACAAACGTTAGTCACAGGATTGATTTGTCGCAATGATTGACACGATTCCGCTTGACGCTGCGTAAGGTTTTTGTAATTTTACAGGCAACCTTTTATTCACTAACAAATAGCTGGTGGAATATATGACTATCAAAGTAGGTATCAACGGTTTTGGCCGTATCGGCCGTATTGTTTTCCGTGCTGCTCAGAAACGTTCTGACATCGAAATCGTTGGTATCAACGATCTCCTGGACGCTGAATACATGGCGTACATGCTGAAGTACGACTCAACTCACGGTCGTTTCGACGGCACCGTTGAAGTGAAAGACGGCCACCTGGTTGTTAACGGTAAAACCATCCGCGTTACTGCTGAGAAAGACCCAGCTAACCTGAAATGGAACGAAATTGGTGTTGACGTTGTAGCTGAAGCTACCGGTATCTTCCTGACCGACGAAACCGCACGTAAACACATCACCGCTGGTGCGAAGAAAGTTGTTCTGACTGGTCCTTCCAAAGACAACACCCCAATGTTCGTTCGTGGTGCTAACTTCGAAAAATACGCTGGCCAGGACATCGTTTCCAACGCATCCTGCACCACCAACTGCCTGGCTCCACTGGCTAAAGTTATCAACGACAACTTCGGTATCGTTGAAGGCCTGATGACCACCGTTCACGCAACTACCGCTACTCAGAAAACTGTTGATGGCCCGTCTCACAAAGACTGGCGCGGCGGCCGTGGCGCAGCTCAGAACATCATCCCATCTTCTACCGGTGCTGCTAAAGCTGTAGGCGTTGTACTGCCAGAGCTGAACGGTAAACTGACTGGTATGGCGTTCCGCGTTCCAACGCCTAACGTATCCGTTGTTGACCTGACCGTTCGTCTGGAAAAAGCTGCTTCTTATGAAGAAATTAAGAAAGCAATCAAAGCTGCTTCCGAAGGCGCAATGAAAGGCGTTCTGGGTTACACCGAAGACGACGTTGTATCTACCGATTTCAACGGCGAAGTGTGCACTTCCGTGTTCGATGCTAAAGCTGGTATCGCACTGAACGACAACTTCGTTAAACTGGTTTCCTGGTACGACAACGAAACCGGCTACTCTAACAAAGTACTGGACCTGATCGCTCACATCTCCAAATAAGTTGAGATGAGTGTTTGATCCAAAAAGGCGACTTCGGTCGCCTTTTTTTATGTATAACTGCGTTGTTTTTAATAAGTTTTCTTATCATATTGACCACATAGTGGCCACACTAAAACAACCCACCTACTTCATTTTAGGACGCTTCGTCTTGGCCTTCTTAGGTTCTACTCGAGTATCTTTGGTATCAAAATTTGCCTTTCCTTCTGCCTGCAGCTCGGCAAGAGGTACTATTCGCCTGTGCATAGCTAAAAGCATCTTTAACTGCACAAGTTCGTCTCCCCCTGCTAGCGATAGAAGATTTGCAAACTGCACATCATTCAGATTGAAGCTTTTTTGGAGTAACTTTGTATTTTCAATTATGAGTTTTATCTCCTGCTCCTTATTTTTTAGCCTCAATTGTTGAGACTTCAAACCAGACCATTCCCGCTGCCTATAATCCCTCATAACTTTGTCATAGACCTTATTTGCTGCAAGGATACTTGCACCAATCGCCGTGACAAGACCCGCTATCTGCCAAGCAACATCGATTGCGCAAGAAAGCTCTATGAACCCAGGGGATGCATATTGTATTTGTTTAACAACAGGTCGTTTATTTTCGGGCACAAAACTTGAAACGCTTCTGATGAAGTTAACTACGCTATGGCCACCTTCCCACGGCATAGTTGCATATCCGTGAGGATTATCTATACCTCGTTCGCGGCTACGAGCTACTTGTTCAGCTCTGTTAGATACGGCGTAAAGTATCCCATATAACTGCAGATACTCCTTTGTTAGAACAGCAAAATCCTGAAGTTCCCAACGCTTATCAAGCTCAATAATTACACTATCCATTTCAGTAGTCATCCGATCAGTTAATTCTTAAATTAATCTACTAATGAAGGGGACAAGAGTAAACTTAGTCCTTAGCTTGTTGTGATCTCAACTCTAATTGATCATGGGATTTTTGCTTCAATAGAAACTCAAACCTAAGTTCTTAAGTCATGCTTAGATTTACTGAAGCTATGTATCCTCGCATTAACCGCACGGCATTTTTTGCAAAACCCAAATCCCAGCCAGCAGACCGCCAGCCCACACCGCGCAAGGCTAATCAACTTTTCTGCCGATAACTCCTGACTACTACAGCGCGCATTTGATCGTGACGGAAAGCGAAACGATCCTTTTAAAAACATTAATTTAACCAATTAGTTAGCCGCTGCCGTCGCGGCAATTTTTGCGAAGCGCTGCAAATCCCTGCGCGGTGTGCAAAAGCCAGCAGGCCGCAGAAGCCCAGCGGCGGCGCGGGCTGGCGGGTAGCTTTGCGCAAAAATTCTTTTGCAAAATTTTTTACGTTCCAAATACCGCAGGCGGGTGCTGTGTAGCGCCGTTTCCGTCTCGGTTCCGCTTCCGTCTGCGTTCTGTCGCTCCGTCTCTGGGGCGTGGTTAAACGAACGCAAAAAAGGCCGAACGATGTCGGCCTTATGTTTCTGCGCATGCAGTGGGGCGTTCTGTGGCGTCTAGTGACGTGATGGTTTTCGCCTGCGTTTTGTCAGGCAATAAGGGGGCTGTATTTTGCTTTCAAAGCGGTTGTTTTTTCGGCGGTTCCGGTGAACTGCGCTGCCTGCCCACTGGCTCCTGTGTTGGGATGCGTATGGGATGCACATATCCCGTTACAGCGTAAATTTATGAATGGGGTTAACAATGACCCGGAAATCCCGCCGCGCTTACACCTTAACTTTGACGTTGAATTGCCGGTAATTACCGCCGATAAGGGCGAAAAATGAACGTAATTAGTTTAAAATCATCCCCATTGTTAGCAATGGCGTGCGGGGTGGTGAACATGCGAGTTTTTAAAATTAAATGTCCTGAATGCGGTCAACCGGCCATCATTCGTAAATCTGACTGGAAAGACAAAAAACTGGCGGATTTATACTGTGCGTGCACCGAAGTTGAATGCGGCCACACGTTTGTTTTTAACGCCTCGTTTTCTCACACGCTCAGCCCCAGCGGGCTGACCGGTAACAAGCTGGTCAAATTCCTGATTGACCGGCTAACGCCGGAAGAAAGACAATTCACATTGGAATTATTAAATAATAATTCAATCTAAAACCCGCCTAAGCGGGTTTTTACTATTTAAGTTTACATTAACTACAGTAACTCTCCGACACTATTATAAGGCCTCTAATATTAATCAGTAAACTAATGAACAATTAATCATTGATTTTTTTGACAGCAGAGTTCATATCTTCCCATTCAATAAAGACTATCTCAGATACGCCGGACATTAAGGGAAACATAGGATTCTGCTTATCCAAATTATAAAAATATAGAAGCATGTCTTCACAAGATTTAAAATATTTATCAACATCACTAGATAATAACTCACTAAGTAATTTTGATGTTGAACTAGACTTACTATGGATTATATCATTTCTAAGCTCTTCAAGTTTTTTAAAATGCCCCCAGAAATTTCTCTTTGCTGGGGAAGTACATTTATATATCTCAGGTAAGATTATTGATACTTTCTCAGCCGTTGTTAACCATCGCTCAATCGCAGACTTATCATACACCTCATGTATTCCTTTTTTTGTTAATTGTTTTTTATATATATAATCTGATGGTATAGCAGAGTTGCATAGTGATTCGATTGCTTTATAGCTAAATATAATTGTTTTTTGAACCTCCTCAAGATAATCGTATACATCAATAACCTTTTCATCAAATATATCCTTTTTCTTTTCATTCCCAAAATCTTTTAAAATACCTCGCCTAATTTCTCTAGAGCGTTCAAGAGACTTCCTAGCGATACTCATAGACAAGGATATTTCGTTAGGTCGGGAGAATTTCAGTTTTTTATTTTCAATCTTTGTTGATATTATTTCTTGAAAAATAACCCCCTGGTCTTCATCCGTATGGATAAAGACCAAAGGCCTATTAGAACGTTGAGTATGACTAATCTTAATACTTGAAATATCTTTAAATACCTTTGAGTAATTTTCTATGGTCTGTGTGACAACATACTGAGCATCAAGATCAACACCAAATTTATCATGCGCCATAAAATCTCCGATTCCTCTGATTATCAGAAATATGATTAAAAAACCTTAATTATCATGACAAACGCTATTTACACAAGCTGAATTTATATCCACGGTCTCTTTGCCGCCCGCACCCGCAGTATCACGCGAACCGTCTCAACAAGTTGCGTCGGCCCCCGCGATTGATATTTATTCCCTGGCTTGCTTGAGCATTTTTTGATACTCCCCAACCGGGTCAAATCGCAGCTTCGTGATATTCACGCCGTGGTTATCCCGCAGCCGTTCCCACAACTTGCCGACTTTCCGGGAATCATTGAATTGCTGACGGGTGATCAGCTCGCCGCTAATTTTGGCACGGTAAATCGTTGCCCCAACAGTCAGGCAACCGCCTTTCAATAGCGATAACGCAAGCACCTCGCCAAGCTCCAGCCCATGCAATGCCGCTTCCGACTCCAGATGAGCAATCGCCGTGGCCAGCGCGGCGCGGCGGGCATCCTTGGCCAGACTTCTGGACTCTAATTTCTCGGCGGCATCACGCCAGGCAATATCTAAATCACTGCCTGGGGGATATGGCGTGGCAACAGTTCGACGCGGCGGAGGCATTTCCCGGAGTCGCTTCCACAATTTGCGACGCTGCGCTTCGGTCATGCTGTCAAAATCGAATATTTCATCATCTGAATTTTCTGTCCTTACCTCGCCACGGGGTGAAAAATCGGTGATTTTTTCGTCTTCCGTAGCGTTATTGACAGAACTCCAAGCGTCGCCGGTTGGCGACGGCAAAAGGTCATACCCCAAACCGGGGCCGCTTTTGGCCTCGGTGGCGGCTTTGGATTTGGCGCGGATTGTCCACTTAACCAGACGCGTGCAAATGCGGGATTCTTCCCCCAGACGCGGTGACCAGACGCCGAAGACCTTGTCGGGGATCTCACAGTAAGCATTCATTTCTTCGGCGGGTTGATACGCCAGGCGGACGACATAATCTTCACGCGGGATCAGGACGCCCCTGGCGCAGAATGTAAGTCGCGAAGCAACCCACGTCGGCGGCGGCGCAAACCGCATCCATTGCCGGATCGTTCGCATGGGCGCGCCACGTTTGAAGGTGTTCGCAATCTTGCGCTGGTTTGTTAGCTGATTGCTCAGCTTTCGTAATTCACGATAAACAGAAATTTTAGAAAGACGCGTTACTGCACTTGAGGAAGATGTGAGAGTCATTCGCAACGACCTCACTACGCTGATGGTGCGTTCCGAAAGCTTCGCCACCAAAGCTGACATATCAGATATCCGCACTGAGATCGCTGCACTTCGAGGGGAGCTTCGTACCGAGATGTCTACTCAAGGCGGCGAGCTTAGAACCGTAATGTCCACTCAAAGCGGCGAATTAAGAACCGAATTGCAAAAAGCAATTAACAAACAGACGCTGTTGCTGTTAACAGTGATTCCAACAGCATTCGCGTTAGTCACCTTTCTATTCGATTTCTTCAAGCGCTGATAATGGAGCCCCGCAATGCGGGGTTTCTTCTTTTGGGAGTGTCCACAAATTGCCCCAAACACTGCTGTTTGGTGTGGTTTTATGGTGTAGAATGTTGTAATCACTTTACTGATAAAACAGTAAATTACTGAATTCACTAGTTAAAGAGAGGCCACTCTGGTCGCCTTTTTTATTGTTTTAAGACAGAGGATTGCTTAATGATTAATAAAATTTTTGCACTTCCGGTAGTCGAACAACTTACCCCTGTGCTCTCCCGCCGTCAGATCGACGGTGCTGATATTATCGTTGTAGACCATCCGCGCGTGAAAGCGTCCGTGGCGCTGAACGGCGCTCACCTGCTCTCCTGGAAACCGGAAGGAGAAGTGGAAGGCTTATGGCTGAGCGATGCGACCTCATTCAAAAAAGGGGCGGCGATCCGTGGCGGCGTACCGATCTGCTGGCCGTGGTTCGGCCCTTCCGCGCAACCGGGTTTGCCGTCTCACGGTTTTGCCCGTAATCAACAGTGGACGCTGAAAGCACACAACGAAGATGATAACGGCGCGGTGCTGACCTTTGAACTGCAGGCAAACGATGAAACTCGCGCCCTGTGGCCGCACGATTTCACCCTTTATGCCCGCTTCAAGCTGGCGAAAACCTGCGAAATTGAGCTGGAAGCCCATGGCGAGTTTGAAACCACGTCAGCCCTGCACACCTATTTCAACGTGGGTGATATTAGCGCGGTAAAAGTGAGCGGTCTTGGTGATACCTTTATCGACAAGGTGGATAACGCGAAGGAAGGCAAGCTGAGCGACGGGGTGCAAACGTTCCCTGACCGTACCGACCGCGTTTACCTGCACCCGGAAGCATGCAGCGTGATCCATGACGGTGCCCTGAATCGTGGTATTGAAGTGGTTCATCACCATCACAGCGACGTAGTCGGCTGGAACCCAGGCCCGGCGCTTTCTGTCAGCATGGCGGACGTAACGGATGACGGTTATAAAACCTTTGTTTGCGTAGAAACCGCCTGCGTGAGCACGCCGCAGAAAACAAGCGAAGAAAAACCGTCCCGTTTAGGCCAGACGATTAAGATTGTGAAACGTTAACTCTGTTCTGCTGCACCAAAATAAAACAAACGGGGCGCAAGCGCCCCGTTTTGATGCACAGAATGCATACTAATGATGCACACTCAGAACTTGTAGGTCACACCCACAGAGAAGATGCCTGCCCAGGATTTGTCGACCATCGGGCTATCTTTGATTTCATCACTCAGGCGGGAGTAACGGCCAGTACCGTAAACGTTCCAGTCACCCAGGAAGTTATAGCTCGCGGTCAGCTCCAGGTACGGATCCCAGCCATCATCCGCGCTGTAGCTTTTCAAACCGCTACGGCGAGATTCAGCTTTAGAGACGCCGTAGTAGTAGTCGTTGTAGTTCTCGCTGCTGTACTGCACACCAATGCCCGGCGTCAGCGTCAGCGCGCCGTTGGTGTAGCGATAAAGCCACGCCAGATCCCAGATAAAGCCGTTACTGTTGTCGAGCGTATCCGCCGCCAGCGCAGTACGCAGGAAGCCATACTGGGTATTGTGTACGTAAGAAAGACCCGCCATCAGCGAGCTTCTGCGCTTGTCCAGCTGGCGAAGCGCGTTGCTGTCGCTGTCACCTGGCTTGAAGTGCGTCGGGTCGTAATACGCCATGATCGACAGCTTGTCAGCCGTATCGTTCCACAGATAGTAGCCGCCGCCCAAGCCACGGAACCAGAAGTTATCGCCTTCATAGGTGACAACGGGAACGGGATACACGTCGCGGTCATACTGTTTGTAAGGGCTGTTAATGACACCCGCGCCCGCGCCAACAGTCCACTGACTTTCTGCCTGTGCGGTGTTCACTGCGGTAGCGGCAAGGATGCCCAATGCCAGAAGTTTGAGTTTGGTCACAATCCATTCTTTCCTGTAGTCAAATAATCAGCGGGTGAAGTGTAACCGCCATTCCCGTTCATCCCAAAATTTTTTGCTGACTAATGAGTCTGATTAACCCGTTATTTTTTACTTTTCAGATGACAGGCTGCTTTCATTTATGTGAACCCTGAATGAAAAACGCGGCTTCGCCTTATTACGCACGTGGGAATTTTTGGATGAGTTATTGATATGTCATTGAAATTAGATTTTCTCAGCATGCAAGTTTTGCAAATGCCATCTACGCTTTAATTTAAGAAGAGATTTTGCTGCACACCCCCGCACTTCTTAGCGTCTGACCTGGCACACAGGTTGCTGCTCTGGCAGTGAGGTGCGAGAAATTCTCTTCCGGGAGCCTCCACTACTCATACGAACGGCTCTTATCCTGTGCTAAAAAACGAAAGGACGGCATGCCATGAATATATTCGATCACTATCGCCAGCGCTACGAAGCTGCCAAGGACGAAGAGTTCACACTGCAGGAGTTTCTTACCATCTGTCGGCAAGATCGCAGTGCCTATGCCAATGCGGCAGAACGGCTATTGATGGCTATTGGTGAGCCTAACATGGTTGATACTGCCCTGGAGCCACGGCTTTCCCGTCTCTTTTCGAATCGGGTCGTCGCCCGATATCCGGCGTTTGAAGAGTTCTATGGCATGGAAGATGCCATCGAGCAGATCGTCTCCTACCTGAAGCATGCTGCTCAGGGTCTGGAAGAGAAGAAGCAGATCCTCTATTTACTGGGTCCTGTGGGCGGCGGTAAATCGTCGCTTGCCGAGCGCCTGAAAGCCCTGATGCAACGCGTGCCGATTTACGTGCTGAGTGCCAACGGGGAACGCAGCCCGGTCAATGACCATCCGCTGTGCCTGTTTAATCCGCAGGAAGATGCGCAGATCCTTGATAAAGAGTTTGGCATCCCGCACCGCTATCTCGGCACGATTATGTCACCGTGGGCGGCAAAACGCCTGCACGAGTTTGGTGGCGATATTACCAAATTCCGCGTCGTCAAAGTCTGGCCGTCAATTCTGGAACAGATTGCCATCGCCAAAACGGAGCCCGGCGACGAGAACAACCAGGACATTTCGGCCCTGGTCGGTAAAGTCGATATCCGTAAGCTGGAACATCACGCGCAAAACGACCCGGATGCCTATGGCTATTCCGGCGCCCTGTGCCGTGCAAACCAGGGGATTATGGAGTTCGTCGAGATGTTTAAAGCACCGATTAAAGTGCTGCATCCACTGCTGACCGCCACCCAGGAAGGGAACTACAACGGGACGGAAGGTATTTCCGCCCTGCCGTTTAACGGCATCATTCTGGCGCACTCCAACGAATCTGAGTGGGTCACCTTCCGTAATAACAAAAACAATGAGGCGTTCCTCGACCGTGTTTACATTGTCAAAGTGCCTTATTGCCTGCGGATCTCGGAAGAGATCAAAATTTACGAGAAACTGCTTAACCACAGTGAGCTGGTGCATGCCCCTTGCGCACCGGGAACGCTGGAAACGCTGTCTCGCTTCTCCATTCTGTCGCGTCTGAAAGAGCCGGAAAACTCCAGCATCTACTCGAAAATGCGCGTCTATGATGGTGAAAGCCTGAAGGACACCGACCCGAAAGCGAAGTCCTATCAGGAGTACCGTGATTACGCTGGCGTCGACGAGGGGATGAACGGTCTGTCCACGCGTTTCGCGTTTAAGATCCTCTCCCGCGTCTTTAACTTTGACCATGCGGAAGTGGCGGCCAACCCGGTCCATCTGTTCTACGTGCTGGAGCAGCAGATCGAACGCGAGCAGTTCCCGCAGGAGCAGGCTGAACGCTACCTGGAGTTCCTCAAAGGCTACCTGATCCCGAAATACGCCGAGTTCATTGGCAAAGAGATCCAGACGGCCTATCTGGAATCCTATTCAGAATACGGGCAAAACATTTTCGACCGTTATGTCACCTATGCTGACTTCTGGATCCAGGATCAGGAGTACCGCGACCCGGATACCGGCCAGTTGTTTGACCGTGAATCCCTGAATGCAGAACTGGAAAAAATTGAGAAGCCTGCCGGTATCAGCAACCCGAAAGACTTCCGTAATGAGATTGTCAACTTCGTCCTGCGCGCCAGAGCGCATAACAACGGGCGTAACCCGAACTGGACCAGCTACGAAAAACTGCGCACGGTCATTGAGAAAAAAATGTTCTCCAATACCGAAGAGCTGTTGCCGGTTATTTCGTTTAACGCCAAAACCTCAACCGACGAGCAGAAAAAGCACGACGATTTTGTCGACCGTATGATGGAGAAAGGCTATACCCGCAAACAGGTCCGCCTGCTCTGCGAATGGTACCTGCGCGTGCGCAAATCGTCTTAAAACAAGTGCCCGGTAGCGTTTACGCTTACCGGGCCTACAAAATGCAAGTTGGCAAATGCAGTACGGGGGGTATATGACCTGGTTTATTGACCGGCGTCTTAACGGCAAAAACAAGAGCACGGTGAACCGCCAGCGCTTCTTGCGTCGTTATAAAGCGCAAATTAAACAGTCGATCTCCGAGGCCATCAACAAACGCTCGGTAACCGACGTCGACAGCGGCGAGTCTGTCTCCATCCCCACCGATGACATCAGCGAACCGATGTTTCATCAGGGGCGAGGCGGTCTGCGCCATCGCGTCCACCCAGGTAACGATCACTTTGTTCAGAATGACCGAATCGAGCGTCCACAAGGCGGTGGCGGCGGTTCTGGAAGCGGTCAGGGACAAGCCAGCCAGGACGGTGAAGGTCAGGATGAATTTGTCTTCCAGATCTCGAAAGATGAATATCTCGACCTGCTGTTTGAGGATTTGGCGCTGCCTAATCTGAAAAAGAACCAGCACCGCCAGCTTAACGAATACAAAACCCATCGCGCGGGCTATACCGCAAACGGCGTGCCCGCCAATATCAGCGTCGTGCGTTCGCTGCAGAACTCACTGGCGCGACGGACGGCGATGACAGCAGGTAAACGACGTGAACTGCGCGAGCTGGAAACCAGCCTGAAGGTCGTGGAAAACACGGAACCGGCGCAACTGCTGGAAGAGGAGCGCCTGCGCAAAGAGATTGCCGAGCTACGGGCAAAAATCGACCGCGTGCCGTTTATTGACACTTTTGACCTGCGTTACAAGAACTACGAAAAACGTCCAGAGCCATCCAGCCAGGCGGTGATGTTCTGTCTGATGGACGTTTCCGGTTCAATGGACCAGGCCACCAAAGATATGGCGAAGCGTTTTTATATTCTGCTCTACCTGTTCCTGAGCAGAACCTATAAGAACGTGGAGGTGGTCTATATCCGCCACCACACTCAGGCGAAAGAGGTGGATGAACATGAGTTCTTCTACTCGCAGGAGACCGGTGGGACCATTGTATCGAGCGCCCTGAAGCTGATGGATGAAGTGGTGAAAGAGCGTTATGACCCGGCGCAGTGGAACATCTATGCCGCGCAGGCCTCGGATGGCGATAACTGGGCAGACGACTCGCCGCTGTGTCATGAAATTCTGGCGAAGAAAATTCTGCCCGTCGTGCGTTACTACAGCTATATCGAAATCACCCGCCGCGCGCACCAGACTCTGTGGCGGGAGTATGAACATTTGCAGTCGATGTTCGATAACTTTGCCATGCAGCACATCCGCGATCAGGATGATATCTATCCGGTATTCCGGGAGCTGTTCCACAAGCAGTCTGCCACCAGCAATGCATAACCCAGCAGCCAGCGAATCCGCTGGCTGTTTTCTTTCGACCCCGTTCATCCCGTGATAATGTAGCAAGCTGCAAATGGGTTTATTACCGGGAAAATCGTTATGTCTGAAGATGTTATTGGGACGGCAACTCACCAGCAACTGATTACCTTACTTACCGAGCAGGGCGCGCGGTTTCGGGTGATGGAGCACGAGGCGGTGGGGAAATGTGAAGCGGTAAGTGAAATTCGCGGGACCGATCTGAGACAAGGCGCGAAAGCGCTGGTGTGCAAAGTGAAAGGCAACGGCGTAAAAAAACACGTTCTGGCGATCCTGGCCGCCGACCTGCAGGCCGACCTAAGCCAGCTTGCCAGCCATTTTGGCGGGCTTAAGGCCTCGCTCGCCAGCCCGGCGGAAGTCGATACCCTGACCGCCTGCGTTTTCGGCGCTATCCCGCCCTTTAGCTTCCATCCTGACCTGGCGCTGGTGGCCGACCCGCTGCTGTTCGAGCGCTTCGACGAAATCGCGTTTAACGCTGGCCTGCTGGAGAAATCCGTCATTATGGATACCCAGGATTACCTGCGCATCGCCCGTCCTGAGCTGGTGACCTTCCATAAAGCGTAACCGCTAAGGCTGACGCCCCCGTCAGCCTTTTCTTTCCAGAAACAGTACGGAGGCGACGAGAATCACGGCAATAGCGAAAAACGATGAGGAGATAATCAGCGTTTCAACAAACATGTGATCGTTCATGATGGCGACCCCTTTTGCGATATCTGCCTCCGTTTTAATCCGCGTAAATGACAAGGTTATGACAACAACAAAATCTTTTTAAAACTGTCCTGCGTCGCGTTTGCGCGTACAGTAAGCAGGTTAATTATTTTGGCAAGGACTCCCTATGTTTGACCCTACTCTGCTCATTCTTCTGGCACTCGCCGCGCTCGGCTTTGTCAGCCATAACACCACGGTCGCCATCTCGATTCTGGTGCTGATTATTGTGCGCGTGACCCCGCTCAATACCTTTTTCCCGTGGATAGAAAAACAAGGCCTCACCATCGGTATTATCATTTTAACCATCGGTGTGATGGCTCCGATCGCCAGCGGCACGCTTCCCGCCTCGACACTGCTGCATTCGTTCATGAACTGGAAATCGCTGGTGGCGATCGCGGTGGGTGTTTTTGTCTCGTGGCTGGGTGGACGCGGCGTGACGCTGATGAGCAGCCAGCCCTCGCTGGTGGCGGGCCTGCTGGTAGGCACCGTGCTCGGCGTAGCGCTGTTCCGCGGCGTGCCGGTGGGGCCACTGATTGCCGCCGGGCTGGTTTCGCTGTTTATTGGGAAGTCGTAGTCAGGCTGGCAATATAGCGAGCAGGCGTCTGCCCCAACCCTTTCTTGAACATGGTAATAAAGGCGGTGGTAGAGTCATACCCCAGTGACTGTGCTACCTGCTGCACGGAGTTCCCGCTAATTAACAACTGCAAGGCGACAATCAACTGCAGCTGGTGTCGCCAGCGCCTGAAGCTTAACCCCGTCTCTTTTACGACCAGCCGCGCCAGGTTGCGCTCGCTCATGGCAAAGTGACTCGCCCATTGCGCCAGCGTTTGCCAGGCGGCAGGCTCTTCTGCCATCTTCTCGCTCATCAGCCGAATTTTAGGATGGGGCGACACGGGCAACTGCAGATGCTCCTGTGGCTGGAGCGGTAACTCGTCAAACAGGACATCCACAAGGCGCGATGTGGCTGCAAGGCGCAGCGCTTCACGCGATTTATCCGCCAGCGACAAAATAAGTTCCCGCACCAACGGGGAGATTTTCAGGGTGCAACAGCGATCGGGCAAACTGACGGCGCCGGGTTCAATAAATAAGAAACACAGCTGTGCGCCTGGCGTGGCCTTATTGCTGTGCGGCATCTCCCCCGGAACCCATACGGCATACTGCGGCGGCACCATCAGCATAGCGTTTTCCACATCGCAGGTGATCGCGCCCCCCAGCGCCAGAATCAGCTGACCTTTACGGTGATGATGCAGCGGAATATGCTGTTCTTCAGCCACCACGCGGATGCGAAACGCCACCGCAGCGTCGTGCTGGCTATCCGGATCGTAGCCATCCAGCCCAAGACCGATCATAAAGTTGTCCGATATTAGCGATAAACTGTCATTTTAGCTTGATTTCAACCAGGCTGAAAATCGGTATTGTGTGCGCTCGATTGAACGTATGAGAACATAATGACTACAGCTATTCGAACGTCAGGAAAACACGGCGCGCTGCTAATTGCAGGCATCCTGATGATTGCCACCACGCTTCGCGTCACCTTTACCGGGGCGGCGCCGCTGCTTGACACCATCCGTCAGGACTACGGCTTAACCACCGCGCAAACGGGTTTGCTCACCACGCTGCCTCTGCTGGCATTCGCGTTAATCTCTCCCCTCGCCGCAGGTGTCGCCCGCCGTATCGGCATGGAGCGCAGCCTGTTTCTCGCCCTGCTGCTGATTTGCGCCGGAATTGGCGTGCGTTCCCTGCCTTCGGCCTCTCTGCTGTTTATCGGTACGGCGGTCATCGGCTGTGGTATCGCACTGGGCAATGTGCTGTTACCGGGATTAATCAAGCGCGACTTCCCGGGCCAGGTGGCTAAGCTCACCGGGGCATATTCCCTGACAATGGGGGCGTCTGCTGCGTTAGGCTCTGCGCTGATTGTTCCCCTGGCGCTGGGTGATGCGGGCTGGCACGGCGCGCTGCTGATGCTGATGATCTTCCCGCTGGTCGCCCTGCTGCTGTGGCTGCCGCAGTGGCGTCAGACTCCTGCTGCCACCGTGACCGGCGCAGGTGCGTTGCACAATCGCGCCATCTGGCGCTCTGCTCTTGCCTGGCAGGTGACACTGTTTCTGGGAATCAACTCGCTGATTTACTACGTGATAATCGGCTGGCTACCGGCGATTTTACTCAGTCACGGCTACAGTGAAACACAGGCAGGTTCGATGCACGGCCTGCTACAGCTGGCCACCGCCGTGCCGGGTCTTGCTGTCCCCCTGCTCCTCCATCGCCTGAAGGATCAACGCGGGATCGCCGGTATCGTGGCACTGATGTGCGCGGTGAGCGCGGCGGGGTTCTGGTTTGCGCCTGACATGGCGGTAGTATGGACGCTGGTGTTTGGCTTTGGCTCGGGTGCGACCATGATCCTCGGCCTGACCTTCATTGGTCTGCGCGCCAGCTCTGCACACCAGGCGGCGGCGTTATCCGGTATGGCGCAGTCGATTGGTTATCTGCTGGCCGCCTGCGGGCCACCGCTGATGGGGAAAATTCACGACACGGCCGGGGACTGGCGCATTCCACTGATGGCCTGCGCGCTGGCCGCCGCGGTGATGGCGGTTTGCGGCGTGCTTGCCGGGCGTGACCGGGAGATCACACCCCGCTAATGACAAGGGCAGACCCGATAGTCTGCCCTTGTTTTATCCGCGCGCCGCGCGCAGCATCGCCTGCACCAGCACCACCGGACGCCCTTCAAGCGCTGCACGTTCATGCTGGAATAAGGTGATCACAAAGAACGGATGCGTAACCAGTTCGGCTGCGCGAATGTCGCCCTGCTCGTCCCAGCCCGTCACGCGCATATCACCGCTCTCCAGTTGCTGCGCAAATTCTGGCGACACGCCATAGTTGCAGTGATAACCCTCTACAATTTCCGGCTTTCCGTAGGCTTTCGCGATCAGCGTATTGTTCCGCAGTTCAATGGCATCGGTTTTTTCCACCAGCGAGCAGGTCAGCGGCGCAATCACCATCGTCCCTTCGGTATCCGTTTCGGCGTGAGCCGCATCGCTCCAGCCCAGCACATTGCGCGCGTACTCAATCAATGCGTGCTGGAATCCACCGCAGGTCCCGAGGAAGGGAATACTGTTTTCACGGGCGTAGCGTGCGGCGATGAAGGCCGCCTCGGTGTTCTTATAGGGACTTGCAGGCACCAGCCAGATGGCATCATAGCCTACCAGGTCTTCCGGACTGGTCAGCTCCGTTGTTGCAAGCCAGTCATAATCGGCGGTGAGATCCAGTACAGCAGCGGCATCGTCAATTGCCAGTGGGATCGCCTGATGCGCGACCACATTAGCGTTATAATCGCCAACAAGGGCAATGCGCAGCGTCGTTTTAACCGGGAGGTGTTCCATGAGGGAGTCCTTATGCCAAAGAATTATCAGATAACATAAGGAACCTCAGACTACCGATCTTCTGCAATTATCACAATACCTTAAATTGGGAGGGGTGAAATATGATTCAGTGCAAGCGCCTGTACGATCGGGCCAGTCAGGACGACGGTTATCGGGTTCTGGTGGACAGGTTGTGGCCACGCGGGGTGAAAAAAACAGACCTCGCGTATGATGAATGGTGTAAAACGCTCGCGCCTTCAACTGAATTGCGCAGAGCATTTCATAGCGAAACGATTGATTTCACTGCCTTCAGTAAGGCGTATCGGGAAGAACTGGCGCAGCATAAGGACGAAGGCCAGCGTCTGGCAGCTCTGGCAAACAGGCAGACCTTAACCCTGCTCTACGGCGCTAAAGACGAGGCGCAAAATCATGCCCTGGTTTTGGCTGACTGGCTGAGCCATCTGTAATCAACCGATCGTCAGTTCATCACAGGTCTGCGATGTTTCGTCCGGCGTCAGCGGCAGCAGATGTTCCGGGCGGACAAACGCAAAGCCATGCTGATTATCAAACGCATAGACATCTCCGGTCACCAGCCACAGCGCACGGTCCGCCGTTGCAGGCAGCTGCGTCATCACGCCGTTTACTGGATTAACAAAACGCTGACCTGGCTGGCAAAGACCAAACAGCTCCACTGATTTTCCAACGTTGCGGCGGCCAGCTGGCGTACGCGCGCCAATGATTATCGCCAGGCTGCCCGGCTTTAACTGAAACATACTTCTCTCGCGGTCAATATCGCCAGAAACTGGCTAAGAATAATCCTAAAGAGAAGTGTATCGCAGAGAGTATCCCGCTGTCACCTGGCAGGTTGCGGATGATCGCGACGGTAGAGATCCCACTCATCAATCACTTCACCGCCAGGCAGTTTGCACTCGGTACGCACACCCTGCGGACTTTGCACCGGGATCTGTTCGCCACCTTTCTCCAGGCAGTACACGGAGGCCGGGTTCGCCATCCCTACCGCATGCGGCGGCATAGGGGCGTCAGGTTGAGTAGCTTTTGTTGTGCATGCTGCGAGCGGTAACGCCAGTGCCAGTAACAGATATTTCATCATCGCAATCCTTAAAGCGTCCTGAAAACGTCAGGGTAACGGGTCAGGAGGGTTTTCTCCATGATTTCTCCATCGTAACTGCACTTTTGCCCCTTACAGTGCAGCGTGTTCTCGATATGACCAGAGAACATCATTCCGTAATCAAGATGTCTTTGCCCCGGTCTCTGCACCGGGGCCTTTTTGTCTCCTGAATCGCCCCGGAGAATGTATAAAATTTGTTATATCCATGTTTTACTATGTCGAAATTGGAAAATTTCAGCATAACATGCAGATGCAGACGTCTTCTGTATGGGAGTCAACACACGTCATGTCGGATATCATCCTTGCCCGTGTTTCTGAAACACTCGCCACCGAGCAATCCTTAGAAAGTCTTGTACGCCAGCTGCTGGAGATGCTGGAAATTGTGACCGAAATGGAATCCACCTACCTGACAAAGGTGGATATCAACGCGCGGTTGCAGCACATTCTTTATGCCCGCAACAGTAAGCAGATGCAGATCCCTGAAGGGCTGAGCGTTCCGTGGGGGGATACCCTGTGCAAGCGTGCGATAGACAGCGATACGCTGTTCAGCAACGACGTGGCGGGTCGCTGGCCTGATTGCGAAGCCGCAAAAGCGCTTGGGATTACAACCTACATGAGTATCCCTATTCACCTGGCTGATGGTTCGATTTACGGGACCCTCTGCGCGACCAGCACAGAAAAAAAGCAGCTTAGTGAACGCGGTGAGCAAGTGCTGAAACTGTTTGCCGGTTTAATTGCACAGTACATTCAGAAAGAGTCCCTGGTGGCCCAGCTTCGCGAGGCCAATGCAGCGCTCATCGCCCACTCGTATACCGATGCCCTCACGGGGTTGCCCAACCGTCGGGCGATTTTCGAGAATCTCACTACCCTGTTTTCCTTAGCTAAACACCTTAAACGCAACGCCATTATTGCGTTTATCGATCTGGATGATTTCAAACTGATTAACGATCGCTTCGGGCATGAGACGGGCGATCGATTCCTGATCGAAGTGGGCAAACGACTCACTGACGAACAGACCGAGGACGAGATCGTCGGAAGATTAGGCGGCGATGAGTTTCTGGTAGCTTGTCTGAGTCAAAGCACGGAAGAAGCCGAAAGGACGCAGGTTAATCTGCTGAAAACCCGGCTTAGCGCTCGCATTGCGGGCGAATACTGGCTCGGTCAGGTTCATATTGTGTATCCGGGTGCGAGTCTGGGCATCGTCGAAGTTGATCCCGCCAGCACCGATACGGACAGCGCGTTACAGGCGGCAGATATGGCGATGTATCAAGACAAAAAAGGAAAAAGTAAAACACGCTTTCTCACGATGGATTAACGCCGTACACTCTACGGCGTTTCGTAAAACGATAAAGGTGATGGCATGAGAATAGGGATCCTCTTCCCGGTTGTTATTTTTATAACGGCGGTGATTTTTTTAGCGTGGTTTTTCATTGGCGGTTACGCTGCGCCGGGGGCATAAATGAGAAAAACAACCATCATTATGTTGATCGTGGCAATCGTGGCTGTCGCCGGTTCACAGTTCGGCTGGTGGTAAACCTCCAATGTAAAAAGGCCGCCATCAGGCAGCCTTTTTTAGCGAATAATAGATTTAGCTTTTGATTTTTCTGTAGATAAACAGAACCACCAGGGCGCCAATCACCGCGACGGCAAAGCTGCCAAAATTGAAGCCATCTACTTTGCCAAACCCGAACAGGGTACTGATCCAGCCGCCAACGACTGCACCCACGATCCCCAGTATGACGGTTACGAAGAACCCACCACCATCTTTGCCCGGCATAATCCACTTCGCCAGGATCCCCGCAATCAGCCCAAAGATAATCCAGGATAAAATTCCCATAGCTTTCCTCTCTGTATGGTTTTTGTCATTAAATCAACGACACAGAAAAGGATAGCACAGGATTTAAGAAAGGAAATTTGTGATAAGCATCACAGGGTTTGATTGAGTAAAATCTGAGCTATAAAAATGCCGTTCCACATGAAATGTGGGGTTGCATCTTTTGTTGAGAAAGATTATCTTTCTCAACACTGAATAGTTGAGTGAAACACTCAGGTATTCAGTACGACATTGCTCACATTGCTTCCAGTATTTCTTGCCCACTCTTGAGTGGGCTTTTTTTTTGCCTGCAAGACAGACACGTCATACCGCAATAAAGGCGTGCTGGTTTCGTCCGGCCCGTTTTGCCTGATAGAGCGCACGATCGGCAGCAATAATAATGTTCTGCTGGCTGCCTGCAATCTCCACGGCACGCGCGGTTGAGACCCCTACGCTTACCGTTACCCGCCCAAAGGGGCTGAAATCGTGTTCAATATTCAGGGAACAGACATTGCGAATAATCGATTTGCCAAGGCGACACGCCTCCTCGATATCGGTGTCAGGCAAGATGAGCGCAAATTCCTCACCGCCGTATCTCGCCACAATTTGGTTGTTCCGGGTAAGGCTTTTCCTGAGACACTCTCCCAGAAGGCTAAGACAGCGATCCCCTTCCGGGTGCCCGTAGTTGTCATTGTATTTTTTGAAGAAATCCGCATCCACGATCAGCACCGAAATCGGGGAATTGTCAGCCGCACAGCGCGCAATTTCAGACAGGATCTTTTCATCAAATGCGCGGCGATTGAAAAGCCCGGTCAATGCATCTTCAGAGGCAATGATCTGAAGCTCTTTGTTAACCCGGTTTTTCCTGGATAAGTCTACATACAAAAAGTAGGAAGCCACGATCAGCACGGCGGTTAAAATAAGAATAACGACGGCGAGCTGAATGGCCTGCTTGCGCCAGGGAGACAGCGCCTCCTCCTTGCTGACCGCCACCGTCGTCACCAAACCATAGCGTCTGTTTTTCTCAAAAGCGTAGATGCGTTCGATTTTATCAAACCGCGAGACGGAACTGGCTATCCCGGCATTCTGTACCTTGAGATACTCTTTAAAGAGGGGTGAGTCAGAAACAATCGCGCCAATATAGTTATTTTTAAAAGGGTGCCGAACCAGTAATACACCTGTTTGCGTCGTTAAACCGATAACCCCAGAATGACCAATGTTAATCTGTCCATATAGCGCAAGAAAGTTTTCGATACCCAGCGTAACCACGACAACCCCGTTAAAGGCCCCCGAGTGCGTTTCCAGGCGTCGACTGATGGTAATCACCCATTTACCGTTTGTTCTGCTTACCACAGGTTGACCAATAAAAATCTGCGAATTTTTATTTTCTTTATGATAGACAAAAAATGGCCTGTCTGCCCCTTTACGGGAACCGGAAAACCCCTCATGCAATGCCGTGAAGATATCCCCTTTCGCATCGTAGACGACAACATTATTTATCTGAGAAAGTAAATCATCCTGATTTGTTATTATCCGCTGAATATTCACAGCCTGCTGCGGCGTCATGCCATAAATTTCAATCATGTCAGAGACGGTGGTAATCAACATTTCGCTTTGGCGCATAATCCCCTCAGTGTACACATCAAGGGTATGGCTCAGGTTGGCAACGCTGGTATTAATTTGTTGAATTGATTGCTGTCTGGACGTGGCGATCTGAACGACAAGCGACAGCGAAATAATCAGTGAGACGATGATGACGGTAATGGTTGTTGTGTTAAACGCGTTTTTCACATGCACGAGCTAATCCACCTTATCACGCCTGATATCCTTGGCTGACAACTCTTGTCACTGTAGCAAAGGTCAGTATAAGAGGAAAATAAATTGTACTTAAGCTATGCAAATGAAACCACCAGTATTGGTTGGTTGCGCAATTTGTCTCAACCTGAATTCTGCGAGCACGTTTTTGAAGGGGAAGAAAGTGAAAAAAAATATCGTTTATTGCCGAACGTTATCCTGATTCACTCATTCGGATAGAGTATAACTCAAATTACTGAAGGGCGGTGAGCCGGGATGTCTAAACGATGCCCATTCGTCCCATGATATCAACGTATTACTCGTTGCCCCACTGATTCAGGAAATTCGCAACATCATCAATCCGCATCGTGCGAATACCTGCTGTGCTGGCCATCTCTTGCTGGGCTTCCTCGCTGATCTCTTCATTATTCGTCAAACGGGTGATCAACAACTGGAAATAGTGTGCCAGCTGATCTCGCTCCGCTTCGCTCACCGTTTCAGCGGCTTCCGTCGAGTACTCGTCGACGATGTCATAAAATTTAAGTGGGATATCGTTGTTCATGCCTGTCTCAAGTTTAACAATTAAAGAGCAATATCGCGATTATATCTGACGACGCTCTTTGACAAAAGCCCATGGAAGGCTCAGTCAGTTGACTGATTACTTCAACAAACGACTAATGCCTTTTCGACCCGTTTTGGCCATCCACAGATACATTTCTGGCATAAGAATGAAGATAGCTATTGCAGCAGTAACAGCGACAAGCATAATACCGCAGTGAGATGTCGTTACGGGTTGAGCTTGATAGACAGACATATTCATGTCGTGCATCTTTTTTGCTGCTCAGCTACAGAGTTCGACTCGTGACCACAAAAAGGCTTTTAATAATAGGTTTTTTATGAAGATTTTTATTGTAAATCTTAAACAGTCCGTAGAAAGAAGGCAGAAGATTGAGGCCCAGCTTGTTGCTCTGGGGCTTTCTGCTGAGTTTGTAGAGGCCGTAGATGGCAGAGCGATGTCAGAGAAAGAGAGGCAAAGTGTCACAGCTCAAGTAAATTACGCTTTTCTTCCTGGTGAGATCGGCTGTGCACTAAGCCATCAAAAAATTTACCAAAAAATAATTGATGAAAAGATCAATAATGCTCTGATCCTTGAAGATGACGTTGTTTTGACCGAAGATTTTAAAAACATACTCCAAAGCATCACCGTTCCTTCAGAACGTCCTTCGATTATCTTGCTAAGCCGCACAAACAAGTATTTTAAAAAACCATTAAAGACTATTTTTGGCAATTACTCTTTACATAAAACCTTACTTGCCACAACGGCACATAGTTATATCATAAACTATGAAGCCGCAAGATCGTTACTAAAAGGGCTTTATCCTGTTTGGATTGTGTCTGATAAATGGGGGCTGTTTGAAGATATGTCATTGGTTGAGGTATATTCAGTTGTCCCTCATCCTGTGCATCTTTCTGATGAAGCTAAGAACTCTACGATTAATGTTCCGCAAGATGCGCACGAAATCCATATAAGAAAGAAGAAAATATGGAATGAGCTTATGGCAGGCAGAGCCTTTAAGACTAAAATCAAGCATAAATTCAGAAGAGCGATCCTTCCCCTTTTCAGTAAAGTCATTAATCAAGGGAAAGGCTAAAGTCTCAGATTAAGTTAACTCGGTTTTATATTTTCCATAACAAGCGTGATTGTAACAATAATCGAGGTAAAAAAACGGGAACCCTTAGGCTCCCGTTGATATTTAATCCAGCGAGTAGATTACATATTCGCGATAATCGCGTCGCCAAACTCTGAACATTTCAGCAGCTTAGCGCCTTCCATCAGACGTTCGAAGTCATAGGTTACGGTTTTCGCGTTAATCGCGCCTTCCATACCTTTAACGATCAGGTCTGCGGCTTCGAACCATTCCATATGACGCAGCATCATCTCTGCGGACAGAATAATTGAGCCTGGGTTCACTTTGTCCTGGCCTGCGTATTTAGGCGCAGTACCGTGGGTCGCTTCGAACAGAGCGCACTCGTCTCCGATGTTCGCGCCAGGGGCGATACCGATACCACCAACCTGCGCTGCCAGGGCGTCAGAGATGTAGTCACCGTTCAGGTTCATACAGGCGATTACGTCGTATTCAGCAGGACGCAGCAGGATCTGCTGGAGGAACGCATCGGCGATCACATCTTTAATGATGATCTCTTTGCCGGTGTTCGGGTTCTTGATCTTCTGCCATGGGCCGCCGTCGATCAGCTCACCGCCGAACTCTTCGGTCGCCAACTGGTAGCCCCAGTCTTTGAACGCGCCTTCGGTGAACTTCATGATGTTGCCTTTGTGAACCAGGGTCACAGAGTCACGGTCGTTGGTGATCGCGTATTCGATGGCCGCACGCACCAGACGTTTAGTACCGTCTTCAGAGCATGGCTTGATGCCGATACCGCAATGCTCAGGGAAGCGAATTTTCTTCACGCCCATCTCTTCGCGCAGGAATTTAATCACTTTTTCTGCGTCAGCAGAGTCCGCTTTCCATTCGATACCCGCGTAGATGTCTTCTGAGTTTTCGCGGAAGATAACCATATCGGTCAGTTCAGGGTGCTTAACCGGGCTTGGGGTGCCCTGATAGTAACGAACCGGACGCAGACACACGTACAGGTCCAGCTCCTGACGCAGCGCCACGTTCAGGGAACGGATACCGCCGCCAACTGGCGTCGTCAGTGGGCCTTTAATAGCAACGCGGTAGTCGCGGATCAGGTCCAGCGTTTCTGCTGGCAGCCAGACGTCCTGGCCATAAACTTGAGTCGATTTCTCACCGGTGTAAATTTCCATCCAGGAAATTTTACGCTCGCCTTTGTAGGCTTTCTCAACAGCGGCATCAACCACTTTCAGCATTGCCGGGGTAACGTCTACACCGATACCGTCGCCTTCAATGAACGGGATAATCGGATTGTGAGGAACGTTAATCTTGCCGTTTTGCAGGGTGATCTTTTTACCTTCCGCCGGAACAACTACTTTGCTTTCCATTAACCTCTCCTTCGAGCGCTTCTGGTTGTTACTGATCTTATGTTAATAAATTGTAATGAGCCCTTCGATAGTACCTGAATGTCCGACGCCATGAAAGGTCTTCGTTATTAGGCTATAATGCGGCAATTGATAACGCCTGAAAATACCATGAAGAAAACTTCTTTTACAAAACACCGGGTTGAGCGATTCAGCTCGCGACAAGCCACCAGAAGACCGCAAGAAACCCAGCCGACGCGGGTGATTCTGTTCAATAAACCCTACGATGTTTTGCCGCAGTTCACCGACGAGGCCGGGCGCAGCACGCTGAAGGACTACATCCCCGTGCAGGGCGTTTACGCCGCCGGGCGACTGGACCGCGACAGCGAAGGGCTACTGGTCTTAACCAACGACGGCGCATTGCAGGCAAAGCTCACGCAACCGGGGAAACGCACCGGCAAAATTTACTTCGTGCAGGTTGAAGGCGAACCGGATGACGCGACGCTGGCGACGTTGCGCAACGGCGTGACGTTAAATGACGGTCCCACCCTGCCCGCGGGTATTGAGCGCGTGAATGAGCCGGAATGGCTGTGGCCGCGCAACCCGCCGATTCGTGAACGTAAATCCATTCCGACAAGCTGGCTTAAAATCACCCTTTACGAAGGCCGCAACCGCCAGGTTCGCCGGATGACGGCACACGTTGGCTTCCCTACCCTGCGTCTGATTCGCTACGCCATGGGCAGCTACACGCTGGATTCACTGGCGAACGGCGAATGGCGGGACGCTGTCCCTTAAGGAGAAACGATGTTCAAACCTCATGTTACGGTCGCCTGTGTGGTTCACGCCCAGGGCAAATTCCTTGTTGTTGAAGAGAGCATCAACGGCAAAGCGCTGTGGAACCAGCCTGCCGGGCATCTTGAAGCCAATGAAACCCTACTCCAGGCAGCGAAGCGTGAGCTGTGGGAAGAGACTGGCATTCACGCTGAGCCCCAGCATTTCATCCGTATGCACCAGTGGATCGCGCCCGATAGCACCCCCTTCCTGCGTTTTTTATTCACCGTTGAGCTTAGCGAAACGTGCGCCACTGAACCGCACGATGACGATATCGATCGCTGCCTGTGGGTGACCGCCGACGAGATCCTGAACGCGCCAAACCTGCGCTCGCCGCTGGTTGCGGAAAGCATCCGCTGCTGGCAGTCTGCGGTTCGCCTGCCGCTGGATGTCATCGGAGAATTTAACTGGCCGTTTACAGAGGGTGTCAACGGTGGGGGGGCGTGATAGAATACGCCGCCTTGAAGTTCAATGTCGTGAGTATTCCATGTCAGATAATAGCCAGAAAAAAGTGATCGTCGGCATGTCCGGCGGTGTCGATTCCTCCGTTTCCGCCTACCTGTTACAGCAACAGGGCTATAAGGTGGAGGGCCTGTTCATGAAGAACTGGGAGGAAGATGATGGTGAGGAATATTGCACTGCCGCTGCGGATCTCGCCGATGCGCAGGCCGTGTGCGACAAGCTTGGCATTGAACTGCACACCGTAAACTTTGCGGCGGAATACTGGGACAACGTCTTTGAACTGTTCCTGGAAGAGTACAAAGCGGGCCGCACGCCGAACCCCGATATTCTCTGCAACAAAGAGATCAAATTCAAAGCCTTCCTGGAATTCGCTGCAGAAGATTTGGGCGCAGACTACATTGCGACCGGTCACTACGTGCGTCGCGCAGATGTGAATGGCAAAAGCCAGCTCCTGCGCGGTCTGGACGGCAATAAAGATCAGAGCTACTTCCTTTACACGCTGAGCCACGAACAGATTGCCCAAAGCCTGTTCCCGGTCGGCGAGCTGGAAAAGCCGGAAGTGCGTAAAATCGCCGAAGAGCTGGACCTGATCACCGCAAAGAAAAAAGACTCCACCGGCATCTGCTTCATCGGCGAGCGCAAATTCCGCGATTTCCTGGGACGTTACCTGCCTGCACAGCCGGGTAAAATTGTCACCGTCGACGGTGAAGAGATTGGCCAGCATCAGGGTCTGATGTACCACACGCTCGGCCAGCGTAAAGGTCTGGGTATCGGCGGGACCAAAGAAGGTAGTGAAGATCCGTGGTACGTCGTCGACAAAGATGTTGAAAACAACATTCTGGTTGTCGCCCAGGGCCACGATCATCCGCGTCTTATGTCCGTTGGGCTTATCGCGCAGCAGCTGCACTGGGTCGATCGCGAGCCGCTGAAAGGCACGCTCCGCTGCACGGTGAAAACACGCTACCGTCAGACCGACATTCCCTGCACCATTACCGCGCTTGATGACGATCGCATTGACGTGCGTTTCGACGAGCCGGTCGCAGCCGTCACCCCGGGTCAGTCCGCTGTCTTCTACAGCGGTGAGATCTGCCTGGGCGGCGGGATCATTGAACAGCGCCTGCCGCTGCCTGCTGTTTAATACGATTGCACACATAAAGGAGACCGTGTGGCGAAGAACTACTATGACATCACCCTGGCGCTGGCGGGAATTTGCCAGTCAGCCCGTCTGGTGCAACAGCTGGCGCATCAGGGTCACTGCGACGCCGATGCCCTGCACGTTTCACTTAACAGCGTTATCGATCTCAACCCGGGCTCTACGCTGGGTGTTTTCGGCGGCAGTGAAGCCAATCTTCGTCTCGGTCTTGAAACCCTGCTCGGCGTGCTCAATGCCAGCAACCGTCAGGGGTTAAACGCGGAATTAACCCGCTACACGTTAAGCCTGATGGTACTGGAACGTAAGCTGAACGCCGCAAAAGGCGCAATGAATACGCTGGGCGATCGCATTGCCGGGCTGCAGCGTCAGCTCGAACATTTTGACCTGCAGTCGGAAACGCTGTTGAGCGCGATGGCGGGGATTTATGTCGACGTCATCAGCCCGCTAGGCCCGCGCATTCAGGTCACCGGCTCTCCTGCGGTACTGCAAAGCCCACAGGTTCAGGCGAAGGTTCGCGCCTCGCTGCTGGCGGGCATCCGCGCCGCCGTGCTGTGGCATCAGGTCGGCGGCGGCCGCCTGCAGTTAATGTTTTCTCGTAATCGCCTGACCACTCAGGCAAAACAAATTCTTGCTCATTGTTAACCTCCCGGAGTTGCGAATTATGGAATTATCCTCACTGACCGCCGTATCCCCTGTCGATGGACGCTACGGCGATAAAGTCAGCGCGCTGCGCGGGATCTTCAGCGAATATGGTTTGCTGAAGTTCCGTGTTCAGGTTGAAGTACGCTGGCTGCAGAAGCTGGCCGCCCAGGCAGCAATCAAGGAAGTTCCTGCTTTTGACGAAAAGGCAAACGATTACCTTGATAAAATCGTTGCTGACTTCAATGAAGAAGATGCTGCGCGCATTAAGACCATTGAACGCACCACCAACCACGATGTGAAGGCGGTTGAGTATTTCCTGAAAGAGAAAGTGGAAAGCGTTCCTGCCCTGCACGCCGTGTCTGAATTCATTCACTTTGCCTGTACCTCTGAAGACATCAATAACCTGTCTCACGCGCTGATGCTCTCCACCGCGCGCAAAGAAGTCGTGCTGCCATACTGGCGTAAAATCATCGACGCGGTGAAAGCGCTGTCTGTGGAATATCGCGACATTCCGCTGCTTTCCCGTACCCACGGCCAGCCAGCTACCCCCTCTACCATGGGTAAAGAGATGGCGAACGTGGCATACCGTATGGAGCGTCAGTATCGTCAGCTGGAACAGGTTGAGATCCTCGGCAAAATCAACGGTGCCGTTGGCAACTATAACGCCCACATCGCCGCCTATCCGGAAGTGGACTGGCACCAGTTCAGCGAAGAGTTCGTGACCTCTCTGGGCATTCAGTGGAACCCATACACCACCCAGATCGAGCCGCACGACTACATCGCGGAACTGTTTGACTGCATCGCCCGCTTCAACACCATCCTGATCGACTTCGATCGTGACGTGTGGGGCTATATCGCGCTGAACCATTTCAAACAGAAAACCATCGCCGGTGAAATCGGTTCGTCCACCATGCCGCACAAAGTGAACCCGATTGACTTCGAAAACTCCGAAGGCAACCTGGGCCTGGCGAACGCCATGCTGCAGCATATGGCGAGCAAACTGCCGGTTTCCCGCTGGCAGCGTGACCTGACTGACTCCACCGTACTGCGTAACCTCGGCGTAGGCATTGGCTACGCGCTGATCGCCTATCAGTCCACACTGAAAGGCGTGAGCAAACTGGAAGTGAACCGCGATCGTCTGCTGGACGAACTGGATCACAACTGGGAAGTGCTGGCGGAGCCAATCCAGACCGTGATGCGCCGTTACGGCATTGAAAAACCGTACGAGAAGTTGAAAGAGCTGACCCGTGGCAAACGCGTGGACGCTGAAGGCATGAAGCAGTTTATCGACGGTCTGGAACTGCCGGAGGACGAGAAAACGCGTCTCAAGGCGATGACCCCGGCGAACTATATTGGTCGCGCCGTCACGATGGTTGACGAGCTGAAGTAACCCCTTCTCCCCCTTTTCGCCCGAAAAGGGGGATGCTTTTCCCCGGTTTAGTCAATGTTTATCACCACAACAACATAATCAGCGTTAAACTATTCATACCAATTATTTAGGGAGAAGAGATGATGCGCGTACTGGTTGTTGAGGATAACGCATTGCTACGTCATCACCTGAAAGTTCAGCTTCAGGAGATGGGACATCAGGTGGACGATGCTGAAGATGCAAAAGAAGCCGATTATTATCTCAATGAACACCTGCCGGATATCGCCATTGTCGATTTAGGCTTGCCGGATGAAGACGGTCTCTCGCTGATCCGTCGCTGGCGCAGCCATGACGTCTCTCTGCCGGTGCTGGTCCTGACCGCCCGTGAAGGCTGGCAGGATAAAGTGGAAGTGCTCAGCGCGGGTGCGGACGACTACGTGACGAAGCCGTTTCATATCGAAGAAGTCGCTGCGCGCATGCAGGCGCTGTTACGTCGCAACAGCGGTCATGCTTCGCAGGTTATCTCCCTTCCGCCATTTCAGGTTGATCTTTCCCGCCGCGAATTTTCTATTAATAATGAAGTGGTCAAGCTGACGGCGTTCGAGTACACCATCATGGAGACGCTTATCCGTAATAACGGCAAAGTGGTGAGCAAGGATTCCTTAATGCTCCAGCTTTACCCGGATGCCGAGCTACGGGAGAGCCACACCATTGACGTGCTGATGGGACGTTTGCGCAAAAAAATTCAGGCGCAATACCCGCAGGACGTGATCACCACGGTTCGTGGTCAGGGTTACCTGTTCGAATTACGCTAATGAAAGGGATTTCACGACACTTTCTGCCCCTTTCGCTGCGGGTTCGCTTTCTGCTGGCAACCGCTGCCGTGGTGCTGGTGCTTTCTCTTTCCTATGGGTTAGTGGCGCTGGTCGGGTATAGCGTGAGCTTCGATAAAACAACCTTCCGTCTGTTACGCGGCGAAAGTAACCTGTTTTATACCCTGGCGAAGTGGGAAGATAACCACATTACCGTGGATATGCCTGAGCACCTCAATCAGCAAAGCCCAACGCTGGCGTTAATTTATGATGAAAAAGGCAAACTGCTGTGGGCTCAGCGCGACGTCCCCTGGTTGAAAAAACGCATTCGCCCGGAATGGCTCAGGACGAATGGTTTTCATGAGATTGAGGCCGATCTCAATTCAACCAGCGCATTGCTGCATGACGATCGCGCCCTTCAGCAAAAGCTGAATGAGATACGCGAGGATGACGACGACACGGAGATGACCCACTCCGTCGCCATTAATCTCTATCCCGCTACCATGAACATGCCGCAACTGACCATCGTGGTGATCGACACCATTCCGGTTGAGCTTAAACGTTCTTACAGGGTCTGGAGTTGGTTCGTGTATGTTCTGGCCGCCAATCTACTGCTGGTTATCCCTCTGCTGTGGGTCGCAGCATGGTGGAGTTTGCGTCCGATAGAATCACTGGCCAAAGAGGTTCGCGAGCTGGAAGAACATCATCGTGAAAAGCTCAACCCGGACACCACGCGCGAACTCACCAGCCTGGTACGTAATCTTAACCGCCTGCTGAAAAGCGAGCGCGAACGCTATGATAAATACCGCACCACGCTCACCGACCTGACGCACAGCCTTAAGACGCCGCTGGCGGTCATGCAGAGCACGCTGCGTTCCATGCGTAGCTCAACGCTCAGCGTTGATGATGCAGAGCCTGTGATGCTTGAGCAGATCAGTCGCATCTCGCAGCAAATTGGCTATTATCTCCATCGCGCCAGCATGCGTTCAGGAAGTGCGTTATTGAGCCGCGAGCTGCATCCGGTGGCGCCTTTACTGGACAACCTCACTTCCGCGCTGAACAAGGTGTATCAGCGTAAAGGGGTGAACATCAGCCTCGATATCTCGCCGGAAATCAGCTTCGTGGGCGAGAAAAATGATTTCATGGAAGTGATGGGTAACCTGCTCGATAACGCCTGTAAATACTGCCTGGAGTTTGTGGAAGTGTCCGCGCGTCAGACGGATAAGGAGCTGCACATCATCGTTGAAGACGATGGGCCCGGCATTCCACGCAATAAACGTGAAGTGGTGTTTGATCGTGGTCAACGCGCCGATACGCTGCGCCCGGGTCAGGGAGTGGGGTTAGCCGTCGCCCGGGAGATTGTCGATCAGTACGATGGCATAATTGAAACGGGTGAAAGCCTGCTGGGCGGTGCGCGAATGGAGGCTATTTTTGGCCGCCAGCATCCCACATCGAACGATACTTGACCCGTTATGTGAAAAATGCGCGGATCTCGCACTCAGGCTCCTGAGCTTCCGTTATAATCCGACTCAATAAGAGCCTGCGGAATAAAAAAATATGGAATATCACTTAGCACTTAACTGGCCCGAGTTTATCGAGCGCTACTGGCAAAAACGCCCGGTGGTTCTCAAACGCGGGTTCAGCAATTTTGTCGACCCTATCTCCCCTGACGAGCTGGCCGGCCTGGCCATGGAAAATGAAGTCGACAGCCGCCTGGTGAGCCACCAGGACGGAAAATGGCAGGTCAGCCACGGTCCTTTCGAAAGTTACGATCACCTGGGCGAAAATAACTGGTCTTTACTGGTGCAGGCGGTCAACAACTGGCATGAGCCTACCGCCGCCTTAATGCGTCCGTTCCGCGCCCTGCCCGACTGGCGAATGGACGATCTGATGATCTCCTTCTCCGTTCCCGGTGGCGGCGTTGGCCCGCATCTGGATCAGTACGACGTGTTTATCATTCAGGGTACCGGCCGCCGTCGCTGGCGCGTGGGTGACAAAGTGCCGATGAAACAGCACTGCCCGCATCCGGACCTGCTTCAGGTTGACCCGTTTGAAGGGATCATCGACGAAGAGCTGGAGCCGGGTGATATTCTCTACATTCCGCCGGGATTCCCGCACGAAGGTTACTCCCTGGAAAACTCGCTCAACTACTCCGTGGGGTTCCGCGCGCCAAGCGGTCGCGAAATGATCAGCGGCTTCGCTGACTATGTTCTGCAGCGCGAGCTGGGCAGCTACCGCTACAGCGACCCGGACGTGCCATCGCGTGAACACCCTGCTGACATCCTGCCGGAAGAGCTTGATAAGCTGCGCGGCATGATGCTGGATTTGATCAACGAGCCGGAACATTTCAAACAGTGGTTTGGTGAGTTTGTCAGCCAGTCACGCCACGAGCTGGACGTTGCGCCACCGGAGCCACCGTATCAGGCCGATGAGATTTATGATGCCCTGCAACAGGGTGACAAGCTGGTTCGCCTCGGCGGGTTACGCGTGCTGCGCATTGGTGAAGATGTCTTCGTGAACGGCGAAAAGCTGGACTCTCCGCACCGTCCGGCGCTGGAAGCCATCGCCAGCCATCAGGTGTTGCACGCCGAAACGTTTGGCGACGCGCTGGAAGACCCGTCATTCCTCGCGATGCTGGCCGCGCTGGTGAACAGTGGGTATTGGTTCTTTGAGGACTAAGTCGCTGTAATGCCCGGTGGCGCTTCGCTTACCGGGCCTACGATCCGAATGTAGGCCGGGTAAGGCGTAGCCGCCACCCGGCTTTTTACTTCCGCTCACCTGCCGCAAAATCCTCGATCTCTCCGGCCCAATCCTCTGGATATAACCCTTCCCGTACGTCCCGATGAAACGTTGAATACGGCCAGTCGCGAACCTTACTGACGTAGCCATGCTTTAGCGGATTGATATAGACGTAATCCACATGCCGCCGGTAATCCTGTTCATTGCGAATGGTATGCTCCCAGAAACGCGGCTGCCATATGTGGCGCATGTCGATGTTGAGGCTAAACGTTTTTTTAATATCCCGCCAGCGGGCCGAAAAGTCGCTGTCGCCTTCCGGTAAGGTCCAGATACAGTGCATATGTTCGGGAAGGATAACCCAGGCGTTTATGGTAAAGGGCTTCGCGCGTTTAACCATAGAGGTGGCAGCACGCAGGCTATCAATGTGACGGGTAAGCAAATCGCTTTGGCGGTTTTGAAGGTTAACGGTGAAAAACCAGGTACCGCCAGGGACGTAATGACGACGATAGTTTGACATTGGCGTTCCTTGCCTAAAAGCCGGGTGGCGGCTTCGCCTTACCCGGCCTACAAAAGCGTGATACCGTAGGTCCGGTAAGCGAAGCGCCACCGGGCGTTTTCTCAGCGTTTTGCCGTCAGTTCAGCTATCCGCACAATCACCTTCACCGCTTTTTCCATTCCTTCCAGCGTCACAAACTCATGCTTGCCGTGGTAGTTATACCCGCCGGTAAACAGGTTCGGGCAAGGTAATCCCATAAACGACAATTGCGAGCCATCAGTACCACCGCGAATCGGCTTCAGCTGCGGTTCAATGTCACAGTCGCGCATGGCCTGCTGAGCGATGTCGAGGATATGAGGATGCTCCATCACCTTCTCACGCATATTGTAATAGCTGTCTTCTATGATCAGCTCAATATAGCAATCAGGGTGTAACCCTTTCCCCACCTTCTTGGCGATCTCCATCATCTTACGCTTGCGCGCCTCAAAGGCCTTGCGGTCGAAATCGCGAACGATGTAGTGCATCTGCGCGCTGTCCACGGCGCCTTTGATGCTGGTCAGGTGATAGAAACCTTCATACCCCTCCGTCATTTCAGGGCTCTCTTCCGCCGGAACCTCAGCATGAATACGCGACGCCAGCGACAGCGCATTCACCATCACACCTTTCGCGGAGCCTGGGTGAACGTTGTTCCCCACAATCTTGATCGTCACCGACGCGGCGTTAAAATTCTCATACTCGAGTTCACCGACGCCGCCGCCGTCAACGGTATAGGCCCACTTCGCATTGAAGGCCTCGACGTCGAAATGTTTTGCGCCCTTGCCCACCTCTTCATCTGGCGTAAAGGCCACGCGGATATCACCGTGCGGGATATTTTTGCCTTTCAGCACCGCCAACGCCGTCATGATCTCCGCAATGCCCGCCTTGTCATCCGCCCCCAGCAGCGTTTTGCCGTCAGTGGTGATCAGCGTCTGGCCCAGCAGCTGATGCAAAACCGGGAACATCACCGGCGAGAGCACTTCATCGCCAATACCCAGCGCGATATCGCCGCCGCGGTAGTTTTCAACAATCTGCGGGTTCACATGTTTACCGCTAAAATCCGGAGAGGTGTCGACATGGGAGATAAAGCCAATCGCCGGGATTTCCCCGTCGACATTGGCAGGCAGCGTTCCCATCACAGTGCCTTTCTCGCTTAACGTGACGTTGACCAGCCCCATGGCGTCAAGCTGCTCTTTAAGCAGGTTTAATAACTTCCACTGGCCTTCGGTGCTCGGCACCTGGCGAACACCCGGTTTAGATTGGGTATCCAGCGAAACGTACTGTAAAAAACGCTCAAGTAATTTATCCATGCAGTCACCCTCACTTTTTGTGACAACATTATCAATAAGCATCAAAACGCAAATATTGCGTCAGGTCACTTTTATCCCGCAAACGAGAATATTTTCCGTTTATATCGTTATGCGTTAATAAATGTAGCTTATGAATCAGTGACAAGGATTGGCGATTGCAGGGGATTGCCGTAGAATGTCCGCCCTCATTACGAGTCACCAAGGTGGTTACACACAAACCCCGCTTCGGTCTGCTGCCTGAGGCGTCTATATGGGACAGCGCAAAAATTGAATACACAATCCCGTTCACGTTCACCGCTGGTGCAACTGGAACGAATTCGTAAAAACTTTGATGGTAAAGACGTTATTTCCGACCTCACGCTCACCATCAACGACGGTGAGTTTCTGACGCTGCTTGGCCCCTCTGGCTGCGGCAAAACCACCGTACTGCGCCTTATCGCCGGGCTTGAAAGCGTTGATAACGGCCATATCCATCTTGAGAACCAGGATATTACCCAGGTTCCCGCAGAAGACAGACACGTCAACACCGTCTTTCAGAGCTACGCCCTGTTCCCGCACATGACCGTGTTTGAGAACGTCGCGTTTGGTCTGCGGATGCAAAAAACACCTGCCGCCGAGATCCCACCGCGCGTCACCGAAGCCCTGCGGATGGTGCAACTGGAAGAGTTTGCCCAGCGTAAACCCCATCAACTTTCCGGTGGCCAGCAGCAGCGCGTGGCCATCGCTCGCGCCGTGGTCAACAAGCCGCGTCTGCTCCTGCTGGATGAATCCCTCTCCGCGCTGGATTACAAGCTGCGCAAGCAGATGCAGAACGAATTGAAAGCCTTACAGCGTAAGCTGGGCATTACCTTTGTTTTTGTGACCCACGACCAGGAAGAAGCCCTGACCATGTCCGACCGCATCGTGGTGATGCGTGACGGAAAAATCGAGCAGGATGGAACGCCGCGCGAAATCTACGAAGAGCCGAAGAATCTGTTTGTCGCCAGCTTCATAGGTGAGATCAATATCTTCGACGCCACGGTGATTGAACGCCTGGACGACCAGCGCGTGCGCGCCAGCGTTGAAGGCCGTGAGTGCACTATCGCGGTGAATTTCCCCGTTGAAAAGGGACAAAAGCTTAACGTCCTGCTGCGCCCGGAAGATCTGCGCGTCGAGGAAATTCATGGCAATACCGAGGCCGAAGGGTTAATCGGCTATATCCGCGAGCGCAACTACAAAGGGATGACGCTGGAGTCCGTTGTTGAGCTGGAAAACGGCAAGATGGTGATGGTCAGCGAGTTCTTTAACGAGGATGACCCTGACTTCGACCACTCTCTCGACCAGAAAATGGTTATCAACTGGGTAGAAAGCTGGGAGGTTGTGCTGGCTGATGAAGAACACAAGTAAATTCCAGAATGTGGTGATCGCCACGATCGTCGGTTGGCTTGTGCTGTTTGTCTTTTTACCCAACCTGATGATCGTTGCGACCAGCTTCCTGACCCGCGACGACGCTAACTTCGTTTCGCTGGTCTTTACGCTGGACAACTACGCGCGCCTGCTCGATCCGCTCTATTTTGACGTGCTGCTGCACTCGCTCAATATGGCGCTGATTGCCACCCTCGCCTGTCTGGTGCTGGGTTATCCTTTCGCATGGTTCCTCGCGGGCCTGCCGCAAAAGGTACGCCCCCTGCTGCTGTTTTTACTGATTGTTCCCTTCTGGACCAACTCGTTAATCCGCATCTACGGGCTGAAAATCTTCCTGAGCACGAAAGGCTATCTCAACGAGTTTCTGCTGTGGCTGGGGGTGATTGATACGCCAATCCGTATTATGTTCACGCCGAGCGCGGTGATTGTCGGCCTGGTTTATATCCTGCTGCCGTTTATGGTGATGCCGCTCTACTCCAGCATCGAGAAGCTGGATAAACCGCTGCTGGAAGCGGCAAGAGATCTGGGTGCCAGTAAGCTGCAGACCTTTATCCGCATCATTATTCCGCTGACGATGCCCGGTATTATTGCAGGCTGTCTGCTGGTGATGCTCCCGGCGATGGGCTTGTTCTATGTGTCGGATCTGATGGGCGGTGCGAAAAACCTGCTGATCGGTAACGTGATCAAGAGTCAATTCCTCAACATCCGCGACTGGCCGTTCGGCTCGGCCACCAGCATTACGCTGACGGTGGTGATGGGCCTGATGCTGCTGGTCTACTGGCGCGCCTCGCGCCTGCTGAATAAAAAGGTGGAGCTCGAATGATCGGTCGACTGCTTCGCGGCGGTTTTATGACCGCCATTTATGCCTGGCTCTATATCCCGATCGTAATTTTGATCGTGAACTCATTCAACAGCTCGCGGTTCGGGATTAACTGGCAGGGCTTTACCACCAACTGGTACAGCCTGTTGATGAACAACGACAGCCTGCTGCAGGCCGCTCAGCACTCGCTGACGATGGCGATCGTCTCTGCCACCTTCGCGACGCTGATTGGCTCCCTCACCGCCGTCGCGCTGTACCGCTACCGCTTTCGCGGCAAACCGTTCGTCAGCGGCATGCTGTTTGTAGTGATGATGTCGCCGGATATCGTCATGGCCATTTCGCTGCTGGTGCTGTTTATGCTGCTGGGTGTACAGCTTGGCTTCTGGTCGCTGCTGTTCTCGCATATCACCTTCTGCCTGCCGTTTGTGGTGGTGACCGTCTTTGCGCGTCTTAAAGGGTTCGACGTGCGTATGCTGGAGGCGGCGAAAGATCTGGGCGCCAGCGAGATGACCATCCTGCGTAAAATCATCCTGCCGCTGGCAATGCCTGCCGTGGCGGCCGGATGGCTGCTCAGCTTTACTTTGTCGATGGATGACGTGGTGGTCTCCTCCTTCGTGACCGGGCCGAGCTATGAAATTCTGCCGTTGAAGATCTATTCAATGGTGAAAGTCGGCGTCTCACCTGAGGTGAACGCGCTGGCGACCATTCTGCTGGTGTTGTCGCTGGTTCTGGTGATCGCCAGCCAGGTTATTGCTCGTGATAAAACAAAATCTCAGGGGACAATGAAATGAAAAAAATGCTCGCCGCTGCGGCACTGGTGCTTGGCATGGGTGCCGCGCACGCTGATGACAGCAAAACGCTCTACTTCTACAACTGGACCGAATACGTGCCGCCAGGACTACTGGAACAGTTCACCAAAGAGACGGGCATCAAGGTTATCTACTCGACCTATGAGTCGAATGAAACCATGTACGCCAAGCTGAAAACCTACAAAGACGGCGCGTACGATCTGGTCGTGCCTTCAACCTACTTTGTCGACAAAATGCGCAAAGAGGGGATGATCCAGAAGATCGATAAAACGAAGCTAACCCATTTTTCAAACCTCGATCCGGAGATGCTTAACAAACCGTTCGATCCCAATAACGACTACTCGATTCCTTACATCTGGGGTGCGACAGCGATTGGCGTGAACAGCGATGCCATCGATCCGAAAACGGTTACAGGCTGGGCCGATCTGTGGAAACCGGAATACAAAGGTAGCCTGCTGTTAACCGACGATGCGCGTGAGGTGTTCCAGATAGCGCTGCGTAAACTCGGCTATTCCGGTAACACTACCGATCCGAAAGAGATCGAAGCGGCCTACAACGAGCTGAAAAAGCTGATGCCTAACGTGGCGGCATTCAACTCTGATAACCCGGCAAACCCGTATATGGAAGGCGAAGTGAATCTGGGGATGGTGTGGAACGGCTCAGCGTATGTTGCCCGCCAGGCCGGTACGCCGCTGGAGGTCGTCTGGCCGAAAGAAGGCGGGATCTTCTGGATGGATAGCCTGTCGATTCCGGCCAACGCGAAAAACGTGGACGGCGCGCTGAAGCTGATTAACTTCCTGCTGCGCCCCGACGTGGCGAAACAGGTGGCTGAAACCATCGGCTACCCGACGCCAAATCTGGCTGCACGCAAGCTGTTAAGCCCTGAAGTCGCGAATGATAAATCGCTGTACCCTGATGCTGATACCGTCAGCAAAGGCGAATGGCAGAACGACGTGGGTGACGCGAGCCGTCTTTATGAAGAGTATTATCAGAAGTTAAAAGCAGGTCGTTGAGATATGACGGGCGACGCGATGTCGCCCGTCACAACTACAGCCCCTTCAGGAGTTTATCCACAAAAGCGGGCACCACCTCACTTGCCAGGCCATAGTGTTTCTCTTCAAACTCACTGCCCACCTGACTCGGCTCCAGATTAAGCTCTACCGTATGCGCGCCCTGGAGTTTAGCCTCGTGAACAAATCCCGCCGCCGGATAGACGTGCCCGGACGTGCCGATGGCAATGAAAACGTCCGCCATCGCCAGCGCGCTGTAGATCTCATCCATGCCCAGCGGCATCTCCCCGAACCAGACCACGTGCGGGCGTAAACGCGCAGGAAACTGACAGCAATGGCATTTGTCTTCCGGAAGCACGTCCTCTTTCCAGTCCAGCACCTGACCGCTCCAGGCGCAGCGAACCTTGAGCAGCTCGCCGTGCATGTGGATGATATTCTTGTTACCCGCCCGCTCGTGCAGGTTATCGATATTCTGCGTCACCAGCAGAAAACGATCCCCCAGCGCCTCTTCCAGCTTAGCCAGCGCCAGATGCGCCGCATTCGGTGCAATCTCAGGCTGCTGAAGCTGACGACGACGGGCGTTATAAAACGCCTGCACCAGGTCCGGATCGCGGGCGAAACCTTCCGGCGTCGCCACGTCCTCGACACGGTGCTCTTCCCACAGCCCGTCCGCCGCGCGGAAGGTTCGAATTCCTGACTCGGCGGAGATCCCCGCGCCGGTCAGCACCACCACTCTGGGTTTATCCATCGCTTCTGGCATCATTCTGTCTCTGAAAAAGATCCGCTGGCGCAAGCGCTCACGCAAGCGGCGTTTGTTTTTGCGAAAACGGCTGAGTCGACCCTGGCGACGCGACAGCATAGAAACCTCGTAGACTAATCGGTGAGATGAAGGAATGCGGCACCGCGCATGCCTCCCGCGTCCCCGTGTCGCGCGCGTTCAATACGCGGCACGCGGGCGACCGGCAATAAATGTCGGGGCAAACGCCCGGACAGCTGTTCCGTAATCGCAGTAAAGTTTGATAGCCCTCCCCCAATCACCAGCAGATCCGGGTCGACGATGGTGAGAATATTTCCCAGACACACCGCCAGCAGATCAAGATAGCGCTCGACGTGCTCACGCGCCTGCGCATCCCCTTGCTCCCACAGGGTAATGATTTGGGGGGCTTCAAGTTTCTGATGATAGAAGTGTTCGTAAAGCCATGCAAACCCGCGACCGGAGAGGGTGTTCTCAATACAGCCATGCTGGCCACAGCCGCAGCGGGTGAGCGGAAAATCACGCCCAACGACCTCCAGCGCGTCCACCGGCAGACGAATGTGACCGAACTCGCCGGTGATGTAGCTGCGCCCGGTAATCGGTTTGCCATTAATAACAATCCCACCTCCAACGCCCGTACCGAGGATCAGCCCCATCACCAGTGGGTACTGGCGAAACTCATCGTCCCAGGCTTCGGAGAGGGCAAAACAGTTGGCATCGTTATCTAAACGCACATCGCGTTCAAGGAGGGCAGAGAGATCGGCGCGCAGCGGTTTGCCGCTGGCGGCAGGCACGTTGGCGGCATACAGCGTACCATCGTCGGTTTCCGGCATGCCCGGAATGCCGATGCCGACGCTGCCTTTCACGCCAAAGCGTTCATCGGCTTGCGCCACCAGTGCGGCAATGGCGGTTAAAAATTCGTCGTAGCTTTCGCGCGGCGTGGGAACGCGGGTTTCCCACTGCAGTTTGAGGTCTTTATCAAACACGCCGAGCGCAATCTTAGTGCCGCCAATATCAAATCCGTAATACATGATGCATTCCTCTGCTTGATCCAGCGGCCTAAAGACCGCTAAACCATGACGAAATTACTGGCCACTTAGTACCCTCGCCGGATCAATTCGGCTTGCGCGACGCGCCGGATACCAGCTTGCCAGCAGACTCAGTAAAAGTGCTGTAACCAGCACATAAAAAACATCCAGCCAGTGCAGTTCAGACGGCAGGAAGTCAATAAAATAGATATCACCCGACAGGAACTGGTGGCCAATCAGCTTTTCAATCCCGTTGATGATTGGGGTCAGCTGCAGGGAAACCACCACGCCAATCACCACGCCGCACAGGCTGCCGAACAGGCCCGCCAGTAAACCGTACCAGACGAAGATGGCGCGAATAAGGCCGTCTTTCGCCCCGAGGGTACGAAGCACGGCGATGTCTCCGCTCTTATCCTTGACCGCCATCACCAGCGTCGAGACGATATTAAAGCACGCTACACCAATCACCAGCACCATCGCCAGATACATAATGGCGCGGATCATCTGGATATCACGGTACATATACCCGTAAGTGCCGATCCAGCTTTTGATGTAGACATAGTTATTGGTCACGCTGCCCGCATCACGCACAAGTTTGTTGGCGTTAAAGACGTCGTTCACCTTAATGGCAATGCCCGTCACGCTGTCGCCCATGTCGAGATACTGGCGCGCGTCTTCCATCGGCACCATGGCGAAGCTGTGATCGAGCTGCCCGCTCAGCTGAAGAATGCCGGCAACGTGCAGTCGCACGCGCTTAGGCTGCTGCAGTTTGTGGTCGGCGCTGGCGTTCGGGATCATGATCGATACCCAGTCGCCCTGCTTCACCTTCAGCGCATCGGCAACACCTTTGCCCATGATGATCTGCTGCTCGCCAGCCTTAAAGTTGGCCCACGCGCCGTTCTGCACAAATTGCGGCAGCGCGCTGAGACGCTCCTCCTGGGCAGGGTTGACACCTTTCACCTGAATGGCGCGCAGGTTTACCCCGCTCTCCACCAGCCCGGTAAAGTTGATGTAGGGCGCGACCGCGGCAATGCCCGGCACTTTTTCGACTTTTGTGAGCGCATCGCTCCAGTTCGTCCACGGCTGGTTAACCGGCTCGATCTCCCCGTGCGGCACCACCGCAAGAATGCGGTTGTTTAGCTCGCGCTCAAAGCCGTTCATGGCGCTTAAGCCCACGATCAATACCGCCACACCGAGCGCGATACCCACGGTGGAGATCACGGAGATGAGCGACACCATGCCGCCGCGACGGCGACCACGACTAAAACGTAAACCGATGAGTAGCGATAACGGTGACGCCATTACTCTGCTCCCATCAGGGTCAGTTCCGCGTTCAGATGGCCGTCGCGCATCTCAAGCTGGCGACCCATGCGTTTTGCCAGCTGCAGATCGTGGGTCACCACCAGAAACGCGGTGCCCTGCGAGGCGTTCAGCTCGCCCAGAAGCTGGAAAATACTGTCCGCATTGCGCGCATCCAGGTTACCGGTAGGTTCATCCGCCAGTACCAGACGCGGATTGTTCACCAGCGCACGGGCAATCGCCACGCGCTGGCGCTCGCCACCGGAAAGCTCTGAGGGACGGTGGTTCCCGCGATGGCCCAGCCCTACCGCTTTCAGCATGTCGCTGGCGCGGGCGTTAATTTCTGCCGGTTTCTTTTTGCCAATCAGCAGCGGCATCGCCACGTTTTCCAGCGCCGTGAAGTCCGGCAGCAGGTGGTGGAACTGGTAGATAAAGCCCAGCTCGCGGTTACGCAGCTCGGCCTTCGCCGCGGAGGACATCTTGCTCATCGGCTGGCCGGAGAAGATCACGTCACCTTCAGTTGGCGTATCCAGCCCGCCCAGCAGATGCAGCAGCGTACTTTTGCCTGAGCCGGAGCTGCCGACAATCGCCATCATCTCGCCTTCACCCACGCTAAAGCTCACATTGTGCAGCACGTCGGTCTGCACAGTGCCTTCCTGATAGCGTTTGGACAGGTTGTCGCATTGCAACAGGATCTTATTCATAACGTAAAGCCTCAGCGGGTTGAGTGGCGGCAGCGCGCCAGGAAGGATAAAGCGTAGAAAGCAGCGCAATGGCCATCGCGGCCAGCGCAATCCCGACCACCTGCAGCGGCTCGATAGCCACCGGCAGCGCCGCACCATCAAGCAGCGCGCCGATGATCGGCATTAAGTTATTCAGCTGGCTGGCAAGCAGCGCGCCCAGCACGGCACCGAGCAGCGCACCGATGATGCCTGCGCTTGCCCCCTGAACCATAAAGACCGCCATAATCTGGCGCGGCGTGAGCCCCTGGGTTTGCAGAATGGCGACTTCGCCCTGCTTCTCCATCACCATCAGGCCCAGCGAGGTGATGATGTTAAATGCCGCCACGGCGACGATCAGGCTCAGCAGCAGCCCCATCATGTTTTTTTCCATGCGAACGGCCTGGAACAGTTCGCCTTTACGGTCACGCCAGTCCTGCCATTTGGTACCTTCCGGCAGCGTTTGCTGGCTGAGGGTATCGACCTTGAGCGGCTGATCGAGCCACAGGCGCCAGCCGGTAATGTTTCCCGCCGGGTAGCGCATCAGGCGCGACGCATCCTGGATGTTCACCAGCATCTGATAGCCGTCGACTTCGCTGTTGGCGGCAAAGGTACCTATCACGTTGAACAGGCGCTGGCTTGGCAGGCGCCCCATAGGTGTAAACTGGCTGGCAGACGGCACCATCACGCGCAGCTGGTCACCACGGTTGACGCCGAGCTGTCCGGCAAGCTGTTCGCCGAGGATGACATTGTATTTACCGGGCTGCAGATCGGATTGCTTCACGTTAACCAGATACGGCGTCAACGGATCGTTTTGGGCAGGATCAATCCCCAGCATGACGCCGACCGCCACGCTGCGGGCGCTTTGCAACACGACATCGCCGGTGGTTAATGGCGCAACGCGCGTGACACCCTGTAACTTCGCTGCGCTTTCCGGCAGCTGTTGCGGGTTCACGGAACCGTTGGTTGAGGAGAGAACGGCCTGCGGCATCAGCCCCAGGATATTGTTTTGCAGCTCACGCTCAAAGCCATTCATGACGGAAAGCACCGTCACCAGTGCCATCACGCCAAGCGTAATGCCAATAGTCGAAAGCCAGGAGACAAAACGACCGAAGCGGTCCGCGGCGCGCCCACGCATGTAACGTAAGCCTATGAAGAGTGCGACAGGTTGATACATGAAATCCGTCTGTTTGCTGATAGCAGACCCACGAGTATATAAGCGAATCCGTTAAGCGTAAATGACTGAAACCGTAAGCTTTGGTAATCATTTTTCCGAAAAACTCAGATAAATCAGGGTGGTACTTTCGGTTTCTTCTCTGCACACCCTCCACCTTTTCCGAAAAACGTCCCGATACAGACAGTTACCCGTTACATCGCGCTGTCGTTTTAGAACAATTGCCCGTTCGTTTATGGCAAAACAGGTATTGGTTACCGATGAAACAAAAAGCATTATGGATTAATCAGATAAAGGGGTTGTGCATCTGCCTGGTGGTGATTTACCACTCGGTCATCACCTTTTATCCTCATCTCAGCGGGCTGCAGCATCCGCTGTCAGGGCTTCTCGCCAAATGCTGGGTCTATTTTAACCTGTATCTCGCACCGTTCCGCATGCCGGTGTTCTTCTTTATCTCCGGCTTTCTGATCCGCCGATACATTGATGAAGTGGACTGGCGCACCAGCCTCGACAAGCGCATCTGGAGCATCGTCTGGGTGCTGGCGCTATGGGGAATACTGCAGTGGCAGGCGCTGACCCACCTCAATGCCTGGCTCGCACCGGAACGTGAACTGGCAACCTCCTCGAATGCGGCCTACGCTGATTCTGTCTCGGGCTTTATTCTGGGTATGCTCACTGCCAGCACCAGCCTGTGGTATCTGTATGCCCTGGTGGTCTATTTCACCCTGTGCAAACTGCTGAGCCGCTGGAAGCTACCTGTTCTGGGCCTGCTGGCGCTGGCGAGCGTTGCCATTAACTTCCTGCCGCTGCCGTGGTGGGGAATGAACAGCGTCGTGCGTAATATGATCTACTACAGCCTGGGCGCGTGGTACGGTGCCCAGCTTATGGCCTGGATGAAGGGGCTGGAAATAGGTCGCGTCTGGCTGGCGCTGGTCGCGTTCGGAGCGGTATCCGTAGTCCTGTGGTTTGCAAACGTCCCTCTCCCGCTCTCATTGCTGTCGATTGTACTGATCATGAAGCTTTTCTACAGCGTTGAGCAACGTTATGCCGTCCATCCCGGCAACCTACTGAATGTGGTGGGTTCTAATACCATTGCGATTTACACCACGCATCGCATTTTGATAGAGGCTTTTAGCCTGTGCCTGATTGGTGAAATGAATGCCGCGTACTGGCCGGTCTGGGCCGAGTTAACGCTGATTCTGGTCTATCCGTTCGCCAGCCTGCTGGTCTGCACCCTTGTAGGGCTTGGCATACGCAAGATTTCCACCTCTCTCTTTGGCGATCTCTTTTTCTCCCCACCCGCTACGCTCTCCCCATCAACCGCCACCCGTTGATGCCCTCTCCGCCCCCTTTTCGGGGGCGAATTGCCGCCCACACGCTTACGATTTGCTAATGCAAAACGATCGAGGATAATAAAGACATTGCGTATCAGTGATATGCCCCAATACTGTTGGTATATCCATAAGAGACTCTCACATAGCCATGCCTGAACACTATCGCTTTACCTTGCCTGTTAAAGCAGGCGACCAACGCCAGCTGGGCGAACTCACGGGCGCGGCGTGCGCCACGCTGGTGGCAGAAATCGCTGAGCGCCATCCCGGCCCGGTGGTGCTGGTTGCCCCGGATATGCAAAATGCCCTGCGCCTGCATGACGAAATCCGTCAATTTACCGACAGCCTGGTGTCCAGCCTGGCAGACTGGGAAACGCTGCCGTATGACAGCTTCTCCCCGCATCAGGAGATCATCTCTTCACGCCTGTCAACGCTGTATCAGCTTCCGACCATGCAGCGCGGCGTGTTAATTGTGCCGGTCAATACGCTGATGCAGCGCGTCTGCCCGCACAGCTATCTTCACGGCCACGCGCTGGTGATGAAAAAAGGCCAACGCCTGTCACGTGACGCCCTGCGCGCGCAGCTTGACGGTGCCGGTTATCGCCATGTCGATCAGGTGATGGAGCACGGGGAATACGCCACCCGCGGCGCGCTGCTCGATCTTTACCCAATGGGCAGTGACCAGCCGTATCGCCTGGATTTCTTTGATGATGAAATCGACAGCCTGCGCGTGTTCGACGCCGACACGCAGCGCACGCTGGAAGAAGTGGAATCCATCAACCTGCTGCCCGCACATGAATTCCCGACGGACAAAACCGCTATCGAGCTGTTCCGCAGCCAGTGGCGCGACAGGTTCGACGTGAAGCGCGATGCCGAGCACATTTATCAGCAGGTCAGCAGAGGCACGCTGCCTGCCGGGATCGAATACTGGCAGCCCCTGTTCTTCAACGAGCCGCTACCCGCGCTGTTCAGCTATTTCCCGGCGAACACGCTGATTGTCAACACCGGGGATATCGAGGCCAGCGCCAGCCGCTTTGAAAGTGAAACCCGCGCTCGCTTTGAAAACCGTGGCGTGGATCCGATGCGTCCGCTGCTGCCGCCGGAAACGCTTTGGCTGCGCACCGACGAGCTCAACGCCGAACTGAAGCGCTGGCCGCGCATGCAGCTCAGAACCGACTCGCTCGCGGATAAAGCGGCCAATACCAACCTGGCGTTCCAAACGCTGCCTGACCTCTCCGTTCAGGCGCAGCAAAAATCCCCGCTGGATAATCTGCGCAAGTTCCTGGAATCCTTTACCGGGCCGGTGGTGTTCTCCGTTGAGAGCGAAGGTCGTCGCGAAGCGTTAGGCGAACTGCTTGGCCGCATTAAGATCGCGCCAAAGCGTATTTTGCGGCTGGACGACGCCACCGGAACGGGCCGCTATCTGATGATCGGTGCCGCTGAGCATGGGTTTATCGACACGCTCAACAACCTGGCGCTAATTTGCGAAAGCGACCTTCTCGGCGAGCGCGTGGCGCGCCGCCGTCAGGATAGCCGTCGCACCATCAACCCGGACACGCTGATCCGTAACCTGGCCGAACTGCATCCGGGCCAGCCGATTGTTCACCTCGAGCACGGCGTCGGACGCTACCAGGGGATGACCACCCTTGAAGCGGGCGGCATCAAAGGCGAATACCTGATGCTGACCTACGCCAACGACGCCAAACTCTATGTGCCGGTCTCGTCCCTGCACCTGATCAGCCGCTATGCAGGCGGTGCCGAAGATAATGCACCGCTGCACAAGCTGGGCGGCGACGCCTGGGCGCGCGCGCGCCAGAAGGCGGCGGAAAAAGTGCGCGACGTGGCGGCCGAGCTGCTGGACATCTATGCCCAGCGCGCGGCCAAAGAAGGTTATGCGTTTAAGCATGATAAAGAGCAGTATCAGCTGTTCTGCGACAGTTTCCCGTTTGAAACCACGCCGGATCAGGCGCAGGCCATTAACGCGGTGCTGAGCGACATGTGCCAGCCGCTGGCGATGGACCGCTTAGTGTGCGGTGATGTGGGCTTCGGTAAAACTGAAGTCGCCATGCGCGCCGCTTTCCTGGCCGTGGAGAACAACAAGCAGGTGGCGGTGCTGGTTCCCACTACCCTGCTTGCCCAGCAGCACTTCGACAACTTCCGCGACCGCTTTGCCAACTGGCCGGTGCGCATCGAAATGCTTTCACGTTTTCGCAGCGCCAAAGAGCAGACGCAAATTCTGGAACAGGCAAGCGAAGGTAAAATCGATATCCTGATCGGCACCCACAAGCTGCTGCAAAGCGACGTGAAGTGGAAAGATCTGGGGCTGCTGATCGTCGACGAAGAGCACCGCTTCGGGGTGCGCCATAAGGAGCGCATCAAGGCGATGCGTGCCGACGTCGACATCCTGACCCTGACCGCCACGCCTATCCCGCGTACGCTGAATATGGCGATGAGCGGCATGCGCGATCTGTCGATTATCGCCACGCCACCGGCGCGCCGTCTGGCGGTAAAAACCTTTGTCCGCGAGTATGACAATCTGGTGGTGCGCGAAGCGATCCTGCGTGAAGTGCTGCGCGGCGGTCAGGTGTACTACCTCTACAACGACGTGGAAAACATTCAGAAAGCGGCAGACAGGCTGGCGGAGCTGGTGCCGGAAGCGCGTATCGCCATCGGTCACGGACAGATGCGCGAGCGCGAGCTGGAGCGGGTGATGAATGATTTCCACCACCAGCGCTTCAACGTGCTGGTGTGTACCACCATCATTGAAACCGGTATTGATATCCCGACCGCGAACACGATTATTATCGAACGCGCGGATCACTTTGGTCTGGCGCAGCTGCACCAGTTGCGCGGTCGCGTCGGGCGTTCGCACCATCAGGCCTACGCCTGGCTGCTGACGCCGCATCCGAAAGCGATGACCACCGACGCGCAAAAGCGTCTGGAAGCCATCGCCTCACTGGAAGACCTTGGCGCAGGCTTTGCGCTGGCGACACACGATCTCGAGATCCGCGGTGCCGGTGAACTGCTGGGTGAAGACCAGAGCGGCTCGATGGAGACCATCGGCTTCTCGCTCTATATGGAACTGCTGGAAAATGCCGTCGATGCGCTGAAGGCCGGACGCGAGCCGTCGCTGGAAGATTTGACCAGTCAGCAGACCGAGGTGGAATTGCGTATGCCTTCCCTGCTGCCGGATGATTTCATTCCTGATGTGAATACCCGTCTGTCATTCTACAAACGTATCGCCAGCGCGAAAAAAGAAAACGAGCTGGAAGAGATTAAGGTGGAGCTGATCGACCGCTTCGGGCTGCTGCCGGATGCCGCGCGAAATCTGCTGGATATCGCGCGACTCCGTCAGCAGGCGCAAAAGCTGGGCATTCGTAAGCTCGAAGGGAATGAAAAAGGCGGCGTGATTGAGTTCGCGGAAAAAAACCATGTCGATCCGATGTGGTTGATTGGTTTGCTGCAAAAACAGCCGCAGCACTTCCGCCTGGACGGCCCAACGCGTCTGCGTTTTACTCAGGAACTGACAGAACGCAAAACCCGCATGGACTGGGTGCGCAACTTTATGCGCCAGCTTGAAGAGAACGCTATCGCGTAATCTTCTCCCCCGTTAGCGCCTGGCTGACGGGGGAGAATTTACAAACTCTTTGCACTTCACCCGATCTTCCCGACACACCTCTTCGCCATAATTATCATTAACCCTTTATAAAACAATAACCTTATCATTTATAGGGATTGTGATAATGACCGCTTCGCGTTTAACTCGCTGGATCACCCTGCTTGCGCTTGCCGCTACGGTAGCCGTTGCGCTGCCTGCACGCGCAAATACCTGGCCCCTTCCCCCCCCTGGCAGCAACGTTGTCGGGCAAAACCGTTTTCATGTTGTTGAAGATAACGGGGGTTCGCTGGAGGCCATTGCCAAAAAATATAACGTCGGCTTTCTGGCCTTGCTGCAGGCCAACCCCGGTGTCGATCCTTACGTGCCGCGCGCTGGCAGCGTGCTGACGATCCCGCTTCAGACCATTCTTCCTGATGCACCACGACAGGGGATCGTGATTAACCTTGCCGAGCTTCGACTTTACTATTATCCGCCGGGTAAAAAAGAAGTGACCGTTTATCCAATCGGTATCGGCCAGTTGGGCGGCGATACGCTGACGCCAACCATGGTCACTACCGTGTCGGATAAACGTGCTAACCCAACCTGGACACCCACGGCAAATATTCGCGCACGCTATAAAGCTCAGGGTATCGATCTGCCCACCGTCGTGCCGGCGGGCCCGGACAACCCAATGGGTCATCACGCGATCCGCCTCGCGGCATATGGTGGGGTTTATCTGCTGCATGGAACGAATGCGGATTTCGGCATCGGTATGCGCGTCAGCTCCGGCTGTATTCGTCTGCGGGATGACGACATCAAGACGCTCTACAGCGTGATTACGCCGGGCACAAAAGTGAATATTATCAATACACCGATTAAGGCCTCGGAAGAGCCCGGTAGCGTACGGTTGGTCGAAATTCACCAGCCATTATCAAAACACCTCGGTGACGATCCGCAGACGCTGCCCATTCCACTGAATGCCGCGATGGTGGGCTTTAAATCGAATACCAACACCGATAGCCTGGTGATGGAGCGCGCGATGGAAGCCCGGTCAGGAATGCCAATCGACGTCACCCGACATGGCGATGTCACTCCGCAGTCAATGTAAGTACAAAAAAAACGCCCTGCAAATGCAGGGCGTTTTTTATAGCAGTGGCATAAATGAGGGTTTAGCCAGGCTTATTTATAGATAACCGCAGTACCGTGCAGGGTGTTAGGGCCGGTCACTGAGGTGATACGGAACGATTTCGCACCCATCTCATCCGCTTTCTGCGCCAGCTGATCTTCCAGTGAGCCCAGGTTTGTCCCCGCGTTTGCAGAGATGGTACCCACTTTTTGTTGATCAGCAGGAGTAGATTGAACTTCTACAGCGGCGAAGCTTGCGAAAGAGAGTGAGCTAAGTACAGCAGCAGCGATCAGGGTTTTTACGTTTTTCATGATTTTTACCTTTAGGCAGATGAATTGGGCGTCGTAAGTTATTTACTTAACGATCGATAGGTAAATGATAGATGTGATCCAGCTCACACGTCAACATGTTTTTATAACGACCGTTAAATTAATTTTATTTTCGTTAATTTTCATACCTATATGATTAATTTATTTTTAAGCAAACTACGCTGGTCGCGGGATGGGTTTATTTTTATAATGGTCATTCAACAAACCAACTGAGGACCAACGGCAAATGACAACCGAAGTCACGAGTTGCGCAAAGAAAAGCCGTGGCCGACCAAAAGTGTTCGACAGGGATGCGGCGCTCGATAAGGCCATGACACTCTTCTGGCAGCATGGGTACGAAGCGACCTCGCTTTCCGATCTGGTAGAAGCGACCGGCGCCAAGGCACCCACGCTGTATGCGGAATTTACCAATAAAGAGGGGCTGTTCAGGGCAGTGCTGGACAGATACATCTCGCGCTTTGCGGCAAAACACGAAGCGCAGCTTTTTTGCGAAGAGAAAAGCGTTGAGCAGGCGTTGCAGGACTATTTCTGTGCCGTCGCGACCTGCTTTACCAGCAAAGACACACCCGCGGGCTGTTTTATGATCAACACCTCCGCCACGCTTGCTGCGTCGTCTAAAGAGATTGCCAATACGGTGAAATCACGCCATGCCATGCAGGAGGAGACGTTAAGTACGTTTCTGGCCCAGCGGCAGCAGCGCGGTGAAATCCCGGCGCATTGCCGCCCGCAGGAGCTGGCGCAATACCTGAGCTGTATTTTACAGGGCATGTCCATCAGCGCCCGTGAAGGGGCTACGCTGGAAAAACTGCAGAGCATTACGCAAACCACGCTGCGTTTGTGGCCTGAACTGCTTAAACTTTAAGGCAAAAAAAAGCTCCTCAGCCTGAGCGCATGAGGAGCTAAGTTCAGAGAACATCTTTTTTACACTTTGTTGTTCAGTACCAGCTGACCATTGTTGTCCAGTGGGATCTGGGTGCCAGGGTCTTTATCCATGCGGATTTTGCCCTGCTGGTCGCCAATTTTGTAGGTTACGTCATAGCCCAGCATTTTTTCGGACTTGTCATAAACGGTTTTGCAGCGCTGCTGCGTAGTGGTGTACGTGTCGTTGTCCTGCATTGCGCCCTGCACCTGGTTACCGGCATAGCCGCCACCCAGCGCACCCACGACCGTCGCCACATCTTTGCCTCGCCCGCCACCAAACTGATGACCAATCACGCCACCGGCCACGGCACCGAGAACTGAACCGGCAATGCGGTTTTCATCCTGCACCGGACGACGGTGAGTCACGGAGACGTTGCGGCACTCCTGACGAGGGGTTTTCACGGTTTCTTTAATCGGGGTAGCGGAAACGACCTGCGCATACTGCGGGCCACGATCAAGTACGTTGAGACCGGCTACGGCAGCCACACCTAGCGCAGCAGCGACGCCAATCCCTATACCCGCCAACATTGATTTATTCACGGGACTTCCTCCTTTGTTGCTATTGGAAACCATTTTGCAGCAGGGGTCAGCCCTCGCCAATAAGACAAAGGATTAAAAAATGGGCGTCTGGGGGAGATATATCGTGTTTGAGAGAACTCTTAAGCACGCAAAGTGTGATGTACAGCATGAAATGCTAAAAAATCCCTCCGGATGGCCCGGAGGGAGAGAAATATCAGTGCAGCTTCAGTCGAGGGCGGATCACGCGGTTGATTCGGCCGACCAGCATCATCAGACCGGTTTTGAAGTAGCCGTGCAGCGCAATCTGATGCATACGGTAAAGGGAGATATACACGAAGCGTGCAATCCGCCCTTCTACCATCATGGAGCCGCGCATCAGGTTACCCATCAGGCTACCCACGGTAGAGAAGTTAGACAGTGACACCAGCGAACCGTGGTCTTTATAGACATACGATTTCATCGGCTTCCCTTTGTACTGCGCCAGGATGTTGTGCAGCACCAGACTCGCCATCTGGTGAGCGGCCTGAGCGCGCGGCGGCACGAACCCACCTTCAGGGCGCGCGCAGGATGCACAGTCACCAATAGCGAAGATTTCCGGGTCGCGCGTGGTTTGCAGCGTCGGCTCTGTCACCAGTTGGTTAATGCGGTTGGTTTCCAGCCCGCCGATCTCTTTCATGAAATCAGGCGCTTTGATGCCCGCCGCCCAGACCATCAGATCCGCTTTGATATACTCGCCGTCCTTAGTATGCAAGCCGCCTTCGTCAGCGCTGGTCACCATGGTCTGCGTCAGCACCCGCACGCCCAGTTTGGTGAGTTCATTGTGCGCCGCACCGGAAATACGTGGCGGCAGCGCAGGCAGAATGCGTTCACCGGCTTCAACCAGCGTCACGTTCAGCGCTTCGTTAGTCAGCCCTTTATAACCGTAGCTGTGCAGCTGTTTCACCGCGTTGTGCAGCTCCGCAGACAGCTCAACGCCCGTCGCGCCGCCGCCGACAATGGCGATATTGACCTTACCGTTCGCACCCATATTGCTGGTGTACTTCAGGAACAGGTTTAGCATTTCCTGATGGAAACGACGCGCCTGGTGCGGGTTATCGAGGAAGATACAGTGCTCTTTCACGCCCGGTGTGTTGAAGTCGTTAGAGGTACTGCCCAGCGCCATGACCAGCGTGTCATACGCCAGCTTGCGTTCAGGAACAAGCAGTTCGCCTTTTTCATCACGCAGTTCGGCCAGTGTAATGGTTTTGCTTTCACGGTTGATATCCACCACGGATCCCAGCTGGAACTGGAAATGGTGATTGCGCGCATGCGCCAGATAGCTCAGCGCATCGACGCCCTCATCCAGCGAACCGGTCGCCACTTCGTGCAGCAGCGGTTTCCACAGGTGGCTATGGTTGCGATCCACCAGCGTAATTTTGGCTTTTTTGCCGCGACCCAGCTTTTTACCCAGCTGTGTGGCCAGCTCCAGCCCGCCAGCACCACCGCCTACAATCACTATCTTTTTCAATGGCGTAGTCAACGTGACCCCCTCAAATTATTAACCAATTGTTAAGTAAAAGTTATAAAAATAACCCTTAATTAACAACAGGTTACAGCACTGAAACCATTCAGGTGAATTGAGAATAACACGTCAGGCGCATTGGTCATACCAAAATTGATATGCATCAAGTTTTGATGGCTTAAAAGTAGACAATTCTGGACAAAAAGAAACCCGGTCGCAAAGGCGTACCGGGTTTCGGGTGGCAGGCTGTGGCTTAGCCCAGCGTTTTGAAGGCTTTAATGCGCTGCAGATGCGGGGAGATATTCTTGAACTTGTGGGTTTGTTCCTCGTCCCAGACAATTTCATAGTAATGATGCAGCAGTTCTGCCGCCCGGCTGCTGTTCAGTGCCTCATCCTGGCGCGAGAGGATCACTAAACAGCGATCGCGGTTTTTCTCACGGAAGTTACTCACGCACTTGGTGGAAATGTCGACATACTCTTCCGGGCGGTCAATTTTGCCTTCCATGTTCTCGTTCGGGAACAGGTTGGGATTGAACACGACCTGGCGGATGTCGCACAGGAAGCCAATGCGTTCGGCCCAGTAGCCCCCCAGCCCCACGCCGCAGATCAGCGGGCGTTCATCGACGTTGAGCTGTAACATCTTGTCCACTTCCTTAAGCAGATGCTGCATATCATGCTTCGGATGACGCGTGCTGTAACTGATCAGCCGTACATCCGGGTCGATAAACTGCAGCTGCAGCACCTTCTCATGATTACCAGGACTGTTTGAGTCAAAACCGTGTAAATAGATGATCATTGTCTTCTCACCACGCTACGCCTTCCGGGAGGGTTTACAGGCTGGCTTTATGTGCCTGCCAGCGCTCATTCAGTGCTTCAAGCTGGGCGTTGACCGTCTTCCAGCGCGCCGAATCCATCAGCTCCTGACGGCTAAATGAACCTTTATGATACAATTGTGTAACACGCTCTGCTTTGATCGGCGACAGGTTATCCAACACGCTGACGGCCCCTTTACGATTATTGCAGACGAGGATCATATCGCAACCTGCGTCCAGGGATGCCTGCCCGCGCTCCGTGTAGCTGCCCATAATTGCCGCCCCTTCCATCGACAGATCGTCGGAGAAAATCACGCCGTTAAAACCGAGCTCCTGACGAAGCACCGTTTTCAGCCAGTGCGGTGAACCGCTGGCCGGGCGCGGATCGACATCGCTGTAAATCACGTGTGCAGGCATGATGGCATCAAGCTTGTTATCGGTGATAAGCGAACGGAACACCGACATATCTTTGGCACGGATTTCCGCTTCCGGACGCGGATCGCGCGGCGTCTCTTTGTGAGAATCTGCCGTCACTGCGCCATGTCCCGGGAAGTGTTTGCCGGTGGTTTTCATGCCCGCTGCGTGCATGCCGTCGATAAAACGGGTGGCTATTGCCAGCGCAATGCGCGGATCTTCATGGTATGAACGCTCGCCAATCGCCGCGCTGATATGGCCCACATCCAGAACGGGAGCAAAGCTGATGTCGATATCCATCGCAATCATTTCGCTCGCCATCAGCCAGCCAGCATCCTGCGCCAGTTTACCGCCCTCTTCTGTACCCAGCAGCGCAGCAAAAGATTGTGCGGCAGGCAAGCGGGTGAACCCCTCGCGGAAACGCTGCACGCGCCCGCCTTCCTGGTCCACCGCGACCACCAGATGGTTACGCGACGCCGCGCGGATCTGACGAACCAGTTCGCGCAACTGCGCCGGATCGTGGTAGTTGCGGGTAAACAGAATCAGCCCCCCTACCAGCGGATGCGCCAGAATGTCGCGCTCCTCCGCATCCAGCTCAAACCCTTCGACATCCAACATGACTGGACCCACACGAACCTCTCTTATCCTTTAGTTTGTAACTGACGCCAGACGTCATCTGCCAGCGTAATAAAGTGTTTGTCGTTTGATTGCTGATAGCGCATTTCAAACCAGCCCGCCATCAGCATGAATACCCAGGGTCGCCAGCGCCTGACCTGCCGCATAAGCGTCAACGCATCCATCTGCGCTTCACGGGCATAGGCCATTATAAGCTGCTCACGAGAGGCATCATCCGGCATCCAGACCGCCGCCAGCTCCAGCGCCACGTCGCCATCTCCGGCATACTCCCAGTCGATAAGCCTGGCTCCAGCGGGCGTGTGTACAATATTCCCGGCGTGGACGTCCATATGCAACGGCGAAAGCCGTAAGGGTTGCGGTTCCCCTCGCTTTCGCATCCGTTTAAGCTGCGCAAGCCAGAATGGCGTTCGTCTGTCGGGCGAGGCCTGCTGCCAGTATTTTTCCAGCAGCGGTAACAGCGTGACCTGCCATCCCAGGCATGGCTGGCGGTGAAGATGATACAGCATCGCGGCGAGCGCGGGAGTATGCGGAAGCGTGCTTTTGATCTCCCCCGCAAGATACTCTACCGCCATCCAGCCCTGCGTAAAAAAACAGGGCTTCGGCACGAGATCCGCAGGCAAGCGCCTCAGCGTACGAAACTGTCGGCGAAAGTGGGAGGCAGGGGCAGAGAGATCGTGATGCTGTCGCAGCACCAGCCGATGTTCGCCCTGCTCAATGATGCAGCTCGCGCCGCCAAGCCCGGAGTGGGCCTGCGGCGCGATAAGGCGATACTGAGGAAAATAACGCGTCAGAATCTCGTCACGCGTGCAGCTATTGTTGCGTAACGGCACCTTTACCTGACCAGATAATTTCACCTGTCTGAACCAGCATCAGCTGCATCTGCAGCGAAGGCGTGTTCACATTACCGGTGGCGTTAGAATAGAGGACATACTGAGCGCCAACGTTGCGCGCAATGCCTATCGCTTTGCTACGCGAGCCCAGGCTATCCTGCGGCGACAAGCCCAACTGCTGTTTGGCTACTGCCAGCTGCTGTGTCGAGACCAGGGTAAATTTGCCGTTGTTTGCTAACGCATTACGCAGCGTTTCCGTCGCTTCGCCCGCGTTGAGTGAACCATTGGTACGGTTATTAACACTATCCACCAACAGTACGCTTCCCGGCGTCACGCCCTGAGCCTGCAACATTTTGCCCACCATAGGCTGCATTGCGCCATTCCAGTCATAGTGACGCACGCGCGGCGCAGGCTGTGACGTTTGGTCCGGGTGCTCAATTGGGCCAGGCTGCGCCGGAATGGTCGGTACAGAAGGCACCGTTGGCACAGGCTGCGTTGGCTGTGTCGGCTGTTCCGTACCCGGTTTCGCCTCATCCACTGGCGCAGGCTGTTCTGTACGCGTCACACACCCTGCGAGGAAAAGTGCAAACGCACTTAAGAGCACATAACGGCTCATATTTTTAATCAAGGATCACCCCTTACAGATAAAGATAAAGTCTCACCTTATGCGCACCCAAATAGTTAGCGCTGCCATAGAGCGTCACCGACGATCTTGCCGGAATAGTCACGCTACGCGGCGCCTCAAGCGGATGCATTTCAAGACCTCTTACGTCATACCAGTAGAAGCGGTAATGTACCGTCACTGGCTCATGTCTTTCGTTATAGAGCGTAGAGGAAGCAGAAGGTTGGATTTCGCTAATGGTCAGCGAAGGCTGCTCTGCCGTAATGCCTGCAGCAAGGACTGAGGACTCCATCACCAGCGTCTGTTCGTCGCTGACGGGGATCGCAGGACGCGCACTGCACCCTGCTATCACCAGCGTTATCATCAGCGCTGCAATACGCCCTCTTAACATGTCAAAGACCTTTATGTGCCAGCATCGGTCCCAGTGGTCGCCCACCCAGAAGATGCATATGGATATGATAAACTTCCTGACCGCCGTGGCGATTGCAGTTCATGATCAAACGATAGCCGTCTTCAGCGATGCCTTCCTGCTCAGCAATTTTCGCGGCTACCGTTAGCATACGGCCTAACGCCACTTCATGCTCGGTTTTCACATCATTGACGGTAGGAATCAGAATATTTGGAATGATAAGGATATGCGTCGGCGCCTGAGGTGAAATGTCCCGAAAAGCCGTCACCAGCTCATCCTGAAAGACGATATCCGACGGGATTTCGCGGCGGATAATTTTACTGAAAATCGTTTCTTCGGCCATGACCTTTTCCTTTTTTGATTAATCTGGCGTGATGCGTCCGCTATTCACACATATAGTCTTTACGACAGTGTGATACAACGCAAGAGTATGAGCGAGTTTCTCCTGTCCTTTCAACCTTCTCCCTCGATTTCTTTCCCGATCCCTCACCAGCTGGCTGGAGAGTGACCGCCAGACGACATTATTCCTCTGAAACATTATTTCAGTTTCGTCCGAAACATCTGTTTACAGTGCTAATAACAATGCGTATATTTCGCATTTGCATTTTCATGCGCGTTTTTAACCAAGAATACGACGCCAGCCCGGTTAAGGGACTGACGCATACAACCTTCACCATTCACTAAGGGTTTGATGATGTCTTTCATTAATCATACCAGGGATGGGCAACGTCAGCCTGTTGCAACGCCTTCGTTGCTGGCAGCCTGCATTGCTATGGCACTGATGCCAACCGTAAGTTTCGCCGCACCAAACGAGGAAACACTCGTCGTTGACGGTACTTCCCAGCCAGACGCGTCCAGCGAAGAGCAGGACTACAGCGTCAAAACCACCACCATCGGCACCAAAATGCAGATGGTCCAGCGCGATATCCCCCAGTCAGTCTCCATTGTCAGTGAACAACGTATGGAAGATCAGCAGCTGCAAACGCTGGGAGACGTGATGGATAACACGATGGGGATCAGCAAAAACACCGCAGACTCCGATCGCAGCAGCTATTACTCACGTGGTTTCGAGATCGACAACTACATGATTGATGGTATCCCCACCTATTTCGAATCTCGCTGGAACCTCGGGGATGCCCTCTCGGATACCGCCCTGTTTGAGCGCGTGGAAGTGGTGCGTGGGGCGACCGGCTTGATGACGGGCACGGGTAACCCGTCGGCAGCGATCAACATGGTGCGCAAACATGCCACCAGCCGCGAGTTCAAAGGCAATCTGTCTGCGGAATACGGCAGCTGGAACAAACAGCGTTACGTCATGGATCTGCAAAGCCCGTTAACCGACGATGGCAATGTGCGTGGTCGCATCGTGGCAGGCTATCAGGATAATGACTCCTGGCTCGATAACTACAATCAAAAGAAAACGTTCTTCTCCGGCATTCTTGATGCGGACCTGGGCGATACCACCTCATTCTCGGCTGGTTACGAATATCAGCGCATTGACGTGAACAACCAGACCTGGGGCGGCTTACCGCGCTGGAACACGGACGGTAGCGTAAGGCATTACGATCGCGCCCACAGCACCGCGCCAGACTGGGCCTATAACGACAAAGAATTCAACAAAGTTTTCGCCACCTTCAAGCAACGCTTTGCCGACACCTGGCAGGCCACGCTGAATGCCACCCATACCGAGGCCAAATTCGACAGTAAAGCCCTGTACCTTGACGCTTATGTGGACAAATCAACCGGCATGCTGGTTGGGCCTTATTCGAATTATGGACCGGACTACGGCTACATTGGCGGTACGGGCTGGAACAGCGGTAAGCGTAAGGTAGACGCAGTCGATCTGTTTGCCGATGGTGGCTATGACCTGTTTGGCCGCCAGCATACCGTGATGTTCGGCGGCAGCTTCAGTCGTCAAACGAACCGTTACACCAACGCGTGGGCGAACGTATATCCGGACGAATTCGGTAATTTCTACGACTATGATGGCCATTTCCCGGAAACAAACTGGGGATCGCAGGCGCTGGCCCAGGACGACAAAACGAATATGAAATCGCTCTATGCCGCGACGCGCATTTCATTGGCCGATCCTCTGCATTTGATTCTCGGTGCCCGCTATACGAACTGGAGCGTCGACACCATGACTTATGGTATGGAAAAAAACCATACCACGCCGTATGCGGGTCTTGTGTATGACATTGATGATAACTGGTCTGCCTATGCCAGCTATACCTCCATCTTCCAGCCACAGAACTACCGTGACAGCACCGGCAGGTATCTCGACCCAATCACCGGCAACAATTATGAAGTGGGCCTGAAGTCGGACTGGATGAACAGCCGACTGACCACAACGCTCTCTATCTTCCGCATCGAGCAGGATAACGTGGCGCAGAGTACGGGGCGCGTGATTCAGGGGTCAACCGATACCGCTTATGAAGGCGTAGACGGCACAGTAAGTAAAGGCGTTGAATTTGAAATTAACGGCGCGCTGACGGACAACTGGCAAATGACCTTTGGCGCGACGCGCTACCTGGCTGAAGACAGCGACGGTAAAGACGTTAACCCTTATCTACCGCGCACGACGGTTAAACTGTTCACCAGTTACCGTCTGCCAGCGATGCCTGCACTGACCGTGGGTGGCGGTGTTAACTGGCAAAACCGCGTTTACAGCGACGTTGCCACACCTTACGGAACATGGCGTGCGGAACAAGGCAGCTATGCGCTGGTTGATCTCTTCACCCGCTATCAGGTCACGAAGAATTTCTCTCTGCAGGGGAATCTGAACAATCTGTTCGACAAGACTTACGATACCAACGTTCAGGGCTCACTGGTTTATGGTGAACCCCGAAACGTCAGCGTAACGGCAACCTACCAGTTCTGATCGCCCACGTATGAATAAGGGAGCCGAATGGCTCCCTTTTTTTGTTCGCGCTTCTCGCCGGGTGACGATTCGTTTCACGTAGGCCCGGTAAGGCGTAGCCGCCACCGGGCTGAACAGGCCGCACAAATAAAAAAGGCAGCCATTCGGCTGCCTCAGTCTCCCCACATCACAACTTAGTTGTTGCGGATGTACTCATCCATTTCGGTTTTCAGGTTATCGGATTTGGTACCGAAGATTGCCTGAACACCAGAACCTGCAACAACAACGCCTGCTGCGCCCAATTTTTTCAGGCCCGGCTGGTCAACTTTTGCGACATCGGCAACGCTCACACGCAGACGAGTAATACACGCGTCCAGGTTAGTGATGTTCTCTTTACCACCGAACGCGGCTACCAGTGCTGGAGCCATTTCGCTGGTCACGCCTGCTTTGCTGTCTTCAGTTGCATCTTCACGACCTGGAGTTTTCAGGTCCAGTGCTTTGATCAGCACGCGGAAGATGGTGTAGTAAGCAACGGCATAGCACGCACCCACGATTGGGAACAGCCACAGTTTGCTGCTGTTACCGGACAGAACGATGAAGTCGATCAGACCGTGAGAGAAGGACGTACCGTCACGCATACCCAGCAGGATACAGATTGGGAACGCCAGGCCAGCCAGTACAGCATGGATGATGTACAGGATCGGCGCAACGAACATGAAGGAGAACTCGATCGGCTCGGTGATACCGGTCAGGAACGAGGTCAGCGCCGCGGAGATCATGATACCGCCCACTTTTGCACGGTTCTCTGGTTTAGCAGAGTGCCAGATTGCAATCGCAGCAGCCGGCAGACCGTACATTTTGAACAGGAAGCCACCAGACAGTTTGCCTGCAGTTGGGTCGCCTGCCATGTAGCGTGGGATATCGCCGTGGAATACCTGACCTGCTGCGTTGGTGAATTCACCAATCTGCATCTGGAATGGAACGTTCCAGATGTGGTGCAGACCAAATGGTACCAGGCAGCGCTCGATGAAGCCGTAGATACCGAACGCCACAACCGGGTTCTGGTAAGCAGCCCACTGAGAGAACGTCTGAATAGCGGAACCGATTGGTGGCCAGATGAAGGACAGGATCACACCAGTGAAAATCGCTGCCAGACCAGAGATGATCGGAACGAAACGCTTGCCCGCGAAGAAGCCCAGATACTCAGGCAGCTTGATGCGATAGAAGCGGTTAAACATATACGCTGCAATCGCACCGGAGATGATACCGCCCAGAACACCGGTGTCCGCCAGGTGTTTCGCGGCGATCTCTTCAGCCGGTAAATGCAGAACCAGCGGCGCAACCACCGCCATGGTTTTCACCATGATGCCGTAGGCAACCACTGCAGCCAGTGCAGAGACACCGTCGTTATTGGTGAAGCCCAGAGCAACACCGATCGCGAAGATCAGCGGCATGTTAGCAAAAACAGAACCGCCTGCTTCGGCCATCACGTGGGAAACTACGGCTGGCAGCCAGCTGAAGTTAGCAGAACCGACGCCCAGCAGGATACCTGCGATAGGCAGTACGGATACTGGCAGCATCAGCGATTTACCGACCTTTTGCAGGTTAGCAAATGCATTCTTAAACATAATTGAGAGTGCTCCTGAGTATTTGTGCTTTTTTTACGCTTTCACGCATTGGCCCGGGGGGAGTACCGTGCCGTGGACAGGACATCTAAGCGCCCTTTATTTATTACACAGAGTAAAATAATTCCCTCTGGGTTTGTTTGACGGCTATCACGTTTCAGTTCAAGACGGCCAAAAAACTTTCAGATATTTACAAAAAGCATGTCTGGATGTGTCTAAAAACACCATCACCGCCCCAAATGAGGCGGTGAACTTTACTCGCTTTATTTATTAATTACGAGCCTAAAAAAAACAGGTGTATCAGACAGATTGCAGGCGGGCGGGGTCGATGTGGAACAGCGTGGAGAAATTTTCCGTCGTCGCACGAGCCAGCTCTTCAATGCTGACGCCCTTCAGAACGGCCATATACTCAGCCACGTCTCTCGTCATCGCTGGCTGGTTCTCTTTGCCGCGATGCGGCACCGGTGCCAGATACGGCGAGTCTGTTTCCACCAGAATGCGATCGAGCGGAACATAACGCGCAGCATCACGCAGCTGCTCAGCATTACGGAACGTTACGATCCCCGAAAACGAGATATAAAACCCCAAATCAAGCAGCTTGCCCGCCGTTTCTCTGTCTTCTGTGAAACAGTGTAGTACGCCACCGCAATCCGTCACCTTTTCTTCCCGCAGGATCGCCAGCGTATCGGCGCGCGCATCGCGGGTATGCACAATGACGGGTTTGTTCAGCTCGCGGCCAATGCGGATATGGTGACGGAAGGACGCCTGCTGGCGTGGTTTAGTTTCCGGCGTGTAAAAATAGTCAAGCCCGGTCTCCCCCATTGCCACCACGCCCTCTTCTGCCGCCAGACGACGTAAATCTTCTACGTCATACGCGTCATCCTGGTTCAGTGGATGAACGCCGCAGGAGAAGACGACGTTATCGCGAACGCCCACCAGCTCACGCATGGAGCGGTAGCCCGGCAGCGTGGTTGCTACCGCAAGGCAGAATTTCACATCGCGGGCAGCGGCTTTTTCCAGCACGTCATCGACGTTTTTATGCAGAGATTGATAATCCAGACCATCAAGATGGCAGTGTGAGTCGACTAAAAACATAATGTCTCTCTCAGAGATGGGAAACAGGCGGTATCACGCCTGGTTGCAGGTAGTGTTCGATTCGCAGTAACTGGTCGGTCAGTAAAAGCTCGCGATTAAGACCGGTTACTGTCAAAAGTTGTTCGCGACTCTGGCAAACATCATGAAGGATAGCGCGCAACGAGACGCCCGACAGGCGATTCGCAAGAGTGTTCACCAGCGACCAGACGTCAAGGTTGGTCAGAAGCGTTGCCCCCTGTTGAAGTTTGAGCGCATCCAGCAGTAAAGCGGCCAGCCAGTGCAGCCGATCGGTCGCCTGATCGCTGTTCAGGGCAGGCAGCAAACTCAACCAGTCGCCGCTATCCAGCGCGGATTCGACGGCACGACACAGCGTTTCACGCTGCGACCAGACATCCGCCTGAAGCAACGCCAGAGCCGCCGCTGGCGCGCCGCTGCACAGCCGCAGCGCAGTCAGTGCCGCATCTTGTGACACCGTCACTTCACGTTCAATCCAGGTGAGCGCCCATGCTTCCTGAGGGACTGCGAGGTGGTGAAGACGGCAGCGACTGCGCAGCGTCGCCAGTAATCGTCCCGGTTCACGACATGACAGGAAGAACCAGGTTTTCTCCGGTGGCTCTTCCAGGGTTTTGAGCAGCGCGTTCGCCGCCGCCTCGGTAAGCTGCGCGGCATCTTTCAGCCAGACCACTTTGGCCCCGTTAAGCCGCGCGTGTTCATACAGTTTTTCACTGACTTCACGCACGGCGTCAATCCCGAGCGTGCTTTTGCCCTTTTCAGGCTCCAGCGTGTAATAGTCCGGATGTGTGCCCGCCTGCATCAGCTGGCAGCCACGGCATTTACCGCAGCTTTTATGCCCTTCCGGCTGCTGACACATCAGGAAACGGGTGATAGCGTAAATGAGCGCATCATCGCCCATTCCTGGCAATGCCTGAATCAGTAACGCATGATGGCCCCGCCCCGCCTGATAGCTGTTGATCAACTGTTCAAAGTGCGGGCGCAACCATGGATACCATTTCATGCCTGTTGCTCCTGGTGCCACTGCGCGACCGTCTTCTGAATTGCGCGCGTCACCTCGTCCAGAGACTGTGTTGCATCAATAGTGCGAATGGAAGCATCCTGCTCCGCCAGTTCAAGGTAGCGCGCTCGGGTACGGTTGAAGAAGTCAAAAGACTCTTGCTCGATGCGGTCCAGTTCACCGCGCGCGCGGGCACGCTTCAGGCCGACTTCGGGCGTCACGTCCAGATAGAGCGTCAGGTCGGGACGGAAATCACCGAGCACGGCGTCGCGCAGCGTTGCTAACATCGTCTGGTCAATCCCCCGACCACCGCCCTGATACGCCTGGGTCGACAAGTCATGACGATCGCCAATCACCCATTTCCCTTCTGCCAGTGCAGGTTTGATCACCGTTTCTACCAGCTGCACGCGCGCCGCGTAGAACATCAACACTTCGGCTTTGTCAGTGATGACCTCGTCGCCAACGGATTTGATATCCAGCACAAGGCTACGCAGCTTTTCAGCCAGCTGCGTACCGCCTGGTTCACGGGTAAACACCATGTCCGCAACGCCAAGCGCTTTTAGCGTATCAACCACCACGTTGCGGGCGGTGGTTTTACCCGCCCCTTCGAGTCCCTCAATGACAATGTATTTACTGCGCATTTTTTTCCTTAAGTGCCTTAAGATAGTCCTGAACAGAGCGATTATGGCTGGCAAGGTTGGTATTAAAGGTATGCCCCCCTTTTCCGTCAGCCACAAAATAGAGGTACGGTGTTTTGGCCGGGTGCGCCGCGGCTCGTAATGAGGCTTCACTCGGCGTCGCAATCGGGCCTGGAGGCAGGCCTGCGATCACGTAGGTATTATACGCTGTTGGCGTCTCCAGATCTTTTCTGGATATCTTGCCGCTATAACTCTCGCCCATACCGTAGATGACGGTGGGATCGGTTTGCAGACGCATGCCGATGCGCAGACGGTTGATAAATACGGAAGCGACCTGATCGCGCTCTGCCGCAACGGCAGTCTCTTTTTCAATGATCGAGGCCATGGTGACGAACTGGTTTTGATCCTTATAGGGCAGGCCATCTACACGCCCTTCCCACGCTGACTCCACCGCCGCGACCATTTTTTTATGTGCGCGTTTCAGAATAGCAACGTCGGTTGTGCCCGCCGTGTACATCCAGGTATCCGGCCAGAGCCAGCCTTCCACCCACTCAGGATGCTCGAATTTCAGCACCTCAGCGACCGTCTGATAGCTGTCGTCTTTTAACGTGTGTTTGATATAGGGTGCGTCACGCAGCTGTTTGAGGTAATCGCTTAAACGCATCCCCTCAACAAACCGCAGCGGGAACTGGGCCTCTTTGCCGCTCTCCAGCACCTGCAACATCTGCCTGACGGTCATACCTGGGGTAAAGCGGTACGTACCGGCTTTGAAGTGAGACAGTTCAGGCTCAAGGCGCAGTAACCACTGGAAGACGCGCGGGCGGTTAATAACCTTATCCCCGTAAAGCTGCTCACCCAGCGCAATGCGCCCGGTACCGGCTTTAAGGGTAAAAATCGTCTCGTCTTTAATCAGGATTTTACTGTCCGCCAGCTGACGGACTTTCCACACTCCCGCGCCGCCAGCAATACCCAGCACAACGATGAGGAGGAGAACAAAGCGCAACATTTTCTTCATGACTATCTGGTTTGCTCACATAACGGGGCTAAAAACTGAAACAGTTCGCGCGATGACCAGACCTGTTGGCCATAGGCGCGGACGGGTAAAACAGGCATCAACGCGTTACAAACAATAACTTCATCAGCGGTCAGTAGCGCCTCTTCCCTTTCGCTAACTTCGACAACGCGAAAACCCGAGTGTGCCAACTGTTGCAAACAAAACTGACGCATAATGCCCTTCACCCCAGCCTGCTCCAGTGAAGGTGTGAAGACATCACGGCCCTTCCGCCAGAGTAAATTAGCCGCACAGCATTCCGTAATGAACCCTTCGCTGTCAAGAACCAGCGCCTCATCAGCGTCCGTCTGTTCAAGATGAGTACGAATCAGCACCTGTTCAAGGCGATTGAGGTGTTTAATTCCGGCCAGCATGGGGTTGCGGCCCAGTCGTATCGGGCTCAGCGTCAGCGTGACGCCGTCTTTGCGCCAGCTTTCATAATGTGCGGGATAAGCGGATACGGAGAGTATGCGCGTGGGGTTCTCACAGCTGGCCCCGCTATAACCCCGCCCTCCGCTGCCGCGACTGATGATGACTTTCAGCACACCACTGCTCTTCTCTGACACCAGCTGGCTCATCTCACGTCGCAGCGTGCCCCAGTGCTGAAAGGGGATCATTAAGGTTTCGCAGGCCGTTTGCAGACGGCGGATATGCGCGTCGAGCAGGCATACTTGCCCGTCAATAATTCTCGCCGTCGTAAAGCAGCCATCACCAAACTGCGTTGCTCTGTCGCTGGCAGGCAGATTCTCCTGCTCAAGGCCATTGATCAAAAACATGATGTCTCCTGATGCGTGGGGGTTCAGTCTGGCAGGATGTCTTTAACCGGACAAGGGGATTACGCTTAATAAAAAAGGCCCGACAAGCGGACCTCTTTTAATAGCCATCGTGCAGTCAGGCTCAGACCTTTTTGAAGATCAGAGAGCCGTTAGTACCACCGAAGCCGAAGGAGTTACACAGGGTGTACTCCATACCGCTAACCTGACGCGCTTCGTGAGGAACGAAGTCCAGATCGCAACCTTCATCCGGGTTATCCAGGTTGATGGTTGGCGGAACAGCCTGATCGCGCAGCGCAAGGATGGAGTAGATTGACTCTACTGCACCCGCCGCACCTAACAGGTGACCGGTCATGGATTTCGTGGAGCTCACCATTACGCGGCTGGCAGATTCACCGAAGATAGACTTAACCGCCTGTGCTTCAGCTTTATCGCCTGCAGGCGTAGAAGTACCGTGCGCGTTAACGTAGCCAATCTGTGCTGGGGTAATACCCGCATCACGAATCGCATTTTCCATCGCCAGCGCAGCACCCGCACCGTTCTCCGGAGGAGACGTCATGTGGTAAGCATCACTGCTCATGCCGAAACCAACGATTTCAGCATAAATTTTCGCACCGCGTTTTTTCGCGTGCTCGTACTCTTCCAGTACGATCATACCCGCACCGTCGCCCAGCACGAAGCCGTCACGGTCTTTATCCCACGGACGGCTCGCCGCCTGCGGGTTATCATTACGGGTAGACAGCGCTCGCGCCGCACCAAAACCGCCGACACCCAGTGGGGTACTGGCTTTTTCAGCACCGCCCGCAACCATAGCATCTGCATCGCCGTACGCAATGATGCGCGCGGCCTGGCCGATGTTATGTACGCCGGACGTACATGCGGTAGCGATGGAAATGCTTGGCCCACGCAGACCGAACATAATGGTCAGGTGACCTGCCACCATGTTAACAATCGTGGACGGAACGAAGAACGGGCTGATCTTACGCGGTCCGCCATTCATCAGAGATGTATGGTTTTCCTCGATCAGGCCAAGACCGCCGATCCCGGAGCCAATAGCGGCGCCGATACGGGATGCGTTCTCTTCCGTAATCTCAAGGCCAGAATCCTGCATGGCCTGAACGCCAGCGACAATTCCATATTGAATGAAGGCATCCATCTTGCGCTGTTCTTTGCGCGAGATGATCTCTTCACAGTTAAAATCCTTTACTAAGCCAGCAAATTTCGTTGCATAGGCGCTAGTATCGAAATGGTCGATTAGGCTGATGCCGCTCTGACCGGCAAGGAGAGCTTTCCAGGTGGACTCTACGGTATTGCCGACAGGAGACAACATGCCAAGTCCGGTCACAACTACACGACGCTTAGACACGTTTGTCCTCCAGGGAGGGATAAAAAAAGAGATTCGTGGGACTAAAAAAGATAAAACTCAGGCGGTCGAATGACCGCCTGGAGATGTTCACTTACGCTTGGTGACCGTTGATGTAATCAATGGCAGCCTGAACGGTGGTGATTTTCTCAGCTTCTTCGTCCGGAATCTCAGTATCAAACTCTTCTTCCAGAGCCATTACCAGCTCAACGGTGTCAAGAGAATCTGCGCCCAGGTCTTCAACGAAGGAAGCGGAGTTCACAACTTCTTCCTGCTTAACGCCCAGCTGTTCGCCGATAATTTTCTTAACGCGTTCTTCGATAGTGCTCATACTCTTAAATTTCCTATCAAAACTCGCTTTCGCGATGGTTTTCGTAGTGTATAAAATGTTGAAAAATTTGCAACTAAATCCCGGCAGGTCTTACCACGATTTTACGTTATTTTGAGGCCAACCCCTACAATAACGCAAATATTTTTCATCGTGATTAAACCATATACATCCCGCCATTGACGTGAAGGGTTTCACCAGTGATGTAACCCGCTTCGTCAGAGGCTAAAAATGCAACCGCGCTGGCGATTTCTTTAGGGTCGCCAAGACGACCCGCCGGAACTGCCGCCAGCGTACCCGCACGCTGATCATCGGTCAGCGCACGCGTCATGTCCGTTTCAATAAAGCCCGGAGCAACAACGTTTACAGTAATACCGCGGGACGCGACTTCACGTGCCAGCGACTTACTGAAGCCAATCAGACCTGCTTTCGCCGCAGCGTAGTTAGCCTGACCAGCATTTCCCATGGTACCAACCACAGAACCAACAGTGATAATACGACCATGACGCTTTTTCATCATAGCGCGCATTACCGCTTTTGACAGACGGAATACAGATGACAGGTTGGTTTCGATAATATCGTTCCACTCGTCATCTTTCATTCGCATCAGCAGGTTGTCGCGCGTGATCCCGGCATTATTGACCAGAATATCGACTTCGCCAAACTCTGCGCGAATATTTTCCAGAACAGATTCGATAGATGCAGGTTCGGTCACATTGAGTACCAGACCTTTACCGTTCGCACCCAGATACTCGCTGATGGCCTGAGCGCCATTCTCGCTGGTTGCTGTACCAATCACTTTCGCGCCGCGCGCAACCAGTGTTTCAGCAATTGCACGCCCGATACCGCGGCTTGCGCCGGTAACCAGTGCGATTTTTCCTTCAAAACTCATGGTATTCCTCTTTTATTGCGCGAGTGCCGCTGACAGTGCTTCCGGCTCGTTAATGGCCGAGGCAGTCAGGGTATCAACAATACGTTTTGTCAGGCCGGTGAGGACTTTACCTGGACCGACTTCATACAGATGCTCAACGCCCTGTGACGCCATAAACTCAACGGTTTTGGTCCACTGTACCGGGCTGTAAAGCTGGCGAACCAGCGCATTACGGATTGCTTCCGGCGCGGTTTCGCATTTCACATCGACGTTGTTTACAACGGAAATCGTCGGTGCGTTAAACGTAATTTTTTCCAGCTCAACCGCCAGTTTGTCGGCGGCTGGCTTCATCAGCGCGCAGTGTGACGGAACGCTGACCGGCAGTGGCAGCGCACGTTTCGCGCCAGCAGCTTTACAGGCAGCACCAGCACGTTCAACCGCTTCTTTATGACCGGCGATAACGACCTGGCCAGGCGAGTTAAAGTTTACCGGTGAAACCACCTGACCTTCAGCAGATTCTTCACACGCTTTTGCAATCGAAGCATCATCCAGGCCGATGATAGCAGACATGCCACCCGTGCCTTCTGGCACCGCTTCCTGCATGAATTTACCGCGCAGTTCTACCAGACGTACCGCGTCAGCAAAGGCGATCACACCCGCACACACCAGTGCAGAGTATTCACCGAGGCTGTGGCCCGCGAGCAGTGCAGGCGCTTTGCCGCCCTGCTGCTGCCATACACGCCACAGCGCAACGGACGCGGTCAGCAGTGCTGGCTGAGTCTGCCAGGTTTTGTTCAGTTCTTCGGCTGGACCCTGCTGAGTCAACGCCCACAGATCATAACCCAGTGCATCAGAAGCTTCACGGAAAGTCTCTTCAATTACCGGATAGTGTGCTGCCATTTCAGACAACATCCCAACGGTTTGAGAGCCCTGCCCCGGGAACACAAAAGCAAATTGCGTCATTTTTTAATCCTTATCCTAGAAACGAACCAGCGCGGAACCCCAGGTGAACCCGCCACCGAAGGCTTCAAGCAAGACCAACTGGCCCCGTTTGATTCGTCCATCGCGTACCGCTTCATCAAATGCGCACGGTACCGACGCCGCAGAGGTGTTGCCATGGCGATCAAGGGTCACCACAACATTATCCATCGACATGCCCAGCTTTTTCGCGGTTGCGCTGATAATACGCAGGTTAGCCTGATGCGGCACCAGCCAGTCAAGCGCAGAGCGTTCAAGGTTGTTCGCTTCCAGCGTTTCATCAACAATGTGTGCAAGCTCAGTCACCGCCACCTTGAACACCTCATTACCTGCCATTGTCAGGTGAATGGAGCTTTCCGGATTAACGCGATCGGCGTTTGGCAAGGTCAACAGCTCGCCGTAGCTACCGTCGGCATGCAGATGCGTGGAGATGATGCCCGGCTCTTCGGACTGCCCGAGCAGCACCGCACCCGCACCATCACCAAAAATAATGATCGTCCCGCGATCGGTTGGATCACAGGTACGCGCCAGCACGTCAGCGCCGATCACCAGCGCGTACTTCACGGCGCCAGATTTAACATACTGATCGGCAACGCTCAGCGCGTAGGTGAAACCTGCGCACGCGGCAGCAACGTCAAATGCCGGGCAGCCTTTAATGCCGAGCATGTTCTGCACCTGGCACGCTGCGCTTGGGAAGGCATGCGTGGCAGACGTGGTGGCGACCACGATCAAGCCAATCTGTTCTTTATCGATGCCAGCCATTTCGATAGCGCGCTGTGCGGCTTCGTAACCCATGGTGGACACGGTTTCGTCTGGCGCGGCGATACGACGTTCACGGATACCTGTGCGCGTGACAATCCACTCGTCAGACGTATCTACCATTTTTTCAAGATCGGCGTTGGTACGCACTTGTGTTGGCAGGTAGCTGCCGGTACCTAAAATCTTCGTATACATGTACGCTCAGTCACTTTTAGCTAATACAGATTCCAGGCGAGCGGCAATCCGTTGAGGAACTTGTCGCTGCACCGCCTGCACTGCCTGTTCTATCGCGACGGAAAAGGCTCGCTGATTGGCCGCACCGTGACTCTTAATCACGATGCCGCGCAATCCTAACAGACAGGCGCCATTATACTGGTCGGGGTTGAGGTGACTGAATCGCCGCGTCAGGCTTTTTTGTAACCAACGCTTTAATAAAATCAGCCACCAGGCGCTTTTTTTACCTTCCCCCTGCGATTTCAGCAGAGAAAGGAACATTCGCACCACCCCTTCCATAGTCTTCAACGTTACGTTTCCGGTGAAGCCATCACACACTAATACATCTGTCTTACCCGTCAGCAACTCATTGGCTTCGAGATAACCAATATAGTTGATGGAGGGAACCTGCTTGAGCAATTCGGCAGCGTCACGAATGCTGTCCAGGCCTTTGGTCTCTTCTTCACCAATATTCAGTAACGCAACGCGGGGATTGTGAATTCCCACTACGTCTTCAGCCAGCACCGACCCCATCACAGCAAACTGAGCCAGCATTGTACTATCACAATCAACGTTAGCACCGAGATCCAGCACCACCGTTTTGCCCTTTTGTTGATGCGGCAACACCGTCACCAGCGCCGGGCGCTCAATGCCCTCAATGGGCTTGAGCAATAATTTCGACAGCCCCATCAGTGCACCGGTATTTCCCGCACTGACGCAAGCCTGCGCTCGCCCTTCTTTCACCAGCTCCAGTGCAATGCGCATAGAGCTGCCACGGCTATTGCGAATAGCCTGCGATGGCCGGGCATCACTGGCAATAACTGACTGTGCAGGAATAATCTGCAGACGTGAACGTTGTTCGAAGTCAGCTTTTGCAAGTAATGGCGTGATTGTGTCGGGATTGCCGACTAAAAGAAGTGTGAGTTGCGAATTAGAATTCAGTGCCTGCAATGCTGCAGGCACTGTCACGGAAGGGCCAAAATCTCCCCCCATGACATCTAACGCCAGGGTTAGACGTGTCAAGGTATCGTCGCAGCCTGGTTCGGTAACTTCCCCGTTTGCACGGGGAAATCCTCACTAAGCCTAATCACGCTAACGCGTGATTACTTAGTGATAACCTTGCGGCCGCGGTAGAAACCGTCAGCGGTGATGTGGTGACGCAGGTGTTTCTCACCAGAAGTCTTGTCTACAGACAGGCTGGTAACTGCAGTCAGCGCGTCATGGGAACGACGCATGCCACGTTTGGAACGGGTTGGTTTATTCTGTTGTACGGCCATGGACCTTACTCCTTAATTACTTACGCTTTAAGCTGGCTAATACGGCAAATGGGTTTGGTTTTTGCGCTTCATCAGGCAGTTCCCCAAAGACCATGTCCGCCTCGGACACTTCACAGTGTTCAGAATCATGCACCGGAACCACTGGCAAGGTGAGGATGATTTCATCTTCAACCAGAGCCAGAAGATCGATTTCACCGAATTCGTTAACCTCAATCGGCTCATACGCTTCCGGGAGTGCTTCAGCCTGCTCGTCAGAACGAACGGGACTGAAACAATACGTTGTGTGAACATGCTGTACAAACGGTTTCCCGCAACGCTGACATTCGAGGGTTACCGTCACCTTTGCATCACCGGTTAAAACGGCGAGACGCTGGTTGTCGATAGCGAACGACATGGAGCATTCTACATCACTGTCCACACTGACTACGGATTCGGCAATACGCTCAGCCTGATCGGAAGAATAGATACCTTCGTAATCAAGGCGTTTTTGAGCCGTACGAACCGGATCAAGAGTCAGGGGTAATTTTACCTTTTGCATAGGGCGCGCATATTAACTTTGTAACGTCATAGAGTCAAAGAAAAAGGCAACCAGAGCTGCCTTTTGCCAATTATTCGCACACATTGTGGCCTGTAGTTTAAAATGGCTGGCATCGATACGCTATATCTGGTGATAAAAATATGCCAAATCTCGTTCTCGCCTCCACTTCACCCTACCGTCGAATGCTGCTGGAAAAGCTCGGGATCCCGTTCGAATGCGCTGCCCCCGACGTTGACGAAACGCCACACCTGGGCGAATCCCCGCGTCATCTGGTGACGCGTCTCGCACAAGAGAAAGCGCAATCGCTGGCCGCACGTTATCCCGCCCATTTGATTATAGGCTCCGATCAGGTTTGTGTACTGGACGGAGAGATCACCGGCAAGCCGCATACGGAAGAGAACGCCTGCCAGCAGCTTCTGCGTGCACGTGGCACTATCGTGACCTTTTATACAGGGCTGGCGCTTTATAACTCCGCCTCAGGCCACCTGCAAACGGAATGCGAGCCGTTCGACGTGCACTTTCGCCATCTCAGCGAGCAGGAAATAACGGATTATGTCCGCCGGGAACGTCCGCTCAACTGTGCAGGAAGTTTTAAAAGTGAAGGATTGGGGATTGCGCTGTTCGACAAGCTGGACGGTCGCGATCCCAACACGCTAGTGGGGTTACCGCTGATTGCCTTGTGTCAGATGTTAAGGCGAGAAGCGTGTAATCCACTGACGGCGTGACTTTTGCCCAGCGGCGCTTCGCTTGCATGGGCCTACGGATTTCGTAGGCCGGGTAAGCGCAGCGCCACCCGGCGCATAATCAGCCGCGCAGAACCTTCAGGCAGCGTTTCAGCTGCTCATCCAGCGGCGCTTCAATACGGATGATTTCACCGGTGTTTGGATGGGTAAACTTCAGCGCAGCCGCATGCAGGAACAGACGCGACAGCCCCGTGCCCGCCAGTTGTTTATCAAACTCGCGGTCGCCATAGCGGTCATCAAACGCAATAGGATGCCCGGCAAACTGGGTATGCACGCGAATCTGATGGGTACGCCCCGTCACCGGGCTGCAGCGCACCAGCGTGGCAAATTCATAGCGCTCTTCAACTTTAAAGCGCGTCTCGGACGGTTTCCCTTCCTGATTCACACGCACAATGCGCTCGCCGCTCTGCAGAATATTTTTCAACAGCGGTGCCTGCACCACTTTTACATGGGACTGCCACTGCCCGCGAACCAGCGCCAGGTAGTCTTTCTGCATCCCTTTTTCACGAAGCTGCTCATGCAAAGAACGCAGCGCAGAACGCTTTTTCGCCACCAGCAGCACGCCGGAGGTATCACGATCCAGGCGATGCACCAGCTCCAGGAAACGGGCTTCCGGTCGAAGCGCGCGCAGTCCTTCAATCACGCCAAAGCTCAGGCCGCTGCCGCCGTGTACGGCTGTACCTGACGGTTTGTTCAGTACAAGGATATAGTCATCCTCATAAAGGATGACGTCACTCAGCGCAGCCACTTTTTGCAGCTTAGGCGAAACCGCCTCTTCTTCACGTTCAGCCACGCGCACCGGCGGAATACGCACTTCATCACCGGCTTCGAGCTTATACTCAGGCTTCACGCGTTTTTTGTTAACCCGCACCTCGCCCTTGCGCAGGATGCGGTAAATCATACTTTTTGGCACGCCTTTCAACTGGGTGCGTAAAAAGTTATCGATGCGTTGCCCCGCATAGTCATCCACGATAGCAACAATTTTTACGGCTGGAGTCTCTGTTTTCATGGTTGGCGATTCTAAATATCGTCAGCCATTAGCGCCACTCATTTTTCTATGCTTATATTTACTTTTATCCGGCCTGCGCCCCGTTTCGCGCAATCGATTTGGTGGTTATTAAACCAATCACCACCTCGAAGTGAAGAAACTGTGAGTAACCGGGTGATAATTGGTAAAAGTCATCTTGCTATAACCCGGCGAGCAGTGGAATAATGAGGCTGTTTTCCGTGTTAAATCCTGGTTAAGTAAGGATGTCGACGGAATGACCAATTTTGTCTGACCGATCATCCACGCAGCAATGGCGTAAGACGTATTGATCTTTCAGGCAGTTAGCGGGCTGCGGGTTGCAGTACTTCCCGGTATAAGGATTGTTTTCTGGAGAGTTCTACCCAGGCAATTCCCCTGATAATTGCGCTGTGTTTCCGTATGAAATACAGGCAACCGACACTCTGCGCCTCTTAAGCGAGCGACAACCGTGAGGTTGGCGACGTGAACAGACACGAGGCCATCGGTTCATACCCCGGAAAGCGTCACCTTGCCCGCAGCTTTGTCGTCAATGTAAGAATAACGAGTAAGTTACGATGAAAAGAATGTTAATCAACGCAACTCAGCAAGAAGAGTTGCGTGTCGCCCTTGTGGATGGGCAGCGCCTGTACGATCTGGATATCGAAAGTCCTGGACACGAACAGAAAAAAGCGAACATTTACAAAGGTAAAATCACCCGCATTGAACCAAGCCTTGAAGCTGCATTTGTCGATTACGGTGCTGAGCGTCACGGTTTCCTCCCTCTTAAAGAAATCGCCCGCGAATATTTCCCTGCAAACTACAACGCCCATGGCCGCCCAAACATCAAAGATGTTCTGCGTGAAGGTCAGGAAGTTATCGTCCAGATTGATAAAGAAGAGCGTGGCAACAAAGGTGCCGCACTGACGACCTTTATCAGCCTGGCGGGGAGCTATCTGGTTCTGATGCCAAACAACCCGCGTGCGGGTGGTATCTCTCGCCGTATCGAAGGTGATGACCGTACCGAGCTGAAAGAAGCGCTGGCAAGTCTTGAACTGCCGGACGGCATGGGGCTTATCGTGCGTACCGCAGGCGTAGGCAAATCTGCCGAAGCGCTGCAGTGGGACTTAAGCTTCCGTCTGAAGCACTGGGAAGCTATCCAGAAAGCCGCAGAAAGCCGCCCTGCTCCGTTCCTGATCCACCAGGAAAGCAACGTTATCGTGCGTGCCTTCCGTGATTACCTGCGTCAGGACATCGGCGAAATTCTGATTGATAACCCAAAAGTGCTTGAACTGGCTCGCCAGCACATCGCCGCGCTGGGTCGTCCGGATTTCACCAGCAAAATCAAACTGTACACCGGTGAAATCCCGCTGTTCAGCCACTATCAGATTGAATCCCAGATTGAATCCGCCTTCCAGCGTGAAGTGCGTCTGCCATCCGGTGGTTCTATCGTTATCGATACGACCGAAGCGCTGACCGCTATCGACATCAACTCCGCGCGTGCAACCCGCGGCGGTGATATCGAAGAGACCGCCTTCAACACCAACCTTGAAGCCGCTGATGAAATCGCCCGCCAGCTCCGCCTGCGCGACCTGGGTGGTCTGATCGTTATCGACTTCATCGACATGACCCCTGTTCGTCACCAGCGTGCGGTTGAAAACCGTCTGCGCGAAGCGGTGCGCCAGGACCGTGCTCGTATTCAGATCAGCCATATCTCTCGCTTTGGCCTGCTGGAGATGTCCCGTCAGCGTCTGAGCCCATCACTGGGTGAGTCCAGCCATCACGTTTGCCCGCGCTGTTCCGGTACCGGTACCGTGCGTGATAACGAATCGCTGTCCCTCTCTATTCTGCGTCTGATTGAAGAAGAAGCGCTGAAAGAGAACACTAAAGAAGTTCACGCCATTGTGCCGGTGCCCGTTGCCTCTTACCTGCTTAACGAAAAACGTGCAGCGGTAAGCGCAATCGAAGCACGTCAGGGCGGCGTTCGCTGCATCATCGTGCCAAACGACCAGATGCAGACTCCGCACTATCACGTGCTGCGTGTACGTAAGGGCGAAGAGACGACCACCCTCAGCTACCTGCTGCCGAAGCTGCATGAAGAAGAGATGGCACTGCCATCCGATGAAGAGCCTGCCGAGCGTAAACTGCCTGAGCAGCCTGCATTAGCCACCTTCATTATGCCGGAAGCGCCGCCGGAAGCCGTGCTGGAAAAACCAGCGGCTAAACCTGCTGCGCAAAAAACTGCGCCAGACGTGGCGAAAGCCCAGCCAGAGCAACCTGGTCTTCTGAGCCGTTTCTTCGGCGCGCTGAAGAAGATGTTTGCTGGCGAAGAAGTTCAGCCGGAGCAGCCAAAAGAAGCACCGAAAGAAGCGAAGCCTGAGCGTCAGCAGGATCGTCGTAAGCGCCAGAACAACCGCCGCGATCGTAATGACCGCAGCGATCGTAACGACCGTAACGATCGTCGCGACAACCGTTCTGACAACAACGAAGGCCGTGAGCAACGCGAAGATAACCGTCGCAACCGTCGCGAGAAACAGCAGCAGAATGTTGAAGATCGCGAAATTCGCCAACCGGCGGGCGATGAGTCCGAGAAGAGCAAACAGCGCGACGAGCAGCAGCCTCGCCGCGAGCGCAATCGTCGTCGCAACGACGAGAAGCGTCAGGCGCAGCAGGAAGTTAAAAACCTGAACCGCGAAGAGCCTGTTGAACAGCAAGACGCTGAGCAGGAAGAACGTACTCAGGTTATGCCACGTCGTAAGCAGCGTCAGCTGAATCAGAAAGTCCGTTTTGCTTCTGAAACGACCGAAGAGACAACTGTTGTTACGGAAACCGTCGCCGAAAGCGCGCCGCAGACCCAACTGGCGAAAGTTGATCTGCCAGCAGTGGTAGAGAACAACGCCGAGCAGGACGATAACGGGGAAGGTCGTGATAACGCAGGCATGCCGCGTCGTTCACGTCGTTCTCCTCGTCACCTGCGCGTAAGCGGTCAGCGTCGTCGCCGTTATCGTGACGAGCGTTACCCGACTCAGTCTCCAATGCCGTTAGCTATCGCGTGTGCGTCACCTGAAATGGCATCCGGTAAAGTCTGGATCCGCTACCCGGTTGCTCGCCCGGAGCAGATTGTTGAAGAACAGTCTGTCACCGAAGAGGTGATTGCACCTGTCGTTGCAGCTGAAGAGGTTGTGGCTGCAGCAGCGACGGTGGTTGAGCCGCAGGCTGTGGAAGCTGAAGCCCCACAGGCAGTTGAAGTGGAAACCACCCATCCTGAAGTGATTGCTGCCCCGGTTGATGCCGCACCGCAGTTCATCGCCGAAGAAGACACGGCCGTGGCCGAAGAGGTTGCTGAAGAAGTTGAAGTCGCCGCGCCGGTTGAAGACACCGCTGACGCTGTTATCGAAACGGTGACAGAAGAGGTGGTTCAGGAGGTTGAACTCGACGTTGAACCGGTTCGTGAAGCCGAAGAAGCTCCAGCGCCTGAGGTAAAACCAGAGCCAGTGGTTACTGCGCCAGCGGCAGCACACGTTGCAACGGCACCCATGACTCGCGCACCTGCGCCTGAGTATGTGCCGGAAGCACCGCGTCAAAGCGACTGGGTTCGCCCGGAGTTCAACTTTGACGGCAAAGGTTCCGCAGGTGGTCACAGCGCGACGCATCAGGCGACTGCACCGGCAACCCGCCCCCAGTCTGTTGAGTAACACGCGTTAATACGAAAAGCCGACCTCAGGGTCGGCTTTTTTATTGCGCATTTGCTGGCTTTCTCATTCCGGCTATACCCGGCATCACCTGCTTCATCATCTCCAGAAAACGTCGCAAGCGCGCCGGATAGTATCGCGACCACGGATAAACCAGATGGACGGGCAGCGCCGTGGGTTGCCACTCGGGCAGAAGAGGGATTAAGCGCCCTTCCTGAATATCCTCTTTCACCGTCCAGCTTGATACCAGCGCCACCCCCAGCCCGGTCAGGGCCGTATTTCGCGCCACGTACAGGCTGTCCGTGCTCAGACGCGGCGTAATGGCAATGCGTGTCGGCTGCGCTGCAGCATCAAACAGCTCAACGTGTCGCTGGTAGAAGGTGCTGATGGCAATCCAGGGCAGCGCCTGCAAATCCTCTGGCTTGCTAACCTTTGGGAAGCGTGCCAGCAACGCCGGAGAGGCGACGATGGAGCGCGGTACCTCTGCCAGCTGTACGGAAACCGTGGCGGGATCGACCTCGGCACCCACGCGGATCGCACAATCAATATTGTCGCTGAGGAAATCCACCGACTTATCGTTCAACATCCACTCAACGGAAAGCTGAGGATAACGCTGCAAAAATTCCGTCAACGGTTTCAGGAGCTGTTCCTGACCAAAGGCGTGCGGTGCCCGCACCCGCAATACCCCAACCGGTTCATCCTCCGCCTGCCCGACTTCATCTTCCAGCGCCAGCCAGCTATCAATCACCCGCCGGGCATGCTGATAGCAGCGTTCACCGTCGTCAGTAAGCCTGGTGGCATGGGTGGTTCGCAGCAGCAGGCGAGCCCCCAGCAACGTTTCCAGAGACTGCAAACGTCGGCTTACCGTGGCCTGAGTCGTCGAAAGCTGCCTTGCCGCTGCCGAGAGCGAGCCGGTTTCCACAATGCGAACAAAAGTTCGCATCAGTTCCACTCTGTCTATACGCTCAACTCGCTTCATACTTTCCTCTGTCATACTCTTAACGTATAAGCGTTTTACCATCGGCCCGTCTACCGCCGCAAGACGTAGTGATAAAAAATAGCCTCACACTATGACTGAGGAACGTCTTATGAACACAACAACTGCCTCCCATGCCGTGAGCCGCTGGGTGATATTAATGCTGGCTCTGGGTGCTGGTTTCAGCGTGGCATCCATTTACTATGCACAGCCTTTGCTGCCTCTCATGGGCGCAGACCTTCATTTGAGTATTGAAGGAATGGGCCTGGTTCCGACGCTGACCCAGGCTGGCTACGCGCTCGGCATCCTCTTCCTGCTGCCGCTTGGCGATCGTCATGACCGCAGGACGCTGATTCTGATTAAAAGTGCTGCCCTGGCGCTGTTTCTTCTGGGCTGTAGTCTCACCGGGCAACTCCCTTCACTGCTGCTGGCAAGCCTGCTGATTGGCATGGCCGCCACCATGGCGCAGGATATCGTTCCCGCTGCTGCTATCCTCGCCCCTGAAGGTAAGCAGGGGAAAACCGTGGGCACCGTCATGACAGGTCTTCTGCTGGGCATATTGTTGTCGAGAACCGTCAGCGGCGTGGTCGGTGAAGCCTTTGGCTGGCGGGTGATGTATCAGCTGGCTGCTGCAAGCATTGCCTTTGTCGGCGCGGTGATGTGGGCCGTACTCCCACGTTTTGCTATTCACTCCACGCTGAGCTATCCCGCGCTGATGCGTTCCATGGAACACCTGTGGCGTCGTTACCCGGCACTGCGTCGCGCGGCGCTGGCTCAGGGTTTTCTGTCGATTGCCTTTAGCGCATTCTGGTCAACGCTGGCCGTGATGCTGCTGGAACGCTACCACCTCGGCAGCGCCGTGGCGGGCGGGTTTGGTATCGCAGGTGCTGCCGGGGCATTAGCCGCGCCGCTGGCCGGCGGGCTGGCGGATAAACTGGGTGCAGGAAAAGTGACGCAGCTGGGTGCCGCGCTCGTCACCGTCTCGTTTGCGCTGATGTTCCTGATGCCCGCCCTCGGCGTTCACGGGCAGTTGATCCTGATTGCCATCTCCGCCGTCGGTTTTGACCTTGGCCTGCAGTCAAGCCTGGTGGCTCACCAGAACCTGGTTTACAGCCTTGAACCGCAGGCACGCGGTCGCCTGAACGCCCTGCTCTTTACGGTGGTGTTTATCGGGATGGCGCTAGGCTCGGCGTTCGGCAGCAAAATTTATACGATGGCAGGCTGGCCTGGCGTGGTGGCGCTGGCAACCCTGTGCGGCGTTATTGCCCTGGTCATCAGACTGATTGAAAACGCCCGGGTAACCTCCGCTCAGGCTGAAACCGTGTAAAAAAAATGCCCAGTCCATACGGGCTGGGCAGTCAAAACATGCCCAGTTTCAAGACATGTTCTAAGAGGTCAAGACGTTATTTGTTCATCTGGAACAGGGACATCCCCTGCATATCGCTAAACGCCTTATAGGAGGCCTGCAGAGCCGCCTGCTGCATGGAGTAAGAAGAGATCACCGAGTTCCAGTCCACATCGACCAGGTCGCTCATCTGCTGCGTTTGGCCCAAAGCACGGTCATCGCCCAGCGAATCCAGTTTGCCCAGCTCGTCCAGTTTGATCCCCAGGTCTGCACGCACGGTCAGCACGTTGTTCAGCGAGTTGCTCAGGCCGCGGTTGGTTTTATCCATCGCTGCCGTAAACGCATCGGCTTTAGTCTGGTCGCCTTCAACCGGCGTATTCAGCGCAGCGATAGCGGTATCCAGGATCTTAAACAGGTTGGTTTCCGGCGCGCTGCCGTCCGGCTCCGGTTTCGCGTTACTGGTGAAGGTATCGAAAACTTCACTGCCCGTGTGGCTGATTTGCATGGTACGCGCGGCGTCAACCTGCTGGCTGATTGGCGTAGAGCCGCCGTTATAGGTGCCGGTCGTCTCGTCGAAGGCCGCCGCTTCCGTTTTGTAACCCGCAAAAATATAGCGTCCATTACCGTCGGTGCTGTTTGCCAGGTTCATCAGCTGATCGCGGATCCCCTGCAGGTTGGTGGCAAGCGACTGTCGGTCATCATCGCTCAGGGTTCCGTTACCGGCGTTAACCACTTTTTCCTGCGCGGTGATAATCGCATTCGTCACCTCTTTCAGCACGTTCTCTTCCAGCGACACCTTGGTCGTGGCGAAAGAACGCGCCAGCGCATACTGGCTGTTCTGCGTCTGCGCCTGGGAGAGCACAACGGCCTGAGAGGCCGCAATCGGGTCATCGGAAGGACGGTTTACGCGCTTGCCGGTTGACATCTGCTCGCCATAGCCCAGCCAGAGACTCTGGGAGTTCGTCACTCCGCGCATGCTCTGCTCATACATCATTTGAGTACTAATACGCATTTTTTAACCCCGGCCTTAGCGAATGTTGATCAACGCATCAAACAGCGTGCTCGCCGTTTGCAGCACCTGCGCATTCGCCAGGTAGTACTGCTGATAGCGCTGCAGGTTGCCGTATTCTTCATCCAGGTTAACCCCGGAAATCGACTGCTGCTGTTTGGTCAGCTGCGTTACCACGTTGTCTTTCGTGGCGCTGCTGGTTTTCAGCGATGCCGTGGTGCTCCCCACCGTACTGACCAGTGACGCATAGGCATCGTTGAAGGTTTTGTTATTCCTCACCAGCTTCGCGCTCTGCAGATCCAACAGTTTTTGGCCGTTGGTATTGTCGCTATCGCCGCTGTCGCTGGCGGAGGCCATCGCCAGTTTGGATTCATCGCTAATCGCGACGTCCATATTCATAATGACGTCATTCACCGGTTTCACGATGAAGCTGTCTTTCTGGTTGGCCGCACCGGTGATGTTCACGTTCAGACCGTCAAACGACAGGTTACCGCTGCCGTCCGGCGTGGCCGTAAAGCTGGTTTTGTCAGACAGACGCGTGACCGTCCAGTTGGTCCCGTTGTACTCAACTTTATAGTTCGTCGCCTGCACCGCAGAGCTGTCCGTTACGCTCGCCGTTACCGACGCGCTGCCGGTGTTTTTGCTGTTACTCAGTACGGAAGGTGAACCGAAGTCGAACAGCTTGCCGCCCGCGTCGCCGTTGGCGTCGAACCCGGCTTCATGCTGTGTGTTCATCGCGTCGGCAAACGCCAGCGCCATCTGGTTAAGCGTGTTACGCGCCTTATCCAGATCTTCAGTACGGAAGGTCAACAGTCCACCCAGTGACCCTGTGGTGATCTGCTTTTCCGGGATCTCAACGTTTCCAGACGCTGCATCTACGTAGGCAATCGTGGTGCGCGATGGGTCAGCACTGGATTTCACCGCAGCCAGCTGGCTGGCAGTACTGCCCTGTACCAGGGTGTAACCGTTCGCGATGGAGATATTGTAGGTACCGCTGTCCTGCACGGTCACGTCCACACCCACAATCTTATTCAGCTCGCTCACCAGCTGATCGCGCTGATCGAGCAGTTCGTTCGGCGATGCGCCCGCGCCTACGCCGGTCAGACGGGAAATCTGATCGTTAAGGTTGGCTATCTGCTTCGCGTAGTTGTTGATCTGATCCACGCTGGTGGTGATCGCGGTGTTAACCTGCGCATCCTGATCGCGAAGATACTGATCGTTGGTTTTAAACTGGTTTACCAGGCCATCCGCTTTACCGATCACCGTCTGGCGCGCAGCCGGATCTTCGGCGTTACTCACCAGCGTTTGCAGGCTCTTGAAGAAATCCTGCAGGGTGGTCGAGAGCGAGTTGGTGGTATCGGAGAGCACGTCGTCAATTTTTGACATCTGCTGATAGCGCGTTGTCAGCCCGCTGCTCTGCGTCTGTGCGGCGCGCAGCTGGTTGGTAATGAAGGCGTCATACTCACGCTGCACGCCGGAGACATAAACCCCGTTCCCCACCCAGCCACCGCCGGTCAGCGTGCTGTTAGCCGCGCCCAGAATGGTGTTCTGGCGGGTGTAACCTGCCACGTTATAGCTTGAAATATTATTACTTACGGTATTAAGTGCCGCCTGTGCCGCACTGAGGCCACTCATGGCGCTGTTAATCAAACTGGACATGGGGGTTCCTTTTATACTTTCAGACACGAGTCCTGATGAAGGTTATCGGCAGCCTCCACCGGGACTTGAGAACTTTCAGAACAGATTTTCAATATCGGTGCTATAGGCTTTACTCATCTTCTCACCCATCGATTTCAGCTGCTGGATCATGCTGGTGAGCTTGCGCGCATAGTTCGGATCGGTAGCGTATCCCGCATTCTGCAATGCCTGCGCGCCCTGCTCCGGCGTCGATGCCTGCGTCACGGCGGTATAGCGCGGGTTTCGGCTTAACAGGCCGACGTAATCTGACAATGCTTCAAGGTAGGAGCTGTAAACGCGGAATTTGGCTTTAACCTTCACTGCCGCGCCGTTTTCGTATTCGGTGGTGATGATCTCGGTTGTCGGCCCCTTCCAGCTGGAGGTGGCTTTGACGCCAAAGATGTTGAAGCTCGGATCGCCGTTTTCCTTACGGATTTGACGCTGGCCCCAGCCCGACTCCAGGGCCGCCTGGGCCAGGATCAGGTGATGCGGTACCCCGCTCTGCTCGCTGGCCAGTCGTGCAGGCAGAGAAAGCTGCGCCAGGAAGTCCTTACTGTCGCCGGAGAGCGGCTCGTCGCGCGTCTCTGCGGGCTTCGGCATGGCCTTACGCACCATCTGCGTCAGCGCCTGGTTCTGATAACTGGTCACCGTTTCGATGTCGAACTTCATCGGCACCTGCTGCGGCTGATCCTCAGGCTGAATCCCCTGTGCGGCAGCGGTCTGTTTGACAATCATGTCAGCCAGTCCGAGTCCTTTACCGGCGGTCATCTGCTGTGCAATCTGCTGGTCATACATGCTGGTGTACAGCCGCGTGGAATCACTGCTGAACATCCCGTCTTTCGGCAGGGTCTCACGCATGCTTTTCAACATCATCTGCACGAACATCCCTTCCACCTGGCGGGCGACCGGGCGGATATTCGCCGCCGGGTCTTTGCCTGCTTTGGTTTTCAGTTCGTTCAGCGACTGAGCATCCCAGGCGGCACCGGTCAGCAGTTTGCTATCGGTCAGCATTAGATGATTTCCAGTTTGGCGCGCAGGCAGCCTGCACTTTGCATCGATTGCAGAATCGACATCAGATCCATCGGCGTCGCGCCCAGCGCATTCAGGGCGCGCACCACGCTGTTCAGGTTCGCGCTGGAACGCACGCTTTGCAGCGAGCCGCCGCTCTGGCGCAAATCAATCTGCGTTTGCGGTGTCACCACCGTCTGACCGCCACCAAATGGCGTGTCCGGCTGGCTGACGTTGGCAGAGCGGTTCACCGTCACGGAGAGGTTACCCTGCGCCACGGCACAGCTGTCCAGCGACACCTCGCGGTTCATCACCACTGACCCGGTGCGTGAGTTGATGATGACTTTGGCATCCTGCACCGGCACGTTCACTTCCATATTCTGGATATCCGCCAGCATACGCACCTGGTTACTGTTACCCGAAGAGGTCCGGATCTGCACGGTACGCGCGTCCAGCGCCGTGGCGCTCCCGTAGCCGCGGCTGCGGTTGATGGTGTCGGCAATTTGCTGCGCCATCGTGAAGTCTTCATTATTAAGCTGCAGGTTGATGGTATTTCCTGCGCCAAACTGGGTCGGCAGCTCGCGCTCGATGATGGCCCCGTTAGTGATACGCCCGCCGTTCAGCTGGTTCACCTGCACGCTGCTCCCGCCCGCAGAGGCACCCGCACCGCCAACCAGAATGTTACCCTGCGCCAGCGCATACACCTGGCTGTCGACACCCTTAAGCGGCGTCATCAACAGCGTGCCGCCGCGCAGGCTTTTGGCGTTACCCATGGAGGAGACCACCACGTCGATGGTCTGCCCCTGACGCGCAAACGCCGGATAGGACGCGGTCACCATCACCGCCGCCACGTTTTTCAGCTGCATGTTGGTCCCCGCAGGGACGGTAATACCAAGCTGCGAAAGCATGTTATTCAGGGTCTGGGTGGTGAACGGCGTTTGGGTGGTCTGGTCACCCGTACCGTCCAGCCCCACCACCAGGCCATAGCCAATCAGCGAGTTCTCGCGCACGCCCTGAACGCTGGTCAGGTCGCGAATACGGTCAGCCTGAGCGAAGGTTGCCACCAGCGCCAGCGCCACGGCGAAGATCGTTTTAAACATGGGTCACCTCGCTTACATCGGCGATAAGTTAAGGAAGAAACGCTGCAGCCAGCCCATATTTTGCGCTTCATTGATATAGCCGTTACCGACGTATTCAATGCGCGCATCCGCCACCTGAGTGGACGGTACGGTGTTGGTGCCGCTGATGGTGCGAGGGTTAACCACACCGGAGAAGCGAATGAACTCAGTGCCCTGGTTAATGGCGATCTGTTTTTCACCCACAACGTGTAAATTGCCGTTAACCAGCACCTGGTCAACCGTCACCGTCAGCGTGCCGCTGAAGGTGTTACTGGCGTTCGCACCACCTTTACCGTTAAAGGTATTGCCGCCAGACGCCTCAACATCCGCACGCGCATTGCCGAACAGGCCCTGCAGATAGCGTGGAACGGTGTCGAAGCCAAAATTGGTTTTGCCATCGCGGCTGGCGTTCGCCGACGAGCTCTTGCTCGCACTGACGTTTTCCTGCAGCACGATGGTCAGCGTATCGCCGATGTTACGCGGGCGACGATCTTCAAACAGCGGCTGATAGCCGTAGTTAATTGGCTGTGCGGTCTGGAAAATGGAGCCGTTCACCACGGGCGCGGGGCCGGGTACGGGCTGGGCGGTAGTCGCACCCTCGACCAATGGTTTAGACGGGATCCAGGCACACCCGCTGAGGGTAATGGCCAGAACAGTCAGTATCGGATAACGAAACGCCGCGTTTTTTTGCATTGCCTTCATCTTCGAAAACAGGGAGCCGGTGCGGCGTTGACCGCACCGGGCTGCACCTTAGAGTTGCGTCAGTTTCTGCAGCATCTGGTCGGTCGTCGACACTGCTTTACTGTTAATTTCATACGCGCGCTGAACCTGGATCATATTCACCAGCTCTTCCGCCACGTTAACGTTCGAGGTTTCAACATAACCCTGATACAGCAGACCCGCGCCGTTCAGCCCCGGCGTGCTCTCATTTGGCGTACCGGAGGACTGGGTTTCGGTGTAGAGGTTCTCACCAATGCTTTCCAGACCGGTATCGTTCATGAAGGTGGTCAGGTTGAGCTGTCCAACCTGAACGGGCGCGGCCTGACCCTGCTGGGTGACGCTCACGATACCGTCGCGCCCGATGGTGATGCTCAGGGCATTCGCCGGAATGGTGATTGCAGGCTGAACCTGGAAGCCGCCCGCCGTCACCAGTTGGCCGTTTTGATCCACCTGGAATGAGCCGTCACGGGTGTAGGCTGAGGTACCGTCAGGCAGCTGTACCTGGAAGAAACCCTGCCCTTTGATGGCGACATCTTTACTGTTGTTGGTCTGAGACAGGTTGCCCTGGCTGTGCAGACGCTCGGTCGCTACCGGACGCACGCCGGTACCAATCTGCAGACCGGACGGCAGCGTCGTTTGCTCAGAAGACTGAGCACCCGGCTGGCGAATGGTTTGATAAAGCAAATCTTCGAAAACCGCACGCTGACGCTTGAAACCATTGGTGCTGACGTTTGCCAGGTTGTTGGCAATCACATCCATGTTGGTTTGCTGCGCGTCCAGGCCTGTTTTCGCGATCCATAAAGAACTGATCATAAGGAGTCCTGTTAACTCATAGCCAGAAGTTGGTTAGCCTTGCTCGCGTTTTCATCCACGCTGCTGATAATTTTCATCTGCATTTCAAAACGGCGGGCGCTGGCGATCATGTCGGTCATGGCTTCAACCGGCTTGACGTTACTGCCTTCCAGCACGCCGGACATCACGCGAATGCTCGGGTCAGCCTGGAGCGTAGCGCCACGGGTGGTCTGTGCCGCCTGGGTCAGACGGAACATGCCGTCATCGCCGCGCTGCACCTCTTTGCCTTCCGCTTTAACCAGCTTCAGACGCCCGACGGGCGCAACGGTATTGGCCGGATCGCCCGGGTTTAGCGCCGAGATGGTGCCGTCTGCCGCGATGGTCAGCTCTGAGCCTTCCGGTACCGTGAGCGGACCGGCTTCGCCCATCACCGGATGACCCTGAATGGTCAACTGCCCGGTTGCGCTCACCTGGATATTACCGTTACGGGTATAGCCTTCGCCGCCGTCTGCCGTCTGCACCGCCAGCCAGCCGTCCTGCTGAAGGGCAACGTCCAGCGGACGCGAGGTGTAATCCATCTGGCCCGGCGTCATATCGGCACCGGGCGTGGATGCCGTCACCAGCGTACGCGTAGGCAATGAAAGCCCTTCGACCGGCACCGCACGCAGCGCATTAAGCTGCGCGCGAAAGCCCGGCGTAGAGGCATTTGCCAGGTTGCTGGCGGTAACGGCCTGCTGATTGAGCGTCTGGCTTGCCGCGCCCATCGCTGTATATATTGCGTGATCCATTGCGCGTTCCTGTTAGCCGCTTAACGCAGGTTAACCAGCGTGTTGAGGATCTGATCCTGCGTTTTGATAGTCTGCGCATTCGACTGGTAGTTACGTTGCGCGACAATCATGTTCACCAGCTCTTTACTCAGGTCCACGTTAGAGGCTTCCAGCGCGCCGTTGGTCAGCGTACCGAAGTTACCGGTACCCGCCGTGCCGAGCAGCGCAACGCCGGAGGACTGGCTTGCAGACCAGACGTTGTCGCCTTCAGATTTCAGGCCTTCGTTGTTAGCGAAGTTTGCCAGCACGATCTGACCCAGAACCTGCGTCTGTTCGTTGGAGTAATTACCGACCACGGTACCGTCGTCGTTAATCTGATAGCTCACCAGATCGCCCGGCTTGTAGCCGTTCTGGGTGGTCCCGACAACGTTGTTGGCACCGGTATTCTGCTGCATGGAGTTCTGGAAGCTCAGGGAGAACGTCGCAGGCGTCGCGCCGCTCACTGAACCGGTGGTGATGTTGATGGCCGGAGTGGCGTTTGGCGTCGCGCTCAGTACGCCAGCCGCGTTGTAGTTGTACACGCCCGCCAGGTTACCGTTGCTGTCAAAGTTCATTTGAGCGGCTTTGGTTGCTGGAGAACCGGCAACGCTACCGTCCTGGGTGTACAGATCCCATTTGTTGTCTGCTGTTTTGACGTAGTAGACATACATGTTGTGGGCGTTACCCTGGGTATCGAATACGGTCACGGTCCCTTTTTTGTTGTAGGTATCCGGGTTAGTCGCATCGAACGCGGCAGTCTGCGCATCATCCGTGGAGTTCAGGTTGATCTGCTGGGTTGCCGTTGTGGTCGCCTTCGCGGCCATCAGGGTGTTAGGGATGGTAATCGCCTGTGGGTTCGCACCGGTCTGCACCGTTGGTGGCGTACCTGCAACCGGATAGCCGGTCAACTGCATCCCCTGCATGTTCACCAGGGTACGGTTTTCGTCGAGCTTAAACTGGCCGTTACGGCTGTAGAACACAGAGCCGTTGGAATCCACCATACGGAAGAAACCGTTCTGGCTGATGGCAACGTCCAGACCACGACCGGTATTGGTGGTGGTACCGTCGGTAAAGTCCTGAGTGATACCCGCAACTTTAACGCCCAGGCCGACTTTAGAGCCTGCAAACATATCGGCAAACGAGGCCGAACCGGATTTAAAACCATAGGTCGCGGAGTTGGCGATGTTGTTGCCAATGACGTCCAGGTTGGTGGCCGCAGCATTCAGGCCGCTGACCGCTTGAGAAAAGGCCATGACTTACTCCTGATAAGTGTAAAGGCTTAGATAATCTGCCGAACTTCGTCGAGTGTGGTGGTACCAGAGGTACCCAAATCCAGTTTGTTGCCATCGCTACTTTTGATGACGCCCTGAACCAGTGCAAACTGCAGCGGCTGCGCAACCAGCTGGGTGGTCCCGCTGCTGGCGCTGATCGCCACCTTATAGGAACCGTTTGGCGCTTTGGTGCCGTCGGTCAGGCTGCCATCCCAGGTGAAGGTATGCACACCGGCTTTCAACTCACCGATGTCGATGGTGCGTACCACGGCACCGGTCGAGTCGGTGATCGTCGCGGTCACTTTGTCAGCCGCCTGCTGCAGCTCAACGCCAAACGGCGTGGTGGTGGTGGTTGAGGTGCCATCGGTGGTGCTGGTGCCCGCCAGAATGGTAGTCCCCGGGATCATCACCCCGTGACCAATCAGGTTGGCTGCCTGCAAAGACTGGCTGTTGTCGATTTGACCGGAGACGGAGCCGAGCGTGGTATTCAGTTTCTCAATGCCGCTCACGGTGCTGATCTGCGCAAGCTGCGTGGTCAGTTCGTTGTTCTGCATCGGGTTGGTAGGATCCTGGTTCTTCAGCTGCGCCACCAGCAGCGTTAAGAAGCTGCTTTGCAGATCGTTAGCACTGCTTCCGGTCAGGGAGCTGGAACCGGAGGTCGTACTGGCACTGCTGACCCCCGTATTCGTTGGGTCATTCATACTGACGGCAATGGACATGCGTGTCTCCTTTACTGGCCGAGCGTGAGTGTTTTGAGCATCATGCTCTTCACGGTGTTGAGCACTTCGACGTTTGCCTGATAGCTGCGCGAGGCGGACATCGAGTTCACCATCTCACCGACCACATCCACGTTAGGCATCTTCACGTAACCACTGGCATCGGCGAGCGGGTTGCCCGGTTCATACACCAGCTTGTCAGGTGCCTGGCTCTCCACCACGTCAGAGACTTTCACGCCGCCTGTTGCCGCACCCGGTGCAGCATCGACCTGAAAGACCACCTGTTTTGCTTTATAGGGCTGTCCGTCAGGACCGGTTACGCTGTCGGCGTTAGCGAGGTTACTGGCGGCAACGTTCAGACGCTTGGACTGTGCCGTTAACGCCGAACCCGCGATATCAAAAATATTCAGCAAAGCCATGGATTAGTTGCCCCCTTGCAGGACGGTCATCATGCCTTTAATTTGTCCGCCGAGTAGGGTCAGACCCGTCTGGTACTGCAGGCTGTTATCGGCAAACTGCGTACGCTCCCGGTCCATGTCGACGGTGTTGCCGTCAAGCGATGGCTGGTCGGGAATGCGATAAAGTAAATCGGTCGTGGGCGCGGTCATCGCCTGAGCAGGAATATGGCGTGAGGATGTCAGTGCAAGTGCGACACCCGTTCCTTCGGCACGTCCACGCTCCATCACTTTTTTAAGTTCACTGGAAAAATCAATATCGCGCGCCTGATACCCCGGGGTATCGGCGTTGGCAATATTGGCGGCTAAAATCTCCTGCCGCTGGGCGCGTAAATTGAGCGCTTCCTGCTGAAAACGTAACGCGGCGTCGAGTTTATCGAGCATGTCTCCTCCGCTGATGGCAAAATTTCAGTTCACAGCTTAAATCTCACCCCGTCTCCCCTATCGACGGAATAAGCGCAAAATGCGTCGCTATTTATTGCGTTGATGTAAAACCACTGCGGGTAGAATCCTCTCAATTCTGGAAACGGTGGGATGTGCAATGCGGACGATAAAACGAGGCCTGGCGGCAACCTTATTGCTTTTAAGCCCTCTGGCGCAGGCTGAAAACTTACAGGCTCAGCTGACGACTTTTTTTGCACAGCAGCTGGCGGGCTTTAGCGATGAAGTCAGCGTCACCGTTCGCACGCCGCCTAATCTCTATCCCACCTGCGAACAGCCCTCATTCACCGTGACCGGCACGACAAAGCTGTGGGGTAACGTGAACGTGCTGGCGCGCTGCGCCAACGAAAAACGCTATTTACAGGTTGCGGTTCAGGCGACGGGCAATTATGTTGTTGCCGCCGCGCCCATTGCCCGCGGCAGCGTACTGCAGGCCAGCAGCGTGACGCTTAAACGCGGTCGACTGGATCAGCTTCCGCCGCGAACGATGCTGGACATAAACCAGGCACAGGACGCGGTCAGCCTGCGCGATATGGCACCAGGCCAGGCCATTCAGCTCTCCATGCTGCGTAAAGCGTGGCGGGTGAAAGCGGGTCAACAGGTGATGGTGGTCGCCAACGGAGACGGCTTTAGTATCAACAGTGAAGGTAAGGCATTAAACAATGCCGCCGTGGCGCAAAATGCCCGGGTCAGAATGTCTTCAGGCCAGGTGGTTAGCGGAACCGTCGATTCTGATGGGAATATTCTGATTAACCTATAATCTTTTTAAAGATTTCGCGGTGCCTGCCGATAAATATTCAACTAATGATGATGTCAGGCGCAAACGCCGCGAACCCTCGATGAGGACAACACTATGAGCATTGATCGTACATCAGCCCTGAAGCCGGTTAGCACTGTACAACCTCGCGAAACGAATGACGCTCCCGCGCAGAAAACGCGTCTGGAAAAACCGTCTACGGCTAACAGCACCAGCGTGACCCTGAGCGACGCGCAGTCCAAACTGATGCAGCCGGGCAGCAGCGATATCAACATGGAACGTGTTGAAGCGCTGAAAACGGCCATTCGTAACGGCGAGCTGAAAATGGATACCAGCAAAATCGCTGACGCGCTGATCGAGGAAGCGCAGAGTTTCTTACAGAGTAAATAACCGTATGAGTCGACTGTCAGAAATACTGGATCAGATGACGGTTGTCCTGAACGACCTGAAAACGGTAATGGATGCTGAACAACAACACCTGTCTTCGGGTCAAATCAACGGCAGCGCGTTGCAACGCATTACTGAAGACAAAAGTTCGCTTCTGGCGACGCTGGATTACCTTGAGCAGCAGCGACGCGCTGAACAGGATCAGAAGCGCAGCGCCAACGATGAAATTGTCGAACGTTGGCAAACGATTACGGAAAAAACCCAGCATCTGCGCGATCTCAACCAGCATAACGGTTGGTTACTTGAGGGACAGATGGTGCGTAATCAGCAGGCTCTGGAAGTATTAAAGCCCCATAAAGAGCCGGGGCTGTACGGTGCGGATGGTCAGACGGCCACGGCACGCATTACGGGCGGGAAAAAGATTTCGATTTGACGCCTTAGCGGCAAATCAGGCTGTGGGGAGCACCATAAGGTGAACTCCCCTTTTGGCGTTTATGCCGTACGGCGGGTGAACTCTTTCACCTTGAATCCCAACACCGCGAGCGTGGCGAAGTATGCCACCACGCCGACCACCACAACGGCCATCAGGCGCATCAGGCGGAATGGCATAGTGCCGGCTGACCAGTCCGGCATCACATACAGCATGCCCAGCAATGCCGCCGACATCACCAGCACCGCGATCACCAGACGCACAAGAAAACGCGACCAGCCCGGCTGCGGCGTGAAAATATCCTGCTTACGCAGCTGCCAGTACAGCAGCCCGGCATTCAGGCAGGCCGCCAGACCAATCGACAGCGCCAGCCCGGCGTGTCTCAGCGGACCAATAAACGCCAGGTTCATCAGCTGGGTCATAATCAGCGTCACAATGGCGATTTTCACCGGCGTTTTGATGTCCTGGCGTGAATAGAACCCCGGTGCCAGCACCTTCACGACAATCAGCCCCATCAACCCTACCGAATAGGCAATAAGCGCCTGCTGGGTCATGGCGGCGTCATGGGCGGTAAATTTACCGTACTGGAACAGCGACACCGTCAGCGGTTTCGCCAGAATCCCCAGCGCCACCGCGCTCGGCAGCGCCAGCAGAAAGCAGAGACGCAGCCCCCAGTCCATCAGGCGGCAATACTCATCGTGGTTGCCGCTGGCAAAGCTTTTGGAGAGCGACGGCAGCAGGATGGTCCCCAGCGCCACGCCCAGCACGCCGGACGGAAACTCCATCAGGCGGTCAGCGTAGTACATCCAGGAGACCGAGCCAGACACCAGGAAAGAGGCAAAAATGGTGTTGATGATAAGCGAGATCTGGCTGACGGAGACGCCAAGAATGGCGGGTCCCATCTGCTTGATCACGCGCATCGCCCCGGCATCTTTAAGGTTGATACGCGGCAGAACCAGCATGCCGATTTTCTTCAGGTGCGGCAGCTGGTAAGCAAGCTGCAGCACGCCGCCCACGGTCACGGCCCAGGCCAGCGCCAGCACCGGCGGGTTGAAATGCGGTGCGGCAAACAGCGCAAAGCCGATCATGCTGACGTTAAGAAACGTCGGCGCAAACGCCGGGACGGAGAAGCGGTTCCAGGTATTGAGTATCGCCCCCACCAGCGAGGCCAGCGAGATCAGCAGAATATAGGGGAAGGTAATGCGCAGAAGCTGCGAGGTCAGGGCAAATTTATCCGCCGTATCCGCAAAGCCCGGTGCCGTCACCATAATCACCCAGGGCGCGGCCAGCATCCCGATGACGGTCACCACCGCCAGCGCCAGGGTCAGCAGCCCCGAGACGTAAGAGACAAAAACGCGGGTCGCGTCCTCGCCTTGCTTGCTTTTATATTCTGCGAGAATCGGCACGAAGGCCTGGGAAAACGCACCTTCCGCAAAAATACGGCGTAATAAGTTCGGCAATTTGAACGCGACGAAAAAGGCGTCCGTGGCCATCCCTGCACCAAATACCCTTGCCACAATGGCGTCGCGCGCAAAGCCGAGCACGCGGGAAAACATGGTCATCGAGCTGACGGCCGCCAGCGATTTTAATAAGTTCATTAACGTGAATTTCCAGAACCATACGGATTTGTAGACCGGGTAAGCGTAAGCGCCACCCGGCAAAGCCAACAAGCGGCGCTTAGTCTAACCGGATTTCAACGAATTACTATCCGCAGATGTTACAGCGAGTTATTCACTCATGGCGTCGCGCCAGAGCCTTTCTACAATGCGCTGCGCCAGAATCGCCTGTTCGCCGGAGGTTTCAGGAACCGTCTGATTTTGTACGCAGGTGATAAAGTGACGAGCACACCCGGCAAAACCGCGCTGCTCCAGCGTGCTCTGCCAGCCGGGAACGGGCAGCATCACCACGCCGTTGCCCTTCTCTTCTCGCCACTCACGCATGTCCGTAATGTCGACCAGCGCGCCGTCGGTCACCGCCTGCACGGATTCACGCTGGCTACCGGCCCGACGGTGCATGCTGGTGGTCACCTGAAGATGCTCAACGGCAAAGTGGTGTTCCGCATAGACCATCTGCCCCTGCTCGTTTGTCAGCAGAGTGCCGCTTTTCAGCTGTGCATTGCCGTCCGTCAGCCATAACGCCGTATCCACAACGTGAAGATAATCATCCAGTAGGGTGAAACGCAGATCGTTCGGCCCGACGCTGTCGGTGCGGTGCTTATCCATCCGCAGCGAGGCAAACGTGCCCGACTGCGCCTTAAGCTGCTGATAAAGCGGCGCGAAGCGGCGGTTGAAGCCCACCATCAGCGTCAGCTTTTTGCGCGCGGCAAGCTCAATCAGCCGTTCGGCATCCTGAACATTTTCTGCCAGCGGCTTATCCACGCAGACGTGGACACCCGCGTTGAGCAGCTCGCTCACCACCTGATAGTGCGTTGCCGTTGAGGTATGCACAAATACCGCATCGCACTCGCGGGCTAACGCCTGAAGCGAGCTGGCATACGGAATACGCCAGGTTTCACAGATGCGCTCGGCCTTCTCGCGCGTGGGCGACCAGGCCCCCTGCAGCGTCCAGTCAGATGCTGCGCCCAAAACCGGTAGCCACGCTTTTTGCGCGATACCGCCCAGACCGACCACGCCAATGCGTAATTTTTTCACTGTTAGTCTCCCAGATGTGCCAGCAACGCATCCAGACGCTGTTTTAGCCCGGCGACCTCTTCTTCCAGGGCCTCTACGCGCGCGGCAAGGCTGTCATTGCGTTCAGGGCGATCCGATTCAGCCGTCGCGCTTGCGGCGTCAACGTCACCGCTGAACAGATGCATATAGCGGCTTTCGCGTTTTCCCGGCTCGCGCGCCAGACGCACCACGTAAGGGCCATCCTCACGCGCCGCCAGCCCCTCAAGCGTCTGTTCGACCTCCTGCATATCGCTGAACTCATGCATACGGGAAGCGCGCGTTCGCAGTTCCCCTGGCGTCTGTGCCCCCCGCATCAACAGCGTGGTGATGACCGCTACTTCCGCGCTGCTCAGCTTCAGGTCGCCAAATTCGGAGTTACAAAAGCGCTGTTCATACTTAGTGACGCGGTTACCGAAGCCGCTGACGGTGCGCAGGTAGTGGCGTTTGACCAGCCCATCCAGCACGTCCTGAACATCATGCTCGCTGAGGTTCATCACCGGCTCACGGTTGGTTTTTTGGTTGCAGGCCATCGTCACGGCGTTGACCGAAAGCGGATACTGTTCCGGCGTGGTGACCTGTTTTTCCAGCAGGCTGCCGACAACGCGCGCTTCTGCACCGCTTAACTGATATTTCATCTTTTCTCCTTAACGACCTGCAGTCCAGTCCGGGGTGGTTAATGCAGTGAGGACATGATCGCGCCATTCGCCATCGATAAGCAGATAGTCTTTGGCGTAGCCCTCTTTCTCAAAGCCTAAGCGCGCCAGCAAATCCCCGCTGCGCTGATTATGCGGCATGTAGTTCGCCATAATACGGTGGATATGTTGCGTGCGTTGCATGTAGCGGATCGCCGCCGTTAACGCCTCAAACATCAGCCCCTGCCCCTGCCATTTTTGACCGATGGAGTAGCCGAGATAACAGGCGTGGAACGATCCGCGCACCACGTTAGAAAAATTGGCGATGCCGATAATCTCTTTTTCTTCCGGATCCAGCAGCGCGAAATAAAATGCGCTGCCCTGTTTGTGAAATTCCGCGATCATACTGAGGCGCGCCTGCCAGCCGGAGGGGTAACAATGGCTCTCATCCCGAACGGGTTCCCAGGGCTTTAAAAACTGGCGATTCTCGGCGTAATAATCCGCCAGACGCCAGGCATCACGCTCATGCACCAGACGAACGACGAGCCTGTCCGTTGTCAGACGCACTTTTGGCACATTGCTGCGATAGCCAAACATCGATACCACTCCTTCCCGTCACTTCTGTTCTACCGATTAGCTTTACTATACCTGCGCCTGCGCCGTCTGTGAAAACAGTGACATACCATTTTGACCTCTTTTCACATTTTTCGATGAGAACTCTCTATCAAAGCACCCTTTTGATAAAAAAATATTGTCACGCCCGGGGGTGGGAAAAAACGCGGCGACACCGCAGAATGTTAGCGTGCTCACCTTCTTATTTTCCCTGGAGGGAAAATGTCCCGCGTATCACAGGCCAGGAGCCTGGGTAAATATTTCCTGCTCGTCGATAACATGCTGGTCGTGCTCGGCTTTTTTGTCGTTTTTCCGCTTATTTCGATCCGCTTTGTCGATCAGATGGGCTGGGCGGCATTAATGGTTGGCATTGCGCTGGGGTTGCGCCAGTTTGTCCAGCAGGGTCTGGGCGTCTTTGGCGGAGCCATTGCTGACCGCTTCGGCGCTAAACCGATGATCGTTACCGGCATGCTGTTACGCGCGGCAGGCTTTGCCACGATGGCAATCGCCCACGAGCCCTGGCTGCTGTGGTTCTCCTGCTTCCTCTCCGGGATTGGCGGCACCCTCTTCGATCCGCCGCGCACCGCGCTGGTAGTGAAGCTGATCCGCCCGCAGCACCGGGGACGCTTCTTCTCGATTCTGATGATGCAGGATAGCGCTGGCGCGGTGATTGGCGCACTGCTGGGCAGCTGGCTCCTGCAGTATGATTTCCGTCTGGTCTGTGCGACCGGGGCGGTGTTGTTTATTCTCTGCGCCTTGTTCAATGGCCTGTTCCTGCCCGCGTGGAAGCTGTCAACGGTGAAAGCGCCGGTGCGAGAAGGCCTGGGCCGCGTTTTGCGCGACAAACGCTTTGTCACCTATGTGCTCACCCTGACGGGGTACTACATGCTGGCGGTGCAGGTCATGCTGATGCTGCCGATCATGGTTAACGACATTGCAGGCACCCCTGCCGCCGTGAAGTGGATGTATGCCATTGAGGCCTGCCTGTCACTGACGCTCCTCTACCCGATAGCCCGCTGGAGCGAGCGCCGCTTTCGTCTGGAGCATCGCCTGATGGCAGGGCTTCTGCTGATGACGCTGAGCATGATGCCCATCGGGCTCGTGAATTCGCTGCAGCAGCTGTTCATGCTGATTTGCACCTTCTACATCGGCTCGATCGTTGCCGAACCCGCGCGTGAGACGCTGAGTGCCTCGCTGGCCGATGCACGCGCGCGTGGCAGCTATATGGGGTTCAGTCGACTTGGGCTCGCCCTTGGCGGCGCGCTGGGCTATGCCGGAGGCGGCTGGCTGTTCGACGCCGGTAAAGCGCTGAACCAGCCGGAACTGCCGTGGATGATGCTCGGCGTGGTAGGCTTTATGACCCTGCTGGCCCTGTGGTGGCAATTCAGCCAGAAGCGCAGCGCGAGCGGCATGCTCGAACCCGGCGCCTAGTTCTTCTTTCTGGCGGGCGTCATTTCCCGCCTCAATTCTCAGTTTTTTCTGCTGGTTTCTCCCTGGTCACACTGACATACTGGCGTATCAGGACAGATGCGCCGATTTTTCGTTGAGGAACACTATGAAGAAGATTGTCATTGCCGCTGCGTTAATTGTGAGTGGCCTGCTGGTAGGCTGTAACCAGCTTACGCAGTACACCGTCAGTGAGCAGGAAATTAATCAGGCGCTGGAAAAACATAATAACTTTGCCAAAGACATCGGCGTCCCGGGCCTTGCCGATGCCCATATCGTCCTCAGCAATCTCGCCAGCCAGATTGGACGTGAAGAACCGAACAAAGTCACCCTTTCCGGTGACGCCACGCTGGATATGACCTCATTATTTGGCAACCAGAAAGCCGATATTAAGCTGAAGCTCAAGGCGCTGCCGGTCTTCAACAAAGAGAAAGGGGCCATTTTCCTGCAGGAAATGGAGATCGTCGATGCGGTCGTCACGCCGGACAAAATGAAGCCGGTACTGCAAACCCTGATGCCTTATCTGAATCAGTCGCTGCGTAATTACTTCAACCAGCAACCCGCCTATGTCTTGAGCGAAGACAAGAGCAAGGGTGAAGCGCTCGCGAAAAAGTATGCAAAAGGGATAGAGGTGAAACCGGGAGAAATCATTATTCCTTTCACCGATTAACCTGAAGGGCGCGGAAGCGCCCTTTTTTTTCGCAGAAAAGTGTGCAAACGAAAACGTTTCCGCTTATGATTTGTGTCCGGCAAAAACAGCCATCCTTATGACTGATTCCTGACAAGCCGGAGCTTCCATGACTGCACAACCCCAGGTTCTTAAAATCCGCCGCCCTGACGACTGGCATATCCATCTGCGCGATGGCGATATGCTGAAAACCGTCGTGCCCTACACCAGCGAAATTTATGGCCGCGCGATTGTTATGCCTAACCTGGTTCCGCCAGTCACGACCGTCGATGCCGCAATGGCTTACCGCCAGCGTATTCTTGACGCCGTTCCGGCGGGGCATGATTTCACCCCGCTGATGACCTGCTACCTGACCGATTCACTCGATCCGAACGAAGTGGAACGAGGGTTTAACGAAGGCGTCTTCACCGCGGCGAAACTCTACCCGGCCAATGCCACCACCAACTCCAGCCACGGTGTGACCAGCATTGATGCCATCATGCCCGTTCTGGAACGGATGCAAAAACTGGGCATGCCGCTGCTGGTACACGGGGAAGTGACGCACGCCGAGATTGATATCTTCGACCGTGAAGCCCGGTTTATCGAAACGGTAATGGAACCGCTGCGCCAGCGTCTGCCTGCCCTCAAAGTGGTGTTTGAACACATCACAACCAAAGACGCCGCGGAATATGTTCGCGATGGCAACGATCTTATCGCCGCCACCATCACGCCTCAGCACCTGATGTTTAACCGTAACCATATGCTGGTTGGCGGCGTGCGCCCTCACCTCTATTGCCTGCCGATCCTCAAACGCAATATCCACCAGCAAGCCCTGCGCGAGCTGGTTGCCAGCGGTTTCTCCCGCGCGTTCCTGGGTACCGACTCCGCCCCGCACGCGCGTCATCGTAAAGAGGCCAGCTGCGGCTGCGCGGGTTGCTTCAACGCTCCGACTGCGCTGGCGAGCTATGCCACCGTGTTTGAAGAGATGAATGCGCTGGAACATTTTGAAGCGTTCTGCTCCCTCAACGGCCCACGCTTCTATGGTCTGCCGATCAATGAGAGCTTCATCGAACTGGAGCGCAAAGCCAGCCAGGTGGACGACGCGATTCCGTTGACGGATGACACGCTGATCCCGTTCCTGGCCGGTGAAACCGTACACTGGACGGTAAAACGTTAAAAAATCAACGCCTCTTGTTGTCAAATCCATAATATACCTGTATATATAAACAGTATATTACACAGGGGGCATTTATGCGTATTGAAGTCACCATTGCCAAAACAACCGTTCTGCCTGCTGGCGCACTCGATGCGCTGGCGGGCGAGTTATCCCGTCGTATTCACAGCACCTTTCCTGAAAATGATGGCGCCGTAACGGTACGTTACGCGGCCGCAAACAACCTCTCCGTCATCGGCGGTGCAAAAGAAGACAAAGATCGTATCCGCGACATCCTGCAGGAAACGTGGGAAAGCGCCGACGACTGGTTCATAACGGATTAACCTTGCTCCCTCATTGTTTTGTTTTGCCGGGTCGCCCCGGCTTTTTTTTGTTTTTTTATCCTGGATAAGTTCAAATTATTTCAGCATCTTCTTAGAAAATCGTGAACAAGACGGTGTTTTATTGTTCGAAGAATCCTAAAACGCAGAAAAATGTGTTGCCAGCTGTTTATTTTTCTCTTCGGAACCCTTATTACTTGTATACTGAAGATGCTTTCAGAAAAACATGCATTGAACCTCAAAGCCGTTGTCTTCTAACACGCATTTAGGGGGTTATAATGGAAAAGAATAGTGAAGTCATCCAGACCCATCCGCTTGTCGGCTGGGATATCAGTACCGTAGATAGCTACGATGCGCTGATGCTGCGTTTGCACTACCAGACCCCAAATCAACTCAACCGTGACGAAGCGGAAGTTGGACAGACGCTGTGGCTTACAACAGACGTCGCCCGTCAGTTTATTTCTATTTTAGAAGCAGGTATCGCAAAAATAGAATCTGGCGACTATCAGGAAAATGAGTATAAACGGCATTAGTACAATGCCCATTTTTCACTCAACAGGCACCCACGTGGTGCCTTATTTATTTCTCCCTTGTATCAGCCCGCATAGTTAATTACTCTGCTAACAAAGCGTGAGTTAACGAGATGCATATGAGATACGACTTAATCATTATTGGCAGCGGTTCTGTAGGTTCTGCTGCCGGTTATTACGCAACGCAGGCCGGTCTGAAGGTTCTGATGATTGATGCCCATCTTCCTCCGCACGCGGAAGGTAGCCATCACGGTGATACCCGTCTTATTCGCCACGCCTATGGTGAAGGAGAGCGTTATGTCCCGCTGGTCTTACGTGCCCAGACGCTGTGGGATGAACTGGCAACGCTGACCGAAGAACGCATTTTTGACCGCACGGGGATTATCAACCTTGGCCCGGCCAGTTCTGCATTTCTTGCGAACGTGGAAAAGAGCGCGAAGGAATTTAATCTTGATGTTGAACGTCTGGATGCGAACGGCATTATGCAACGCTGGCCGGAGATCGCCGTTCCGGATGATTACATCGGGCTGTTTGAAGCCAACTCGGGCGTACTGCATTGTGAATCGGCCATTAAGACCTGGATTGATTTGGCGGCAAAAGCCGGCTGTGCCCAGTTGTTCAACTGCCCCGTAAGCGGCATTACCCATCATGCTGACGGTGTCACCGTCACCACCGCTGACGGAGACTATTCTGCGTCTCGGCTGCTAATTAGCGCCGGAACCTGGGTAACAAAACTGCTCCCGGATCTGCCCATTCAGCCCGTGCGCAAAGTCTTCTCCTGGTTCCAGTCAGACGGGCGTTACAGCGCGCAGAATAAATTCCCGGCATTCACCGGCGAGTTACCGAACGGCGATCAGTTCTACGGATTCCCGTCAGAAAAGGACGCGCTTAAGATTGGCAAACACAACGGCGGACAAATTATCTCCACGCCTGAGGAGCGCAAACCCTATGGCGCATACCCTCAGGATGGTTCAGAAGCATTCATGTTCTTGCGCACTATCCTGCCGGGCGTTGGCGGCTTGCTCTACGGCGCAGCCTGCACCTATGACAATACGCCTGATGAAGATTTCATCATTGATACCCTGCCGGGACATGACAACACGCTGCTCATTACCGGGCTCAGCGGCCACGGTTTCAAGTTCGCCTCCGTGCTTGGCGAAATTGCCGCGCAGTTTGCGCAGGGTATTACGCCGCCATTTGATCTGCAGCCCTTCTCGCTCTCACGTTTTAACGGATAATACCCGCCAGGCTCCGGTCCCCCGGAGCCTCTTTTATCTGAGGAAAAATGATGCGCAGGATCGTCGATTTACTCGTCAATAATATTCGCGAGCATTTTATGCTCTATCTGTTGTTGTGGGCGCTGCTGGCCATCATTGATGTTATTTACATTGTATTTTATTGAAAAGAAACGCTTACGTTTATTGACACTTCTTGAGGTTAATTATTTTTAACGCATCCACTGATTCCGCCTGAGTTATATTGCTCGAAGCTTTTGAAATACATCCGCGCAACACCTTCAAATACGCTGAAATAAATTAAATTAAAAACGTTATCTACTTATTTCAGTTGCAATATCCTCTATTCCCGTTCATTTTTATTGCTCGAATGATTTTGAGTGGTATCTCCTATGCAATTGCGTAATACCCCCCATCGCTACGGAATAATATCCATAGGTTTGCACTGGATATTCGCGCTTGCGGTGTATGCTATGTTCGGGCTTGGGCTCTGGATGGTCACGTTAAGCTATTATGACGGCTGGTATCACCAGGCACCGGAACTGCATAAAAGCATAGGTGTCCTGTTGATGATGGGTCTGGTTGTTCGCGTCGTCTGGCGACATATTTCCCCACCGCCACCCGCGCCGAAAACCCACGGTAAATTCACGCGCGTGAGCGCTGTCGCGGCCCATATTGCGCTCTACGCCCTGCTTTTTGCCATTCTGATTAGCGGATACCTTATTTCAACAGCAGATGGCAAGCCGATCAGCGTCTTTGGTCTTTTTGACGTTCCCGCCACGCTCAGCGATGCTGGCGTCCAGGCGGATACCGCTGGCGTTGTCCATCTGTGGCTGGCCTGGAGCGTGGTTATTCTTTCTGTCCTTCATGGGCTCGCGGCCCTCAAACATCACGTTATCGATAAAGACGACACGCTGAAGCGCATGCTTGGCCGTTCGTCTTCTGACTCTGGAGCATAAAATGAAAAAACACCTGCTGGGCATCGCCTTAGGTTCACTGTTATTCACCACCGGTTCTGCTGTTGCGGCTGATTATAAAATTGATAAAGAGGGCCAACATGCCTTCGTCAATTTCCGTATTCAGCATCTTGGCTATAGCTGGCTATATGGCACCTTTAACGATTTTGATGGCACCTTTACTTTTGACGAGAAAAATCCGGCAGCGGATAAAGTCAATGTCACCATTAATACCAATAGCGTGGATACTAACCACGCCGAGCGTGATAAACATTTACGCAGTGCAGAATTTCTGAACGTATCGAAATTCCCGCAGGCGACATTCGCCTCTACCGGCGTGAAAAAGGACGGTGACAAGCTGGATATTACCGGCAACCTGACGCTTAATGGCGTAACGAAACCCGTCACTCTTAATGCGAAATTGCTTGGTCAGGGTGATGATCCGTGGGGCGGGAAACGTGCAGGCTTCGAAGCTGCAGGTAAAATTCACCTGAAAGACTTTAACATCACCACGGATTTAGGCCCGGCATCTCAGGATGTTGAACTGATTATTTCCGTGGAAGGCGTTCAGCAAAAGGGATAAAAATATGCCCGGCGGTATTTTCCGTCGGGCATAAACATTACTCAGGGTCGGGAATACCCAGTTTGGTATTCAGACGTCCGCGGGATTTATTAAAAATCTTGTTCCCGTTTTCGCGACCTGCGCGACGGCGACGCTGCTCTTCTTCCGGCAACACGCTCTCTTCGCTGCACAGCTCACTACAGCAGCCGTTAAATTTCTCAGCGCAGGTTGGACACTGAATAAACAGCAGGTGGCAACCGTCGTTTTTGCAGTTGGTATGCGTATCGCAAGGCGTTCCGCACTGGTGGCAGTGGGCGATCACGTCGTCGGAAATACGTTCCCCCATGCGCTCGTCAAAGACAAAGTTTTTGCCGATAAAGCGCACCGGCAGGCCCTGCTCACGCGCGCGGCGAGCATACTCAATGATGCCACCTTCGATGTGCCAGACCTTGTTGAAACCGTTATGCTTCATCCACGCACTGGCTTTCTCACAGCGGATCCCGCCGGTGCAGTACATCACGATCTTTTTGTCTTTATGTTCCTGCATCATCTCAACCGCTTTTGGCAGTTGCTCGCGGAAGGTATCAGCCGGAATTTCCATCGCGTTCTCGAAATGGCCCACTTCATACTCATAGTGGTTGCGCATATCGATAAAGACCGCATCAGGATCGTCAAGCATGGCGTTCACTTCAGCGGCCTTCAGGTATTCCCCGACGTCACCCGCATTAAAGCTGGGATCGTCAATACCGTCAGCCACGATACGCTCACGCACTTTCATGCGCAGAACCCAGAACGATTTCCCGTCATCATCCAGCGCAATGTTCAGGCGTAAGCCATTAAGCGCCGGATCGAAGCCATAAAGAAAATCACGGAAGGCGTTCACCTGACTTTCCGGTACGCTGATCTGCGCATTGATGCCCTCACGCGCCAGATAGACGCGCCCGAAGACATTGAGCGCAGTCAATGCCTGATAGAGTTCATCGCGGGTCGCTTGTGGATCGTTGATAGTGAAGTATTTGTAGAATGAGATGGTCGTGCGCGGTTCGGTTTCAGCCAACATACGCGCCTTCAACATCTCATTCGATACGCGGTTGTGTAACACTGGCATGGTGTACAAGTCCTGCAATCGTTAGAGAATTAAAATCGGTCGGCATCATATAGCAAACAAAGCTAATTTACATCCACACAATTTACGCTACATTTCAGCCTACCTGATTTACCAGGATTAACAAATGCTGGATTCGTGCACGTTTCGATGACAGACATTTTGGCTACGTACTAAAAAATGCGAGAATAGCCATTCAGGACGTAAGAACACAGGACAGACATGACCCAGTTACCGAAATTTACTGCCGCCCTTTTGCATCCCCGCTATTGGTTGACCTGGATTGGCATAGGCTTGTTGTGGCTTATCGTACAACTTCCTTACCCGGTTATTTTCCGCCTCGGTAAAGGGATCGGCCACGTTGCCCGGAAATTCATGAAACGCCGCGTCAGGATTGCTTACCGCAACCTCGAACTCTGTTTTCCGCAGATGAGTGAGACAGAGCGTCACGATATGGTGGTTAAAAATTTCGAATCCGTTGGCATGGGGCTGATGGAAACAGGCATTGCATGGTTCTGGTCGGACAAAAGAATGGCCCGCTGGACGGAGGTTGCCGGAACAGGTATGGAGCCCGTGCACACGTTGCAGGCTAATCAGACCGGCGTACTGTTGATTGGCGTCCATTTCCTGACGCTTGAAATTGGCGCGCGTATGTTTGGCATGCAGGCGCCTGGTATTGGCGTATATCGGCCGAATGACAACCCGGTCATCGATCTCATCCAGACCAATGGCCGCATGCGCTCTAACAAAAGCATGATTGACCGTAAAGATCTGAAGGGCATGATCCGCGCCCTCAAATCCGGTGAGGTGGTTTGGTACGCCCCCGATCACGATTACGGCCCGCAATCCAGCGTGTTTGTGCCGTTTTTTGCCGTCGAAGAAGCGGCGACCACCACGGGGACCTGGATGCTCGCCCGAATGTCTAAAGCGGCTATTGTTCCCTTTGTCCCACGCCGCAAGCCGGATGGTTCAGGCTATCAGCTCATCATGCTTGAGCCAGAACTCACGCCGCCTCTGGACGACGCAGAAACCACCGCGCGCTGGATGAACGATATTGTGGAGAAATGCATCATGATGGCACCGGAGCAGTACATGTGGCTCCACCGCCGCTTTAAAACGCGCCCGCAAGGCGTTCCCTCCCGATACTGATTGTCATGCGGCCTCCGGGCCGCATGCTGTTTTAGCTTTAAAAGCTCCCCCACATTGCGGCAATCCTGACCCAGGCGCATAATTAGCACGCTTATTACTTCCCCTTCCCGGCGCACTGTATCTTAATTTGCGGAGAGTTATGTCACCCTCAGATGCTCCCATAAACTGGAAACGCAACCTCGCGGTTGCCTGGCTCGGCTGCTTTCTGACGGGCGCGGCGTTCAGCCTGGTCATGCCTTTCCTGCCTCTCTACGTTGAACAGCTTGGCGTTACGGGCCACAGCGCGCTCAATATGTGGTCAGGTCTGGTGTTTAGCATCACCTTTCTGTTTTCCGCTATCGCTTCGCCATTCTGGGGCGGCCTCGCCGACCGCAAGGGGCGAAAAATTATGCTGCTACGTTCAGCGCTGGGGATGGCTATTATTATGGCGCTGATGGGTGTGGCGCAAAACGTCTGGCAGTTCCTGGTACTGCGCGCACTGCTTGGCCTGCTGGGCGGATTCATTCCCAATGCCAACGCCCTGATTGCCACACAAATTCCACGCCATAAAAGCGGCTGGGCTCTCGGTACGCTCTCAACGGGTGGCGTCAGCGGTGCGCTGCTTGGACCTCTGGCGGGCGGCTTACTGGCGGATAGCTACGGCCTGCGGCCCGTCTTTTTCATCACCGCCAGCGTGCTGTTCCTCTGCTTTGTCGTCACCTTGCTCTGTATCCGTGAAAAATTCACGCCGGTCACCAAAAAAGAGATGCTTCATGCCCGGGATGTTCTTACCTCGCTGAAAAACCCCAAACTGGTGTTGAGCCTGTTCGTGACGACCATGATTATTCAGGTGGCGACCGGGTCGATCGCCCCGATTTTAACGCTGTACGTGCGCGATCTGGCGGGCAACGTCAGCAACATTGCCTTTATCAGCGGGCTGATCGCATCAGTACCCGGCGTGGCGGCACTGCTCAGCGCGCCTAGGCTGGGAAAACTCGGCGACCGTGTTGGGCCCGAAAAGATCCTGATTTGTGCCCTGGTGATTTCCGTTCTGTTACTCATCCCGATGGCGATGGTGCAGTCTCCCTGGCAACTCGGCCTGCTGCGCTTTTTGCTCGGCGCGGCAGACGGTGCGCTGTTACCTGCCGTACAGACCCTGCTGGTCTACAACTCAACGAACCAAATCGCTGGACGTATTTTTAGCTATAACCAGTCGTTTCGTGATATCGGCAACGTCACCGGGCCGCTTGTCGGGGCGGGCATTTCCGCCAGCTTTGGCTTTCGCGCCGTTTTTATCGTCACGGCCGGTGTCGTGCTGTTTAACGCCATTTACTCCTGGTTCAGTTTATCCCGGACGATGCGTTCTGAACTGAATAAGACAAATGCCTGACGGCTTATTTTCGCATTCATACTTGCAAAATCAGAGAATCAGCTATTCTTTCCCTGAATACCTTCATGAAAAACAGGGAGACACCGATGACCATGTACGCCACGCTGGAAGAAGCTATTGATGCCGCTCGTGAAGAATTTCTCGCCGATAATCCCGGCATTGAGGAAGAAGATGCTGACGTGCAACAACTCAATATCCAAAAGTATGTCCTGCAGGACGGCGATATTATGTGGCAGGCCGAATTTTTTGCCGATGACGGTGAAGAGGGGGAATGTTTGCCGATATTGAGCGGTGAAGGTGCTCAGGCCGTCTTTGACGGCGATTACGACGAAATTGAATTACGCCAGGAATGGCTTGAAGAAAATACCCTGCATGAATGGGATGAGGGCGAATTTCAACTCGAACCGCCGCTGGATACCGAAGAGGGCCAGACCGCAGCCGATGAGTGGGACGAACGTTAAGCGCTCATTACTCGTAAGGCCCGTGGCTGGCGTCGATGGGCAGCAATAGCGTGTCGAAGATCAGCGAAAACGGCAGATCGAGCACGGTCAGGTAGCGCCAGGCGGAATCTCGTACGTCCCATTTGACGCCGGGATAATACTGATTCCCGTGACCTTGTCCCGGAATAGTGCGGCTGATAATGCTGCCGCAGCCGCTGAGCAGACATGTCATCAACACCACGACAATTATTTTCATTCATTACCTCTAAAAAAATACCGGCCTCGCAGCCGGTATTTTATCTGGCGGGTGCACTTCGCTTACCCGCCCTACTTAGCAGCTTACTTCGCCTTCAGCGCCAGCGGATTCAGCTTCAGCTCTTTGTAGTAGCCCACCCACGAAGAGTATTTCTCCGGAGCAGACCACACGCGATAGTGAAGCCTCGCCATGGTGACCGGGTCGCTCAGCAGCACCAAACGGCGGTCGCGATTGAGTTTTTCCGGCGTCTCGTTCAGCGCCTGCTCAACGTGGCGATCGCGGGCGATCTCCAGCACCTGGCTGGCGCGGTGACGTGCGGTCGCCATTGCCATCGCCAGGGCGTTGAATGACGGGTTAAACACCGCGTGCATAAAGCCATCATCCAGCGAACGGCTGCGGTTCTGCTCCAGGTACTTGTCGGTATCCACCAGCACCTGCGGCGGGGAATACTCTTCCGGGATCAGGAACAGCTTCCAGCGTTTGGTACGCAGCCCCACCGTTGAACGGCTGGAGATCACGGACACAAACGGCGACAGGATCAGCGAGAAGACAATCGGCGCCAGCCAGAACAGGAAGCGCAGATCCAGCCACGCCATCCCCGCAGCCCACACCAGACCGAGCAACAGCTGCGAACCGTGACGCATGAAGGCTTCGCTCCACGGGGTGGAGTCGTCATCACGCTGCGGTGAATTCCAGACCACTTCCCAGCCCAGGAACGCGCTGACCACAAACACGGTATGGAACAGCATGCGCACCGGCGCCAGCAGCACGGAGAACAGAACTTCCAGCAGCAGCGAGAGCGTCACGCGGCAGAAGCCGCCATACTCTTTCGAGCCTTTGCACCAGATCAGGATGATACTGAGCAGCTTAGGCAGGAACAGCAGCACCATTGTCGACGCAAACAGCGCTATCGCCAGCTCCGGACGCCACTGCGGCCACACCGGGAACAGCTGGCGCGGTTGCAGGAAGTATTGCGGCTCCGTCAGGGCATGAACCACCTGTAAGGCAGTCGACAGCGCCAGGAACATAAACCACAGCGGTGCAGAGAGATAGGACATCACGCCGGTCAGGAATACCGCACGGTGAACGGGGTGCATCCCTTTCACCAGGAACAGGCGGAAGTTCATCAGGTTACCGTGGCACCAGCGACGGTCACGCTTGAGCTCATCCAGCAGGTTCGGCGGCAGTTCTTCGTATGAGCCTGGCAGGTCGTAGGCAATCCAGACGCCCCACCCTGCGCGGCGCATCAGCGCTGCTTCCACGAAGTCATGCGACAGAATCGACCCGGCAAAAGACCCTTCACCCGGCAGCGGCGCAAGCGCACAGTGCTCAATGAACGGCTTCACGCGGATAATCGCATTGTGGCCCCAGTAGTGGGATTCACCCAACTGCCAGAAGTGCAGACCAGCCGTAAACAGCGGGCCGTATACACGGGTCGCGAACTGCTGGCAACGTGCGTAAAGCGTGTCCATTCCGGACGCTTTCGGCGAGGACTGAATGATACCGGCGTTCGGGTTGGCTTCCATCAGGCGGACCAGACCGCTCAGACAGTCACCGCTCATCACGGAGTCGGCATCCAGGACCACCATGTAGCTGTACTGATTGCCCCAGCGACGGCAGAAGTCATCGATGTTACCGCTTTTACGCTTCACACGACGGCGGCGGCGACGATAGAAGATCTGGCCTTCGCCCTGCACTTCCGCAATCAGCTCCATCCAGGCTTTTTGTTCTGCTACGCAGATATCCGGGTTGTAGCTGTCGCTCAGGATGTAAACGTCAAAATGCTCGGCGTTACCGGTCGCCTTAACAGACTCCCAGGTTGCGCGCAGCCCCGCAAACACGCGGTCAACGTCTTCGTTACAGATAGGCATAATCAGCGCAGTACGATGCTCAGGATTGAGGGGTTCATCCCCGACCGTTGACGCTGAAATACTGTATTTATCACGCCCCATCAGCAACTGCAGGAAGCCCATCAGCGCGGTCCAGAAACCCGCCGAGACCCAGCAGAAGAGAACGGCGAAAAGCAGCAGAATGCCGCTTTGCAGAATGTACGGCAGCAGTTGCATGAAGGAGACCCAGATATCCTGGCCTACCATGTCAGCCGGGTTGATCAGCGCCCAGCCCTGATACGGCAGAATGGTCTTCATGTACCAGGTTGCCACCACCGTCTGCGCCAGCGTCAGCAGTAACAGCGTGTAGCGACGGATCGTTCCGACGGTACGCCACTTCTGCTCTGAGGCCTGCTCTTCTTTGGTCAGACGCGACAGATAGCGCGGCGTGACGTCACGTCCGCGCAGGCGATCCCAGAAGCGACCCACCGGGTTGGTGCGCCATGGATCGGGGAACATTGAAGAACGCGTGGCTTTCGGCATCGCCTGAAGCTGGTCGCGCCCTTCGTCGTCTTTAATCAGCTGTCCTTCTGCCAGCGAGTCTGGCCAGGCCTGCTCCAGACGCGCCTTTACTGACCCCAGCGGCGTATCATCATCACGTGTAAACTGACGATGATCGCCATCCAGCGCGGTGTGTACCGCACGGATGTCGCTTTTAGGCAGTGCCGCTTTTTCAATGTCCGTCAGCGGCATGGCATCAATATATTCAGATGTATTATTCATTGGCAGGTAGCTGATAGCTCCAGGTTTCACTCAGCGGCTGATCGTTGCTGACCAGCGCGGCGCGCATTTCAGTGGTCTGTTTCGGATCTTTCACTTTCACGCGCAGGGTCAAACGCCACCCTTTCGTTACCGGGTTGTAACGCACGGCATTTTCAACGATCTCACCGTTATCACCGATGCTCGCCTGCGCAGTCACGGCGGTATCCGGGGACAGTTTTTTCATGTCCTGGCCCGCGAAGTCCACGATGAAAGCCACGGTACCGTCAGGCTGACGGATCAGGTTTGACTGCTTCACATCACCCGTTGAACGGCGAGTCTGCATCACATACGCGTTATCCGGCGCATGCAGTTTGTCTTCGTCACGGCTAAAGGTGATGGCGTATTTGAAGTTCATCTCTTTACCGGCCTCTGGAAGCTGGTCCGGGGTCCAGTAAGCGACGATGTTATCGTTGGTTTCGTCGTTAGTTGGAATTTCAACCAGCTCGACTTTCCCTTTACCCCAGTCACCTTTCGGGGTTACCCAGGCGCTTGGACGCTGATCGTAACGGTCATCCAGGTCTTCAAAGCGAGAGAACTGACGGCCACGCTGCAGCAGACCAAAGCCCTGCGGATTTTCCATCGCGAAGCTGCTCACCGCGAGGTGTTTCGGGTTATTCAGCGGACGCCAGATCCACTCGCCGTTACCGGCATGGATAGAGAGACCGTTAGAGTCATGCAGCTCCGGGCGGAAGTTGGTCGCCGGAGACGGCTGGTTCGGCCCGAACAGGAACATACTGGTCAGCGGTGCAACGCCCAGCTTGCCCACTTTATCGCGCAGGTAAACTTTGGACTGCACGTCAACGACAGTGTCGCGTCCCGGCATGATCACGAAGCGGTATGCGCCGGTTGCACGAGGGGAGTCCAGCAGCGCATAGATTGTCAGACGTTTATCCGTTGGTTTAGGACGCTCGATCCAGAACTCGCGGAAACGTGGGAATTCTTCACCTGATGGCAGCGCGGTATCAATAGCCAGACCACGTGCGGAAAGCCCGTACACCTGCCCTGCGCCAATCACGCGGAAGTAGCTGGCACCGAGCATGCTGACGATTTCGTCGTTTTTATCTTTGCTGTTAATTGGGTAGAGCACTTTGAAGCCGGCGAAGCCCAGGTCCTTAACCGTGTCTTTGTCGTGCTGCACATCGCCGAAATTGAAATAATCCGGGCTGTACTTGATTTTACGTACCGCGGTTGCCGTCACTTCATTGATAGCAACAGGCGTGTCGAAATACATACCCTGATGATAAAACTCAAGCTTGAACGGGGTTTTAACGTTGTTCCAGTATGCTTTGTCGTGATTGAACTGGATCTGCTGATAGTCCGCGTATTTCATGTCACGGAAAACGGAGGGCAGGTTACTTTTTGGCGCTTCGTAGCTCTTGCCAGCCATAGACTTGGCCTGTTTAGCAACGTCATCGATGGTAAAGGACCAGGCCGATGAGGTATACAGGGACAACAACACTGCCGCACCCAACCAACGCATTTTCATCATTTGTGATTTATGTTTCATAATAAGTAAGCACTTCCCCCTTTGTGTGCTTATATCGATCCGATCCATTTTAATGGAAACTCAGGCAATCCGACAACATTATCACTGCTTTGTTCAGCTCGCTGGCTCAGGGATTAAGCAAATGAAAGAACCCGCTTTTCACTTTGCGTGCTTATCCTGGAGACAGGGTGTCGGTCTTGGTGTAGGGTTGGCTTCGAATGTAACCATTATGCGCCTTAGGGATAAGGCGATTAGTCTGAGAATGTACTGAGTTATATGAGCACAACACCCGTACAACGTGAATATTTCCTCGACTCGATCCGGGCATGGCTGATGCTATTGGGGATCCCGTTTCACATTTCATTGATCTATTCCAGCCATACCTGGCACGTGAACAGCCAAATGCCCTCCTGGTGGCTGACGCTGTTTAATGACTTCATTCACGCCTTCCGTATGCAGGTGTTTTTTGTCATATCCGGCTACTTCTCTTATATGCTGTTTTTGCGCTACCCGCTTAAGCGATGGTGGAAGGTGCGCGTCGAGCGCGTCGGCATACCGATGCTCACCGCCATCCCGCTGTTGACGCTGCCGCAATTCATTATGCTGCAGTATGTGAAAGGCAAAGCGGAAAACTGGCCTAACCTGTCGCTGTATGAAAAGTACAATACGCTGGTCTGGGAGCTGGTTTCACACCTTTGGTTCCTGCTGGTTCTGGTGGTTCTTACCACTGTCAGTCTGGTCATCTTCAGCCGTCTGCGCCGCCATTTAAGCACTACGTCAGACGCTTTCTTTGCCAACATCACGCTCGGTAAACTGTCCCTGCTCTTTTTGGTGCTGGGGATTGTCTACGCGGCCATCAGACGCACGCTGTTCATTGTTTATCCACCCATCCTGAGCGACGGACTGTTTAATTTCGTGGTGATGCAGTCGCTGTTCTACATTCCTTTCTTCCTGGTGGGAGCGCTGGCGTTTGTCTATCCGCAGTTAAAAGCGCTGTTTACGCAACCGTCGCCCTGGTGTGCCGTCGGCGCAGCCCTTGCCTTCGCGGCCTATCTTCTCAATCAGCGCTACGGCAGCGGTGACGCGTGGATGTACGAAACGGAGAGCGTCATTACCATGTTGCTGGGCTTGTGGATGGTGAACGTGGTGTTTGCCCTCGGTCATCGCCTGCTGAACTTTAAATCCAGCCGCGTTACCTATTTCGTCAATGCATCACTGTTCATTTATCTGGTGCATCACCCGTTGACGCTGTTCTTCGGCGCTTACATCACTCCGCATATTGCTTCCAACACGCTGGGCTTCTTCACCGGGCTGGTCTTCGTGATCGGGATTGCCATCGTGCTGTACGAGATCCACCTGCGTATCCCGCTACTGCGGTTCCTCTTCTCCGGGAAACCGCAGGTTAAAGCCTGATCGAAAAAGCGGCGCCGATAAGGCGCCGCTTTTGTATCAGCCGTCCAGTTCTTCTCCACGCTGGGTCAAAAGTCTCTGGTAGAGATGCGTCGTTTCTTCGTCGAAACAGACAAAGATGACCTTTTCCGGCATGGGCTTCAGGGATAGGTAGTGGTACACGGTATTCACCGCAATGGTCGCGGCAGCCGCTTTGGGATAACCATAAACACCGGTGCTGATGGCAGGAAACGCCAGGGTTTTATAGCCATTGTCCGCAGCGAGGCGCAGGCAGTTACGGTAAGCATCCTCAAGGATCCGTGCCTCGTGGTGCTCGCCCCCCTGCCACACCGGTCCCACGGCGTGAATAACGGCTTTGGCGGGCAGATCCCCTGCCAGCGTAATCACCGCATGCCCCGGCGGACATTCCCCCTGTTGTTGACGCACGGCCTTGCAAGCTTCGAGCAATTGCGGCCCGGCAGCGCGATGAATAGCGCCATCCACGCCGCCTCCCCCCAGCAACGAGGAATTCGCTGCATTGACGATCACATCAACATGTAACGTTGTGATATCGCCGTGAATAATCTCGATTTGCGGTCTCATACATTCCCCCTGCTACCCGCCTTTTTCTTAAGTGTATCGCAGAGGGGAGGGTCAGAAAAAACTATCGTTTAAAACGGCTAGCGATATTCCACCTTAACAACGGCCAGCGTTTTTTCAGGATTGAGATACTGCATACTCACGGTTGCCAGTCCTGGATAGGCTGAGCGCCCATTCAGTGCATCCTCATAGCTGACCATCCGGGTCTGGATACGGTTATTTTCCGGGCAGGACATCGCAAACTGACGATGTTGAGGGGTAATCTCACAGGGATCGGCAACAATGGCACCACGGAAATGGATAACACCGCCTTCAACAATCGTTGCTGAAAATGCGGGTGTCATATAAGCCGAGACGATCAGGCTAAAACCTGAGATGAGCAGAGCGGTAGATTTGGTCACAAGTTGTACTCCTCAAAATAAATCATCCTTGAGGGGTAAAAGCGCTCCAGTATGACAACGCGGTAGCCGGTAATTGAACAGCGAAACGTGTTCAGCTCCTGATAACATCATAGTTACACCTTTCAACTCCCGCCACATTCCCAAATCATTGATTTTATGAATGATTAAAGCGAGCGTTCTGCAGGCGACCATTGTTGTGATAAATGCAGCGATTTTCCGTCAGAGACGGTGACCGTAATGTTCACCGTATCCCCTGTGCCAATATTTAAACTCAGTCTCATCAAATCAATCGTCTGATTAGCGGGTATAGAAAAGGTATTTTGCTGGCGTGAGGTACTTTGTCCTCCCTCCCCCTGGCGAACGGACAAAATTTGAACCTGACAATCGCACGCGTGTGTCAGGGTGACCTGCGGAATAATGGTGGTCATATTTCCCTGCTGCGATGTTTTAAAGGTTATTTGGCTGGAAAGCGCGGCAAGGAGAATTAACGTATTCATGATGAACTCCCGAAAAAAAACAGGGCAAATGCCCTGTTTTTTTGTAGCACAGATTTGAAATCAGTATTGGTGTGCGGTCGCATTGTTGCCAAAGCCGACCTGATGCACGGTAACAGTTGATCCAGATGCTGTCTGGTCCACTGCCGCACCGTTGCCGCCGCCGTACTGTTTAACATCGATGACGGAGTTTTTGCTGTTCCACTGGTCAATGGTTGCGCTGTTACCAAAGCCTTTCTGCAGCAGATCGATGGTGCTGTCATCAGATCCTTGTCCAACATCAGCACCGTTACCGCCGCCATGCTGGGTAATTGTCAGTTCTGAATCTCTTGCATCCGTTTGCAAGGCAAGAGCAGAGTTGCCGCCACCAAACTGGTAAATGCTCAGGGTTGAGTCAGGACCGCTATTACCACCACCGCCGTGGCCATGACCGTGGCCGCCAAATTGAGGTACCGCACCTGCGAAAGCACTGCCAGAAACGATGATTGCTGCAATTGCTGCCACTTTAAAAAGTTTCATGGTAAACCCCCATCGGATTGATTAAGTCGCCACAACGCCCTAACGTTGAATAACGCGGATGGCCATTTGTGACTGTCTCTGCACTACAACTGCTGTTTTCTGCGTACCATACTGCGTAATGCTCGCTCTGTTAGCCGACCCTTTTTGGATAATCATTGCGGTATTACCAAAAGCGTCCTGCTTTATACTCGCGTCATTACCATTTCCATCTTGATCGATATAAGCAAGGTTATAAGTTCCTGATTGATCAACCTTCGCTCGGTTGCCTCCACCCTCCTGAGAGACAACGGACATTAACTTGGAACCGTCCTGACGAATATCAGTAGAATTACCTGAACCTTGTTGACCAATAATGGCTGCCTGATTATAGGAGGACTTACTTAATTCATTAACCGCAAAGTTATATTCAGAACCGGCTAAGTCCGAACCGCCTGCGGTTACAAATCCAGGCACACCCAGTAATGTAAACATCATAAATAACGTTCTGTTTTTCATGTTGTCACCCTGGACCTGGCTATACACAAAATAACGTTTCTTCATGCATAAACGCGAATCGTTTTTTTGTTAACGTCGCGTTACGAAAAAGAGTATGTCCGCCGAAACAATTTAAATATCTCACCCGCGCGGCTTATTTTAATTAATGACTTCACCTCAAAGTATTAATTCCGGTAAAAATACGCTGACAGACGTTAGGTTTAGCGCGAGAAAAAAATCGTCTCTCTCAGATCCTGTACAATGGCAGGTTCCTTGTCCAGCCTTACGTAGCCTGGCTTCACCACACCCACGCGAGACAATTTGAAAACCTTGTCACACAGGGTGAGTTTTCTTAAGAAGGAATCGCCTGATGAGGGAAGGCTTAGTTTTCTTATGTATCTCATACCTTTCACCGGTGGGGTAAGAATTATAAATCCACATTTTTTTCATGCAGTTATAATTATTTGTATGATTTTTAAAATGTGTGCAGTCTTATTCTCATGTACAACTTTTCTCTTAAACAAAAACTAATTTATTACCACAAATACACAATTTAATATTGAATTTTACATTTAGTTACATGATTAACACTTGCTTTAACGTTTGTAATAGCTAGATTGAAAACAGTAGTAAGTCATTTTATTTTTATTTCCGTCCTCCTCTGGAGGAATGGTTTGATTCTACACACAGCAGTGCCACATCTGTCAGTGCTTCTGGTATTCCTTATCTATTAACAAGGGATAGCTGCCAGGTGTCATAAATAAAGTGGGGTTTCATCATGTTTAATGAAGTCCATAGTTTACATGGTCATACATTATTGTTGATCACCAAACCTTCTTTACAAGCGACAGCATTATTGCAGCATTTAAAGCAATCTCTTTCATTGAACGGGAAATTGCATAATATTCAACGTTCTTTTGATGACATTGCACCTGGCAGTATCATTCTTCTCGATATGATGGAAGCGGATAAAAAGCTGATCCATTACTGGCAAGATAACTTAAGCAGGAAAAACAATAATATCCGCGTGTTATTATTGAATACCCCTGATGAGTATCCTTTTAGAGACATAGAAAGCTGGCCGCATATCAATGGCGTGTTCTACGTCACTGAAGAAGAGAATCGTGTCGTGGAAGGCTTGCAGGGCATATTGCGAGGAGAATGCTATTTCTCGCAAAAGCTTGCCAGCTACCTCATTACACACTCCGGAAATTATCGCTACAACAGTACAGAGTCTGCACTGCTGACGCATCGTGAGAAAGAGATCCTGAACAAGTTGCGCATTGGTGCTTCAAACATTGAAATCGCCCGTTCGTTATTTATCAGCGAAAATACGGTCAAGACGCACCTTTATAATCTTTTCAAGAAGATAGCTGTTAAAAACCGGACTCAGGCCGTTTCATGGGCAAACGATAACCTCAGGCGTTAATAGCATGAAACGCACGTTGAGTTGGATTGCTGCAGCAGGTTTCCTGCTTGCGGCCGGGAATCTCCAGGCAGTGGAAGTTGAGGTCCCCGGATTGTTAACCGACCACACCGTCACATCTATCGGGCACGATTTCTACCGCGCCTTCAGCGATAAATGGGAAAGTGACTATCCCGGTAACTTAACAATCAACGAACGGCCCAGTGCACGGTGGGGAAGCTGGATCACAATAACAGCCAATCAGGATGTTATTTACCAAACCTTCCTGTTCCCTACCAAAAGAGACTTCGATCAGAACGTCGCTTTTGCCCTGGCACAAACAGAAGAAGCTATTAATCGTCTGCAGTTAGATAAAGCCCTACTGAGTACAGGCGATTTAGCAAAAGATGAGTTCTAGCAACGATACTTATTTCGGAGGCTGTAATGCGTCTCGCACACACAGTGATTTCGTTAATGCTCATTGCACCGCTAAGCTGGGCCGGGAATATGACCTTCCAGTTCCGCAACCCTAATTTTGGCGGCAACCCGAACAACGGGGCATTCATGCTTAACGAAGCCCAGGCTCAAAACTCTTACAAAGACCCAAGCTTTGACGACGATTTCGGTATCGAAACCCCGTCAGCGCTGGATAACTTCACCCAGGCCATCCAGTCGCAAATATTAGGTGGCTTATTAACCAATATTAATACCGGTAAACCCGGCCGCATGGTGACTAACGACTTTATCGTCGATATCGCCAACAAAGATGGGCAGCTTCAGCTGAACGTAACGGATCGCAAAACCGGAAAAACATCGACAATCCAGGTGTCGGGTTTGCAAACCAGTTCGACTGATTTTTAAACAACCCCAAAATAAGGACAATTATCATGCAGCGCTTTTTGATCTTTGTTGCAGTGTGCTTATTGAGCGGTTGTTTAACTGCTCCACCTAAAGAAGCCGCTAAGCCAACATTAATGCCTCGGGCACAAAGCTACCGCGATTTAACCCATCTGCCGACACCAACCGGTAAGATATTTGTCTCGGTATATAACATTCAGGATGAAACAGGACAGTTTAAACCGTATCCGGCAAGTAACTTCTCTACGGCCGTGCCGCAGAGTGCAACCGCCATGCTGGTCACTGCCCTGAAGGATTCACGCTGGTTTATTCCTCTGGAACGCCAGGGATTGCAAAACCTGCTGAATGAACGAAAAATCATCCGCGCCGCACAGGAAAACGGAACCGTTGGCGTGAATAATCGAATGCCACTTCAGTCGCTTACCGCGGCCAATATCATGGTGGAAGGCTCGATTATCGGTTACGAAAGTAACGTGAAATCGGGGGGAGCAGGTGCGCGTTACTTCGGTATCGGTGCTGACACCCAGTATCAACTCGACCAGATTGCCGTCAACCTGCGCGTGGTTAACGTGAGCACGGGTGAGATCTTATCCTCCGTGAACACCAGCAAAACCATTCTCTCGTATGAAGTTCAGGCCGGGGTATTCCGCTTTATCGACTATCAGCGTTTGCTGGAGGGTGAAATTGGGTATACCTCTAACGAACCGGTGATGCTGTGTCTGATGTCGGCTATCGAAACCGGGGTTATCTTCCTGATTAACGATGGTATCGATCGCGGCCTGTGGGATCTGCAGAACAAATCAGAAGCGCAAAACCCGGTACTGGTAAAATACCGCGATATGTCGGTGCCGCCGGAATCCTGATCGAAAGCGCATAAAAAAGGCGAGACCCTTGTCTCGCCTTTTTTTATTCACTCACCGCAGTGATGTTTTGCGCTTTTTCTCGCCGCGCTGCCAGCCACAGGCCGCTGTTTTTCATGGCATAGCCGAAGAGAAGTCCCAGCGCCAGCGAGGGAACGACCAGCTTCCAGTCCCCCTGCCCTGCAAAGGTCGCGCAGGCTCCCATGAACGTTCCCGGTACGAACGACAACAGCAAATGCTTTGCCTGAACGCACATTAAAAATGCGACCACGCCCGTCATGACATAGCCCAGGATCTCCAGGTGAGGCGCCAGCGCGCTGCCCTTCATGATCACCAGCGCCCAAATCACTCCGCTCATCAGGGTACAGCCGGAGATGAATAGCCCTTTGACGCCACCCTGCGGGCAGGCGAAATAGGCGGTGCAGCCGAGGAACCCGGCCCAGCTGAGCAATCCGAGAGACACGGCCACCCATCCCCAGAGTCCGGAGAGAATGCCTGTTGTCAGTGCAATACAAAGTAATATGTTCATGGCGCGCATCTTAGCAGAAGCGCGCCATAGAAATGCGATCAGAAGCACATTATGTGCAAGTTGAAATGTATCGTTGCAGAATTTTTGTGATCTAAATCACTCTTCATTTTCTTCTTCGAGCTCATCCCACATCGCAGCAATCGCATCACGCGTCAGCGGTGCCAGGGTTCTCCAGAATGGCGAGGTGGCATGGGCTTCAACTTTACCCAGGAATGTCCCAACCCACGGCAACAGATAGGTTTCAAACAGGGTTTCGATGGCTTCATTTTCGTCATCACCGGCGTTGTCTTCGAGCCAGGAGGCCGCAAGCAGCAGCGTACCGATGTGATCGGCTGGCGTATCGCTCAGCGGCATCCCGCGCTCGGAGAGAAACGCACGCACTTCTGCTTCCGTCGCCCCTTCCTGCCAGGCAGAACGGTACGGCGAAACACGGCACTCGTCACCGACGAACAGCGCATTGTAATCCGTTGAAATCTGCTGCATGTCGCAGCTTTTTTGCAGACGTTCCAGCAAATCATCCTGTTCCAGCGGCCAGTTCTGCGCCAGCTTGCCTTCACGGATCAGCGTGAAAAGCGGAACCAACAGCGGGTCTTGCGGCTGGCGATAATAGAGCGTACCCAGCACGCGGCAAAGGATGGAGAACTCGTTCATTTTTTATTCCATTACACAATTAAAGATCGGCAAATTCGGCAATCGGCTCCATTCCGCGCGACTCGAGGAAATCGAGCATGCGGCGTGGCGTCACGTTCAGGATTTGCGCTTCCGGGAAATCAACGTCATTTAATACTTTCATACACTCACTGAAATCACCCAGCGTAAACGCGGTATGAGAATCGGACCCCAGCGCCACCATTCCCCCCGCATCACGCACGGCGGCAGCCACTTCGCGACAGTTGGCTTCACTGCCCTTACGCGAGTGAACAAAGGAGGAGTTATTAATCTCCAGCGCCACGCGGTGTTTCGCTGCCGCCTGCGCGACAGCCTGAATATCAATCGGATACTTCGGGTTACCGGGGTGGCTGATAATGTGCACATTGCCGCTGGCAATGGTGGCAATCATCGCCGCAGTGTTGGTGTCTTTATCCTGAGGCGCAAAGACCGGCTCATGGAAACCGGCAAGGATAAGGTCAAGAGAGGTCAGCATCGGGCCGGTGCAGTCGATCTCACCGTCTGTATTTTTGATGTTCGCCTCAATGCCGCGCAGTATCCCGATACCGTCCACCAGACGTGGCCAAATCCGCATATTCACAAAATGCCAGTAGTGCGGTGCATCCGCCATATCCGGGCCATGATCGGTAATCGCAAAAAGCTTGATGCCCTTGAGCTTTGCCTGGGCGATATAATCATGGAGGTTACTATACGCGTGGGTGCTGGCGACGGTGTGCATATGCAGGTCTACGGGATACATCTTTCTCTCCTCTGCGGTTTTTCCAAAGGATAGCAGTTATCAGCGGCGAATATTAGCAAAAACCCGGCGAACGCCGGGTTTCCGTTAGTAGCCGCGCTGTCTGTCGACCTGTCCAGTGACCGCGTTACCCTTTTCCATTTCGCTGATGGTATGGGATATGTATGCCACCGCTTCTGCCGGACGCGTCACGGCAGCCACGTGTGGCGTCATCGCGACGCGCGGGTGCGCCCACAGCGGGCTTTCCGCTGGCAGTGGCTCACGGCTGTAAACGTCCAGCATGGCACCTTTAAGCTTTCCGCTGTCCAGCGCGCTCAGCAGATCGCCCTCCACGACATGGACCCCGCGCGCGAGGTTCATCAAATAGCTCTGCTCGGCTAACTGGTTCAGGAGAGTGCTATTGATAATGCCCACCGTTTCGGCGGTATTCGGCAGCAGGTTGATAAGCACGCGAGTCCCTTTCAGGAACGCAGGAAGCTCATCCGTTCCGGCAAAACTCTCGACGCCCGGATAATCCTTACGGCTGCGGCTCCAGCAACGTAGCGGGAAGCCCCACGGGGCAAGTGCTTCTGCCACTTTTGAGCCGAGCACACCCGCGCCGAGGATCCCAACGATAAAATCTTCATGTCGATAATCCGGCAGCGGCTCCCAGTGGGATTGCTGTTTAAAGGCCTGATAATCGTCGAAGCGGCGGAACCAGTGCAGCACCTGGCTCACGGCATACTCCTGCATCTGCTGGCCCATTCCCGTATCTTCAAGACGGAACAGCGGAATATTGTCAGGCAGCATTTCTGGATGCGCTTTCAATTTACTGAGGATCGAATCAACGCCCGCGCCCAGGGCGAAAACCGCCTTCAGCTTGCGGCCCTGCAGCATCTCAACCGGCGGGTGCCAGACCAGCGCATAGTCGGCATGTTCATTATCGCCACGCTTCCACTCGCGTACGCGTGCGCCGGGCAGCGCCGCCGAAAGTGCGTCAATCCAGTAAGCGGTATCAAATGTAGGGTGATAGAAGAGAATATCCATGGTCATTCCTGCCTTTTAGTGCGCTGTTTTGTTTTCATTTTCAAATGGATTGCCAGCATAACAAATTTATCAGGAAACCGCGTTGCTGATAAAAGAGGCGCTTTGTGCACATTTAGGAGTCAGGTTGCTTGAAGTTTGTCTAAACGCGCTAAATTACTGAAAAAGTGAGTTGACGCCAGTTCGGCTTTTCCTTACATTAGCGCCCGTCCCGGCAACAACGGGATGACAATATGGTGAGGTGTCCGAGTGGCTGAAGGAGCACGCCTGGAAAGTGTGTATACGGCAACGTATCGGGGGTTCGAATCCCCCCCTCACCGCCATATTTGAAGAAGAGCTCGCATGAAAATGCGGGCTTTTTTTTCGCATATTGCACGCCTGCAGGGGATTCGAACCTTTCGGCTCTGTGCGAAACTCATGTCGGGTGGCGCTGCGCTTACCCGACCTACGAAAAACTACTCCTCCACCATCCGCGCATACTCTTCGGTCAGAAAATCTACCAGCGTCCTGACCGACGGCAGCATGCCGCGCCGTGAAGGATAAACTGCGTGAATCACTTCCCGTCGGGGTTCCCACGCGTCCAGCACCCGTACCAGTTCCCCTGACGCAAGCTGATCCTTCACCATCAATATCGGCAACTGCACAACGCCCACGCCCGCCATCGCCGCTTCCCGCAGTGCCAGCATGTCGGTGGTAATAAAGCGCGGTGCGTAGTGGATCTCCGCTTTCGCCCCCTCTGGACCACTGAGTTCCCATTTATGCACCTGTTTACCGGCCCCCATACTTAAACCAGGCCATTCACTGAGCTCAGAAGGCATTCGAGGTTTACCCATACGTTCAATCAACTGCTGACTCGCCACCAGGCAATGCCCCCTGTCAGCCAGCACCCTTAAGACCAGATCGCTGTCATCAAACGGACGCGGACGTACGCGGATCGCCACATCAATGCCTTCGCCCACAAGATCGACCCGCCGATTGGTGGCCTCAAGCTGGAGATTAATCCCCGGGTAGCGCGCCATAAACCGTGCCAGCATCGGTCCTACGTGGACGTGCAGTAACGTGACGGGACAGGTGATCCTGACGACGCCGCGCGGCTCAGCCTGCAGCGCAGCAACGGCCTCCTCTGCCGCTTCTGCTTCTATCAGCATCGCCTTACAGTGCTGATAGAAGGTCTGCCCCACTTCCGTCACCGTAAACTGCCGCGTAGTGCGCTGTATCAACCGCACGCCAAGCCGCTCTTCCAGCTGCGCGATCCTGCGGCTCAGTTTGGACTTGGGTTGGTCTAGCGCCCTTCCCGCCGCCGCAAACCCACCATGGTCGACCACCTTCACAAACCAGACAAAGTCATTGAGATCCTGCATAAAACCCCATCGTTCTATTTTCGGAACAGTGAATGCCATTTTCACTATCTACCGGGATATTAACTCTGAATATAAGCTAATTACATCAACAGAACATCAGGAGTTAATCATGAAAAACGTAACAGGCGTTTATACCGCTCCCCGCCAGCACTGGGTTGGCGATGGTTTCCCGGTTCGTTCGATGTTTTCTTATCAAACCCACGGCGAGCCGCTGAGTCCGTTCCTGCTGCTGGATTACGCAGGTCCGTACACCTTTCCGGCAGATGGGGCGAAACGCGGCGTAGGCCAACACCCCCACCGGGGTTTTGAAACGGTCACCATCGTCTATTCCGGTGAAGTGGAGCATCGCGACTCCACGGGTAAAGGTGGCGTCATTGGCCCCGGCGACGTGCAGTGGATGACGGCAGGTGCAGGCATCCTGCACGAGGAGTTCCACTCCAGCGCGTTCTCGCAGAAAGGCGGCGAACTGAAAATGATGCAGCTTTGGGTCAACCTGCCAGCCAAAGACAAAATGGCGACGCCGGGCTACCAGAGCATCACCAAAAGCGACATCCCGGTTGTGGCGTTACCGGACAACAGCGGAACGGTGCGGGTTATCGCCGGACGCTACGACGCTATTACCGGCCCTGCGCACACCTTTTCGCCGCTGAACGTCTGGGATCTTGCCCTTAATCAGGGAAGCCATCTTACGCTCGCTCAGCCGGAGGGCTGGAGCACGGCGCTGGTGGTGCTGGAAGGTCACGTTACGGTGAATGGCACTGCTCAGGCGGGAGAAGCCCAGTTGGTGGTGCTGAGTCAGGAAGGCGACAAACTGCACCTTGAGGCAAGCAGCGATGCCAAAGTGCTGCTGATGGCCGGCGCGCCACTCAATGAACCCATCGTCGGCTATGGCCCGTTTGTGATGAACACTAAAACCGAGATCGCGGAAGCTATTCGTGATTTCAACTCCGGCCGCTTCGGCCAGATCCGATCGTAATCGTAATAAAGGAGAAGAACATGTCTACACCTGCCAATTTTAATGGAGCACGTCCGGTCATTGATGTTAACGATGCGGTGATGTTGCTTATCGATCACCAGAGCGGTCTGTTCCAGACCGTCGGTGACATGCCAATGCCGGAGCTGCGTGCTCGTGCGGCGGCGTTAGCGAAAATCGCTACCCTGGCGAAGATCCCGGTTATCACTACGGCGTCCGTACCACAGGGGCCGAACGGACCGCTGATCCCGGAGATCCACGCCAACGCACCGCATGCGCAGTATGTTGCCCGTAAAGGTGAGATCAACGCCTGGGACAACCCGGAGTTCGTGGCCGCGGTGAAAGCGACCGGACGTAAAACGTTGATTATCGCGGGCACTATCACCAGCGTCTGCATGGCCTTCCCGTCGATCAGCGCGGTGGCGGATGGCTATAAAGTGTTTGCGGTGATTGATGCCTCCGGCACCTACAGTAAGATGGCGCAGGAGATCACCCTGGCACGAGTCGTTCAGGCTGGCGTGGTGCCAATGGATACGGCGGCGGTGGCCTCTGAGATCCAGCGGACATGGAATCGTGAAGACGCGGCTGAGTGGGCTGAGGTATACACCCATATCTTCCCTGCTTATCAGCTGTTGATCGAAAGCTACGGCAAAGCACAGGAAGTGGTGAAAAACAGCGAAGTGCTCGATTCACAGCGTTAATAACCCGTGCTGCGACAAGAGCTGATTAAGGCTTAACCGAACGCACACGAATACAGAAAATCTGCTTGACCGTTTTAGCGCAACTCCCTATAGTAGCGCCCCGTTGCCCCCCAAGCGGTCAGGCAGCAAAACAATATGGTGAGGTGTCCGAGTGGCTGAAGGAGCACGCCTGGAAAGTGTGTATACGGCAACGTATCGGGGGTTCGAATCCCCCCCTCACCGCCATATTTAAAGAAGAGCTCGCATGAAAATGCGGGCTTTTTTTTTGCATGTTGCACGCCTGCGGGGGGATTCGAACCCTGGAACTCCCTGCGCTCTTTATGCCTGGTGGCGCTGCGCTTACCAGGCCTACGGGTATTGTAGGTCGGGTAAGCGCAGCGCCACCCAACAAAAAGCCCGCACAAAAAACAAAGCCCGGTTTCCCGGGCCTTGAACACAACAGCGAACTCAATAATACGCTTGCAGCGTGCGCTGACAGAGCGCCGAGCGCACGCAGTCATCTTTGGTGAAACGTACCACCCCAATCATCTCATCTTCCTCAAAACGTGACATGGCGTCGCTTAATCCGGATTTCACGCCGGACGGCAGATCACACTGGGTAATATCGCCGTTAACGATAACCGTCACGTTCTCCCCGAGGCGCGTTAAGAACATTTTCATTTGCGCTGCGGTCACGTTCTGAGCCTCGTCAAGAATAACGACCGCATTTTCAAATGTACGTCCGCGCATATAGGCGAACGGCGCGATTTCCACCTTGCCAATCTCTGGTCGCAGGCAGTACTGCATAAAGGATGCACCCAGTCGCTTCACCAGCACGTCATAAACGGGCCTGAAGTACGGGGCAAACTTCTCCGAAATATCTCCGGGCAAGAAGCCGAGATCTTCATCAGCTTGCAGTACCGGACGGGTAACAATAATGCGCTCCACGTCCTTATGGATCAGCGCTTCTGCCGCTTTGGCTGCACTAATCCAGGTTTTCCCGCATCCGGCTTCACCGGTTGCAAAGATGAGCTGTTTACTCTCGATAGCATTCAGGTAGTGCGCTTGAGCCTCATTGCGCGCAACAATTGGAGAATTATCACGGCTGTCTCGGGCCATGCCAATTGCTTCTACGCCACTCATCTGCACAAGCGAGGTGACCGATTCTTCTTCACGCTGTTTATGGCTACGTGAATCCCGTCTCAGCACACGTTTTGCTTCGCGACGAGCTTTGATCACTGCTTTTTGTCTTCCCATGGATAGCACCTTGAGTTGTTGGTATTCATCACACGCGCCAGCTTCGGCACGATTATGCGCACGAACATCAGAGGGTTGGCTTCCTTGTAAGCCATTGCTTGCTTTACCGGATGACGATACAGAATAGCTACGCGCACCAGTCTGCACGTCGGTGGAATCAGATTCTTGAGGTGAAGGGGAGAATTTAGTGGTGAGGAAATCGCTGCCGGAGTCTGAGCCTCCGCGCCGGGTGCTGCGGTTGTTATGTTTACCTTGTCCAGTATAGGACCCAACCATTCGCGATCTCCATAGTGATTCAGCATCACTGCCGGGAACTACCGCTGTCTTATCTTAAGTACATCAGGAGTTATCATAAATGCAACATTTATTTTACCTGAATGCAACTTTTAAGACTGCACCTGCAGTGGATTCAGTCTTATATAGAAATATTACAGAAATATAACAACAAGATAGTCATATGAAAAAATAATGTCCCCGCGAACTATCGCAGGGACGATTATCAGGCTTCGATCAGCCCTTGAGCGAGGTACGCGTTCCGGTCGCGCGGGCCAGGCAGGGCAAAGAAATAACCGCCGCCGATGGGCTTAATATACTCTTCCAGCGCTTCGCCGTTTAACCGCTTCTGTACGGTGAGGAACCCTTTCTCCAGATCGTGCTGATAGCAGACAAACAGCAGCCCCATATCAAGCTGACCAGAGTTGGTCACGCCTAACGAATAGCTGTAGCCACGACGCATCATCAGGCTCGACTGCGTCTCTTTGGTGCGCGGGTTCGCAAGGCGAATGTGGCTGTCGAGCGCGATGGTATTCCCGTCAGGATCGCTCGCGTAGTCCGGCACATCGTGCTCGTGCTGCATGCCCAGCGGCGCCCCGCTCTGCTTGTCGCGGCCGAATATGGTCTGCTGCTCTTTCAGCGGCGTGCGGTCCCAGAACTCCACGTGGAACTGAATAATGCGCACCGCCTGGTAGCTGCCGCCCACCGCCCACGCCGGTTCACCCTGGTCCGCTGTCACCCACACCACGTCTTTCATCAGCGCCGCATCGCTGCTGTTGGGGTTGGCCGTGCCGTCCTTAAAGCCCAGCAGGTTCACCGGCGTCTCTTTGCCTTTACTGCGGGCAGCGTGGTCAGAGATAAACCCTTCCCGCTTCCAGCGCACGCTCAGCAGATCCGGCGTGTGCTTGATGATATCGCGCAGGGCGTGGATCACCGTGTCCTGGGTATTGGCGCAAATCTGCAGGAGCAGATCGCCGTGGCACAGCGCCGCGTCGAGGGAATCATTTGGAAAGCGCGTCATTTTTTGCAGCGCTTTCGGCTTCTGTTTTGCCAGGCCGTAGCGGTCATCAAACAACGACTCGCCCACCGACACGGTAATGGTCAGGTTATCCGGGGCGATAAACGCCCCGAGAATACCGGAGTCCATCGGCGGCAAACGCGGATTTGGCGTTTCCGGTGCCGGACCGCCCGCGGTGAGAAACGCAATACGCGTTGTCAGCAGGCGGAACAGACGCACCAGATCGGCTTTATCGCTGGCCAGCGAATCAAACGCCACCAGCATCATGGAGGCCTGCTGCGGCGTCAGAATGCCCGCCTGATGCTCGCCATAAAACGGCTGCGTCTCCATGCGCGCATCCGGCGACAGCGTGCCGGGGGCACTCTGCGGTTTAGCCGCATGCGCCACCGGGCAGCCGCCTGCCAGGGCAAGCGCGCCGCCCAGCGCCCCTACTCCTTTTAACAAACGACGTCGGGAAGGTTCGGCCACGTCGTGCTCGTCATGCTTGTTCATCGTGCTTAGTCCAGACCCAGAACGCCGCGCAGCAGGGAGAGATCTTCCGCCAGGGTGGTAATCGGGCCTTTCAGCGCGTTACGGTCAGCGTCGGTCAGTTTGTCATAGGTTTCGAACCCGTCTTTGGTGCGGTACTTCGCCAGGATGGTGTCGACTTTTTTGAAGTTGGCATCCACTTTGGCCAGCAGTTCGCTGTTCTCTTTTTGCAGTTGGGGACGCAGCAGATCGACAATTTTCTGCGCGCCGTCAACGTTGGCCTGGAAGTCCCACAGGTCGGTGTGGCTGTAGCGATCTTCTTCACCGCTGATTTTGCTTGCAGCCACTTCTTCAATCAGACCGGCCGCGCCGCCAACCACTTTCGACGGCGGGAAGGCCAGCTCGCTGATGCGCTTTTGCAGCTCCAGCACGTCGCCGTTCAGCTGCCCGGCGTATTTCTCCATCCCTTTGGTGGAGTTGTCGCCAAACAGGGCTTTTTCCAGTCGGTGGAAGCCGGTAAATTTTGGATCGGCGGCCTTCTGCTCGTAATCGTCCTCACGGGCATCGATGCTACCATCGAGGTCAGAGAACAGCTCGGCAATCGGCTCGATGCGCTCGTAGTGCTGACGGGTTGGCGCGTACAGGGATTTCGCTTTTTCGATATCCCCGGCTTTCACCGCATCGGTGAAGGCTTTGGTGCCCGCAACCAGGTCCGCCGTCTCTTTAGTGACGTAGGCTTTATAGGCGGTGATGGCCTCGCCCAGGCTCAGCAGCGCTTCGCCTTTCGCGGCATCCTTCGTGGCGTTGCCCTTGACGATCAGCTTGCCTTTCGGATTGGTCAGCAGGCCGCAGGTCATGTCGTATTCACCCGGCTGTAGGTTGGCGGTCATCTTCTGGCTGAAGCCAGGGGCGATGTTTTCACGCTCTTCCACCACCATTACGCCTTTGAGGATCTCCCACTCCAGCGCCTTCTGGCTGTGGTTCTGGATGATAAACTGGGTTTTGCCGCTGTTGACCGTGATGGTCATCGGCTCGCACTGTTTATCATTGACGGTCACTTTGACCTGAGGAACATCAGCGCCCCAGGCAGAGAATGAAGAAGCGAACAGCGCGGCAATGCCTGCGCATAACGCACTACGACGGAACTGAATTGCCATGACTCTTCCCTTTAAAAGTATGTTGTAACTAAATTACACATTACGGCGCAACGCGCGACGCCTGGGTGCCGGTACGCGGCGGCATAGCGAACAGCACCAGCGCCGGAACCAGATAGATAAAGTACATCGCCACTTCGCTGACGCTCGGCGTTTCCTGGTAGCCGAAGATACCTTCGAGCAGGGTGCCGGCCAGTGAATGGGTGGAGAGAACGTTGCTGAGATCGAATGCCACGTCCTGGAAGTGGTTCCACAGGCCCGCTTCGTGGAAGGCGCGTATCGCCCCTGCCGCCAGCCCTGCCGCCACCAGAAGAATAAACAGGCTGGTCCACTTGAAGAAGGCGCCCAGATTGAGACGAATACCGCCCCAGTAGAGCAGAAAGCCCAGCACTACCGCGGTTGCCAGCCCGAGCATCGCGCCAACCGGCGGCCAGATGCCGACATCCTGTTGAAACGCCGCCAGCAGGAAGAAGACCGATTCCAGCCCCTCACGCGCAACGGCAAAGAAAACCATCCCGATCAGCGCCCAGCCGTGGTTATTGCCCTTTTGCAGCGCGTTATCCACCGCCTGCTCCAGTTGCACCTTCACGTTGCGGGAAACCTTGCGCATCCAGAACACCATCCAGGTGAGGATCACCACCGCAATCACGGCGACGATCCCTTCGAACAGCTCTTGTTCTTTCTGCGGGAATTCGCCGGTGGTTTCATTGATGAGGATGCCCAGGCCCAGGCAGAGCGCCGCGGCAAGGAAGACGCCAACCCACATGACGCCAATCCAGCGTCCGCGCTGGGTTCGCTTCAGATAGCTGGCGATAAGGCTGACAATCAGGGCCGCTTCAAGGCCTTCACGTAACATAATGAGAAATGGAACAAACATGCCGACACCTTAAATGTTTATCGCGGTCAACTGATGCAAAGAAAGGTAAATTCTTGTGATAGTGATTATCATTACGGCAAGAAGAAAAACAAGCGAAATATGTGGCCTTTTGATGACGAGTTGTAACCGCATCGCAGGATAATAATTCCATCCGTTACGATTGCGTTTATAAGTTATAACGAAAATGCCCATTTACGGTTAATCAGCGCTGTGGCTAAATATCCACCTCGAAAACTAACTGAAAATAAACCATGTTTAAGATTATCCATTTCCTGCTGGCGCTGGTGATTATTCTTGCGCTTGCCTGGCTGGTGAGTTTCGACCGCCGAAAAATTCGCATTCGTTTTGTTGTACAGCTGATTGTTATTGAAATCGCGCTGGCATTCTTTTTCCTGCATGCAGAAAGTGGACTTTTTATTATTAAATATGTCTCCGGTTTCTTTGAATCGCTGCTTAAATTTGCGGCCGAAGGGACGAATTTCGTCTTTGGCGGAATGGGTGAAAAAGGGCTGGCCTTCATTTTCCTCGGCGTGCTGTGTCCGATTATTTTTATTTCCGCACTGATTGGTATTCTTCAGCACTGGCGGATCCTGCCAATTTTTATTCGCGTCATCGGTACACTGCTGTCAAAACTGAACGGTATGGGCAAGCTGGAATCCTTTAACGCGGTAAGTTCGCTGATCCTCGGTCAGTCGGAAAACTTCATTGCCTACAAAGGCGTGCTGGGGGATCTCTCCTCTCGTCGTCTCTTCACCATGGCGGCCACGGCCATGTCGACGGTCTCCCTGTCGATAGTCGGTGCCTATATGACCATGCTCGACGCCAAATTTGTCGTCGCGGCGCTTATTCTGAATATGTTCAGCACCTTTATTATTCTCTCCGTCATCAACCCGGCGCGCCCGGAAGCGGAGCCGGATATCAAGCTCGAAAAGCTGCATGAATCACAGAGCTTCTTCGAAATGCTCGGCGAGTATATTCTGGCCGGTTTTAAGGTGGCGATGATTATTCTGGCGATGCTGATTGGTTTTATCGCCCTTATTAGCGCCGTTAACGCCCTCTTCTCCAGCGTATTTGGCATGAGCTTCCAGCAGATCCTGGGCTATGTGTTTTATCCCCTGGCCTGGCTGGTGGGGATCCCGCTGAGCGATGCCTTAAACGCGGGCAGTATTATGGCAACCAAGCTGGTAGCGAATGAATTTGTGGCGATGATCGAGCTGCAAAAAATCGCCCATCAGATGTCCCCTCGTGGGCTGGGTATTTTGTCCGTCTTCCTGGTGTCGTTCGCGAACTTCGCGTCCATCGGCATTGTGGCCGGGGCGATTAAGGGCCTGAACGAGCAGCAGGGCAACGTGGTATCGCGGTTTGGTCTGCGTCTGGTGTACGGCGCGACGCTGGTAAGCCTGCTGTCGGCGAGCTTTGCGGGGTTGGTGCTCTGATGCAATGCCGGGTGGCGCGCAGCGATCCCGGCCTACAAAACAACTACGATACAACAACGGCGGGTTATCCCGCCGTTTTCATTAAAACTGCACGCACACCGGCTGGTCGACCCGCATCACCGACTCCTGCGCGAAGCGTGATTTATAAATCCCGCGTAACGCTTCGATGTTCTTCTCGCTCTGCGCATCTTTACCGTGGATCAGCATCAATGCCTTGCTCGGCTCACGCGCCACTTTCCCGTCGTTCCCAAGCCACTGGCCGCGCGCATCAAATACCGTTAAGCCATCGCGGAAACGCGGCGTCACGTCCTGATCAACAAACTGTTGCCATTCGTTGCCGGTAATCTGCGCCCCGGCAGGACGATTTAAGCCGAAATAGAGCGTGGTTTGCTGCATCTGGTTACCCGCTTTGCAGGTCTCTACCGCCGCGTGCTGCGATGGCACCGTGCAGCCAGCGAGCATCAATAGTGCCGCCGCCATTAACCCTGTTTTGATTGTCATGCTTCGCTATCCTCATTGTTATAAGCACATGGATATCACAGGAAATTACGGATTTTGGCAAGAAAAAAGCCGGGTGCGCTTGCGCTCACCCGGCCCGCATTGTGCAGCGAGAAAAATTATTCTGCCTGAAGCTTAGAAGGCGGCGCAGTGTGGTAGTGCGCGTCGGCTTCAGCAAAGCGTTTCTGCATAGAAGCAGACGGTGCTTTACCCAGCAGGCTGAACACCACGATGCCGATGCTGCCGAAGATGAAGCCCGGAATGATTTCGTACAGGCCCAGCCACGCGAACTGTTTCCAGACGATAACGGTCACCGCACCGATAATCATCCCCGCCAGCGCGCCGTTACGGGTCATACGTGACCACAGCACGGAGAACAGCACGACCGGACCAAACGCAGCACCGAAGCCCGCCCAGGCATAGCTCACCAGACCCAGCACGCGGTTATTCGGGTTAGCCGCCAGCGCGATGGCAATCAGCGCCACCACCAGCACCATAAAGCGCCCTACCCAGACCAGCTCTTTCTGGCTCGCGTTTTTACGCAGGAAGGCTTTGTAGAGGTCTTCGGTGATCGCACTGGAGCAGACCAGCAGTTGGCAGCTTAGGGTGGACATCACCGCCGCCAGGATCGCCGAGAGCAGGATACCGGCAATCCACGGGTTAAACAGTATCTGCGCCAGCTCGATGAACACGCGCTCGGCGTTCTGGTTGACCGCGCCCGCCTGCGCCGGGTTGTTGTTGAAGTACGCGATACCGAAGAAGCCGACCGCACACGCGCCCGCCAGACAGAGGATCATCCACGTCATGCTGATGCGACGGGCATGAACGATGGTGTGGTGAGAATCCGCCGCCATGAAGCGCGCCAGAATATGCGGCTGACCGAAGTAGCCCAGGCCCCAGCCCATCAAGGAGACGATGGCAACGAAGTTCAGTCCTTTCAGCATGTCGACGTTCTCAATGCTCTTCTGCTTGATCACTTCCAGCGAATCGCCAAAGCCGCCAACGGTGAAAATCACAATCACCGGGGTCAGGATCAGGGCGAAGATCATCAGGCTCGCCTGCACGGTGTCGGTCCAGCTCACGGCAAGGAAACCGCCCACAAAGGTATAGAGGATGGTCGCCGCCGCACCGGCCCACAGAGCGGTTTCATAGCTCATGCCGAAAGTGCTTTCGAACAGGCGCGCGCCGGCCACGATGCCGGAGGCACAGTAGATGGTGAAGAACAGCAGAATAACTACCGCGGAGATAATGCGCAGAACGCGGCTGTTATCTTCAAAGCGTCCGGTGAAGTAATCCGGCAGCGTCAGGGCGTTATTGTTGGCCTCGGTATGCACGCGCAGACGGCCTGCCACCAGCTTCCAGTTGATCCACGCGCCGACGGTCAGGCCGATGGCGATCCAGCTTTCAGAGATACCGGAGATGAAAATCGCGCCCGGCAGGCCCATCAACAGCCAGCCGCTCATATCGGAAGCGCCCGCAGAGAGCGCGGTCACCATTGGGCCTAAACTGCGTCCGCCCAGAATGTAGTCGTCAAAGTTCTTTGTTGAACGCCATGCCAAAAACCCTATCAGGATCATGCCAAATATATAAACGAGAAATGTCACCAGCATCGGTGTGCTAATAGCCATTCAAATTCTCCAAAATGTCGAGCGACAACCATCCGGGCTGCCTTGTTATATGATCACCGGAACGAGGTGAATGTATCTTGTGTTTCTGTTGGGCGCGCTATCCTGCCGTATGCGCATCCCGCTGACAAACGATTTAACACTGCATTTACATCAATTTCATCCCTGGTTTGATACGAGTTTCCTATAGGTTGCACTCGCTCACGCTTTTACGGGTTGCACCTTTTAAAAGTGTTAACTCCCGCATAAAAACAGGCTTCCCGCCCAAAAGCCAGTGCGTTTTTCCAGCTAACCATTCGTTAACAATCCATTCATTTTCCGGGTTGCAAACCAGGTCACATTTAACACGGTTGCACAAAGTTGCAACATGGGGGATATTTCACGCTAACGACCAAACACGATTAAAGAACAACAGGAGCTTTGGCATGGGTATGACCACCATGGGGGTTAAGCTGGATGACGCCACCCGCGAACGGATTAAGACCGCAGCAACCCGCATTGACCGCACGCCGCACTGGTTAATTAAGCAGGCGATTTTTAACTATCTCGAAAGACTCGAGAGCGATGAAGGTCTGCCGGAACTGCCTGCCCTGCTGGCCGGTGCAGCGAACGAAAGCGAGGAAGCGCCAGCCGCTGGCGACGAGAACCATCAGCCGTTCCTCGAATTCGCCGAGCAGATCCTGCCGCAGTCCGTCAGCCGTGCCGCCATTACCGGCGCCTACCGCCGCGCCGAAACCGACGCCGTGCCGATGCTGCTGGAGCAGGCTCGTCTGCCGGAAGCCATTGCCGCACAGGCGCACAGCCTGGCGTATCAGTTAGCCGACAAGCTGCGCAACCAGAAAACCGCCACCGGCCGCGCCGGGATGGTTCAGGGTCTGCTGCAGGAGTTTTCCCTCTCTTCACAGGAAGGCGTGGCGCTGATGTGCCTGGCGGAAGCGCTGCTGCGTATTCCGGATAAAGCCACCCGCGATGCGCTCATCCGCGACAAGATCAGCAACGGCAACTGGCATTCCCACATTGGCCGCAGCCCGTCGCTGTTCGTCAACGCCGCGACCTGGGGCCTGCTGTTTACCGGCAAACTGGTCTCCACCCATAACGAAGCCAACCTCTCCCGCTCCCTGAACCGCATTATCGGTAAGAGCGGCGAGCCGCTGATCCGCAAAGGCGTGGACATGGCGATGCGCCTGATGGGCGAGCAGTTCGTCACCGGAGAAACCATTGCCGAAGCGCTAGCGAACGCCCGCAAGCTGGAAGATAAAGGTTTCCGCTACTCCTACGACATGCTGGGCGAAGCGGCGCTGACCGCCGCCGACGCGCAGGCCTACATGGTCTCTTACCAGCAGGCGATTCACGCCATCGGTAAAGCGTCCAACGGTCGCGGTATTTACGAAGGCCCGGGCATCTCCATTAAGCTTTCCGCCCTGCACCCGCGCTACAGCCGCGCGCAGTACGACCGGGTGATGGAAGAGCTCTACCCGCGCCTGAAGTCCCTGACCCTGCTGGCGCGCCAGTATGACATCGGCATTAACATCGACGCCGAAGAGGCCGACCGCCTGGAGATCTCCCTCGATCTGCTGGAAAAACTGTGCTTCGAGCCGGAGCTGGCAGGCTGGAACGGCATCGGCTTCGTTATCCAGGCTTACCAGAAGCGCTGCCCGTTCGTCATTGATTACCTGATTGACCTGGCAAGCCGCAGCCGCCGTCGCCTGATGATCCGTCTGGTGAAAGGCGCCTACTGGGACAGCGAAATCAAACGCGCCCAGATGGAAGGTCTGGAAGGCTACCCGGTCTATACCCGCAAGGTTTACACCGACGTCTCTTACCTCGCCTGTGCGAAAAAGCTGCTCGGCGTGCCGAACCTGATCTATCCGCAGTTCGCTACCCATAACGCCCACACCCTGGCGGCAATCTACAGCCTGGCGGGACAGAACTACTATCCGGGCCAGTACGAGTTCCAGTGCCTGCACGGCATGGGTGAACCGCTGTACGAGCAGGTCACCGGTAAAGTGGCGGACGGCAAGCTGAACCGCCCGTGCCGCATCTATGCCCCGGTGGGAACCCACGAAACCCTGCTGGCATACCTGGTGCGTCGTCTGCTGGAAAACGGCGCGAACACCTCCTTCGTTAACCGCATCGCCGACACCACCCTACCGCTGGACGAGCTGGTTGCCGATCCGGTGCAGGCCGTAGAGAAGATGGCGGCGCAGGAAGGCCAGATTGGCCTGCCGCATCCGAAGATTGCCCTGCCGCGCGAGCTGTATGGCGCAGGCCGCGTCAACTCGGCGGGTCTGGATCTCGCCAACGAACATCGTCTGGCGTCGCTCTCCTCTGCCCTGCTCAACAGCGCATTGCAGAAATGGCAGGCGAAGCCGATCCTGGAACATTCCGTTGCTGACGGCGAAATGCAGCCGGTCATTAACCCGGCAGAGCCAAAAGATATCGTCGGCTACGTGCGTGAAGCCACCGAAGCCGAGGTGGACCAGGCGCTGGACAGCGCGGTGAACAACGCGCCAATCTGGTTCGCCACGCCGCCGCAGGAACGTGCCGCCATTCTGGAACGCGCCGCAGTGCTGATGGAAGACCAGATGCAGTCGCTCATCGGCATTCTGGTGCGCGAAGCGGGTAAAACCTTCAGCAACGCCATCGCCGAAGTGCGCGAGGCCGTCGATTTCCTGCACTACTACGCCGGTCAGGTACGCGATGATTTCGATAACGAAACCCACCGTCCGCTGGGTCCGGTCGTCTGTATCAGCCCGTGGAACTTCCCGCTGGCGATCTTCACCGGCCAGATTGCCGCCGCGCTTGCCGCAGGCAACAGCGTGCTGGCAAAACCGGCAGAGCAGACTCCGCTGATTGCCGCGCAGGGTATCAACATTCTTCTGGAAGCCGGCGTGCCTGCGGGCGTGGTTCAGCTGCTGCCGGGCCGCGGTGAAACCGTCGGCGCTAAGCTGACCTCCGATAACCGCGTGCGCGGCGTGATGTTTACCGGTTCGACCGAAGTAGCCTCCCTGCTGCAGCGCAACATCGCTACCCGTCTGGATGCGCAGGGTCGCCCTACGCCGCTCGTCGCGGAAACCGGCGGGATGAACGCCATGATCGTTGACTCCTCCGCGCTCACCGAGCAGGTGGTGGTCGACGTGCTGGCCTCTGCGTTCGACAGCGCAGGTCAGCGCTGCTCCGCCCTGCGCGTGCTGTGCCTGCAGGACGACGTGGCGGACCACACGCTGAAGATGCTGCGCGGCGCGATGGCCGAATGCCGTATGGGCAACCCGGGCCGTCTCACCACCGACATCGGGCCGGTGATCGACGCGGAAGCCAAAGCCAATATCGAAAACCACATTCAGACCATGCGCGCGAAAGGCCGTCCGGTGTTCCAGGCGGTGCGCGAGAACAGCGAAGATGCCCGCGAATGGCGGACCGGCACCTTTGTGCCGCCAACGCTGATTGAGCTGGCCAGCTTCGACGAGCTGAAAAAAGAGGTCTTCGGTCCGGTACTGCACGTGGTGCGCTACAACCGTAACAACCTGAACGAGCTGGTTGAGCAAATCAACGCCTCCGGCTACGGCCTGACGCTCGCCGTGCATACCCGTATTGACGAAACCATTGCGCAGGTCACCGGCAATGCCAAAGTCGGCAACCTGTACGTCAACCGCAACATGGTTGGCGCGGTCGTGGGCGTGCAGCCGTTCGGCGGTGAAGGTCTCTCCGGCACCGGTCCGAAAGCGGGTGGCCCGCTCTACCTGTACCGTCTGCTCGCTAACCGTCCGGAGAACGCCCTGGGCGTGACCCTGGCGCGTCAGGACGCACACTATCCGGTGGATACGCAGGTGAAAACCGTGCTGACCCAGCCGCTGGAGGCGCTGATCGCCTGGGCGGAAAAACGTCCTGAACTGCGTGCCGTCGCCCGGCAGTACGGCGAGCTGGCGCAGGCGGGCACGCAGCGTCTGCTGCCGGGCCCAACCGGCGAGCGCAACACCTGGACGCTGATGCCGCGCGAGCGCGTGCTGTGCGTGGCCGATAACGAGCAGGACGCGCTGGTGCAGCTGGCTGCCGCAATGGCAACCGGGTGTGAAGTGCTGTGGCCGGAAGATGCGCTGCATCGCGATCTCGCCAAACAGCTGCCTAAAGCGGTCTCGGCCCGTATTCGCTTTGCGAAGGCCGATGCGCTGCTGACGCAGCCGTTTGATGCGGTGATCTACCACGGTGATTCCGACCAGCTGCGCGAACTGTGCGAGCAGGTTGCGGCCCGCAGCGGTGCCATCGTTTCCGTGCAGGGCTTTGCGCGCGGGGAAACCAACCTGCTGCTGGAGCGTCTGTACGTTGAGCGCTCGCTCAGCGTCAACACCGCGGCGGCGGGAGGTAACGCCAGCCTGATGACAATCGGCTAACGCTGTGCTAATAAGGCTCCGGAGACGGAGCCTTATTTTATTGGGGAGTGTATGAAACGATTTCTTATCGCAGGCGCAGCACTGCTAATGAGCGCCAGCGCGCTGGCCGACGAGTGCGACAAAGCGACCACCCAGCTTGAGCTGAATACCTGTAGCGCGCAGCAGTACCAGGCTGCCGATAAAAAGCTCAACCAGACCTATCAGGCCGCCATCAAACGCGCGGCCGCCCCTCAGCGCGACCTGCTGAAAAAAGCGCAGCAGGCGTGGATTACCCTGCGCGACGCGGACTGCGCGTTTATCGGCTCGGGTACGGAAGGCGGAAGCGTCCAGCCAATGATTGTTAACCAGTGCCTGGCGGAGAAAACGGTTGAACGCGAGGCGTTTCTGGCCTCGCTGATGCAGTGTGAAGAGGGCGACTTAAGCTGCCCTCTCCCTCCGGGAAACTAGCGCACGCGGATCCCTTCAATAATCATCCGCTGCACGTTATCCAGCGTACTTTGGAAAAACGCCTCGTCCTGGAGCGTTTTACCGGTCACCGCCTCAACCTGGGCCGCAAAGTCAGCGTAATGCTGGGTGGAGGCCCAAATCATAAAGATCAGATGATGCGGGTCGACCGGGGCCAGTTTACCGCTGGCGACCCATCCGGCAATAATGGCCGACTTATCGTCCACCAGCTGTTTTAAATCTCCGGTGAGTTCCGCCTGCAATAGCGGCGCGCCCTGCAGCATCTCAAGACAAAACAGCTTTGATGCCTGCGGATAATCGCGCGACACCTCCAGCTTCAGGCGAATGTACTCCTTGATCGCTACCAGCGGGGCCAGCTCTGCGCGGAACGCTTTTAGCGGCGCGAGCCAGATATCGAGGATCTGCTGCATCACCGCAATATAGAGCGCCTCTTTCGACGGGTAGTAGTAGAGCAGATTGGTTTTGGATACCCCGGACTGCTCCGCCACCTGCTCCAGGCGCGTGCCGTGGATGCCAAATTGCGAAAACGTATCCAGCGCCGCGCTCAGAATAGCCTGCTTTTTCGCACTCACCGCCTGCGAACGTTTACCCGGTGTTTTCACTGCGCCTTGTGTCATTCCCGCTCTCCTTATTCTGCGTTGCCCTCAGCATAGCAAAACCCCCGTCTCGCCACGATATCCTGCACTCCGATCGCGCATGAATGCCTGTTTTCTGTGCAATGTTTTTGACCATTTAGTCCACATTTAGACGCATCAATCCACCAACTTCTGGTTAACACATTAATAACACTGTCATTTTCAAAACTGGCATTCCCTTTGCAAAAACATCCCTACACCTGCGACGTAATGAAGAGAGGTTCGTGATGAAAATTGGCGTATTTGTACCCATCGGCAACAACGGCTGGCTTATCTCGACCACAGCACCGCAATACATGCCGACCTTTGAGCTGAATAAAGCCATCGTGCAGAAAGCAGAGCACTACCATTTCGACTTTGCGCTTTCGATGATCAAGCTGCGCGGCTTTGGCGGCAAAACCGAATTCTGGGATCACAACCTGGAGTCCTTTACCCTGATGGCCGGGCTGGCCGCGGTCACCTCGCGGATCCAAATCTACGCCACCGCCGCCACCCTCACCTTACCGCCAGCGATCGTAGCGCGCATGGCCTCCACCATCGACTCCATCTCCGGCGGGCGCTTTGGCGTCAACCTGGTCACCGGCTGGCAAAAACCCGAATACGAGCAGATGGGGCTCTGGCCGGGTGACGACTACTTCTCGCGTCGCTATGACTACCTGATTGAATACGTGCAGGTGCTGCGCGATCTGTGGGGTACGGGCAAAAGCGATTTCAAGGGTGACTTCTTTACCATGAACGACTGTCGCGTCAGCCCGCAGCCGTCGGTGCCGATGAAGGTGATTTGCGCCGGACAGAGCGACGCGGGGATGGAATTCTCCGCCAAATACGCCGACTTCAACTTCTGCTTCGGTAAAGGCGTGAACACCCCTGCCGCCTTCGCCCCGACCGCCGCGCGAATGAAAGAGGCCGCCGACAAGACCGGACGCGACGTGGGCTCCTACGTGCTGTTTATGGTGATCGCCGACGAAACCGACGACGCCGCGCGCGCGAAATGGGAGCGCTATAAGGACGGCGCCGACGAGGAGGCCCTGAGCTGGCTCACCGAGCAGAGCCAGAAGGATACCCGCTCCGGGGCGGATACCAACGTGCGCCAGATGGCCGACCCCACCTCTGCGGTGAATATCAACATGGGCACCCTGGTCGGCTCTTATGCCAGCGTGGCCAGAATGCTCGACGAAGTGGCGGCCGTCCCCGGCGCGGAAGGCGTCCTGCTGACCTTCGATGATTTCCTGACCGGCGTGGAGACCTTCGGCGAGCGCATCCAGCCGCTGATGCAGTGCCGCGCCCACATCCCTGCCGTCACGAAGGAGGTGGCGTAATGACGACCCTCAACGCACGCCCGGAAGCCATCACCTTTGCGCCAGAGCAGAGCGCGCTGATCGTAGTGGATATGCAAAACGCCTACGCCAGCCAGGGCGGCTATCTGGACCTGGCGGGGTTCGACGTCTCCACCACGCAGCCGGTGATCGCGAACATCAAAACCGCCGTCGCCGCCGCGCGCGCTGCGGGGATGCTCATCATCTGGTTCCAGAACGGCTGGGATGACCAGTACGTCGAGGCAGGCGGTCCCGGCTCACCCAACTTCCACAAGTCGAACGCCCTGAAAACCATGCGTAAACGGCCCGAACTGCAGGGCAAGCTGCTGGCGAAAGGCGGCTGGGACTATCAGCTGGTGGATGAGCTGGTACCGCAGGCGGGCGATATCGTTCTGCCGAAACCGCGCTACAGCGGCTTTTTCAACACCCCGCTCGACAGCCTGCTGCGCAGCCGGGGCATTCGCCATCTGGTGTTCACCGGAATCGCCACCAACGTCTGCGTGGAGTCGACCCTGCGCGACGGCTTTTTCCTCGAGTATTTTGGCGTGGTGCTGGAAGACGCGACCCACCAGGCCGGGCCGGAATTCGCCCAGAAAGCCGCCCTGTTCAATATCGAAACCTTTTTTGGCTGGGTCAGTAACGTCAATGATTTCTGCGACGCCCTGACTCCCCCGCTCGCCCGTATCGCCTGAGGAGACACCTGATGCCAAAATCCGTGATTATTCCGCCGGGCACCAGCACGCCCATCGCCCCGTTTGTCCCCGGCACCCTCGCCGACGGCGTGGTGTATGTCTCCGGCACGCTGCCGTTTGATAAAGACAACAACGTGGTGTTTATCAACGACCCAAAGGCGCAAACCCGCCACGTGCTGGAGACGATCAAAACCGTGATCGAAACGGCGGGTGGCACGATGGAGGATGTGACCTTCAACAGCATCTTTATCACCGACTGGAAAAACTACGCCGCGATTAACGAGATCTACGCCGAGTTCTTCCCCGGCGATAAACCGGCGCGGTTCTGCATTCAGTGCGGGCTGGTGAAGCCCGAGGCGCTGGTTGAAATCGCCACCGTTGCGCACATCGCGAAGTGAGGCTGCCATGAAGCTTTCTCTCTCGCCGCCCCCGTTCGAGGGCGCGCCCGTGGTCGTGCTGATTGCCGGACTTGGAGGCAGCGGTAGCTACTGGCTGCCCCAGTTCGCCGCGCTGGAAAAGGAGTATCAGGTGGTGTGCTATGACCAGCGAGGGACGGGTAATAACCCGGATACCCTTCCTGAAGGCTATAGCCTGGCGCAGATGGCCGATGAACTGGCTCAGGCGCTTACGGATGCCGGGATCTTACGCTACACCGTCGTGGGCCACGCGCTGGGCGCGCTGGTCGGCCTGCAGCTGGCGATCGACAAACCCGACGCGGTTTCTGCGCTGGTGTGTATTAACGGTTGGCTCACCCTCAATGCCCATACCCGCCGCTGTTTTGACGTTCGCGAGCGTCTGCTGCATTCCGGCGGCGCGCAGGCCTGGGTCGAGGCGCAGCCGCTGTTTCTCTACCCGGCAGACTGGATGGCCGCCCGCGCGCCTCGCCTGGAGGCAGAAGAAGCGCTGGCGCTGGCCCATTTCCAGGGTAAAACCAATCTGCTGCGCAGGCTCAGCGCACTAAAAAATGCCGACTTCCGACGCCATACCGCGCGCATTCGCTGCCCGGTACACATTATCTGTTCCGCCGACGACATGCTGGTGCCCGCTGTTTGCTCGTCCGAGCTGCAGGCGGCGATCCCACACAGCCACAGCGTGGTGATGCGCCAGGGCGGGCATGCCTGCAACGTCACCGAGCCGGACACCTTTAACACCCTGCTGCTGAACGGGCTTGCCAGCCTGCTGCACAGTCCTGAACCCGTTTTATAAGGAGCTTTAATGAGCGAAGCCATTACGCCCGCCGCGCTGGAAACGCTGTTCACCGGCGCCCGCACCCATAACGGCTGGCTGGATATGCCTGTCAGCGACGAAACGCTGCACGAAATCTACGACCTGATGAAATGGGGGCCAACGTCCGCGAACTGCTCCCCGGCGCGAATTGTGTTTGTGCGAAGCGCAGAGGGAAAAGAGAAGCTGCGCCCGGCGCTCTCCAGCGGCAACCTCGAGAAAACGCTCACCGCCCCGGTCACAGCCATTGTCGCCTGGGACGGTGAATTCTACGAGCGCCTGCCCGAGCTGTTCCCGCACGGCGATGCAAAGAGTTGGTTTACCTCCAGCCCCGCGCATGCGGAAGAGACCGCCTTTCGCAACAGCTCATTGCAGGCTGCTTACCTGATTTTCGCCTGTCGCGCCCTGGGGCTGGACACTGGCCCGATGTCGGGATTTGACCGGCAAAAGGTCGACGAGACCTTCTTCACCGGCACCACGCTTAAAAGCAATCTGCTGATCAACATTGGCTATGGCGATACCAGCAAACTTTACGGGCGCCTGCCGCGTCTGACCTTCGACGATGCCTGCGGGCTGGCGTAAGGGAGCGATCGTCATGACACCGGATAAACAAACCTTTCGCGACGCCATGGCCTGCGTCGGCGCGGCGGTCAATATCATCACCACCGACGGCCCGGCGGGGATGGCAGGCTTCACCGCCAGCGCGGTGTGCAGCGTCACGGATTCACCGCCCACCCTGCTGGTGTGCCTGAACCGCGGGGCGTCCGTCTGGCCAACGTTTAGCGAAAACCGCACCCTTTGCGTGAATACCCTGAGCGCCGGACAGGAGCCGCTGTCCAATCTGTTTGGCGGGAAAACGCCGATGGAGGAACGCTTTGCCGCCGCCCGCTGGCAGACGGGCGACACGGGCTGCCCGCGGCTGGAGGATGCGCTGGCCTCGTTTGACTGCCGCATCAGCCAGGTGGTCAGCGTCGGTACCCACGACATTCTGTTTTGCGACATTGTTTCGATTATTCGCCACCCCGCGCCGCAAGGGCTGGTGTGGTTTGACCGCGGCTACCACGCGCTTATGCGACCCGCCTGTTAACCCGCCTTAAGGAGACAGACCATGTTCGGATTTCCCCACTGGCAGTTGAAATCGACCTCCACAGAAGCAGGCGTGGTCGCGCCGGATGAACGCCTCCCGCTCGGGCAGACGATGGTGATGGGCGTACAGCACGCGGTTGCCATGTTTGGCGCGACGGTGCTGATGCCGATGCTGATGGGACTCGATCCCAACCTCTCTATTTTGATGTCGGGTATCGGTACCCTGCTGTTCTTCTTTGTTACCGGCGGGCGCGTGCCCAGCTATCTTGGCTCCAGCGCCGCTTTTGTCGGGGTGGTTATCGCCACCACCGGGTTTAACGGCCAGGGGATCAACCCCAACCTGAGCATGGCCCTCGGCGGCATCATCGCCTGCGGCCTGGTGTACACCCTGATTGGTCTGGTGGTGATGAAAATCGGCACGCGCTGGATAGAGCGAATGATGCCCCCCGTCGTGACGGGTGCCGTGGTGATGGCGATTGGCCTGAACCTCGCTCCGATTGCGGTCAGAAGCGTCTCCGCCTCGCCGTTTGAAAGCTGGATGGCGGTGATCACGGTGCTGTGCATCGGCGTGGTGGCGGTGTTTACGCGGGGCATGATCCAGCGTCTGCTTATCCTGGTTGGGCTGATTGTCGCCTGTCTGGTCTACGCCCTGCTGGCGAACGTTTTTGGCCTGGGCAAACCGGTTGATTTTACGCTGCTGCACCAGGCTGCCTGGTTCGGCCTGCCGCAGGTGACCTCGCCCACCTTTAACACCCAGGCGATGATGCTTATCGCGCCCGTCGCCGTTATCCTGGTGGCGGAGAACCTGGGCCACCTGAAGGCCGTGGCGGGCATGACTGGACGCAGCATGGACCCGTACATGGGCCGCGCGTTCGTCGGTGACGGGCTGGCGACCATGCTCTCCGGTTCCGTGGGCGGCAGCGGCGTCACCACCTATGCCGAAAACATCGGTGTGATGGCGGTCACCAAAGTCTACTCCACGCTGGTCTTCGTCGCAGCGGCGGTGATGGCGATACTGCTCGGCTTCTCACCGAAGTTCGGCGCGCTGATCCATACCATTCCGTCACCGGTCATCGGCGGCGCATCGATTGTGGTGTTTGGGCTGATCGCCGTGGCCGGGGCGCGCATCTGGGTGCAGCACCGCGTCGATCTCAGCCAGAACAGCAACCTGATTATGGTGGCGGTCACGCTGGTGCTGGGCGCAGGCGACTTCGCCCTGACGCTGGGCGGGTTTACGATTGGCGGGATTGGTACGGCGACCTTTGGGGCAATTCTGCTTAATGCCCTGCTGAGCCGCCGCAAAGGGGATGAAGCGCAAGCGGAAGCCATCACCCCCTGAACCTGAAATAACCGGGTGACGCTACGCTTACCCGGCCAACATGCCAATTGTAGGCCCGTGCAAGCGAAGCGCCGCCGGGCAAAACGGGCAGCGTGCGCGTTGTTAGCTATCTGCCCCTTGTTCAGTGCCCAGCCCGGCAATCGACTTACGTCGTTTTTTTAACTTTAACTCACTCACCAGCACCCCGGCGACAATAAATGCCGCGCCCACCAGGGCCAGCAGCGGCAGACGCTCCCCGGCCAGCCGCCCGAAAATGCCCGCCCAGACCGGTTCTCCGGTATAAATCACCGTCGCACGGGTTGGCGATACGCTGCGCTGCGCCCAGTTCATGGTGACCTGAATAATGGCGCTGAAGATACCCAGCCCCAGTGCGACCACAACCAGCCCGGTGGACATCGGCGGTACGGACTCGCCTGCCGGCACCATTGTCGCAAACGCCACCAGCGACGCCGTGGCGAGCTGCACCACCGTCACCCGCTTAACGTCGACCTTGCCCGCCCAGGCGCTAATCAGAATAATTTCCGCCGCAATGGCAATCGCCCCAATCAGGGTGATGATTTCGCCCGGCCCCAACGCCAGCAGGTTGTTTTCCGGTCCGGCCAGTAAGATCAGGCCGATAAACGCCAGCACGATGCCAATACAGGACATCAGGCCCGGAATTCTGCCGAGACAGAGCCACTGCAATAGCGGCACCAGCGGCACATACATGGCGGTAATAAACGCGGATTTGCTGCTGGAGATAGTCTGTAAACCCCACGTCTGCAGGCTGTAGCCCATCGCTATCGCCACACCAATCGCCACGCCGGCCTTAAGCTCTTTAAGCGTCAGCCCCCGCAGCGTTTTCAGTGAAATCAGCCCTACGGCAAGCGCCGCCGTCGCAAAGCGCAGGCCAACAAAAAAGAACGGATCGCTGAGGGTTACCGCGTACTGGACGGCCAGAAACGTCCCGCCCCAGAACATGGTGATGAGAATGAGGATGGCTTCCTGCGGTTTTACGGAGAATTTGAAGCGTGAGACAGACATGCGGCACTCGCAATTAAAATCAATTCTCTAGTGTGCGTTGCCTTTGGTTACAGTTCAATGTTGCAGAAATAAAAAAACCGCCGGGAAATCCCGGCGGCAGGGGTTCAACCCGGCGTGTTACTTATTGCTGCCGTGGCTGTTTTTGCCCCCTTTTTTACCAGCCTCTGATGCGCGCTGAGGGTCATTTTTGAAGTTACCCCCGCTGGACTGGCCACCTTTACGACCTGCTTCTGATGCTCTTTCACGGTCTTCAGCGAAATTACCTGAACCACCACGATGGTTTGCCATCTCTAACCTCCAGAGTGTGAAACATTAGACATCATATTGCATTCAGTAAAAGAGGATTCTTTCACCTCGCGACTCAAGGACAGTGCCTTTATCTGTGCCGCGTGAAACTAAGCTTAGTGGAATGCGGCTATCCAGCAAGCCAGAGGTAATATTCTGCAACATGATCTCAGTCTTTTGGGTGAGACGACGCGACGGTGACTCATAAACCTTTCTTATCATTTCAAAATTCGACTGAGAGAAAGTTGTTTCATTTTGCTACAAAGCCATTTTTGTAATCATATTGTTATATATCAAAGAAATGCCGTTCATTTTTGCAGTCTGGCTGTGATGGCATATCTTTAAAAGAACGCAGCGATCCGCTGTCAGAAAAAACAAACGAGGAGTGATGCAAAATGGCAAAAGTTCTGGTGCTCTATTATTCCATGTATGGACACATTGAAACCATGGCTCACGCGGTAGCAGAAGGTGCAAACAGGGTTGATGGCGTGGAGGTTGTGGTGAAACGCGTACCGGAAACCATGCAGGCGGAAGCCTTCGCGAAAGCCGGGGGGAAAACGCAAAACGCCCCGGTCGCCACCCCGCAGGAGCTGGCAGATTATGATGCCATTATCTTCGGCACCCCAACCCGCTTCGGCAATATGTCGGGTCAGATGCGCACCTTCCTCGATCAAACCGGCGGACTTTGGGCATCCGGGGCGCTCTACGGCAAACTCGCCAGCGTATTCAGCTCTACCGGCACCGGCGGCGGTCAGGAGCAGACGATTACCTCAACCTGGACTACCCTTGCTCATCATGGGATGGTGATTGTGCCGATTGGCTACGGCGCGCAGGAGCTGTTTGACGTTTCCCAGGTGCGCGGCGGTACGCCTTACGGTGCAACCACCATTGCCGGTGGGGACGGTTCACGCCAGCCAAGCAATGAAGAACTGGCTATCGCCCGCTATCAGGGTGAACACGTCGCGGGTCTGGCCAAAAAACTGAACGGCTAACACCCAACAGGAGGACAAGCATGCCAACTCAAGAATCCAAAGCTCACCACGTGGGCGAATGGGCAAGTTTACGCAATACCTCTCCGGAGATTGCCGAAGCTATCTTTGAAGTCGCGAAATACGATGAAAAGCTGGCCGAGCAGATTTGGGAGGAAGGTAACGATGAGGTGCTGGTGCGCGCCTTCGAAAAAACGGATAAAGACTCGCTCTTCTGGGGTGAGCAAACCATCGAACGTAAAAACGTCTAAGCGTTTCCCCCCGCCGCAGCGGGGGGTTCTCTTTTACTTCGCCGCGTTATTCATGACCGCATTGAATTTATCGACAGGGCAGAAGCCGTTCGCATCCACCGGACAGCCTTTCAGCTCCAGCGTCACGCGCTGCGCAGGCGACTGCAGTGACAGCACGCTGGCGTTACGCAGCTGCTCTGAGCTCTGGTAGACATACTCAATTTTCATCAGCTCGCGGTTGGCATTTTTGTCATGCCAGCGCTGGAAGACAATCTTGCCGCCAATCGGGGTACGTTCCTGCTGGTCGTGCAGCTGATACGGTTTGAAATCCAGGGCGGTGAGCAGGGAAGCAATGTTCGAATCATGCCCCACCAGCAGTGTGATCTTAGGCGCTTTCGCCTGCTCGGTGACCAGGGTTTTATCAATGTACTTCACCAGCGGCTTCGCCACGTTTTGCGCCACCTCGGTGGAGGTAAACAGCGAGTCCTGATAGCCGTTCTTCAGCTTCGACAGCACGCGCCACTGCTGGTCAGTCTTAATTTCGCCCCAGGCCACCTGGTCGGCCGGGAAGCCTTCGTAATACTGCAGCGTAAACGCATCCACCAGCGAGTTACCCACCTTCAGCGGCCCGGATACGCCAGGCTCTTTTTCATAGTCGGCGCTGAAGGTGTCTTTCGCGTCTGCCAGCGAGCAGACCTTTTTCTCTTTGCAGGACGGAGAATCCGCGTAGTTCGTCATTTGCTCCAGCAGCTTATAGCTTTCGCCAAGCTGCATTTTCTGCCGCTCGGTCTCCATCGCCCTCAGCGCTTTTTCACGGAATTCCGGCGAGTTATCGGTAATCACCGGGTTAAAGGTCGGATCCATGGTGCCCATTTTTTCCTGATGGTGCACGGGAACGTCGCAGCCCGGGAACGCGCCGGTGATAAAGAATTGCGCGGTGGCGACGGTGCGCTGCAGGCTGTTGGCATAGGCATAAACGCTATCCGCTGGAGGACATTCTCCGGTGGTTACCATTCCCTGCTGCGCCAGCCACTCGCGCATGTAATGGCCCATATAGACTTCCAGCACGCCACCCTTGGTGGTGAGCTGACCGCCCGGCACTTCCCACTCCGGCCACTGCTTCGGCGTGGACTGCTCCAGCACGCTGCCGTTATTGGCGAGCGGCGCGCGCAGGTTGTGACGGCTCATGATTAAAACTTGCTCCAGCTGATATCCGTCTGGCGTCTCCTGCGCCTGTGCGCCAAAGGTCACTGAAAGAGTACCTGCGACTGCAACTGCGAGTAGTGCTTTTCTCATCCCTTATTCCTCACGCGTTTTATTGTTGCGGCGAGTGTGACACATTCGTGACAGCTTTTTCGGGAAGCATTTCTCAAAGTGATGATTAACGTGCTTACGACGCGCGCAGATTAGTTTTATAATAAAACCACACCCTACCGGAGAATTGACCGTGAAACGTACCCGCCTTGAAGAGAGCAACTGCCCCGTCGCCCGTTCGCTGGATATCATCGGCGACTGGTGGTCGCTGCTGATCGTGCGCGATGCGCTGCGCGGGATTAAACGCTTCGGCGAGTTCCAGAAAAGCCTCGGTATCGCAAAAAACATGCTGACCACGCGGCTGAAGCTGCTGGTCGACGAAGGCATTCTTACGCTTCAGCCCGCGTCCGACGGCAGCGCCTGGCAGGAGTATGTCCTGACCGATAAAGGGCGCGCCCTGCAAACGGTGCTGGTTGCTCTGTCCCAGTGGGGGAATGAATTTTTGTTTGCTGAAAACGAATGCGGCACCGTGCTGGTCGATAGCGAACAGCGCAAACCCCTGCGCAGGCTGGCGCTTATTGCCGACGATGGGCGCGAACTGACGCCAGAAGAGATCGAGGCTAAACTCCCCTCCTGATCGTTCCCGATGGCAAAAGCACAAAATGCTCACCAAAATGGTTGCATTATAAAACCAAATGACAGAAAGTTAATTCAGTTTCATCTTGAAACCAAATAACCCACTTTGTCTTGAGGTAACACACGATGACTACGCAAATCACCACCGCCCTGATTACGGGCGCCTCTTCCGGGATTGGTGCTGTCTATGCTGACCGTCTTGCCGCGCGCGGTGCTAACCTGGTGCTGGTTGCCCGCCGCGAGGATCGCCTGAAAACCCTCGCTGCCGACCTGCGCGCGCGCTATGGCGTGGCCGTCGATATTCTGGTGGCCGATCTCACCGACGAGACCGGGATCCGCGCCGTGGAAGAGAAGCTGCGCAGCAATACCGCCATTGACACGCTTATTAACAACGCGGGCACCGCCCAGATGGCGCCGTTCCTCGCAGGTGACGTGGCGCAGCATCAGGCCATCAACACCCTGAACACCACGGCGCTGATGCGTCTGACCTACGCCATCCTGCCCCGACTGGCGCAGAACAATCGCGGCACGCTGATCAATATCGCGTCCGTGCTGGCCCTGCACGTGCGGGCGGGCAGCGCGCTCTACAGCGCCACCAAAGCGTGGGTATTAAGCTTTACCCGTGGGCTACAGGAAGAGTTTGCCGAGAGCAATGTGCGCATTCAGGCCGTGCTGCCCGCCGCCACGGCGACAGAAATCTGGAGCCATTCAGGCGTCACGGTGAACGATCTGCCGGAAGGATCGGTGATGACCACCGACGATATGGTGGATGCATCGCTGGCGGGTCTGGATCAGGGCGAACCGATCACCATCCCGCCGATGCATGACGCAGGCCTGTGGGAGCGCTACGAAGCGGCGCGCCTTGAGCTGTTCAACAGCGCGCGCACCGGCATTCCGGCACCGCGCTACGTAAAACGCTAGCCTAACGCTCCAGCTGGTCGCCGTATTCGCTTACCCAGGCGGCCAGCGGAGAAAGTGCCCCCTGAAGGGTTAGCCCCAGGTCGGTTATCTGATACTCCACGCGCGGCGGGATCTCCGGATAGACCGTCCGCGTCACCAGCCCGCGCTGTTCAAACAGGCGAAGCTGTTTGGTCAGCTCTTTTTGGGTGATGGGCGCGGCCGCCCTCAGCAGTTCGCCAAACCGCACGGGCGTATTGAGGATAATCAGGCGATAGAGGATCGGGATCGCCCATTTACCGGAAATCAGGTTCACAAACTGCGTCATTGGGCAGGTGTAAACCTCAGATTTTTTTTCGCATGACACGTCCAGCATTTCTGCCATAGCACACCTCTTGCCGCGTTAGTATCCATTTGGTACCTGGTTTCCTTTCGATACTAACGTTTCTATAGTGATTTCTCCAGTGACATTTCAGGAGAAGAACATGGGTCGTTTAACAGATAAATATACGCTGATTACCGGCGGCACCAGCGGCATCGGTCTTGCCACCGCGCAGGCGTTTATCGCCGAAGGCGCGCGCGTCGCCGTGACCGGACGCAACCCGGACACCCTCGCCGAAGCAGAACGTATTCTTGGCGATAAGGCCTGGGTGATCCCGACCGATGCGGGAGATATCACGTCGCAAAAAGCGCTGGCGGACACTCTCGCCGCTCGCTGGCCGCGCCTCGATGCAGTGTTTCTCAACGCTGGCGACGTGACGCACGCGCCGCTGGAAGCCTGGCAGGAGGATGCCTGGGACCGCCTGATGGGCATCAACCTGAAGGGACCGTTCTTTTTAATTCAGGCGCTGCTGCCGCTGCTGAATAACCCATCGTCGGTTATCCTCTGCGGCTCCGTGAGCGCGCGCATCGGCCTGCCCACCAGCAGCGTGTATGCCGCGAGCAAGGCCGCCCTGCTGTCTCTGGCGCGTACGCTGTCGGCGGAGCTGCTGCCGCGCGGGATCCGCGTCAACGGTCTGAGCCCCGGTCCGGTGGAAACCCCGGCGTTTACGAAGACGGGCCTAAGCGATGAGGCGCTTAACGCGATGATGGCAGAGGTCATCAAGCTGGTCCCGCTCGGCAGAATGGGCTCGACGACGGAGCTGGCAAAAGCCGCGCTCTATCTGGCGTCCGACGAGTCGAGCTATACGGTAGGAACGGAGCTGCTGGTGGACGGCGGAATGGGAAGTTTGTAAATCAAAAGGCGCTGATGCCGGTGACCGCGCCGACGTACAGCGCCGCCCACGCACAGGCGGAAAGCAGGCTGACGGCGTAGACCTTGACTGCATTCAGCCTGAGCATCCCCGCCGCCAGCGGCACGACGTAACGTAACACCGCCAGAAAGCGCGACGTAAACAGCACGATGACACCGTTCTTTTGCAGCTGGTGCTGTACCCGCAAGAACTTATCGGCGTGCTTCGACGTGAAACGCGTGACCAGCCGGGTATGCCCCATCAGCTGGCCGATATGGTAGTTCAGCACCGACCCCGCCGTTGCCCCCATCACCACGGCAAGCCACGCCAGCGCAGGATGCATGCTCCCCTGGCCGACGCTGATGCCCGCCAGCAGCATCACCGAGGCGGGCGGCAGCACGGAGGAGACCAGCACCGTGGATTTACTCAGCGCCATCACGAATAACAGCGCGAAAAGATGTGCCGGATAGAGGGCAAAATGATTCAGCAGATTATCAAGCCACGCCATTTTCCTCTCCTCCATTGATTATTTAATCCTTTATTAGAAATGAATCACCTTAAATAAACCCTCAACGTTTAATTAATAAAATTCTCCTAAACCATTCTTAAACATTATTTAATTTTCTGAGCGGCAAAATGAAATAAGCGTATTATCCCTCTCGTTTTACGACGATCTCGTTATGGCGAGGCTCCTGTACAAATACACGTTATCGCTCTGGTGGGTTCGAGAGAACCGGCACAGGGTAAAACAGGCACTGTCGAATCAAGGCTTTGTCAGTATAACTTCCCTTACGGGATACGGTGTACAGTGCTGAACCCAGGACGTGGGGATCTCCTCTTCGACATGCCCTGTCTTGCTCGCCCCTGAGAGATGTTATTATTCAAAGGGAATTCACTATGTCTTACGCTATTCACAACCAAAATCTGGCATTCAATGACAGCGCGATCGCGCAATATATGAATACTGATTTTATCGTCCTTGATATTTCATTATGCGTGGCGCTGGCGCGCGAGCAATTCTTCGAAAAATTAAAAGACGACGATATTCCGTCGCATATTTTCATTGAAGATAACGGTCGCCTCGCGGGCATGATTGCCGTGCGCAAACTCTTGCAGACTACCGATACGCTGCAGTCCGTTAAGGCGCTGATGATTTCGGAATTTATTCAGGTTAAACCCGAAGATGAACGTGCGGACGTGGCAGGCGTGCTGGCCCACGCCGGGGCGGATGTGGTGCCCGTGGTCACCCACGGCAAGCTCGTCGGCTGCCTGACCGAGCGCGAGATCGCCCATCTGCTGGAAGATGACGTCACCGAAGATGCTCAGCTTCAGGGTGCAACGCTGCCGCTGGAAAAGCCCTATCTGGAAACCAGCGCCTTTAGCCTGTGGAAAAAACGCTCCGTCTGGCTGCTGCTGCTGTTTGTCGCGGAAGCGTATACCAGTTCGGTGATCCAGCACTTCGAGGAGGCGCTGGAGTCCGCCATTGCGCTGGCGTTCTTTATTCCGCTGCTGATTGGCACGGGCGGCAACAGCGGGACGCAGATCACCTCCACGCTGGTGCGCGCGATGGCGCTGGGAGAAGTCCACCTTCGCGACGTCGGGCGCGTGCTGCGCAAAGAGATGACTACCTCGCTGATGATTGCCGCCACGCTCGGCATCGCCGGGTGTATCCGCGCCTGGATAATGGGTATCGGCCTGGAGATCACGCTTATCGTCAGCCTGACGCTGGTGTGTATCACGCTCTGGAGCGCGATTGTGTCGTCCGTGATCCCGATGGTGCTCAAGCGCTGCCGGATCGACCCTGCCGTGGTGTCCGCACCGTTTATCGCCACGCTGATTGACGGGACCGGGCTGATTATCTACTTCAAAATTGCCCAGTACACGCTGGGGCTAGAGTAAGCTTGCGAGCACCTCATTCACGTGATTGAGGTGCTCACTTCGCTACGCATCGCCGAGCTGATGCGCGATCTCACGCAGCTGCTGGGCAAGCGCCTGCAGGTTTTTCCCCTTCTCCCCTTTTGGCCCGGTGGACTGACGCACCACCAGACGGGCAGGTAAAATCGAGGACATGCGCTGGGCATTCTCTTCACCGCTGTCGAGAATACGGCGCACCGCCTCTTTACCCTGCAGATCTAAATCCAGCGATACCGTCGTCAGCGCCGGGTAGAAGAACGAGCTTTCATAGGTGTCATCGTAGCCAATCACCGACTTCTCGCCCGGAATTGAAATCTGCTGCTGATGGAATGCGCTCAGCACGCCGAGCGCCATCTGGTCGTTAGCCACCAGCACGGCGGTAAACTGCGCCGTTTCCCGCAGCATTTGCAACGCTCCCGAATAACCGCTTTGCGCATCCCAGTTGCCGCGAATGACCGATGCTGGCTCCAGGCCGTAGCCCTTCAGGGTCTCGATCCAGCTTTTCAGCCTCAGCTGCGCCGAGACGGAAGACGTCGGCCCCGCCAGCAGGGCAATGTCGCGATGCCCCAGTTCGTAAAGATATTTGACGCTGGCGCGGGTGCCGTCCGCCGGGTTAAACGAAACGTTAAACACGGAACTGTACGGGTCCACGTCGAGGAACAGGCAGACAATGTCGTCGTTGTCGGTGGCGATTTTCTGCGCCGCTTCAGCCTCCAGCGGCACGTTGATGATCACTTTGCTCACCAGCTGGGATTTCAGCTCGTTGATGGAATCCTGGATGCTGTGGTTGACGTTCTCATCAATCATTGAGATCAGTACCTGGTAGCCTTCCACATTGGCATAGCGTTTCACCGCCGCCGCAACCTGCGAAGGCGCGTGCAGCGCCAGCGAAATGGTCACCAGCCCAACGGTCTGGCTCTGCTTACCCACCAGCTGCTGAGCCAGTCGGTTGGGTACATACCGCAATAACTCTATGGATTTCTCCACCTTGCTGCGCGTGGCGTCGGATACATTGGCAGACTTATTCAGTACCCTGGACACGGTCTGATAGGAGACGCCCGCATGGCGTGCCACGTCCTCTAACGTTGCGCTTTTCGACTTCATGGTCCGGTTCCTTATGTTGTTATGCGCTGATTGTAACAGGGGTGCTGAAAAAAAACGCTTACCACCCTCTCGCTGCGGGCATAACACCATCAAAAAGTATGACGCTCACAATGCCATAATTTGTGTCAGATCTCATCGTTCGTAACAAAATTGTCTATTTTATTTGCAGTTAATCACACATTTCAGATCGTGCAATTGCCAGCCAACGGGTTTAGGCATTTTATGACAGCGGATTTGTGAACGTATTACAAAACAATAAGAGGGTTACAATGAACACGACGATCCGCTCTGTATCTGTTGCGTTGGCTGCCGCGCTGGCATCGCCTTCGCTGTTTGCAGCGTCTTCAGTACCGATTGATTTTCATGGATATCTTCGCTCCGGCGTGGGCGTCTCACGGGATGGTGGGATGGAGGAGTGGCAAAAAAACAAAATTGGCCGTCTGGGTAACGAGGCCGACACCTACGGCGAGCTGGAGCTAGGCTCTGAGGTATACAAAAAGAACGACGTCAGTTTCTATCTCGACAGCATGGTGAGCATGGTATCAGACGGCTCCAACGACAATGAAACCACCTTAGATGACGATGCCCAGTTCGGCCTGCGCCAGCTTAACCTGCAGATCAAGGGGCTGATCCCCGGGGATCCCAATGCGGTGATTTGGGGCGGTAAGCGCTACTACCAGCGCCATGACCTGCACATCATTGATACCAAATACTGGAATATTTCCGGCTCCGGTGCGGGTATCGAGAACTACACGCTTGGCCCGGGCGCAGTCTCCGTTGCGTGGATCCGCGGCGATGCCAACGACGTGGACTACCGCGTGGATGGCGACAGCGACGTTAACATCAACTACATCGACCTTCGCTATGCGGGCTGGAAGCCGTGGGCGGGCGCGTGGACGGAAGTGGGTATTGATTACGCCATGCCAAACCCGACCAACAAGCAGAAAGAGTACGGCGGGCTGTACGAGGCCGATAACGGCGTGATGGTCACCGGTGAGATCAGCCAGGATATGTTTGGCGGCTATAACAAGCTGGTGCTGCAGTACGCCAATAAAGGTCTGGCCCAGAACATGGTTTCACAGGGTGGGGGCTGGTACGACATGTGGAACTACGTGAACGACGCCACCGGCTACCGCGTGATTAACACCGGCTTAATTCCGATTACCGACAAGTTCTCCTTTAACCACGTCCTGACATGGGGCTCGGCAGACGACACCACGCAGTATACGGACAAATCACGCCTGGTATCGCTGGTGGGGCGCGCGCAGTATCAGTTCACCGAGTACGTGCGTCTGATTGGCGAAGTGGGCGGATTCTACCAGGAAGATACTTACACCGACGGCGCTAAGTACAAGCAGAGCGGCGAGAAGTACACCCTCGCGCTGGGCCTGGCAGACGGTCCTGAGTTTATGTCACGTCCTGAACTGCGCGTGTTCGCCTCCTATCTGAATGACTCCGAAAAAGGGCAATCCTTCGAGGATGGCACGGCCAACAATACCTGGAACTTTGGTGTGCAGGTCGAGGCCTGGTGGTAAGTCTTAATTCATAATTTGCGTTAATCGTTATCGTATCTCCAGCAACCTGCAGTCTATTTTACTGCTTTGGGATAGCCATTACTTTGGCTATCCCTTTTTTATATTTACTGATTAAAATGTTCGTCTAATAATTTCCGTAATGTATCAGACTGCCTGCCGAATATAGCATGCACCTGCTGACCGATAATAATCACCCCCAGCGCCCCCTCATTCTGTAACGCCTGTGAATCGACCTTATTCAAATCTTTTACCGTCACGCGCAGGCGGGTAATACAGGCTTCGACGTGCTCGATATTATCGTCGCCGCCAAATGCCGGAATTAAACGCTGGGTAATTTGACTGTCCATAATACGCCTCTCTGTTATGCAGATAAAAAAATGCCTGCTCGGGGAGCAGGCGTTTTGTGCCTTGTTGCCAGGACGGTGCGGTCTGATGCCCTCACCCCAACCCTCTCCCACAGGGAGAGGGAGAAAATCAACTACGCCTTACGCCTGAGCACCCGACAGTCCCACGCCAGCAGCACGGTATCGCCCGCAGCGGCGGCGTCGGTCATGCAGTCCGTATACCCCTGCGGCAGCGTGATGAGCTGCTGCTGGGAAGTGTAGTTCTGCACAAACACCCAGGCGGTTTCGCCATCCGTGCGTGCCGTGGCGACCACGCCCGGAGGGAAATCCCCTTCGACTGCGCGCGGCAGCGCCAGCTCGTCGATAATCCCGGCGAAGAAATCGCGCTGGAACGGCAGGTCGTTGCGCGACGCCACGTACCACGCCTTGCCTTTGCCGAAGCGGTTGACCGTCACCGCAGGGCGACCGGCGTAGAAATCATCCCGGTAGGTCGCCAGCGCCTGCGCGGATTCAGTATGGATCAGCTCGCACAGATGCCTGACCTGATACGGCCCCTGCAGGCCCGCCGCATTGCCCGCCAGCCCCTGAACCAGGTTTCGCTCCCCCTCGCCCAGGCAGTCTATCTCTTCAGCCCAGATGCCGAGGAGCTTGCGCAGCGGGCCCGGGAAACCACCGAGGTGGCAGAGATCGGTCTCATCCACTACCCCGCTCCAGTAGGTCGTCACCAGATGCCCGCCCGCGGCCACAAAGGCTTCCGCCCGCTCGGCGAAACCTTCGCGCACCATGTAGAGCATGGGGGCAATCACCAGTGCGTAGCGGCTCAGATCGCCGTCAGCGTCGATGACGTCGACCGCGATGCCCTTTTCCCAGAATGGACGATAGTGTTCGTTGACGGTTTTTTCGTACTCCAGCCCCATGTTGCGCGGGCCTTCGGCATCGTCCAGCGCCCAGCGGTTTTGCTGGTCAAAGATAATGGCCACGCGCGCGTCGGTGCGGCAACCCACCACCTCAGGCAGACGCGCCAGCATCTCCCCCAGACGCGTCACTTCGCGCCCGACGCGGGTATCAAGATGCCCCACGTGATCGATAATCGCACCGTGGAATTTCTCCACCGACCCGCGGCTCTTACGCCACTGGAAGTACTGCACAGAATCCGCCCCGTGCGCTACCGCCTGAATAGAGGAGAGAATATGCATCCCCGGCTTTTTCAGCTTGCTGGTCGGCTGCCAGTTGGTGGTGCTCGGCGTGGACTCCATCAGCACAAAGGGTTTACCGCCCTTCAGGCTGCGCATCATGTCGTGGTACATGGCGGTATAGCAGGCCAGCTGCGTTTCGTCTTTCTCCTTGTGCCACATCGGGTAGCTGTCCCAGGAGATGAAGTCGATCGCTTTCGCCAGCTGCCAGTAGTCGTAATCGTAGAAATACTCCATAAAGTTGGTCGTCACCGGCAGTTCGGCATTGGCGGCCTTCAGCGGTGCCACCTCATGCTGGCAAAAATCGGTGACCTGCGCGGTATTGAAGCGGCGCCAGTCGAGATTCAGGCCGTGAATCGACACTTCCCCCTGCGGCGCGGGGGACTCAATCTGCGACCAGTCGGTGTAGGTATGGCTCCAGAAGGTGCTCCACCACGCATGGTTCAGCGCGTCGAGGGTTTTGTAGCGCGCCTTTAGCCAGTCGCGGAAGCGTTCCTGACACAGGCTACAGTGGCATTCGCCGCCGTACTCATTGGAGATATGCCAGCCCAGCACCGCCGGATGATGCGAATAACGCGCCGCCAGCAGGCTGTTAATTTTCATCGTCTTTTCGCGGTAGACCGGAGACGACATGCAGTGGTTATGACGCCCGCCGTGCAGCGCGGGGACGCGGTTGCGCCCGACGCGCAGCACTTCCGGATATTTTTGCGACATCCATGCCGGACGCGCGCCGCTCGGCGTAGCGAGAAATATATGAATGCCCGCCGCATAGAGTTTTTCAATAATGCTGTCCAGCCAGGCAAAATCATATTCCCCTTCATGCGGTTCCAGTTTCGCCCAGCTAAATATCCCCACCGACATGACATTACATTTCGCCTGCTGCATCATGGCGATATCTTTTTCAATAATACCGGGGTAATTCTCCCATTGCTCCGGGTTATAGTCGGCGCCATGCAATAACGCCGCGACCTTTGGACTTAAAGGCGCAAATTTATTCATATTTAAAACATCCTGAATGGAGATAAAAACTAGTTAAATACCGTTATTGACGGCAGCACTTTACCCTGGCAATCAAATAACGCCTGATTCTCACGGGCATTACCCTCTTTCCACTCGTCATGGATATATTTCATGCCGGTTTTGGTGGCCCACGTGGTGCCCGGAACGGCTATCCAGGTCGGTTCCCAATAAAAGATGCCCTTGCCGCGACGGTCAGGCACATCAATAACGGACTGCATTAAATCGTGAATATAGTCGTACTGACCCTGAACGGTGCCGGGATAGCCACCGTCCTTTTCTTCTTTGGCCTGGAAGCTGTTCTCGGCGTTATCGCAGTTCTCCAGCGTATAGCCGTAGGCCGCTTCCACCACAATTACGTCTTTGTTATAGCGCCTGCTGATGTCATCCATGTTGGTCTTCAGCGCGCTAATCGGGCCGTTCCAGTAGGTGTACATCGACAGGCCGATGATATCGAACGGCACGTCGCGCTTCGTGATTTCATCAAACCACCAGCGGAAGGTGTCATTTTTGGTGCCTTCGGCCAGATGGAGCATGATTTTCACCTGCTCGCCGTCGGTCAGGTTCTCCTTTAGCCCACCAATCGCGGCGTTGAGCAGCCCGGCCAGGCGGTCAAATTCACCGCCGCCCTGCCCCCAGCTTTTCCCTTCCGGCCACAGCATGCCGCCGTTAATTTCGTTTCCTATCTGCACCATGTCCGGCAATACGCCCTCTTTCTTAAAGCGGGCGATCGTGTCGTGGGTATAGTCATGAATAGCCGTTTTCAGCTGCGGGTAGTCCATCTTCTCCCAGGCTTTTGGCTTGAACTGTTTGCCCGGATCGGTCCAGAAATCGCTGTAGTGGAAATCGAGCAGCAGCTTCAGGCCCTGCGCCTTTACGCGCTTCGCCAGCGCGAGGGTGTTTTCGAGATTATTACTGCCGCCGCCGTAGGTGTTGCCGTCGGCATCCTGCGGATCAACCCACAGGCGCAGGCGCACGGTGTTCACGCCGTTAGCTTTGAGGATAGCCATCGCGTCCTGCTGCTGGCCGCTCTGGTTATAAAATTTGGCGCCATGTTGTTCCGCTTCCAGCAGCGTCGAAATATCCGCGCCCTTGATAAAGTCCGCGGGCATGGCGTTAAAAGGACGCGTTTTCACCCCGTCCGCAGCAAACACGCTCGCGGCAAAGCCACATGAGAGGCAAACGGCAAGTAAAGCAGGTTTGAGTCTTTTCATGATTATCCTTTGGTACTCCCGGAGGTCAGGCCGGAGACGAAGTATTTTTGTAATGCCAGATAGAGGATCGCTACCGGCACCGCAATCAACACCGCGCCTGCCGCGTAGGTGGTGTAGCTGGCACCCATTTTTTGCGCCACCAGGTTATAGAGCCCGATGGGTAAGGTGTATTTGTCCGGGGTGCGCAGAATCGTGCTGGAGAGGATGAAATCCCCCAGCGGCCCGGTGAAAGAGAACAGCGCCACCACCGCCACAATTGGCTTCGATAGCGGCATGATAATTTCGATGAAAATCCGGAAATTACTGGCCCCGTCCATGCGCGCGGATTCATCCAGATCTTTCGGGATGGCGTCGAGGTAGCCTTTCATCAGGTAGGTATTCATCGGGATCATGCCGCCCACGTAGATCAGCACCAGCGCCAGATGGCTGTTGATGAGGCCCAAAAGCTGCGACAGCACGAAGATGGCAATCAGCGCCGAGAACTGGGGGATCATCTGCAGGAGCAGGAACAGCATCAGCCCGTTCTGGCGTCCCTTAAAGCGAAAGCGCGAAAAGGCATAGGCGGTAAAGCTGACGCTGATTAAGGTCAGCACCATGGTCAGGAAGCTGATTTTCATCGAGTTCCAGTACCAGGTCATGTAGTTCACCTGGCCATTAAACAGGTCGGCGTAGTGCTGCACCGAAAAGTTCTCTGGAATAATTGAGGAGCTGAGCAGGCTATTACCCGCGTTAAACGACGCGCCGACCGTCCACACCAGCGGGTAGATGATAATCGTCGACACCAGCACGATAACCAGCCAGGAGAGCGAGAGGCGTACCCACTTCTCACGTTTAATACTTTGTGATTGAGCCATTGTTACGTCCCTTACGCCATGTCGTCGTTTTTGAAAGATTTGGTGGCGCGGAACTGCCACAGCGCCAGGCCGACGACAAAGATCGACAGCAGGATAGTGATGGTCGCCGCAATCGCGTACTGCGACGACGACATGGTGAGCTTGTAGATCCACGACACCAGGATATCTGTCCCACCCGCATTGGACCCCACCACCGCCGGCCCGCCGTTGTTGAACAGGTAGATGATGTTGAAGTTATTGAAGTTGAAGGTGTATTGGGTAATCAGTATTGGCGCAATGGAATAAAGCACCAGCGGCAGCGTGATGGTGCGCAGCTTGGTCGCGCTGCTGGCCCCGTCCATGGTGGCGGCTTCGTACAAATCGTCAGGGATCGCCTGCAGCACGCCGGTGGTCATGGCAAAAACAAACGGGAAGCCGAGCCAAGTCTGCATCAGGATCAGCGCCGTTTTGGTCCAGAACGGATCGGTCATCCAGGCTTTCGGCGCAATGCCGAAGAAGGCCAGAATGGCATTGTTTATCACACCGAAAGAGTCGTTGAACATTCCGGCAAACACCAGAATGGTGACAAAGCCCGGCACCGCCCACGGCAGAATGAAGATGGTGCGGATAAGCGGCTTAAAGCGCAGGTCTTTCTGGTTCACCAGGATAGCCAGCAGTACGCCCACGGTACATTGCAGCGTGGTGGCGAGCAGCGTCCAGACCACCGTCCACTGCAGGACGTCAAAGAAGGTTGAGCGCCAGATGGAGAGCGTGAAAATATTGATGAAGTTCTTAAACCCAACCCAGTCCACCAGCTTAGCCGGCGGCGTGTGGTAAAGATTGTAGTTAGTAAAGGCGATGGCAAAACCGAAGAGGATCGGGAAAACCACCACAAACACCAGCAGAATAAAGCCCGGCGTGATCATCAGATACGGAAAGCCGTCGCTCAGCAGCATCTGATACTGCTTACGCACGCTGTTTAGCCCCAGCCCTTCATCGCGTTTTCGACCGTTGACCCAGGCATCACGCATCGACAGGTAATACACCATCACGCCAAATGCGGCGATCAGTACGCTAATGATCCCTTCTGCCAGCAGGAAGATGGAGTTATCCCGCGGCACTTCCTCCCCCAGCGTCACCAGCCCCCAAAGTCCTTCGCGCAGGAAATCGGCAAAAACGCCGATAAAACTGGCCAGCAGCACCAGGAAGATAACGCCCTTCAGCCACTGGCGGTGATAGAACTGGCCGAAGCCGGGGATGACCGCCAGCAGCAGGCCGGTCCAGGCGTGACGCCCGGCCCCGTGCGGTCTGGCAAAATTTTCCGGGATGATACTCACAGACAACTCCTTTCAATAAAACGGGAGAGCGGCCTCCCGTTCTGCGACGTCAGAAAATTACTGGTTGCTGGCCTGCATGGCTTCGATTTGCATCTGGACCTGTTTCTCTGCGCTGTCCAGCGCGGCTTTGGGATCCTGTTTACCGGTCAGGCTCAGCTCCAGCGCGGCGTTGGCCGGCCCCCAGACTTCGCCCATTTCAGGGATACCCGGCATGGCGGTGGCTCGCGCGGCCTGCACCGCAACGGCGCTCGCCTTCTCGTCGTTCTTGATTACCGGGTCGTCGATCATTGCGGTCAGCGGCGGGATCTCCCGCGTGGCCACGTAGCGGGTTTTCACGTACTGCGGCTGGTTGATGAATTCGATAAATTTCTGCGCCAGCGCTTTGTCCTTGCTCCAGGTGGAAACGACGTAGCCTTTCACGCCGAGGAAGGAGCTCATTGGCTTGCCGTCCGGCAGCGTGGGCAGCGGTGCCACGCCGTAATTGATGCCTGCCGCTTCATACGGCTGGAACGCCCACGGGCCGTTGATGACGGCTGCCGCTTTCTTCTCGGTGAACAGGGAGTCGATTGCGTTCAGGCCGTTGTCACCGACTATCCCGGCCGGGAAAATATCGTCAGCGTAGAATTTTTTCAGGTACGTCACGGCTTCTACCGCGCCCGGCTTGTTCAGGCCGACGTCGCTGGCGTTATAGCCGCCTTTGCCGTTTTGACCGAAGATGTAGCCTCCCATCGGGGAGATCGCGCCCCAGCTGTAGTAAATCTGATCGAACTTGGCGAGCAGACCGTACTGGTTTTTTGCGCGCTGCTGTTTAGAAAAATCATACCAGTCCTGCAGCGAGTTGAGCGGCTTGTCGATGAGATCTTTGTTGTAGATCAGCACCAGCGTCTCAACCGCTTTCGGCACGCCGTAGAGGGCGTTATCCATTTTGAAGGCGTTAATCGAGGCCGGGGTGTACTGTTCGGTCTGCTTAGCCTCCAGATTCAGGGGGGTCAATAACCCTTGCACGACGGCACCGCCCAGCTGATCGTTAGGAATGACCAGCACGTCCGGGCCAATGCCTGCCGGGCCGTCCAGGCGCAGTTTTTCCAGCTGCTGTGCGTAAGGGGTTTCCTGCACGTTGACCTTAACGTCGTACTGTTTTTCAAAGTCCGCGACCGCATCTTTAATACCGGACGACTTCTTGATGTCTTCCCAGACGTTAAGCTGCGCGGTGGCGTGAGCCTGTACCGCGAGCGTAGAGAGGATCAGAGCAGCGAGTATGTTCTTTTTCATTATCAACCCCATGTGAAGGTATAACAATTTTATGGTTGTTATTGCATCTGATGCCCTACAAACCCCGCTATATATCCTGATAAAACTGGCGTTGTACGTCTGACACCAAATGCCTTTGGTTTGTTATACGCTACCCTTCACATCATGATAACTCTACATAAAACTGTAAGTTGTGTGATCGTCATAACATTAATGGAATATCTGTATAGGGCGCATGAATGCTGGAAGTTATAGTCAAGGCAGACAAATTGCACCGTCCGGCCACGTTGAACACAATTGTTATACGTAAAACATACTCGGCGGTTTACCTGGGGAACACTGATGTCGAACATACAATTGAGGAATGTCACCAAGCGCTTTGGCGACACCGTCACGCTCCACAACGTTAATCTTGAGATTGAGGACGGTGAGTTTGCCGTATTCGTCGGGCCTTCCGGCTGTGGCAAATCCACTATGCTTCGCATGATTGCCGGGCTGGAGGAGATAAGCGAGGGTGAAGTGCTGATCGGTAACGAGGTGATGAACGACATCGCCCCTTCCCATCGGGGTGTGGCGATGGTCTTTCAGTCCTACGCGCTCTATCCGCATATGACGGTGGCCGAAAACATGGGCTACGGGCTGAAGGTGAATAAAGTGCCGAAAGATCAGATCCGCCATCAGGTTGAGATGGTCGCCAAAACGCTGCAGCTCTCCCACCTGCTGGACCGCAAACCCAAACAGCTCTCCGGCGGCCAGCGCCAGCGCGTCGCGATTGGCCGCGCTATCGTGCGTAACCCGCGCGTCTTTATGTTCGATGAGCCGCTTTCCAACCTGGATGCCGAACTGCGCGTGGAGATGCGCCTGCACCTCGCCCGCCTGCATCAGGAGCTGAAAACCACCATGGTGTATGTCACGCACGACCAGATCGAAGCGATGACCCTGGCCGACAAAATTGTGGTGATGAACTACGGCAAAGTGGAGCAGATGGGCGCCCCGATGGATCTCTATTACAAACCGGCGAATAAGTTTGTCGCCGGGTTTATCGGTTCTCCGAAGATGAACTTTCTGCCGGCGACCGTTGAGGCCTGGCAGCCGGGCAAGTTCACCGTCAGGTTGTCGCAGCAGAAGTCGCTCACGCTCGCGATAACCACCACACCGCTGCAGCCGGGCAGCCAGGTTACGCTGGGCATCCGTCCGGAACATTTAACCACTGACCTTCACCGCGGCACGCGGCTGGAATTTAGCTGTGAAGTAGTGGAGCGGCTGGGGAACAATACTTACCTGTTTGGACAATGCTACGGCCATGACAACGTGAAGATCTTGCTGCCGGGCGACGTGAAGTTCGCGCCCTGGCAGAAGATAGACGTGGCCTTCGACGATCGCCACTGCATGGTCTTTGACGAGCAGGATGTCCGGGTGAGCGCGGATATCGACGATGCGGTGCGTTCGGTGGCTTAACGCGCGCCACCGTCAGTCAGCTTTCTCACCGCCCGCCCAAACGCCTCAATCGCCAGGGCAACATCCTCAGCCATCACCGATTCCGCCGGATGGTGGCTGACGCCCCCCCTGCAGCGCACAAACAGCATCCCGACCGGCCAGCGTTCTGCCAGCGCGATGGTGTCATGCCCGGCACCGCTCGGCAGCGATAATGAGCGCCCCTGCACCGACTCAACGGCCTGTCCCAGCAGATCCTGCAAACGCGCATCGCACGGCGTGGCGGCGATACGGTAAAACTCCTCGGCGCTGAAGCTCAGCCCGCGACGAGCGGCAATGGTTTGCGCCTGCGCCAGCAGTTCCGCGAGGAGCGCGTCCAGCGGGGCATCCTGCGGGCCGCGAATATCCAGCGAGAGCGCCACCTCACCGGGGATCACGTTGACCGCGCCGGGCAGGCAGCGCAGTTCACCGACCGTCGCCACCAGATTGCCGCCCTGCTGCAGGGTCGCGTGTTCAATGAACACCATCCATTCGGCGGCGGCGGCCAGGGCATCCGTACGATGGTTCATCGGCACGGTGCCCGCATGCCCGGCCTCGCCGGTGAAGCGGCAGTTGAGGCGACGCGCGCCGTTGATGGCTTCCACCACGCCCAGCGCCAGCCCTTCCTGCTCCAGACACGGTCCCTGTTCGATATGCAGTTCCAGACAGGCGCTGAAATCGTCCTGATGGCGTGCCGCCAGCGCCACGCGGGCGGGATCGAGCCCCGCCTGCACCATCGCCTGCGCCACGCTGATGCCACTGGCATCACAGGTCTCCAGCCAGCCCTGCGGCCAGGTGCCCGTAATGCCCCGGCTGCCTAACAGGGTGATCCCAAAACGGGTGCCCTCTTCGTCACCAAAGCCGACAATCTCGATGGCCTGGGCCAGATGCACACCCTGCTGGTGCAGGCTGTCCACCACTTCGATGGCGGTGAGCACCCCGAGCATGCCGTCGTAGCGCCCGGCGTTGCGTACCGTGTCCAGATGCGAGCCGAGCAGCACTGCCTGCGCCCCTTCCTGCGCGCCCTCATAGCGTCCACAGATATTGCCCACGCTGTCCTGCCAGACGGTCATCCCCGCCTGGCGCATCCACTCGCCGACCAGTTGGTTGGCCTGCAGATGCTGCGCCGAGAGGTACACCCTCGTCAGCGCATCCGGGGTTTCGCTGATGGCGGCCAGCGCGTCGGCACGCGCCATCACCCGTTCTGCTGCCGGGCTCATTGCGGCGTCTCGCGGCGATAGTGATCCCACGCGGCCTGCATGGCGGCACCCTGCGTGGTGGTGAACTTCAGGTAGTTCAGCACCGACTCCAGCGCGCTCAGGGTAGTCATCACACAGTCTTTGCGCGCGTTGTAGCCCATGGTGCCAATGCGCCACACTTTGCCGTGCAGCGGGCCAAACGAGGTGCCGATTTCAATCCCGAAATCCTCCAGCATCAGCTTGCGCACCTGGTCGCCGTTGACGCCCTGCGGTATCACCACGCCCAGCACGTTGTTCATCTTGTGCTTCAGATCGCCGAAGGTCTCCAGCCCCATCGCCTGAATGCCCTTCAGCAATGCATCGCCGTGCAGCTTATGACGCGCGATGCCGTTATCCAGCCCTTCCTGCAGGATCAGCCGCGCGCATTCGCGGGCGCCAAACAGCGCGGTCGTGGCTTCGGTGTGGTGGTTCAGCCGCTCCGGCCCCCAGTAGTCCATCACCATGCCGAGATCGAAATAGTTGGAGTAGATCATCTCCTCGTCGCCGTCGCGGTGGGCGTCGGTGCGAATGCCTTCCTCAACGCATTTGCGGCGGCGGATCGCCTCCTCCATGCGCGCGCTCAGGGTGATCGGCGACGTGCCCGACGGGCCGCCAAGGCACTTCTGCATCCCGGCCGAGACGGCGTCCAGCCCCCAGGCGTCGGTCTCCAGCGCGTTGCCGCCGAGCGACGCGGTGGCGTCGGTGTAGAACAGCACGTCGTAGCGGCGGCAGATGGCACCGAGCTCGGCGAGCGGCTGCAGCATAGTGGTGGAGGTGTCGCCCTGCACGGTCAGCAGCAGGCGCGGGCGAATACGCTTAATCGCATCCTCAACCTGGTCCGGCGTGAACACCTCGCCCCACGGCACCTCAATGGTATGCACCTCCGCGCGGCAGCGGCGGGCAATTTCGCACAGCAGGTGACCAAAGCGGCCAAAGACCGGCACCAGCACCTTATCTCCCGGGCGAATGGCGGAGACCAGGACGGCTTCAATTCCCGCGCGGGAGGTGCCGTCCACCAGCATCGTCCAGCGGTTCTCGGTGCGGAACACCCCGCGATAGAGCGCCATCACCTCGTTCATGTAGTGGGTCATGGCCGGATCGTACTGGCCGATCAGCTGGCTCGACATGGCGCGCAGCACGCGCGGGTCGGCGTTGATCGGGCCCGGCCCCATCAGCAGGCGCTGGGGCGGATTGATTTGCGGAAATTGTGCGATATCCATTGTTAAGTCCTTATCAGTTGAGGCCGCGCACGGAGGAGATGAACTGCTTCAGTTCCGTGGTCTGCGGGTTGGCGAACAGCGTTTTGCTGTCGCCCTGCTCCCAGACTTTCCCCTGGTGCATAAACACCACGCGGTCGCCCACTTCGCGGGCAAAATTCATTTCATGGGTAACAAGTATCAGCGTCATCCCCTCGGCGGCCAGCTGCTCCAGCACCTTGAGCACTTCGCCCACCAGCTCCGGGTCAAGCGCGGAGGTGATCTCGTCACAGAGTAAAACTTTCGGCGACATGGCCAGCGCCCGGGCAATCGCCACGCGCTGCTGCTGGCCGCCGGAGAGGCTCGACGGGTAGTAATCCAGACGGTCACCGAGACCGACTTTTTTCAGCATGCGCTGCGCCAGCTCGCGGCATTCGGCGGCGCTTTTCTTCAGCACCCGACGCGGGGCCAGCATCACGTTTTCCAGCGCCGTCATGTGCGGGAACAGGTTGAAGCTCTGGAACACCATCCCGACCGAGCGGCTGATTTCACGCGCCTGAGAATCCCGGTCGGTAATGGTCATACCGCCCAGCTTGATGCTGCCGTCCTGATACCCTTCCAGGCCGTTAATGCAGCGCAGCAACGTGCTTTTACCCGATCCGCTGCGCCCGATAATGGAAATCACCTGGCCCATGTCGATATCCAGATCGACGCCCTTGAGCACGTGGTTTTCGCCGTAGTACTTCTGCACCTGATTAATGGTGATGAGAGGCATTGAATTTCGTCTCCAGATAGCGGCTGTAGCGCGACAGCGGATAACACAGAATAAAGTAGCCGAGCGCCACCAGCGCAAAGACCTTAAACGGCTGATACGTCACGTTGGTCAGCATGGTTCCGGCCTTGGTCAGCTCGATAAAGCCGATGATCGACGCCAGCGCGGTGCCTTTGATCACCTGCACGGCAAAACCGACCGTCGGGGCGATGCCGATGCGCAGCGCCTGCGGGGCGACCACGCGAAACAGCGTCTGGCCAAAGGTCAGCCCCAGACAGCGCGAGGCTTCCCACTGCCCTTTTGGCAAGGCGCGAATACTGCCAAACCAGATGTCGAGCAGAAACGCGCTGGTGTAGAAGGTTAACGCCAGCGAGGCGGCGGTCCACGGCGAAACGTCGATGCCGAACAGCGCCACGCCAAAGAAGGCCAGGAACAGCTGCATCAGCAGCGGCGTGCCCTGGAACAGCTCAATGTAGCCTCGGATGATGCGCCTCACCGCGCGCCCGCCCGTCAGGCGCAGCAGCAGGAGCGGCAGCGTCACCGCCGCGCCGCCGACGAACGCCACCAGCGACAGCAGCACCGTCCAGCGCCCGGCCAGCAGCAGGTTGCGAATAATGTCCCAGTCGGTAAAGGTGGTCATCATGCCTGCACCCCCAGCCATTTGCGTCCTGCCGCCATCATCAGCTGGCGCAGGATAATCGACAGCGCTAAGTAAATGCCGGTTGTCACCAGATAAACCTCAAAGCTCAGAAACGTTCTGGACTGGATCAGGTTGGCGGCGAAGGTCAGCTCTTCATACGAGACCTGCGACACCACCGACGAGCCGAGCATCACGATGATGCACTGGCTCACCAGCGCCGGGTAAATGCGCTGCAGCGCGGGCGGCAGCACCACGCGGATAAAGGTCTGCAAGCGGGTCAGCCCCAGCACGCGTCCGGCTTCCCACTGCCCTTTCGGCGTGACCTGAATGCCCGCGCGGATAATCTCGGTGCTGTAGGCGCCGAGGTTCACCACCATGGCCAGCAGCGCCGCTTCCCCCGCCGTCATCTTCAGCCCCAGATTCGGCAGGCCGAAGACGATGAAAAACAGCTGTACCACAAACGGCGTGTTGCGGATGATTTCCACGTACGCGCCCCAGAGCCGGCTGAACCAGGTGGTGCGTCCGCTGCGGATCGCCGCCCCGAAAATCCCTGTTGCCAGCCCGCCGACGGTTGCCATCACCGTCAGCTGAACGGTGACCCACAGCCCCGCCAGCAGCTCCGGCCAGTACGGCCAGAGCGCTGAAAAATCGAGTTGCTCAGCCATAGACTTAAACGCCGAGGCTTGCCGGTAGCGGGGCCTTCAGCCATTGCTCGGACAGGCCGTTCAGCGTGCCGTCCTTAATGCCCTGCTCAATCAGCGCATCCACTTTTGCCTTCAGGGCCGGTTCGTTTTTCTTCAGGCCAATAAAGCACGGCGAATCTTTCAGCATAAAGCTCGGCACCGGGGCTTTATCCGCGTTCTGGCGCGAAATGGCCGCCACCACGAGGTTGCCGGTTGCCACGTACTGCACCTGGCCGGAGAGGTAGGCGGAGAGCGTGGTGTTGTTGTCTTCGTAGCGCTTCACGTCCGCGTCTTTCGGCGCCAGGCCGGTCAGCACCATGTCCTCCACCGCCCCGCGCGTCACGCCGATGGTTTTTCCGCTCAGCGCGGCGGCGTCTTTCAGCTCGGCACCTTTCGGGCCAAACACGCCGAGGAAGAACGGCGCGTAGGCGCGGCTGAAGTCGATCACCTTCTCGCGCTCCGGGTTTTTACCGAGGCTTGAAATGACCAGATCCACCTTATCGGTTTGCAGGTACGGCACGCGGTTGGCGCTGGTCACCGGCACCAGCTGCAGCTTGAGCTTCATCTGTTTGGCCAGATAGCGCGCCATGTCGATGTCATAGCCCTGCGGCTGCAGATCGGTCCCCACCGAGCCAAACGGCGGGAAGTCCTGCGGAACGGCAATGCGGATGGTGCCGCGCTTCTCGATATCCTGAAGCTGGTCAGCCTTTGCCGGCAGCTGTGTGAAGAGGCATGCGGCCCCGGCCAGTGCAATCAACAATTTTTTCATGGTGCTTCCCCGTAACGTTAACATGAAACAAAAGATTCTTTGAATGTGATTTTGCAACTAATGTGCCAGATAAAGCGAAGCGGGGAATATTCTTGTAAAGCCTGATAAAACGTGGACGGGTCGAAAAAACGTGCGTTTTCCCGACCCGACAGCTGCACCATTTTAATGCAAAGCACCAGTCTGATGCCCCATTATCGCTGTTCGAGTTCGTCCAGCTGCTGGTAGAGGGAAGCAATGTCGTGAATGCGCGGACGGCCTTTATCAAGAATTTCATGCAGGAAAGCATTCGCCAGCAGATTGATCAGACTGTTGACCGACGAATAGCTGTCATAGGCCGAGACGCTGTCCAGCGGGGCGCAGAGCTGCCAGCTCGCCAGCGGGAACAGGCTGTGCGCCTGCGGCTCGCACATCAGCAGCACCGGAATACCGCTGCTCTGAAGCTGCTGCATCAGCGGGCGGATGATGCGCGGGCGGCGGCGAAAGGCCATCATCACCACCAGATCGTCCGGCGTTAAATCCACCAGCTCCTCGCTCAGGCTCTGCCCCGGCTGCGGCAGGACCAGCACCTGACCGCGCGCCTGCAGCAGCTGCTGGCGCAGGTGCAGCGCCGCTGGATAGGCGTTACGCATGCCGATAATGACGATGCGCCGTGCCTTCACCATGCAGGCCATGGCGTCGGCAAACTGCTGCGCGTCGAGGGCATTGACCCACTGGGTCAGGTTCGCCATCTCTTGCTTATAGTGGCGCGCCAGCAGCGTATTGCCCTGCACCGCATCGCGGTTATCGGTGAGCGGCATCCCGCTCTGGCGCAGGGTGCGCAGCTCGTCGCGCATGTCCTTATATTTCTCATAGCCCAGACGCTTAAACAGACGGCTGACCGTGGCTTTCGACACTCCACTCAGCTGCGCCAGCTCGGCGCTGTTGTAGCTAATGAGATCGTCAAAATGATCGAAAATAAAATCCGCCACCCGCTGCTCCTGCGGCGACAGCGACGGGTACTGTGCTTTCAGACGTTCATCTAACTGTTCCATAGCGCCTCTGTAACTTTTGTTTCATTACATTGTACCTTTTATTCTGCGTATTCATTATACGTGCCAGTTTACTGAAACTTTTCTTTCAGAACTGGAACAGCTTTTGCAGCACCTTGTGACTTTCAGGGTTACGAGGACTTTTCATGCAAAGTAATGTCTCCACGCACGGCATGGCCGTTGCGCCCCACCATCTTGCCAGCCAGAGCGCGCTGGCGGTGCTGCGCGAAGGCGGCAGCGCGATTGAAGCGATGGTCGCCGCGGCGGCCACCGTTGCCGTGGTTTACCCGCATATGAACGGGCTGGGCGGCGACGGCTTCTGGCTTATCGTGCCGCCGGAAGGCGAACCTATTGCCATTGACGCCAGCGGCGCGGCGGGATCGCGCGCAACGCTTGCCGCCTACGACGGTCTGGCGAATATTCCCCATCGCGGCCCCCGCGCGGCGCTGACCGTCGCCGGCACGGTGAGCGGCTGGGACGAGGCGCTGAAGGTCTCGCGCGAGATAACCGGCAAGGCGCTGCCGCTGGCTCGCCTGCTGGCCGACGCCATTGACTATGCGCAGAACGGCACCCCGGTCACGGCCTCTCAGGCCCATGCCACGGCCAGTAAATTCGACGAACTGAAGGCCATCCCCGGCTTCGCGGAAACCTGGCTGGTGGACGGTAAGCCGCCGCAGGTCGGGAGCCGGTTTTACCAGCCCGCCATGGCCACGACGTTGACGCGTTTGGTGGAAGAGGGTCTGGACAGCTTTTATCGCGGCCCGCTGGCGAACGTACTGGCGCACGGCATGGAGACGCTGGGCCTGCCCGTGACGCTGGCCGATTTACACGCGCACGCTGCCCGGCGCACCGCGCCGCTGAAGCTGCAGCATCAGCAGGGGGAGATCTTTAACCACGCCCCGCCGACGCAGGGACTGGTCTCGCTGGCGATACTCGGCATCACCGATTGTCTGAACATGGCGGAGGCCGACGATGCCGACACCATTCACCGCATCGTTGAAGCCACCAAGCTGGCCTTTGGCCTGCGCGATGCCCACATCACCGACCCGCGCGAGCTGAAAACCGATGTTCAGAAACTGCTGGATCCCGCCGCTCTGCAGGCGCTTGTCGACAGGGTTGACGATAGCCGCGCCGCGCCGTGGGGCACCGGTAAAGGCCCCGGCGATACGGTGTGGATGGGGGTGATGGATAACAGCGGGCTCGCCGTGTCGTTTATCCAGAGTATCTATCACGAGTTCGGCAGCGGCGTGGTGCTGCCCGACACCGGCATCGTCTGGCAGAACCGGGGCGCATCGTTCAGCCTCGATCCCAATCATCTTCTGGCCCTCGCGCCGGGCAAGCAGCCCTTCCATACCCTGAACCCGGCGGCGGCGCGTCTTAAGGATGGGCGAGTGATGGTCTACGGATCGATGGGCGGTGACGGACAGCCGCAAACCCAGGCTGCGCTCTTTACCCGCTACGCGATTCAGGGCGTGCCTTTACAGGAAAGCATTTCCCGCCCGCGCTGGCTGCTGGGTCGCACCTGGGGACAAACCTCGGACACATTAAAACTTGAAGGGAGCTTTAGCGCTGAGACGGTCTCGCAGCTCCGCGCGCGGGGACATGAGGTGGAAATGTTCCCTGACTTCAGTGAAGCGATGGGCCACGCGGGCGCGATTGTTCGCCACCCCAACGGGCTGTTCGAAGGGGCATTTGACCCGCGCAGCAATGGCGCGGCCGCCGGATTCTGAGGAGAAAACAATGACGACACCACAACCCGACTGGCAGGCGTATCTGGCGCAAATGGAGTCCGTTCTCGGCGTGACGCTGGACGATGCCCGCCGCACCGAGCTGCAGCTGCAGTTCAGCCGCATTGCCGCCCTGGCCGCCCCGCTGATGGCGCTGCCGCTCGATGACCGTCTGGAGATCGCAGGAGTATACAAAGCATGAGGCTACACGAGATGAGTATCAGCGCGATCCAGCATGCGCTGAGCGCGGGCGAGCTGAGCGCTCGCGAGATTGCTCGCCAGACGCTGGAGGCCATTGCGCGCGTTAACCCGCAGATCAACGCCTGGACCGCCGTGACGGAAGAACGCATGCTCGCCGAAGCCGAGAGCATCGACACCCTGCGCCGCGAGAAGCGCCCCCTGCCACCGCTGGCGGCCGTGCCCTACGCGGTAAAAAATCTGTTCGATGTTGCCGGTCACACCACCCTCGCCGGGGCAGAGCTGTTCAGCCAGCGCCCCGCCGCGGCCGCTGACAGCTTCGCAGTGCGCCAGCTGCGCAGCGCGGGCGGGCTGCTGACCGGGATGGTGAATATGGACGCCTACGCCTACGGCTTCACTACCGAAAACAGCCACTACGGCACGACGCGTAACCCGCACGATCTGGCGCGCATTGCGGGCGGGTCGTCCGGCGGTTCAGCCGCTGCCGTGGCCGCCGGGCTGGTGCACTTTTCGCTCGGCACCGACACCAACGGCTCGATTCGCGTTCCGGCCTCCCTGTGCGGCATCTATGGACTGAAGCCCACCTTTGGCCGCCTGTCGCGATCCGGCAGCCATCCGTTTGTCGCGAGCCTGGATCATATCGGTCCCTTTGCCCGCCGCGTGTGCGACCTGGCGTCCGTGTATGACGCGCTGCAGGGGCGGGACAGCAGCGACGGTTTTCAGGCAGAGAGCTCGCGCGAGCAGACGCGCCCCCTGCTTGAGCGCGGGCTTGACGGCCTGCGCTGCGCGGTGCTCGGCGGCTACTTCACCACCTGGTGCGACGCGGATGCCCGAGACGCCGTGGCGCGGGTGGCGAAGGCGCTCGACGTGCAGGATGAGCTGCAGTTTCCGGACGCCGAGCTGGCGCGCTCGGCAGCGTTTATCATCAGCGCCTCCGAAGGGGGAAACCAGTACCTGCCTGCGCTTCGCCGCGAGCCCGAGCGTTTTGAACCACACTCTCGCGAACGGCTGCTGGCCGGGGCGATGATCCCCTCCGCCTGGTACATTCAGGCCCAGCGGTTTCGCGCGCACGCCCGGCAGGCGTTTAAAACCCTCTTCGCGCAGGCCGACGTGCTGATCGCCCCGGCAACGCCGCGCAGTGCGACGCTCGCGGGTGAGCAGACCATGGAGATTAACGGCCAGCCGCTCCCCATTCGCGCCAGCATGGGGATGCTGACCCAGCCGATTTCGTTTTTGGGCCTGCCCGTGACCACCGTTCCGCTGCGCACCGCCCAGGGTGCGCCGATTGGCCTGCAGCTGATTGCCGCGCCGTTTAACGAGCAGGCCTGCCTGCGCGTCGCGCGCGTGCTGGAAGAGAGCGGGATCGCCGATGCCCGTCCGGCGGAGGTGGCCGCATGATGAATCACGATGACATTAACCTGCCGTGGGTGGTTGCCGAGGTGACCGCCGCGTTTTACCGCTATGAAGACGCGCTGGTCAGCAACAACGTTGCGGTGCTGGACGAGCTGTTCTGGCACGACAAAAACACGGTGCGTCTGGGAGCGGGTGAAAACCTGTACGGGATTGATGAAATCCGCGCCTTCCGCGCGGCGCGCCCGTCCGCCGGGCTGCAGCGGACGTTGCGCCACACCGCCATCACCACCTTCGGCGAGGATTACGCGGTGTGCAGCACCGAGTTTACCCGGGAGGGCACGGAACGCATTGGCCGTCAGCAGCAGACGTGGGTGCGGTTTGCCTACGGGTGGCGCATTGTTGCGGCGCAGGTGAGTTTGATGGTGTAACGCTGAAAAACCTGCCCGGTGGCGCTGCGCTTACCGGGCCTACGATGCTCCGTATGCTCTGTGGGTCCTGTAGGCCGGGTAAGGCGCAGCCGCCACCCGGCAAAACACGGCACAATTATTTCTGAAACGGATGTACCTCCCGCCAGTGCTCCGCAATCTGCTGGCGGGTACAGACCCACACCCGCTCGTGCTGCTGCACGTAATCAAGAAACCGCTGCAGCGCGCGAAAACGCCCCGGACGCCCGAGCAGGCGGCAGTGCATGCCGATGGACATCATCTTCGGCGCGCTTTCCCCCTCTTCGTACAGCACGTCAAAACTGTCCTTCAGATACGTATAAAACTGCTCGGCGGTATTAAACCCCTGAGCGGTGGCGAAGCGCATGTCGTTTGCATCCAGCGTGTAGGGCACAATCAGGTGCGGTTTGCGGGTGCCGTCGCTACAGGCCACTTCCGTCCAGAAGGGTAAGTCGTCGCCGTAGTAGTCGCTGTCGTAGTCGAAGCCGCCATGCTCCACCACCAGCTGGCGCGTGTTGGGGCTGTCGCGCCCGGTGTACCAGCCGGTTGGCGGCTTGCCGAACAGGTCGGTCAACACCTGCACCGCTTTGTGCAGGTGTTCGCGCTCCTGTTGGATATCCATGTGCTGATAGTGTATCCAGCGCCAGCCGTGGCTCACCACGTCGTAATCCGCACCCTTGATTGCCTCGACGATCTCCGGGTGACGCGCCAGCGCCATCGCCACGCCAAAGACCGTCAGCGGCAGGCCGCGCTTTTGAAATTCACTGTGGATCCGCCAGAACCCGGCGCGGCTGCCGTATTCGTAGAGGGAGTCCATCGACATGTGTTTATCCGGGTAGCTGGCCGCACCGATGATGTCCGACAGGAATTGCTCGGAACCGGCATCGCCGTGCAGAACGTGGTTTTCCGCCCCTTCCTCATAATTGAGCACAAACTGCACGGCGATGCGCGCCTGATTCGGCCACCGCGCGTGCGGCGGGTTGCCTGCGTAACCGCGCAGATCCCGCGGGTAATCCTGTTCAAAAAGCGCCATTACGTCTCCCCTCACCTTCAAAATGGATTCAATGCCTGAAACTGTCCGCTTAACGCTTTTTTCTCCGGGAAGGCCAGATCCCCGTGCTTGCTGGTCGACAGCCCCAGCGCCACCAGCGATTCCACCATCTTCACCGCCGCGCTGACGCCGTCGATAACCGGCACGCGCAGCTCTCGGGTCAGCTCCTGCGCCAGCGTCGCCATGCCGCCGCAGCCCAGCACGATGGCGCCGCAGCCATCCTCTTTCAGCGCCTGTATACAGCGCGCGCGCACCTTCTCCTGCGCCAGACCGCTGCCGTCTTCCAGCGTCAGCACCGGGAGATCGATAGCGTGCAGCGCCGCGCAGCGATCCTGAAAACCATACTGGTGCAGCAGATGACGGGCAATAATCAGCGTGCGCGGCAGCGTGGTAACCACCGAAAAGCGCGTCGCCACCAGCGTCGCCATATGCATGGCGGCTTCCGCAATCCCTACCACCGGCCCCTGCGCCAGCTCGCGCGCCGCCAGCAGGCCCGGATCGCCAAAGCAGGCGATGACGTGACCCTCCACGCCCTGCTCTCTGCCGAGCTTGACCTGTTCGAGAACGCCCACGGCGGCGATGGCTTCATCAAAGTGGCCTTCTATAGACGGCACGCCCGCGCTCGGGCAGACCGCGAGGATCTCCGTCCCCGGTGCCGCCACCGCGCGGGCCGCCGCGCCGATGGTTTCCGTCATCGCGAGGCTGGTGTTGGGGTTGATTACTTGTATACAGACAGAGGACATTACGACTCCTTGTGGCCGGCAAACAGCCGGGCAAAATCAGGCAGGCACTCGCCCGCCCGCTCGAAGCAGAGGCTGGCGACGATATGTTCAAAATGGTGCATTAAGGCATCGCTGAGCGGCTGGAGCGCCTTCTGGCGCAGCAGATCCACAAGCTGTTCGTGATCGTTGCAGCGACAGCCCTGCCGCCACGGCGCGCCCCAGGTGGCAATCACCAGCGAGGAGCGCTGGCTCAGGCCGGTCACCATCTCCGTCAGCACCTGGTTGCCGGAGATCGCCTGCAGCTGAATGTGGAAATTGGCAGAGTGGCGGATCGCCGCCGGGCCGTCGTACGCCTCGTGCGCCTGCTGCTCCTGACGAATAATGGCCTCCAGCGCGGCAAGGTGCGGCGGCTGACAGCGGGCCAGCACGTCCGGCAGGTTGGCCACCTCCAGCAGGGCGCGGGTGCGGAAGATATGCTGCGCCTCTTCCACCGTCGGGCTGGCAACGTGTGCACCACGTTTGGGCGTTAAAGTGACCATTTGCACAGCCGCGAGTCGCTGCAGCACCTTTCGGATGCCCGTGCGACTTACGCCAAACACCTCGGCCAGCGCCTCTTCCGGCAGTTTGCTCCCCGGCAGCAGCTGATGTTCGACAATCGCGGTCATCAGCGCCTGAAAGATCGATTCATCTTTGTCATGCAGGTCTGGCGCGGTCTGCAGGGCGTTCATGTTGTTCATTCACCACTCCGTCTTTTACTCTTCGTTATCGAATCGTATACATAAAAATAAAATATTGCATACAAGATTTATTATTTTGGCCTGGATCCTGCAACACCGTCTGCACTCCCACTCAACGGGTTTTCATTCACAGGAGCAGGTTTCATGCCAAACAGTCAAAACGCGCAGCAGGGTACGGCCGCTGATTCCGGTGCGGTTTACAGCCCACGTCTTTGCAATGAGGATCTGGCACCGACGCGTGACCAGAACTGGAGCTGGTACAACATTTTTTCGTTCTGGATGTCGGACGTCCACAGCATGGGGGGTTATGTTGTCGCCGCGAGCTTCTTTACGCTCGGGCTGGCAAGCTGGCAGGTGCTGCTTTGCCTGCTGGTGGGGATTTGCATCGTGCAGCTGTGCGCCAACCTGGTGGCCAAACCGAGCCAGATGGCGGGCGTGCCTTATGCGGTGATAAGCCGTCAGGCGTTTGGCGTCTTCGGGGCCAATATTCCGGCGGTGATCCGCGGGCTGATTGCCTTCGCGTGGTATGGCATTCAGACCTATCTGGCCGCCAATGCCCTGATGCTGGTGGCGCTGAAGTTCTGGCCGTCGCTCTCTTCGCTTACCACCGGCGCGTTCCTGGGCCTGTCGCATCTGGGCTGGATCTGCTTTGCCATCATGTGGGTACTGCAGGCGATGGTCTTCTGGCACGGCATGAGCGCCATCAAGCGCTTTATTGATATCGCCGGTCCGGCGGTCTACGTGGTGATGCTGGCCCTTGCAGGCTGGATTGTATACAAGACCGGTTTTGACGGCATTTCCTTCACCCTCGCCAGCAAATCCCTGAGCGCGGGCGAGCAGACCTGGCAGATGATCACCGCGACCGCGCTAGTGGTGTCTTACTTCTCCGGCCCGCTGCTCAACTTTGGCGACTTCTCCCGCTACGGCAAAAGCATGGGCGAGATCCGCCGTGGCAACCGCTGGGGCCTGCCGTTTAACTTCCTGCTGTTCTCCATCGTCACCGTAGTCATTGTCTCCGGCACCCAGTCGCTGTTTGGCCGCATGATCACCGACCCGATCGAGACCGTCAGCCGCGTGGGCAACGATCTGGCCGTGGCGATTGGCCTGCTGACGATGATCACCGCCACCATCGGGATCAACATCGTCGCGAACTTCGTCTCCCCGGCGTTTGATTTCTCTAACTGCTCGCCGCAGAAAATCAGCTTCCGCACCGGGGGCATGATTGCCGCCGTCGGCTCGATCCTGCTCACCCCGTGGAACCTGTTCAACTCGCCGGAGCTTATCCACTACACCCTGGACGTGCTCGGGGCGTTCATCGGCCCGCTGTTCGGCATTCTGATTGCCGACTTCTACCTGATTAAACGCGGCAAGGTGTCGGTCGACGATCTGTTCGACGACACGCCAAAGGGCAAATATTGGTATCGCAACGGCTTTAACCCGAAAGCCATTGGCGCGCTGATCCCGTCCGTTGCCGTAGGCCTGGTGATTAGCTTCATCCCGGCTCTGCATGAGGTGGCGAACTTCAGCTGGTTCATCGGCGTCTTCCTCGGCGGCGTGACCTACCGCTGGCTGGCGCGGGAAGATCGCGAGACGGCGGGCGCAACGTCGTTCGGCTCCCGCGTGGCAACGCAAAAAGAGTAATCCCCTCCTTCCGGCCGCAGGGTATCTGCGGCCCGTCCATTTTTTGGCACCGTTCTTGCTGCGCCTTTTCACCCCGCTACGCAAACACGAAGGCAGGAACCATGATGGATTACCAGACAGCGATCCGCGGCGCATTTTTTGATATTGCCCAGGTCTGCGACAGCGCAGACGCGATTGCCCAACACGCGCGCTACCTTGAGGACGGGCTGCTATTTATACAGAGCGGGAAAATCCTGGCGCAGATGCCGTGGCAGGACGGCGAGCAGTATCTTGACCCCCACAAGGGCTACACCGACCTGCGCGGCAGGCTGCTGCTGCCCGGTTTTGTCGACACCCACGTCCATTACCCGCAAACGGAGATGATCGGCGCCTTTGGCGAACAGCTGCTGGAGTGGCTGACCACCTACACCTTTCCGGTGGAGAGCCAGTTTGCCGATGAAGCCTACGCGACAGAGATCGCCCAATTCTTTATTAACCAGCTGGTGAGCAACGGCACCACCACCGCGCTGGTGTTTTGCACGCTGCACCCGGAATCGGTCGAGGCGCTGTTTACCGAAGCCCTGCGCCTGAACATGCGCCTAATCGCCGGAAAGGTGATGATGGACAGGCACACGCCGGACTACCTGAGCGAAGACGCGAAGCAGAGCTACCGGCAGACGCGGGAGCTGATTCAGCGCTGGCACCACCGGGGGCGGCTGGGCTATGCCATTACGCCGCGCTTTGCCCCGACCTCATCCCCCGAGCTGCTTGCCGCGGTCAGCCTGCTCAGAGAGGAGTTCCCGGATACCTGGCTGCAGACCCACCTGAGCGAAAACCCCAACGAAGTGGCCTGGGTAAGCGACCTCTGGCCGGAACATGAGCGCTATCTGGACGTGTATCACCACTACGGCCTGACCGGCGAGCGCAGCGTGTTTGCCCACGCGATTCATCTACACCACAGCGAGTGGCAGTGCCTGCATGACACCGGTTCGGCGGTGGCGTTTTGCCCCACCTCGAACCTGTTTCTCGGCAGCGGGCTGTTTCGCCTGCCCGCCTGCTGGCAGCACAAGGTGCGGATGGGCATCGGCACCGACGTCGGCGCGGGCACCACCTTCAGCATGCTGCGCACCCTGGGGGAAGCCTACAAGGTCGGCCAGCTTCAGAGCTACCGCCTGCGCGCCAGCGAGGCGTTTTACCACGCCACGCTGGGCGGCGCGCACGCCCTCAGGCTGGACGATAAGATTGGCAACTTCGCGCCCGGCAAAGAGGCGGATTTCGTGGTTATCGATCCTGACGTGACGCCGCTGCAGCGCCTGCGTAATCGCCGCTGTCAGGATATCTACGAGCAGCTTTTCGTGCTGATGACCCTGGGCGACGAGCGCAACATCAGCGAGACCTGGGTTAACGGCGAGCGGGTATGGTCAACTGCCCCGGTAGGTTGACCACCCGCCGGGCGCAATCACAAACGGCAGGTGGAAGTGCTCGCCTGCCGTTTCTCCCGTCACAAAATCAATTTGCGCGCAGGGGTAGAGCGTGTCGCGACCGGTTTCGCTAAACCACGCGCCGATCTCCGCCACCAGCCGATAGCGGCCTTTTGGCAGGAAAGGGACAAACTCGGTGATGCGACCATTTACGTTGGTCACGCCCGTCGCCATGATTTCGCCCTCCCGTTCGAGATGAACCGTCACGCCCTCTGCGGGTTGGCCCGTCGAGATATCCAGAATATGGGTACTGAGTGTGCTCATTCGCTAATGACTCCTTCCAGACGTAGTAACGTAATTTCCCGCAGCTGTTCCAGTGCAGCCCGTACTTCCTGCGCATCGCTGTTTTCAAGCCGCGCGCGCAGCGCCTGTAAAATGTCTTCGCCGCTGCGGCCCTTCGCGCGGATTAGAAAGACGCGCCCGAAGCGAGCTTCGTAGCGGGCATTCCCCTCGCGCAGCGCCTGAGCAAGGTCAGCATCACCTTCATTCACCGCGCCCTGCTCCTGGCGCGACAGCGCCGCCTCTGCCTGTGAGCCCGCCGGCTTTTCCCCGATGCGTGGATGGGCGCTCAGGGCCTGCGCTAGCGCCGCGTCGTCCCAGGCGTGCGTCAGCGCTTTCGCCGTACTGAACAATTCGTCCCGGTTGGCGTAGGGCCGCCCCAGAGCCAGCGCGTCGGCCCAGCCGGGGAGCGCCACGCAAGGGTGAATCAGCGCTAACGCCTTTTCGTGGGAAAGATGATTGAACTCGTGCAGTGCGATCATAGCGTCTCCTTTATTGTCATCCTCCGGGTTCTTGCACAAACCACGCCATTCTGAGCGCAGGTGTGAAACAGTCGATTCCGTAGAGCTCAACAGGAAATTATTGATTCATAAAAAGGCACCTTCACCGCGTTTGCGCACCTTAGCAGTGCAAACTCACCGCTCACAACGCAGTTTTCGCCACTCTGCAGCCTGGTACGCAAATTGCTGAATGTTTTTACACCCTGCAAAAGGAGAGAAGCATGAAAGCAATCGTTATAGGTGCGGGAATTGGCGGCCTGAGCGCCGCCGTCGCGCTGAAGAAAGCGGGCATCGACTGTACCGTGTTTGAAGCCGTAAGAGAGATCAGGCCCGTCGGGGCGGCCATCTCCATCTGGCCTAACGGCGTGAAATGCATGCAGCACCTCGGCATGGGCGACATCATCGAGACTTACGGCGGTCCGATGCGTTTTATGGCCTACAAAGATTACCGGCGCGGCGAGACCCTGACCCGCTTTAGCCTTGCCCCGCTGGTTGAGCGTACCGGAGGGCGTCCCTGCCCCGTCTCGCGCGCTGAACTCCAGCGCGAAATGCTGGACTTCTGGGGTCGCGACAGGGTGCAGTTCGGCAAGCGTGTGGAACACGTTCAGGAAGACGACGCGGGCGTGAGCGTGACCTTTACCGATGGCAGCACGGCAACAGGCGATTTTCTGATTGCCGCCGACGGCAGCCACTCGGCGGTTCGTCCGTACGTGCTGGGATACACCCCGGAGCGCCGCTACGCCGGGTACGTGAACTGGAACGGGCTGGTGAAGATTAATGAAGAGATAGCCCCGGCGCACCAGTGGACCACCTTCGTTGGCGAAGGTAAACGCGTGTCGCTGATGCCCGTCTCCGGCGGTCGTTTCTACTTCTTTTTTGACGTGCCGCTGCCCGCGGGCCTGGCAGAGGATCGCACCACCCTGCGCGCCGATCTCACGGGCTACTTCCGCGGCTGGGCGCCGCCGGTGCAGACGCTTATCGCGGCGCTGGATCCCGAGACCACCAACCGCATTGAAATCCACGACATTGAGCCGTTCGACAGCCTGGTGCGCGGCAACGTCGCCCTGCTCGGCGATGCCGCGCACAGCACCACGCCGGATATCGGCCAGGGCGGCTGTGCGGCGATGGAAGACGCCGTGGTGCTGGGGGAGTGCCTGCGTGAAAACCACAGCATTACGCTGGCGCTGCGGCAGTACGAGGCGCTGCGCTGCGACCGGGTGCGCGACCTGGTGCTGAAGGCGCGTAAACGCTGCGACGTCACCCACGGGAAAGACATGGCGTTGACGCAGGCCTGGTATCAGGAGCTCAAAGAGGAGACCGGCGAGCGCATCATCAACGGTCTGTGCGAGACCATTCAGGGCGGCCCGTTAGGCTGAATGCAAGAGGGACAACGATGAAAAGAGAACCGACTCCACCCGCCCACTGCACGTTTGAGCCAGAGGACTGGCTGCGCCTGGCGAAATGCTGGCACCCGGTCGCACGCGCCTGCGACGTCGGCCCGGCGCCGGTCAAGGCGACCCTGCTGGATGAACAGCTGGTGATTTACCGGATCCACGACCAGGTCGTGGTCGCCCGTGACGTCTGTCCGCACCGCGGCGTGCCGCTGACGCTCGGCTTTCACGACGAGCACGGGATCATCTGCCCCTACCACGGCCTACGCTTCGGGGAGGACGGGCGCTGCAACCGTATTCCGTCCAGCCCCGACCAGCCCGTTCCGGCGAAGCTGAACCTGATTAACTACGCCGTGGAGGAGCGCTTCGGCCTGATCTGGACCTGCCTGGCGTTTGACCCGGACAATCCTGCGCCGCTGCCGACCATGCCGCACTGGGATGACGCCGGATTTCAGCAGATCAACTGCCCGGCGTTTGAGGTGAATGGCTTCGCCGGGCGACAGGTGGAGGGGTTTCTGGACGTGGCGCACTTTGCGTGGATCCACACCGATACCTTTGCCGATCCCAATAATCAGCTTGTGCCCGCCTATCAGCCGCAGGAGACGCCGTTCGGCTTCGTGGCGGATTACTGGAGCTCCGTGAGCAACTATCCCGCCGGTTCACCCGTGCAGGTGCCAGAAGGGTTCCAGTGGCTGCGCCATTTTGAAATGCATCTGCCGTTTACCGCCACTCTGACGATTCATTTTCCGGGAGAGTCGAGACTGGTCATCATGAACGCCGCGTCGCCCGTGTCATCGCGCGTGACCCGCATGTTCGCCCCTATTGCGCGCAACCTTGACCTGCATATTCCGGTGGAAGACGTGCATGCCTTTAACCTGCGCATCTTCGAAGAGGATCGCCTGATGGTGGAAACTCAGCGTCCGGAAAGCCTGCCGCTGGACCTGACGCTGGAAGCTCATATTCCCGCTGACAAAAGCTCAATAGCCTACCGTCGGGGACTGAAAAAAATGGGCTTTGGCGAGTTTTTCCTGGTATGACGGAGGCCGATATGCTGAGCGTGATTGTTGACGGGCTGTGGCGCGAGGGCGACAAAAGCCTCGCCGTCAGGCTGGTGTCTGAAGACGGTAAAGCATTGCCGACGTGGCAGCCCGGCGCGCACATTGACGTCCACCTGCCCTGCGGCGTGGTGCGCCAGTATTCCCTGACCGGGCCATGTCAGGACGAGAGCTATCTTATCTGCGTGGGGCGGGAAACCGCCTCGCGCGGCGGGTCGCGCTACGTTCACGAGACGCTGCGTCCCGGGCAGAAGCTGATGATTTCCGCCCCGCGCAATCTGTTTCCGCTTGGTCAGGCAGAGCGGGTTTTGCTGCTGGCGGCAGGAATTGGCATTACACCGCTGTATGCGATGGCCCTGCAGCTGAAGGCGGCCGGAACGCCGTTTACCCTGCACTATTACGTCAAAAACCGCGAAAGCGCGGCGTTTGCGCGCGAACTCTCGCAGTGCGGTGAGTGCATCATTCATACCGCCAGCCCGCGCATAGTGCTGGGTGAGCATATTCCGGTGCCGGAGGTAGGATTTCATGCCTGGGTGTGTGGACCAGCGGGTTTTATGGAAAAAGTGCGTGAGGTGGCCACAGCGAAGGGATGGGATGACGCCCATCTTCACAGCGAGGCGTTTCAGCCCGCTGCTCCTGCCGCAGGCGGTGAAACCGGCGAGATCTTCACGGTCAAACTGGCCTCCACCGGCGAGCGCTGGCCGGTGCCTGCGGATAAAACCATCGCCCAGGTATTGCAGGAAAACGGTGTAGACGTGCCGCTGTCGTGTGAAATGGGGATTTGCGGTGCGTGCCTGACGCCGGTGATTGACGGCGTGGTGGATCACCGGGATAGCGTGCAGTCGGAGGCGGAAAAAGGCGCGCCGGACCAGCAGGTGGCGCTGTGCTGTTCCCGAAGCCATTCCGGTGAACTGGTGATTGCGCTGTAAAACGAAAAAACCCTGCGATACTGCTATCGCAGGGTTTTCGAATTTGGCGGAAGCGTAGAGATTCGAACTCTAGAACCCTTTCGGGTCGCCGGTTTTCAAGACCGGTGCCTTCAACCGCTCGGCCACGCTTCCAAAGTGAGGCGCACTATAAACACCTATTAGCGCCTTGTAAAGCAGGAATTTTTCGATTTCTACGCGCCTGCGCAAAACTCATTCAGCCGAGGTGTAAAACGCAGGGCCTGCTCCCCCGTGGCCAGCGTGCGTATGGCTGCTTTTAACGGGAATGAAACCTTCTACTTCTGGTATTTCTCCTACACTTTAAAGGTTCTACCGGTACGGTGAACGTGAAAAAGCCGGATCAATCAGGGCGATGAGGATTCAAGCCTTTCAGCCTGCGATCATGTTGCCTTTAACTGAGGAGTTTGCGGTATGGCATTCGTAACAACGAAAGACGGCGTCAACATTTTCTACAAAGACTGGGGGTCAAAAGAGGCGCAACCCATTGTTTTCCATCACGGCTGGCCGTTGAGTGCCGATGACTGGGATAACCAGATGCTCTTCTTCCTTGCGGAAGGCTATCGCGTTATCGCTATCGACCGTCGTGGTCATGGGCGTTCGGATCAGGTGAGTGAAGGCCACGATATGGATCATTATGCCTCCGATGCGTCGGCCGTGGTTGAAAGCCTGGACCTGCGCAACGCCGTGCACGTGGGCCACTCCACCGGCGGCGGCCAGGTCGCCCGCTACGTTGCACAGTACGGACAACCGCAGGGGCGCGTCGCCAAAGCGGTGCTCGTCAGCGCCGTCCCGCCTCTGATGGTAAAAACGGATGCTAACCCCGGTGGGACGCCCATCGAGGTTTTCGACGGCTTCCGCAAAGCGCTGGCGGCCAACCGCGCCCAGTTTTACCTCGACGTCGCCAGCGGTCCTTTCTACGGCTTTAATCGGGACGGGGCCGACGTTTCGCAGGGCACGATTCAGAACTGGTGGCGCCAGGGAATGATCGGAAGTGCCAAGGCTCACTATGAGGGAATTAAGGCGTTTTCAGAGACCGACCAGACGGAGGATTTAAAAGCCATCACGGTTCCCGTACTGGTGCTGCAGGGCGACGACGATCAGGTCGTGCCGTATAAAAATGCCTCTCTACTGCAGGACAAGCTGCTGGCGAACAGCGTACTGAAAGTTTATCCGGGCTTCCCGCACGGGATGCATACCACTCATGCGGATACTATCAACGCGGACATTCTGGCCTTTATCCGCTCTTAGACGTGACCTTTCTTGTTTTTGCCGGGTGGCGCTGCGCTTATCCGGCCTAGATTTCGCACGATCCACCGTAGGCCAACGCCACCCAAGGGTGGCGTTGTTTATTCCGTTTACTGATTATCAAGCTGGGCGCGAACGTTGTTCAGCCCGGTGGTATTGATGCGATAAGGCTGCCCGTTCACGGATCGGATCAGTTTTTTAGTGCGGAGTTTTTTAAAGACGTTAAGCGTGCAGTCGCTCAGCACCAGCCCTTCACGGGTGTAGCACTCAACGGACGTGACGCGGCCAGAACTGTCGCGGACGTGCACAATACGTCCACCTTTGGCGAGAACGTGTAAGGTACGTTGTTCCTGACGGGATAAATTCATACTGGAAAACCTGTGTAATCATCATGCGTAAAAACGAGCCCACACCTGCAGGTGCGTGCGTAAGGTTTAAGCGCAGCGATAACCAGTCCGTCCTGAAAAGAGCGGGAAACTGATTATCTGATGAAAACATTCTCCAGCATCAAAGCCTCGGTGAGAGATAGCAAGATATTTACGGCGTGAATGATAACGCCTGTTTTATATAGGGGAATAGCGGTTTTTTAAAAATGTGAGCCGGATCGGCCAATGCAAAAGAAAAACCCCAGATTGACGAGCAACCTGGGGTTTAAATTTGGCGGAAGCGTAGAGATTCGAACTCTAGAACCCTTTCGGGTCGCCGGTTTTCAAGACCGGTGCCTTCAACCGCTCGGCCACGCTTCCTAAGTGAGGCGAACTATAAACACCTCTCTGCATGCTGTAAAGAGCAACGGCATTCGTTCGCTTTAAAAATAGCCAATACGCGTTTAATCGGTTGAATTGACAACGTATTGGCCATTTTCTCAGCACAACATGCAGCGTTCAGGCTTAGTGCTTCTTGATGTACATATCTTTGGTGTAGTAGTACCCCAGCTTATCCGGCGTGAATCCGCCCACCCACGGTTTCACCAGGTGTGTACGCACGTAGTGATAGACCGGGATCGCAGGCACGTCGCGCCCTAAAAGATCCTCTGCCTGCTGGTAGAATTTGCCGCGCTCTTCCGGCGTTTTCGCTTTCGCCGCGTTGACTAACGCCTGGTCATACTCCGGGTTGCTGTACTGGCTGGTGTTTTCACTGTCTCCGGTACGGTAGTTGTTGAGGAACGTCGCCGCATCATCGTAATCCGCAATCCAGGCGTAGCGCACCACGTCAAAGTTGTGGGTGTGCATGGTATCCAGCATGGTTTTCCACTCCTGATTTTGCAGCTTCGCCTCCACGCCGAGATTTTTCTTCCACATTGAGCTGGCCGCGATGGCAATGCGCTGGTGCGATTCAGACGTGTTGTAGAGCAGACTAAAGCGCAGCGGGTGGCTGGCGTTAAAACCGGCTTCGTCCAGCAGTTTTTTGGCTTCGGCAATGCGTTTTTCCATCGGCCAGCTGGCGTAATCCGGGTTTTTTAGCGTGATACCGCCGATATCCGGCTGGCTGACGAGCCACGCCGGGCGCTGCCCCTGCCCTAACACTTTCTCCGCGATGATGTCTTTATCCAGCGCCATGTTCAGCGCCCTACGCACGCGGGCATCATTAAACGGCGGACGGGTGGTATTGAACTCATACCAGTACGTGGCAAGCTGTGGAGAAACATCCAGTTCGCTGCCCAGCGTTTTCTTGAGCTGCGCAAACTGATTGATCGGCACCGTATAAACGATGTCGATTTCACCGGCCTTATAGCGGTTCACATCCGAGGCTTCAGAGGTGATGGGCAGGTACGTCACCTTATTGATAACGGTATGCGGGTTATCCCAGTAGCGCGGGTTGCGTTCGGCCACAATGCGCTCGTTGACCACCCACTGCGACAGTTTATAAGCACCGCTGCTGACGAAATGCTCGGGTTTGGTCCATTTATCACCGAAACGCCCAATCAGCACTTTATCCACCGGCACCAGCGAAGGGTGCGCCAGCATCGCCAGGAAAGCGGCATTTGGCTGGGTGAGCGTGACTTCAAGCGTAGTGTCGTTGATGGCTTTCACGCCCAGTTTATCGGGCGCTTGTTTACCCTGCGCAATCTCTGCAGCGTTGATGATGTGCATGTTGCCCGGATAGCTGGCGTACGGCGAAGCGGTTTTAGGGTCGACCAGACGCTGCCAGCTCCAGACCACATCTTCTGCAGTAATGGGGGTGCCGTCGCTCCAGGTGATGTCAGGACGCAGATGGAACGTCCAGACGGTGTTGTCTTTGTTCTCCCATTTCTCCGCCAGCCGCGGCTGGATATCACCGTTCGGAGAAACGCTGACCAGCCCTTCGAATAAATCGCTGATAATATTGAATTCGACATCGCTTTCGACTTTATGGGGGTCAAGCGATGAGGGTTCACTGCCGTTGTTCCTGACCAGTTCCTGCTTCTCTGCCAGTTGCGTTCCTGCCGGCACGTTAGCCGCCCAGCTTGCCGTGCTGGTGCACAGTATGGCCGCGGTTAACAAAGAGAGTGTAAAGTTAGTGCGTGTTTGTGGTTTCATATCCTTCGCCTTATTGTCTGTTTTATGACGATCCGGGAATAACTCTTAGCGCCCGCATTGAAATAAGGCAATATTTTTCAGTAACCTATAAGAGGTTGATCTGAATAAAATTCGTAATCCGCTGTTCATCCTGTGGGAAATGATTTTCGCAGAAGAAATAACCAGCATCAGCGCTAACGTGCTGAGTAAAGATGGGTAAAACCACTTTGAGACTGGCGCGCCGTTTCCTATTCTTGCCGTTAATTACATCTGTCATAAGAGAGTGACTCATGGATCGTATAATTACATCTTCACGCGACCGCACATCGCTACTCAGTACCCACAAGGTGCTGCGCAATACCTATTTCATGCTTAGCCTGACGCTGGCGTTTTCGGCGATCACCGCCACCGCCAGCACCGTGCTGATGCTGCCGTCTCCGGGGCTGATCCTGACGCTGGTGGGGATGTATGGCCTGATGTTCCTGACCTACAAAACTGCTGACAAACCGGTTGGTATTCTGTCTGCGTTTGCCTTCACTGGCTTCCTGGGCTACATCCTGGGGCCGATGCTGAATGCGTATCTGTCTGCCGGGATGGGCGACCTTATCGGTATGGCGCTGGGCGGTACCGCGCTGGTGTTCTTCTGCTGCTCGGCCTACGTGCTGACTACCCGTAAGGACATGTCCTTCCTCGGCGGTATGCTGATGGCGGGCGTCGTGGTCGTGCTGGTGGGTATGGTGGCAAACATCTTCCTGCAGCTGCCTGCCCTGCACCTGGCAATTAGCGCCGTATTTATTCTGATTTCTTCAGGTGCCATCCTGTTTGAAACCAGCAACATCATTCGCGGCGGTGAGACGAACTATATCCGCGCTACCGTGAGCCTGTACGTGTCGCTGTATAACATCTTCGTCAGCCTGCTGAGCATTCTGGGCTTCGCCAGCCGCGATTAAAGCTACAGCAATGTAAACCTGGCCCCGCTTATGCGGGGCTTTGTTTTTTGATACACTGCTGCGGTTTTTGACTGATGCGTGAATGATTATGTTGAGTTTTGAAGGCAAAGAGATCGAGACCGATAACGACGGTTATCTCAAAGAGAGTGGCCAGTGGAGCGAAGCGCTGGCAGCGGTGATTGCGGAGAAAGAGGGTATCGTCCTTTCCCCCGAACACTGGGAAGTGGTGCGTTTTGTGCGCGAGTTCTATCTCGAATTCAACACCTCTCCGGCTATTCGTATGCTGGTCAAAGCCATGGCCAATAAATTCGGCGAAGAGAAAGGTAACAGCCGTTATCTGTATCGCCTGTTTCCAAAAGGCCCGGCAAAACAGGCAACAAAGATTGCTGGCCTGCCTAAGCCGGTGAAGTGCATTTAATAGCGAATACCGAAGTTAACGTACTCCCGACCGGGTTGATGCGGTTCCGTTAAAACCTTATCAACCCGCGCACTTCGCGGCCCGCCCGCTTTCAGCCACGCCAGCAGCTTCTCAACCTGTTCTTCTTCACCACAGGCCAGTACCTCTACGCTGCCGTCGTCCATATTACGTGCATATCCCGTTAACCCTAGCTGTACGGCTTCGCGCTGGGTACTGTAACGGAAGCCGACACCCTGAACGACGCCGTAAACCCAGGCGATGGTGCACACGTTTGACATCGTTATTCTCCTTATCCGTCCGGAGCGCAGCCCGCCCCTCTTTCTATTCGAATTCAAAGAATAGCAAATTATGCCGGTTTTTAAATCGTCTCAAAATATGGTATCAAAATAACAGGATAAACAGATGAATTTTAGGAAAAACCTATGCCACCATCAGATTATTTCTTTGAGAAGCTGGAAACGAAAGCCGGGTTAAATTACATATTACGCGCACAGGAAAAAGTGCCGGAAGGTGGAATGTACATCAAGCCACATATGCATCTCGAACATGAAATAATGTGGTTTTACAAAGCCAGAGGCAGCTATAGTATTGGCCGTGAAAAATTCGCTCTCCAGAATAATACGCTTGTCTATGTCAGCCCACTCACGCTGCATGATATGGAACTGGATTTTACGGCAGACCATGAACGTTTTATCTTACAATATGATCATACTGCGCTCAGCAATCTGAAATATCCAGTACCCGCCCTGGAATCACATACGGGTGTCGTTTCCTGCCTGGAGGAAAAGGATGCAGAAAGATTACAATTTATTTTCAAATGGTTCTCAGAAGTCAATGAGACGGCCTATTCTGAAAAAGAAATTAAGCCGTTAATGATTTTGTTACTCAGCACCGTTCTGCAGCATGCCGAAAACGCAACCAAAATCGCCACAGAGACGGATCATCAATCCATCTTTGCGGTTATTATCTCTTTTGTGATCAACCTGGAAACGCAAACCTCATTTACGATGAGTTTGAACGAAGCCGCTGAATCGGTCGGACTCTCACCCAGTCATTTTTCCAGAACGTTTAAAAAAATTATGCAGGTGAGTTTCAAGGAATATCTTCTGCGAAAGAAAATCGCCCTGTCAATACAACTGTTGCGTAATACAGAACTTAGCATCACCGACATTGCTTACAAATGTGAGTTTACAGATGCTGCGTACTATTGCTTCCAGTTCAGAAGGGTTATCGGCGTTACACCTAAAAAATTCAGGAACAGCAATCTGACATCAGAACAGTTAAAAACCGGTCATAACGTGCAGCTTTAAGCGTAAAACCGCGTCGTTGATAAAACTGTGATCGGCACAAATCTACCTGCGCAAAAAAATTATATAAAAGCATCTTTCTCATACATTTTTTTATGCTCTTAATATTTATCTTTTAACCTGAGACTGGCCACTCATTTCGGATTCGTACTCATCCTGATTAAAAGGTATTTATTATGAGAAAAATAGGATTCAAAGAAAAGATTGGTTATGGGTTAGGTGATGGTGCGTCCAATATTATCTGGCAAACGATAATGCTTTTCATGGCCTACTTTTATACAGATATCTACGGGCTAAGCGCTTTTCATATGGGGACCATGTTCCTGGTCGTCAGAGCGTTTGATGCCATTGCCGACGTGTACATTGGCTATCTGGCCGACCATACTCAGACCCGGTACGGTCAGTTCAGACCTTATCTCCTCTGGTTCTCGCTGCCCTTCGGTATTTTTGGTGCCCTGACGTTTTATACACCCGATTTTGGCGAGTCGGCCAAAATTGTCTATGCGTATGTGTCTTATATTGCCCTCTCGCTTTTTTATTCCCTCGTTAACGTTCCCTACTGCGCGCTGATTAATAACATTTCCAGTGATGCAAAAGAACGGGTTTCAATGCAGTCTTATCGTTTTGCCTTCGCTGCTTTAGGAGGGATTATTGTTTCCGTCGTGGCGCTACCGTTAACCAAAATTTTGGGTGAAGGCGATCTACAGAAAGGCTATTTTCTGGCGATGGTGATTATGGGGGCGATCAGCACTATCATGTTTTACTGTTGCTTTGCCATGACCAGGGAACATTACACGAAAGCGGTGGATAAAAAACGTAACTTTCGTGGTATCTATGATGATCTGACTGTCGTGGTGAAAGATCATAACTGGCGCTGTATTTTCAGCCTCAATATTGCAAGCCTTATCGCTGGCATCCTGAAAACAGGCGGAGCCATTTATTTCGTTAGCTACTATCTGAAAAGGCCCGATTTAGTGGGGCTTGTGCTTATTATTATTCTCTGCACCCGATTTCTGGGCGCATTGTCGACAACGCTATTATATAAAAATCATGACCGGGTATTGTCATATAAAGTTTCGTTAATTATACAAGCCATTATCTTAATTATTCTTTTCGCCATTCCTGCAGAATACGTCCTGCCGGTTTGCCTGGTGATCTGTCTGATTCATTTCATCGACGCCAGTTCTGCCCCCCTGCAATGGAGCCTGCTCAGTGACATCATTGATAACGTTGAAAAACAGTCAAACATTTCGCTGAGTGGCTTAGTTTTCTCAACCAATCTTTTCGCTATAAAAATTGGCATTGCGGTTGGCGGTGCCATCATTGGCTGGCTGCTCACCGTGGGCGGCTATGTGGGCAGTGCTGCGATCCAAACCGATCTCGCCATTCTGATTGTGCGGCTTATCTTTACGCTTATTCCCGCTGCTTTTGTCTTCATGATGTACCTCATCATGAGGCAATACCGGACCCATAATGCGTTACAGGCCTGACGTTACCACCGCTATTTTCATAACAGGAATCGAAGATGACCATAATAACTAACCCCATTATCCCAGGTTTTAATCCGGACCCCTCCATTATAAGAGTGGGTGAGGCGTATTACTTAGCAACATCGACATTTGAATGGTTTCCAGGTATTTGTTTGTATAAATCATACGATCTCAAAAACTGGCGGCTGATTTCTCATCCCCTGAAGCGGAAAAGTCAGTTGAACATGCGCGGGAATCCGAATTCCGGTGGAATCTATGCGCCATGCCTCAGCTACGATGCCGGAAAATTTTATCTCATCTATACCGATGTCAAAAACGTGACCGGTCGTTTCTGGGACCCTAATAACTTTATCGTGACCACGGACGATATCGAAGGTGAATGGTCTGAGCCAACGTATCTCAATAGCAGAGGGATTGATCCCTCACTGTTCCACCACAGTGACGGTACGAAATGGCTTGTGAGCATGGAGATGAGCTACAGAGACGGCGGGGAGGCAGGATTCCCCAAGTGGAATGGCATTATCATCCAACAATACGATGAGCAGAAGAGTCGCTTAACCGGCGAGTGCCGTAAAATTTTCGCCGGTACCGCGTTGGGCATCACCGAAGGGCCACACATTTATGAGTTGAACGGCTGGTTCTATTTGTTAGTGGCCGAAGGCGGAACGTTTTATAACCATGGCGTCACGCTGGCGCGCTCCCGACATCTGTTTGGCCCCTACGAAACCGATCCCATCGGACAAATGATGACATCTCGCTTTGATTGCCGTTTACCTTTACAGCGCGTCGGCCATGCGGATCTTTTTGATAACGGTCTGGGAGAATGGTTTATTGTGCATTTATGCGGGCGACCGTTGCCCTCAAAAGGACGCAGCCCGATGGGTCGTGAAACCGCTATTCAGCAGGTTTACTGGACGGAGGATGGCTGGCTGCGCTTAACAAATAACAGCATTACGCCAGAATTAACGGTGCAGACGCGCCTGAAAGAACGTCCGTGGCCAACGCCGCCAGCCCGGGATGAGTTCGATACGCCGGAGCTGCCCCTCCACTATCAGTCGTTACGCATCCCCTTAAGCGAGGAAATGTGCACGCTTACGGAAAGGCGCGGATGGTTACGGTTGCGGGGTTATGAATCCCTGAGTTCACAGCACTATCAAAGCCTGCTGGCAAGAAGACAAACCGATTTTATATATACCGCTCAGACATGCGTAGATTTTAAGCCTCACTCTTTCCAGCAGATGGCCGGGCTGGTCTGCTTTTATGACACCACCAACTACGTTTATCTGAACATATCCTGTAACGACGCGGGAGAACGGACGGTCAATTTGATGGTTAATGACCTGAACCGATTCTCCTTACCGACAGGAGAAGGGGTAAAAATTGCGGCAGAAGGTCTGGTTTACCTCAGAGTCTGCGTCAAAGATGATGGTGCTCTTTTTTACTATTCACTCGATGAAAAAAAATGGATCCCGATTGGGGGTTATGTTGAATACAGCAAACTGTCCGATGAATATTTTAAGGAACGTGGCATAGAGCGCTTCACCGGTGCCTTTGTCGGGATGTGCTGTCAGGATTTCACGGGGGAACATATCCCGGCCGATTTTGACTACTTTGCCTATTTCCCGGAAGATTTTTAGTTAAGGGCGCGCAGAGTGTCCGCAGATGATTGCCACTGGCCTTCTGTGCTACTCTACGCGCCATTTCCATGCAATCGACAGAATAGAAATTATGAGTGTACGTTTAGTGTTAGCCAAAGGGCGCGAGAAGTCATTGCTGCGCCGCCATCCCTGGGTCTTTTCCGGCGCGGTTGCGCGTATGGAAGGTAAAGCCAACCTCGGTGAAACCATCGATATCGTTGACCATCAGGGGAAATGGTTAGCGCGCGGCGCATACTCGCCAGCATCACAGATCCGCGCTCGCGTCTGGACGTTCGATAAAGATGAAACCATCGATATCGATTTCTTCGTCCGCCGCCTGCAGCAGGCTCAGCAGTGGCGTGAGTGGCTGGCAAAACGTGACGGGCTGGACAGCTATCGGCTGATCGCCGGTGAGTCCGACGGTCTGCCGGGCGTGACCATCGATCGCTTCGGCAACTTTATGGTGCTGCAGCTGTTAAGCGCAGGTGCGGAATATCAGCGTGCTGCCCTGATCAGCGCCCTTCAGTCTCAGTTCCCTGAATGCGCCATTTATGACCGCAGCGATGTGGCGGTGCGTAAAAAAGAGGGCATGGAGCTGACGCAAGGGCCTGTTACCGGTGAATTACCGCCTGCCCTGCTGCCTATCGAAGAACACGGCATGAAGCTGCTGGTGGATATTCAGGGCGGCCACAAAACAGGTTACTACCTCGACCAGCGCGACAGCCGTCTGGCAACCCGTCAGTACGTGGCGAACAAGCGCGTGCTGAACTGCTTCTCCTACACGGGCGGTTTTGCGGTGTCTGCGCTGATGGGCGGCTGTGCCCAGGTCGTTAGCGTGGATACGTCACAGGAAGCGCTGGACGTGGCGAAACAGAACGTTGAGCTAAACAAACTGGACCTGAGCAAAGCGGAGTTTGTACGTGATGACGTCTTCAAGCTGCTGCGTAAATATCGCGATCAGGGCGAGAAGTTCGATGTTATCGTCATGGATCCGCCTAAGTTTGTGGAAAACAAAAGCCAGCTGATGGGTGCATGCCGCGGGTATAAAGATATCAACATGCTGGCTATCCAGCTGCTGAACCCGGGCGGGGTTCTGCTCACGTTCTCCTGCTCCGGCCTGATGACCACAGATTTATTTCAGAAAATCATCGCCGATGCCGCAATAGATGCTGGTCGTGATGTACAATTTATAGAGCAGTTCCGTCAGGCGGCCGATCATCCGGTGATCGCTACCTACCCGGAAGGGCTGTATCTGAAAGGGTTTGCCTGTCGCGTCATGTAACTTGAAAAGAGAAATATTGCCCTCACATCGTGTGTAAGTAATGTTTCCCGGGAGGTGACTATGATTGCCAGCAAATTCGGTATCGGCCAGCAGGTCCGCCACACCTTGCTTGGGTATTTGGGTGTGGTCGTGGATATCGACCCGGAGTATTCCCTTGACGAACCGTCAGCCGACGAGCTGGCGGTTGATGCAGAGCTTCGTGCCGCGCCCTGGTACCACGTGGTGATGGAAGGTGACGACGGGCAACCCGTTCACACCTACCTCGCTGAGGCGCAGTTAAGCAGTGAGCTGCAGGATGAACATCCGGAGCAACCCACGATGGATGAATTAGCGCAGACTATCCGCAAGCAGTTGCAGGCGCCGCGCCTGCGCAACTGAGCGTGTAAAAAAAGCCCGATAATCGGGCCTTTTTTTTACTTAACCAGCCCCAGCCGGGGGATTTCAATGGCAGGGCATCTGTCCATAACCACCTGTAAACCCGCCTCGCGCGCCAGTACGGCAGCCTGTTCGTTGATGACGCCCAACTGCATCCACAGCGTTTTCGCACCAATGGCAATCGCTTCCTGCGCGACACCCCATGCCGCCTCGGAATTACGGAACACATCTACCATGTCCACTTTTTCCGGTACATCGTTAAGCGTGGCGTAGCCCTGCTGGCCTAATAACGTCTTTCCCGCCACTTTTGGCGAAACGGGGATCACGTGATAGCCCTGATCGAGAAGGTATTTCATCACGCGATAACTTGGACGATCCGGTTTATCGCTGGCACCCACCAGCGCAATAGTGCGCGTGGATGTCAAAATCTCGGCAATATCATTCTCTCTCATGCTTTTTCTCCTGGCTTTTTTCAAAGTGTACGCCAAAGCGCACATCTCAACCATTCATCCCATACAGATGTATGAGGGCAAAACGGTGATTTATGTCTATATGTTAGTAAACGTGATTATCGAAAAATTTTGATACATTCTTGCGGGTATAATTTTCAACTGGAGTCACCTATGAAAACCGGCATTGTCTCTGCTGTGATTGCGTTAGTGATGCCGGTTTGCGTTTTTGCAACCACGCTTCGGCTCTCTACTGATATTGACCTGCTGGTGCTGGACGGAAAAAAAGTCTCCAGTTCATTATTGCGCGGCGCAGAGAGCATTGAACTGGATAACGGGCCGCATCAGCTGGTGTTTCGGGTAGAAAAAACGATCGGTCTTGCGAATCATGAACAACGGATGTACATCTCTCCCCCACTGATTGTCAGCTTTAATACCCAGCGGGTCAGTCAGGTAAACATTACCCTGCCGCGGCTTGAGAACGAAAAAGAGTCCGTCGCTTTCGACGCCGCGCCGCGCATTGAGCTGCTGGATGGGGATTCGATGCCGATCCCGGTGAAGCTTGATATTCTGGCGCTAACCACCTCGCCAAAAGGCACGGACTACGAGGCCGCAACCGAGTCTTATAACAAAGCGGGTAAACGCGCCTCTCTTCCGCAGTTTGCCACCATGATGGCCGACGACAGTACGCTGTTATCCGGTGTTTCAGAGCTGGATGTTATACCGCCTCAGTCCCAGACGCTGACGGAGCAACGCCTGAAATTCTGGTTCCAGCAGGCCGATCCCGATACGCGCGCCCGCTTTTTGCAGTGGGCAAAACAACAACCTTCGTCGTAAGCCACATTTTTTACGCCTTTCTCTTGCAGCATCAGGCGGTTCCCGTCATCGTGTAGTCAGTTAACCTGATGGATATGATTATGGAACTGACAACACGCACGCTCCCGGAACGCAAACACATTGCTCTGGTTGCGCACGATCACTGTAAACAAATGCTGCTTAACTGGGTTCGCCGCCATCAGTCATTGCTGGAAAAGCACGCCCTCTCAGCGACCGGTACAACCGGCAATCTGATCCAGCGCGAAACGGGTCTCGAAGTGAACGCCATGCTGAGCGGCCCGATGGGCGGCGATCAGCAGGTAGGCGCGCAGATTTCGGAAGGGAAAATTGATGTGCTGATTTTCTTCTGGGATCCGCTGAACGCGGTTCCGCACGATCCGGATGTTAAAGCGCTGCTGCGCCTGGCGACGGTGTGGAATATTCCGGTGGCAACGAACCTGTCGACGGCGGATTTCATCATTGAATCGCCGCAGTTTAACTCGCCGGTTGATATCCTTATTCCGGACTACCAGCGTTATCTTTCCGAGAGACTGAAGTAGCTTTTTTGCCGGGTGGCGGCTGCGCCTTACCCGGCCTACAAAATCTTGCCTGACATCGCTATGGTTTACGCGCCACCGGCACATCAATACTCTTCAGAATATCGACAAACACGGATGGCTCCTCTTTATTGAACAACAGCCATACGCGATGACGCGCGCGGGTTATCGCCACATACAGCAGACGTCGCTCTTCTGCATCCGGGAAATCTTCCGGCACCGGCAGCAGGGCCTCTTCCATCACCGACTCGCGGGCCGGGGCCGGGAAACCGTCGCTGCCCTCTTTAAGCCCCACCACAATCACATAATCAGCCTGCTGCCCTTTGCTGGCGTGAATTGTCATAAATTCAAGCTGCAGTTTCGGCCAGCGTGTAGCGGCCTTTTCCAGCACGGCCGGTTTGAGATGATGATAGCGCGCCAGCACCAGAATGCGTTCGTCGGGTTTCGCGTAGCCGCTCAGTTTATCCAGTAGCGGCTCAAGCTGATCTTCTGCTAACAGGGTGACCGCTTTTTTATCCCCCGGCGTCAGGCTGTTGAGCGGTTTGGTCAGCTGGTGCGGGTTCTGCTGAATAAAGCGGTTGGCTATTTCGCCAATGCGCGCATTGAAGCGGTAGGTGGTGTCCAGATCGCTGCGATCGCCTTCGCCAAAATAGTGGTGAAACGCTGTCGTCAGTGAAAGCTGCGCCCCGCTAAAGCGATAGATGGCCTGCCAGTCATCCCCCACCGCAAACAGCGACGTATGTTTGTTCTGCGCCCTCAGCGCAGAGAGCAGAGCGGCACGCTGCGGAGAGATATCCTGAAACTCATCAACCAGTATGTGCTTCCACGGGCTGACGAAACGCCCCTTCTCTAAAATGATAATGGCCTGATGGATAAGCCCGGAGAAATCGACGGCGTTCTCCTCTTTCAGTGCCGTTTTCCAGGCTTTTAGCATCGGAGCCATCAGCTTCACGCGCTTTGAAAACACCGCGCGGATCGCCTCCGGGGCACTTTCAATCATCTCGGCCTGCGAACCGCCGTGCATGCGCATCAGGCTGACCCAACGATCGAGACGCGAGCCGAGCCGACGTGCCAGCTTGTCATCCTGCCAGAAACTGCCTTCCGGCACAGCCCAGTTCAGCTCTTCCTCCAGCCACTGACGCCAGCCTTTTGCCTGTGCTTTTTTCTCACTGCACTGTTGCCGCCACGTTTTAATGAACAGCGCCTGGCGCGCCTGCGTGTCGTTTTCCAGCTTACTGATGGACGGGACTTTCTTGCTGCCCTGCTGAATGATATGCAGCGCAAGCGCATGAAACGTTCTGGCCGAGATATCCTGGGTATGCAGTCTCGCCTGGATACGTTCGTCCATCTCCTGTGCGGCTTTGCGACCAAATGCCAGCAGCAGAATCTGGTCTGCAACGGCCTCGCCAGTGGTCAGAAGCCAGCCTGCGCGAGCCACCAGCACCGAGGTTTTACCGCTCCCGGCGCCCGCAAGTACCAGCAGCGACTGTTCACCGTTGACCACCGCACGCGCCTGCGCAGGGTTAAGCGGCGATGACTCGACCGTGCTGAAGAAATCAGCATATTGGGTGAGCATGGCATCGGTCCAGGCCTGGTTATGCGCCAGGCGACTTTTATCAATATCGCTCAGCCATGCCTGGCACTTCCGCCATGCATCGCGGCAATTTTCAAACTCATTGAGACGCGCTACGGGGAACGGCAACGCAGTCAGCGCCTGTTTTATTTTTTGCTGCAGTCCCGCAGTTTGCTGGCGCGTGAGCCATTTGTGTTGGGCATCGCTCTGCGCGATTTCATCCAGTACCTGTTGCAAAACCTGGGCGGCAATCACGCTCATATCCTGGCTCCACTGCTGCCAGAGTGTGTTCAGATGGTAATGAAAACGCTGGGTTTCCCCCCACTCGGTGCCGTGAAGGCGCACCACTTTATCGGCAGGCAAAACGAACTCCAGCTCGCCCCACACCAGCCCACGTTTACAGTGGATCGCCAACATTTGATTGAAGGGAATGAGATATTCGTGGCGTTCCCCGGAGACTTTCACTCCCGCGTTAAGGAGCACAACCTTGTCGTAAGGGTGTTGAGCCAGGCGTTTGCCCATTGACGTTGCTTTCAGTTCCATATCCAGCCGGATCCACGAAGAGATAATTTGCCTGATAGTTTAACTGCCAGTTTTAAGGTGCTCCAGCCTAAAAAAACGTTACAATCAGTGGGCGTTAATTTTATCGAAAGGAAGTGAGGGTTTATGCGTACCGTTCTGAATGTGTTGAATTTTGTGCTGGGCGGTTTTGCCACCACCCTTTCCTGGCTTTTTGCCACTCTGGTCAGCATCGTGCTTATCTTTACCCTGCCGCTGACGCGCTCCTGCTGGGAAATCACCAAACTCTCCTTTATTCCCTACGGTAATGAGGCTGTCCACGTTGATGAGCTGAACCCGGAAGGTAAAAACGCGCTGATGAATACCGGCGGCACCGTACTGAATATTCTGTGGCTGATTTTCTTTGGCTGGTGGCTGTGCCTGATGCACATTTTTGCCGGTATCGCCCAGTGCGTGACGATTATTGGCATTCCTGTTGGGATCGCGAACTTTAAAATTGCCGTCATTGCCCTGTGGCCGGTTGGACGTAGGGTCGTCCCGGTTGAGGTGGCGCAAGCCGCGCGTGAGGCCAATGCTCGCCGTCGTTTTCAGTAATAAGGACTGGCCGCGCTCATGCTAAGCCCACTGCTTCGCCGTTATACCTGGAACAGCATCTGGCTTTATAACGTCAGAATTTTTATCGCTCTCTGTGGCACCGTTGCCCTGCCGTGGTGGCTGAATGACGTTAAGCTCACGATTCCGCTCACGTTAGGGGTGGTTGCGGGGGCGCTTGCGGACCTCGATGACCGTCTGGCCGGGCGTCTGCGCAACCTGGTTATCACTCTTGTCTGTTTCTTTATTGCGTCCGCGTCTGTCGAGCTGCTCTTCCCGTGGCCCTGGCTGTTTGCCTTAGGCCTTACGCTCTCCACCAGCGGCTTTATTCTGCTCGGCGGGCTTGGACAGCGTTATGCCACTATCGCATTTGGCGCGCTGCTGATTGCTATTTACACCATGCTGGGCGTGTCGCTGTACGATCAGTGGTACCAGCAACCCGTGCTTCTATTGCTGGGGGCCATCTGGTATAACCTGCTGACGTTAACAGGGCACCTCATCTTCCCGGTGCGCCCTCTGCAGGATAATCTTGCTCGCAGCTATGAGCAGCTGGCTCATTATCTGGAGCTGAAATCCCGGCTGTTTGACCCGGATATCGAAGAGGAAAGTCAGGCCCCTCTTTACGATCTGGCGCTGGCAAACGGCCAGCTGGTCGCCACGCTGAACCAGACCAAAGCCTCCCTGCTGACCCGACTGCGCGGAGACCGCGGCCAACGCGGGACGCGAAGAACACTTCACTACTACTTTGCCGCTCAGGACATCCATGAGCGCGCCAGCTCTTCGCACGTTCAGTATGCCGCCCTGCGTGAAACGTTCCGCTACAGCGACGTGATGTTCCGCTTCCAGCGGTTACTTTCCATGCAGTCTCAGGCGTGCCAGCAGCTAGCGCGTTCAATTTTACTGCGAACGCCCTATCAGCATGACCCGCGGTTTGAGCGCGCGTTTAGCCATCTTGATGCGGCAATCGACCGCGTGCAGGCCAGTGGAACCGCACCGGAACATATAAAAGCACTGGGGTTTTTGCTTAATAACCTGCGGGCAATCGATGCTCAGCTCGCGACGATTGAATCCGAGCAGGCGATGGCCATGCCGGGCAACGATGCCGATAATCAGCTTGCTGATGACAGCGTGCATAGCGTTAGCGACATGTGGCTGCGGCTGAGCCGCAATTTTACGCCGGAATCTGCTCTATTTCGTCACGCGGTGAGAATGTCACTGGTGCTGTGCGTGGGTTATGCGTTTATTCAAATAACCGGTTTACACCACGGCTACTGGATCCTGCTCACCAGCCTGTTTGTCTGCCAGCCCAACTATAACGCCACCCGCCACCGCCTGGCGTTACGTATTATTGGAACGCTGGTAGGCGTCGCCATTGGCCTGCCGGTGCTCTATTTCGTGCCGTCCATCGAAGGCCAACTGGTGCTGATCGTCATTACCGGCGTACTGTTCTTCGCCTTCCGTAATGTGCAATACGCCCACGCGACGATGTTCATCACGCTGCTGGTTTTACTGTGCTTTAACCTGCTGGGAGAAGGGTTTGAAGTTGCCCTGCCCCGCGTGATCGACACGCTCATTGGCTGCGCTATCGCCTGGGCGGCGGTGAGTTTCATCTGGCCCGACTGGCGTTTTCGTAATTTGCCGCGTGTGTTAGACAGGGCGATGAATGCAAACTGCCGGTACCTTGATGCGATCCTTGAGCAATACCACCAGGGGCGCGATAACCGCCTTGCTTATCGCATTGCCCGACGCGATGCGCATAACAGCGATGCGGAACTGGCGTCGGTGGTCTCGAACATGTCCACGGAACCGCGCGCCACCGCGGAAATTCGGGAAACCGCTTTTCGTCTGCTGTGTCTGAATCATACGTTCACTAGCTATATTTCTACGTTGGGCGCACACCGTGAGAAACTGACCAACCCGGGCATTCTCGCCTTACTGGATGATGCTGTCTGCTACGTCGATGATGCGCTTCATCATCGGCCAGCCGATGAGCCGCGCGTTCAACAATCGCTGGATGAACTGGCCCAACGTATTGCCCACCTTGACCCGGGCGCCGACAACAAAGCCCCGCTGGTCCTGCAGCAAATCGGCCTGCTGATTGCCCTGCTGCCGGAAATCTGCCGGCTGCAGCAGCAGATCGCTACCTTGAGGAATGATGCTCCTGACTCTCGGGCAGCGCATTAAACCACTCCGTCAGCTCCCGGCGAATGTCGGCCGGGAGCGCCGCTTCATGTAGCCCTTCGATGGCACCTTCCAGCGCGAACAGCACCTTAATACTTAAGGCCTTGTTTTTGGACCTCATCTTTAACCAGCATTTCCTGGCGCCCAGTTCCCGTAAGGTTTCCTCATTAGTGATGCCTGCTTCTAAAAGCAGCACCTCAAGTTGAAAGGTCAGGTTCGGAAGATCTTTTAGCCGGTTGCGCTGATGGCGCTGGCAGCGCTCCTTCCTTGCCGCGTCGAGAGCAAAGGAGGAAAGCTGGAGCAATTTGTCCCTGTCCTGCCACAGCCCGTCGTCCACCCGATAGTAATTAAGCAGGACGGGACGGCCCCGTTTCATCAGCGTCAGAAACGAAGAGGCGTTTTTTACACAATACCTGGCACTTTCTTCACAGGCCCGGAGGTAGAGTTCCCCCTCCGACACCATCGCGAACACCGCATTATCCACCGCCAGGGTGTACCCACCGAATAGCGCCCGATGATGAATTTCGCCTAACGGTGAGAGGTATTCCTGCGATTTATAAATCCGCTCATAAGATATCTTTTTCATGATAATTCCATTTAAAATCAATTATTAACAACGATATTTCTCACTAACGGATCCGTTAGCAGGAAAATAGGCAACTTATTGCTGGAGGGCAAGATGATTTTTTATGGCGCACCAAGAATGGGTGAAATTTGCGAGTCTCTTTCCGAAAATGAGGTTGATCTTTATGCATACAGGGGTTACTGTATATCCATACAGTAACTACAGGGCTGGAATGAATATGTACACTTCAGGCTATGCAAATCGCTCAACATCTCTCTCTTCTACCGCTGGCAATGTCGCGCAGAAATCCGTCGGGCGTGATTCTACAGGGCTTATCAGTGAAGTGGTTTACCGTGAAGACCAGCCTCTGTTAACGCAACTCTTATTACTGCCGCTGTTGCAACAGCTTGGTCAGCAATCACGCTGGCAGCTTTGGCTAACGCCACAACAAAAATTGAGCCGCGAGTGGGTTCTGTCTGCGGGTCTGCCGCTGGCGAAAGTGATGCAGATTAACCAACTCTCACCCTGCGATACGGTAGATTCAATGATTCGGGCCTTACGCACAGGGAATTACAGTGTGGTGATCGGATGGCTGCCTGATGAACTGTCGGAAGAGGAACACTTGAGACTGACGGAAGCAGCGGAAGAAGGTCACGCGATGGGGTTTATTATGCGACCGGTTCGTGCAGATTCTTACCGCAGAGGACAACATTCCGGGCTAAAAATTCACTCAAATTTGTATCATTGAGTGAAATTAGGAGTTTTCCTGGAATTTTTTTCGACCATAAGATGCAGAAATAGTTCAACGCGTCAAATCTTCGGCAAGGCTTGTCTGGAGCGGTTCTCGTTAATTTTGCTGCACAATTTTCGTTCAAGAAATGTTAAATATTAGGTATACGGAACTTTTTTTTTCATATGCCTGACAGACTTCACACTTGTAAGTTTTCATCTACGTTGTAGACTTTACATCGCCAGGGGTGCTCGGCCTAAGCCGAAGATATCGGTAGATTTATATTTGACCACGCCCCCCGGTGAAGGATTTAACCGTGATTTCTCTGCAGAGATCTTCATGGCAAATTTTGGATGATAACGAGGCGCAAAAAATGAAAAAGACAGCTATCGCGATTGCAGTGGCACTGGCTGGCTTCGCTACCGTAGCGCAGGCCGCTCCGAAAGATAATACCTGGTATGCAGGTGGTAAACTGGGCTGGTCTCAGTTCCATGACACCGGCTGGTACAACAGCAGCCTGAACAACGATGGCCCGACTCACGAGAGCCAGCTGGGTGCAGGCGCGTTCGGTGGCTATCAGGTTAACCCGTATGTTGGTTTTGAAATGGGTTACGACTGGTTAGGTCGTATGCCATACAAAGGCGACAACGTCAATGGCGCTTTCAAAGCTCAAGGCGTTCAGCTGACCGCTAAACTGGGTTACCCAGTAACTGACGATCTGGACGTGTACACCCGTCTGGGCGGCATGGTATGGCGTGCAGACTCCAGCAACAGCATCGCTGGCGACGACCATGACACCGGTGTTTCCCCAGTATTCGCTGGTGGCGTTGAGTGGGCTATGACCCGTGACATCGCTACCCGTCTGGAATACCAGTGGGTTAACAACATTGGTGACGGTGCTACCGTTGGCGTTCGTCCAGACAACGGCATGCTGAGCGTTGGTGTTTCTTACCGTTTCGGTCAGCAGGAAGATGCTGCACCAATCGTAGCTCCAGCTCCGGCTCCAGCTCCAGAAGTACAGACCAAGCACTTCACTCTGAAGTCTGACGTTCTGTTCAACTTCAACAAAGCTACCCTGAAACCAGAAGGTCAGCAGGCACTGGATCAGCTGTACACCCAGCTGAGCAACCTGGATCCTAAAGATGGTTCTGTAGTGGTTCTGGGCTTCACCGACCGTATCGGTTCTGACGCTTACAACCAGAAACTGTCTGAGAAACGTGCTCAGTCTGTAGTTGATTACCTGGTATCTAAAGGTATCCCAGCTAACAAGATCTCCCCACGTGGTATGGGCGAATCTAACCCAGTGACCGGTTCTACCTGTGACAACGTGAAAGCTCGCGCTGCACTGATCGACTGCCTGGCACCAGATCGTCGCGTTGAGATCGAAGTTAAAGGTATCAAAGACGTTGTAACTCAGCCTGCGGCATAAGTTATCGTCTTATAAAAAAACCCCGCCATGCGGGGTTTTTTATTGTCTGAAGAACAGTAAGAAACTACTTTTTACCCAGCAGAGCCTGAAGATCGTTCTTCAGCGTCGACATCTGGCTGGCATACTTCTCTTTGTGCTCGGCATCTTCAATCAGTTGTACTACGGTCTCTGACAGCGTTTTTCCTCGACGTTGCGCTAGCCCCGCCAGACGCTGCCAGACCATAAACTCCAGGTCGATTGATTTTTTACGGGTGTGCTGATGCTCAGCATTAAAATGCCGTTTTCGCCGCGCACGGATAGTTTGCTTCATCCGGTTTAACAGGGCGGGATTAATATGCTTCTCAATCCAACTATTCACCTGTACCGGTTCATTTTCGAGGGTCAGCAAAATATCCACGGCCTCTTGCGCAGCGCTGGCTTCGATGTAGCAGGTGATCAGCTCCCCTTCACGGTGCTTTTTGACCAGGTACTTCCATTTCCAGCCGCTTTCGAGATTTTCCAGTTGTTGATATTTCATTGCGATCTCAGTGTTACCACGTAACTCTGTTCAGAATATCAGTTTTTTGGCAATCTGCTGAAAAGAAATCATATCCTGTGAAACATCGCTTGAGATTCACTCATTGAAATCCCCAATCCTGCTTGGGAAGAGCCCCCCGCTTACGGTATACTCCACGGTTTTACATCTGACTAAAAAACATCAACTTTGACCATTACGAAACTAGCATGGCGTGACCTGGTTCCGGATACCGAGAGCTATCAGGAACTGTTTGCACAGCCAGACCTCGCACAAGAACACGAATTCATACTTAGCGATACACAACCGCGTTTGCATTACGCGCTGGAGCAGGTGTTAAGCCCATGGGCAACATCTCCCTTCATGCTGCTCAAAGCCCCGGAAGAAGCCGAGTATTTGACGCTTCTGGGTGATGCCATGCGCGAGCTGAAACCGGAAGCGAATACTGTTTTCGGCGGCGAGTATCGTATCACAGGGCATAATGTCACTTTCGCCCCCGCTACGCAGGCTGATGACCGTTTTGCAGCGCAGGGCGAAGTCGTTACCGCTAACTGGGTCGAAGCAGAACAACTCTTTGGTTGTCTTCGTCAGTTTAACGGTGAGCTCTCCCTGCAGCCAGGGCTGGTGCATCGCGCAAACGGCGGCGTACTTATTATTTCCCTGCGCACCCTGATGTCGCAACCGCTGCTGTGGATGCGTCTGAAAACAATCGTGAGCCAGCAGCGCTTCGACTGGGTAGGCTATGACGAGTCTCGCCCTCTGCCTGTATCCATCCCGTCAATGCCGCTCTCTCTAACCGTCGTGCTGACGGGGGATCGTGAGTCTCTGGCCGACTTCCAGGAAATGGAGCCAGAGCTGGCGGATCAGGCGGTTTACAGCGAATACGAAGACAACATTCAAATTGCCGATGCGGATGATATGGCGCAGTGGTGCCAGTGGGTGATGGCCGTTGCTGAACGTTTTGCGCTGCCAACCCCTGCGGCTGACGCATGGCCGGGCTTAATCCGCGAAGCGGTACGCTACACCGGCGACCAGGAAACCCTGCCGCTTTGCCCACTCTGGATCGGCAAACAGCTGCGTGAAGTGGGTGTGATCAGCGGCGAAGGCACTTTCACAGGCGAACAATTGACCCAGATGCTTGCCCAGCGTGAGTGGCGCGAAGGCTATCTTGCGGACCGTATGCAGGATGAAATCCTGCTGGAACAGATTCTGGTCGAGACCGAAGGCGAACGAATCGGTCAGATTAACGCCTTGTCCGTAATTGAGTTCCCCGGCCACCCCCGTGCATTCGGCGAACCTTCCCGTATCAGCTGTGTTGTTCACATTGGCGACGGTGAATTTACGGATATTGAGCGGAAAGCGGAGCTGGGTGGAAACATTCATGCTAAAGGCATGATGATCATGCAAGCTTTCCTGATGTCCGAACTGCAGCTTGAGCAGCAGATCCCCTTCTCTGCGTCCCTGACGTTTGAGCAGTCCTACAGTGAAGTCGATGGCGATAGCGCTTCAATGGCCGAGCTGTGCGCCTTGATCAGCGCCCTGGCAGAAGTCCCGATTAATCAGAACATTGCCATTACGGGTTCCGTGGATCAGTTTGGCCGCGCCCAACCGGTCGGTGGTCTGAACGAGAAAATCGAAGGCTTCTTCTCCATTTGTCAGCAGCGTGGGTTAAACGGCAAACAGGGCGTTATTATCCCTGCGCCAAACGCACGCCATTTGAGCCTGAGCCAGGAACTGCTTGATGCGGTGGAACAGGAACAATTCACCCTGTGGGCCATCGAAGGCATTGAGGATGCACTACCCTTACTGACAAACCTGGTATGGGATGGCGAGGGTCAAACCACGCTGATGCAGACCATTCAGGAGCGCATTGCTCAGGCAACACAGCCGGATGCTCGTCATCGTTATCCCTGGCCGTTACGTTGGTTAAGTTGGTTTAGTTCAAACTGATCGGACTTGTTCAGCGTACACGTGTTAGCTATCCTGCGTCCTTCACTAAAATAAGGCTTACTGAGAACATGGTAGATAAACGCGAATCCTATACAAAAGAAGACCTTCTTGCCTCTGGTCGTGGTGAACTGTTTGGCGCTAAAGGCCCACAGTTACCGGCCCCAAGCATGCTGATGATGGACCGTGTCGTGAAAATGACCGAAACCGGCGGTAACTTCGATAAGGGTTACGTAGAAGCAGAACTCGATATCAACCCGGACCTGTGGTTCTTCGGTTGCCACTTTATTGGCGATCCGGTAATGCCTGGCTGCCTGGGCCTCGATGCGATGTGGCAGCTGGTTGGCTTCTATCTGGGCTGGCTCGGTGGCGAAGGCAAAGGCCGCGCGCTGGGCGTGGGTGAAGTGAAATTCACCGGTCAGGTACTGCCTACCGCGAAGAAAGTCACCTACCGTATCCACTTCAAGCGCATCGTTAACCGTCGTCTGATCATGGGCCTGGCGGATGGTGAAGTGCTGGTAGATGGTCGTCTGATTTATACCGCGAACGATCTGAAAGTAGGTCTGTTCCAGGATACCTCTGCTTTCTAAGCCCGGCTTTTAGCTGCTTCAGAAAGGCGAAACCTCCGCTGTGCGGAGGTTTCTTTTTTAAAGAGACGCTATCAAGCAAGTACTGCCCTGTCTCCGATGGCTTCTCGCCAGCCCCCTAACCATTGAGACCTTTGGTTCAAAGTCTGATAGGGACACATTTCTTTAGAACGTCCGGCGATGCCAGCCTGATAACCACGTTGATGAGCCCTTTCCAGGCGATCTCGTTTCTGTCTCTTCATGCCTCGTTTCCCTCATTCTTTTGTCTGGTGGAAAGAAAACAGTGATTGCAAAGTGTGCAAGCACAGATAACGAATAACCCGAATTAGCCTCAGCGTCAACGTTCAAAATTCATACGGGTGTCATATTTGTGAGCTAAGCAGAAGATCATTTGTACAAAAAATGTGATGCAGCACAAGTAACAACCTGAAGCCAAAACGAAAAAAAAGCCGCAATCAGCGAAAATCTGATAGCGGCTTTTGTCGATGAATTTTACTTATGGCAGTCTGGAAATCTCTCTGGCGATACTCGCAGACTCCTGCGCCCAACCCTGGGCCAGCACTTTCACCATCTCATCATATCCATCTTTTTGCTGCTTCATTTCCAGATGGAAAGGACGCTTAATCAGCTGCCCCTGATGATTCAGCAGCCATTCTCCACTCACCACAACGACGCCATCATAGCGACCGTGGAAGCCCGTCACGGTGACGTTAAGCGTGTCCTGGTCGCTTCCCAGCGGCTGTGACGCAACAACCCAGCCAGGAAGCTGGCTGCTGAGATTCGCCACCAGCGTATTGCGCAACTGCTGGTCCAGCGGGCTGGCCCACAGGTTATTGTTAGCAATAACGTACTGAACATCGCTGGTTTGATACACCACGCCGTTGCCAGCCAGATAATCCGGCACCGCAACCTGCTCCACCCATAACAGACGGTTGCCCTGCGAGGCGGTGCTTTGTGCGCTCGCCTGGGTCGTCAGCGGTAACTGATAGTAGCTTTTATTATCACCACCCGAGCTACAGGCCGTTAATACCATCGCTCCTGCAATCGCTAGCCATTTTTTCATTGTTTAGCCCTCTTCGGCTCAGGATCCTTTTTATCTTTCGCTTCGAACACCAGTGCGTTGCTCTTCTCATTGAGCGTTTTCAGCACAGGCTGCAGTTCACGTAAGACCTGATCAAGACGTTGCATATCGGCCACCATCTTGTTGTACGCCGCTGAACCCGGCTGGAAGCCCTGCATGCTACGGTTGAGTTCACGCAACGTTTTCTGCATATCCTGCGGCAGTTGCTGCATGGACTGGCTTGCCGTGATCTTATTAATATTATCCAGCGTCGTTTGCAGACGTTGCATCGTCGCCTGACTTTGATGTAACGAACCGGTCGCGGCTTCCAGCATCGGATTAAGCGGCAGATTGTTAATCTTATCGAGCGTATCCATCAGACGCTGCTGGATTTGCGCCAGACCGCTGCTGACCGTTGGGATAATTTTATAGCCCCCGAATTCACGAATACCGGTAATCGCTGGCGCTTTAGGATAGAAGTCCATATCCACATACAGCGCACCGGTGACCAGGTTTCCGGTTTTCAGCGAGCCTCGCAGACCGCGCTCCATCAGCTGGCTGATATGGGTGGCAATATCCTGATTTTCGCCAATCTGGTTGAGCAGACGCTCCGGCTCAATGCGGATCAGCACCGGAATACGGTAATCGTCATCCAGCATCTGCTGAAGACCCGGCACGAAGAACGGAACCTGTCCAACCGTTCCGAGTCGAATGCCGCGGAATTCGACCGGTGCACCCGGCTGAAGGCCACGGACCGAGTCCTTAAAGAACATCAGGAAGTCAACGTGATCGGTATAGAGCGCATCCTGAATACTTTTTTGATCGTCAAAGAGTCTGAACGCCGTTTTCTCTGCAACCGGCTGGCCCAAATCCTGCCCTTCCGGCACGTCAAAACTGACGCCACCGCCAAACAGCGTGGTCAGGGAGCCCATTTCGACACGCATACCCGCCGAGGTCAGATCTACCGCGATCCCACTGTCTTTCCAGAAGCGGACGTTGCTGGTGACCAGACGATCGTTTGGCGCATTGATGAAGAGCTGATAGCTAATGGTGCGTTTTTGCGCGTCAAACGTACTGGTTTCAACTGAACCCACGCGATAGCCGCGGAACAGCACGGGATCGCCTGGCGAGAGCTGTCCGGCTTTTTTACTGTCCAGGATCACGCGAATGCCTTTCGCATCCGGCGGCGCAAGCGGCGGAGAGTCCAGCAGCTCGTATTGTGCCGGCTGGCTCCCTTTCTTACCCGGCTGCAGCTCAATATAAGCGCCGGACAGCAGCGTCCCCAACCCGCTGATCCCCTCACGTCCTACCTGCGGTTTAACCACCCAGAAAACCGAGTCGCCATGCAGCAATTTTTCCATACCGGAATTTAAACGCGCCTTGATTTCAACGTGCGTCAAATCATCCGTCAGGGTTGCACTTTCAACCACGCCCACATCCACACTGCGGCTTTTGATGGTGGTTTTGCCCCCCTCAATACCTTCTGCATTGGTGGTGATAAGCGTGACTTCCGGTCCCTGATGGCTGTAATGATAAAACAGGATCCATGCACCGATCAGCGCGGTCACGATGGGGAAAATCCACACCGGAGACCAGTTCTTGACCTTCTGCACTTTCGCCTCTCCACTCTTATTTTCCATGCTCTTACTCTTCCTCATGGCTTGACTCGGGCTCACGATCCCACGATAAACGAGGGTCGAAGGTCATGGCCGCAAACATGGTCATAATGACGACCAACGCAAACATTAGCGCTCCCATTGCGGGATAAATACTCATCAGTCCTCCCATGCGCACCAGCGCAGAGAGAACGGCGATGACAAACACATCAATCATTGACCAGCGGCCAACAAATTCAACAACTTCGTAAATCAGGTGCATGCGTTCGCTGTCGCGTTTGCCGTGACCTTTCGCGTCCCAGCACAGCCAGGCAATGGCGATCATTTTTAAGGTTGGCACCATAATGCTGGCGATGAAGATCACGCCAGCCACCGGATAGGATCCTTCGCCCCACAGCAAAACGACTCCAGCGAGGATGGTTGAGGGCATTTTGTCGCCGAGTAAATCGGTGATCATAATGGGCAGAATATTGGCTGGCAGATAGAGCATGATTGACGTGACCAGCAACGCCATCGTCCACTGCAGGCTATTTTTACGACGTACATGGCCTTTCGTTTCACAGCGAGGACACACATCGAGATCCGCGGGCAGAACGGCGGTACAGCATGAGCAAGAGCGCAGCCCCTGACGGATACCCGGCACACCGACCTTAACCGTCTGCGCAAGCGTCGGTGCTGGCGCGATGTCATCCCACGCCCATCGCCTGTCTACGCACTGGAAGGCGCGCAGCTGTAATACACAGTAAAGGCACCAGGGAATAAAGCTGCTGCCAATTCCCACATCACCATAGGCCATCAGCTTGACGAAGCTGACCAGAATCCCCGCCAGAAAAATCTCGGCCATCCCCCAACTTTTCAGCTGGAACAGGATACGCGCGAGTTTAATTTTAAGGGATGTGGGCATCCTGATGCGGTTTACCAGCAACAGGATCACCACCAGACAGAACGCCGGGACGATTTGGACAAAGAGGAGGAAAAAGGTGCCGAGGCTGGCGTAATCTTCCGAGAACATCACGCCAGGAATTTCAAGCAGATCGACCTCGCTGGTCATGCCGCCCACTTTCATATAAATGAAAGGGAAGAGGTTGGAAAGCAGCAGCATGAACAATGCAGCAAGAGCATAAGCAGTGGGACGCTGCCTTGGCGCGTCCCACTCCGTCGTCAACGTTGCGCCGCAACGTGGACACAGGGCTTTATGTCCGTGACCAAGCTCTGGCAACGCCACGAGCATATCGCATTGCGAGCATAATATATGCCTGTCGGCGTGGTGCTGGTCACACATAGTTAATCCCTGTTTATGCGCCGTTTTTCAGAGACTCGAGGTACTCCCAGCGCTCAAATGCTTCTTCCAGGGCTTTTTCAGCCGCGGACAGTTCAGCCAATATTTTCTGAGTATAGTCGTGCGGCTGCGTAAAGAATGACGCATCAGCAACCTGAATTTGCAGCGTTTCAAGAGCAGCTTCCAGTTCTTCAAGACGCTGAGGTAAGCCTTCCAGTTCGCGCTGCAGGTTATAGCTCATTTTAGCAGGAGATTTTTTGACAGTTTCTGCTTTCGCTACAACCGGTTCCGGTGCACTTTTGGATTTTGCCTGTTTTTGCAGCAGCGACTGGGTTTGTTGTCCACGCGCGTCATGATAACCGCCCACGTATTGACCAATCCGGCCTTCACCTTCAAAAATCCAGCACTCGGTCACGGTGTTATCAACGAACTGACGATCGTGGCTCACCAGCATCACGGTTCCCTGATAACCGTCGATTAACTCCTCCAGTAATTCCAGCGTTTCGACATCCAGATCGTTGGTTGGTTCATCGAGAATCAACAGGTTACTTGGCTTCAGGAACAGACGTGCCAGCAGCAGACGATTTCGCTCGCCGCCAGACAGCGCGCGTACCGGTGTCATTGCGCGTTTCGGATGGAACAGGAAGTCCTGCAAATAACCCAGCACGTGGCGCGGCTTACCGTTAACCATCACCTCTTGCTTACCTTCAGCGAGGTTATCCATCACCGTTCTGTCCGGGTCAAGCTCAGCGCGGTGCTGGTCGAAGTAGGCCACTTCCAGCTTCGTACCACAGTGAACGCGGCCGCTATCAGCCTGCAGCTGGCCTAACATCAGCTTGAGCAGCGTGGTTTTACCACAGCCGTTCGGGCCAATAAGGGCAATTTTGTCGCCACGCTGAACCTGAGCGGAAAAGTCTTTCACCAGCACTTTACCGTCAACCTGGTAATTCACGTTTTCCATCTCAAAGACGATTTTGCCCGAGCGGGATGCCTCTTCCACCTGCATCTTCGCGCTACCCATCACCTCACGGCGGGCGCTACGCTCGTTACGCATCGCTTTTAACGCACGCACGCGGCCTTCGTTACGGGTACGGCGGGCTTTGATACCCTGGCGGATCCAGACCTCTTCTTGCGCCAGCTTGCGGTCAAACTCAGCGTTTTGCAGCTCTTCTACGCGCAGGTTTTCTTCTTTTTCCAGCAGATAGGTGTCGTAATCGCCAGGATAGGTCACCAGTTTTCCGCGATCGAGATCGACAATGCGGGTCGCCATGTTGCGGATAAACGAACGGTCGTGCGAAATGAAGATGATGGTGCCGTTGAAGGTCTTCAGGAACCCTTCCAGCCAGTCGATGGCTTCAATGTCCAGGTGGTTGGTCGGTTCGTCCAGCAACAGCACTTTCGGGCCGCTGACCAGCGCGCGTCCCAGTGCCGCTTTACGCAGCCAGCCGCCGGAAAGTGATGCCAGTTCCATATCCGCATCCAGACCTAGCTGGTCCAGCACTTCAGTGATACGGCTTTCAAGCTGCCACAGGCCGTGATGATCCAGCAGTTCCTGCAGGCGCGCCATTTCATTAAGATTTTTTTCGCTCGGGTCGGTCATCACCAGATGCGAAATTTCATGATAGCCCTTCAGGTATTCGGCTTGTTCAGAGATCCCCTCCGCAACGAAGTCGTAGACGGTGCCCGCCACGTTACGCGGTGGATCCTGCTGCAGTCGAGAAACAATCAGATCTTGTTCGTAAACGATACGGCCGTCATCCAGACCCTGCTCACGGTTAAGGATCTTCATCAGCGTGGATTTACCCGCGCCGTTACGGCCTACCAGACAAACACGTTCGTTATCTTCAATGTGCAGTTCAGTATCGTCGAGAAGGGGCGCATCGCTGAAAGACAGCCAGGCGCCGTGCATGCTAATTAGTGACATTTATATTTCCTTTCAGACTGCTGAGATTAACCAGCAGTTATGGATCTGACGGTTACGGGCAAAGTCCTGAGACAGCGTTTTCTGGCTGATTTCTTGCGCTTTCAGTCCCAGCGTGGCTAAGCCTTCATGATCCATGCGGAAGCCGCGTTTGTTGTTCGAGAACATAATGGTGCCGCCTTTACGCAGCAAGCGTTTCAGGTCGGTCATCAGGCGCAGGTGATCGCGTTGAACATCAAAGCTATCCTCCATACGCTTGGAGTTGGAGAAGGTCGGCGGATCGATAAAGATCAGGTCGAACTGCTCGTCGGTATCACGCAGCCAGCCCAGCACGTCGGCCTGCATCAGGCGATGCTGGCGTCCGGTCAGGCCGTTCAGACGCAGGTTACGCTCCGCCCACTCCAGATAGGTGCGAGACATATCCACCGTGGTGGTGCTACGCGCCCCGCCCAAACCTGCATGCACGCTCGCGCTACCGGTATAGGAGAACAGGTTGAGGAAGTCTTTACCCTTGCTCATCTGGCCCAGCATGCGGCGCGCGATACGGTGGTCAAGGAACAGGCCGGTATCAAGATAGTCGGTCAGGTTTACCCACAGGCGCGCGTTGTACTCGCCCACTTCGATAAAGTCGCCCTTCTCGCCCATCTTCTGGTACTGGTTTTTGCCCTTCTGACGCTCGCGGGTTTTCAGCACCAGTTTGTTCGGCGTGATGCCGAGCACGGCGATGGTTGCCGCAATGACGTCCAGCATACGCTGACGCGCTTTTTGCGCATCAATGGTTTTCGGTGGCGCATATTCCTGAATCACCACCCAGTCCGCGTAGCGGTCAACCGCCACGTTGTACTCCGGCAGGTCAGCGTCGTACAGGCGGTAGCATTCAATCCCTTCCTGCTTTGCCCATTTCTCATATTTCTTCAGGTTCTTGCGCAGGCGGTTGGCGTAATCTTCCGCCACGCCGGACGGCTTGCTGTCCGCCGCTTTCTCTGCCAGATGGTAGTTTTTCTGCACGCAGTCCAGCGGGCCGTTTTTCGCCTTAAACTGGCGATCGGCACGCAGCTGCAGGCAGCTCAGCAGCTCCGGCGAGGCGCTAAACAGGGAGAGATTCCAGCCACCGAAGTAATCCTTCATATTGCGGCCCAGCAGGCTGTGCAGAGCAATCAGCGCCGGCTCGCTGTCCAGACGCTCGCCGTATGGCGGGTTACTGATTACGGTGCCATACGGGCCTTTTGGCAGCGGGTTGGTCAGGTTCGCCACGTCTTTCACGTCGAAGGTGACCAGCTCGCCGATACCGGCGCGACGGGCGTTGCTGCGCGCGCGCTCAATGACGCGCGGGTCGCTGTCCGAACCGTAGAAGTGGGAGGTGTACTCCGCCAGGCCTTTACGCGCGCGGGTCTGCGCATCGTCTTTGACCTCTTTCCAGAGTGCTTCATCGTGCTGTGCCCAGCCTTTAAAGCCCCAGTGACCGCGATGCAGCCCCGGCGCACGGTCAGTTGCCAGCATGGCTGCTTCTATCAGCAGCGTACCAGAACCACACATTGGGTCGAGCAGCGGCGTGCCCGGCTGCCAGCCGGAGCGCATGACGATGGCGGCGGCCAGCGTTTCTTTGATCGGCGCCATACCGGTGCGATCGCGGTAGCCGCGCAGGTGCAGCCCCGCGCCGCTCAGATCGAGAGAGATACTTGCCGTGTCGCCGTTCAGCCAGACGTTAATACGCAGATCCGGATTTTCGCGATCGACGTTTGGACGCTCCTTATTTTTACGCGTGAAGCAGTCCACAATGGCGTCTTTTACACGCAGGGCACCGTACTGGCTGTTGCGGATCTCGTCGTTCACGCCGTTGAAATGCACCGCAAAGGTGGCATTTGGCGTGAAGATCTCTGTCCAGTCGATCATCTGTACGCCGGTATAGAGGTCCAGGTCGCTATAGACCTTGCACTCTTTCATCGGCAGCATGATGCGCGACGCCAGACGGCTCCACATCAGGCTCTGGTAAATAAGCCGCGTGTCGCCCTCAAAATGGACACCACCCTGAACCACCTGACACTCTTGCGCGCCCAGGCTTTCCAGTTCAGTTTTTAACAGCTCTTCCAGCCCACGGGCCGTACTGGCAAACAGAGAATTCATATCGTCACTTTTACTCTTAGAAAATTGTCGCGCATTATAGCTAATATGGCGTGTATGTCATAAAGTTGAAGGCTTATTTTCATTTGTGGGAGTGTGCAGTGGCGACGTTATCCAGGCTTTTTATTCATCCGGTGAAATCCATGCGCGGCATCGGCGTCTCTCACGCGCTGGCCGACATGAGCGGATTCGCCTTCGATCGCATTTTTATGGTCACCGAGCCTGACGGTACGTTCATTACCGCACGCCAGTTCCCGCAGATGGTTCGCTTTACCCCTTCTCCACTTCATGACGGTTTGCACCTGACCGCGCCGGACGGTTCCAGCGTAGTGATTCGCTTTGCTGATTTTGCCCCTGTCGACGCGCCAACGGAAGTGTGGGGCAATCATTTTACCGCGCGCATCGCCCCGGATGAAATTAACCGCTGGCTGAGCGGGTTCTTCTCCCGCGACGTGCAGTTGCGCTGGGTTGGTCCTGAACTGACGCGTCGCGTGAAGCGCCATGACGCCGTTCCCCTCTCCTTCGCCGATGGTTTCCCGTTCCTGCTGACCAACGAAGCCTCGCTGCGTGATTTACAGCGCCGCTGCAAAGCCAGCGTTCAGATGGAACAGTTCCGCCCTAACCTGGTGGTCACAGGTGCCGACGCCTGGGACGAAGATACCTGGAAGGTGATCCGCATCGGCAGCGTGATTTTCGACGTGGTGAAGCCCTGTAGTCGCTGCATATTCACCACTGTCAGCCCGGAAAAAGGCCAAAAACATCCTTCCGGTGAACCGTTGAAAACGTTGCAGTCATTCCGTACCGCCCAGGACAACGGTGATGTGGATTTCGGTCAGAACCTCATCCCGCGCTCCAGCGGCGTGATCCGCGTCGGTGACGAAGTAGAAATCCTCACCCGTGGTCTCGCCAGGATTTATGGTTCCAGCCAGGAAGAGGAGTTTGTCGATATCGAGTCCGCGCCTTCGTCAGGGGTCGATATTCACTGGCAGGGTAAAGTTATCCGTGGCAACAATCAGCAGGTATTACTTGAGCAACTGGAACAGGCAGGGATCCGCGTACCTTACTCCTGTCGTGCAGGTATTTGCGGATGCTGTCGAATCAAACTGATCGAGGGTGAAGTCACTGCGCTGAAGAAATCGGCGGTAGGTGATGACGGTACGATTTTATGCTGCAGCTGTGTGCCGAAAACGTCTGTCCAGCTGGAAGCTTAAACGGCCTGTTCAAGGCTGAACGAATCAACGCGCAGCTGTGGCTTCAGCCTGTCATTCATGACTTTGATCGCATCACCTAACTGCATAACTCGCCCGGCAATGGTCACGCCGGGCTGCGCTAACAAACAGAGCGCGGCGTTTTCACCGGGTTCAACGACCAGTAAATTCACCTCTTCTGCGGTATCGCTCAGATTGACGCTTGCCGCATCGCCCGTTGCCGGGGTCCAGCTCATGCCATGAGCAAGAAAATGCCAGCTTTTTGGCATTTGCGGTTTCAGGAAACGGATAGCCACCAGCGCATTCAGGACCAGCTCAGCGCGCTGTTCTTTGGAGAGCATCAGGTCGCGGCATTTTTCTTCGAAGGAAAAATAAAGCGCTGCATCGTCCACACAAAAGCCTGACGGCGAGAAAGCGTCCGGGGTTAACATTCGACGCGGAAAACGTGAACGAAACAACATGCCATTGGCTAAATCGAGCATCATACGATCGTGCTCGTCGCAAAAATACCAGCGCCAGTTATCGTCAGGTTTAATTCGCATGTGTCTCTCCCGTCCCCAAACGTCCTGTACTAAAAATGTCCTGTTTGCCGCCTCGTTTATAACACCATTAATAAAAGACTATAATGACTAAATAAGCAACAGTGACGGAATATAAAACAACCAGGGCCGGAAATAAAGCCCTGGTTGTCTGATTAGGAGAAAAGATTAGATATGAGTAACGATTTCTTTAATCAATGGCGGCCCTTTAAAAATAAAGCCGGAATAAATTTGCACCAGTGATGCCCCGGCAGCCATCTTCTCGCGGGCAGCAATAACAGAGTCGATACCGCCCACGCCAATAATGGGAAGACGTCCCTGTAATTCAGCAGAGAGTGCGCGAATAATTTCCGTACTTTTTAATTGTACCGGACGGCCACTTAACCCACCCGCTTCGTCACAGTTTTTCATTCCCTGAACGAGAGAACGATCGAGCGTTGTATTGGTTGCTATCACACCATCAATATTATGACGTACTAAACTGTCGGCAACCTGGATCAATTCTTCAATAGAAAGATCCGGCGCGATCTTAACCGCGACCGGAACATATTTATGGTGGATCGCCTGGAGCTCGTTTTGTTTATTTTTAATGGCACTCAGAAGATCGTCCAGCGCATCGCCATATTGTAATGAGCGCAGGCCCGGGGTATTGGGTGATGAAATATTCACCGCAATATAACCGGCATAGGCATAGACTTTTTCCATACAAATCAGATAGTCATCTTTGCCCTGCTCCACCGGCGTGTCTTTATTTTTACCAATATTGATGCCTAATACGCCATCAAAATGGGATTTTTTAACGTTCTCAACCAGATGATCGACACCGAGGTTGTTGAAGCCCATGCGGTTGATCAAACCCTCAGCTTCGACCAGGCGGAACAGACGCGGCTTGTCGTTACCCGGCTGCGGACGCGGCGTAACGGTACCGATTTCGATGGAGCCAAACCCCATCGCGCCCAGGGCATCAATACATTCGCCATTTTTATCCAGACCGGCCGCCAGGCCCAGCGGATTCTTGAAGGTCAGGCCCATGCATTGGACAGGTTTTTCCGGCACATTTTGACGCACCAGCGCAGCCAGAGGCGTGCCTGTAATACGACGTAATTGCTGGAATGTAAATTCATGAGCGCGCTCAGGATCGAGCTGGAAAAGGGCTTTACGAACGAAGGGGTAGTACATGAACTCTCCTGGATTCCCGGTGTGCAAACCGGGAGGGGATTATGTGCGATCCCGCCCGGAAAGGGAATTGACCTGCGGCAAAAAAATCGCGCAAAACGCAAACGTTTACCTGCGCGCCTGTTTCTTATGCACTTTTTCGCATTTAAATTGCAGATAAATCATTTAGTGGAATAACCCGGCGATGTCACACTCCTTAAAATTGTTATGAATGTTAGATAAAAGCAAACAATTAGTTATAAGGAGCAAACATGCGCGTCATCACCCTGGCCGGTAGTCCACGGTTTCCCTCGCGTTCCAGCGCCCTGTTGGAATATGCCCGCGAAAAGCTCACTGCTCTGGATGTGGAAGTGTGCCACTGGAATCTGCATAACTTCGAACCTGAAGATTTGCTCTATGCCCGCTTCGACAGCCCCGCGCTGAAAACACTGATCGAGCAGCTCAAGGGGGCAGATGGCTTAATTGTGGCGACGCCCATTTATAAAGCCTCTTTTTCTGGCGCACTGAAAACCCTGCTTGACCTGCTTCCGGAGCGCGCGCTGGACGGCAAAGTGGTGCTGCCGCTGGCTACGGGCGGTACGGTTGCCCATTTACTGGCGGTGGATTACGCCCTGAAACCGGTGCTGAACGCCCTGAAAGCACAGGAAATCCTGCATGGCGTTTTCGCAGATGATTCACAGGTCATCGACTATCAACACAAACCCCACTTTACGCCGAATCTGCAAACTCGCCTTGATGCCGCGCTGGAAACGTTCTGGCATGCGCTGCATCGCCGGGATATCCAGGTTCCCGCTTTTAATCCGTCGCAAGGAGTCGCTCATGTTTAAAACACTGACACGTATCGGGCTGGCAGGGCTGATGGCTCTGTCGTCGCTGGCTCATGCGGCGGAAACCGCGCCGGAAAGCCTGCGCATCGGCTATCAGAAAGGCAGCGTCAGCATGGTGCTGGCGAAAAGCCACCAGCTTCTGGAAAAACGCTTCCCGGACACCAAATTCTCCTGGGTGGAGTTCCCTGCAGGCCCACAGATGCTGGAGGCGTTGAACGTCGGCAGTATCGATTTGGGCAGCACGGGCGATATTCCGCCTATCTTTGCTCAGGCTGCCGGGGCCGATCTGGTCTATGTGGGGGTTGAACCCGCTAAACCGAAAGCCGAGGTGATTCTGGTACCTGAAAATAGCGAGATTAAAAGCGTTGCCGATCTTAAAGGCCATAAAGTGGCTTTCCAGAAAGGTTCCAGCTCACACAACTTGCTGCTGCGCGCCCTGCAAGAGGCCGGGCTTAAGTTCACCGACATTCAGCCCGTTTACCTGACGCCTGCCGACGCGCGCGCCGCGTTCCAGCAGAAGAACGTGGATGCCTGGGCCATCTGGGATCCGTACTACTCCGCAGCCTTACTGCAGGGTGGCGTGCGGGTGCTGAAAGATGGCACCACGCTGAAACAAACCGGCTCGTTCTATCTCGCTGCACGTCCTTACGCGGAGAAAAACGGCGCATTCATTCAGGGCGTACTGGATACCTTTACCCAGGCCGATGCCCTGACCCAGAGCCAGCGTCAGGAAAGCATTACCCTGCTGGCAAAAACCATGGGCTTACCTGAACCGGTGATCGCGAGCTATCTCAGCCACCGTCCGCCGACCACCATTGCGCCTGTTAATGCGCAGGTCGCCGCCCTTCAGCAACAAACCGCTGACCTTTTCTATCAAAACCGCCTGGTGCCAAAACAGGTCAATATTCGCGAACGCATCTGGCAGCCCGCAGGCAAAGAAGGAGCTAAATCATGAGTCTGAATCTTTTCTGGTTTTTACCCACCCACGGTGATGGACACTATCTTGGTACAGAAGAGGGTTCACGCCCGGTTGACTATGGCTATCTGCAGCAGATTGCCCAGGCAGCGGACCGAATCGGTTTCACCGGCGTGCTGATCCCAACCGGACGGTCATGCGAGGATGCGTGGCTGGTCGCCGCGTCGATGATCCCGGTCACCCAGCGTCTGAAGTTCCTGGTCGCGTTACGTCCAAGCGTGGTTTCCCCCACCGTGGCGGCGCGTCAGGCGGCAACGCTGGACAGACTGTCCAACGGCCGCGCCCTGTTTAACCTTGTCACCGGTAGCGATCCGCAGGAGCTGGCGGGCGATGGCGTTTTCCTCGATCACACGGAGCGCTACGAGGCCTCCGCCGAATTCACCCGCGTCTGGCGACGCCTGCTGGAAGGTGAAACCGTCACCTTCGAAGGCAAACATATTCACGTTCGCGACGCGAAACTCTACTTCCCGCCGGTGCAGCAGCCGCGCCCGCCGCTCTATTTTGGCGGATCGTCGGATGTGGCCCAGGATCTGGCCGCCGAGCAGGTCGATCTCTACCTGACCTGGGGCGAACCGCCTGAGCTGGTGAAAGAAAAAATTGCCCAGGTCCGTGCCAAAGCAGCAGCCCAAGGTCGCAAGGTGCGTTTCGGTATTCGCCTTCATGTGATTGTGCGCGAAACCAATGAGGAAGCCTGGCAGGCCGCCGACCGCCTGATTTCCCATCTGGACGATGAGACCATCGCGAAAGCGCAGGCCGCGTTTGCGAAAACCGACTCCGTCGGGCAGCACCGGATGGCGTCCCTGCACAACGGCGAGCGCGAGAATCTGGAGATCAGCCCGAACCTGTGGGCGGGTGTTGGTCTGGTACGCGGCGGCGCAGGTACGGCGCTGGTCGGCGATGGTCCAACGGTGGCCGCGCGGATTAATGAATACGCTGACCTGGGCATCGACAGCTTTATCCTCTCCGGCTATCCGCATCTGGAAGAGGCCTACAAGGTGGGCGAACTGTTATTCCCGCACCTGGATGTCGCCATCCCGGAAATTCCGCAGCCGCAGCAACTCCAGCTTCAGGGCGAAGCCGTGGCGAACGAATTTATTCCACGAAAAGCCGCGCAGAGCTAAGGAGTGACCATGTCTGCCACCTCACAAAAATGGCTGCTGCGCGCCGCGCCGTGGTTTTTACCCGTCGGCATCGTGGCTTTCTGGCAGCTCGCGTCGTCCACCGGCTGGCTGTCGAGCCGCATTCTGCCCTCTCCGGAGGGCGTTGTTGAAGCGTTCTGGTCGCTGAGCGTGAGCGGAGAGCTATGGCAGCATCTGGCGATCAGCTCATGGCGCGCCGTGATTGGGTTTTCCATTGGCGGCAGTATCGGTCTGGTTCTGGGTCTGATCAGCGGCCTTTCGCGGTGGGGTGAGCGGCTGCTTGATACGTCTATACAGATGCTGCGCAACGTGCCGCATCTGGCGCTGATCCCGCTGGTTATCCTGTGGTTTGGCATTGATGAGAGCGCCAAGATCTTCCTCGTGGCGCTGGGCACGCTGTTCCCGATTTACATCAACACCTGGCACGGCATCCGCAATATCGATCGCGGTCTGGTCGAGATGGCGAGAAGCTATGGCTTGTCCGGTTTTTCTCTCTTTATACACGTGATCCTGCCGGGCGCCCTGCCCTCGATTATGGTTGGGGTGCGTTTTGCGCTCGGCCTGATGTGGCTGACGCTGATTGTGGCGGAAACCATTTCGGCTAACTCCGGCATTGGCTATCTGGCGATGAACGCCCGTGAATTCCTGCAAACCGACGTGGTGGTGGTAGCCATCATCCTTTACGCCCTGCTCGGCAAACTCGCCGACGTCAGCGCCCAGTGGCTGGAGCGCAGCTGGCTGCGCTGGAACCCGGCCTATACCCTTCAGGAGGCAAAAGCATGAATACTGCACGACTGAACCAGGGGACGCCGTTACTGCTTAACAGCGTCACCAAACGCTACGGCGAAAATACTATTCTCAACGGGCTGGATCTGCATATTCCCGCCGGACAATTTGTGGCCGTTGTCGGACGCAGCGGCGGTGGCAAGAGTACGTTGCTACGCCTTCTGGCCGGGCTGGAAGCCCCCAACGGCGGTGAAATCCTGGCAGGCTCAACGCCGCTGGCCAATATTCAGGACGATACGCGCATGATGTTTCAGGACGCGCGCCTGCTGCCGTGGAAAACGGTTATCGACAACGTCGGTCTCGGCCTGAAGGGCAACTGGCGGGATAACGCGCGTCAGGCGCTGGCCGCCGTCGGGCTGGAAAACCGCGCAGGCGAGTGGCCTGCTGCGCTGTCAGGGGGACAGAAACAGCGCGTGGCGCTGGCGCGCGCGTTGATTCACCGTCCCGGCCTGCTGTTGCTTGATGAACCGCTCGGCGCGCTTGATGCGCTGACGCGGATTGAAATGCAGGATTTGATTGAGTCCCTGTGGCAGGAGCATGGCTTTACGGTACTGCTGGTGACGCATGACGTGAGCGAGGCCGTCGCGATGGCGGACCGGGTGCTGCTGATAGAAGACGGGAAGATTGGTCTGGATTTGACGGTGGATATCCCGCGCCCGCGCCGCGTGGGCTCGGCAAAACTGGCGGAGCTGGAGGCGGAAGTGTTGGATCGGGTGATGAAACGTGGGGAAGCGGAGATTCAGCGGATAAAGGCCAATGCATGATGCCCTCACCCCGGCCCTCTCCCACAGGGAGAGGGAGAAAACCGATGCCCCGCGACCCCACGTAGGCCCGGTAAGCGTAGCGCCACCGGGCTTTTTTACATCAGGCCAGCGCCTTAGCAATCTTCTCGTACAGATCGCCAGACAGGTTCTCCAGCCCTTTAAGCTGCTCAAGCGCGGCGCGCATCTTCGCCTGACGCTTCGCATCGTAGCGTTTCAGGCGGATCAGCGGCTCAATCAGTCGCGACGCCACCTGCGGGTTACGGCTGTTCAGCTCGGTCAGCATTTCCACCATAAATTGATAGCCGCTGCCGTCTTCCGCGTGGAAGGCAGCCGGGTTGCTGCTGGCAAACGCGCCAATCAGCGAGCGGACGCGGTTCGGGTTGCTCATGGTGAACGAGCGGTGCTTCAGCAGGCGACGTACGGTGCTCAGCACATCGGCGGACGGGCTGGTGGACTGCAGAATGAACCATTTGTCCATCACCAGACCATCCTGATGCCATTTGTCATCGTACTCCTGCATTAGCGCATCACGACACGGCAGTTCGGCGGCAACGCTTGCGGCGAGTGCAGCCAGCGCGTCGGTCATGTTATCGGCTTCGTGATACTGCTTGCTGACCAGCGTGTTCGCCAGTTCCACCTCACCAAAGGCCAGATAGCGCAGACAGGTATTGCGCAGGGAACGTTTGCCGATATCGGCATGCTCAACGCGGTACGCATCCAGCTTGTTGGCGTTGTAAATGGCCAGGAATTCATCCGCCAGTTCGGCAGCCAGCGTGCGGGTTAGCGCTTCACGCACTGCGACAATCGCAATCGGGTCGATAATCTCGAACAGCTCGGCGATTTCAGTCGCGGACGGTAAGGTCAGGATTTCAGCCGCCAGTGCCGGGTCAATGTTCTCGTCCAGCAGGATCGCGCGGAAGGCATCCGCAACATGAACCGGCAGCGTCAGCGGCTGGCCCTGCTGATAACGGTTCACGTTCAGCTTGATGTAGGTTGCCAGCAGGCTCTGCGCTGCATCCCAGCGAGAGAAGTCATTGCGCGCGTGACGCATCAGGAACGTCAACTGCTGATCGCTCCACTTGTACTCCAGTTTTACCGGCGCAGAGAATTCGCACAGCAGCGCAGGTACCGGCTGGAAGTAAACATTATCGAAAATAAACGTCTGCTCCGCCTGGGTGACGTTTAGCACGCTGTGTACCGGGTGACCGCCCTTCTTCAGGGGGATCACTTTGCCTTCGTTATCGTACAGCTCAATGCTGAACGGAATGTGCAGCGGCTGCTTCTCCGCCTGCTCGGCCGTTGGCGGCGTGCGCTGGCTGATGGTCAGGGTGTACTGCTCGGTCTCCGGATTGTAGTCGTCTTTAACGGTCACGACAGGTGTGCCGGCCTGGCTGTACCAGAGGCGGAAATGGGACAGATCCACGTTGGACGCGTCTTCCATCGCCTGGACGAAGTCGTCGCAGGTGGCGGCGCTGCCGTCGTGACGCTCGAAGTAGAGCTGCATCCCTTTCTGGAAATTCTCTTCGCCCAGCAGGGTGTGGATCATGCGGATGATTTCAGCGCCCTTTTCGTACACCGTCAGGGTGTAGAAGTTATTCATCTCGATGACTTTATCCGGGCGAATCGGGTGCGCCATTGGGCTGGCATCTTCCGCAAACTGCAGGCCGCGCATGGTGCGCACGTTGTTGATGCGGTTCACTGCGCGGGAGCCCAGATCGGAGCTGAACTCCTGGTCGCGGAAAACGGTTAAGCCCTCTTTCAGGCTCAGCTGGAACCAGTCGCGGCAGGTGACGCGGTTACCGGTCCAGTTATGGAAATATTCGTGCCCGATCACGCGTTCGATATCGAGATAGTCTTTATCGGTGGCGGTATCGGTACGCGCCAGCACGTATTTGGAGTTAAAGACGTTAAGACCTTTGTTCTCCATCGCGCCCATGTTGAAGAAGTCGACGGCGACGATCATATAAATGTCGAGATCGTATTCGAGGCCGAAGCGCTCTTCGTCCCACTTCATGGAGTTGATGAGCGAGGTCATCGCCCACGGCGCGCGGTCAAGGTTGCCGCGGTCAACAAACAGTTCCAGCGCCACGTCGCGGCCAGAGCGGGTTTTGTAGGTGTCGCGCAGGACATCGAAATCACCCGCCACCAGCGCAAACAGGTAGCACGGTTTCGGGAACGGATCCTGCCACTGTACCCAGTGACGACCGTTCTCCAGCTCGCCTTCGCCCACGCGGTTGCCGTTCGAGAGCAGGAACGGATAGAGGGTTTTATCGGCAATGATTTTGGTGGTAAAGCGCGCCAGGACGTCCGGGCGATCCAGATACCAGGTAATGTGGCGGAAGCCTTCTGCTTCACACTGGGTACACAGCGCCACGCCTGACTGGTAGAGCCCTTCCAGCGCGGTATTGGCGGCCGGGCTGATTTCGTTGACGATGCGCAGCGTAAAGCGTTCCGGCAGGTTGTCGATAACCAGCTGGTTGCCTTCTTCTTTATAATCAGCCCACGCTTCATCATTAATATGCAGGGAAACCAGCGTCAGGTCTTCACCATCAAGACGCAGCGGTACAGCCGTCGCGCTCTGGCGCGTCACCTGGCTCACCGCTGTCACGACGGTTTTAGTGGCATCCAGGTCAAAAGTCAGATCGATATCGCTAATCAGGTAATCCGGCGCACGGTAGTCGTGGCGGTATTTGGCTTGTGGCTGTTGTGTCATAGAAAACCTTATGCATCGTTTGTCGAGTAACGTTTCAATATATTCCTGTTGTCTAAAACGCGCTATGCAGAATGTTCATCTTTTCAGGTACAAACACCTTTTTCGCTACATTTGTATAACACGAGGCACAAAATGCCCTCGACCATAAAGAGCGCTTATGTTGTGATCGGGGTTCAATAAATCACTAAAACAGGTATACTCCGGAGTTGTTTATTGTACTAAACGCTCCCGTGAGAGGATGCTACTGCGCACCTATGACTCAATTCGCTTCTCCTGTTCTGCATACGTTGCTGGATACCGACGCGTATAAACTGCATATGCAGCAAGCCGTTTTCCACCATTACCATGACGTTCATGTTGCGGCGGAGTTTCGCTGCCGGGGCGACGACTTGCTGGGTATCTACGCGGATTCCATTCGTGAACAGGTCGATGCCATGCAGCACCTGGCGCTGCAGGACGACGAATATCACTGGCTTTCCGGCCTGCCCTTCTTTAAAGCTGACTACCTTACCTGGCTGCGCGACTTCCGCTACAAGCCAGAGCAGGTCACGGTGACTAACGATAATGGCAAGCTGAATATCCGCCTTGCCGGTCCGTGGCGTGAAGTGATCATGTGGGAAGTGCCGCTTCTGGCGGTGATCAGCGAGTTGGCCCACCGCTACCGTTCGCCGGAAACCGGCGTCGAACAGGCGGTTGCCTCACTGGAGCATAAGCTGGTTGAATTTTCCCACCTGACCGAAGGGCTGGATATGTCCCGCTTCCGCCTGATGGACTTTGGCACCCGCCGCCGTTTCTCTCGCGAAGTACAGCAGGCTATTGTTAAACGTCTTCAGCAAGAGCCGTGGTTTGTGGGCACCAGTAATTACGACCTTGCGCGTCGTCTGGACCTGACGCCTATGGGCACCCAGGCGCACGAGTGGTTCCAGGCGCATCAGCAGATCAGCCCTGACCTGGCCAATAGCCAGCGCGCGGCCCTGGCCGCATGGCTTGATGAGTATCCGAATCAACTGGGGATCGCCCTCACCGACTGCATCACAATGGATGCCTTCCTGCGCGACTTCGGTCCTGAATTTGCTGAGCGTTATCAGGGTTTACGCAATGACTCCGGAGACCCGGTGGAATGGGGTGAAAAGGCCATTGCCCATTACGAGAAGCTGGGCATTGATCCGATGACGAAAGTGCTGGTCTTCTCTGATAACCTGGATTTAGCCAAAGCGGTGGATCTTTACCGCCACTTCTCCTCCAGAGTGAATCTGAGCTTTGGTATTGGCACCCGTTTGACCTGCGATATTCCTCAGGTAAAACCTCTGAACATCGTCATAAAGCTGGTGGAATGTAACGGCAAGCCAGTGGCGAAACTCTCTGATAGTCCGGGTAAAACCATCTGTCATGACAAAGCTTTTGTCCGCGCATTGCGCAAAGCCTTCGATCTGCCGCAGGTTAAAAAAGCCAGTTAACCGCATTCGGGAGCCGTAAAGGCTCCCCACTTCTTATTTATTTCTTATTTCTTCTCTTAAGACTGCGAAATCTGCTTGTCTGATGGCGGATGCCAGGTAACATAGATATCCCCCCATAAGGGCGGACAAGTGTTTATCATTTCCGACAATTAACAGAGAGAATATTATGAGCGTTGTGCCTGTAGCCGACGTACTCCAGGGCCGTGTCGCCGTTGACCAAGAAGTCACCGTGCGCGGATGGGTGCGTACCCGCCGAGATTCTAAAGCTGGCATCTCCTTCCTCGCCGTCTATGACGGTTCCTGCTTTGATCCTGTACAGGCCGTCATTAATAATTCTCTGCCCAATTACAATGATGACGTTCTGCGCCTGACCACAGGTTGCTCCGTCATTGTTACCGGCGTGGTTGTCGCATCGCCTGGTCAGGGCCAGAGCTTCGAAATTCAGGCTTCGGCGATTGAAGTCACCGGCTGGGTGGAAGATCCAGATACCTACCCGATGGCGGCAAAACGCCACAGCATTGAGTATCTTCGCGAAGTGGCACACCTGCGTCCACGCACCAACCTGATCGGTGCGGTGGCCCGCGTGCGTCACACGCTGGCGCAGGCGCTGCATCGTTTCTTCGATGAGCAGGGTTACTTCTGGGTATCCACGCCGCTGATCACCGCGTCCGACACTGAAGGTGCGGGTGAGATGTTCCGCGTTTCTACGCTGGATATGGAAAACCTGCCGCGTACGCCGGAAGGTAAAGTGGATTACGACAAAGACTTCTTTGGTAAAGAAGCCTTCCTGACGGTATCCGGCCAACTCAACGGTGAAACCTATGCCTGTGCGCTGTCTAAGATCTACACGTTTGGCCCAACCTTCCGCGCAGAAAACTCCAACACCAGCCGCCACCTGGCGGAATTCTGGATGCTGGAACCAGAAGTGGCCTTTGCCGATCTCAATGATGTGGCAGGCCTGGCGGAAGCCATGCTGAAATACGTGTTTAAAGCCGTTCTGGAAGAGCGTGCAGACGACATGAAATTCTTCGCTGAGCGCGTGGATAACGACGCTATTGCCCGTCTGGAGCGCTTTGTATCCGCTGACTTCGCGCAGGTGGATTACACCGATGCGGTTGCCATCCTCGAGAAGTGCGGTGAGAAGTTCGAGAACCCGGTTTACTGGGGCGTGGATCTCTCTTCTGAGCACGAACGCTATCTGGCAGAGAAACACTTCAAAGCACCGGTTGTCGTGAAAAACTACCCGAAAGACATTAAGGCCTTCTATATGCGCCTTAACGAAGACGGTAAAACCGTTGCCGCAATGGATGTCCTGGCACCTGGCATCGGAGAAATCATCGGGGGTTCTCAGCGTGAAGAGCGTCTGGACGTCCTGGATGCCCGTATGGAAGAGATGGGTCTCAACCCGGCTGACTACAGCTGGTATCGCGATCTGCGTCGTTACGGTACTGTTCCGCATTCAGGCTTCGGCCTGGGCTTCGAGCGTCTGATTGCCTACGTAACCGGTGTTCAGAACGTCCGTGATGTGATTCCGTTCCCACGTACGCCGCGTAACGCAAGCTTCTAACCCGCCTCAATGATAATGGCCAGCACATGCTGGCCATTATTTTATTCTGCAATGTCAGTTTATGTCAGCGCAAAGTCAGCCTCTTTAAAAGACAACCCCGTCAAAAGCACTAGCTGTTACGTTTTGTTTCCATGGAATATCTGTGAATAAAAAATATCCCGCATTCTTATTGTGCTTATTTAATTCTCAAGCAATAGCATATTTTTTATTCAATTTCACAGCCATCCAGAAGGCCTTTCGCGGTCATAAGAAAAGATGAGCCGTTTAACCGCTGTTTATATGAATTGCCTTTAGCCAAATTAAACATAAGCAATTCATATATATAGGAATGAAACCGCCGATTAATTAACCAAGTCTCTCTGAAATTTGAGATGGTTCACAAAGTTCCCAAAAATACATATCTAGTTACACATTATTTCTTTTTGTTACCTAATCTTGAGAATTGTAGCACTTTCAGGCTAGCGAAACGGTTCTATGAATGGAAAGATGCCTGTCAGATACATAAAGACACCTAACTCTCATCAATAGTTCCGGAAATATTTATTGACAGAATTTATTGACGGCAGTGGCGAGTGTCATAAAAAAACCAATGAGGGTAATAAATAATGATGAAGCGCAATATCCTGGCAGTGGTTATCCCTGCCCTGCTGGTAGCCGGTGCAGCAAACGCTGCAGAAATCTATAACAAAGACGGCAACAAATTAGATCTTTACGGGAAAGCTGTTGGTCTGCATTACTTCTCTGATAATGACGGCAACGATGGCGACAAAACTTACGCGCGTCTGGGCTTCAAAGGCGAAACTCAGATCAACGATCAGCTGGCTGGTTACGGTCAGTGGGAATACAACTTCCAGGGTAACAACTCTGAAGGCTCCGATGCACAGTCCGGTAACAAAACCCGTCTGGCATTCGCAGGTCTGAAATTCGGTGACGCAGGCTCCTTCGACTACGGTCGTAACTATGGCCTGGTTTATGATGCAATCGGCATCACCGATATGCTGCCAGAGTTCGGCGGCGACACCGGCGTGAGCGACAACTTCTTCTCTGGCCGTACTGGTGGTCTGGCGACTTACCGTAACAGCGGCTTCTTCGGCCTGGTTGACGGTCTGAACTTTGGCGTTCAGTACCTGGGCAAAAACGAGCGTACCGATGCGTCACGTTCCAACGGCGACGGCTGGGCAACTTCTGTTAGCTACGATTTCGACGGTTTCGGTGTTGTAGGTGCATACGGCGCAGCTGACCGTACCAATGCCCAGCAGAATCTGCAGTGGGGCAAAGGCGATAAAGCTGAGCAGTGGGCTACCGGTCTGAAATACGACGCGAACAACATTTACCTGGCAGCGCTGTACGGTGAAATGCGCAACGCGGCTCGCCTGGACAACGGCTTCGCTAACAAAACTCAGGACTTCTCTGTTGTTGCTCAGTACCAGTTCGACTTCGGCCTGCGTCCATCCATCGCTTACTACAAATCTAAAGCGAAAGACGTAGAAGGCGTGGGTGATGAAGATTACATCAACTACATCGACATCGGTGCGACTTACTACTTCAACAAAAACATGTCCACCTATGTTGACTACCAGATCAACCAGCTGAAAGACGACAACAAGCTGGGCATCAACAACGATGATACCGTTGCTGTAGGTCTGGTTTACCAGTTCTAATCAGTACACCACGTTGTTATATGCTTAATGAACAGGGCTTCGGCCCTGTTTTTTTATGCCCGACAGAAAATAATGGCGACTTTTGAAAAGCCGCACGCTTTTCGTCGCAAACGGTTGGCATTTTGTAAATCTACCGTTAACCTGATAGCGGATTTCACTTCTGTAATCACAATGGAACTTCGTCATGTTTGAGAACATTACCGCCGCTCCTGCCGACCCTATTCTGGGCCTGGCCGATCTGTTTCGTGCCGACGACCGCCCTGGCAAAATCAACCTGGGTATTGGTGTATATAAAGATGAAACCGGCAAAACCCCGGTCCTGACCAGCGTTAAAAAAGCTGAACAGTATCTGCTGGAAAACGAAACCACCAAAAACTACCTCGGTATTGATGGTATCCCTGAATTTGGTCGCTGCACTCAGGAACTGCTGTTCGGTAAAGGCAGCGAAATTGTGAGCAGCAAACGCGCTCGCACAGCACAAACCCCTGGCGGTACCGGCGCGCTGCGCGTTGCGGCGGATTTCCTGGCGAAAAACACCTCTGTTAAGCGCGTATGGGTGAGCAACCCAAGCTGGCCAAACCACAAGAGCGTCTTTAACTCTGCGGGTCTGGAAGTGCGTGAATATGCTTACTACGACGCGGCAAACCACTCTCTCGACTTTGACGGCCTGCTGGCGAGCCTGAGCGAAGCGCAGGCGGGTGACGTAGTGCTGTTCCACGGCTGCTGCCACAACCCAACCGGTATCGACCCGACGCTGGAGCAGTGGGAACACCTGGCGAAGCTGTCCGTGGAGAAAGGCTGGCTGCCGCTGTTTGACTTCGCCTATCAGGGCTTTGCCCGTGGTCTGGAAGAGGATGCCGAAGGCCTGCGCGCGTTCGCCGCAGTGCATCAGGAACTGATCGTAGCAAGTTCCTATTCCAAGAACTTCGGCCTGTACAATGAGCGCGTAGGTGCCTGTACGCTGGTCGCGGCAAACGAAGAGACTGTCGATCGTGCGTTCAGCCAGATGAAATCGGTTATCCGCGCGAACTACTCTAACCCACCGGCACACGGTGCGTCTGTTGTTGCCACTATCCTGAGCAACGATGCGCTGCGCGCTATCTGGGAACAAGAGCTGAACGATATGCGCCAGCGCATTCAGCGCATGCGCCTGCTGTTCGTGAACACGCTGGCTGAGAAAGGCGCTGACCGCGACTTCAGCTTTATCATCAAACAGAACGGCATGTTCTCTTTCAGCGGCCTGACCAAAGAGCAGGTTCTGCGTTTGCGTGAAGAGTTTGGCGTGTACGCCGTAGCGTCTGGCCGCGTGAACGTTGCAGGCATGACGCCTGACAACATGGCGCCACTGTGCGAAGCGATTGTCGCCGTACTGTAAGTTGCGCCCATAAAAAAGCCTGCATTATGCAGGCTTTTTTTATTCGGGTTACCAGACAGGCATTTCATCCTGAAGGAACGGGTTGTGGAGCCGTTCATAGCCCAGCGTCGACATCGGACCGTGTCCTGCGATAAACGTTACGTCATCACCCAGCGGCAATAACTTTTGTTTAATCGACTGAATCAACTGACCGTGATCGCCGCGCGGGAAATCGCTGCGTCCTACGCCACCTTTGAAAATAACATCGCCAGAAATCAGCAGACGTGACTGGTCATCAAAGAATACGATATGGCCTGGCGTATGCCCAGGACAATGCAACACCTGTAAAGTCACATTCCCTACGGTAACGCGATCTCCTTCGTTTAACCAACGATCGGGCGTCAATGGTAGACACTCATCAAGGCCAAACATGCGGCTTTGGGCGGGTAACCCCTGCAGCCAGAACTCATCTTCTTTTTCCGGGCCGATCACCGGCACACCGTAGTGTTCAGCCAGTTCAGCCGCAGCACCCACATGGTCAAGATGACCATGAGTGAGCAAAATCTGCATCAGCGTAACGCCGCTTGCTGCGACTTCCTGCTTGATTTTCTCAGCGTCACCGCCGGGATCGACAAGCGCGGCCAGTTTAGTTTGCTCGCACCAGATCAATGAACAGTTCTGGGAGAACGCGGTAACCGGAATAATACGATAGTTCATACTGCTCCTGTGTTTCGTTATTACCAGTGCCGAACCGGCCCGGTATCAATATGCACAAAGTTGCTACGTGGGTAGTATCCTACACCACCTGCGCGCATAGATAACGCGGCTTTGCGAATATTGGCTAACGAAACGCCTTCAATGTGGAAATCCATTGCCTGCCCTTTGGTGTGATAGCTTTTTTTCGCTACCCCACGGCTGTGGGCGCGCAGTTCATTGTTGGTATCGAGCGAACGGTATCCTGAAATGAGCTGCACCGGCTTGCTGGTTCCCAGCAGGCCCTGAAGGCGGAAAATCTGATCAAACAGTCCTGGATCGATGGCTTTTATTTTATTCGCGCGGAAATCACGGAAAAAATGGTTAAGTCTTGCTAATTCATCCTGAATATAGCCTCTGCCATCGAAAAACTCCGCTTTAAGCGACTCACCGGTATGAAGATTGTTGAGCGTTAAAATACGCGGACGTGGTGTCGAGAGGGTGGCAAATGCTGGCGTCGGAAGGATGGCCGCAGCGCCGAGCGCAACACCACCTAACGCCAGCAATTTGCGGCGATTAGCGTCAAATTTGTCCATGATAATCAGGTCTACAGGTCAATGAAATCGTAAATATGCTTAGCGCACGAAGGGCACCTTAACCGTCAAAACAGCTTACGTCAAGGCGCCCAACCCCAGTGAATACGCGGCTTACAGCCAGATCGCCCCGTATTCACCATAACTTACGACAATCAATTTGCCCGAACTACTTCATTTACCTGATTAATTGTTCAGCTTTTGGCAAAATTTGTGCGCCGGATCGCGCAGTGAGATCATAATTGTAAATATCTGTACGGTACTGGGTGCGCCCGTCCTCGCCGACAAACGCCGTCAGATAGTAAAGATTGACCGGAATATTGTGTCGGATATTAACGTAACGGGTATCACCTTGTTTCAACGCATCTGAAATCCGCGTATCGTTCCATCCCGCATCCTGCAGCAGCATATTTGCCAGCTCGGAGGCCTTATTCACACGGACGCAACCCGAACTGAGCGCGCGCGTATCCTTCTGGAACAGGTTGTGGTTCGGCGTATCATGCAGATAGATTGCATCTGAACTTGGCATGTTGAATTTATAGCGCCCCAGCGAGTTATGGGCGCCTGGAGCCTGCTGGAAGCGGAACGGTAAATTTGACGCCGTTATCGTTGACCAGTCGACCATCCAGGGATCTATCGCCTCTTTACTGTTCCATCCGCGCATCACGGTATACCCATGGCGCTCCAGATACCCGGGATCGTTCCAGACCTTAGGCAGGATATCCTTACGAGCCAGCGTCGGCGGGACGTTCCACGGCGGGTTAACCACCACGTTATTCAGCGCGCTGCTCATCATTGGCGTTTTACGATCGGGACGCCCGACAATCACACGCGAAGCCAGCACTTCACTCCCGTTCTGGTAATAGACCAGCGAATACGCCGGTATATTCACCATGATGCCGGTCGACAGCGTGCCTGGCAGCAAGCGCAAACGCTGGATATTCAGCGCCAGTACGCCCGCCCGTTGTGCCGGAGAAACATTCAGCCAGTCGCGCGTTGACGGACCAATTACGCCATCGGCACCCAGCCCCTGAATAGCCTGGAACTGCTTAACTGCTGCAACCAGCTCGCGATCATACGCGGCTGGCTTCGAGCTTAGCGGAGCTGCGCTGGTCTCTTTTACCGGTGCCGACGGGCTCACGGCCACGCTTTGACCGTCATCGCCAGGAAGCGCAATCTTTGGCCCATTATCCAGAATGCCGGAACGTTTGAGAATTTCGCGCAGTGCGGGAACATCACTGCTCCACTGCCCCGGACGCAGCGTGGCGGTCGCTCGCAGCTGCGGCCACGGACGCGAATCCGCAACCAGCTCAAGCAGCGACTGATGCATTGTGGCGTATTGCGGATGTGCAGGCGCAAGGCTTGCGATAAAGCGCGGCAGGTCGCCACTATCCAGTGACAGTTGCCATTGGTTTATGACCGACAGGGCTGGCGTCGCCAGTTTGTACGGTTTTTCGCTGTATAACCAACGATTGCCATTGACCGGAATACCCGCCACAAACTGGAGATACCCCATCATGGCATCCGAGAGAACCACGTCACGCGCCTTCCCCGTCACGGCTGGATCGGTCAACAGCTCAACCCAGGTCGTAAACTGCGGCTGAATGCCCGCGATGGCCACTTCTGCCAGCTGCTGCTGGAAAGCACGCACCGCATCACGATTGTCCCACATCGGTTTCATATCACGCGCGGCATAGAGCAACGTGAGCTGATTAAGATAAGCAGGCGTATATCCTGATGGCATCCCGGACTGCAGCTGCTGACGAACAGACTCTGTGTCGATACCTTCAGGTAACGGCGTAATACCGGCCATAATGGCCGTTGCTGGCGACTGCTCCAGCGGCTGCGACAACGACGTCGGCTGAGCGCCCATCGTTGCAGAGCTGTCAGTCGGTACAACCTCAGGCTCATCAGCCTGCGCGGTGAACAGTGGAGCAAACATCACTGCCAGACACAAACTCAGCACTGACAGCTGACGACCACGATTTTTCTTTAGCAACATCCCTTGCCCCCTGTTTTCACGACACGCCCATCACATTGGGGCTTTCTTTCATTATAGGTAGGCACAATTGCTGTTGGCTTACCTTATGTAAAGAAGTTTAAAGATAACGCAGCCGTAAGCACAAGCTATGAGTAAAAAAAAAGCGGCGCTACTGCGCCGCGCTTTGTAACAAAACACCTCAGGAGGCGTCTGCCGTACCCGGTAAAGACTCAGGTGGTTGCGGTGCAAAACCGCGTAACCCGACAACGTGTACGTGTTCGCTGTTCTGGAACACTTTACGTACCAGTTTGTACGTCGTCCCTTTTTCCGGGCTGATGTTCTCCGGTGCCGCGATGATGAGCTGCATATCGAGGCGATCGCAAAGCTCAAACAGCGTGGCGATGGAACGGGCATCAAGACGCGCCGCTTCATCAAGGAACAGCAGACGACATGGCGAGATGTCTTTCCCGCGCAGACGACGCGCTTCATCTTCCCAACTCTGGACAACCATCACCAGAATCGACATACCGGTACCGATAGCCTCACCCGTCGACAGCGCACCAGACTCCGCACGCAGCCAGCCGTCGGAGCCACGGTTAACCTCAACTTCCATCTCCAGATAGTTACGGTAATCCAGTAGCTCTTCACCAATGGTTTGCGGCGTACGCTGGCCCATATCGATCTGCGGATTCAGGCGCTGATACAGCTTCGCCAGCGCTTCAGAGAAGGTTAGACGGTTGCTATTGAACAGATCCTGGTGCTGTTCGTGTTGTTCAGACAGCACGTCCAGCAGCGTAGAGTGAGCCTCACGCACGTTCACGTTCAGACGCACGCTGTTAACCTGGCCAAACGACACGCTCTGGAGGCCCTGGTTCAGCTGGCGGATACGGTTCTGCTCGCGCTGAATGGTCTTACGGATGATGTTCGCCACGCTGCGGGAGCTGATAGCCAGTTTCTGCTCGCGGGAGGTCAACTCTTCCGTCAGGCGACCCAGCTCGATTTCCATCTGTTCGATGGCTTCGACCGGATCGTCGGTACGGATGATGTCCTGACGAATACGTTCGCGCAGGTGCTGATAAACGGCCACGAAGAACTGGATTTTGCGCTCTGGACGCTTCGGATCTTCCGACATGCGCAATACATCACGCAGGTGTTCGTTATCCGCCACCGCCAAACGCAGCGCACCCAACGCTTTATCCGACATGGAACGCAGCTCGTCCCCGGAAAGATAGGCCAGCTCGCGACGGTGTAGACGACGCTCAACGTTATTGTCTTTCACCATGCGCATCACCGCGCACCAGCCCGCCTTCGCGGTCACGACCTGCTCGCGCATTTCGTGATAGTCGCGCTCCAGCTTGCGCAGGCGACGCGTCAGGTTGTCCATTTCCGCTTCGCAGAAGGTCAGCGCTTTTTCCAACTGATTGCGGCGCGCGCGGTTGTTGCTGAGCTGGCTGTGCAGTTCATCGCGACGAATGCGCGCACGCTCTTCCGCACCGCTGTCGGCACGCACGCCAATATCCTGCAGCTCTTTGTGCAGATCGTTCAACAGCTCTTTCTTGGTATCGAAGGAGCTTTTCAGCGAGGCCATGACCTGACTGTACTGGCTCAGCTGTGCGGCATGCGTACGCATGGCTTCACGAGCGCGGGTACGCTCGGCTTCAGCCTGCTCCAGGCGCTGACGCAGTTTTTCATTCAGATCGCTGTTTCCGCTCAGCATTTCTGCTGAATCGGAGTAGCCGAAGTGGGCGCGACGCTGTACGACTTCCGTCAGGGCAAACGCCTGCTGACGCGCTTCACGCTGCACCTGCTGTGACCAGGCGTAATCTTCTTTTAGCTGCTCGAACTGTTCCGGGTCGCTTTGAAGAACGGAGATGACCGGCTCCAGCTTCGCCAGCTGATTACCGTGCTGCTGCACAAAACGCGCGGCTTCCTGCGCTTCATCCAGACGTTCCTGGATTTCATCTACGCGGTCAGCCAGCGTGTCATCAGCCAGCAGATTCAGGCGCGGCAGGATGCGGTTAAGGGCGGCGACGCCCTCTTTCGCCTGTTCAAACTGGACGCGGCTCTGCTGGTTGTCACTTTCATGATTGGCAATCGCGCGCTCAAGTTCACCACGGCGGGTATTGAGCCTGCGAATCTCTGCTTCCGGATCCGCGTCAAAGGCCACGCCAAGATGGCTACCAATAAAGCGGCTGAATGCCTGGTGCAAACGCTGGGTTTTCTGAACGTCAAACGACAGCGTCGCAAAGCGTTCGGAGAGCGTTTCACGCTCGGCGTGCAGGCTTTCAATACGGTTTTCACGCGCGGCACGGCCAAACAGCGGCAGTTCCGGGAAGCGAGAATAGCGCCACTGGCGGTCAGCGATTTTCACCACCACCGCTTTTTCCAGCTCGTCGACGCTGAATACGCTGTCATCAAACGACTGCGGATCCCCTTCGATCAGGTAGAGATCTTCCGGGCAATCTTCCAGTCCTGCCAGCTGCTCAGAAATCAGCGACAGATCCGGGACAACAATTGCATTACGCGACGGCCCATACAGCGCGGAGAAATACGGCGCATCGTCCAGGCCAACATCGTCATAAATTTCGGACAGCAGTACACCGCCGAAACGCTCCGCCAGGGTATTCAGGCGTGCATCTTCCGCACCGCCCGGCTGGCTTAAGCGTTCAATTTCTTCGTCGACTTCACGCTTGCGGGCGCCGACTTCATCACGCTCAACAATCGCTTCGCGCTCGCGCTCCAGCAGCTGCTGCAGGTATTCGGTCACTTCCTGACTGGATTCAAACTGCTCGCCGCACTGTTCGCTGAGCTGGCTCAGGCTGCTTTGAGCTGCCAGCCAGACCGGCGCACGCTGCAACAGTTTTTGCGAGCGGGACTGAAGCTGCTCCATCTCCTGGCGCAGCGTCATACGCTGTTCGCTGGCGTTAGAGACACTGTCTGAAAGTGCCGCAATACGCGCTTCAAGCTCCTGATGCAGAGCCTCAAGCTCGTCGAAATCGTAATTTTTCCCCTGACGCTTGCAGAATTCCGCCAGCAGACGCTCGGCTTCCTGCTGCTCGCGCAGACGCTGCTCCAGCTCGTTGAGACGCATACGCAGCGGCTGAACCTGCTCGGCCAGATGGCGCTGGTTCACCCCGTCGCGCAGCAGTTCACGGGCGACGTCCCAGGCTTCATTACGCGCCAGCGGGCCGTTAATCGCCACCACCAGCTGGTAAGCCTGCTCAAACTGGCTGTGCGCCGTTTGCGCGACGCTCATTTTCTGATCGAGAGACAGGAGTTTCTCAGTGGCTTCCTGCTCTTTTGCCTGGAAGGTATCCAGCCATTCGTCGGCGCTTTCGGGCGTCAGGTCAGGCAGATGACACAGCTCTTTGGCACGCTGTAACGCCTGCAGGGCCTGAGTGTACTGAATAGCACGCGTCTGCTGCACGTCCAGCGCCTGCTGGTAATCGGCGAGCTGGCTTTTCAGCTCATCCACTTCCAGCTCGGCGGCTTCGGCGCGGGCTTCGTTCTCTTCCTGCATGTCGACGGCTTCAGCCACCACTTCATTCTGCTCTTCGAGGCGAATTTGCAGCTCATCGAGGTCCGCTTCATAGCGCTCGATTTTTTCCTGCTGACGCAGCGCGGTCTGCACCAGGTTGAGGTGATCGCTGGCGGCCTGATAATCCGCTTCCAGATCACCTTCGGCACCGTTGTGCTCACCCAGCTCGCGCGCCATTTCGACGTGCTTATACTGCTCGGCCACCAGCTGCTTACGCGAGGTAAACAGCTCGCGGCGGTACTCTAATGCCTGATCGAGATGAATGCGGCGCTCGTTGGCGTGACGCATATAGTCTGCGGCCACATAGTTGGTGGCTTCGCTGATAAGGTGTTTAAACAGGTCGCGGTCAGACTGGGTCACGCGAATGGCTTCCAGCGTCATGCGGTTTTCACGCAGCGCGGCTTCCATATCCTGGAAGGCTTTACGCACGCCGCTGTTTTCCGGCAGCAGGTAGTCGCGCAGGGAGCGGGTAATGGCGCTGGAGATACCGCCGTACAGGGACGCTTCGATCAGACGGTAGTATTTGCTACGGTCTGATGCCGTGCGCAGACGACGCGCCACCACGCCCAGATCGAACATCAGGGAGTGGTAGTCGGTAATGGAGTTGAACTGCTTGAACTGCACGCCTTCGATAGCTTCGAGCTTGTCTTTCAGTTCCTGCAGCGTCAGCACGCGCGCCTGACGTTCGTTCAGCGTTTCCGTCAGCAGCGCCGTCGGCTGCACGGACGTTGGCAGCCCCTGGATGGCGAACGGTTTGATATCCACTTTACGATCGCGACCGGCGACCTGCTGCAGACGCACACCCACCACCACGCGCTGGTGACGAGAGTTGATGACGTCCAGCACCGAATAACAGACACCGGCCTTCAGCTTACCGTGCAGACCCTTATCACGAGAGCCGCTTGTCGCGCCCGCTTCGGTGGTGTTACGGAAGTGCAGCAGCGTCAGATCGGGGATCAGCGCCGTCACAAATGCCGCCATGGTGGTGGATTTACCCGCACCGTTACCGCCGGAGAGCGTCGTCACCAGCTCATCCAGATCGAAGGTTCGGGCAAAGAAACCGTTCCAGTTAATCAGCGTTAGTGAGCGAAATTTACCGCGTTCAATCATTACTCTTCCTCCCCGCTATCCGGCTGATTCTCTTCATGCTCATCATTGAGCTGCAAATGGTTTTCCACCGGCATCGCTTCACCGTCGCGGATCATGCGCAGCTGCGCTTCACGGGCGTCGTCACCCGCGCGCACGTCGGCGCCAAAGCGGAAGACGGATTCCGTAATGCGGAATTTGCTGCTGTCATGGCCCATAAACCAGACCATGCCCAAACGACGCAGACGGTTCAGGGAAGAGCGAACTTTTTCCTGTAATTTCTGACGGTCAAGATCGGAACCTGTCGAACGGTTGTTCACCAGCTTCAGCAGTTTGCTTTCATCTGCCAGCGACAGCAGTTCGTCGTAGAGTTCCTGCTGAGTGAAAATCCCTTCGTTCGCCAGACGTTCCGGGCTGAGGTAAAGGTAGCAGAGGATTTTGCCGACCATCATATCCAGCTCGGAGAGTACGGAACGCGGAATCAGCGTGGTTGAGCGCGGGCGCAGGTAGAAAAACCCTTCCGGCGCGCGAATCAGCTCCACGTTGTAGCGCGCGTAGAACTCTTCCAGGTATTCCTGGAAATCCATCAAAAAAGCGTGATTATCCAGCTCGTCAAGACCAATGTGACGACCGGCACGCAGCTGGCTGTCCAGCGCCGGAAATAACGGATTCGCCAGCGCCTGTGCCAGCTTCACTGGCATCACTTGTTCAATATTTGTCAATGACATGCGCCTGTACCTTGGCTCCGTAATCGTTGATCGGCTGCCACTTCGGCGGCAGTCCGGTGAAATCTGCTTGCGCGACGCCCAGGCGTACCGCCTGATCTACCACGATGCGGGCAACGTCAAAGTGCCGCGCGCGAGGATATTGCGCCAGATAGTCGCGCACCACGAGACCAAGATCCAGCGGTGCTTGTCTGGTTTTGTAGACAGCGAGCTGTTCTTCGATCATCGCCGCAAGTTGTTCGCGAATTTCGTTAAATTCTTCGTATTCCAGATCCGGTGGCAATTCACCGGTAACCTCTTCATCACGCAGCGCCATCTCTTCGTCGCGCATATCCAGCAGACGGTCGGCATTCGCGTAGGTCAGCGCCCACGGGGCATCGAAATAGGTTTGTACCGACTGACGCAGACGCTGAGCGAAGACGCGGTTTTTATCCATGTCGATCGCGGTACGGATAAATTTATGCACGTGTCGGTCGTAGCCGATCCACAGGTCGATCGACTGCTGGCCCCAGCTAATAATACGATCGAGTTTGCTTTGCAGATCGAAGACAAGACGGTCGACAAAGTGGAGGTCGTCGTGCGCCATGGTCGCATCCTGGATGCGGAGCAGATTGGCCTGCAGCTTGTCGCCTGCGGCTTCCAGCGTATCCTGCAGTTCACGCAGCGTACCGGAGGTTTCTGACAATAAAAGTTCACAGCTGGAGATGGCTGCACGCCAGTCTTTATTCAGCAATTGAGCGATATCGTCTTTCACCTGCTGCTGCTGTTCATCCATCAGACGCTGGGTCAGATCGATGCTGTCGAAAATCTCTGCCACCGAGTACTTCAGCGGCGCGTAGACGTTACGGTGCCAGTGAAATTCGTCACCGTTTTCATCTGCCGCGTCGGCGGCGCGCTTAAGCTCGCCCGCCACGATCGAGAGCTGCATGGAGAGACGCAGCGTCGAAAACTCGCGCTGGCGAATGTAGTAATCGGTAATGCCGATCCCCAGAGGCGTCAGACGATAAATGGCGTTTCCTTCCGCCTGCTCGCTGGTAAAGCGGTTCAGCAGACGTTGACGCACCATATCGTTGATTGCGTTGTTGGCACGCACGCTAATGGTTTCGCTGGTTTGCTCAAACGCATCACTGACATGGCGGAACGCATCCACCAGTTCACCCTCGCTCATTTCACCATCCAGCCGTTCGCCGTTCAGCGTGGCAACCGCCAGCAGGAAGGAGAGTCTGTCTACCGGCAGCGTGATGGAGAAATCGTTTTTCCTGGCCCAGGCAACCAGTTCGGGGACTGTCTGGGAAAATTCACTCATAGATTATCCTTGCTTCTGCGGCTTGCGCGCGGTGACGTGTATATAGCGGCCAAGGCTCAGATAAGGCTCCTGGCGGCAATACCGCGTTTCTATTTCTGTTAAGGCGTCTAAACAGTCATGCTGTTTTTGTTTATCACGCAGATAATCATGAAACACCCTCACGCCTGTTTTACCGGTGATCTCCCAACCGATCTCCTCCAGCCAACCATAGACCTGCTGCGGTTCACGTGGGAAATCCGGCGATAGCGTGCGCCGTTTCTTTTTATACATACCCTGCTGCACGTAGCCAAAATTGCCCACCAGCACGTTTCGCATCAGCAGACCGTTTGCATTGTAGAACATCAGCGATAACGCACCGCCCGGACGCAACATCGACCACAGCGTTTTTAACATGGCTTGCGGTTCGGCGACCCATTCGAGCACAGCATGAAACAATATCAGATCAACCTGCGTTTCCAAATGCTGGGGAATGTCCTGAGCGGCGCAATGTATAAAATGCATGTTGTCGCTCACACCTTTCTCTTCTGCCGCGCGTTCGGCGCGAGTAACCATCTCAGCAGAAAGATCGCAAAGCGTGACGTGGTGCCCCCGCTGCGCCATCAGAATTGCAGTCTGACCTTCCCCGCCACCGGCATCGAGCACGCGCAACCGCCGGTCACCCAATTCAGCCAACAGCTTGTCCAGATCCTGCCAGAGGATCGTCTGCCGAAGCTGACCTTTGGTGGTGCCATAAATGTTGCGCGAAAACTTTTCCGCGATGTCATCAAAATTGCGATCCCGCATTGGGAAGGTTCCACTCGCTAACTGCAAAACCGCTATTTTGTCACACCCACGCGGAGAATGAACCACTCTGGTGTAATATCACGGGTAATCGCCTGCTGTATGGTTAAAAAAGGAACCAAAAAGGATGCTTTTTACCCTAAAAAAATACATCGGAGGCATGATGCTTCCCCTTCCCCTGCTGCTGCTTCTCATCGCGCTGGGGCTGGCACTGGTGTGGTTCAGCCGCTTTCAGAAAAGTGGCAAAACGCTTATCACCCTCGGCTGGCTGATGATGCTGCTGCTGAGCCTGCAGCCGGTCGCGGATGGTCTGTTACGCCCTATCGAAAATAAGTACCCGACCTGGCAGGGAAATCAGAAAGTGGAGTACATCGTGGTATTGGGTGGCGGGTATACCTGGGATCCGAACTGGGCACCCAGCTCTAATCTGATCAACAACAGCCTGCCGCGCCTGAACGAAGGTATCCGCCTGTGGCTTGCTAATCCGGGTTCGAAAATGATCTTCACCGGAGCCGCCGCCAAAACAAACCCGGTGAGTACGGCGGAGGCTGGCGCACGCGTCGCTGAATCATTGGGCGTGCCGCGTTCATCTATCATCACCCTGGACAGCCCAAAAGACACCGAAGAGGAAGCCGCCGCGGTGAAGCAGGCCATCGGCGACGTGCCGTTCCTGCTCGTGACATCGGCGTCGCATTTACCGAGAGCGATGATTTTCTTCGAGAAACAGGGATTACACCCCCTACCCGCACCGGCTAACCAGATAGCGATCAATGCGCCGCTTAACCCGTGGGAACGAGCAATCCCGTCCCCGGTCTGGTTGATGCACAGCGATCGTGTCGGTTACGAGACGCTTGGACGCCTCTGGCAATGGCTGAAAGGCGCGTCAGGCGAGCCAGGGCAAGAGTGATTTTGTCGCCAGGTCGAAGTTAGCGCGATTGAACCGTCCGGTATTCACCAGTTGCGCCACTTCATCCCAGAGTAAATAGAGCCAGCGCCGCCAGAGAAACGCCTCCGCGACAGGTGCCCGTTGCAGATAATGCCAGAGCAAACCTTCCGCAGAGGCGCTGTCGCATAGTCTGAACAGTTCGTACTCGCGCGGTGCCCAGAGCATAATGCCCGGCCCAACCATCGCCAACAGCTGGTCGCTGCGGGGATCTTTCAGCATGCTGCGCAGGGTAAAATTGCCGTGTATCAGCACGCAGTTGTCATTAAAGCCGTCAAACAGCGCAGGCAAGCACTCGCGGGTGCGAAACAGAATGCGTTTGTCCTGCATGGTTAAACCGGTGTTGTTGAACTGGTTAAGCGTTCCCCACAGCACTTCCACCCGCTGACGATACCAGAGCGGCCACAGGTTCTCCTGAGTGCTGTCCACGGGACCGACGAGCCCGCGGCTATCCTGCCGGTGCCAGGCCAGCAACGCCTCGACGATCTGATCTTTCAGCTGTTCCCAGCGGTCCGGCGTGCGCGCCGGGGCTTCAACAGAGACGCCACGCAGGCGCTCAATAAGCAGGACATCCGGGCCGGGGTGTTCCTCATGCGTCATGACACCGTAAACCGTCGGCATTCGCACCGTACCTTCCCTTGCCAGCATCGATATTTTCCATGCCAGCTGTCTGGCGACGCCGGGTGAGGTAAAGCTTCTGGCCATGAGAGGCATTGGGTTTCCATGACTGTCATACAGCGCCCAAAGTGCGGTATCCGCCTTTTCATTCACACACTCGACCCGGCTCAACGTCTCGCCAAGCAGATGGCTCAGTTCGGCACGCAGCTGTTCCATATGAGATTACCCCCATTAAGGCTACTGCTTTTATAATGAGCGCGTGAGCAAAGGATGTCACCCGGAAGAGATCAATTAAGAGTAAGAAAGGAAAATTTGTGGGGTGAGAACATCCCCCCGAAAGGAGGGATGGTGGCAAAATTAATGCAGTTCGGCGCGAACGCGCTCAAGATCTTCCGGCGTATCAACGCCCGTTCCGGGAACTTCTTTGGCAACGGCTACGTGGATTTTTTCGCCATACCAGAGCACGCGGAGCTGCTCCAGCATTTCAATATGTTCCAGCGGGCTTGGTGCCCAGTTGACATAGCGGCGAATGAAGCCCGCACGATAGCCGTAGATCCCAATGTGGCGCAGGAATGAATCACCGATGGTCTCTTTCGATACCGCAAAGCGATCGCGATCCCAGGGGATCGTCGCGCGTGAGAAATAGAGCGCATAGCCCTCGGCATCCATAACCACTTTAACCGCATTCGGGTTAAATGCTTCTTCAGCATGTTGAATGGGTACCGCGAGGGTGGCCATGCCAACCTGTCGCTGCGCCAGATTTTCCGCTACCTGGCGAATAATAACCGCCGGGATCATCGGCTCGTCGCCCTGCACGTTGACGATGACCGTATCATCGCTGAAACCGCATTTCTCAACCACTTCCGCCAGACGCTCAGTGCCGGACTGGTGATCGGCGCGAGTCATGCACACTTCACCACCCGCCGCTTCAACCGCTTGCGCCACGTCCGAATGATCGGTTGCCACGATGACGCGGTCAGCACCCGATTCACGCGCACGCTCCAGGACATGCACAATCATTGGCTTGCCGTTGATATCTACCAGAGGTTTACCCGGCAGACGCGTTGATGCATAGCGCGCCGGAATAATGACAACGAAACTCATGGCTTGCTCTCTTCTGCCACCAGGGAACGGGCTTCATTTTCCAGCAGGACCGGAATACCGTCCCGCAGCGGGAAAGCCAGACTGTCCAGCTTGCAAATCAGCTCTTGTTTATCCTGGCTGTAGTAGAGTTTGCCGTTGCACACCGGGCAGGCAATAATTTCAAGTAAACGGTGATCCATAGTTCCTCCGTATGGGTAATCGCTAAAGCTTAACACATTCCCTTTTCAGGGAGTGTCTGTTTCCCAACCATTTCGGCAGGTCGTAAACAGCCCGTCCGGCATACGGCCCAGCGTCACGCTGCTCGCCCCTTGCCAGCGCGCAAAATCGCTAATGGCGGATGATAATCCTTTCTCCAGGGTAGCCGTCGCCTTAACCCCGTCTTCAAGATACAGCGCGATGATTTCAAGCGTACCGGTTTTGCGGTGCATTTTGGCATCCATGCGTCCCACCAGTTGCCCTTTATGCAGCAGAGGCAAAACGAAGTAGCCGTACTGGCGTTTTGGCGCGGGGGTGTAACACTCAAGCCGGTAGCTGAAATTAAACAGCTGCTCGGCCCGTTTTCTGTCCCAGACGACCGGGTCGAAAGGTGACAGTACCGCGCTGTGCGTGGCCTGGAGCTTACCTTCCAGCGCCTGTGGTAAAAGCGGGAGTAAATCGGCATGCAGCCACATCTCGCCCAGCGTTTCGACAGCGACAGGTATGACGCGCTGCTCGCGCTGCCACACATCCAGCAACGGTTTAAGCGCGGGCTGACGGAGTCGGTAGTAGTCTGCCAGCCATTGCGGACGAAAAATTCCCAGACTGCGGGCGCTGTTCTCCAGCATGATGGCTTCGGCCGCTTCCTGCGTAAGCAGGTCACGCTCGTCGTCCCAGTGCGGCATCACGCGGTGCGTCAGGTCGTATACGCGCTGAAAGTTACGTCGTTCCACAACCATCACTTTACCGGATGTAAACAACCCCTCCAGATGACGTTTATGCGGTTTCCACTCCCACCATCCGCTCGCCCCTTTTCGCGGATGCTCAAAATCAGCCGAACGCACTGGACCGTTTTCCTGAATATGCGCGATAAGCTGCTCAATTTCAGCGGCGTGTTCATGCATCCACTCCTGACGATATTTCCAGCCCATCTTATCCGGAGAGAGCATGCGGTGACGAATCAGTGCGAAATCACTGCGGGGCAGGAAACAGGCTTCATGTGCCCAGTATTCCATTAGCTCACCCTGGCTAAGCGCATTGTCCAGCCACTGCGGCTGATAATTGCCCAGGCGGCTGAAGAGCACCAGATAAGGGCTTCGCGCCACGATGTTGATGGTATCGATTTGCAGCAACGACATGCGCTGTACGGTGGAGAGAATGTCAGAGGGTTGTGCGCGACGGCGAGGCTTTTTAAGCAGCCCTTGGGCAGCAAGGTGTAAATGACGTGCGGCTGAAAGCGAGAGTTGCGGTAAAGACATGCGTTTTCCTGTCAGTCAAAGCGCCACCAGAACCGCGTAAGCGTTTATCGCACCAACGCAATCAGTTCCTTGAGCAAGTGTTCCGGCTGCTCGCCGCTGAGTTCAGCGTCAACCGGCAGATACCACCAGTTTTCTTTCGCAAAGGCACGGCATTTCACCGCATCTTTTTCGGTCATGATCAGCGACTGCCCGGGTACGGTCAGGGCGTCTACCTGGCCTTCCACCAACGCCTGGTGGTCCGCCAGCGGAACGTATTTTTCCAGCCGGGCACCACACTGCTCCAGCGTTGCGAAGAAGCGCGGAGGATGGCCAATACCCGCCATCGCCACCAGTGCAGGCAGTTGTTCAACCGCCTTACGCTCGCCCGTTAACAGGTTAACCGCCATGCCAGGCTGAAGATGCATAGGGATTTCCCCTGGCTTAGCCTGGCCACCGTTAACAATGACCGCATCAACGGACTGAAGACGCGACGCGCGTTCACGCATCGGGCCGGCAGGCAGCCACCAGCCGTTGCCAAAACGGCGCACGCCGTCGATAACCACAATCTCTTTATCACGCGCCAGCGCGTAATGCTGAAGGCCATCGTCGGTGATAATGATGTCCACAGCGTGCCCGGCAAGAAGCACCTGAACGGCGTCGCTGCGCACCGGTGAGACCGCAACCGGCACACCTGTCCGCTGATAGATCAGAACCGGTTCATCACCCGCTTCGGCCGTTGTTGTATCAGCCGTAAGCAGAAGCGGATAGTGCGTCGCTTTACCACCGTAGCCGCGCGATACCACCCCTGGGCGAATGCCGCGTTTTTGCAACTGCTCCACCAGCCAGATCACCACCGGCGTTTTGCCGTTCCCACCAGCGGTCAGGTTACCGACCACCACAACCGGAACCGGTGCGCGCCAGGCGCGCTTCAGCCCCAGGCGGTACATCAGACGAATGGCACCGCTCACCAGGCCATAGAGCCAGGAGAGCGGCAGAAGCAGTCGCCACAGTGGTGATTCACCGGACCAGATGCGTGCAATCATTGTTGACCGAACTGCATCTTATGGAGCTGTGCGTAGACGCCACGGTGGGCGAGCAGATCGGCATGGCTGCCCCGCTCGACAATCACGCCGTCTTCTACCACCACGATTTCATCAGCCTGTTCGATAGTCGACAGACGGTGCGCAATCACCAGAGAGGTACGGTTCTTCTGCAGTTCGTCCAGCGCTGACTGAATAGCGCGTTCAGATTCAGTATCCAGCGCGGACGTCGCTTCATCCAGAATCAGGATTGGGCTGTCGCGCAGCAGCGCACGCGCAATGGCGATACGCTGACGCTGACCACCGGAAAGGAGCACGCCGTTTTCACCAATGATGGTATCCAGACCGTTATCCATCTTGTTGATGAAGTCCATCGCATACGCCATGCGTGCGGCATTCTCGATCTGCTCGCGGCTGTACTCTTCAGTACGCGCATAGGCGATGTTGTTGGCAACCGTGTCGTTGAACAGATGCACGTTTTGAGAAACCAGTGCAACCTGGTTACGCAGCGACTGCAGGGTATACTCCCGCAGGTCATGGCCATCTAACAGGATTTCGCCTTCATCAATGTCGTAGAAGCGCGTAATCAGGCTGGCAATGGTTGATTTACCCGAGCCGGAACGGCCCACCAGCGCAACGGTTTTACCTGCTGGAATCGTCAGGTTGATATTACGCAGTGCAGCCACTTCGCGGCCTGGATAGGTAAAGGTCACATTGCGGAATTCAACGTCTCCGTTTGCACGCTCAATCACGCGCGTACCTTCATCTTTTTCCTGCTCGGAATCCAGAATGCTGAACAACGTCTGGCATGCCGCCATCCCGCGCTGGAACTGCGCGTTCACGTTGGTCAGGGATTTCAGCGGACGCATCAGCGCAATCATGGAGGAGAACACTACGGTGATGGTCCCTGCAGTCAGGGTCTCCATAACGCTCGGGAAGCTCGCCGCATACAGAACAAATGCCAGTGCCAGTGAGGCAATCAGCTGAATGATAGGATCGGAGATAGAGGAGGCCGACACCATTTTCATTCCCTGCAGGCGCATTTTATTGCTGACCTTATCAAAGCGCTTGGTTTCGACCTCCTGACCACCAAAGATCAACACTTCTTTGTGGCCTTTCAGCATCTGTTCAGCGCTGGTCGTGACCTGCCCCATCGTATTCTGCATATTCTTACTGATATTGCGGAAACGCTTTGAGACGACGCGGATAGCAATGGAGACAACCGGGGCCAGCACGATCAGGATGAGCGACAGCTGCCAGCTGTAATAGAACATCATGATAAACAGGCCGATGATCGATGCGCCTTCACGGACCACGGTAATCAGCGCGCTGGAGGACGATGATGCCACCTGCTCTGAATCGTAGGTAATACGTGACAGCAGCGTGCCCGTAGACTGTTTATCAAAGAATGAGACCGGCATGCCCATCATGTGACCGAAGAGTCGGCGACGCATGGACATTACCACTTTTCCTGATACCCAGGAGATACAGTAGCTGGAGATATAGCTGGAAATACCGCGTAAGATCATCAGCCCAATAACCACCAGCGGCATCCATAGCAGCACTGAGCGATCCGTTTTACCAAAACCGTCATCCAGTAACGGTTTGAGGAGCGATAGCATAAAAGTATCGCTGGCTGCGTTGAGGATTAACGCTACGCCCGCCACGATCAAGCCTGCTTTGAAAGGGGCAATCATCGGCCAGAGTCGGCGGAACGTTTGCCACGTGGAGAGATCTTTGTCGTTATGCATTCAAAAAACCAGCATTTGTTGAAATAGCCGCATATTCTACCCGTTATCTACGGGCGCGCCAAACCACTGATGATACCAACGCGGTAAATTGTGTTCACGCAGGCGTCGGATCTGCCTGCTATGTTGCGAAAATGTCACCGATATTTGTCCAGAATGAGGGGTGTCTAGCCAGGTATATCCCTCTTTCCCGTAGCGCCGCACCACTTTCGCGGATGGAAAATGCCACGCGTTATAGCGGGCTGCAGAGGCCAGCGCTATTTCCCCTTCGGCACGCTGCACCAACGGCATAGAAGACGAGGTGTTGCTGCCGTGGTGAGGTACCTGAATGAGTGTAGACGCAAGATTGCGCCAGCGGTGGCTCAGCATTGCCATTTCGGCCTGTGCTTCAATATCCCCGGTCAGCAGGATGCTCTGCTCACCGTCGTCGATCTTAACCACGCAGGAGCGGTTATTACCTTTGGCGAGCCCTTCTTCAGGCGGCCAGTGAACGCTGAACGTTAGCCCCTGCCACTGCCACCGCTGCCCTCGAAAACAAGGAAGATGTCCATCCTGGTGCAGCGGACTCCTCACCCACATTTCGGGCCAGGCTTTTTGCAGCGATGCCAGTCCTCCCGCGTGGTCGAGATGCTCATGACTCAGGATCACCCCTTCGGGCTTCAGGTGATGCCAGCGTAACCATGGAATGATCAACTGCTGCCCGCTATCGCCCCCCGGCCAGGCCAGCCCGGTATCGTATAAAATAGCCCTCCCCTGACGTTCAATCACCATTGCCAGCCCCTGCCCGACATCCAGCATGTGCAGCGTCCAGCTGTCAGTTTTATCCGTTCGCCACAAAGGAAGTGCGAGCATAATACTTGCTGTCAGACAAACAGCCGGTAGAACTTTCCAGCTTCGAAAACGCCAGCCGATAATGGCAAGCCAGGGTAGCAGCGTCAGGTATTGCCAACGTTCATCGACATCCTGCCAGCCGTTCGGCAAGCGAGCCAGCAACCCGAATAACCCTGCCAGAGACTTATCGGCCGCATACCAGACAGCGTTCTCCAGTAACGCCAGCGGAAAAAGATGGAGCAGCATACCGAGAAGGATCAGGGGCACGGAAATAAACGTGACCAGCGGAACAGCAAACAGATTTGCGAGGAATGAAGACAGGCTGAAACCATGAAATATCAGCACCTGCAGTGGAAGCAGCAGGCACAGCATCCCTGTTTGCAGATGTATGAGATTTGCCAGAGGTTTTAGTCGGCGGATCCAGAGCCCGTTCGGAAGCGGTAGCCACTGGTACCAAAAAATTAATGCCGCAACCGCAAACGCCGACAGCGCAAAGCTTTGCGACAGAACAGCCACAGGGTCAAAAATCAGAATCGCCGCCACGCAGGCTAACCAGATCTGCCAGGGAGACCATTGACGGCCGCTAATCCGCAGCGCAGCCACCACCATGAGAGAGACCACCGTGCGCATTGCGGGCGGCTGCATCCCCGTTAACCATGCATAAAAAGCCGCAAAGCACAGACCTGCAAGCATGGGAAACTGCCAATGGATAGCGTGGCTCGGCAGGAAATATTGCAACCCTCTTGCCAGTAACCAGACGATGGACGCAGCCAGCGCGATGTGCAGACCCGAAATCGCCATCAGGTGTATTGTCCCTGTCTCGCGCATGAGATTTTTTATCTCACGCGGTACATTCAGGCGCTCCCCCATCCCCAGCCCAAGGATCACCGGCCCCCACTGATATGCTGTGAGTACGTTTTGCAGTGAGCCCAGGTACCGTGAACGCAGGCTACAGCGTGCGTCAACAGCCTCAGCATTCGTAAAACGCCCGCTCAGCGTTTGATGTCGGGCAAAAGCATTTTTCTGCGAATCGTAGCCACCGTCGTTTAATTCACCATGTACCGCTCTAAGACGCAGCACCATGGCCCAGCGTTGACCGGCACACCCTTTTTGGGGCAGGTAATTGCCATACAGCGTCACCCCAGTAACGCCCCACCAGCGTTTTCCGTTGAGGCTGACAATGTTTCCCTGATGCATTGTTGCGCCGTCGGTTGCTGTAATGACCACCTCCGCCTGCTGCGGCCCTGTCGTGAGATGATTCAAGGGCCAAACGCTCTCCTGCGCCGCTAATACGCCCCAGCAAAAAAAGAGCAACCCGATGCCTGAGAACGTTAGCCATCGTCTTTGCTGCGCGGCTAACGCGATACCTGCGGCAATCATCATCCAGACGCTCTCTGGTTCCGGTAAAACAGGTAACCAATAGAGCGGAATAATGGCCAGAATGGCACAAGCACTGACAATGTGGATCCCCATTTATACCTCCCTGTTTCGGGCAGTATGCCGTGAGAATAGCGTGTCGTCAGACAGGAAAAAGGGGCGTTACGGCGGGCGCTGCAACGTTTTTAGCGGTTTGCAGAAAAGCCAGAATGGAAATGCGTGACGCATTCAGAAATGCAGACGAGAGGCACAAAAAAAGCACCCGCAGGTGCTTTCTTTTAAACCCAGCTTAGCCATTATGGCTAAAACTCAGTTGCCGTAAATATTGGCGCGATCGCGCAGTTCTTTACCCGGCTTAAAGTGCGGAACGTACTTGCCTTCCAGCTCAACTTTATCGCCAGTCTTCGGGTTACGCCCGGTACGTGGAGCACGATAGTGCAGAGAAAAACTACCGAAACCGCGGATTTCAATGCGCTCGCCCTGGGCAAGAGTGGTGGCCATATGCTCCAGCATCTCTTTAACAGCATCTTCCACAGCCTTTGCTGGGATGTGCGGTTGCTGACTGGCAAGTCTTTCAATCAATTCTGACTTGGTCATGATTCCTCCGGTTCCTTTCAAACCAATTAGCTGAACAGCTCATTAAACAAGGGCGGCCGTAGCCGCCCTTTGTTATTGATTACAGGACGAATCCTGCAATCTGTCAAGTCTGCTCCTCATCCTTCTCGCTGTAAATGCGTTACAGCTCAAATGACGGTGAGAACTTGATATTACTCGCCTTTAGCTGCTTTGAAAGCTTCAGCCATTGCGTTGTTAGAGAAGTTTGCATCTTCCTGTTTGTTAACAGTTGCGATTGCATCTTTCTCATCAGCTTCGTCTTTAGCACGAACAGACAGGCTGATTGCACGGTTCTTACGGTCAACACCGGTGAACTTAGCTTCAACGTCGTCGCCAACGCTCAGAACCAGAGTGGCATCTTCAACGCGGTCACGTGAAGCTTCGGAAGCGCGCAGGTAACCTTCAACGCCGTCAGCCAGTTCTACGGTTGCGCCTTTAGCGTCAACTGCAGTCACTTTACCGTTTACGATTGCGCCTTTCTTGTTCAGTGCAACCCAGTTGTTGAACGGATCTTCTGCGAGCTGTTTAACGCCCAGGGAGATACGCTCACGCTCTGCGTCAACCTGCAGAACAACTGCAGCGATTTCGTCGCCTTTTTTGTATTCACGTACTGCTTCTTCGCCTGCAACGTTCCAGGAGATGTCAGACAGGTGAACCAGGCCATCGATGCCGCCGTCCAGGCCGATGAAGATACCGAAGTCAGTGATAGACTTGATTTTACCTTCAACACGGTCGCCCTTGTTGTGGGTTTCCGCGAACTGCTGCCATGGGTTGTTTTTGCACTGTTTCAGGCCCAGGGAGATACGACGACGTTCTTCGTCGATATCCAGAACCATCACTTCCACTACATCACCAACGTTAACAACTTTGGATGGGTGGATGTTTTTGTTGGTCCAGTCCATTTCGGAAACGTGCACCAAGCCTTCAACGCCTTCTTCGATTTCAACGAAGCAGCCGTAGTCAGTCAGGTTGGTAACGCGACCAGTCAGTTTAGTACCTTCTGGGTAACGCTTAGCGATAGCTACCCATGGATCTTCGCCCAGCTGTTTCAGGCCGAGGGATACACGAGTACGTTCGCGGTCGAACTTCAGCACTTTAACAGTGATTTCGTCGCCAACGTTCACGATTTCGCTTGGGTGCTTAACGCGTTTCCACGCCATGTCGGTGATGTGCAGCAGGCCATCAACGCCGCCCAGGTCAACGAATGCGCCGTAGTCAGTGAGGTTCTTAACGATACCTTTGACTTCCATGCCTTCCTGCAGGTTTTCCAGCAGCTGATCGCGTTCTGCGCTGTTTTCGGATTCGATAACGGCACGACGGGATACAACAACGTTGTTACGCTTCTGGTCCAGCTTGATTACTTTGAACTCAAGCTCTTTGCCTTCGAGGTGCAGGGTGTCACGGACTGGACGAACGTCTACCAGTGAACCTGGCAGGAACGCACGAATACCATTCAGCTCAACAGTGAAGCCGCCTTTAACTTTGCCGTTGATAACACCGACCACAGTTTCAGCTTCTTCGTAAGCTTTTTCCAGCGTGATCCAAGCTTCGTGACGCTTAGCTTTCTCACGGGACAGCAGGGTTTCACCGAAGCCGTCTTCCACTGCATCCAGAGCAACGTCAACTTCGTCACCAACCTGGATTTCCAGCTCGCCCTGGGCGTTTTTGAACTGCTCTGCCGGAATGGCGGACTCAGATTTCAGACCGGCGTCAACCAGTACTACGTCTTTGTCGATAGCAACAACAACACCACGAACGATGGAACCCGGACGGGTTTCGATTGTTTTTAAGGATTCTTCAAATAGTTGAGCAAAAGATTCAGTCATGTTTAATCTTCAGGTTAAGATAACGTCCACCTGGCTCCGTGCCGGATGGGGTTGTTTCACATACCCGCCGTCAATCCATTGCAGCGGGGGTACTGCTAAATCGGTCGCGATTACGCGAGTGCCAATTTCTGGCGCGCATATTGTAGCGCTTTTTCAATCACTTGCTCAATAGTTAAACTGGTTGAATCCAGAACTAATGCATCTTCTGCAGGAACAAGTGGGGCGACGGCGCGGTTACGATCGCGGTCATCGCGCTCTTTTATCTCGGATAAAAGGCGATCAAAGTTAACACTAAACCCCTTTTCCTGCAACTGAAGCATGCGGCGTTGCGCACGTTCTTCCGAAGAGGCGTCGAGGAAAATTTTCACAGGCGCATCAGGGAATACCACGGTTCCCATATCGCGCCCATCAGCGATCAGACCTGGGGCTTCACGGAAACCACGCTGGCGGCGCAGCAAGGCTTCGCGAACGCGCGGGAAGGCCGCGACCTGGGAGGCCGCGTTAGCGACTTCCTGAGTACGAATTTCCCCGCTGACGTCCTCTCCTTCCAGGATCACTTCAAGGTTGCCATCAGTCGAAACAAAACGCACATCCAGATGCGCAGCCAGCGGTACCAGCGCTTCTTCAGAGGCGACATCCACATGGTGATGCAACGCAGCCAGAGCCAGCACGCGATAGATTGCTCCCGAATCTAAAAGATGCCATTGCAATGCTTCTGCCATCGCTTTGCACAGAGTACCTTTCCCTGCGCCACTAGGCCCATCAATGGTGATTACCGGGGCAAGTGCCGTCATCTTTTTCTCCTTAAATAAGGCATACCGTTTACATGAACGCCGCGCATTATACGCGCCAACGTGCGCAACTGTTACCTTTGCGTGCAAATTACAGAATGATAGAAGCAGAGTGTAGAAGAAATGAGCGGGAGTGTTCGTCAGGAAGCGTAAGGAAATGCCGCATCGGATGATGCGGCATGAGGGTATCAGGCCAGCGTGCTAATGCGCGCCAGCTGCTCGAAGTAGTCCGGGAAGGTTTTCGCCGTACATTTCGGATCAAGAATGGTCACAGGCGTGTCGGACAACGCCACCAGCGAGAAGCACATCGCCATACGGTGATCGTTATAGGTGCCGATTTCCGCAAACTGCAGTTTTGCCGGCGGGGTCACGCGAATGTAGTCTTCGCCCTCTTCCACCTCTGCACCGACCTTACGCAGCTCGGTCGCCATCGCGAACAGGCGGTCCGTCTCTTTTACGCGCCAGTTGTAGATATTACGCAGCGTGGTAGTGCCTTTGGCAAACAGCGCCGCCGTGGCGATGGTCATCGCCGCATCCGGGATATGGTTCATGTCCATGTCGATGGCATTCAGCTCGCCGTGGGTACAGGAGATAAAGTCATCGCCCCAGGTCACAACCGCGCCCATTTTTTCCAGCACGTCCGCAAAACGGATATCGCCCTGCACGCTGTTACGGCCAATACCGGTCACTTTTACCGTGCCGCCTTTAATCGCACCCGCGGCCAGGAAGTAGGACGCGGATGACGCATCCCCTTCAACCAGGTAGTTGCCCGGGGACTGGTACTGCTGTGCCCCGCGCACCACGAAGCGCTGATAAGACTGGTTTTCTACCTCAACGCCGAAGGTTTTCATCAGGTGCAGCGTGATATCAATGTACGGTTTAGAAACCAGATCGCCTTTAATCGCGATCGCTGTATCCTGCGGTGCCAGCGGCGCGGTCATCAGCAGTGCCGTCAGAAACTGGCTGGAAACGCTGCCGTCCACCTCGACGTTACCGCCGGTAAAACCACCGCGCAGACGCAGTGGTGGATAATTTTCCTGCTCCAGATAGTCAATCTGCGCGCCGCCCTGGCGTAAGGCATCGACCAGATGGCCAATCGGACGCTCTTTCATACGCGGTTCGCCGGTCAGCACAATATTGTTGCTGCCCAGACACAGGGCTGCCGCCAGCGGACGCATCGCAGTACCCGCGTTACCCAGAAACAGCTCAAGCTCTTCAGCGGAACGTAATGCGCCGCCGTTGCCGGTTACTTCACAACGGGTACGATCGTCAGAGAGAGTGTAATGAACGCCCAACGCTTTCAGTGCATTGAGCATATGGCGCACGTCATCGCTGTCCAGCAGGTTTGTGAGGACGGTGGTGCCGTTTGCCAGAGCTGCCAGCAGCAGAGCGCGGTTCGAGACACTTTTTGAACCAGGCAGATTGATGATGCCATCTACCCGCGCGATAGGTTGTAACGTCAGGGATTCCATGAAAACTAAACTCTCAACTCAACATAATAAAAACCCCGCAGGGATGCTGCGGGGGTGAATAACAGCAAATTAACCGTGACGACGTTCGAAGTCGATCATGAAATCGGTCAGGGCTTTAACGCCTTCCAGCGGCATCGCGTTATAGATGGAGGCACGCATGCCGCCAACGACACGGTGACCTTTCAGCGCATGCAGACCAGCCGCGAAGGACTCTTCCAGGAACACTTTGTCCAGGTTGCTATCCGCCAGCTGGAACGGCACGTTCATGCGGGAACGGTTAGCTTTCGCCACATCGTTGCGGTAGAAATCGCTCTTGTCGATCACGCCATATAGCAGTTCAGCCTTCTGCTGGTTAACCTTATCCATCTGCGCCACGCCGCCGTTTTGCTTCAGCCATTTGAAGACCAGGCCGGAAAGGTACCAGGCAAACGTTGGTGGCGTGTTGAACATAGAATCGTTATCGTTCAACACGGTGTAATCGAGAATCGACGGGCAGGATTTGTGTGCTTTGCCTAGCAGGTCTTCACGCACAATCACAATTGTCAGCCCAGCAGGGCCGATATTTTTCTGTGCGCCAGCGTAGATCACACCGTAACGGCTAACGTCCAGCGGCGTGGAAAGAATGGTCGAAGAGAAGTCCGCGGTAACAACCACGTTTTCACCAAAGTTTGGCTCTTCATGGATGGCGATACCGTCAATGGTTTCATTCGGACAGTAGTGGAGATAGGCTGCGTTATCAGAAACGTGCCACTCGCTCATCGGCTTAACGCCGCGCAGGCCGTCAACGGTCACTTTGGCGTCGATGACATTCGGCGTGCAGTACTTATGCGCTTCCTTGACAGCGCTGGCCGCCCAGTAGCCCGCGTCCACATAATCAGCGGTAGTTTTGTCTCCCAGCAGGTTGAGCGGGATACCGGCAAACTGACCGCGCCCACCGCCGTGGCAGAACAATACTTTGTAGTTCGAGGGAATGTTCAGCAGATCGCGAAAATCCTTTTCTGCCTCTTCCGCCACCTGAATAAACTCTTTACCACGGTGGCTAACTTCCATCACCGACGTACCCAGACCGTTCCAGTCACACAGCTCCTGTTGAGCCTGTTTAAGCACGTCTGCCGGTAACATTGCCGGACCTGAACTGAAATTAAAGACTTGAGCCATTTCCCCTCACCACGCTAAAAGCCATAAGTTATAACTGTGGATATCGGTTTTATCATTCAGTGACACGCGCCGCAATGTCTAAAACTTATGACCCATGAAATGTGCCCCGCGTCACACAAAACAATCTGCCGCCTCGCTAAGGCAAAACCGACAAAATGGCTGTCAGGTGATACGTTTGGCCCGGCTAACCTTCGTCCATTCCGGATTTGCACAGCGGGGGCATAATTGACGATCCCCCGGCTGCATCGCGACAACATGGCTACATCTTACGCAAGCATATTCACCTGATTCAGGTACCGTTCTGAAACGCTCGATCAGCATATCCGGCAGGATACAGAGCCCCGGCTTCACCTCGTCGTCAGAATAGTAATAGACGCTGATCTGCCCGTTGGTTTCCATGATCGCCAGCCGCACCTGCCCGAGCTGTTCAACGCTGTTCAGGCGTAGCTCCATAAAGAACTCAAACTCGGTCATATTGGCGCTTTTTACATTTTCCCAGGCCAGCTGTCCGTCCTCGACGATAACGACCGGCTTCCCTTCAAGCAGATCTTCCAGCTTTTCGCTTTTCGACATCAGCCACATGACAAGACGGTAAAGTAGCGCCAGTGAGACAAAAACGATAAACACCGGCACCATCGGCACATCGTCATAAAAGGCAACGTCTCCCGCCGCTGACCCCAGCGTCAGGATGATCAACACTTCAAAGAGCGACATCTGCCGCACGCCGCGACGGCCGGTGATTTTTAGAAACAGGAAGACAAGCACGAAGGTATACAGGCTGCGCAGCGCCACTTCGCCCAGAAATTCAGGAGGAACTTTATCAAACGCCATCCGCTGGAGATCAAATGCTTTCATTTTTCTATGCCTTAACAGTCAGTTACTGCCACTAAGCATAGCCCAGCCTTTTATTTTCGCCGAAGATAGCACCCGTCACGCAAAACCCGTATCATTGCGCGCTTTACGTACGATAAAAGTGAACGCCATGACTCAAACGTTTATCCCCGGCAAAGACGCCGCTCTGGAAGATTCCATCGCTCGCTTCCAGCAGAAACTGACCGACCTGGGTTTTAACATCGAAGAAGCCTCCTGGCTCAATCCGGTGCCGCATGTCTGGTCCGTGCATATTCGCGATAAAGACTGTGCCCTGTGCTTTACCAACGGTAAAGGCGCGACAAAAAAAGCGGCACTGGCCTCTGCGCTGGGTGAGTATTTTGAGCGTCTGTCCACTAACTATTTCTTCGCTGACTTCTGGCTGGGCGAAACCATCGCTAACGGCCCGTTCGTTCACTATCCGAACGAAAAATGGTTCCCGCTGACCGAAGACGACGAACTGCCGGAAGGCATTCTCGACGCGCGCCTGCGTGCGTTCTACGATCCAGACAGCGAACTGACCGCCAGCATGCTGATCGATCTGCAGTCCGGTAACGAGGATCGCGGTATCTGCGCCCTGCCGTTTACCCGCCAGTCTGACGAAAAGACCGTTTACATCCCGATGAACATTGTCGGCAACCTGTATGTATCCAACGGTATGTCCGCTGGTAACACCCGCAATGAAGCGCGCGTGCAGGGTCTTTCTGAAGTCTTCGAACGTCACATCAAAAACCGCATTATTGCCGAATCCATCAGCCTGCCAGAAATTCCGGCAGACGTGCTGGCGCGCTATCCGGGCGTGGTGGAATCCATCGCTAAGCTGGAAGCAGAAGGTTTCCCAATCTTTGCCTATGACGGCTCGCTGGGCGGCAAATATCCCGTTATCTGCGTTGTGCTGTTTAACCCAACGAACGGTACCTGCTTCGCCTCCTTCGGCGCGCACCCGGACTTCGGCGTGGCGCTGGAGCGTACCGTCACCGAGCTGCTGCAGGGCCGTAGCCTGAAAGATCTCGACGTGTTCACCCCGCCAACCTTTGACGATGAAGAAGTGGCCGAGCATACCAACCTCGAAACCCACTTCATCGACTCCAGCGGTTTGATCTCCTGGGACATGTTTAAGCAGGATGCAGACTATCCGTTCGTGGACTGGAGCTTTGCCGGTACCACGGAAGAAGAGTTCGCCACGCTGATGGCAATCTTCAAAGCCGAAGACCAGGACGTTTATATCGCCGACTACGAACATCTTGGCGTCTACGCGTGCCGCATTATTGTTCCTGGCATGTCCGACATCTACCCTGCCGAAGATCTGTGGCTGGCAAATAACAGCATGGGCGCGCACCTGCGCGAAACACTGCTGGCCCTGCCGGGCAGCGAGTGGGAGAAAGACGATTATCTGAACCTGATCGCCCAACTGGACGAAGAAGGCCACGATGACTTCACCCGCGTGCGTGAACTGCTGGGTCTGGCGACCGGTAAAGACAACGGCTGGTACACTCTGCGTATTGGTGAGCTGAAAGCGATGCTGGCTCTTGCGGGTGGCGATCTGGATCAGGCCCTGGCCTGGACCGAGTGGACCATGGAATTCAACCAGTCTGTCTTCTCAGCCGAGCGCACCAACTACTACCGCTGTCTTCAGACGCTGTTGCTGCTCGCTCAGGAAGAGGACCGTGAACCTCTGCAGTACTTGAATGCCTTTGTTCGTATGTACGGTGCAGATGCAGTCGAAGCGGCCAGCGCGGCGCTGAGCGGCGAAGAGCCGTTCTATGGCCTGCAGGCTGTTGATAGCGATCTGAAAGCCTTCCCGGCACATCAGTCGCTGCTGAAAGCGTATGAAAAATTACAGAAGGCAAAAGCCGCTTACTGGTCAAAATAAGCGCATATAACATTACCAGATGTAGGCGTATCCAATCGTCTGGGCTATATTACGGGGCAATTTCATTGCCCCTTTTTTTTATTTTTTCGGTAATGATGTTTGATTGTAATAATTAAGTTAATTACGGGTAAATATAATAATACTTACCTGGGCTGGACTGTTACTTTTTGTGGTAAATACTCCATTTTAATTAACTGTTTTACGGGAGGCCTAACGAAAAAATTCAACTCTTCTCATAACTTTTAAAATTTATTTTTATACGGATAATCAAATACTTACTCCGCATTCGCTGTAAATCCATACACATTGCGGGCCTATAAGCCAGGCGAGATATGATCTATATCAATTTCTCTTCTATAATGCTTTGTTAGTATCTCGTCGCCGACTTAATAAAGAGAGAGTTAGTGTGAAAGCTGACAACCCTTTTGATCTTTTACTCCCAGCTGCAATGGCCAAAGTTGCCGAAGAAGCGGGTGTCTATAAAGCAACGAAACACCCGATGAAGACGTTCTATCTGGCGATCACGGCCGGTGTGTTCATCTCAATCGCTTTCGTCTTCTACATCACTGCCACCACCGGTACTGCCGGGATGCCTTTCGGCATGGCCAAACTGATTGGCGGCATTTGCTTCTCACTGGGTCTGATTCTTTGCGTCATCTGCGGCGCCGACCTTTTCACCTCTACGGTGCTAATTGTTGTGGCGAAAGCCAGCGGAAGAATTACCTGGGGTCAACTGGCACGCAACTGGCTAAACGTCTATGTTGGTAACCTGATTGGCTGTCTGCTCTTTGTTCTGTTGATGTGGCTCTCTGGCGAGTATATGACCGCCAACGGTGGCTGGGGGCTTAACGTCCTGCAAACCGCTGACCACAAAATGCACCATACATTTATCGAAGCTGTTGCTCTCGGCATCCTCGCAAACCTGATGGTCTGCCTGGCCGTCTGGATGAGCTACTCGGGTCGTAGCCTGATGGACAAAGCCATGATTATGGTTCTGCCGGTTGCGATGTTTGTTGCCAGCGGCTTCGAGCACAGTATTGCGAATATGTTTATGATCCCAATGGGGATTGTTATCCGCAACTTTGCGAGCCCGGAGTTCTGGACCGCAGTTGGTTCAAATCCGGAAAGTTTCTCTCACCTGACTATCATGAACTTCATTACTGATAACCTGATCCCTGTCACTATCGGGAACATTATCGGTGGGGGTCTGTTAGTTGGGTTGACATACTGGGTCATTTACCTGCGTGGCGACGACCATCATTAATGGTTGTCTCAGGCAGTAAATAAAAAATCCACTTAAGAAGGTAGGTGTTACATGTCCGAGCTTAATGAAAAGTTAGCCACAGCCTGGGAAGGTTTTGCGAAAGGTGACTGGCAGAATGAAGTAAACGTACGTGACTTCATTCAGAAAAACTATACCCCGTATGAAGGTGACGAATCCTTCCTGGCTGGCGCAACTGACGCGACCACCAAGCTGTGGGACAGCGTAATGGAAGGCGTTAAACTGGAAAACCGCACTCACGCGCCAGTTGATTTTGACACCTCCGTTGCTTCCACCATCACTTCTCACGATGCTGGTTACATCAACAAAGCCCTTGAGAAAATCGTTGGTCTGCAGACTGAAGCACCACTGAAACGCGCAATCATCCCGTTCGGTGGCATCAAAATGGTTGAAGGTTCCTGCAAAGCGTATAACCGCGAGCTGGACCCAATGCTGAAAAAAATCTTCACCGAATACCGCAAAACCCACAACCAGGGTGTATTCGATGTTTACACCAAAGACATTCTGAACTGCCGTAAATCTGGCGTTCTGACCGGTCTGCCAGATGCGTATGGCCGTGGCCGTATCATCGGTGACTACCGTCGCGTTGCGCTGTACGGTATCGACTTCCTGCTTAAAGACAAATACGCACAGTTCGTTTCCCTGCAGTCTGACCTGGAAAACGGCGTAAACCTGGAAGCGACCATCCGTCTGCGTGAAGAAATCGCTGAACAGCACCGCGCACTGGGTCAGATCAAAGAGATGGCTGCTAAATATGGCTGCGATATCTCTGGTCCTGCTACCAACGCTCAGGAAGCTATCCAGTGGACCTACTTCGGCTACCTGGCCGCGGTTAAGTCTCAGAACGGTGCAGCAATGTCCTTCGGTCGCGTATCCACCTTCCTGGATGCGTACATCGAACGTGATATCAAAGCAGGCAAAATTACCGAGCAAGACGCTCAGGAAATGATTGACCACCTGGTCATGAAACTGCGTATGGTTCGCTTCCTGCGTACCCCTGAATACGATGAGCTGTTCTCTGGTGACCCAATCTGGGCAACAGAATCAATCGGCGGTATGGGCGTTGACGGCCGTACTCTGGTCACCAAAAACAGCTTCCGCTTCCTGAATACCCTGTACACCATGGGTCCTTCTCCGGAGCCGAACATCACCGTTCTGTGGTCAGAAAAACTGCCTCTGAACTTCAAGAAATTCGCCGCTAAAGTGTCTATCGATACCTCTTCTCTGCAGTACGAGAACGATGACCTGATGCGTCCGGACTTCAACAACGACGATTACGCTATCGCTTGCTGCGTAAGCCCAATGGTTGTTGGTAAACAAATGCAGTTCTTCGGTGCGCGTGCAAACCTGGCGAAAACCATGCTGTACGCAATCAACGGCGGCGTTGATGAAAAACTGAAAATGCAGGTTGGTCCTAAGTCTGAGCCGATCAAAGGCGACGTTCTGAACTTCGACGAAGTGATGGATCGTATGGATCACTTCATGGACTGGCTGGCTAAACAGTACGTCACTGCGCTGAACGTTATCCACTACATGCACGACAAGTACAGCTACGAAGCCTCTCTGATGGCGCTGCACGACCGTGACGTGGTTCGCACCATGGCATGTGGTATCGCGGGTCTGTCCGTTGCCGCTGACTCCCTGTCTGCAATCAAATATGCGAAAGTTAAACCAATTCGTGACGAAGACGGCCTGGCTGTAGACTTCGAAATCGAAGGTGAATACCCGCAGTTTGGTAACAACGACTCTCGCGTTGATGACATGGCGGTTGACCTGGTAGAACGTTTCATGAAGAAAATTCAGAAACTGACGACTTACCGTAACGCTATCCCGACTCAGTCTGTTCTGACCATCACCTCTAACGTTGTGTATGGTAAGAAAACCGGTAACACCCCAGACGGTCGTCGTGCTGGCGCGCCATTCGGCCCAGGTGCTAACCCAATGCACGGTCGTGACCAGAAAGGTGCAGTTGCCTCTCTGACCTCCGTTGCTAAACTGCCGTTTGCTTACGCGAAAGATGGTATCTCTTATACCTTCTCTATCGTGCCAAACGCGCTGGGTAAAGACGACGAAGTGCGTAAAACTAACCTCGCGGGTCTGATGGATGGTTACTTCCACCACGAAGCGTCCATCGAAGGTGGTCAGCACCTGAACGTGAACGTAATGAACCGTGAAATGCTGCTCGACGCGATGGAACACCCTGAGAAATATCCTCAGCTGACCATCCGCGTATCTGGCTACGCAGTACGTTTTAACTCCCTGACTAAAGAACAGCAGCAGGACGTTATCACCCGTACTTTCACTCAGTCCATCTAACTGGAATTGACTGAAATCACGCGTTAAAAAGCGTACAATAAAGGCTCCACGTCAGTGGGGCCTTTTTAGCACCCTCTCCATCTCAGTCTCTTTTGTCCGCTATCTATACTTAATGGATAACAGCCAAAACAGACTTAACACAGCCGGTTTTGAGCTGTGCATACACAGGCCCCGGACGGGCCGATGCTGGAGATATCACCGCAATGTCAATTATTGGTCGCATTCACTCCTTTGAATCCTGTGGCACCGTCGATGGCCCGGGCATCCGCTTTATCACCTTTTTCCAGGGCTGCCTGATGCGCTGCTTGTACTGCCATAACCGTGACACCTGGGATACGCATGGCGGGAAAGAAGTAACCGTTGAAGATCTGATGAAAGAGGTGGTGACCTACCGCCACTTTATGAACGCGTCCGGCGGCGGTGTCACCGCGTCCGGCGGCGAGGCCATCCTGCAGGCTGAATTTGTCCGCGACTGGTTCCGTGCCTGCCGCAAGGAAGGCATCCATACCTGTCTCGACACCAATGGCTTTGTACGCCGCTACGATCCGGTTATTGATGAACTGCTCGAAGTGACCGATCTGGTCATGCTCGATCTCAAACAGATGAATGATGAGATCCACCAGAACCTGGTTGGCGTCTCCAACCACCGCACGCTGGAATTTGCCAAATACATTGCCGACAAAGGCATTAAAACCTGGATCCGCTATGTGGTCGTGCCGGGCTGGTCAGATGATGATGATTCCGCGCACCGTCTGGGCGAATTTACCCGTGATATGGGCAACGTGGAGAAAATTGAGCTTCTGCCCTATCACGAACTCGGTAAACACAAATGGGTGGCGATGGGTGAAGAATATAAGCTTGATGGCGTGAAGCCGCCGAAAAAAGAGACGATGGAACGCGTCAAAGGTATTCTTGAACAGTACGGCCACAAGGTGATGTATTAAAGAAAAGGCCCGGTGAAAACCGGGCCTTTTCTTTATTCTATTTGAAGACGCCGTTAATAACGGAGGTCACAATCGCGGTACTCAATGCGATTAAGACCAGGTCATCCCCCACCACCCGCCATTCATAGCCCGGATAAGAAGGAAGTTGGCCCAGCATAGACGCTGGCACGGTTTTCTTCGCAATGCCCGGAGGCAGCGGTTTACCGCGCGCCAGGTTTTTTGCGATCCCCGGAGGCAGAGAATCATAGCCCGTTAAGCCGTAATTCAGTGCCAGATGGCGGGCATGATCGAAGCTCACACGAACGTCGACATCATTACTGACATCTTTGCTGTTTTTGAAGCTCTTATCCGATTTTCCCGGATTGTCCTTACCGTTGTTTTGCTTATTACCATGGTCACCAGAATTCCCGTTGCCATGATTCCCGCTATTACCTTGTCCGCCACCGTTTCCGTGACCACCGCCATTCCCATTTCCAGGATTAGCCATGACCGGAGCGGTTGCAAACGTTAAAGACAACACTACGGCAAGCGCAGTAGTGGAAAAACGACGAATAGACATGATGGCTGCCTTATTGTGGTAGGACTCCTGTGAATTATCGCCTGGTGAGATAAACACACAATAAGTAAAACTCTTAGTTGTGATGGGGACAAAAAAGCCTGTCATCGACAGGCTTTTATTTAATCAGGCATGTGCCACTGGCGTTGGGTGCTCGCCCGCTTTGCGCAGCAGCATTAAGAGATAAATAAACGATACGCTGGCGATCATGATAAACAGCAGGTTATCGGAATAATTCTGCATCAGCATCGCGGTAAACGTCGGCCCTAATAAACTGCCGATGGTATAGCTCAGTAACAGCGCCTGGTTCATCGCCACCAGCTGGTGATGTTCAACTTTCTCACAGGCCCAGGCCATCGCAACAGGATAGAGCGTAAAGCCCGCAGCCCCGAGAATAAACAGGGCCGGTGCCATGGCGGCATTGCTGAGCATCGCAAGGCATCCCATGATCACCACGAAAACCTGAACGCGCAGCACCAGCAGGCGACCGAAGCGATCCGCCAGGCGACCAATAGGCCACTGCCCGACGATCCCGGCGCTGACCATCACCGCCATCCAGAACCCTATTCCGGAATCGCTCACGCCCTGATGATTCAGGTAGAGCGGCATCAGGCCATAGAGCGAACCCAGCACAATCCCGGAAATAATACAGCCGTTAATCCCCAGGCGCGCATGGCGCAGCCTCAGCATCGGCCAGATGTGTGTCGCTTCCTGATGCTCGCTGTTCTGGTTCACAATGCGCGTAAACAGCAGCGGCAGAATTGCGGCCAGCACCATGCCCGTTACCCACGGCAGAACGCTCATCAGGTCGGTTGGCAGCTTGCTAACCATCAGTTGACCCAGCACGGTGCCGACGTAGTAAACCATCATATAGGCGGCCAGCAGGCGTCCGCGGTTACGTGATGTGCCGCTGCACATCAGCGCACTTTCAACTACCACCCAAATCATTGCGCAGCCTACGCCAGCGATAAAGCGCCATGCCATCCAGCTCCAGAAACCAACCATCAGTCCCAGCCCGGAACATCCGGCGGCAAAAATCAGCGAAGCCAGATAATAGCTGCGATTAAAGCCAAAACGCTTAATCAGGCTACCGGTTAATAATGTGCCCAGCAGGTTCCCGGTAAAAAAGGACGAGCTGACCATACCCACCTGCCAGGTCGGTAAGTTTTCATGGGCGAGCCACAGCGGGACGAGCGTATTTAACACTGCGATCGCCAGGGTCAACAGAAGCAGGCCACAGAGCAACAGAAGCACTGGCCGGGTATAGGTGGTCATGGATTAAAAACCGTGAGGAAGTTCAGATTTCGTGCGCATCATGCCACTGGCAAAAACAAAGTCAATCCACTGATTTAAGCGCCACGCACAATATGATCCCTGTCGATTTAAAAAACTTATCCTGCTAATGCCACGCCTGCTATAGATATTAATTATGTCTCTGTTTTTATTTATTAATGCCCGAAATTAAAACAAAACGACAGTCGAAAAATTTCATGATTGAAAAAAGAAAAGCCGGGCGCTCGGGCCCGGCTTGATAGAACTAAATACAACGCTAACTGGCGATAGCCATACCAACGGTCATATGTAACCCGTAGAACACACCGCGGCCAATCAGTTCACCCGCCAGTACCAGCACAAAGGCCAGTGACAGCAGCGGCAGCGCGGGCTGATAACCTTTAAGCTGAGGGGCGATCCAGAATACCAACGCCGCGACCAGCAGAACGATGCGCCAGGCCATCAGAGAACCGTAATCCGGGACCAGGGCAGAGGCCTGCTGAATCGAACTGTGAATCGTTGCCAGCTCAGCCCCTTGCATCAGAGCAACCACAGCGCTCACGACCAAAGCCAGTAGCGAAACGGCAGGCAGCAAACGCATTGCCCAGCCATCCACACCCGCCACGCGCAGCAGCAGGTAGCCCAGCAGCGGACCGCCAATAAACATCGTCAGGAAGAAGCTCATCGGCGTCCAGACGCTGTACCAGGTTGGGACAGTATCAATGGTGTTATAGACACGCACCATCATCCACACGAACACCACGCCCAGCACCATCGTCACAATCAGCCACAGGCTACGCAGAGCCGCAGGCAATTTATTCAGCGCGGCCAGCAGCCAGCCCAGTCCGCCAACAGCAAAGAAAATCGCCCCACTGGCAATCTCGTTACTGAGGGATGAGGCGCCCACGCGGTTCAGAGAGTTGAACGCGCGCATTGGTGAGCCCAGGTGCAGCGTAGAAGCAATAAAGCCAAGCCCCATCAGAACCCACAGGCCAAACATGCTCAGCACCAGACGCTGCTGCTGTTCAGCGTTGAGATTACCTTTCAACAGCGCCAGCGCGAGCACAATAAAGCCACCCGCAACACACTGCCCAAAGACCGTGAAGATCATCAGCGGCCATTCATGCCATCCACTTCCCATCTCACACCTCCTTCGGGTTTGCCAGATAGCCGGTGGTATCACCTGTAGGACGGCTGTTGGCGTTAGGTTTAATGACAATACTCGGCTTGGTGAAGTGTGCGGACGGCAGCGGCGCAACGGCAGCAAGCTGGCCATGTTTTTTACGCAGCTCTTCAATTGGGCCAAAGTCCAGCGCGCGCAGCGGGCAGGATTCCACGCAGATCGGTTTTTTACCGTCGGCCACCCGGGAGTGGCAGCCGTCGCACTTGGTCATATGACCTTTGGCTTCGTTGTACTGCGGCGCACCGTACGGACACGCCATGTGGCAATAGCGGCAGCCGATGCAGACATCTTCGTCCACCACCACAAAGCCGTCTTCACGCTTGTGCATCGCACCGCTCGGACAGACTTTGGTACAAGCCGGATCTTCGCAGTGGTTGCACGCAATTGACAGGTAGTAGGCAAAGACGTTCTGATGCCAGACGCCGTTATCTTCCTGCCAGTCGCCACCGGCGTATTCGTAAATACGGCGGAAGCTCACATCCGGCGTCAGGTCTTTGTAATCTTTGCAGGCCAGCTCGCAGGTTTTACACCCTGTGCAGCGGCTGGAATCAATAAAAAATCCATACTGGGTTGTCATCGGTTACTCCTTACACCTTTTCAACCTGAACAAGGTTCGTGTGGGACGGGTTGCCCTTCGCCAGTGGCGACGGCCGCTGTGTGGTCAGTACGTTAATACTGCCCGCCTGGTCAATGCGGTTTGCATCCGGGTTATACCAGGCCCCTTCCCCCAGCGCGACAACGCCAGGCATCATGCGCGGAGTGACTTTGGCTTCGATATGTACCTCACCACGACCATTGAAGATGCGTACGCGGTCACCATTGTTGATTCCACGTGCTTTGGCATCCATCGGGTTGATCCACATCTCCTGGCGGCACGCGGCTTTCAGTACGTCGACGTTGCCGTAGGTTGAGTGGACGCGGGCCTTGTAATGGAAACCGGTCAGCTGCAGCGGGAATTTCGCGGTAAGCGGATCGTTGTAGTTTTCGAAACCCGGCGTGTAGATTGGCAGTGGATCGATAACATCCCCTTCCGGCAGCTCCCAGGTGGAGGCAATTTTTGCCAGCTCTTCGGAGTAAATTTCGATTTTGCCCGACGGTGTGGTCAGCGGGTTAGCCTGCGGGTCTTCGCGGAAGGCTTTGTACGCCACGTGATGCCCTTCAGGGTCACGCTGTTTGTACATCCCCTGCTTGCGGAAGGTGTCGAAGTCCGGCAGGTCAGGGATAGCGTTACGAGAGAGCTCGTGCAGATGGCGCATCCACCCTTCCTGCGTCCTCCCCTCGGTAAACTGCTGCTCTACGCCAAGACGCTTCGCCAGCTCAGAGGTCATCTCATAGATGGTTTTGCACTCGAAGCGAGGTTTAATCGCCTGGTCGGTAAAGATCACGTAAGACATGTTGCCGCAGGAGGCATCCAGGGCGAAATCCATCTGCTCTGACGCGGTGCAGTCCGGCAGCAGGATATCGGCGTATTTCGCCGACGATGTCATGTGGCAGTCAATCACCACAATCATTTCGCACTTCTTGTCATCCTGCAGGATTTCATGGGTGCGGTTGATTTCGGAGTGCTGGTTGATAAGACAGTTGCCGGCATAGTTCCAGATCATCTTGATCGGCACGTCCAGCTTGTCTTTGCCGCGCACGCCGTCGCGCAGGGCGGTCATTTCCGGGCCACGTTCAATCGCATCCGTCCACATAAACATGGAGATGCTGGTCTGCACGGGGTTGTCCAGCGTCGGCATGCGTTCAAACGGGACTTCATACGAGCCTTCGCGTGCGCCGGTGTTACCGCCGTGAATGCCGACGTTGCCGGTCAGAATGGAGAGCATGGAGATCGCGCGGGTCGCAATTTCACCGTTTGCATGACGCTGCGGTCCCCAACCCTGGCTGATGTAGGCCGGTTTAGCTGAACCAATCTCACGCGCCAGCTGAACAATACGCTCCACCGGGATCCCGGTGATGGTGGACGCCCACTCTGGCGTTTTCGCTACGCCGTCGCTGCCCTGTCCGAGAATATAGGCTTTGTAGTGACCGTTAGCAGGCGCGCTGGCTGGCAGGGTTTTCTCGTCATAGCCGACGCAGTATTTATCCAGGAAAGGCTGATCGACGAGGTTTTCAGTGATCATCACCCACGCCAGCGCTGAAACCAGCGCCGCATCGGTACCCGGACGGATTGGGATCCACTCGTCTTCACGTCCAGCACCGGTGTCGGTGTAGCGCGGATCGATGATGATCATACGGGCATTGGATTTAGCACGGGCCTGTTCGAGGTAGTAGGTCACCCCGCCGCCGCTCATGCGGGTTTCGCCCGGGTTGTTACCGAACAGGACGACCAGCTTACTGTTTTCGATATCAGACGGGCTGTTGCCGTCGGCCCAGCCGCCGTAAGTGTAGTTCAGGCCAGCCGCAATCTGCGCGGAAGAGTAGTCGCCGTAGTGATTGAGATAACCGCCGCAGCAGTTCATCAGACGTGCTACCAGCGTTTTTCCCGGCGGCCAGGATCGCGTCAGCGTGCCGCCTAGCGTCCCGGTGCCGTAGTTCAGGTAGATGGACTCGTTACCATACTCCTTTATCAGACGCTGCATGTTGGTCGCGATAATATCGTAGGCTTCGTCCCAGCTAATGCGCTCGAACTTCCCTTCCCCACGCTTACCGACACGCTTCATCGGGTATTTAAGACGATCCGGGTTATAGACGCGGCGACGCATGGAGCGCCCGCGCAGGCAGGCGCGAACCTGATGTAACCCTTCATAGTTATCGTCCCCGGTGTTGTCGGTTTCGACATTTTTAATTTCACCATCCACCACATGCATGCGCAGTGGACAACGGCTACCGCAGTTAACGGTACAGGCACTCCACACCACTTTTTCCGGGGCTGAGGCTGGGGATAATGCATCCGCCGCCGATGCTAGTCGGGTAAAAGGGAGCGTGAAGGCGCTGCTGGCTACAGCCAGGCCGCCAATTGCCGTGGTTTTCATCAACCCACGGCGAGTGACCTCGGCAGCCATTAACGCTTCAGGCGCTTTGATTTTCATAAAGACTCACTTTGGTTGCTCACAAAGAAAAGAGAGGCGGCACAGACCGCTATATAGTTTTATATAGAACGAATTTCTTCGTTATCAGCTTTTTATGCTGACTTTCATTCGGAGGAGTATTACTACTTTAGAGGGAGAGATTATTGAGTCGTATCAATTAGCAGGCATAAAAAAAGCGCCCTGAGGCGCTTTCTTGTTTTAAGACATATTATTTAGCCGATGAACTGCTGGCCCTTCATGTAGGGACGCAGCACTTCCGGGATCTCAATACGTCCGTCTGCCTGCTGATAGTTTTCCAGCACGGCAACCAGGGTACGACCTACAGCCAGACCAGAACCGTTCAGGGTGTGCACCAGACGGGTTTTCTTGTCGGACTTGCTGCGGCAGCGAGCCTGCATGCGGCGCGCCTGGAAATCCCAGACGTTAGAGCAAGAGGAGATTTCACGGTAGGTGTTCTGCGCAGGTACCCAAACTTCCAGGTCGAAGGTTTTGCAGGCACCAAAGCCCATGTCGCCGGTGCACAGCGCCATACGGCGGTACGGCAGCCCCAGCAGCTCCAGCACTTTCTCCGCGTGGCCGGTCATCTCTTCCAGCGCGTCCATAGACTCTTCCGGACGGACGATCTGCACCATCTCAACTTTGTCGAACTGGTGCATACGGATCAGACCGCGCGTATCGCGACCGTAAGATCCTGCTTCAGAACGGAAGCACGGAGAGTGTGCAGTCAGTTTGATTGGCAGGTCGTCTTCGTCGATGATCTCATCACGCACGAGGTTAGTCAGCGGCACTTCCGCGGTTGGGATCAGCGCATAGTTGCTGCTGTCTGCTTCCTCGTCCAGTGGACGGGTGTGGAACAGATCGCCGGCAAATTTCGGCAGCTGACCCGTACCGTACAGCGTATCGTGGTTAACCAGATACGGTACGTAGGTTTCGCTGTAACCGTGCTGCTCGGTGTGCAGATCAAGCATGAACTGTGCCAGCGCGCGGTGCAGATGGGCAATCTGGCCTTTCATGACCACGAAGCGAGAACCAGTCAGCTTAACCGCCGCTGCAAAGTCCAGGCCCGCGTGCATTTCACCCAGGGTCACGTGATCGCGAACCTCGAAGTCGAACTCGCGAGGCGTGCCCCAGCGTTTCACTTCAACGTTGTCGTTTTCATCTTTACCGACAGGCACGCTGTCGTCAGGAATGTTCGGGATAGCCAGGGCGATATCACGAATTTCGGTCTGAAGAACGTCCAGTTCAGCTTTCGCCTGATCCAGCTCTTCACCCAGTTTGTTCACTTCCAGGCGTAATGGCTCAATATCTTCCCCGCGCGCTTTCGCCTGGCCGATGGATTTCGATCGAGAATTACGCTCTGCCTGCAGATTTTCAGTTTGTACCTGCAGAACTTTACGACGCTCTTCAAGAGCGCGCAGCTTATCTACATCCAGCTTAAAGCCCCGGCGTGCCAGTTTTTCAGCGACTGCGTCTGGCTCATTACGCAGCAGATTGGGATCGAGCATGCTTATCCTGTGCTTATCGAATTAAAATAGGAAAAGTGACCACAGCCTGCGGTCACAGGGATACAACGCCAACATTACCGCAACGATAGCGCTAACGGTAGCGTTTTATAGGGCTATTTTGATCCTGTCCGGCAAGCCAGGCGAGCTTTTCGCCAATCTTACCCTCAAGACCTCTGTTTGTGGGGTGATAATAGCGGGTTTGTGCCATCTCCTGCGGGAAATAGTTCTCTCCGGCGGCATAGGCATTGGGTTCGTCGTGGGCGTAACGATACTCCTGCCCGTACCCCATCTCTTTCATCAACTTTGTTGGTGCGTTACGCAGATGAACCGGCACATCATAGTCCGGCCGCTCGCGCGCATCAGACATTGCTGCTTTGAAGGCGGTATAAACCGCATTACTTTTCGGCGCGCAGGCCAGATAGACAATCGCCTGCGCAATGGCACGCTCGCCTTCAGCAGGCCCGACGCGGGTGAAACAATCCCAGGCGGAGATAGCCACCTGCATGGCGCGCGGGTCGGCATTACCGACATCTTCTGATGCAATCGCCAGACAGCGACGTGCGACATACAGCGGATCGCCACCTGCGGTAATAATGCGCGCGTACCAGTAGAGCGCCGCATCGGGGGCACTACCGCGCACAGACTTATGCAGCGCCGAGATCAGGTCGTAAAAACGATCGCCTTTATTATCAAAACGCGCGCTGCGTTCACCGGCTATTTCAGTGAGCAATTCAGGCTTCAGCACCCGCTTGCCGGAATCATCCATTTCGGCCATATCGGCCATCATTTCCAGCGTGTTCAATGCCCGACGCGCATCACCGTTAACCAGCTGAGCAATCGCGAGGCGCGTCTCATCCGGTAGAACGATGTCTTGTCCGCCGTAACCCCGCGCTTTGTCATCCATCGCCTGGGTGAGCACCTTTTCGATATCGTCTGTAGTTAGCGATTTGAGCAGGTAAACGCGCGCACGGGAAAGAAGTGCTGAGTTAAGTTCAAAGGATGGGTTTTCCGTGGTGGCACCGATGAAGAAGATCGTGCCGTCTTCAATATGCGGCAGGAAGGCATCCTGCTGGCTCTTGTTGAAGCGGTGAACTTCGTCCACGAAGAGGATGGTGCGCCGCCCGGCATTGCGGTTCTGCCGCGCACGCTCGATCGCTTCGCGGATCTCCTTCACGCCGGAGGTCACGGCAGAAATCCGCTCAACGTCCGCGTTTGCATATCGGGCGATCACTTCAGCGAGGGTCGTTTTACCGGTGCCTGGTGGCCCCCAGAGGATCATCGAGTGCAGATGCCCGGCCTCAATGGCGCGTGGCAACGGTTTCCCGGCAGCCAGCAGATGCTGCTGGCCGATGTACTGCGCTAAATTTTCTGGCCGCATACGAGCGGCCAGAGGTTGAAACGCATTATCTGAAAAATCGAGCGACAGATTGCCCACTCATGCCTCTTACTTATTGCGTTGGTCATCCACCGTTACGCCCTGCGGCGGGGTAAAGGTGAATTTCGATGCATCAACAGCGCCGTTTTGCTGCGTTTTCAGCTGGTAGCTGCTGCGCTGGTCATCTTGCTCAACCGCACCGAACTGATTGATCGTGCCGTTGCTGCTCACGTTAATGGTGAACTGCTTCAGGTTGCCGTTGCTGCCTTTCGGCGTCAGGACAAACTCATCACCGTTTTGTTTGATGTTGTACTGCTGCCAGTCGCTGGACTGGTTGCGGGCAATCAGCATAAACGGCGTATTGCTGGTCGCATCTTTCAGCCAGGTCGCCGTGGCTTGTTCAACAAACGGGTTGAAGAACCACAGGGTTTTACCGTCAGACACCAGGATACTCTCATCCGGCTGGGTCATGTGCCAGTTGAAGAGATTTGGGCGTTTTACCCACAAATCTCCCTGGCCTTCCTGCACCGCGTTGCCGCTGCCGTCAGTCACTTTTTGCGTGAAGCTGGCGTGGAAGCTGCTTACTTTATCCAGTCGGCTTTTAAGGTCGCTGGCTGCATCAGCCCAGACGCTGCTGGCGACAAAACTGGTGAGTAATGCACAGGCGATGGCGATTTTTTTCATTGTTATTCCTTAAAATACGTCGTCCCAAAATGGGGTTTCCGTCTTCTATTCTGGCCCTGCACGAAGGCAGGCGACAGAAGAAAATGCTTAATTTTGGCTGATTTACCCTTCTTTGCAATCGCTGAAGGTTAATCAAACGGCGGCGGAGCCAGCACCTCGCGGTTACCGTTATGCCCCTGCTCGCTCACAATCCCCTGCGCTTCCATCTGCTCGATGATACGCGCCGCGCGGTTGTAGCCGATGCGGAACTGACGCTGCACGCCAGAGATGGACGCTTTGCGTTTTTCGGTCACGAAGTTAACCGCCTGATCGAATAACGGATCCAGCTCTTCACCGCCGTCAAAGCCACCGCCGCCGCCTTCGCTCTCGCTGTCAGAGGTGATCCCGTCCACGTATTGTGGACGACCGCGCGCTTTCCAGTCCTGCACGACAGCGTGAACTTCCTCATCGCGGACAAACGCACCGTGGACACGCACCGGCGAGGTCGAGTTCGGGCCTGAGTAAAGCATATCACCCATACCCAGCAGCGACTCTGCGCCGCCCTGGTCAAGAATGGTACGGGAGTCAATTTTACTTGATACGGTAAACGCAATACGCGTCGGAATGTTCGCTTTGATAAGCCCAGTAATAACGTCCACGGAAGGACGCTGCGTCGCCAGCACAAGGTGAATACCCGCCGCACGCGCTTTCTGCGCCAGACGAGCAATCAGCTCTTCCACTTTCTTACCGACGGTCATCATCAGGTCAGCGAACTCATCAACCAGCACGACGATATAAGGCAGTTTTTCCAGCACCGGGTGCTGGGCATCCATGCTGTCACCCGGCTTCCAGTAAGGGTCCGGAATAGGGCGTCCCATGCGCACCGCTTGGGCGATTTTCTCGTTATAGCCGGCCAGGTTACGCACGCCCAGCGCAGACATCAGCTTGTAGCGGCGTTCCATCTCATTGACGCTCCAGCGCAGCGCGTTGGCGGCGTCTTTCATGTCCGTCACCACTTCCGTGAGCAGATGCGGAATACCTTCGTAGACCGACAGTTCGAGCATTTTCGGGTCGATCATGATGAAACGCACATCTTCCGGCTGCGCTTTGTACAGCATGCTGAGGATCATGGCGTTCACGCCAACTGACTTACCGGAACCGGTGGTACCGGCAACCAGCAGGTGAGGCATTTTCGCGAGATCTGCCACTACCGGATCGCCTGCGATATCTTTACCCAGCACCACGGTCAGCGGGGACGGGTTATCGCGGAACTTGGTGTTATCCAGCACTTCTCGCAGGTAAACGGTCTGACGTTTCTTGTTCGGCAGCTCAAGGCCAACGTACGGCTTGCCTGGGATCACTTCCACCACACGTACCGCAACGGTCGACAGGGAACGCGCCAGGTCTCGTGACAGGTTAGAAATACGCGCTGCTTTTACGCCTGGTGCCAGATTCAGTTCGAATCGCGTGATCACCGGACCCGGCGAGTAGTTCACCACATCCGCCTTGATGCGGAAATCAGCCAGACGGGCTTCGACCAGACGCGCCATTTGTTCGAGCGCAAAGGTATCAACCGGCTCCACTTCTGACGGTGGCGGCGTTAACAGATCCAGCGACGGCAGCGGCGTGCTTGGACGCTGCAGCGGACGGCTATCGCCGTTACGCATCAGCAGCGGGTGAATAAGGCTTTCCTGCGGCTGAGGCGCAGGCTGCTGGAACTGCGGCGGCTGCTGCGGTTGCGCATACGGCTGCTGAGCAGGTTGTTGCGGCTGCGCGTAGGTCTGAGCTGCTGGCTGCTGGCGCACAGGCTCAGCGTCCGGCATTACGCTCGGCGTAAACAGCGGTTCGCTTGGGCCATCATCCACCAGATCTTTCATCGGTGAGAATTCAAAATCCGTCAGCGAGAACGGGTTCGCGCCCGAAGGCTGTTCACCAGAATAACGCTGTTGCTGCGTAGCGGCGAACTGGCGGGCTAATTCCGCTTCTGCCGCATCGTCTTCATCTTCCTGGATTTGCTCGTCGTGCTGATATTCTTCACCGTAACGCTGATTCTGCTGCGCGGCGAACTGACGCGCCAGCTCATCCTGATGAAGTTCATCGGCGTCGTCTTCATAGTCCGATTCACGCGCTTTTTCCTCAGCCATACGCTGGGAAGGCAGCTTGATACCGTAGGAAGCCAGCTCGCGGCGCGTGGGCACACGTACGCGATTAGGACGAGGCAATTGCGGGCCAATGCCCTCTTTCACCTGAGGACGAGGCGCGCCGCCGGTCGCCAGGCTAAAGACTGGTGCCGCAGCGGCGGCCGCGACAGAGGCTTGCTTCACGCTCTCTGCCACAGGCGTTGGATCGACTGGCGGTACGGAAACGGAAGGCGCTTTTGCGACAGGCTCTTGCACCGGCTCCGGCACAGGTTGATACCAGGCTGCCAGCTGCTCGCGCTCACGGGCGCGGCGCTCTTCCACTTCTTCAAAGTAGTACAGTGGTGGACGAGATGGTTTCGCCTCCTCCGCCACGTCAGGCTCAGGTTGTGCGTATGGCTGCGCAGGTTCAACCGGTTCCGGTACATACGGCTGTGCGACCGGCTGCTCATATTCCGGGTATCCCTGTGGTTCATACACGGGCTCCGGCTGATAAGGCTGCTGCCATTGTTCCTGCTGCACAGGAACATAGCTTTCTGGTTCAGGCGCAATAACAGGTTCCGGGGTGTGAACACCCGGCGCAGTCTGCCAGTCAACCTGAGGTTGCTGGATAACCGACTCCGGTGCCGGAACGGGCGCGGATGGCATTACGGCTTCCGCTGGCGCAGCAAAAGCCTGCGCTGCCGTGGTTGCGGCAGCAGCGGCTGCAACCGGTTCTGTCACTGAATGACCATTCAGCAGCGGATCGTATTCGTCAAAATCGCCCGGCATCGCACGGTTGCCGGAGAACAGAACATCATCAGGATCGACGGCGGCACCCGCCGCACGGTACTCAACCTGCTCGTCTTCATCCATGCGTTTGCCGGAGAAGAGCGCCGCATCTGTTTTACGCCCAAGCGGATTGGCAAATTTTTCAGCGACGCGCTGACGACGCGCGAGCGCGCCACGAAGAATACGGGCCCGACGAGATTCACGACGCTGTACCGGCGCCTCGTCTTCCTCTTCGTACTCATCTTCATATTCGTCTTCATCGACCCACGTATCGTCACGACGGGTACGGTTACTGGCGAAAGTGAGGATAGTGAGAATAAAGCTGCCGATCTTCTCGGCGATGCTCACCCACGACCAGCCAGTAAACAGGGTCAACCCTGCGGCCCAGATGCAAAGCAGCGTCAGGGTACCTCCGCTGCTGTGAAGCATCGGCTGCAGGGCGGAACTCAGCAGGCTGCCGATGACGCCACCGGAGGCGAAGTACCAGATATCGTCGGCGTTTATAGCCGCCAGCCCGCACGATGTGAGGATCAATGCCAGCGCGCCAATCAGGCGCAGCGATACCGCGAAGTAATCGATGTAGTCGTCATTCTGACGATGACGCCAGGCAAACCAGCATCCGCCAATGATAATGACGGGAATGGTATAGGCCATCACACCGAAAATGAAAAAGAGCGTGTCCGCAAGCCAGGCACCCGGTACACCGCCTAAATTATGGATAGGCTCATGCCATGCGGTTTGCGACCAGCTGGGATCGGAGGGGTTGAAACTGAGTAAGGCTGCCATCAGCCAGACGGCGAAAAGGGCAATAACCAACAGCAAAGCCTCGAGGAGACGACGTCCGCTGCTTAGCTTCGATAGTGTGACTTCTTTGTCTTCAGTGTATTCCTGGCTCAAGAAAGGCTCTCCAGGTATCAGGCATATCCTGCCTGTTTGCTAAAACGGACAACAGCGCCGGGGACTCCCCGGCACTGTTGCTGTATGGATTAACAGGAGTGTAATCAAACTACGCTGATTTTGCACCTGTTCCGTGTTAGCGCGTCTTAATTACCAGACGATTGCTCTGTTTAACCTCTTCCATCACCACATACGTACGGGTGTCGTTCACGCCCGGCAGACGCAGCAAGGTTTCACCCAGCAGCTTACGGTAGGCGGACATATCAGGCACGCGGGTTTTCAACAGGTAGTCGAAATCACCGGAAACCAGATGACACTCTTGAATTTCTTCAAGTTTTTGTACAGCGGAGTTGAATTGTTCAAACACATCCGGCGCACCACGATTCAGAGTAATCTCAACAAATACCAGAAGTGAGGCATCCAGATAATGCGGGTTAAGCAGAGCCGTATAGCCCTGAATAAAACCCTGTCTTTCCAGTCGGCGCACACGCTCAAGGCACGGCGTCGGGGAAAGTCCCACACGTTTTGAAAGCTCGACGTTGGAAATACGCCCATCCTTTTGCAATTCATTAAGAATGTTACGATCGATACGGTCGAGATCTTTGCCAGGGCGCTTCTTGCTATCTACCATTATTATTGTCTCTCTGTATTCCTTCCCTACTCCTGCCTGGACCCTGTGCACATCACTGTTCAGAGCCTGTACCCGTTAGTCATCACATCGCCTGGTTATGTATTATATCCGTCATACTTCAAGTTGCCTGTGCGTTGGCTTGACTCGGCCTGTGGCCTCGCCCCTTCGGGGCCAGCGCAAGCGCTGTTCAAACTGGCCAGGCCAGTTTGTCCTCGCTCACCCCAGTCACGTACTGATGTACGCTCCCGGGGATTCGCTGCGTCGCCGCCTTCATGCAACTCGAATTATTAGGCTATAGACGCGATGCGGATTCGGGTTCTGTTGGTAAGAAGACCGTTGCCCGAAGGCAGTCACCGACATCACGTATGGCGTCTGTCCACGCCATGCGTAGATTTCACTGACACGGTAAAAATGGCATTTACGTGCATGCCTATGCGGCACACGGTTAACGCGGTTTTTTTTTCTTCCTTGAATGTTTTCGCAAAAGCGCAGGTGATTGTCAAAGCAAAACATCGATTTTTAGTACAACATGCCGGATATTCATTACGGCAGGGTATTAATCGTCATTTTATTGCCTTATAAACGACCGGATTTCAGGCCAAATAGTGATGTTATAGCGCCTCATTCATCGTCCGTGGCTATTACACAGATTGATATCAAAATTGCTGCGCTCTTTTTTTACGACAACAAATTCCCTACAATCCAGCCAAATGTCTGCCAACAACAATGGGGATCTCATGGGCACGGCCAAACACAGTAAGCTGCTAATCCTTGGTTCTGGACCTGCGGGATATACCGCAGCGGTCTATGCTGCACGCGCTAACCTGCACCCGGTACTCATCACCGGCATGGAAAAAGGCGGTCAGCTGACCACCACCACCGAAGTGGAAAACTGGCCAGGGGACCCGAACGACCTGACCGGGCCGCTGCTGATGGAACGTATGCACGAGCATGCCGCCAAATTTGAAACTGAAATTCTGTTCGACCACATCAATAAGGTCGATCTGCAGAACCGTCCGTTCCGCCTGACCGGCGACAGCGGCGAATACACCTGTGACGCGCTGATCATCGCCACCGGCGCCTCTGCCCGTTACCTTGGTCTGCCGTCTGAAGAAGCGTTCAAGGGCCGCGGCGTATCTGCCTGCGCTACCTGCGACGGTTTCTTCTATCGCAATCAGAAAGTCGCCGTGATCGGCGGCGGTAACACCGCAGTGGAAGAAGCGCTCTACCTGGCAAACATCGCCTCTGAAGTGCACCTGATCCACCGTCGCGACACCTTCCGCGCGGAGAAGATCCTGATCAAACGCCTGATGGATAAAGTGGCAAGCGGCAACATCGTGCTTCACACTCACCGTACCCTGGAAGAGGTCACGGGTGACCAGATGGGCGTTGCCGGTCTGCGTCTGCGCGATACCCAGAACACCGATAACATCGAGTCGCTGGAAGTGGCGGGCCTGTTTGTGGCGATCGGTCACAGCCCGAACACCGCGATCTTCGACGGTCAGCTGGAGCTGGAAAACGGCTACATCAAAGTGCAGTCGGGCATTCACGGTAACGCGACCCAGACCAGCATCCCGGGCGTGTTCGCGGCTGGCGACGTGATGGACCATATTTATCGTCAGGCGATTACCTCTGCAGGCACCGGCTGTATGGCCGCGCTGGATGCTGAACGCTACCTCGACGGACTGGCTGAACAAGGTAAATAATCTTTACAAGTCAGTAACAAACGTAAATAAAGGCGGCCACAGGTCGCCTTTATTTTTCCCCACGTGTAACATGCAGTGGTCTAATTTCTTATAACGTCACCTGCAAAGTACGCAATGGAAAAAACCCGTCAACAAGAGTTAACACGCTGGCTTAAACAGCAAAGCGTTCTTTCCCGCCGCTGGCTCATGATTTCCCGTCTTCTGGGACTCGTCAGTGGTTTGTTGATTGTTGCCCAGGCATGGCTGCTGGCCCGCATTCTTAATCATATGATCATGGAGAACATTCCGCGTGAAGCGCTCCTGTTGCCCTTTATTGTCCTGATTCTGGTTTTTATCCTTCGTGCGTGGGTCGTCTGGCTGCGTGAACGCGTTGGTTTTCATGCCGGACAGCATATCCGCTACGAGATCCGCCGTAAGGTCCTGGATCGTCTTCAGGAGGCCGGGCCAGCCTGGATCCAGGGTAAACCAGCAGGAAGCTGGGCGACGCTGATCCTTGAACAGATCGACGATATGCACGACTACTACGCCCGCTACCTGCCGCAGATGGCGCTGGCAGTTTGCGTCCCGCTGCTGATTCTGATTGCGATTTTCCCGACCAACTGGGTAGCGGCGCTGATCCTGCTGGGTACCGCCCCGCTTATCCCGCTGTTTATGGCGATGGTCGGTATGGGTGCGGCGGATGCTAACCGTCGTAACTTCCTCGCGCTGGGCCGCCTGAGCGGTCATTTCCTTGACCGGCTGCGCGGAATGGAAACCCTGCGTATTTTTGGCCGGGGTGAAGCGGAAACGGAAAATATTCGCCTGGCGTCTCAGGATTTCCGTCAGCGCACCATGGAGGTGCTGCGTCTCGCATTTCTCTCCTCTGGCGTGCTTGAATTCTTCACTTCGCTGTCGATTGCCCTTGTGGCGGTCTACTTCGGGTTTTCTTACCTCGGCGCGCTGGATTTCGGCCACTACGGCACAGCCGTAACGCTTTCAGCAGGTTTCCTGGCATTGATCCTGGCTCCGGAGTTTTTCCAGCCGCTGCGCGATCTTGGCACCTTTTACCATGCCAAAGCACAGGCGGTTGGCGCGGCCGACAGCCTGAAAACCTTCCTTGAAACACCGCTGGCGCATCCCGAGCGTGGTGACATCGTTCTGAACGCCAAAGAGCCCGTGACGATTGAGGCGAAGGATTTTTCTGTTCTGTCACCTGAAGGCAAAGTGCTGGCAGGTCCGCTCAACTTTACCCTGCCTGCCGGGCATCGCGTGGTGCTGGTCGGAACCAGTGGCTCAGGGAAAAGCTCGCTGTTAAATGCACTCTCCGGCTTTATGGCTTACGCCGGTTCGCTGTGCATTAATAAAACTGAGTTGTGCGATTTGGAGCCTGATGCCTGGCGCAAACAGCTGAGCTGGGTAGGACAAAACCCGCAGCTTCCGGCTTCCACGCTACGCGAAAACGTGCTTCTGGCTCGCCCGGACGCGCGGGAAGATGAGCTGCAATCGGTCCTCGATCGCGCCTGGGTTAGCGAGTTTCTGCCGCTGCTCCCGCAGGGCGTGGATACGGTCGTTGGCGACCAGTCTGCCGGGCTGTCCGTAGGGCAAGCGCAGCGTGTGGCGGTTGCCCGCGCGTTGTTGAATCCTTGCCAACTGATGTTGCTGGATGAGCCTGCCGCCAGCCTGGACGCGCACAGCGAACAACGCGTGATGGAAGCGCTTAATGCCGCATCACAGCAGCAAACCACGCTGATGGTCACCCACCAGCTTGAAGGCATCGCCGACTGGGACCAGATTTGGGTGATGGAAAACGGTCAACTCGTTGAGCAAGGCGATTATGCCTCACTCGTTGCCGCGCAGGGGCCTTTTGCGGCCCTTCTCGCGAATCGTCAGGAGGACATCTGATGCGTGCCCTGCTCCCTTATCTTGCCCTGTATAAGCGCCACAAATGGATGCTGACGCTGGGGATCGTGCTGGCGATTATTACCCTGCTCGCCAGCATCGGCCTGCTCACCCTTTCTGGCTGGTTCCTGTCTGCCTCTGCCGTTGCAGGTTTCGCCGGGCTCTACAGCTTTAACTACATGCTCCCGGCAGCAGGCGTACGTGGCACCGCCATTACCCGTACCGCCGGGCGTTACTTCGAGCGTCTGGTCAGCCATGACGCCACATTCCGCGTGCTCCAGCACCTGCGCATTTACACGTTCAGCAAGCTGCTCCCGCTCTCCCCTGCCGGGCTGGCGCGTTTTCGTCAGGGCGAATTGCTCAACCGCGTGGTTGCGGATGTCGATACGCTGGATCACCTCTATCTGCGCGTGATTTCACCGATAGTCGGCGCGTTTGTGGTGATTGTTGTCGTCACGCTGGGGCTGTGTGTTCTGGACGTCCCTATCGCGCTGACGCTCGGCGGCATTATGCTGCTGACGTTGATTATACTGCCGCCGCTGTTCTATCGCGCCGGTAAATCCACCGGCGAAAGCCTGACGCGCCTGCGGGGAGAATATCGTCAGCAGCTGACCTCCTGGCTGCAGGGACAGGCAGAACTGACCATTTTCGGTGCAAGCAAGCGTTACCGCGCGCGTATGGAAAGTACGGAGTTGAACTGGCATGAAGCCCAGCGTCGACAGTCTGAACTCACGGCCTTCTCCCAGGCGCTGATGATGCTCATCGGCGGCGTGGCTGTTATCGCGATGCTGTGGATGGCCTCCGGCGGCGTGGGTGGAAATCTGCAGCCAGGCCCGCTGATTGCACTCTTTGTTTTCTGTGCACTGGCAGCCTTCGAAGCGCTGGCACCCGTGACGGGGGCCTTCCAGCATCTTGGACAGGTTATCGCCTCTGCCCTGCGCATCACCGAGATTGCCGAGCAGGAACCAGAGGTGAAATTCACTGCTGAACAGAGTGCGGTTCCTGCGCAGGTTGCGCTGACGCTGAATAACGTCACCTTCGCCTATAACACACAGACGCAGAATGCACTTGAAGGTATCAATCTCTCCGTTAACCCGGGCCAGCGCATTGCAATCCTTGGGCGGACCGGATGCGGTAAGTCAACGCTTCTGCAGCTGTTGACGCGCGCCTGGGATCCACAGCACGGTCAGATTCTCTTTAACGCAGTGCCGCTGGTTGATTTCAGCGAGCAGATCTTACGCAAGACCGTCAGCGTTGTCCCACAGCGCGTGCATCTGTTTAGCGCCACGCTGCGCGACAACCTGCTGCTGGCAGCGCCGGACGCATCTGACGATGCACTTCGTACCACGCTCGAACAGGTCGGGCTGCATAAGCTGCTTGAGGACGAAGGTCTGAATAGCTGGCTGGGTGAAGGCGGTCGTCAACTCTCCGGTGGCGAACTACGTCGTCTGGCGATTGCCCGTGCGCTGCTGCACGATGCGCCGCTGATGCTGCTCGACGAGCCCACCGAAGGGCTGGACGCCACCACCGAAAGCCAAATCCTTGATTTACTGACGAATGTTATGGCCGGTAAAACGGTGCTGATGGTGACGCATCGCCTGCGCGGACTGGCGAGTTTCGATCGGATAATTGTGATGGACAACGGACACATTATTGAGCAAGGTAGTCACGCAGAACTGTTGGCAAAACAGGGTCGCTACTACCAGTTTAAACAACGTCTGTAGACTATATTTGTACCGATCCTCACTCGCGTATTGGAGTTCTGCTGTCATGCGCCTGGTCCAGCTGTCTCGTCATAATATTGCGTTCCCTTCACCGGAGGGGGCGCTACGTGAACCTAACGGGTTGCTGGCACTGGGCGGCGATCTCAGCCCTGCTCGTCTGTTGATGGCTTATCAGCGCGGGATTTTTCCGTGGTTTTCTCCAGGCGACCCGATTTTATGGTGGTCACCCGATCCACGAGCCGTATTGTGGCCAGCGCAGTTTCACATTAGCCGCAGCATGAAGCGCTTTCACGCGAAGTCGCCGTATCGCGTAACCCTGAATCACGCTTTTGGTCAGGTCATTGAAGGCTGTGCGGAAGATCGGCACGAAGGTACATGGATCACTCGCGATATCATCACCGCCTATCATCAGTTGCATGAGCTGGGTTACGCGCATTCTATTGAAGTATGGGATGGCGGTGACCTGGTGGGCGGCATGTACGGCGTGGCTCAGGGAACGCTGTTTTGTGGGGAGTCGATGTTCTCGCGTGCGGTTAATGCCTCAAAAACGGCACTGCTGGTGTTCTGCGAGGAATTTGCCCAGCGTGGCGGACGACTGATGGATTGCCAGGTGCTTAACGAGCACACCGCCTCGCTCGGTGCCGTCGAAATCTCCCGCCGCCACTACATTGAACATCTCGATAATTGCCGTCAGGAGAAGCTCCCGCGCGACTTCTGGGTACCGCGTACACTCTTTCTGCCCAATGCCTAAATGTTTTCCGCATATTTTTTATGAGGGTGTTATAATTATGCCGCAGAGTAGCTTCTGCCTGTTGCCCCGCCGCCGTTTGGGACCCTCGCTTCAGATAACGTCCTGACGTTTATCCTGTCGTTTCCCCTTTACGAATGCGCTTTCCGTTCGGTTGTACCGTGACGCTTGGGCAATGCGCTGAAACTGTTTTGCTGCGTTTTAAACGCGCAATTCTTTACTTAATTGATGAATTTCGGCATTATCTTGCCGGTTCAAAACTTGGTAGTGATACCCCAGAGGATTAGATGGCCAAAGAAGACAATATTGAAATGCAGGGTACCGTACTTGATACGTTGCCTAATACCATGTTTCGCGTAGAGCTGGAAAACGGTCACGTGGTAACTGCGCACATCTCCGGTAAAATGCGCAAAAACTACATCCGCATTTTAACGGGCGACAAAGTGACTGTTGAACTGACCCCGTACGACCTGAGCAAAGGCCGCATTGTCTTCCGTAGTCGCTAATTGTTTTCGCCTGTAATGGCAGATGAATATTTAAAAGGTCGGGATAACCCCGGCCTTTTTTATTTATGGCTTCAGTGTTGCTGCGTCGGAAGATGTATTGTCATCCACGGTTGTGCAGGAGCGATTAAATCCCCTGCCATAGAATGAGCCATGTCGTGAAGTAATCCCGTGAGATGCGGCAACATATCGCGGTCAAAATGCGACACCAGCAGCACATGGTTTAACGCCCGGCAGTAGTCGCATTTCGTTTCTGTATCTTCCAGTAACCACTCTTTTTGTCGCGGTTGTTCTGCTTCGTCCTCAAATTCCACCACCTGAAAATCACGCATTGACTCTGTGAGGCCGGTTTTCACCTCTTCCAGCCAGGCCCCGAGACAGCGGCAAACGGGCTGGGTTTGCGGGAGTGATTTGCAGTCGAGGAGGATTTCGGTGAGCAGTTTGCAGCGCTCGGCAAGGATTGGGAGATCGGGGTTGAGAGAGAGTTCGCTGTAGAGCTGTGAAAAATTGTTATGTTCCATTTGATTATGACTCCGTGTGAAATGATGAGATCTCCACCCGAACGCCAACTCAGGTGGCAGACTGAACCGGTTTGGCGTACCGACCCACACGGGAAAATCGGCGCTTCAAAAGAAGCCCCGGTTCAGCCCACCATAATTGAGTCTGCGGATTATATCGCTAGCTTTCAAAAGTGTGAACGAACCTGATGATAGTTGACGTATCAACATCATTTCTCGTGTGTAATCAGGACGCCAATCCCGGCACCTGATTTTGCAGGTGCGCCGCCATTTTATTACTGTGGATTTATCCAGCAACTGACTTCGAAAGAAACTGGAAAGCGCCTCGCAAAATTCCTCTGCGGTCTGTTGCCCTCACCCCAACCCTCTCCCACAGGGAGAGGGAGAAAACACTAAAAACGACAACACTGTTGTCGTTTTGCTTTTACCTTGGCAGGCATAAAAAAACCGGGCAAAAGCCCGGTTTTTAACATTAACGTTCAACTCACTCAGTGAGCCGCTTCCGGCTTGTGCTTCGCCGCACTCTGGAAATCGTACGTCAGTTCGTTCTTCGCCTGGTCCAGCGCCACGGTCACCTGGCCGCCGTCCACCAGCGAGCCAAACAGCAGCTCGTTCGCCAGCGGTTTCTTCAGGTTGTCCTGAATCACGCGGGCCATCGGACGGGCACCCATCGCACGGTCGTAGCCTTTCTCGGCCAGCCAGTTGCGGGCCTCCTGGCTCACTTCCAGCGATACGCCTTTCTGATCCAGCTGAACCTGCAGCTCGACGATGAACTTATCCACCACCTGATGGATCACCTCGGTAGACAGGTGATCGAACCAGATAATGTTGTCCAGACGGTTACGGAACTCCGGCGTGAAGATCTTCTTGATCTCTTCCATCGCATCGGTGCTGTTATCCTGGTGGATCAGGCCGATAGATTTACGCTCGGTTTCACGCACACCGGCGTTGGTGGTCATCACCAGCACCACGTTGCGGAAGTCCGCCTTGCGCCCGTTGTTGTCGGTCAGCGTCCCGTTGTCCATCACCTGCAGCAGGATGTTGAACACGTCCGGGTGCGCTTTCTCGATTTCATCGAGTAGCAGTACCGCGTGTGGATGCTTGATCACCGCGTCGGTGAGCAGGCCGCCCTGGTCAAAGCCCACGTATCCCGGAGGCGCACCAATCAAACGGCTGACGGTGTGACGCTCCATATACTCGGACATATCAAAGCGCAGCAGCTCAATGCCCAGCGCTTTGGAGAGCTGAACCGTCACCTCGGTTTTCCCTACGCCGGTCGGGCCAGCGAACAGGAAGGAACCGACAGGCTTGTGGTCATGCCCCAGTCCGGCACGGGCCATCTTGATCGCTTCAGTTAAGGCTTCAATGGCTTTATCCTGACCAAAGACCAACATTTTCAGGCGATTGCCGAGAGTGCGCAGCGTGTCGCGGTCGCTCTGAGAAACGCTCTTCTCAGGGATACGCGCGATGCGGGCCACCACGGACTCAATATCCGCCACGTTAACGGTTTTCTTACGCTTGCTGGCCGGCATCAGGCGCGCACGCGCCCCTGCCTCATCAATCACGTCAATCGCCTTATCCGGCAGATGACGATCGTTGATGTATTTCACCGCCAGTTCCACCGCCGCACGGACCGCTTTCGCGGTGTAACGCACGTCGTGGTGCGCTTCGTACTTGGTTTTCAGGCCGTTGATGATCTGCACCGTTTCCTCGACGGACGGCTCGGTGACGTCGATTTTCTGGAAGCGACGCGCCAGCGCGCGGTCTTTCTCAAAGATGTTGCTGAACTCCTGGTAGGTCGTGGAGCCCATCACGCGGATCTTGCCGCTGGAGAGCAGCGGTTTGATCAGGTTCGCGGCATCCACCTGGCCACCGGAAGCCGCACCTGCGCCGATGATGGTGTGGATCTCATCGATAAACAGAATGCTGTTGGTGTCCTGCTCCAGCTGTTTTAACAGCGCCTTGAAGCGTTTTTCAAAATCACCGCGGTATTTCGTGCCCGCCAGCAGCGAGCCGATATCCAGCGAGTAGATGGTGCAGTCGGCAATCACTTCCGGCACGTCGCCCTGCACAATGCGCCAGGCAAGCCCTTCGGCAATCGCGGTTTTACCCACGCCTGACTCACCCACCAGCAGCGGGTTGTTCTTGCGGCGACGGCACAGCACCTGGATCGCGCGCTCCAGCTCTTTATCGCGACCAATCAGCGGGTCGATACCGCCAACGCGAGCAAGCTGGTTAAGATTGGTGGTGAAGTTTTCCATACGATCCTCCCCGCCTGCTTGCTCTTCATTGTTATTGACCTGATTGCTGGAATCCGATGCCTGGTTAGGCTCGTCTTTGCGCGTTCCGTGAGAAATAAAGTTAACCACGTCGAGGCGGCTGACTTCGTGTTTGCGCAGCAGGTAGGCAGCCTGTGACTCCTGCTCGCTGAAGATGGCGACTAAGACGTTTGCGCCAGTCACTTCGCTACGTCCGGAAGACTGGACGTGGAATACCGCGCGCTGCAGCACGCGCTGGAAGCTGAGCGTCGGCTGCGTGTCGCGCTCTTCTTCACTGGCTGGCAGCACCGGCGTGGTTTGTTCGATGAAGGCTTCGAGTTCCTGACGTAGCGCCACCAGATCCACGGAGCAGGCTTCCAGCGCTTCGCGGGCAGATGGGTTGCTAAGCAGTGCGAGCAGTAAATGCTCGACGGTCATAAACTCATGTCGGTGCTCACGCGCTCTGGCGAAAGCCATGTTTAAACTGAGTTCCAGTTCTTGATTGAGCATAGGCACCTCCCCCAATTTTATGCCTTATCAGGCCTTTTCCAGCGTACACAGCAACGGATGCTCGTTCTCCCTCGCATAGTCGTTCACCATCGCCACTTTGGTTTCCGCGACTTCGGCAGTAAAGATGCCGCAGATCGCTTTGCCTCGATAATGAACGGTAAGCATCAGTTGCGTTGCACGTTCTACATCATAAGAAAAGAACTTTTGTAGCACGTCAATAACAAATTCCATCGGCGTGTAATCATCGTTCATTAACATAACTTTATACATAGATGGCGGTTTTAGCGCGTCGCGCACTTTATCTTCCGCCAGCTGGTCAAAATCCAGCCAATCGTTGGTCTTACCCATTATGCATAACCACTTTGAATCTACCTCAGATGTTAGATAACAATCATCTATTACTGTCATCCGCGATGTCTGTCACAAACTGTTGCAATAGCGTTAACTGCCTCAAATTTTGGTTGATTATTGTCCCAACTCCAGCGCCAAACGCTTGACGGCTTCTTCCGTTTATCTAAATTGTACAAGCGTGAGATGGCGAGGTTTTGAACAGCCCCCACTCCACCACCGGTTCATTCCATCTTAATTTATAAGATTTACGAAGGATGTCGAAGCATGGAAATGGGTACTGTTAAGTGGTTCAACAACGCCAAAGGGTTTGGTTTCATCTGCCCTGAAGGCGGCGGCGAGGATATCTTCGCTCACTATTCCACCATTCAGATGGATGGTTACAGGACGCTCAAAGCCGGGCAGTCCGTTCGGTTCGATGTACACCAGGGGCCTAAAGGCAATCACGCCAGTCTGATCGTCCCCGTTGAAGCAGAAGCGGTTGCATAGCTCCCTAATTCATTGTGTACACCCCGCAGGCAAAATGCCAGCCCGATCGGCTGGCATTTTTATTTTCGGGTTATTCCCGCGCCAGTGCGTCCACCGGATCCAGCCGCGCCGCGTTGCGTGCCGGTAACCAGCCAAACAAAATACCCGTGAAGGTCGAGCATAAGAACGCCGTGAGGATCGCCACGGGGGAAAAGCCAATCTCCCACCCTGGTAAAAAGAGCTGGAGCGCAAACGCGATCATCATCGAAAGCGCAATGCCCATCGCCCCGCCGACCAGACACACCAGCACCGCTTCAATCAAAAACTGCTGCAGCACGTCGCTGGCTCTGGCCCCGACCGCCATGCGGATGCCAATCTCCCGCGTGCGCTCCGTGACCGACACCAGCATGATATTCATCACCCCGATACCGCCGACGACCAGCGAAATCACCGCCACCAGTGTCAGGAACATCTGAAGAGTACGTGTGGTCTTTTCCGCCGTTTTCAAGAGACCGTCCATGTTCCAGGTGAAGAAATCTTTCTTCCCGTGGCGCAGGGTGAGCAGCCGCTCAAGCTGCTGTTCGGCCATAGCGCTGTCGTAGCCCTCCTTCACGCGAACGGTAATGGAGTTGAGCCAGGACTGGCCCATAATGCGCCCGGAAATCGTGGTGTACGGCAGCCAGACGCGCAGGATTTTGCTGCTGCCGAACATCGACTGCTTCTCTTCCGCCACGCCGATCACCGTGGCAGGCATATTGCCCACCAGGATCACTTCCCCCACCACGTTGGTTTTATTCGGGAACAGCTGCCTGCGGGAGTTGGCGTCTAACACCACCACCTGCGCCCTGCCCGCCAGTTGCTCGGCGTTGAAGGTCGCCCCTTCGCTGAAGGTCATACCGTAGACGTTGAAGTAGTCGCCGCTGACGCCGTTGGCGCTGGCCGCAACGTCGATGTTGCCGTAGCGCAGACGCAGGTTCTGCGAGACCGCAGGCGTAGCCGAATTGACCCACGGCTGCTTCTGAATAGCCGCCAGATCGTCATACTTCAGCGCCTGCTGATACTGCGGCTCGTCGTCGCCGAAGTCTTTGCCGGGATAGACGTCGATGGTATTGGTGCCGATAGCGCGGATATCCGCCAGCACAAGCTGTTTTGCCGCGTCGCCCACCACCACAATCGACACCACCGAGGCAATACCGATGATGATGCCGAGCATCGTCAGCAGGGTGCGCATTTTATTGGCCGCCATCGCCAGCCAGGCCATGGTCAGCGCTTCACGAAAGCCGCTGGAGAACTGCCCCCAGCCGGTTGCGGCCGGCAGCGCCTCTTTCGGTGCGGCCGCCCGGGACTCGCGCGGCGGCGGGTTGCTCACCAGCTCACCGTCGTGGATCTCAATAATGCGTTCGGCCTGCGCCGCCACCTGCGGGTCGTGGGTAACGATAATCACCGTGTGGCCCTGATCGCGCAGCTGGTGCAGGATTGCCATCACCTCTTCACCGGAGTGGCTATCGAGCGCGCCCGTCGGTTCATCCGCGAGGATCACCTGCCCGCCGTTCATCAGGGCGCGCGCGATACTCACGCGCTGCTGCTGACCGCCGGAAAGCTGCGACGGCTGATACTCCACGCGTTCCGCCAGCCCCAGACGCGTTAACAGCGCCTTCGCGCGCTCAAGCCGTTTCTTCCGCTCGACGCCCGCATAAACCGCGGGAACCTCCACGTTCTGCGCCGCGCTCAGGTGAGAAAGCAGATGGTAACGCTGGAAGATAAAGCCGAAGTGTTCCCGGCGCAGCTTCGCCAGCGCGTCGCCGTCGAGCGTGGAAACATCCGTTCCGTCCACCCGGTACGTACCGCTGGTGGGTTTATCCAGACAGCCGAGAATATTCATCAGCGTCGATTTACCCGAACCGGACGCGCCAACAATCGCCACCATCTCGCCCGCTTCCACGCGCAGCGAGATCCCTTTCAGCACCTCTACCGGACCGTCGCCGGACGGATAGCTGCGGCGGATATCCTTCAGCTCAAGCAGCGCGGTCATTTAGCGGCTCCGGGCAGGCTTTCGCTGGTGACAACCTCCTCCCCCTCTTCCAGCCCTTTCACCACCACTACGTCGGTGTCGTTGCGCGCGCCAATCACCACTTCGCGCTCGCGCGTTTCGCCGTTGCGCAGCACCTTCACCTTGTAGCGACTATCCCCGGCGGATTCACCCAGCGCGGAGAGCGGAACGGTCAGCACGTTTTTCACGCCGGTCAGCTGGATATGTACCTGGGCGGTCATGTCCAGACGCAGCACGCCCTGCGGGTTTGGTACCTCAAAGCGGGCATAGTAGAAGATGGCGTCGTTCACTTTTTCCGGCGTCGGCAGAATGTCTTTCAGCACGCCTTCGTAGCGGGTCTGCGGGTCGCCCAGCACCGTAAACCAGGCGTTCTGCCCCGGCTTAAGATGGATCACATCCGCCTCGGAAACCTGGGCTTTGACCAGCATGGTGCCCATGTCCGCCAGCGTCAGGATGTTTGGCGCCTGCTGCGCGGCGATCACCGTCTGGCCCTGCAGCGTGGTGATTTGCGTCACTTCTCCGGCCATCGGCGCGACGATTTTGGTGTAGTCCAGGTTGGTTTTCGCCGTATCCAGCGAAGCCTGATTGCGTTTAATCTGCGCGTCGATGGTGCCGATCTGCGCCTGTTTTACCGCCAGCTCCGTGGTGGCGGTATCGAGATCCTGCTTCGAAATGGCCTGGGTTTTCGCCAGCGCCTGCTGGCGCGTCAGCGTCACCTGCGCAAGGTTACGCTCCGCCAGGGCCTGCGCACGCTGCGCGCGCAGCTCCATCAGCGTCGCTTCCACTTCGCGGATCTGGTTTTCGGCCTGTTCAGGATCGATAACGCCAAGCAGCTGGCCTTTTTTGACCTTGTCACCAATCTCGACGGACAGCGTTTTCAACTGGCCGCTCACCTGCGCGCCAACATCGACTTTACGCAGGGCATCCAGTTTGCCGGTCGCCAGCACGTTTTGCTGCAGCTCGCCGGGGCGAACGATCAGCGTTTGATACTGTGGTACAGGCGCATTGAGGACCTGCCAAAGCCAGAATCCACCGACCACCAGCACGACCGCCAGCAGCAGAAACAGTTTTCTGCGTTTTCCCTTAAGGTTCATAAATATTCCAAATAATTATTCTGGCTAACATCACCGTTGATTCTATCTAAACCACTCCTCAACGAAACCCCTGTTTTCTGGAAATGGCCGCATTTGTTTACATGACGTTGACAAAACGCCTGCTGAAATAGCGTTCTTCCCCAAGAAGCAGGATCTAACATGTCTTCCATAGTCGATACACCTTATTCTAATCTGCCGCAGCCTACGTCCGGCTGGGCGCTTTTTAAAAGTCTGGCAACCGGTGCCATCACGCCCGGTCTGGCGTGGCAGAACCCCTCATATCGACGCAAATTTATGTTACGTTCCCTGGTTTCCCCTTTCAGCACCGCTCGCCTGCTGGCAAGCCTGGCAAAGCAACCGCGTCTGATGCAAATCTTGCAGGTCCAGCCAGGGTTGCCGTGCCGACTGCATCGTCCGTGGCTGACGGTCAGTATGAACCGCCGGAACGCGCTGGAGGCGCTAAACGGGCACTATCAGACGATGAGCCAACACCTCCCCGCCGCGCTGCTCAAGGGCTATCTTTCAGGTCAGGGAATGACGCTGCTGACGCTAACCGGAAAGGACGAGCAGCAATTCACGATTCGCCTGTGTGCCGATGCCTTTATGGACAAAGAGGGTGAAGCGACCCTTACCTTCTGCAACCATCAGAACACCGTGCTGGCCGAAATGACCTTTACGCTGTGCCCGTTTGAGGGAAAATCCACGCTGTTCATCGGCGGGCTACAGGGCGCTAAAGCGCACGTTCCGCATGAGTTGATTCAGGGCGCAACCAAAGCGTGCCACGGCCTGTTCCCGAAACGTCTGCTGGTTGAAGCGGTGATGACGCTGGGCACCGCGTTCCCGGTTGAACAGATCCTCGCCGTGAGCAATGCCACCCACATTTACCGTAGCTGGCGTTACCGCAAGAAAAAAGAGGGGAAACTGCTGGCGGATTACGACAGTTTCTGGCTCTCCCTGGGTGGCGAACGCCAGGAGAGCGGCCATTTCGCGCTGCCGTTAACCATGCCGCGCAAACCGATGGAAGAGATTGCGAGTAAGAAACGTGCTGAATACCGCCGCCGCTACGAACTGCTGGATAGTCTGATCCAACAAATGACGCAGGCGACCCAACGTTAATCCGCTCTCCCGCGTGCCAGCCAAAGCACGCGGGAGAACATTTTACGCAGCAGCGTGGGCACGGACTCCACGCCTCGCCTTCCCGCCTCCGTCGCCACTTCGATGGCCAGGTCCGGCTTCGACGAACGATGAATCGCTTTGGCGATCACACGCCGCATGTTCATCGGCACATCCACCGGGATCATCGCCACGCGGTGAAAAACATCGTCAAATCCCTGTCGATACATAAAGTGTTCCATGTCCATCGCGGGCAGCATAGTCAGATGGTCACGCTCTTCTTCGCGATCGTTATTCAGCAAACCGCGCACGGTTGCGGCATACTTTTTACCTGCTTCATCGCCATCGACCAGAACATGCCATTCAATCCCCATCCTGCGGGCAAACTTGATCAGCGGTTTTAATCCCGACTGGGCAAACTCTATGACCTTAATACCTTCCGCATCGAAGTGGTGACCGCACTGACGCGCCAGTTCGTTGATAACCCAGGTCTCGGTTTCACCCTCAACCAACAGCCAGCAACGGGCAAACAGCGATGAAGCACGATTAAAGCGAATATGAAATGCAATGCGGCGACCGTCTTCCGCATTCAGGCCACCCGGCCCCAGCCGGTATGCGGATACGCGTGAGGATTCACGCACCAGGCGGCAGACGTATTCCACGGGGGTTAGCGAGAGCAACTCGCCGGAGTTGGTGGTGGTCACGCGCTGCAGCGGCAGCAGGTTCAACAGGTGCCACGCAACGGAGAGCATGATCGGATGCAGGCGCGTCTCGGGGTCTTCCACCAGCAGCAGCGGGCGGGCGTCCCGGTCTAACCGGACGGTGCCTTTCGCCTGCAAAAGCGTCGAGAATAACCCCAGCAGGATCACCCGATGGGTACGTCCACCGGGCCGGTCTATCATCCGGTTAATGATATCAAGATAACGCCAGCTGCGTTGTTCATCGTGCGAACGGCGACGCATCAGGCGATGGCGTGACTGTGACGTCCCCTGCTCGGAAAAATAGTGCTCCAGCAGCTGCACCATGGCCGAAAGCCCCTGGCGGATTTGACCGTCGGTGAGGTTCTGCGGGCGAGAGACCAGCTCACGCGCCAGGAAATCCAGCTCGCGGGCGGTGACTTCCACCTCCGGCATATTGGGTACGGAACCGTTGCGGATCCGGCGCATAAAGCGTGCATCGCGCAGGCGCAGCACCGGCGACAGGCGAATCAGGTGGCGCGCCAGGTCGTCAATATTCTCCAGCGGGATGGGGTTGCCTTTTTCATCAAGAAACTCACGCAGGGTTAACACCCCGTCATTTTCCGCCATTTCACCTTCAAGACGGTAGAAAATACGGTGATAGTCATCATCGCATGGCACCCAGCATGGCGACATCGGGCGGAAACGACGCACACGATGCCGCCCCGGCTCGGACTCGCGAAACGTAAGAATGATATGCAGATGCTTCTCGCGCCCCGCGACATCCCCCGGCGGAAACCAGAAGTCATCGTGAACGAAGTGGTACAAGTCATCTTCAGGGGAAAGCAGCAGTGTCAGCGCATCCAGCAGGCTGGATTTACCCCAGGCGTTTTCACCGATCAGGACGTTATTCTGCTCCAGCTGGAGCGACAGGCGGTTAATACCGCGAAACCCGACAATTTCCACACGTTCGAGAAGCATAAATCCCCCGCGTAATAACCACTTTTTCCTTTAAGTTATCAGCAGTATAGCGGCAGCGGCGCCGAGTGGACACTGCCAGACACCTCCGTTATTCCGATGAAGCACGAAAAATTCAGAATTTACCCATCAAGTTTCATTTGAAAAGGTGCTTCCAGAACAAGATACTCCCGTTTGAAAATTGGACTATGCTCTATTTACCTCCAGTTTGAACAAGGATTGACATCACATTGCCTTAAATCAAATTATCCGAATTTATTTAAGTGGCGAAGGGGTGTTGTTGCTTTCTAAAATAAAGGCTCTTTGAGTCGTCATCCCTTTATGGCGATATAACCCGTGCGCAGGATAGTGTGCGGAAATTTATTATTGAGGTGGTTATGTTCAGAAAATTAGCGGCAGAATGTTTTGGTACATTCTGGCTGGTGTTTGGCGGCTGCGGTAGTGCAGTGCTGGCAGCGGCATTCCCGGAATTAGGAATTGGTTTTGTCGGTGTCGCACTGGCATTCGGCTTAACAGTCTTAACCATGGCATTCGCGGTAGGGCATATTTCCGGCGGTCATTTTAACCCTGCTGTGACGCTGGGTTTATGGGCGGGCGGTCGTTTCCCGGTGAAAGACGTATTAGGCTATATTATTGCCCAGGTCATCGGCGGTATTATTGCAGCCGCAGTCCTGTACGTGATTGCCAGCGGCAAAGCAGGCTTTGACGCCGCAGCCAGCGGTTTCGCCTCTAACGGTTTCGGTGAACACTCACCGGGCGGCTACTCAATGCTGTCTGCCATCGTGATTGAAATCGTACTGACCGCAGGCTTCCTGCTGGTTATTCACGGCGCAACGGACAAATACGCACCTGCAGGCTTCGCGCCAATCGCCATTGGTCTGGCGCTGACGCTGATTCACCTGATCTCAATCCCGGTGACCAACACCTCCGTTAACCCGGCGCGCAGCACCGCGGTTGCTATCTTCCAGGGCGGTTGGGCGCTTGAGCAGCTTTGGCTGTTCTGGGTGATGCCAATTATCGGCGGTATTCTGGGCGGCGTGCTGTACCGCACCCTGCTGGAAAAACGCGATTAATGGTTTTCTCCCTCTCCCCGTGGGAGAGGGCCGGGGTGAGGGCATCAGGCCGCACCACCCCAAATATACAAGCCGGGTAAGGCGTAGCCGCCACCCGGCTTTTTTATTGCTCCTTTACCTGACAGCCTTTATTGGGTAGTGTCTCTGGCGCTTAACAGATACTCAAAAGGACCGGCTGTTCATGTTTTCAGGACTCCTCATTATTCTGCTGCCCCTGATCGTGGGCTACCTTATTCCGCTGCGCAGAGAATCCGCATTACGGCTCATCAACCGTTTTCTCAGCTGGATTGTTTACGTCATTCTTTTCTTTATGGGGATAAGCCTGGCCTTCCTGGATAACCTGTCAGCGAATTTACTCTCTATCCTCCATTATTCCGTCGTCACCGTGGTGGTTATTTTGCTGTGTAATATTGCCGCGCTGTTCTGGCTGGAACGCACTATTCCCTGGAAAAATAACCATCAACAGGAAAAACTCCCTTCCCGTATTGCGATGGCGCTGGAATCATTAAAACTCTGCGGCGTCGTGGTGCTCGGTTTTCTGCTGGGCCTTACCGGATGGTCATTTTTACAGCACGCCACGGAGGCCAGCGAATATACCCTGATCTTCCTGCTGTTCCTGATTGGTATTCAGCTGCGAAATAATGGCATGACGCTGAAACAGATTGTCCTCAACCGCCGGGGAATGATAGTGGCCATTGTCGTCGTCGCCAGTTCAATGGTCGCAGGCGTGATTAATGCCGTTATTCTCGACCTGCCGCTGAAAACCGGCCTGGCGATGGCGTCGGGTTTTGGCTGGTACTCCCTCTCCGGTATTCTTCTGACCGAATCGTTCGGTCCGGTCATTGGCAGCGCCGCCTTCTTCAATGACCTTGCGCGCGAATTGATTGCCATCATGCTGATCCCGGGTCTGGTACGCCGCAGCCGCTCTACCGCGTTGGGGCTGTGTGGCGCGACCTCGATGGACTTTACCCTGCCGGTTTTACAACGCTCAGGGGGGCTGGAGCTGGTCCCTGCCGCCATCGTGCACGGCTTTATTTTAAGCCTGCTGGTTCCGGTTCTGATGGCCTTCTTCTCGGCCTGATACTTCTTTGGCGGTAGCGAACCTGCCGCCAAAATTGCGCTAAATCAATCTCCCTCTATTTTGTAGCAGAAAGCCCTTTTCACCGTTCTGGCACAGGCATAACCTTAAACATGTATATTAAATATAACTTTAACAGGTGTGATTATGTTTTGTGTGCAATGTGAACAAACCATCCGTACCCCGGCAGGCAATGGCTGCTCCTACGCACAGGGTATGTGCGGCAAAACCGCAGAAACATCTGACCTGCAGGATCTGCTGATTGCAGCCCTGCAAGGCCTTTCCGCCTGGGCCTTTAAAGCCCGTGAATACGGCATTGTCGACCACTATGTCGACAACTTCGCCCCTCGCGCATTTTTCTCCACGCTGACCAACGTTAACTTCGATTCTCCGCGCATTGTCGGTTATGCCCGCGAAGCGATTGCCCTGCGTGAAGCGCTGAAAGCGCAGTGTCTGAAGGCCGATGCCAGCGCCCGCGTGGAAAACCCGATGTCCGAACTGCAGCTGGTGAGCGACGATCTGGGCGACCTGCAGCGTCAGGCGGCAGAATTCACCCCGAATAAAGACAAAGCGGCGATTGGCGAGAACATTCTCGGCCTGCGTCTGCTGTGCCTGTACGGCCTGAAGGGCGCTGCGGCCTATATGGAACACGCGCACGTGCTCGGCCAGTACGATAACGACATCTACGCCCAATACCACAAAATCATGGCGTGGCTGGGCACCTGGCCTGCCGATATGAACGCGCTGCTGGCGTGCTCGATGGAAATCGGCCAGATGAACTTCAAGGTAATGAGCATTCTGGATGCCGGTGAAACTAGCACCTACGGCCACCCGACGCCAACGCAGGTCAACGTTAAGGCGACCGAAGGCAAGTGCATCCTGATTTCCGGTCACGACCTGAAAGATCTCTACAACCTGCTGAAACAGACCGAAGGCACCGGCGTTAACGTCTACACCCACGGTGAAATGCTGCCCGCGCACGGCTACCCGGAGCTGCGCAAGTTTACGCATCTGATCGGTAACTACGGCAGCGGCTGGCAGAACCAGCAGGTGGAGTTCGCCCGCTTCCCGGGCCCTATCGTAATGACCTCTAACTGCATCATCGACCCTACCGTGGGCGCGTATGACGACCGCATCTGGACGCGCAGCATCGTCGGCTGGCCGGGCGTGAGCCACCTCGAAGGCGACGATTTCGGTCCCGTTATCGCCCAGGCGCAGCAGATGGCGGGCTTCCCGTACAGCGAGATCCCGCACCTGATCACCGTCGGCTTCGGTCGTGAAACCCTGCTGGGCGCCGCTGATTCGCTGATCGATCTCGTCAGCCGTGAAAAGCTGCGCCACATCTTCCTCGTCGGCGGCTGCGACGGCGCCCGCGGCGAGCGTAACTACTTTACCGACTTCGCCACCCGCGTGCCGGAAGACTGCCTGATCCTGACGCTGGCGTGCGGCAAGTACCGTTTCAACAAGCTGGACTTCGGCGACATCGAAGGCCTGCCGCGCCTGATCGATGCGGGCCAGTGTAACGACGCTTACTCGGCCATCATTCTGGCGGTCACTCTGGCGGAGAAACTGGGCTGCGGCGTGAACGACCTGCCGCTGTCGCTGGTGCTGTCATGGTTTGAGCAGAAAGCGATTGTCATCCTGCTGACCCTGCTTTCTCTCGGCGTAACCAACATCGTGACCGGCCCGACCGCACCAGGCTTCCTGACGCCGGACCTGCTGGCGGTGCTGAACGAGAAATTCGGTCTGCGTTCCGTGACCAACGTTGAAGATGACATGAAGCAGCTGCTGAGCGCGTAAGGAGTAACTCATGACCATGCCAACCTCACAATGTCCGTGGCGGATGCAGGTTCATCACATCCATCAGGAGACGCCGGATGTGTGGACGCTGTCGCTGCTGTGCCATGACTACTATCCATACCGTGCTGGCCAGTATGCGCTGGTCAGCATTCGCAACTCGGCGGACACCCTGCGCGCCTACACGATCTCCTCAACGCCGGGCGTGAGCGAGTACATTACGCTCACCGTCCGCCGCATTGACGACGGCGCAGGCTCCCATTGGCTGACACGTGACGTGAAGCGCGGGGATTATATCTGGCTGTCTGACGCGCAGGGGGATTTCATCTGTGACGACAAAGCAGACGATAAATTCCTGCTGCTGGCGGCGGGCTGTGGCGTAACGCCAATCATGTCGATGCGCCGCTGGCTGGCGAAAAATCGCCCGCAGGCTGACGTGCAGGTGATCTTCAGCGTGCGTTCACCGGAAGATGTCATTTTTGCCGAGGAGTGGCGTGATTATCCGGTGACGCTGGTGGCGGAGCACAACGCGACCCACGGTTTTGTGCCCGGTCGCCTGAGCCGCGAGCTGCTGCAAAGCGTGCCGGATATGGCGAACCGCACCGTGATGACCTGCGGCCCGGCGCCGTACATGGATATCGTCGAGAAAGAGGTGAAAGCGCTTGGCGTGACCCGCTTCTTCAAAGAGCAGTTCTTCACCCCGGTGGCGGAAGCGGTAACCAGTGGGATCCAGTTTACCAAGCTGCAACCGGCTCAAACTTTCTTTGGCCGCGTGGGCACCACGCTGCTGGAGGCGCTGGAAAGCAACAAGGTGCCGGTGGTCGCAGCCTGCCGTGCGGGCGTGTGCGGCTGCTGTAAGACAAAGGTGGTTTCCGGGGAGTACAGCGTCACCAGCACCATGACGCTGACCGACGCGGAAATTGCCGAGGGTTACGTGCTGGCCTGCTCATGCCACCCGCAGGGCGATCTCGTCCTCGCATAAGCGTTAAACGTTCGATCGTAGGCCCGGTAAGCGTCAGCGCCACCGGGCTTTTTGTCGGGTGGCACTACGTTTACCCGACCTACAACAACCCTACCGCCATGCGGGCGCTTTCCCTACCGCAAACCGCCCTGCCCCTAAAAATGCGACAGCCAGCGAGCCGATAAAGAAGTACACCAGGCTTTCAATCGCCCATGCGCCTACCTTATCGAGGGCGAGCGTTTCCCCCACGCCCACCATCAGCCACGCCACGATCATCGTAAACGCCAGCACCAGCGCGGCCGGACGCGTGAAGAGCCCAACAATAATCAGGATCGGTGCCACCACTTCGCCAATCAACACGCCGTAGGCGATAAACCCCGGCAACCCCTTTTCCACCAGCATGCCGCTGATGAACCCCACGCCACCAAAAAGCTTATGCAGCCCGTGAAACAGCATCAGCCCGCCAACGGCAAGTCGTAACAAGAGTTTGCCAAGATCGTCGCATGATAGCTTGTCATTAACAGTAATTAACAATGATTTAACCATTTGAAATGATTCCTGTTTTCATCCTAAGTATCACCAGATTATGCCGAATAATTGCGCAGGAAAACCACCTTTAATTAAGGGGTAATAAGCAGGCAATACAGTGACTTTCTTCTAAGCTTGTAAGCGATATCACAAAAAGGAGACGGACAACCATGAAACACACCGTGGCTGCATATATAGCAAAAACGCTCGAACAGGCTGGCGTGAAACGTATCTGGGGCGTGACCGGCGATTCCCTGAACGGGCTCAGCGACAGCCTCAACAAGATGAAGACCATCGAATGGATGCCCACCCGCCATGAAGAGGTTGCCGCCTTCGCAGCAGGAGCTGAAGCACAGCTCACGGGCGAGCTGGCCGTTTGCGCCGGATCCTGCGGGCCGGGCAACCTGCATCTGATTAACGGCCTGTTCGACTGTCACCGTAACCATGTGCCGGTGCTGGCGATTGCCGCCCATATCCCCTCTTCCGAAATCGGCAGCGGCTATTTTCAGGAAACGCATCCGCAGGAGCTGTTCCGTGAATGCAGCCACTATTGCGAGCTGGTTTCATCCCCGGAGCAGATCCCGCAGGTGCTGGCGATTGCCATGCGTAAAGCCGTGCTGAACCGCGGCGTATCGGTGGTCGTCATCCCGGGCGATGTGGCGCTCAAGGCTGCACCAGAAGGGGCCAGCACCCACTGGTATCACGCCCCGCAGCCCGTGGTAACGCCTGCTGAAGAGGAGCTGAAAAAGCTGGCCCAGCTGCTGCGTTACTCCAGCAACATCGCCCTGATGTGCGGCAGCGGCTGCGCGGGCGCGCATAAAGAACTGCTCGAATTTGCCGGGAAGCTGAAAGCGCCGATTGTCCACGCCCTGCGCGGCAAAGAGCACGTCGAGTACGACAACCCTTACGACGTGGGGATGACCGGGCTGATCGGTTTTTCCAGCGGCTTCCACACCATGATGAACGCCGACACGCTGATCCTGCTCGGCACCCAGTTCCCGTACCGCCCGTTCTATCCGGCGGATGCGAAAATCATTCAGATTGATATCAACCCGGCCAGCATCGGCGCGCACAGCAAGGTCGATATGGCGCTGGTGGGCGATATCAAATCCACGCTGGCCGCCCTGCTGCCGCTGCTGGAAGAAAAAACGGACCGCACGTTCCTTGATAAAGCCCTGAGCGACTATCGCGATGCCCGTAAGGGGCTCGACGACCTCGCCAAACCGAGCGACAAAGCCATTCACCCGCAGTATCTGGCGCAGCAGATCAGCCATTTCGCGGACGACGATGCCATCTTTACCTGCGACGTGGGCACGCCAACGGTCTGGGCCGCACGCTATCTGAAGATGAACGGCAAACGCCGTCTGCTCGGCTCGTTCAACCACGGCTCGATGGCCAACGCCATGCCGCAGGCGTTGGGCGCAAAAGCGACGGCCCCCGAGCGTCAGGTGGTGGCGATGTGCGGCGACGGCGGGTTCAGCATGCTGATGGGGGATTTCCTGTCGGTGGTGCAGATGAAGCTCCCGCTGAAAATCGTGGTCTTCAACAACAGCGTGCTGGGCTTTGTGGCGATGGAGATGAAGGCCGGTGGTTACCTGACGGACGGCACAGAGCTGCACGACACCAACTTCGCGCGCATCGCCGAGGCCTGCGGCATTACCGGTATTCGCGTGGAGAAAGCCTCTGAGGTGGATGAAGCCCTGCAGCGCGCCTTCTCCATCGACGGTCCGGTGCTGGTGGATGTCGTCGTCGCCAAAGAAGAGCTGGCGATCCCGCCGCAGATCAAGCTGGAACAGGCCAAAGGTTTTAGCCTGTATATGCTGCGCGCCATCATCAGCGGGCGCGGTGACGAGGTGATCGAACTGGCAAAAACCAACTGGCTCAGGTAAAACATCTGGCATCGCCTTTTTAATAATAAGGACATGCCATGATCGATTTACGCAGTGATACCGTTACCCGCCCGAGTCGCGCCATGCTCGAAGAGATGATGGCCGCCCCGGTCGGGGACGACGTCTACGGCGATGACCCGACGGTCAACGAGCTGCAGCGCTACGCGGCTGAACTGAGCGGCAAGGAAGCGGCCCTGTTCCTGCCCACCGGCACGCAGGCTAACCTGGTCGCGCTGCTCAGCCACTGCGAGCGCGGTGAAGAGTACATTGTCGGCCAGGGTGCACATAACTACCTGTATGAAGCAGGCGGCGCGGCGGTGCTCGGCAGCATTCAGCCGCAGCCGATTGACGCCGCGCCGGACGGCACTCTTCCGCTCGATAAGGTCGCCGCGAAAATCAAAGCCGACGATATTCACTTCGCCCGCACCAGGCTGCTCAGCCTCGAAAACACCCACAACGGCAAAGTGCTGCCGCGCGAATACCTGAAAGCGGCCTGGGAGTTTACCCGCGAGCGCAAGCTGGGCCTGCACGTTGACGGCGCGCGTATCTTTAACGCCGTGGTCGCGTACGGCTGCGAGCTGAAAGAGATTACGCAATACTGCGACTCGTTCACCATTTGCCTGTCTAAAGGTCTGGGCACGCCCGTGGGCTCCCTGCTGGTCGGTAACGCAGACTACATCAAGCGCGCCAACCGCTGGCGTAAGATGACCGGCGGCGGCATGCGTCAGGCGGGTATTCTGGCGGCTGCCGGACTGTATGCCCTGAAAAACAACGTGGCGCGCCTGAAAGACGATCACGACAACGCCGCGTGGATGGCGTCGCAGCTGCGCGAGATTGGTGCCGACGTGATGCGTCACGACACCAACATGCTGTTCGTGCGCGTCGGAGATGAGCACGCCGCCGCACTGGGCGAATTTATGAAATCACGTGGCGTGCTGATCAACGCCTCATCTGTCGTGCGCCTGGTCATGCACCTTGACGTGAGCCGCGAACAGCTGGCAGACGTGGTGAAACACTGGCAGGCGTTTTTACAGCGATAAGGAGCATCACGTGCCGCAACGCATTCTGGTGCTCGGCGCCAGCGGGTACATCGGTCAGCATCTCACCGCGGCGTTAAGCCAGCGGGGACACCAGGTGCTGGCAGCGGCACGCAACACCGAACGCCTGCAAAAACTCAGTTTGCCAGGCGTCACCTGCCACAACGTTGACCTCAACTGGCCGAAGGAACTTCCCGCGCTTCTGGACGGGGTCGACACGCTTTACTACCTGGTGCACAGCATGGGCGAAGGCGGGGATTTTATCGCCCACGAGCGTCAGGTGGCGATGAACGTCCGCGATGCCCTGCTGCAAACGCCGGTTAAGCAGGTGATTTTCTTAAGCTCTCTCCAGGCACCCGAAAGCGAGCAGTCCGACCATCTGCGCGCGCGCCAGCTGACGGCGGACACCCTGCGCGGCGCGAACATTCCCGTCACCGAACTGCGGGCCGGGATTATCGTCGGCGCGGGCTCCGCCGCCTTTGAAGTGATGCGCGATATGGTCTACAACCTGCCGGTACTCACGCCGCCGCGCTGGGTCCGTTCACGCACCACGCCGATTGCGCTGGAGAACCTGCTGCATTATCTGGTGGCCCTGCTGGATCACCCGGCGGCGCAACACCGCGTGGTGGAAGCCGCTGGCCCCGAAGTCCTGAGCTATCAGGAGCAGTTCGAACATTTCATGCGCGTCAGCGGTCGCCGCCGCTGGCTCATCCCCATCCCCTTCCCGACCCGCTGGATTTCGGTGTGGTTTTTGAACGTCATTACGTCGGTGCCGCCAACCACGGCAAAAGCGCTGATTCAGGGACTGAAGCACGATTTGCTGGCGGACGATCGCGCGCTGCGGGCGCTCATTCCCCAGGATTTGATCCGCTTTGACGATGCCGTGCGCAATACGCTGAAAGAGGAAGAGCAACTGGTGAACTCCAGCGACTGGGGTTACGACGCGCAGGCCTTTGCCCGCTGGCGACCCGAGTATGGCTACTACCCGAAACAGGCAGGCTGCACGGTGAAAACTTCCGCCAGCCTTACAGAGCTGTGGGAGACCGTGAACCAGATCGGCGGCAAAGAGCGCTACTTCTTCGGCAATATTCTCTGGCAAACGCGCGGGGCAATGGATCTACTGGTGGGGCACAGGCTGGCAAAAGGTCGCCCTGCCGCTCCGTATCTGAACGTGGGCGATACGGTCGACAGCTGGAAGGTGATCATCGTCGAGCCGGAAAAACAGCTGGCGCTGCTGTTCGGCATGAAAGCGCCAGGGCTGGGCCGGCTCTGCTTTACCCTGAAAGACAAAGGCGATTATCGTGAACTAGACGTGCGCGCCTGGTGGCACCCGCACGGAATGCCGGGGCTCTTCTACTGGTTATTGATGATCCCTGCGCACCTGTTTATCTTTCGGGGCATGGCAAAACGTATCGCGCAGCTGGCAGAACAAAAGGCGGAAAATAAGTAAATAAAACTCTTATTCTTTCACCTTTCCCATTGCAACACGTCGTAATTCACGAAAGAATGCGCACGAAATTCTTTTCAACACAGTGGATTGATATGAAGGTACTGGTTACCGGGGCGACCAGCGGCTTAGGCCGAAATGCGGTCGAATTTCTGCGCAACAAGGGCATCAGCGTCAGGGCTACCGGTCGCAACGAAGCGATGGGGAAACTGCTGCAAAAAATGGGCGCAGAGTTCGTCCATGCCGACCTGACGGAGCTGGTCTCCTCACAGGCAAAAGTGATGCTCGCCGGTATCGATACGCTGTGGCACTGCTCCAGTTTCACCTCCCCGTGGGGTACCCAGGAAGCCTTTGATCTCGCCAACGTGCGGGCAACCCGCCGTCTGGGCGAATGGGCCGTCGCCTGGGGCGTGCGTAACTTTATTCATATCTCGTCTCCGTCACTCTATTTCGACTATCACCACCATCGTGACGTGCAGGAAGATTTCCGCCCTGCTCGCTTTGCCTGTGAGTTTGCCCGCAGCAAGGCGGCCAGCGAAGAGGTGATTGACCTGCTGGCGCAGTCGAACCCGCATACCCGCTTTACGGTGCTGCGCCCGCAGAGCCTGTTCGGGCCGCACGACAAAGTGTTTATTCCCCGTCTGGCGCAGATGATGCACCACTACGGCAGCGTGCTGCTGCCGCGCGGCGGCGATGCCCTGGTGGATATGACCTATTACGAAAATGCCGTTCACGCCATGTGGCTGGCAAGCCAGCCGGACTGCGATAAGCTGATCTCCGGTCGCGCCTACAACATCACTAACGGCGAACCGTGCACGCTACGCAGCATTGTGCAACGGTTGATTGACGAGCTGCAGATCGACTGCCGTATCCGTTCCGTCCCCTACCCGATGCTGGATATGATCGCCCGCAGCATGGAGCGTTTTGGCAGTAAATCCGCCAAAGAGCCAGCGCTGACGCATTACGGCGTATCGAAGCTTAACTTTGATTTCACGCTGGATATTTCCCGGGCGGAGAACGAGCTGGGGTATAAACCGATTGTGACGCTGGATGAAGGGATTGTGCGCACGGCGGCGTGGCTGCGGGATCATGGGAAATTGCACCGGTAAGCACCCAGCCCCATGTAGGCCGGGTAAGCGCAGCGCCACCCGGCAAAAAACAGAACTCTGCGGCCTGATGCCCTCACCCCGGCCCTCTCCCACTGTACGGTCCGGGGACATAGTGAACACTTGTTCGGGGACATGGTAGACACTTACAACTAAGGCATAAGAACCCGTTTATGGAGTCGCTTATGCCCTGGGATGCGAGAGATACCATGTCATTACGTACCGAGTTTGTTTTGTTCGCCTCGCAGGACGGGGCGAACATCCGTTCCCTCTGCCGTCGCTTCGGCATTTCACCTGCCACCGGCTATAAGTGGCTTCGCCGCTGGGCGGAGGAAGGTGCCGCCGGCCTTCAGGACCGTCCGCGCATACCGCACCATTCCCCGAACCGCTCATCTGACGACATCACCGCCCTGCTGCGTATGGCCCATGACCGCCATCAACGCTGGGGCGCCCGCAAGATAAAGCGCTGGCTCGAAGACCAGGGGCACACTGCATGCCCGCCTTCAGCACCGTCCATAACCTCATGGCCCGTCACGGCCTGCTGCCGGGTACTTCACCGGGCATTCCCGCCACGGGACGGTTCGAACACAACGCGCCGAACCGCCTCTGGCAGATGGATTTAAGGGCCACTTTCCCTTCGGCGGTGGCCGCTGCCATCCGCTCACCCTGCTGGATGACCACTCCCGTTTTTCCCTGTGCCTGGCGCACTGTAACGATGAACGGCGCGAGACCGTGCAGCAGCAGCTGGTCAGCGTGTTTGAACGCTACGGCCTGCCGGACCGGATGACGATGGACAACGGCTCACCGTGGGGAGACACCACCGGCACCTGGACAGCGCTGGAGCTGTGGCTGATGCGCCAGGGTATCCGGGTGGGGCACTCCCGGCCGTATCATCCGCAGACGCAGGGCAAGCTGGAACGTTTTCACCGCAGCCTGAAGGCGGAAGTGCTGCAGGGGAAGTGGTTCGCGAGCGAGGGTGAGCTGCAGCGCGCCTTCGACCACTGGCGGACGGTCTATAACCTTGAACGCCCGCATGAGGCGCTGGATATGGCGGTACCGGGCTCGCGGTATAAGCCATCTGCACGACAGTACAGTGGCACCATGACGCCACCGGAATACGATGAGGGCGTGATGGTCAGGAAAGTGGATATCAGCGGAAAGCTGAGCGTGAAAGGGGTAAGTCTGAGCGCAGGCAAGGCGTTCAGGGGAGAACGGGTCGGGCTGAAGGAGACGCAGGATGACGGCTGCTATGAAGTGTGGTGGTACAGCACGAAAGTGGGGGTGATCAACCTGAAGAAAAAGTCGATCACCATGGGTAAAGGATGTTAAAAAGTGTTCACCATGTCCCCGAACACCTGTCTACCTGAAGTTCGTTCCTACATGTGCGCTCTCTTTTCCTGGGGTATGAAGTCTGATAAATCGCCTGTTATGGATGTTGTACAAAGCAAGTTTGATATCCCTTTTAACCCTGTTACTGCCATTCCTACACTTGCTTGTGAGAGCTACGTAGGTGAGCGCTACCTGTCTTTTGATGAGCTGGGTCAGCTACTGAAAGATGCGCATTCAGGCGAACACTTCATACATGACATAAGTGTGTTTTTAAAGCTTGTTTTCTTTTGTTGTGGTCAACGTCCATACGAAATACTGGCAGCAAAAAAAGAACATTATAATCGGGATGCGCAGTTACTTTCGATCCCTCCTGAAATTGCAAAAACAAAAAAATGGTATCACATCGCTTTAAGCCCCAGCGCGATAGAATTAATTGATGAAATGTGTTTGCGTTATCCTGAAAGTGAATACCTTTTCCCTGATATACGTTATGAATCAAAAATGGAGGGATGGATTACAAAAGAGAAGGAAGGAACCCTGAAAAAGAACTCTGTAAAACCCACTCCTTTCATATCAACAAGTATTCTCAGTGAAAATATTCGTCGTGAGCGTATTGATATGCAATCATTTACGCCACGCGATTTCCGTCGAACTTTTAAAACCCTCGGAGGACAAATAAAACTGTCAAAGGAAATCAGGGACCGCATTCAGAATCATAATAAAAGTGACGTGTCTTCTAAACACTATGATCGCTATGATTACTTTGAAGAGAAGATGGAAGCGGTTTTGAAATGGGAATCTGTTTTACTGAATTTAATAAATTAAAAATATTAATGCAGGCATTAATATTCACCATCTAAATAGGTAACATCTAGATAATCAAAAGCAACCCATAAACTGCATATCATTTGAACTGGATCATTAAAAATATCTATCCACCTCATATCTTAGAGCTTTCACTTACAAGAGAACTCTAAATTGAACGATATTTATTTTTACAAACCGGATGATAAGATTAAATACATCAATGAATGTGATTTATGGGTTATCGCCAGGCTAGTTGATGTAGTTAATGAGAAGAAGGAAGTTAAACAGTGGATGGAACCTTTCTGGCTATCTACCTCCGATCAAATAGGTATTGCAATATTTGTTTCACGGCTGGATGCGGAAATATTAGTGCAATATATGCAAAGGAATAATGAACGATGGAAAGTCTATCCACTTAATAATTTTGACATTCAAGAAATGATGGTTAATTGTGAAAAATTAACCAATAACAGCAGGTACAACTTTATTTATTCATTTGGATTCTGGAGTGATAGCGAGGGTAACTTAATTAATAAAAAATATTGTTTAAGCCAGTGCCTTGCAGTTGAGGGGTTCACTGTTGACAGCAGATATGAGGGTGATGAAGACATTGTAATAAGATTCAGTAAAGAAACATTGAATTTTATCTATTCATGCTGGAACAATAAAATCAGTGATAGCGCTGACTACAGGAAATATCTTGAGTCAGTTAATGAACTTGATGATGTAATCTGCAAGAAAGAAGCAATCCTTGCTCTCGAAAATATCAATTCGGCAGAAACCAATAGAGATTTCAATCCTGACATTGCAACAATATGGTCTATGCCGGAACAAAAATGGATTTACTCAAATTTAAATAACCCTATCAATTAAAGGATTAAAAAAATGGCTACGGGATATTTTTTAACGGTTGGTGATAAGACAACTTGCGGGGGCAGAATAATAACAGGCTGTGAAAATCATTCATTTTATGGACGCGCCACTGCAAGGAATGGAGATAAATACATTTGTGGTGAAGATGGAAAAATTTACCATATTGCTGGCGGCATACCAAATTATATAATTCATGGAGTAAGTGCTGCGGGAACCCTACACAGCAGAGGTACGTGCGGCTGCAAGTGCCGCTTCATCCCCTCTAACTGGAATGATAGCTATAACTTCGAATCTGAAAGTAAACTGCAATCAGCCAGGCCAGCACCAAAACCTGTTGCCAGCGCCAAGCCTGAAGTTCAGCCGAAAACCGTTGCACAACCTGCTCCAGCCCCAGCTCCAGTAGCCCCCAGCGAGCCAAGAATCCCTGTAGATGCGGGTTACTGCATTCTTCCCTATGGCGGATCTGCTCCGGCGTTTGATCGCTATATTTTCGATAATCCACCAGCGGGTACACGCGAACTATATCGTTCACTGAACACGAATGTTTCACGAAAAGCAGGTTCTATCTTCCTTCTGGTTGATCCTGATAAGCAGGACAGCAAGCAGATAGAGCATATGAAAGCAGCACAGGAGAAGTTAGATAAAGCATTAGCCCCTCTGACAGACCAACAGGCCCGCTTCCTCTATAAAAATAAAGATACTGTTGAAATGTTTGCAGCCGCCGCCAGTACAGCAAACAACGTGTACAGTTATTCTGGACAAGCTACAGAAGCCGCTAAACGTTACTTTGAAAGAGTTGAGAAAATTCTCAAAGAGATCGAAACAACCTACAAAAATCAGTACCTCACCAGTGGCACACTGATCGGCGAACAATTTTATGTTGAAAGAGGAAGGTTGTTTAAGGAACTTGATAGCGTTCTGAAAATGTTCATGAAGCATCGCTTCATGTTCAATCAATATGCAGACCTGAAATCAGCCCTGGGCCTTTCAACCCATTCCATAACACATCGGTGGGATGAAACAGGTGTCGGAGATATCGAGGGCTACGCTACTCATATTGAGAAACTTGCAAAGTACATCAAATTGATGGACGTGGCAGGAAAAATCGGAGTTGGTTTATCTGCCCTTGATACTGCTTCAAAAATTACAGAAGCTTGCGCAGTGGGCCGGGATTGTGCAAAAACTGCTTTTACCTCGATTGGTGAGTTTTCAGGTAGTATGTTTGGTGGGATGGTAGCTTCACAATTAATTGATAAAGGAGCTGCAACTGCCGTCTGCTCATTAGTTCTGGGAGCTGCAACCGTTGAAGCAGGTGGTGCGGGAGCTTTGCTTTGTACGATAGGCGTAGCTGGAGGAATTGGGTATGGTAGCGATAAATTTTTTGGTTCTACCTTCGGTAGTGTTGGAGAGTATCTTGGTAAGATGCTTGGCTTATATGAGATAACAAGTGATGAATAACTTACAGTACGCTATAGCATATACTGGTATTATAGCTATGCTGTTGTGCATAATCAGCGCTATTCTAGGGAGAGTGAACCGTAAATATTACAAAGAAATTTGCGCCTTATATAAAGAAAAGTATGGTAAACTTCCTTGGATGACTCAAATATATGACAACATTAACAGTTTATATGTTAAATCCGCTTACGGCTTTCGGATGGATTTTATTTTCAGACCATTGATATGGAATAAGAAATCTAGTTCTTCCCAAAATGATGATAAAGATTTCATTCGTGGATTACCTTTACGACTCAGAAAACCATTCTATATAGAATACGGCATAACAGTTACGACATTTTCGTTTATGGTGGTATTAGGAATATTAGTGCTGATTGATAAATATATCTAGACCCTTAATTCAATAAAAAAGCCCTGCGGGGCTTTTTTATTGATATATCTATTTTATAAAATTTAAGACATTCCTTTTCTGGATTATAATTTTTTATTTATATGATTTTCAGATGAATTATTATTAGATAACAATCACATATTTTTATCGCCTTCCGTAACAAAATCCCTCCCGCAAAGATTCGAACGTATGCATTACCTCATCAATGATTTAAGGGTATTCATTCATGGTAAATATAGTTCATTGGGGATTATTACCCTTTATACAATATTCCTGCCTTGCCTGACTTTGGTAGTATAGGCGAACCATTTGTTCGTGGAACAGCAGGTACACTGGTTGGTGACTGGGGGGATATGGCCTCTTATGGTTGGTTAGGAACATATTCAAACGGCATGTTTGCCTATGACTACCTTTCTCGAACTCATGCAAATGATGTTACAGTCAGAGGATGTAGTCTATCAAATCACATTGACTATTATGATATCTCATTTATAAATACTAACACCTTTCCTATCACTGCTCTTTTATAAATTTTTTATGCAATAAAATGCATAATCTAGGAGCACCTCTTAAATTGGCTTCTGAAATTTGAACTTTTCCTTGAACTTCAAATAAGTTGGTTGATTAAAATTATAACTAAACCATTGTTTTCATAAAAATTTTTTTTTAGCTTTGCTTCTTCTCTGCCCTCTCCCACAGGGAGAGGGTGCAAACACTAAAACGGCAACCTTTCGGTTGCCGTTTGCTGTTTATAATGCCGTCCAGGCGTCAGACCATGCCAGGCCTGCGCCTGGTTCATAGTATGCCGGAGCGTTGTTACACCAGCCGCTGTACGGGAACGGTTTGCACTGGAACAGTTTACCGTGGTTGTTCACGATATCACCTGCGTTGTACTTGCTGTTCGCGCTCCACGCGGCGTAAGACGCGTCGTCTTGAGACGGCGTGGCCGCTTTCGCCTTCACGTTCAGCAGGTAAGACGTGGTGCTGCTCAGTTCGCCATCGCTGACGGTGAGGCTGATTTCAATCTGCTGAGCCGTCGCCGCTTCTGGCGCCTTGAAGGTCACCACCGCTTTATCCTGACCGGTGACGGTCTGACCATCCTGTGAACGCCAGGTGTAGGTCAGCTTGTTACCATCAGCATCGGTAGAACCTTCCGCGCTCAGAGAGACCTGCGCACCGGCGTCAACCGCACCGATTGGACCTGCAATCTGTGCTACAGGGGCGTGGTTCACGACTGCCGGAGTTTCATCCGGTACTGGCGCTGGTGCTGGTGCTGGCGTTTCATCTTCAGCTGGCGTTGGCGTGACGGGTTTTTCATCCGGCGTAGTGGCAGAACCATCGTCGTTAATGATGTTCACGTTATAGAACTTCTTAACGCAGTTGGTGTAGTCACCCTCTTTGAACGCGCTGAATGGCGTCTGGTAGCCCACCAGCTGGCAAGAGTAGGTCTTACCGTCTGGCGTATCGGCGCTCCATCCCCAGTCCTGTTCCCAGTAAATCTTCAGCGCGCCGGCACCGCCTTCATCGAACTGCTTCATGTTGGCGCAGCCCAGCACTTCATTTGCCGGAACAGGCACTTTCAGGTAGTTCGCGAACTCTTTGTAGTACTTGATGCGGTTCTGAGACTGCGCGATTTCAGTCGGGCCGCCGCACTCGACGCCGCCGTTGATGATCTGAGTGGTCACGCCAAAGCCCGGTACCAGACCGTTGGCCTTATCGTGATCGTTCGGCTGCCAGGTTCCGTCGATAACCTGCAACATGCTTGGTTTTGGCGGCTGCGGATAGGCGAAGAAGAAAATAGCACTCGCCAGGTTCAGCCAGGTGTCGGCCACCAGTTCAGGCTTGTCCAACAGGGTACGGACAGTACCAAACATCGCTTCAGAGAACGGACCGTAGTTGTAGTTGTAAGACAGTTGTTTAGCACCGCGGCCGAAGTAGCTTACGAAATCACCGTCTTTGTCTTTCCCGCATGGCCAGGTCTGTCCCTGCCAGATGTCCGGATTACATTCGCCGTTATAGCCGCCCTTCTGACCTTCAGTCCAGCCCATTTCGCGGACGTGAACCAGCGCCTGACGCCATTCAGCTTCCGGACGCCAGCTTTCGTGGCCGCCGGTTTCCTGCGCAAAGTGGGCAAACATGGTTGCCAGCTCTTTACGGCAGATGGCGTCGCTGTCGCGACCGTCGTTGTAGGTCTTACACAGCGCCGGGAATTTACCCACCGCTTTCAGGAAGTTGCTGTAGGTATAGGACTGCGCACGCATCGGGAACAGGTATTCCCAGTCGCTGGCCTTCACGATCCCTTCAACGCGCTTCACGTTTTCCGGGTTCGCCGCGCGGCCTGGCTCAATCATTTCGACCTGAGCATTGTCCAGCGTCTGGATGGTCTCTTTCACGGAGGCCATCAGCGGGAAGCTGGTCAGCTCTTTTTCCTTCTTCGCCAGATCGCTTGCTTTCATGGTGTACGGTTCACTGGTGGTCGCTTGCAGCGAAGCAGCCTGCGCCATAAACGGGGCTACGCATGCGCCAGCAACGAGTACACTCAGTAACGTCCTTTTGTTCATTTCTGTATTCCTGTAAATAGAAGTTAAATTAAAAATCCCGGCTTATGTATTAATCCGTTAATAAATAAACCACAGACAGCTGTTTTCACTTTTCGAAGAACACCCTCGGGAATTTTTCAAAAATAAAAAACATTAATATTGCGCCGCTAGTTTCAACTGCTGATATTTCGCCCAGACTTTATGAGCATATTTCATCCGCTGCGGATAATTCTCTTTTTTCAAACCGGCGTTATAGGCGCCTACCGCCTCCCAGTTATAGCCATAAACTTTAATCATTCCGGACAGGATGGACGCGCCCACCATGATGGAGGTACAGGGTTCGGTCATTAACCGGTACTCATCAATCCCCCTGCTCTCCAGCGCCGTAAAATGCGAGCTGTTTATTTGCATTAGCCCGACATCGCGCGTGCCGTCGTGGTTTTGGCCCACCGCATACGGATTCATTCCGGATTCAACATTGGCGATGGCATACAATAAATAAGGATCGACATGATAATAATGCGCCGCTTTATCCCAACAGTTTGCCAGTGCGCTTTGGCTTATTATCAATAACAACAACATTAATTTTTTCATTTTTACCTGCTGACAGTTTTGGTAATTTCTCCTTGCCCACATCCTGTAAAATGAATTTTGAATCGCTCACCACCCTCGGAAGAGAGCGGTGAGCGTTTATCGGGTTAGATTATTTGCAGTCTGTTGATGGACCTTCTTTCACCCATACATCGCTGTTAGCCGGGTTATCACCACGGGTCCACCATTTGGCACGGTAAACGTTGCCCTGGTAGGTTGTGGTTTCGCCGCCGTTGTAGACCAGGTCAGAACGCCAGTTCATCTTCACGTTGCTGACCAGTTCCCATGCATCCACACCGAAGCCAGGCTTGTTGCCCTGCGTCCAGTACTTCGCTTTCCACACCAGATGGTCGGCACTCACGGTGTCGCCATTGTTGTAGATTTTGCTGGCATCCCACGCAGCATATTTGCTGGCGTTAGCATCGACAGGATTGTCGCAGCTACCGGTTGCAGAGCCTTCGTCAGATGGTGGTGTAACGTCGTCCGCTGGAGGCGTCACATCATCAGCCGGTGGCGTAACGTCATCAGCCGGTGGCGTAACGTCAGCCGGTTTCGGATTCACGGTAACCTGCACGTTAGACTGCACGCTGGTTTTACCATCGCCGATAACCACGCTCAGGGTGTATGTAGACGTAGAGGCCACATCTGGCGCAGTGATGCTCACGTTCGCGGTATCAGTACCGGTGGCGTGCATGTCCGCTGGTACGCTCCAGGCGTAGGTCAGCACGTCACCGTCAGGATCCACAGCCTGCGCATGCAGGGCGTAGGTTTCACCCGCCTGCAGCGTGACCGCTTCCATCTGGTTTACCACCGGCGCCTGGTTCGCTTTTGGCGCTTTGTTCACAACCTGCACATCAATCGCGTTGCTCAGGCCTTTAGCGTCAGTCACCGTCAGGCGGAACACCAGAGTCTGGTCGGACGTCGCGGCTGCAATATTAAAGGTCGCTTTCGCTTTGGTGCTGTTGGTGATAGTGACCGATGGGCCAGAAACCTGAGTCCATTTATAGGTAATCGCATCACCATCTGGATCGCTGGAAGCAGAACCATCGAGCGTAACGGTCGCCGGGCCAGAGATATTCTGGTCAGCAGATGACGCGATTGGCGCGTGGTTGGTTACAACCGGGTCGACCGGAGCAGAACCGCCCATCAGGCTCTCGTTCATCGCGTTCAGGATATCGCCGGTGTCAGAATCGATTGACCATGCGAAGAGACCGCCCAGGTTATTCGCCAGAACGTACTTGCCTTTTGCCGTTGTTGAACGCGCGTCCTCATAAGAGATCAGATCGCCCGTAGATTTGTTGAACACATAAGGTGCTTCAGCGGTTGCGTCGTAACCGGATTCCCAGCCTGGCTTGCCTTTGTATTCGTTAACAATCTGACGGTAGTCAACCACGCCCGGTTCCCAGGTGCCTTTCACCATGCCGGTTGCGGTACCGGTGAATGGATTGTCGCCGGTGTAACCATGCACGCCGGTCCAGCCGCGGCCATACATACCTGCACCCACGACGATTTTGCCTGGCTGCACGCCCTGCTGAAGCAGCGCGTTAACGCCGTTTTCGGTCGTATAGTTGGTATCAGGTCGCCATGCCGGTGCACGCAGCGCAGCCTGGTGGCCCAGGTCGGTGTTGCTCCAGCCGCCGTAGAAGTCATAGCTCATCAGGAAAATGTGGTCGAGATACTGTTGAGCGGTGGTGTAATCCACATCTTCAATCTTATCTTTACCGGCACCGATGGCGCTGGTCAGTTCATAGGTACGGCCAGTCTGCGCAGACAGTTCGTTCAGCATGGTGCGCAGATCGTGCATAAGCGCGGTATAGGTCGCTTTATCCTGCTGCGGATTGCCTTTGGTCTCAGTTACGCCGCCGCCGCCCGGGAATTCCCAGTCGATATCCACACCGTCAAAGAATTTCCAGGTTTGCAGGAACTCTTTAACAGAAGAGACGAAGCGTGCGCGAATGGCAGGGTCGCCCATGTGGTAGAACGGATCGGACAGGGTCCAGCCACCGATGGAAGGCAGCACTTTCAGGTCTGGATGCGCTTTTTTCAGCGCCATCAGCTGGCCAAAGTTACCTTTGTACGGGTCGTCCCAGTTAGAAACGCCAGACTGAGGTTTTTGCAGCGCAGCCCACGGATCGTGGATCGCCACGGTAAAGTCCGGGCGGCCCTGGCAGTCACGCTGAAGCACTTCGAAGCTGTTACCGCCTTCAACGGTTTTCAGACCGTCGTTGATGCCGTCACCGCCACAGATTGGAATGAAGCCGTACAGGATATGGTTCAGGTTAGCTGCGGGAATTTTATCAACCGGGAAATTACGACCGTACACGCCCCATTCAGGGAAATAGGCCGCAACCACTTTATCGGTATGCTTAGCGAAGGTTTTGTTGTTCTCCTGCATCGGCGCATTTAGCGGCAGCAGGTGGCTACCGTCGGTATCTGCAACGATGATCAGCTTGCTGGCGCTCTTCGTGCAGCCGCTGGTATTACAGAGTTCAACCTGCTCCTGATAACGTCCGCCCTTTTTCACCTTGAAGGTCGCAGAGCCGTTCGCGCTGCCCGCCCCTGTCCAGACGGTTTTACCATCCAGCAGTACTTTTGCAGAGGTTGGTGCATCACCGCTCCAGACGTTCCACTCGACTTTCACATCCACACCATCGTTGTGTACTTTAACGAGGTTGTTGTAATCCTGTGCCGCCGGGTCGACTTCAACAAGCGCAAACTTGTCATTGCCATAGCCGATAGTCGGCGTACCTGGTGCCGCTGCAAATACAGAGCTTGTTGCGGCTGCAACAAAAAGCGCCAGATATTTAGGCTTCATAAATTTCATTTATATTTCCTGATAAATTTATTCGTAACGTTAATAACCCATGTCTTCCATGAGAACATGGCGTGTTTTCGCGTAATGCGTATTTAACCAACCTGAAAACCGTGACAAAAAAGCGTTGCTGCGTTGTATTCCTCCATAAAAAGATACAAGCCCAAATTCCGTGTAGCTTATATCCCTTACGATACACTGAGCGCAAAGAGACGTCCTTCTCTTACACAATCGAAAAAATTTATAAAACAACTTGACCTGAATATTTAAATTATGAAAGCAAACTGCTGTGCACTGAACACCACTATTCCAGCAAATGAGAGATAAGGTCCGAAAGAAATAGTGAGGTTATTTTTATTTAAATGCGTTAACGCGAAATAACCGACAATACCGCTCAACGCAGCGATTAATTCCAGCGAGGGCAATGCCTGCCAGCCACACCAGGCACCCAGGGCCGCCAGTAGCTTAAAATCACCATATCCCAGCCCTTCCCGTCCGGTGGTCAGGCGAAACGCCCAGTACAGCAGCCAGAGAGACAGATAGCCCGCCACGGCGCCGAACAGCGCATCGCGTAGCGGCAGCATATGGTCAAATGCATGGAGCAATAATCCTGCCCACAGCAGGGGCTGCGTCAGGCAGTCCGGCAGCAGCTGGTGCCGCCAGTCGATCAGCGCAAGGGGCATTAAAAAGCTCACCAGCAGCCACAGGGAGAACAATGACTGAACGTCCGGCATACACCAGGCGGAGATGCCAAAAAACAGCGCGGAAAAAAGTTCGATTAAAAATATCCGCAGCGGGATGGCGGTGCCGCAGCGGCTACAGCGTCCGCGTAAAACAAGCCAGCTGACCAGCGGAATATTCTCCCAGGCGGCCAGCGCGTGCTGACACGCCGGGCAGTGCGAGGCCGGAAACAGCAAATTGCCTCCGACCTCTTCGTCCATCACCATGCCCGGTACGCGCTCGGCGACGACGCCCAGAAAGCTCCCCACAATACCGCCCAGGATCGCGCTCATCACCGGGAACCCCACCGGGTAAACGTCCCGCATCAGCGCGAAGGTGTTCATACGGTTTTGCTCCAGGTGAGCTGCACTTCGGCTTTTACGTCACTGAGATGATCGACCGGGGTGAGGCTCATTTTCTGCAATCTGACGCCTGCGGTCTGGTTAATTTCCCGCAGCCAGCTCTTTAATTCGTAAACGTTAACGCGACTGACCACAAAGGATAAAGTTTGCCCATCCTGACGCACATCCGTCAGTGACAAATTAATCTCATGCGCGCTATTCTCCACCACCGTGCGTGGATTATCCGTTTTGATAATCTGTACCTGCAGATGATTTTTATCTATTTCACTGCGCATCCAGTTCAGCGTCTCCTTTTGTCTGCTTAGCGTGGCTTTACTGTTTTGAATCATATTATCCAGCGGGATCACACCTGCGTAATAAACGGCCGCCCCTGCAAGGGCAACGGCAAACATTTTTATAAGAACTTTTTCCCTGACGCTGTAATTCTGGTAACGAGACTTAAGCTGCGCGATTCGCTCTTTCATTTATATTTCCCTGCGATCATGGCGGTATAAGGCGCAGCGGTGGAGACAGGCTGCAAGGTGAAATCAAAGTTTTCACCGGCCTGCTTCGCAAACGTCTGCAACGCGGTTTGGGTTTGCGCACTGACGCTCAGCGTCAGCGTATTCTGTTGAGCATCGTATTCCAGCAGATCGATCTCCATCGCCGGTACGGCCTGCCTGGCTTTCGCCAGTGCTTCAAGCTGCAAAAATACCCCTTTGGTCTGTTTCTTCATGTTTTGACCAAAGTGGTATTTGATGTTGGTCTGCTGGCGCATGCTGGGGAAATGGTGCTGATAAACCTGAACAATCTCCTGCTGAATGGCATTCTCCTGCTGAACGAGCATCCAGGCCATGGCGACGCGCGGGCCCAGCAGCAGGCCGATAGAGAGCAGGCCTGCTGCGACCATTGCCGCTTTGATGCCTTTCCAGGCTTTATCCGTGCCCGCTTTTGCACTGAATTCGCCGTGCATAATATTCACGCGGCAGGTTTGCCACTGCGGCTGAATCAGTACCAGCGGGTGCTGCCAGGGCTGCAGAAGGTCCACGTCAACCCCCTCAGGCTGCGCGCCGTAGCAGCACACCTCGCCCTCGCCCGCTTTTTGCATCAGCAGCGGCAGCAGGCTGGCCTCCATCTCCCCGGCGGTGTGAGGGGATAAACGCAGCCAGTAGCTTTCATCCTGTTTGACAAGCGTGCTTCCCCCTTCAGCCACCGGCAGCAGCCACGCATCCGGCAACGCCTGAATCACCTTCATTCCAGCGGCCTGAAAACGGGTTAACCATGCGCGCAGCAGGTCGGCATCAATCGCCACAGCATCGACCTCGGCGCCCTTTTTGTTGAGCACCGTCCAGTGAAGGTTATCCACGTCACCAATCAGCGTCTCTTCCGCCATCCACGAGAATGCCGTCGCCTGCGAGGCCACTTTCTTTGGCAGCGTAAAGTGGCGGAAAATCATGTTGCAGGCGGGCAGCAGCAAACAAACGCGGGCGGCCAGAGGATGGTCCACCAGCGCGTCCAGGCTCTCCAGCACCTCAACCTGCTCGCTGCCGGAGACACACCACATTATTTTCCCGCCCTCGCGGCTGTCGGGACGAACAAAAAGGACCTGTTTCATAGCGTTCTACTTTTCTTATTCAATCATTCGGTAACGACGTTGCCACGTCACGATCTCACCGGCTTCGTTATTCACCTGAAGCTGGCTCACCACGCGAAGCGTTAATTCATCGGTATTGCCGGTATAGTTCACGCGGAAATACCGGCTATTAATGGAGAGATAGTCGGCCACCTGTGGGAGGTCGTCCTTTAACTGAGGGAAGCTCTGCTCCAGCGCTTTGCTGAAGGTTTCCCTATTTTCCCAGCCGGTTTCAGGACGCGATTCAATCAGGCGAGCGGCATCATCTTCATTGAGTTTTCCGGGGAACAGGGCGGCCAGTAAGGCGGCCTGCTCCGGTTTAAGGGTGTTCACATCCACCTTGCTGGCGGAGTCCGGCAGCGCGCACAGCAGCTTGCTCACCTTCGGATAAGCGGCAGCCGGGAACGCAGGCAGCAGCTTGATCTCGGCAATGGTGCGCATCATCTGGTTCGCCGGTTGGCGGGCGGGCACCACGCCAGCCCAGGCATCGGTCTCTGCGCCTTCTTTGGCCGTCGTCGTGTCGCCATCGAGATAGTCCACCAGCTGCAGATACACCTCTTCCGCGTTGGTCTGGCTTAGGCCGCTCTCCGTCAGAAGCCGTTCAACAATCTGCTCTCTGCGGGGCTTTTCCGGCACCGTCGGGGCGTTTTGCCCCTGCGCAATTTTTTCGACCGCCAGCAGGTTATTGACGTTAAAGCAGTCCTGCGCGTCTTCCACCTGGCTGACCACCGTGTAGTCTTCACCCCGGGTTTCCAGCGGCTGATGCCAGTCGCCGTCGAGGGAGAGCGGTTTGCTTTCCCCGCTGGCGTCGGTCTGCAGCCGGTCTTTCACCACCTTTTCCTGCGCCTGCATCGCCCAGCGCAGCTGCTGCTGGCTTACCTGGTAATGCGTTTTTTGCAGGTTGCGGCAGAACTGCTGGCTGATTTTGGCGGCCAGCGCCGACATCATCACCAGCAGGATCAGCACCACCAGCAGCGCCACGCCTTTCTGTTTGCGTAATGCACTCATGATTTTGCTTCCGGTGCCGGTTGTGGCGCAGGCGCTGAGGCAGGCGCTGGTGTGGCCGCTTCAGGCATATCGCCCGGGGTCGTAAACACCCAGCGCCAGGTATCGCCGTTTTCCATGGTCAGCGTCAGCTCCACGCCGTCCGGCAGGTGCGCCGGGTCGTTCCAGCTTTTCTGCCAGCCCTGACGGTAAAAACGCCACTGGAGTGATTTCACCTCGCTGACAATTGGGACTTCATCGGGTTTGGCGTCCGCCGGGCCGTCAATCACCGGCCAGACGTCGCGATACAACCGCCCCGCCTCCAGCCGCCAGCGCACGCGCTCCAGCTGGACCGTTCCGCTCACGCCGTTCAGCGTGGTCAGCTCAAGCGCGTCGTCCACCTGACGAAACAGTTCCGGCTCGTTGCGCGGCGCGCGCGCCTGCAGCTGGTAGAAATCGCGCTCCATCAGGTTCCAGGCCCGCTGGAGCTGATTGAGCTTCGCCGCGCTGGCATCGGTGGCCGAACTGGTGCGCATCGCGCCGTCCAGAATTTGCCAGGCCAGGGTGCTGATCACCGCAAAGATGGTCAGCGCAATCATGATCTCCAGCAGGGTAAAACCGCGCTGGTGTCGGGTTCTCTTCACTGGCTCTCTCCCGGCCCAACGATCTGTAACGTGATGACCGGCTGGCTGTCGTCGCCCTCCGCATACACGCGGATGGCGTTAGCCCAGCCGCTGTCGGCGGTCTTGACCCGCTGCTTGCGCCAGTTCCAGCTGCGTCCGCCCATGATTTCCGTTCCCTGCTGCTCAGCATCCGGGAAGTCGGTTTTCGCGAGCTGCGCTTCTGCCAGCTGATTCTCAGCTACCCAGCTCGCCTGCAGCGTGTCGGCCAGCCCGTGGGTAAAACGCACATTCAGGGAGACCGAGTTCATCAGCGCCAGCGCGGCGGTGGAGAAGATCACCAGCGCGACCATGACCTCCAGCAGCGTCATTCCCGTTTGCTTTTTCTTTCCGTTAGCCATCGTTTTCTACCGATACCGGAGCCGCGCCCTGCGACACCACGCGGAAATGGTGCTGTTTGTCGTAGCTTTGCAGCGTCAGCGTGAAGCGGCTGATTTCACCGTCCGGCAAAAAGATCACCTGCGGCTCGGACGCCACCGTGGCGGCCAGACGCTGCGGCGAGAGCGAAACGTGCATCTCCTCAGGGAAATCGCCTTTGGTGGTAATACGGCCCGCGGTTAACGGCACCCAGCGGCGCTCGCCGTTTTTATCGTCGAGCGTCACCAGCAGATAGTTATCCGTGGTCATTACCAGCCCGACGATATTTCCGTCCATCACCGCACGGTCTGAACCATAATCAACGAGGGCTTTTAATTGCTGGCCAAATATATCCTCACCGCTGCGTGAAGGTATTGTTGACACCACCATCATGGCGCAGCTGGCAAATATCACCAGCGCCAGAATAATTTCCAGCAACGTAAAGCCGCGTTGATGTTTCATTATTTCTCTTTCTTATCCAGAGACCAGTTCGTAATATCATCAGCGGTATTGGCTTCACCGTCCGGACCGGCAGAGAAGATATCAACTGCACCGTGTTCGCCCGGGCTCACCAGGATATAATCCCCGCCCCACGGATCCTGCGGCAGGCGGCGAATATAGCCGTCGGCGCGGTAGCCGTTAGGGATCGGCGCGATTTCAGGTTTGGCCACCAGCGCCTGTAAACCCTGCTCGGTTGTCGGGTAACGGTGGTTATCCAGCTTGTACATATCCAGCGATCCTTCGAGCGCGACAATATCGCTGGTCGCTTTTTGCGTATCCGCTTTTTCCTTATTACCCATTAAGTTTGGCACCACCATACTGGCTAAAACGCCGAGAATAACGATGACCACCATTAATTCGAGCAACGTAAAGCCCGCCTGGCGAGCCAGGTGTTTTCTTTTTATAGCCATGATTTAACCTACCATATTATTAAGTTGCAGAAGCGGTTGTAATATTGACAGCACGATGAATAAAACAATGGTCGCCATGGAGACCACCAGCGCCGGCTCAAATACCGACAGCGTTAACGTAATGCGATGCTGTAATGCCGATTCCTGGTTTTCCGCCGCGCGGTCCATTAAATTGCCTAATTCGCCGCTCTCTTCGCCGGAGGCAATCATGTACAGCATGGTCGGCGGGAATAACTTTGCCTGCTCGAGTGCCGCGTAAAGCGATGCCCCCTGGCGCACGGTATCCGCCGCCTGCTCCAGCACCTGCCGGGCGTAGAGGTTTTCGATACCGTCCATCGCGATATACATCCCCTCCAGCAGCGGCACGCTGCTGGCCTGCAGAATGCTGAGGGTGCGGATATAGCGGGCGCTGTTGATGGCGCACACCAGCTTTTTAATCGGCGCGCCGTTCACCAGCCAGCGGTTCCAGCGAAAACGGTTTTTGGCATTTCTAAGCCAGGTTTTAAAACCGACAAACCCACCGCCCAGAAGCCCGACAATATAGATACCGTAGGCCTGCAGGAAATCGCTCACCGCAATCAGCGTGCGGGTGGTGATCGGCAGCTGCTGCTTCATGTGGGTGAACTGCTCGATCACCTGCGGCACCACCGCCACCAGCAGAATGCCGATCACCGCGATGGCCACCACCGTCAGGGTAATCGGGTAGACCATCGCCTGCGTCAGCTTGCTTTTCATCTTCTGGCGCTGCTCGTTGTATTCCGCCAGCTTCTCCAGCACGTCGCCCAGGTGGCCAGTCTTTTCACCGGCCATCACCAGCGTGCAGTAGAGCTTGTCGAAGGTGCGCGGGAACTGGCTAAAGGCGTCGAAGAGCGTATGCCCTTCCACTACCTTCTCGCGGATCTCCACCACCATCGTCGCCAGCTTTTTGTCTTCCGTCTGCTTCGAGATCGCCTTCAGCGCGCTCTCCAGCGGCAGCGCGGCGTTGACCAGCGTGGAGAGCTGACGGGTAAACATCGACAGCACCGGCGTGGAGAGCTTTGCCCCGGTTTTGGCTTTCCCGGACGCCGCCGCCTCGCGGGTTTCGGTGATGCTGACGGGCATCAGCTTTTGCTCGCGCAACATCTGGCGAACCTGCTTTTGCCCCTCGGCCTGCAAAGTGCCGCGCCGGGTTTTGCCCGCGACATCCGTCGCCGTCCAGGCGTAGAAGGCCATTACTCATCTCCCCCACGCTCGGCGGTGACGCGCATCACCTCTTCCAGCGAGGTTACGCCGCTAATCACCTTCAGCAGCCCGTTTTCGCGCAGGCTGTAGGCCTGCTTAAAGAGCTGCGTTTCGATGGACATCTCGTCCTTATCTTCATGAATGGCGCGGCGCATGGTGCTGTCCACCACCAGAAATTCATGAATACCTGCACGCCCCTGGTAGCCGCTCTGGCGGCAGTGCTCGCAGCCCACCGCGCGGTAAATCGCTTTGGGCGGCACGTCCATAAAGCTGAACAGCGCTTTTTCATTGGCGTCCAGCGGACTGGTGGTTCGGCAGTGGGTACACAGCCGACGCACCAGACGCTGGGCAATGACACCGAGCAACGATGAACCGATTAAAAAGGACTCCAGCCCCATATCGCGCAGACGGGTAATCGCCCCTGCGGCGCTGTTGGTGTGCAGCGTAGACATGACCAGGTGACCGGTGAGCGACGCCTGCACCGCAATTTGCGCGGTTTCGCCGTCGCGAATTTCCCCGATCATCACCACGTCCGGGTCCTGACGCAGAATGGCGCGCAGCCCGCGGGCAAAGGTCATGTCCACGCGCGGGTTAACCTGCGTCTGCCCCACCCCTTCCAGCTCGTATTCAATCGGGTCTTCCACGGTCAGGATGTTGCGTTCATGGCCGTTCAGCGCCGAGAGAATGGCGTACAGGGTGGTACTTTTACCGGAGCCCGTTGGCCCGGTGACCAGGATAATGCCGTGCGGGCGGTCAATCAGCCCTTTTAACTTCTCCAGCTCTTCATCAATCAGGCCCAGCTTGTTGATGTCGGGCTTCAGGTTGCTTTTATCGAGCAGACGCATCACCACGCGCTCGCCGTACTGGGACGGAATGGTCGACACGCGCACGTCGATCGCCTTGCGGCCAATGCGCAGGGAGATACGGCCATCCTGCGGCAGGCGCTTCTCGGCGATGTCGAGTTTTGACATGACCTTGATGCGCGACACCAGCAGCGGCGCCAGCTTGCGCGCCGGCTGCAGCACCGGGCGCAGCACGCCGTCAACGCGAAAGCGAATGCTCAGCGTGCGCTCGAAGGTTTCGATATGAATATCCGACGCGCCGTCTTTCACCGCCTCGCCGAGAATGGCGTTGATCAGGCGGATCACCGGGGAGTTTTCGTCGTTATCGAGCAGATCCTCGTTATCCGGGATCTCCTCGGTTAACGCCATCAGATCGATATCCGCGTCCATGTCGTCCACCAGCTGCTGCGACACGCCGCTGCTCTGCTGCCAGATCCTGGCAAGCAGTTCGTCAAAGGCTTCCGCCGTCAGGGTCACCGGGACGAACGCGCGTCCCAGCACCCGGCGCACCTCCAGCAGTGCCGTCGCTGGCGTTTCATCACGGATGTAGACGTCATTGTTATAAAACAGAACGCCGTTATCCTTTGCGTAGCTGCTGCTGCACAGCGCTTTACTCAGTTCGTCCACGTTGCCCCCTCCGCCTTAGTGTTTGAACGGATTACGCGATGCGCTGGTTTTCACCGGTGCGGCGCTGGCGTCGACGGGAAACGCGGGCAGTACCGCGTTATCCGCTGGCTCAATAATGCCGAGCTTTTTCTCTTCCACGCGCTGCTGCTGGCGGGCGCGGATCTGGTCATATTTCTCTTTTGACGCCGCGCTGTAGTTGTCGTCGTCACGCAGAACGGTGGTATGGATAAACACCATCAGGTTACGCTTGGACGAATCCTGCGAGGTGTAGCGGAACAGTTGGCCGACCAGCGGGATATCGCCCAGCAGTGGCACTTTGGAGACCGACTGCTTGGTGACGTTTTCCATCAGTCCGCCGAGCACCACCGTCTGCCCGCTGTGCACCATCACTTCGTTATTGATGGTGCGCGTGTTAAAGGTTGGGCCGAGGCTGGCGTCTTCCGTCGCGCTGTTGTCAACGCTGGAGACTTCCTGCTCAATCTTCAGGTGGATCATGTCGCCGTCGTTGATTTGCGGCACAATTTTCAGCTTGGTACCGACCGTCTTCCGCTCAACGGAGTTAAAGACGTTGTCCCCGCTGGTGGTCTGGGAGCCGGAGAGCACAGGCACGTCTTGACCGACGTTGAACGACGCCTCTTTGTTATCCAGCGTGACCACGCTTGGCGTGGAGAGAATGTCGTTTTTGCCGTCGGTAGAGAGCGCGGTCATCAGCGCCCCGAAATCGCCGTTAAAGAAGCCGGTCGCCAGGCCGGTGAAGCTCGCCCCCTTCATAGTGCCGTTCTTAATCTGGCTGATTGGCAGGCCGGTGGAGCCGAACTGCACGCCGCCGTGCTTGCCGGTCCACTGTACGCCGAGATCCAGACCGTTACCGTCCTGCACTTCAGCAATGATCGCCTCCACCAGCACCTGCGGACGGCGGATGTCGAGCTTGTCGATCACTTTCTCAAGCGAGTTCATCACGTTAGGCTGGGCGGTGATCACCAGCGAGTTGGTTGATTCGTCGGCGGTAATATTCAGATCCGTCGAGGCGCTCGCGGTTTTCGCTTTTGCGGTACCCGGCTTGTCCTTCAGCTGTTCGCCAATCCCTGTCAGCACCGGCACCACCTTCGTGGCGCTGGCAAATTTGAGGTAGAAGACGCGGGTATTCCCCTCGTTGTTCTGCTCGCGATCCAGCTGGTGGATCAGGGAGCGGGTACGCATGCGCGCATCTTCCGAACCGCTGATCACCAGGCTATTGGTTTCGTCATCTGCCACCACTTTGGTCGCCAGCTGCGGCGCGTTCTGCCCCTTCTGCTCTTCGTTGTTGAGGTTGTTCAACATGTCCGAGAGATCTTTAGCGGAGGCAAAGCGCAGCGGCACAATTTCGCGGCGTTGAATGCCGTCTTTATCGACGCGCTGCACCAGATCCACCAGGCGGTTCACCACCGAGGCTTTACCGGTCAACAGCAGCACGTTGGAGGGCTCGAAGTGCACCACGTTGCCGATACCGGTGGCATCGTTAAGCTGACGCAGCAGCGGGGCCAGTTCACGCACCGGCACGTTTTCCATGCGCACCACGCGGGTGATGATCTCATCGCCTTTGCCCGGGTTTTTGCTGTCGGCCAGCGGCGCGCCTGCGGTGCGGGCTACGCTTGAGCGCACCACTTTCACCATGCCGTTGTCCATCGGGATCACCGACAGGCCGTACAGATCCAGCACGCTCAGGAAGAACTGGTAGTACTCATCTTCCGTCAGCACGTTGTAGGTTCGCACCGACACAGAGCCCTGAACGGACGGGTCGACGAGAATGGTTTTGTTCAGATTGCGGCTCACCGTATCAATAAACTCGCGGATATCGGTATTTTTAAAGCTGGCGCTAAAGTTAGCTGCAAGCAGCGAACTGGAATATAACGACAATGCGGTCAGCGCCACGCACGCCCACGGAAATTTCTTCATGATGTACACTTGTTAATTGTTTAAAACATTAACCCGAATATTTTCAAGGTGAGCGTGCCGCCTGACGACGACCTCCGCCTCTTTCATTTTCGACCAGTTAGCGATGATATTTTTCGCCTGCGCTTCTTTCGTCATATCGACGTCGTTGACTTTCACTACCACATCGCCTTTTTTCAGCCCTGTATCGCTGTAAAAAGGAGACGCATTCCGTGGATTAATATTAAAGCCTTCCAGTTGGCCCTTTTCGATTAACGGCTTTAACACCAGATAATCATCCAGATGCACACTGTCCACGCCTGCATCTTTCGTCGATTTGGTCACCGGGCCGCTGTCAACGCCGCCTTTAAAATAATCAGGTTTATTTAACGCCAGTACCTGCGTAGCACCTTCGTAATTAACCACCACATTGTCTTTATTAATTTTCTGAATAAAAGCATCGTTAAAACCGATCAGCGGCTCGCCTTCACGGTAGCTCTTCTGGCCACCCGGCGTTTTGATAACGGCGAACGAAAGCCAGGCGTCATCGCTGCGAACAATGCCTTCTATTTCCGCTGCCAGCGGGACGTTTACCGCCGTTGCCGCGTTGTCCTGACGTACCGCTGCCGTGAAAAGGGTGAATGGCTTTTCGTCATGACGTTTTTTCAGCGGCTGCGCATCAGCATTAGCCAACTTATTCGTAACTTTTTTATAATCTTTAAACGTCAGATACCCTTGCTCGCCGCAAAAAATTAACAGCACAAACATAATGCAAGGCGTTACCCACCGTGACAGAAATGAGAACCTCATTTTTCATCTGGCCTTTAACAAAGCGAAAATAAGCAGCGTCGTGCTGCGCCAATATGTGAGCAAAGAGTAATTTCACGCTGTAAAAACGACCACTGACTTTGCCGCTAACTTTCATACCGAAAAATATTGACCGTATAAAATCCAGATGTTAGGCCTCACCGGCAGGATATTTTTACCCTGTGCGCAAATTGACCACCCTATAGCGTTGCTTTACTTTCTCGTCCTGTTGCTATTCCTAATCAGAGACGGTAAGTCGTTATGTATCAGAGCCACTTTAATTTTAAAAATCCGCCCTTTCGGAAAATAACCCGGTTATCCGGGGATTTTCTGGTGCCTTATCATCAGGACGTGTTCAACCTGCTGAAAGAGAAAACCCAACGGGCGGGAATTATCGGGCTCTTTTCCAACGATGCCCCGCTGCTGGGCCAGTTCAACAGTGCCCTGAAATCCGCTAATGCTGGCGTGCTTGCCATCAACGCGTTTCCAAAACTGAGTGCCAGTAGCCTGCTGTACAAACTCAATCCGGGAACGAAAGAGAGCAAGAGCCGGCTTCAGGCGGTGGATGCCGTTCTGCGTCAGTGGCAGGAGGGGAAAGCGAAAGCCAAAGTGCTGGTCATCGCCCATACTGAAGCGATGAAAGACAACTGCCGGGAAGTCCTGGCGATGTTGCTCACCCGCGCTCAGGAGCTGGATTTCCGGTTGTCCGTGGTGTTGATGGGCGCGGCGGATCAGGAAGCCATTCTGAAGCAGCAGCCTGAACTGCGTGAATACACGCACACACATCATGCCTTGCGTCCCCTGACCTGCCGCGAATTCCTGAGCTATGTTCAGGCGCAGTGTGAGGAGCACGGGTGCGAGACTTCGCCGTTAACGCCGGCGCGCGTGCGCAAGATGCATGCCCTGACCAAAGGGAGTATCAGCAAGCTGAACGAGCTGGCGCACCTGTCGCTGCTGGCCGCCTGGGCCGAACGGGCAAGACAGGTCAGCCCGCGTCATTTACGCCTGGCGGCAGGTGAGATCCTGCCCGCGAAAAAACACGGTAAGCGCCTGGCAACCGTGGGATTATTCGCGTCCGTGCTGTTCGCCGCCTGCGGCTGGTATTTAACGTCCTCTATTAGTGCAAGATTGCCGGTTCAACTGCCCGTTCCCGTTAGCTGGCAACACCCGACGCCAAAAGTACAGGCACCCGTGGTGCCGGTTATCGACAACGAAGTCGTTAATCAGCCGGATGCCATGCATCAGCTTTATCAGATGTGGGGGTATGACGCCTCGGCGGAAGATGCCCTGTGTCAAAACGCCGCGAAGGTGAACCTGATGTGTAAACAGGGGAACGCCTCGCCGGATGCGCTGGCACAGGAAGGCTATCCGTGGGTCAGTGAACTGAAAACCGGCAACCACCTTAATTACGCCGTGGTCGCACGCGTCGGGGAGACCTCTCTCGATCTGCTGATGAACAACCGTACCTGGCAGGTGAGCCGCAGCTGGTTTAATCAGCATGCGACCGGCAACTACACCCAACTGCACCGCCTGACGCCGGACGGCAAAGATGCCATCAGCGCCGCCAGCGATGCAAAAGACATGGGCTGGCTTGACCAGCAGCTGAGCGTGGCCCTTAACCAGCCGGAAATCCATGCCCAGACCTGGACGGCGGAGCTGATGAAACGCACACGAGAGTTCCAGCAAAAAATGCATCTGCACGTGGATGGCATTCCAGGGGAAGATACGCTGATGCAGTTAATGCGTGAAACCGATACCGCACCGAGCGTATTAATACAGGCCTCGCGTTCCACACCGGACGCGAAAAAGCAGGAGAAGCATTCCTGATGTCTACCATCTGTCTTGCTGCTCAGCGCAGCTACGTTTCCGGGGAAGCGGTCTGGTTTTCGTACCGCCTCCCCAGCCTGAGAAAAATCTTTGGCAACGCCTTTTTATGGACGTTGGGCCTGTGCGCCATGCTGATGGCGGGCCTGTACGCGCATACTTACTGGAGCCTGCGCCATCCTGCGCCGGAACCGGTAAAAGTGAGCGTCGCCAAACCGGAAACGCAGCTTTCGGATATGCATTATGTGTATGTGAGCAAACCGTTCCCGCATCCGCAGCCGGAACCTGTTCCCGTGCATACCGACGTCCCGGCCATGCAGGATTTGCCCATTAACAGCGATGATGCCGACTGGCAGCAGGCACCCGATGGCGCCGTTCCGCACGATACCTCGCGGGATACCTTGCCGGGAACCGAAGCGCACGATGCTGCGCCCGCCAGCGCAGGCAGCGATGATTCATCATTAACAGCGTTATTTAAGCAGGCGTTAAAAGAACAAGAGCAGGATTATTCCCAAGGCAAAATTCCCGCGCCGCCGGTTGACGAAACGCAGGAAAATCCTCAAAGCAGTATGCTACACGAAAATAAGGCGCGATCTCCCTTAAGTATTAAAGGAGACCGGCTGGAGTAATTAATATTTTTCTGGCAGAGCGTTGAGATTAAGAAGTCGACCTTTTTCCACCACGATATATTGGCCTTTCTTCAGGTCGGAGAGAATTTTAATAATGGTGCTGCGCGCCAGGTTGGTATATTCCTGGATGTAATCATAAATATTGATATCGCGCTGATGATGAACAATAAGCTCATTAATTTCGTACAAGAATTCACGCACAACAGAGTAAGCGCTGCGGGCAACCAGCACATCGTCACGTTTGCTCAGCATGCAGATGTACCAGGAGAGCACTTTGGTCAGTTCAGGCCATAAGTTGTTATCCGTCATCAACTGGGCGAAGGTCTCTTTCTTGATCGAGCGCACCAGGGTGTTGGCGCGAACGAGGCCGTACATATGGGTTGCGTTGTAGTACATCGAGGAGAGACCAAAAATACACTGGCCCGTAACCGTGAACATACACAGTTCGTCAGATTCGCGGCGGAATTCAACTTCACCGCTGACGATAATATGAATATATTGCGATTCAGACGTGGATATTTTCTGCCATTTCTTTAGGGTTTTTTCTTCAAAACCTGACGTTGCAGAAATAATGGCTTCCATTTCCTGTTGCGGACGTAATTTTTTTGCATAGATGCTTAACATTGTTATACCCGATTTAAGATGTAAAATTTAAAAGACGGAATTTAGGCGAACGGGCCCAAATCACGAAATATTTTCCTGATGAAAAAATGAAAGATAAAAATAAAATAAGCGCGTTTTAAATTTGCTTGCTTCATTACTTAGCAAGCTATGTGTCTATCTTAAATCCGGATACTTTTAAGTCAATTAACTAAAAGTGAATTGAGTTTGTACTTAAGATTAATCTTAACGAAAAAAGTCTAAATATACTCATTCGGGGGTAACCGAAGGATTACCCCTGCCCGTATTTTTCTAACAGTGCTTCTGCAATTGCCAGGGTTTCTACATCCGCGACGCCGTTCCACAGGTCAGGCCGGAAATGCATCTGGAACGCCGTGATGATGCGATTTTGCTGCGCCGGCGTGCTGTCAACCGGCACCTCATAGCCATACCGCGCCAGCAGATCGAGTAATGCACCGGTATCCACCTGCTGATAGCGCGGACGCCCGTTTATATAGAACGCGACGCGTGCCGGATCGGGCCATGCGCCAATGCCCTGCTGTGCCAGCTGCCGCCACGGGAAGAGCGGGCCGGGATCGTCTTTACGCTGCGGGGCGATGTCCGAATGGGCCACCACATTTTCAGGCCTGATGTTGTAGCGGGTGATAATGTCTTTGGCGAGCGGCACCAGCGCCGCAATTTGCGCAGGCTCAAAAGGGGTAAAGTGCTTAACGCCAGACGTTTTTTGCCAGCCACGGTTCTCCAGCTCAATCCCCACGGACGTATCGTTGATACGGTTGGTGCCGCGCCAGAAGCTGATCCCGGCATGCCACGCCAGTTCGCTTTCAGGCACCAGCTGCCAGATGCGCGGTTTGCCATCAGGAGCGGGAGGAATTGCCGGAATGAGATAATGGGAACTGACATTTTTGTCCGTTAAGGTCGCCAGCGAGCTGTCAAAATCATCCGCGGTATAGTGGATCACCAGCACCTTGATACGCGGGTAGGCCGCCTGCGCCTGGTGGCGGGTATCCAGCTCGTAGGCACCTTTATCAATAACGCCTTTTTCCGTGGCGCACCCTGCCAGCAGCAGCGCCAGCAGGAGTGTTGAAAGCGAACGCTTCATCGACGGGTTTTCACCGCCGTGCCGCTTACGCTCACCATCAGCATACTGGCGTCTTTACCGACCGTTTCGTAGTCAATATCAATGCCGACAACGGCATCAGCGCCCAGCGCTTTTGCCTGCTCGCCCAGTTCTTTAAAGGCAATTTCGCGGGCCTTGCGCAGCTCTTTCTCGTAAGCACCCGAGCGTCCGCCGACGATGTCGCGAATACCGGCAAAAAAGTCGCGGAAGATGTTGGCGCCCAGAATCGCTTCGCCCGTCACGACGCCGCAATACTCGGTAATTGGCTGCCCTTCCAGGGTTGGGGTGGTTGAAAACTGCATACTTTCTCTCCTTCTTTAGCGTTCAATGCCTTACCACCAGCATTATCGGTTCGTTACGCTATGATTGAAAGGATAGTTAATAAATAAGGAAATCAACATGCGCTACTCTGCTTTAACGCTTTTAGTGCCTTGCGCGCTGGTGCTCAGCGCGTGCACCACCCCGGTCACGCCAGCCTTTAAGGATATCGGTACCCGCAGCGGCCCCTGCATTGACGGTGGCCCGGATACCGTGGCGCAACAGTTCTATGATTATCGTATTCAGCATCGCGGTAACGATCTTACTGCCCTTCGTCCGTATTTGAGCGACGGTCTGGCCAAACTGCTGAATGATGCGACCCGCGATCCGCAGCATAACGCGCTGCTTCAGTCGGACCCGTTCTCCAGCCGCGCAACGCTGCCCGACAGCGCCGAGGTCGCGAGTGCTTCCACCATCCCAAACACCGATGCGCGAAATATCCCGCTGCGCGTGAAGCTGACCCAGGGCACCCAGTCCTGGCAGGATGAAGTGCTGATGATCCGCGAAGGCCAGTGCTGGGCCGTCGACGATGTACGCTACATCGGCGGCAGCGTTCATGCCCCGGCAGGCACGCTGCGACAGTCGATTGAGAACCGCTAACTCATCAGTAAAATAATTGTTAACCCCGTAAAATGTCCGGCATTTCTCGCGGAATGCCGACATTTATACTCGCACCCCTTACCCTTCGCTATTTTGTGCTATGTTTAAGAGGAAACACGGGTTATATTTAACTTTTAACGCAGAAATATTGCATAACTATTCTGTCAACGGTACTATCTGCGGCCTCAATTGCTATAGATTGCCTGGATGAGTAAAGACTGCCCCGATGAGTATTAAACTAAACGGCATTAACTGCTTCTACGGCGCACACCAGGCGCTGTTCGACATCACGCTGAACTGCCCGGAGGGCGAAACGCTGGTTTTGCTCGGCCCAAGCGGCGCAGGCAAAAGTTCCCTTCTGCGTGTCCTCAATCTGCTTGAAATGCCCCGCTCAGGTACGCTGGCCATTGCCGGTAACCATTTTGATTTTGCGAAAACGCCGTCTGATAAAGCGATTCGTGAACTGCGTCAAAACGTGGGCATGGTCTTTCAGCAATACAATCTCTGGCCGCACCTGACCGTTCAGCAAAACCTGATTGAAGCGCCGTGCCGCGTGCTCGGTTTAAGCAAGGACCAGGCGATGGCGCGTGCCGAAAAGCTGCTGGAACGTCTGCGTCTTAAGCCGTACAGCGATCGCTATCCGCTGCACCTTTCCGGCGGTCAGCAGCAGCGTGTGGCGATTGCCCGCGCGCTGATGATGGAGCCTGCGGTTCTGCTGTTTGATGAACCGACCGCGGCGCTGGACCCGGAAATCACCGCCCAGATCGTGAGCATTATTCGCGAGCTGGCGGAAACCAACATTACCCAGGTCATCGTGACCCATGAAGTGGAAGTGGCGCGTAAAACCGCCAGCCGCGTGGTGTATATGGAAAACGGGTATATCGTTGAGCAAGGTGATGCGGGCTGCTTCGCTAACCCGCAAACCGATGCCTTCAAAAACTATTTATCTCATTGATTGTGTCAGGGGAAATATAATGAAAAAAGTATTACTTGCCGTGCTGCTTGCTGGCGTTACCCTTTCCGCTACCGCAGCCCAGACCATTCGTTTCGCTACCGAAGCGTCTTATCCTCCGTTTGAATCCATCGATGCGAACAACAAAATTGTGGGCTTCGACGTGGACCTGGCTAACGCCCTGTGTAAAGAGATCGACGCGACCTGTACCTTCAGCAACCAGGCGTTCGACAGCCTGATCCCGAGCCTGAAGTTCCGCCGCATCGACGCCGTAATGGCCGGTATGGACATCACCCCTGAGCGTGAAAAGCAGGTGCTGTTCTCTACCCCTTACTACGATAACTCCGCCCTGTTCATCGGGCAGAAAGGCAAGTTCACTTCCATCGACCAGCTGAAAGGCAAGAAAGTGGGCGTGCAGAACGGCACCACGCATCAGAAATTCATCATGGATAAACATCCGGAAATCACCACCGTTCCGTATGACAGCTACCAGAACGCGAAGCTGGATCTGCAGAACGGCCGTATCGACGGCGTGTTTGGTGATACCGCGGTGGTGACTGAATGGCTGATAGCCAACGACAAACTGGCGCCAGTGGGCGACAAAGTGACCGATAAAGCCTATTTCGGTACCGGTCTGGGCATCGCCGTGCGTCAGGGCAACACTGAGCTGCAGCAGAAATTCAACGCTGCGCTGGAAAAAGTGAAGAAAGACGGCACCTACGAAACCATCTACCAAAAATGGTTCCAGAAGTAATTCCTGATGAATGAAATTCTTCCATTAGCAAGTGCCGCCGGGATGACCGTCGGCCTTGCCGTTTGCGCACTGATTATCGGCCTTGTGCTGGCGATGTTCTTTGCGGTGTGGGAATCAGCAAAATGGTTCCCCGTCGCCTGGACAGGTTCCGCACTGGTGACCGTGCTGCGTGGACTGCCGGAAATTCTGGTGGTCCTGTTTATCTATTTCGGTTCCTCACAGCTGCTGCTGACGCTGTCGGACGGCTTCACGATCAATCTCGGCTTTGCGCAGATCCCAGTGCAGATGCAGATTGAAAACTTCGACGTCAGCCCGTTCCTGTGCGGCGTGATTGCCCTCTCCCTACTTTACTCTGCCTACGCGTCACAAACGCTGCGCGGGGCGCTGAAGGCGGTTCCGCAAGGACAATGGGAATCCGGCCAGGCGCTCGGCATGTCGAAAGCGGCGATCTTTTTCCGCCTGGTGATGCCGCAGATGTGGCGTCATGCCCTGCCAGGACTGGGTAACCAGTGGCTGGTGTTGCTGAAAGATACCGCGCTGGTGAGCCTCATCAGCGTGAACGATTTAATGCTGCAGACCAAAAGTATCGCCACCCGTACCCAGGAGCCGTTTACCTGGTACATCGTGGCGGCGGCGATCTACCTGGTGATCACGTTGCTGAGTCAGTACATACTCAAACGCATCGACCTGCGTGCAACGCGTTTTGAACGGAGACCGGGCTGATGCTTGACTACTTACCCGAGCTGATGAAGGGGCTGCACACCAGCCTGACGCTGACCGTGGCGTCCATCGTCGTGGCGCTGATCCTGGCGCTGATCTTCACCATCATCCTGACGCTGAAAACGCCGGTGCTGGTGTGGATCGTGCGTGCCTACATCACCCTGTTTACCGGCACGCCGCTGCTGGTGCAGATCTTCCTGATTTACTATGGCCCGGGCCAGTTCCCGTCGCTGCAGGAGTATCCGGTTATCTGGCATCTGCTCTCTGAGCCGTGGCTGTGTGCCCTGATTGCCCTTTCGCTGAACAGTGCGGCCTATACCACCCAGCTGTTCTATGGGGCGATCCGCGCCATTCCGGAAGGACAATGGCAGTCGTGCGGGGCGTTGGGCATGAGCAAGAAAGACACGCTGGCGATCCTGCTGCCGTACGCCTTTAAGCGCGCCCTCTCCTCCTATTCCAACGAAGTGGTGCTGGTGTTCAAGAGTACGTCTCTGGCCTACACCATCACGCTGATGGAAGTGATGGGCCACGGACAGCTGCTGTACGGACGCACCTACGACGTGATGGTGTTCGGCGCGGCGGGTCTGGTGTATCTGGTGGTCAACGGTCTGTTGACGCTGATGATGCGCCTGATCGAGCGTAAAGCGCTGGCGTTTGAGCGCAGAAACTAGTCGGGTGGCGGCTGCGCCTTACCCGACCTACGATGTGCATAAATGTTGAATATAGATAGCGGATAACCTTTTGGTTATCCGTTTTTTTTTGCAACCAACATAATATTTAATCGTTTATATTGCATATAAATTCAATTACTGGCATTGTTTTATCATAAGACCTACCGACGGGAGTATTACAATGAAAAAGTTAGTTCTGGCCGCATTACTGGCAACCTTCGCCGCTGGCGCATCCGCTGCGGATAAAATCAATTTTGGCGTTTCCGCCACCTATCCGCCGTTTGAATCGCTGGATGCCAGCAACCAGATCGTCGGTTTCGACATCGACCTGGCGAAAGCGCTGTGCAAACAGATGCAGGCCGACTGCACCTTTACCAACCATGCCTTCGACAGCCTGATCCCGTCGCTGAAATTCAAAAAATACGATGCGGTGATCTCCGGAATGGACATCACGCCTGAGCGCAGCAAGCAGGTTGCGTTCACCGACCCGTACTACGCCAACTCGGCGGTGGTGATTGCGAAGAAAGGCGCTTATACCTCTTTCGATCAGCTGAAAGGCAAACGCATCGGAATGGAAAACGGCACCACGCACCAGAAATACCTGCAGGACAAACATCCTGAAGTGAAAACCGTGGCCTATGACAGCTACCAGAACGCGATTATCGACCTGAAAAATGGCCGTATCGACGGTGTATTCGGTGACACCGCCGTGGTGAACGAATGGCTGAAAACCAATCCGCAGCTGGGCACGGCAACCGAGAAAGTGACCGATCCGCAGTACTTTGGTACAGGCCTGGGTATCGCGGTACGTCCTGATAACAAGGCCCTGCTGGAAAAACTGAACGGTGCGCTGAAAGCGATTAAAGCGGACGGTACGTATCAGAAAATCAGCGACCAGTGGTTCCCGCAGTAATGGTTTTTGCCGGGTGACGGCTGCGCCTTACCCGGCCTACGGGGGGAGTTGTAGGCCGGGTAAGCGCAGCGCCACCCGGCACTCTCTCACAACGGCACGAAGAACCTGAACCGCGCCCCGCTCACCGACTCCATCAGCCTGATCCCGCCTCCGTGCAGTTCCAGCATTCGATTAACAATCAGCAGCCCTAATCCACCGCGATCCTCTCGCGATGCCTGAGGATTGAGCACGGAAGGCCGCTTGAAAAGATCGTCGCGCAGGGCAGCATCCACACCCGATCCGCTGTCTGCAACTTCAACCTGAAGTTGCTGCTCCTCCTGCCACACGGCAAGTCGGATCTCACCGCCCACGGGCGTATGACGGATGGCGTTATCCAGCAGATTAGTCACCACCCGCTCAATCATCGACACGTCGGCATAGACCAGCGGCAGCGGTCCCGGCACATCAATATGTAGGTTTAATTCGCGCGTGCGGGCCGTGAGTTCGAACTTTTGCGCCACGTCGGAAACCAGCTCGCCCATAGCAAAACGCTCGCGCTGTGGTTTGATGCCGCCGTGCTCAAGGCGTGCGAGTTCAAAAAGCTGCTGTGACAGGTGGCGCATCTTTTGTCCCTGACGCAGCGCAATGGCGAGGTACTGCTGGTGTTCCTCGGGAGTGAGCGTGGCCGATTTCAGCGATAGCATCTCCAGATACCCCAGCAGCGACGTCAGCGGCGTGCGCAGATCGTGCGAGATATTGGCGATAAACTCCCGGCGCTGGCGATCGCTATCGGAAAGCTGATCCCACTGGGAGGTGATTTTGCGGGCCAGCTCGATAAAGGTATTACGCAGCACGGCCACTTCGTCATTCCCTGTGGTCTTAAGCGGCTGCGCCGCCAGCTGTTTAATGGCGCTGATGCTGTCCTGCTCCAGTCCGGTGACCTCTTCCGTCAGGCGTTTTACCGGGCGCGTGACCCAGTACCAGACCAGCAGGCCCGCCAGCAGGCCAAACAGCGCGACCCACAGCAGTGACCACAGCACCGTGCTCCACAGCGCCTTATGCCAGGCCATCTCCGCCAGCGCGTTCGACTCCTCGCCCTGCAAAATAATGTACAGATAGCCTTTTAGCTCGCCGTCCTGCCGCAGCGGCGTGGCGCTAAAGACTTTTTTATTCTGGCTGCGCGGATCGTCGCCCAATACCGGAATAGCGGTACCGCTCAGGAAGGTCTGAACCGGCGCCAGGTCGATTTTTTGCCGCTGAATATGGCCCGGCGGTGCGGCATCGGCCAGGATATCGCCCTCCGGGGAGACGACGTACAGCTCAACGCTCGGATTAAAGGTCATCAGCCGGTCAAACAGCGGCTTGAGTGACGTTCGGTCGACCCTGCCCTGCGCGTCCAGAATCGGTTCGCGCTGGACGATCTGCTGCGCCAGCCCGCCCGACAGCCGCTGCACCATCGCGTTACCGTACTGCGTGCTGCTGTAGAGCTGTACCGCGCAGGCGACGGTGGCGCATAGCATCATCAGCAGGATGAACAGCAGCGTCAGACGCTGGCTCAGGCTAAAGCGGCGCATCATGATTTGGCTCCGCAAATTTATAGCCCTTGCCCCAGACGGTGCGAATAATCTCCGGCTCGGCGGCGTCCTTCTCAATCTTGATGCGCAGGCGGTTGATATGGGTGTTAACGGTGTGCTCATAGCCTTCGTGCTGATAGCCCCAGACCTGCTCCAGCAGCGCTAACCGGGAAAACACCTCGCCGGGATGACGGGCAAAGAAGTACAGCAGCTCGAATTCACGCGGCGTGAGATCCACCACCTGGCCGTGAAGCAGCACGCTGCGCGCCAGCGGATCGATAGTCAGCCCGTGAGCCTGAATTTGCCCGTCGGTTTGCGCCTGCCCCATCGCCTGCTGGCGGCGGAACAGCGCTTTGATGCGCGCAATCAGCTCCTGCACCGAGAACGGCTTAGCCAGATAATCATCGGCGCCGGTTTCCAGCCCGGTGATGCGGTCGGTTTCGCTGCTGCGGGCGCTGATGATAATGACCGGCAGGTAGCGCGTCATCTGACGGATGCGGCGGCAAATCTCCAGCCCGTCAACGTTGGGCAGCATCAGGTCGAGGATCACCGCATCCCACGGCTGTTTTTCAAGACGCTGCAGGGCGTTGCCCCCGTCGGGCTCGTGGGTGATGGCGTAGCCTTCATCTTCTAAATTGAGTCGCAGAAGCGCCGCGATATCGTGGTCGTCTTCCACCAGCAGGATCTGCTTCATGGGTAAGCCTTTATTCATGTCTTATGACGTAAGCTTACCTGATTTCGCAGGGATGAAGAGTTCACATTTTGTTGAACATTGTGCGGGGTTCATGCCGGGTGGCGGCTATGCCTTACCCGGCCTACGGATTAACAACGTCAACACTTCATAATGCGCGGTATGCGGGAACATATCGAAAAGCTGCACGCGTTCAATGCGGTAGCCCGGCAGGTTAGCGATATCTTTCGCCATGGTCTGCGCGTTACAGCTGGAGTAGACGATGTACTCTGGCGCCATCTGGCTCAGATAGTCGCACAGCGCTTTTCCGATGCCACGACGCGGCGGGTTCACCAGCACCAGTTCCGGCACGTTGCCCTGCCCGGTGGCGAACTGTGTGGAGTCCAGCGCCTGGAAGCGCAGATTCGTTAACCCCAGCTCGGCGGCGGACTGTTTCGCGCAGGCAATCGCTTCGGCGGAGATCTCAATTCCGGTGAGCTGCATCTCTGGCGTCGCGCAGTGCAGGCCAAAGCCGCCCACGCCGCAGAACAGATCCCACATATGCTGGATGTTTAACGCACGCACCCAGTCGCGGGCGGTGGCGTACAAACTGCTTGCCACGGCCGGGTTAGTCTGGAAGAAGCTTTGCGGGCGGATCCACAACGGCACACCGTTGAAATTCTCGGCCAGCGCGTGCTGTTCGGTGAAGAAAATCTCTTTCTCCCCCTCCATGATCGCCATATGCACCGGCTGAATATTTGCGGTAATGACCTTAAGCTGCACAAGCTGTTCCTGCAGCCACGGTATCGCCGCGCGCAACTGCTCCAGCTTGGCTTCGGAGCGCAGCACGAAGCGCAGCATCATGCCGCCGTCTTTCTGGCTTTCGGTCATGAGAAGGTATTTCAGCTCGCCGCGCTTGCGGGCGACGTTGTAAGGCGTTAAGCCCGCACGGGCGATAAAAGGTTTCAGTGCGGCAAAGACGGGCTCAAACGAGGCGGGATAGAGCGGACAGTCGGTTAAGTCTTCCGGCGTGCCGTCGCGGTGCAACATTCCCAGCAGCGGTTTTTCAACGCTGCCGCTGACCACCATTTTGGCTTTGTTGCGAAAGCCCTGCTCCGGGCCGCTGACGGGTGCGCACCACTCGCCCACCGCGTGTGCTGCCAGCAGCTGTTGCAGGTCGGCCATTTTGGCGGTGAGTTGTTGAGAGACCGGCTGTTCTATCCACTGACAGGAGCGGCAGCGTCCGGCGTCAAAGAGTGCGCACTGCATATTAAAACCTTAAGGATCACGAGGGCTGCGATTATACACATTATTGCAGGCGGAAGAATCTCCGACTGGAAGCCGGGATATAAAGCAGGCAGAGCACCAGCATATCCGGAAGCTTTTGCATCACCAGCGACTGGAAAATTTCCCGCCGGGAACCACCGGGAATGCTAAACAGTTCAGGATATCCGTAGCCCAGCGAAGCCGCCCACAAATAACCCGCAGCAATGATTTGCGTCAGCAGATAGACCCAGCGCGCCCAGTTGCGCCCTTTGACCAGCGAGAATGCACAGTAGATTTCAATAAACACCAGCACCAGGCTGCTCAAAAAAACCAGCGTCAGATTCCACGTCTGTACGCTGCGGTGAATGAATTCACCGATGCCGCGGGCGCCTAAGGTGTTCAGAATCATCAGCACGTCCAGACAGCGGATCATAATAATGGCGAGCGCCGCCACCTGCACCAGCGCAGGAACGTTCGGACGAGCATGCGTATGACGTGTTTTTTGAAAGAATCCCAATGTTTTACTTCCCTGAAAAACAGTGCCGCGTCATGCGCGGCACTTCACTGGAAATTTTAAATGCTTCAGCCGCGTCTTGCACGCTGGATATCACGCACCCGCTGCTTTTCCGCGCGCGCCATCAAATACCAGGCGATAAATCCGACAATTCCGACTACGCCGAGGATAATTGACGCCAGGGCGTTGATCTCCGGATTCACCCCCATACGCACGCTGGAGAAGACCAGCATTGGCAGCGTCGTCGCGCCCGGCCCGGAAACGAAGCTGGCGATAACCAGATCGTCGAGCGAGAGCGTAAACGCCAGCAGCCAGCCGGAGATCACCGCAGGCATAATCATCGGCAGCGTGATGATGAAGAAGACCTTCAGCGGCGTAGCGCCGAGATCCATCGCAGCCTCCTCAATAGAGCGATCCAGCTCGCGCAGGCGCGAGGAGATCACCACCGCCACGTAGGCGGTACAGAAGGTGACGTGGGCCAGCCAGATGGTGAGCATGCCGCGATCCGCCGGCCAGCCGATGGCGTGAGCCAGGGCAACGAACAGCAGCAGCAGCGACAGGCCGGTGATCACATCCGGCATCACCAGCGGCGCGGTGATCATAAAGGCAAAGCCATTCGAACCGCGAAAACGCCCGAAGCGCACCATCACCAGCGCGGCGATGGTGCCGAGAACACAGGCCATCGTGGCCGCCAGGGCGGCAATGGTCAGGCTCAGCCCCACCGCGCTCATCATCGCATCGTCGTGGAACAGCTCGCTGTACCAGCGCGTCGACCAGCCCGCCCAGACCGTTACCAGCTTAGAGCTGTTGAAGGAGTAGATCACCAGCATCAGCATCGGCGCATACAGGAAGGTAAAGCCAATCACCAGGATCGCAATTCGCCACGGGGAGCGCACTACCGGTAAGTTGTTCATCCGTGGTCTCCCATCTGTTTCTGCTGATGCTTGTGGAACCACATGATCGGCACGATCAGCAGCAACAGCATCACGATCGCCACCGCCGAGGCCACCGGCCAGTCGCGGTTATTGAAGAACTCCTGCCACAGCACGCGGCCAATCATGATGCTGTCCGGGCCGCCGAGCAGTTCAGGGATCACAAACTCCCCTACCGCCGGGATAAAGACCAGCATTGACCCGGCGATAATGCCGCCTTTGGTCAGCGGGACAATGACGCTGAAGAAGGTTTTTAACGGACGTGCGCCAAGATCGAGCGACGCTTCCACCAGCGAGTAATCAATGCGCGTCAGGGCCGTGTAAATCGGCAGCACCATAAACGGCAGATAGGCGTAAACAATCCCGATATAGACCGCGAGGTTGGTGTGCAGGATGGTCAACGGCTGGTCGATCACCCCAAGCCACATCAGAAAGTTATTCAGTATGCCGTTGTTTTTCAGGATCCCCATCCACGCGTAAACGCGGATCAGGAACGAGGTCCACGACGGCAGGATCACCAGCAGCAGCAGGATGTTACGCGTCGACGGCTTGCTGTGCGCGACCGCCCAGGCCAGCGGATAGCCCATGAGAAGGCAGCAGATCGTCGAGATCGCCGCCACCTGCAGCGACTGCAAATAGGCTTCGAAATAGAGCGGGTCGTCGGTGAGCTGCAGGAAATTGCCCAGGTTTAAGGTCAGCGTCAGCTGCCCATCGGCCCAGTCCAGCAGGTTGGTATACGGCGGGATCGCACGCGCCATTTCCGCCAGGCTGATCTTGAAAACAATCAGGAACGGCAGCAGGAACAGCAGGATCAGCCAGATATACGGCATGGCGATCACCAGCTTGCGGCCGTGGTTCATCTGCATGCGCGCCAGCCAGTGGGCAAAGCCGCCCGGTTTTTTGACGCGGGCTGGAGGTTCAAGTGTACTCATGATCGCTCCTTATACCGTCAGTACAACGCAGCTGTCCGCATCCCAGCACAGGCGCACTTCGTCGCCCCAGGTCGGCTGTCCCTTGCGATAGCGATGTTCGTTCTGCAACTGGGCGCTGAGCATTTGTCCGCTTTTCAGACGCACATGGTAAATAGACAGGTCGCCCAGATAGGCAATGTGCACCACTTCCCCGACGGCAAAGTTATAGCCATCGGCTGGCGGATCCTCACAGAGCATGATCTTCTCCGGGCGCAGGGCCACGTAGACCGGCACGTTATCTAACACCGAGTTATCAGAGTCGACCTTAAGCGGATGCTGCAGCCCCGGCGATTCGATGACCAGTCCGTCTTCCTGACGATCTTTCAGCAGCCCTTCGAAGACGTTCACCGAGCCGATAAACTCCGCGCTGTAGCGCGTAGTCGGATGCTCGTAAATCTCTTCCGGCTCGCCGATCTGCACGAACTTACCGCGGTTCATGATCGCGATACGTCCGGCCATGGTCATCGCCTCTTCCTGGTCGTGGGTAACCATCACGCAGGTCACGCCCACGCGCTCGAGAATGTCCACCACTTCGAGCTGCATGCGGTCGCGCAGTTTTTTATCCAGCGCGCCCATCGGTTCGTCGAGCAGCAATAATTTCGGACGTTTTGCCAGACTGCGGGCCAGCGCCACGCGCTGACGCTGGCCGCCGGAGAGCTGGTGCGGTTTACGCTTCGCGAACTCCTGCATGTGCACCAGGCTCAGCATCTCGGCCACGCGCGCGGTAATTTCAGCCTTCGGCAGTTTGTCCTGCTTCAGGCCAAAGGCGATGTTTTGCTCCACCGTCATGTGCGGAAACAGCGCGTAGGACTGGAACATCATGTTAATCGGGCGCTGATACGGCGGCACGCTGGACAGGTCTACGCCGTCCAGCACGATTTGCCCGGCGGTAGGCTGTTCAAAACCCGCCAGCATACGCAGCAGGGTAGATTTTCCACAGCCGGATGCGCCCAGCAGCGCGAAGATTTCGCCTTTGTAGATCGTCAGGCTGACGTCGTCCACGGCATGCTGGCCGTCGAAAGATTTGGTGAGGTTACGAATTTCAAGCAGCGGGGTCAGCGCTTTACGGACTTTCGCCTGCGGGCGGGGGATCGCGTCATTCACGGGGTGTTCTCCGGTAGAGATCAAAACTGGTGCAGGCGCACCAGAACGGTGCACCTGTTGCCGGGGGCGCTAGCACCTGCCCGGCCTACGACTCACGGTAACTTATTTACCGCTCTTCACCTTGGTCCACGCGCGGGTACGCACGCGGTCAATTTTGGGATCCTGAACTTTCAGGGTGAACAGCTTGGCAAACACATCCGCCGGTGGATAAATCGCCGGGTTATTGCGGATCTCTTCGCTCACCAGCGGCACCGAGGCCTTGTTACCGTTCGCGTAGTAAACGTGGTCGCTGATGTGGGCAATCACGTCCGGACGCATCAGATAGTTGAGGAACTGATAGGCTTCGTCTTTGTTCTTCGCATCAGCAGGCATCGCGAAGACGTCGAAGAACGCCAGCGCCCCCTCTTTTGGAATGAAGTAAGAGACGTTCACGCCGTTTTTCGCCTCTTTCGCGCGGTTAGCCGCCTGCCACACGTCACCTGCCCAGCCGATTGCGACGCAGATGTCGCCGTTTGCCAGGTCGTTGATGTACTGGGAAGAGTGGAAGTAGCGAATATTTGGACGCAGCTTCAGCAGCAAATCGGTCGCCGGGCCGGTGTAGTCATTGGCTTTGTTGCTGTTCGGGTCTTTGCCCAGGTAATTCAGCACGGTCGCGAAAATCTCTTCCGGCGCATCGAGGAAGGAGACGCCGCAGCTTTTCAACTTCTCAAGGTTTTCCGGCTTCAGCACCACATCCCAGCTGTCCAACTTGACGTCCGGGCCGAGCGCCGCTTTCACTTTATCGACGTTGTAGCCGATACCGGTGGTCGCCCACAGATAAGGCATCGCGTATTTGTTGTCCGGGTCGTGCTTCGCCACCAGCTTCAGCACTTCCGGGTCGAGGTTTTTCCAGTTCGATAATTTGCTCTTATCCAGCGGCTGGAAAACGCCTGCGGTCAGCTGACGCTCAAGGAAGCTCGCAGAGGGCACCACCAGGTCAAAACCGGTGCTGCCCGCCATCAGCTTTCCTTCCAGCACTTCGTTGGAATCGAAAACGTCATAGACCACTTTAATGCCGGTCTCTTTTTCAAAATTAGCGACCGTATCCGGCGCGATATAGTCAGACCAGTTATAAACGTGCAGCGTTTTTTGTTCCGCAGCGAGCGTGCCGGCAGAGACGGCCATCAGAGCACCCGCAACCAGACCCGATAACCATTTTTTATTCAAGGCGATCATAGTGTTATTCCTTCTGAAAGCTCGTTAACAAACGAACCAAAACTGTGCAATCTGGATATATGCAAAAATCATGCATAGTTTGTCGTTCTGCCCGAAATAAAAATAAACCCCTTTCCTGGCAGGTTCCGCTCGCTTTTTTGTAAGCATCGCAAGAATAACTGTAGCCCGTGTCTCCGGCTATAGCCCAGACGAAAAAACGCCTTTTATCAATTTTTTATGCAGGTTATGTCTACGTGATAAGCCGAAAGGGCCTTCAGGGAGGTGAAAAATTCTTTAAGGAAAGGTTAAAAGCAGCAGAAAAAATGGCGTTATGCAGCCGCTCTGGCAGCGACTGCGCAAAAGTCAGACAGGCTTAGTGGAGAAAATTGGGAGATGCATCATTATTCTCTGCGTCATCTTCCGCGCTATACAGCAGATGATGTGCATTGGCTTCCATCATGACCATCGAAATTTGCTCTTCACTCAAGCGCATAAACCAGGCGAACTGCTTAAAGGATAAGCCAGCACCGGAGAATAAAGACTGGCACACGACCAGTTTTGGCAGATTATCATCCTGTATGTCGAGAAATGCTTTCACCGTCAAGGAACTGGCGTTGATGGCCGAAAGATCGGAAGCCAGCGCCAGCAGCGCGGACGGCTTCACTTCAGCCAGCGCGGAGAAAAGGATCACGTCGTTAATCAGATCGACTTTAGCATCGAAAATGCCGTCGAAATTCTGCATATGAGGCAGATGCAGCGCCTGGCAGGAATCGCATTCGAAGAACGTAATTCCGGCATCATCAAGCCATTGACGTAACGTATCCAGTGTTGGAACGACCTGTAAATCCATCGCTGTGCAGCCTCTTAAATAAAAACTTTGCATAGATTACGCAAAAAGCGTGCTCAATACCATTTAACCGCCCGTTTTCAGACAGTAACCCGGCGTGGCATGACGCTCGATCCATGCGATCATTTTACCCGCAATATCGACACCTGTGGTTTTTTCCACGCCTTCCAGCCCCGGCGAGGCATTGACCTCCATTACCAGCGGCCCGCGTGTCGCCCGCAGAAGATCGACTCCGGCCACGTCCAGCCCCAGCGTTTGCGCCGCCTTTACGGCAATCTCTCGTTCACGCTCGCTGATCTCTGCAACCCGCGCCACGCCCCCGCGATGGAGATTTGAACGAAAATCGCCCTCTTTCGCCTGACGCTCGATGGCGGCAACCACCTCATTTCCAACCACGAAGCAGCGAATATCGCGACCTTTGGCCTCTTCGATATACTCCTGCACCAGAATATGCGCGTTCAGACCGCGAAAGGCGTCAATCACGCTTTCCGCTGCCTGCCGCGTTTCTGCCAGCACCACGCCAATGCCCTGCGTGCCTTCCACCAGTTTGATGACCAGCGGCGCACCGCCCACCATGTCGATCAGATCGCTGGTGTCGTCCGGTGAATGGGCAATCCCGGTGACGGGAAGATCGATCCCCTGACGGGCGAGCAGCTGCAGCGAACGCAGTTTATCGCGGGCGCGGGAAATGGCGACAGATTCATTAAGCGGATAGCTGCCCAGCATCTCGAACTGGCGCAGCGCGGCGGTGCCGTAATAGGTGATCTGGGAGCCGATGCGGGGGATCACCGCATCGAAATGCGGGAGCTTGCGGCCTTTGTAGTGAATCGACGACGCAGCGGGGTCGATGTTCATATAGCAGGACATCGGATCGAGGATCTCAACCTGATGCCCGCGTTTTGCCGCCGCCTCACGCAGGCGTTTACATGAATAGAGCGTTCCATCCCGGGACAATATGGCAATTTTCACCCTGCACCTCTCTGAAGACATGGATAAAGCCTGCATATCATACACGAGGCGCAGGAGGAATGGACTACCGCGTCGCCCAGCCCTGTTTATGAAGATAATCGAGAATAAACGGGCGGTTTTCTTTAATGATGGTGCGACGAATATGGTCAGTCCAGGTATCGCGACGGGTATTGCTGCCGCGCGTCATGTAGTAGTTCGCCAGCTCTTCATCATATTGATTCAGGACGTCCTGATTGACCGGCTGGTAGTGGTTTTCATGCACCAGCATCGCCGCAGGAATACGCGGTTTCAAATCCGGGTTATCCGCAGGCCAGCCGAGGCACAGGCCGAACAGCGGCAGCACATGTTTTGGCAGCTTCAGCAGCTCGGTCACGCTTTCGATGTTATTACGCAAGCCACCGATGTACACGCCGCCTAACCCCAGCGATTCCGCCGCCGTAAAGGCATTTTGCGCCATCAGCGCAGTATCCACCACGCCCAGCAGCAGCTGTTCGGCCAGCCCCAGTTCGGCTTCAGGGCAGATTTGCAGATGGCGGTTAAAGTCGGCGCAGAACACCCAGAACTCTGCCGCCTGCGCCACATGCTTCTGCCCGCCGGTCAGCGTGACCAGCTGCTCGCGCATGGCCGGGTCGGTGATGCGGATAATCGAACTGCACTGCAGGAAGCTGGAGCTGGAGGTCGCCCTGGCGCTGTCAATAATCGCGGCACGCTGCGCCTCGGTAATCGGCTCATCGGTGAAGTGGCGAATGGAACGGTGGGACTGGAGCAGGTCTATGGTTGGCGTCATCTTCTCTCTCTTTATCTTGCTAAAACCCTATGGCAGCCAGTATAGGCAATGATGTGCGCGGTGTAATTGGCGAAACATAGCTCATAGATATTATAACGACAGGCGAAACCTTCTTTAATGACGGCGGGTTATGGGGCACTATACGTGTCATTCGCCGTCAGGCTTGTTTTTTGAGGAGAGAGAAATGTTTGCAGTAATTTTTGGTCGTCCAGGGTGCCCTTACTGTGTTCGCGCGAAAGAGCTGGCTGAGAAACTGACCGAAGAGCGCGATGACTTCAACTTCCGCTACGTGGATATCCACGCGGAAGGCATCACCAAAGCGGATCTCGAAAAAACCGTCGGCAAGCCGGTTGAAACCGTACCGCAGATCTTCCTCGATCAGAAACACATCGGCGGCTGCACTGACTTTGAAGCCTACGCCAAAGAAAACCTGGGCCTGTTTGCCGCTCAGTAATGCGAAGACGCCCTCACCGCGAGGGCGTTTTTATTGCAGATGTTTGCGCCGGTGCAGCAGGCTGCGCACAAACAGATAGCAAAGCGCCCCCAGCGCACACCAGAACACCCCGCTCAGTAACCACGCCAGCTCCTGCCACAGACTTCTTGTCGGGACATACATCAGTCGCATCAGCAGCAGGCACAGCGGTGCTGCCAGCATGGCCCCGAGTAGAGGCTTGATCACCTCTCCTTTACGCGAGAGAAAACTGGCTGCGGCGCCCGGCAGGATGAAAAAGAGCAAACCCAGTTCCGGATGACCGGACGCCCTGAATGCCCCCTTCACATTAAAAGCGAGCGACATGCAAACGACCGTAAACAGCAAAAAGCAGCTGACCACGCCCGCCCAGTTTCGTTTAATGTTCAAACTATCCTCCTGACTTATCTCTATCAAATACAACTTCGTCCAGTGGACGCCCAGTCAGATAAAGCAGTACGGCAATCCTTGCCAAAGCACGCACAGGCTGATGCGATAATAGGTGGCTGTCGGTAGCTAATACGATTAAACTAACCGCCAGCGCATGTTTTAGGGAATTTATTAGGAAGCAGGGAGTCGTGAAGTCTTTCCCTGGCCCTAAAAACAGTAGCCCAAATAGTCCTTTCATTCAACAACTTACTGGTAAACAAGAAGTTAGCCTCCGTGAATATAAACGTCGCAGACTTGTTAAATGGGAATTACATCCTGTTATTATTTGTGGTACTGGCGTTGGGCCTTTGCCTGGGTAAATTGCGCCTGGGTTCAGTTCAACTGGGTAATTCCATTGGCGTTTTAGTCGTCTCCTTATTATTAGGTCAGCAGCATTTCAGTATTAACACGGATGCGCTCAATTTAGGGTTCATGCTGTTTATTTTTTGTGTTGGCGTGGAAGCGGGGCCGAACTTTTTTTCAATTTTCTTCCGCGACGGCAAAAATTACCTGATGCTGGCGCTGGTGATGGTCGGCAGCGCGCTGCTGATTGCGTTAGGGCTGGGCAAACTGTTTGGCTGGGATATCGGGTTAACGGCCGGTATGCTGGCAGGCTCCATGACATCCACCCCGGTGCTGGTGGGTGCGGGTGATACCCTGCGTCATTCCGGCATGCAGGGCGCACAGCTTTCCACCGCGCTCGACCACCTGAGTCTGGGCTATGCATTGACTTACCTTATTGGTCTGGTGAGCCTGATCGTGGGTGCGCGCTACCTGCCAAAATTGCAGCACCAGGATCTGCAGACCAGCGCACAGACAATTGCTCGCGAGCGCGGTCTGGACACGGACACCAAGCGTAAAGTCTATCTGCCTGTGATCCGCGCCTATCGCGTCGGGCCGGAGCTGGTGGCCTGGACCGACGGCAAAAACCTGCGCGAACTCGGTATTTATCGCCAGACGGGCTGTTACATCGAACGTATTCGACGTAACGGTATTCTGGCAAACCCGGACGGCGACGCGGTGCTGCAGATGGGCGACGACATCGCGCTGGTGGGTTACCCGGACGCCCATGCCCGTCTCGATCCGAGCTTCCGCAACGGTAAAGAGGTGTTCGACCGCGACCTGCTCGACATGCGTATCGTCACCGAAGAGATCGTGGTGAAAAACCATAACGCCGTTGGCCGCCGTCTGGCGCAGCTGAAGCTAACCGACCACGGCTGCTTCCTCAACCGCGTGATCCGCAGCCAGATTGAGATGCCCATCGACGACAACGTCGTGCTCAACAAAGGTGACGTTTTGCAGGTGAGCGGCGACGCGCGACGCGTGAAAACCGTAGCTGACCGCATCGGCTTTATCTCTATTCACAGCCAGGTCACCGACCTGCTGGCCTTCTGCGCGTTCTTTATCGTTGGCCTGATGATCGGGATGATCACCTTCCAGTTCAGCAACTTTAGCTTCGGCATCGGTAACGCCGCCGGGCTGCTGTTCGCCGGGATCATGCTGGGCTTCCTGCGAGCCAACCACCCAACCTTCGGCTACATTCCGCAGGGCGCGCTGAACATGGTAAAAGAGTTCGGTCTGATGGTGTTTATGGCAGGCGTCGGCTTGAGCGCCGGTAGCGGCATCGGCCACAGCCTGGGGGCCGTCGGCTGGCAAATGTTGGTTTCCGGACTTATCGTCAGCCTGGTACCGGTGGTTATTTGCTTCCTGTTCGGTGCCTACGTGCTGCGCATGAACCGCGCCCTGCTCTTCGGGGCAATGATGGGCGCGCGTACCTGTGCGCCTGCTATGGAAATCATCAGCGATACCGCGCGCAGCAACATTCCGGCGCTGGGGTATGCGGGCACGTACGCCATCGCTAACGTACTGCTCACGCTGGCGGGTACGCTGATCATCATCATTTGGCCAGGACTCGGATAAGTCTCAAGTTTGCGCGTGGTGAAAATTATTTTCGTTACGCGCAGAACTTTTTTATCAGGGGGCAGTCATAACTAGTGCCACTGCTTTTCTTTGATGTCCCCAATTTGTGGAGCCCATCAACCCCGCCGTTTTGGTTCAAGGTTGATGGGTTTTTTGTTGCCTGAAATCCCCTCACTTGCAGAATCAATCGCTTACAGCCACGCTTTCTGATGTTTGGCTTCAGCACCAGACAAAAACCCTATCCCCTTACTTTTTTCCTTCCTGGCTTCAGAAAACTATCGCTCCCTGACAGCAAAAGAATAAAATCAGAAAAAACGTCAGCAAGGAAAGCCGCATGTTCGATTTTTATCCCGAGAAAACCTACAGCAGAACGGAAGTAATGAGCAAGCCATCGCCAGTTCCGCCAGTAAATGGCGTCTACTTCTGGTGGTTTAAGGAGATCCCTCCAGGTGTGCCGACCGAGGGCTGCATCACCTCAGACGGCTATACGCTGCTATACGTTGGTATTTCGCCCGATCAGAGAGGGAAGCCTAATAGCCGTTCAAATTTAAGGAAACGAATAAAAACGCATTACAGCGGCAATGCAGCTGGTTCGACGCTTAGGCGCACGCTGGGTGTGTTATTGAGTGGTTTAAGTGGCTTTCCCCTGCGCCGCGTGGGTTCTGGATCCAGAATGACATTCACTCATCCTGGTGAGCAGTGGCTTGATGTCTGGATGGAAAAGAATGCTAAAGTTCACTGGCTTCGTGTCGAAGCGCCATGGGAACTTGAAGACACACTGATCGCATCGCTTTCCTTACCACTAAACATTCAGGGAAATGTTCATGGCTTTAAAATGACGCTTTCGGAAATGCGGAGGCTGGCTGCTGCCGAGGCAAGATTGATGGAGATTGCTGATGAAAGGGGTTTCAGAAGAAGACTAATAGCGCAGTGATAAAAGACTACGCCTATGATTTTGGATCAATAAGCTAATTGTTCCTGCATTCCTTTCGGATGTGGCGGTGCGGCGCTGATTTTTTGCGGACGGCAGACGGACCGAACAAAAGTCTTATGTGCCACGAACGTATGCCCGCACTCAATATTTGTACACTGGTTGTATCGCTCTTTGGTTTCGCTGGAAGGCTGAAATCTACTGCGTGTATGCGCGGCCTAGCCGAACATCGGACAATTCATCATTTCATTCAACTCTCACTCTTAATCATTTCGCAATAATAATATATCATTGTTCTTAATTTTGAATTAATCATTCAGATTCGAACTCGTCATTTTTCACTTCAAGATCCAGACTTATCGTAAAACACTGTCCGGGTTGACCGTATGAGTCAGCGTGGTGATGGTTCAACTCCGCATCATTAATGGGCTGCTTGAAGCCACTCATTGCACGGACATTTGGGTGGGTATAAATGCTTTAAATTTCAATAATTACAATTTAAATAAGGAAATCATGCCTGTAATTATAATCTATTACAGGCATGTTAATAGTTTAACTAATTAACAGGGCGCATCATCACTTAACAACAAAGAAGGTTTCTCAGTAGTGCCATCAACTTTCATGTCATCATCATTAGCACCAGACACTGGTTCAACGATATCGATATCGACAGGTTGAATCATTATATCCAGTGGTTTATACGAATCGCCCATCATCATCTTATAATGCGCTGCATGTTGGCTACACTCAAATACCTTCTGAAAAACAATTAGATTCTTCTCAACAGAAATATCATCTAAATTCATGAACACATCATCACCAGAAAAATGCGAGCCATCATTAATCCATGACACCAATGATTTAAAAATCAATTTTTCATAACCTTCAAAGTGGCACTCTAACTCTCTAACATCAACACCGCCTAAAATTTTAAAGTAGTTCTCTAAAATCCTGCGCATAGTATTTTGAATTGTACCATTATTTTTGTCACTACGGCGTAGTTCACTCCATAAGAGATCGTATGATGTTTTTATTGGGTTGGTAGTGCATTTTTCGACATATGAATTTTTATCTTTCTTTCTAATAATCCAGAAAGTTTCTTCATTCATCGCGTTATTACCAGATCTTTTCGGATTGAATGTCAATTCCTTGTGGAAATAAATATTATGGGTGAGTATAATTATTTGTTTTATACTTCCTTTGTTTGCACGAATATCATCCATTAAATTTTTAATCAATGAACTAACGATAAATAATATATCGCTATCTAAACTTGATATTGGATCGTCAAAAACTACTACCCGATCTGCCAGAACACCAGAAGACTTATTACTACCCCTGACAAGGCTATAATAGTAAAGAAAAGTAATGAATGTCTTCTCTCCTTCGCTTAATGTCAATCGAGCGTTATCGCCACTGTCCCTTACTATTATATAATGAGCTTTATCTTCCGATTGTTTTAAATGGAAATTTGTGAACCCATAACACTTCAAAATCTTGTTAATTTCATGAACAGTTGGAAGAATACTCGTCTGGCTAGATTCAATTCCTTCAATTTCCTTCTTCAACTCGATCAGTTTCTCGGTTTCTTTTGCTATCCCTACACTTAAACCATCTCTTTTCTTCTCTAGTTTGTTTCGATCTTTAAGATAAGTTTCTATATCTGTTTTTAACTCAGTTTTTGTAATGTATGCCCATATATGTTCTTTTAAATTTTTCTGCTCCGTTTTTATATTCCTAAAGAGTGTATTATTAGCCTCAATCTTTGAATTAATCGATTGTAAAAATATTGAAAAATCTTCTATTACAGAGTCAATGCTTTCAAATACAACAACCTCACTCAGTAACGTTTCTTTACCTCTTGCCTTTTCAAAATTACTAACCAATAGAGAAATAAGGATATTAGATTTATCTTCAAATATGTCGTTATCGATAAACGGTAATTTAGTATCCCTAATGTTATCAAGTTCCCATTTTAAGCGTTGTAAATGAGTATAGTACTCAGAAAGCAATCCATTTATTACTTGTTGCTTTTTATTATATGTTTCATCAAAGTATAATGAGAGATTATGGAAAATATCATCATTTACATCTTGCTGACAAAATGGGCACTTGGGCTTTGATTCGTGTAAATAATCAACGCCTTTTTTTACCCAGTCACTATTATTTAGGAGGCTAATTAAATCTGCAACGTTGACATCTTTTCTTCCCAGTATTTTCTCTTGCCATATCTCATGGCTTAAAATGGATTTGAATCCATCAAATTTAGGGATAGATAATGGGGCGAATGAAATTATTTCATCCGAGAATACTGCATGGCATTTTTCAGTAAGTTCACTTAGCGGTATTGGAACCACTGTGTTCTGCTCAAATTCAGCAAGAACTCTGATTTTAAATTTTTCAGCACTATTCCTTAAACCTTCAAAAGCTTTGAAGAAAAGCTCATCATGCTTTTGCTTTTGTTTCCAACAAATGTCTTTAAAAGCTTTATCTTTTTCAGTCAGTTCATAAATAACGCCCACATCATCAGCGCTGCCATTCAATAATTTTTGTTTAGTCGTTATTGCTTCTTGAAGCTTATTTCCCTCCTCATTTAATGAGGTTAACTTCTCTTGTGCGCCTTTAATATCGCTTCCTAAGGTAAACACACCTTTTATTTTATCTTGACTAAAATTATTGTCTACAAAATCCTTATTATAAACATAATTAATTAACTTATTGCCGTTTTTCCACTGAATGAAGCAATCGGGATAATTATCCGGTTCATTAATTACTTTACTAATAGTAGTTTTACCTGCACCATTAGCTCCATAAAGATAATTAAATGTAGACAAACCATACAATTTTTGTTCTGGCCCAGTATATGAACCTGCATTTCTGATCGTTAATTCTTCTATCATCACACAAATCCTTTTCAGTGGTTCGGATTTTTCCGAAAATGAAGTACATACTTAAGTCCAGAACAATCAAATTTTCAAGGTGGTCATTCATACAGGTGAAGCGATCAACTATAGTGTCAGCGCGTTTGTAACAATGTAGACAGGCGCTTGACCTGTTCCAGGTCTATTTCAGGCAGTACAAGCAACCCCTCCAGCCCTTCATGACTCGCCATAAACCGGAAAGAGGCAGACACCTGACTTTTCACGCACGCGATCCAGCCGCTCAAGACACGGTCTGATGGTCTCGCGCAAATAGCGAGAATAAGCCTTTGGCTTTCCCAGTCCCTGGAAGACTTTAATCCTTTCGAAAAGCGGTTTGCTGAGGTGGGCAGATTCGGCACTGACGTTGGCCAGAATGATCAGATCGAGATTGAAGCGATGCTGCTCATGTGCCATTTTGGCGCTGCTGATGAGCTGGTCCTACTCCATTTCACACTGAACAGGATCGCGGGATTAATTGAAGAAATAACGTTCTCAAACCTCTTTACTCAGCGCCTCGCGGCGCAGCTGTTCCTGCTACTGCGTAGAGAGTGATCAGGCTTGAAAGCGCAGACAGCTTACTCACGTCCTGCGGCATACATTTGCAGCACACTTTATGATGTCAGGTGGGAATATCCTTGGCCTTCAGAAAATCCTCGGGTGCCATGACATAAAAATGACCATGCATTATGCCCACCTGGCCCCCGCTCACCCGGACACGGCCCTACGCTTTAACCATTAGCGACAATGTCCTCTAGCCTAGCTGAGCAAGGGATGGTAAGGTCATAACTTATTTTCATAACCCATTGATAAAAGATAGTTTATATGCTCAAATTCATTAATAAACTCGGTCATGTCGCAATACATGACTTTGGTTTTAATATCATGCTATTACATGGTTTTATCAACCAAACTGAAGCTTCAATAAGAGATAGTATTACTAAATATGAAGCTGAAGGGCCTGAGACATTTGTAATTGAAGATTATCCCGAAGATGATATTTATATATCCATCGACAGCTATATGGGAATTGATGACCAATCTGTAAATCTTGATGACATATTCAAAAGATACTATCCATGTATCCTGAGACGTTCTGCTTTACTAACAATTATTGGTCTATTAGAACACGAAGTCGAAAAGTTCTGTATCAGTTACTCGAAAAGACATACAACGAACATCAGCCTTAACGATTTGAAAGGAATGGGCTTTGAAAGAGGACATCGGTTTATTAAAAAGGTTGTTGGCTTACGTAATTCTAAAGCCTTTCCTGAAATAACTAAAATTATAAAATTATAAAATTAAGAAATTCCTGTGCTCATAATGACGCTCGTTTAGTTAGTAATGACAACCAAGAGATTCAAGAAATCGTAAGACTTCTCGATCAGTACCCTGCTCTTCTTGAGAGAGATGGTAACCAGGTACTTTTCAATGAAGGTGCTCTTTTGGCATTTTTGAAAGTTTTCGAAGATTACATCAAAGAAATAGAAGCTCATATTAGTCCAGCCCGCTAGGCATAATAGCTTTTTTCTTAGTGGCGACAAAGTGGCGGCAGCGGTTGGCAATACCCCGTAATCCTCACTTTTCGCCACCTAACTAACTTATCAATTATCTTACAACTCATTGTTTTTACTAACCCGTTTACATAAATGGTTTTTTGTTGCCTGAATTCCCCTTACTTAAATCTCACCTTCTCTCTTGCAGTTAGAACATATATGATTAAACACATATAAAGCTCACACCTGCAGGAACACTTATGCTCCACCCGCTCCAGCTCTTCAAAACCCTCTCCGACGAAACGCGGCTCGCCATCGTCATGCTGCTCCGTGAAGCAGGAGAATTGTGCGTCTGCGATCTCTGCGCCGCGACCACCGAGTCGCAACCGAAAGTCTCCCGTCACATGGCCTTGTTGCGCGAGTCCGGGCTGGTGATCGACCGTCGCGAGGGTAAGTGGGTCTATTACCGTCTCTCTCCCAACATGCCTGCGTGGGCGGCAACCGTTATCGACAACAGCTGGAACTGCCTGCGGGAAGAGACGCGCATGAAGCTAAAAAACCGACTACCGGGCGCATGTTAATCGCAACACATTCACCAAATCAAATATAACGGAGTAAATGATGTTTCTGGCAGGGGCTATTTTTCTGTTTACGCTGGTACTGGTCATTTGGCAGCCCAGAGGGCTCAGTATCGGTTGGAGCGCCACCATCGGCGCCGTGCTGGCGCTGGCCAGCGGCGTGATTCACATTAACGATATTCCGGTCGTGTGGAATATCGTCTGGAACGCCACGGCAACGTTTATCGCCGTCATCATCATCAGCCTGCTGCTGGATGAGTCCGGCTTTTTCGAGTGGGCGGCGCTGCATGTTGCCCGCTGGGGAAACGGTCGCGGGCGATTGCTGTTTACGTATATCGTGCTGCTGGGTGCAGCCGTGGCGGCGCTGTTTGCCAATGACGGTGCGGCACTGATCCTGACCCCTATCGTTATCGCCATGCTGCTGGCGCTGGGGTTCAGCAAGCAAGCCACGCTGGCGTTTGTGATGGCGGCGGGCTTTATCGCCGATACCGCCAGCCTGCCGCTGATTGTGTCGAACCTGGTCAACATCGTGTCGGCAGACTTCTTTAAGCTGGGGTTCAGCGAATATGCCTCGGTGATGATCCCGGTGGATATCGCCGCAATTGTCGCAACGCTGGTGATGCTGCACCTCTTCTTCCGTAAGGAAATTCCCCCGGAATATGACCTGGCAAAACTCCGCGAGCCCGCACGCGCCATTCACGATCTCCCGACGTTCAGAACGGGCTGGATCGTCCTGCTGCTGCTTCTCGTCGGTTTCTTCGTACTTGAGCCTCTCGGCATTCCGGTCAGCGCCATTGCGACCGTCGGCGCGCTGATTTTATTTGCTGTCGCAAAGCGCGGACATGCGATAAACACAGGGAAAGTGCTGCGCGGCGCACCGTGGCAAATCGTTGTCTTCTCGCTGGGGATGTATCTGGTGGTGTATGGCCTGCGCAATGCCGGGCTGACGGACTATCTCACAGGCATATTGAATAACCTCGCCGGACACGGGCTGTGGGCCACCACGCTGGGAACCGGGTTCATCACCGCGTTCCTGTCATCCATAATGAACAATATGCCCACGGTGCTGATTGGCGCGATCTCCATTGAGGGCAGTACGGCAACGGGACTGATCAAGGACGCGATGATTTACGCCAACGTGATTGGCTGCGATCTGGGGCCGAAAATCACGCCTATCGGTAGCCTCGCCACCCTGCTCTGGCTTCACGTGCTGGCGCAGAAAAACATGACGATCACCTGGGGCTACTATTTCCGGACGGGCATCATGATGACGCTGCCGGTCCTGTTTGTGACGCTCGCCGCGCTGGCGCTACGTCTCTCCTTCACACTGTAATGAGCCACTGATATGAGCCACATCACTATCTACCATAACCCCGCCTGCGGCACCTCGCGCAACACGCTGGAGATGATCCGCAACAGCGGCACGGAGCCAGAGATTATCCTCTATCTGGAAACCCCACCGTCGCGCGATAAGCTGACCACGCTGATTGCCGATATGGGCATTTCAGTGCGGGACCTGCTGCGTAAAAACGTGGAGCCGTATGAGCAGCTTGGCCTTGCCGAAGATAACGTCACCGACGACCAGCTTATCGATTTTATGCTGCAACACCCGATCCTGATTAACCGTCCGATCGTGGTAACGCCGCTGGGCACCCGCCTGTGCCGCCCATCTGAAATCGTCCTCGACATCCTGCCGGACGCGCAAAAAGGGGCGTTTACGAAAGAGGATGGCGAAGCCGTCGTGGATGCCAGCGGGAAAAAAATCGACCACAGGTAGGTCTGGCTGGGGCGAGTGGTGCCTAACGGCCGCCCTCGCCCGCTATCCGCCCAACCATCGCGCGGATCTCTTCCCGGCTTAAGGGGTTGCGGTCGGTGACATAATGCAGCGTCATCCCTTCAATAAACGCGTCCAGCGCGCGGGTGGTGACCGGGTCGAACCACTGCTCCAGCGTGTCCTGGCTCATCTTCATCCAGTCCTGCATTACCGTTTTAAGCGCCGCACTGCGGTGCATAAAAGCGTAGAGCTGATACATCAGCGCCATGTTGTGCGGCGTGGTCACCTGCGAGCTGTGGATCAGCGTAGTGATGGACTCACACGCCATTTCAGGGCCGGTCACACCGGCAAAGAAATCCCGATACTGCTGCGACATCTGCCGGGTAAACCACGTAAAGGCCTCTTCAAGCAGCGATTCCATACCGTCAAAATAGTAGGTCATCGACCCCAGCGGTACGCCCGCGCAGGAGGCGATTTTACGGTGCGTGACGGCGTGAATACCGTGCTCAGCGATGGTGTCCAGCGTCGCCTGGAGTATTTTTTCCCGGCGGTGCGGATCGTTGGGTGGTCTGCTCATAAATTCCTCATCCGGTTTGTGTACAAATGTACACAAACTTGCTAGTGTTGTCGCTATTGTTGTACTTCTGGTGCTACCCCAATGACGTTGACCTCTCCCCGTAAGGCCCTGCAATTACGCATGTGGGCGCTGTTTATGTTCTTCTTTATTCCCGGGCTGCTGATGGCCTCCTGGGCCACGCGCACCCCGGCTATTCGCGATATTTTGTCCGTCTCTACCGCCGAGATGGGCATCGTACTGTTCGGCCTGTCGATAGGCTCCATGAGCGGCATTCTCTGCTCCGCGTGGCTGGTTAAACGCTTTGGCACGCGGGCGGTGATCCGCACCACCATGTGCTGCGCGGTGTTCGGGATGATGGTGCTGAGCGTGGCGCTGTGGTTTGCCTCGCCGGTCCTGTTTGCTCTGGGGCTGACGGTCTTTGGCGGCAGCTTCGGCGCGGCGGAAGTGGCGATTAACGTCGAAGGGGCATCTGTCGAGCGTGAGATGAACAAAACCGTGCTGCCGATGATGCATGGCTTTTACAGCCTCGGCACGCTGGCGGGTGCGGGCGTGGGGATGGCGCTGACGGCGTTTGGCGTGGCGGCCAACCTTCATATTTTACTGGCGGCGGTGGTGTGCATTATTCCGATCCTGACGGGCATCCGGGCGATCCCGGACGGCACCGGTAAGAACTCCGCTGGCGAACAGCACTCGGCCGAAAAAGGGCTGCCCTTCTACCGCGACTTCCAGCTGATGCTGATCGGCGTGGTGGTGCTGGCAATGGCGTTTGCGGAAGGCTCCGCCAACGACTGGCTACCGCTGCTGATGGTGGACGGTCACGGCTTCAGCCCGACCTCCGGCTCGCTGATTTACGCCGGGTTTACGCTGGGGATGACCGTCGGGCGCTTCACCGGCGGCTGGTTTATCGACCGCTACAGTCGCGTAGCGGTGGTGCGCGCCAGCGCCCTGCTCGGCGGGTTAGGCATCGCGATGATCATCTTTGTGGACGTGGACTGGATTGCAGGCGTTTCCGTGATCCTGTGGGGACTGGGGGCATCACTTGGCTTCCCGCTGACCATTTCCGCCGCCAGCGACACCGGCCCGGATGCGCCAACGCGCGTCAGCGTAGTGGCGACCACTGGTTACCTCGCCTTCCTGGTGGGACCGCCGCTGCTCGGTTTCCTCGGGGAGCACTACGGCCTGCGCAGCGCCATGCTGGTGGTATTAGGGTTAGTCATTATCGCGGCGCTGGTGGCGCGCGCGGTGGCAAAGCCGGAAACAGAACAGACGTCAATGGAGAAGGGATATGAGCGTTAAACTGATTGCAGTCGACATGGATGGCACCTTCCTGAACGATGCGAAGACGTACAACCGCACGCGGTTTCTGGCGCAGTACGCGCGCATGAAGGCGCAAGGCATTCGTTTTGTGGTCGCCAGCGGCAACCAATACTACCAGCTGATCTCCTTTTTCCCGGAGATCGCGCATGAAATTACGTTTGTTGCCGAAAACGGCGGCTGGGTCGTGAGCGAAGGTGAAGATGTCTTTAACGGTGAATTGTCGAAAGCTCATTTCGAGACTGTCGCGAACGTGTTAAATGACGTTCCGGGCATTGAGATTATCGCCTGCGGCAAAGGTAGCGCCTACACTCTCAAAGCCTATGACGATGCCTTCATCGATATGGCCTCAAAATATTATCACCGCCTCGAAAGGGTCAGTGATTTCGATAACCTGAACGATATTTTCTTCAAGTTTGGGCTTAACGTTTCCGATGATGAAATTCCGCGTATTCAGGCGCTGCTGCATGAAAGACTGGGCGATATTATGGTGCCCGTCACCACCGGTCACGGCAGTATCGACCTGATTATCCCCGGCGTGCACAAAGCTAACGGCTTGCGCATTTTGCAGGCGCGATGGGGCATAGAGAACAGCGACGTGGTGGCCTTTGGCGACAGCGGCAACGACGTAGAAATGTTGCGCCAGTCAGGGTTTAGCTTTGCGATGGCCAATGCCAAACCGCATATTAAGGCGGTCGCCCGGTTTGAAGCGCAGCATAATAACGATGAAGGCGTTTTAAACGTGATTGAGAAGGTGTTGAACGGGGAGGCACCGTTTAATTAATACCGTGCGGTCTGGTGCCCTCACCCTAACCCTCTCCCACGGGGAGAGGGAATAATAATTAGGGTTGCAGGGCGCTGCCGATGCGTTTGTCTTTCAGGAACACCACCATTAATCCCACCCACAGCACGCCGTTGGCAAGGTTGAACAGGCTGAACAGCCCGTTGCCGCCAAACGCGTAAGCGTGCTTGCTCACCTCAATTCCGACGGTAAAAATCAACATCTGCAGCATGCCCATCGCGGCGGACACCGTGCCTTTACTCATTTCGCTGGCAAACAGCGTCAGGCGCACCAGTCCGGCATTCGCCACGCCAATACCAAAGGCATAGACGCTCAGCCCTGCGGTCATCCACAGGTAGGCGTGGGAAGAGGCCACCGTAGCGACCGCGGCCATGACCAACCCTGCCGCAATCGGCCAGCCGCCCATAATAATCAGCGAGCGAACGGTGCGGCGCGACGTCAGACGTGCCAGCACGAGGTTACCGGCGATCAGCGCGCCAAAGATCGGCACCTGCAGCAAACCGTACTCGTAACTGCTGAGCTTCTCACCGCTGATGATAATGACCGGCGACTGCGCAATCCACGCCAGCAACGGCAGGCTGACAAAGCCCGTCGCCAGCGCACCCGCGACAAAGCGGCCATTTTTCAACACCTCTTTGTAGTCGCGTCCCAGCTCTTTCAGGGAGAGCTTTTCACCCAGACGCGTAGCCGTTTCCGGCATCGCACGGTGCAGACCAAAGAAGGAGATGGCAGCAAGGGCGGCGAAGAGTATGAACATCCCCTCCCACGGCGCAACGTGCACCCAGGCTGCGCCCACCAGCGGTCCCAGCAGCGGCGCAATCAGCGCCACGTTCGCCATCAGCGCGGTGATTTTGATACACACCGCCTCTTCAAACGACTCCTGAATAGCGGCATACCCCACGGCACCGATGAAGCACAGGCTCACCCCCTGCAGGAAACGCAGCAGGGTAAATTGTTCAATGTTTTGCGCCAGCAGCGTGGCAAGACAGGTGACGATAAACCACACCACGCCGGTCAGCATCACCGGACGACGACCAATACGGTCCGACAGCGGCCCTAACAGCCACTGTAAAAACATGCCGCCCGCCAGATAGGCGGTCATGGAGGTCGGCACCCACTCGATACCCGCGTTGTACTGTTCTACCACGGCCAGCATACCGGGCTGGATCATATCGTTGCCGATATAGGTAGAGAATTCGTAGAGCACCAGACACAGAGGGAAAAGTAACGCCTGACGCCCCAGACGATTACCAGAAGAAGAACGGTTTAACATGCAATCTCTTTATGATGAAAAAATCGCGATGAGTGTAATGAATTGCCGCAGCCCGAGATAGCAAATTATCGATAGTAAACAGAAATAAAGCACTTATCGTCGTCGTTTAAGGTTTCCTTAAGTTGACAGTTTTATGATAGCCCTATTTACACGTCACTGACCCTAATTATGGCCTACACCTTCAGCCCTTCAGAATTGTCTAACTTGCCGACAAATAAGACAAAAGACCTTTACCGTTTACCCCTGCGCTTTTATGGTTATCAGCTTTTCGTGCTGATTGTCCTCGCCGTCCTGTTTACCTGGCTTTCACGCGACGAAACGCTCGACAGATGGATCACCGGTTTCTGGTATGACGCAGCGACGCGCCATTTTCCGTTGCAGCAAAACCCGATGCTGGACCTGCTCAACCATCGGCTGGCGAAGTATGTCTCTATCGCCCTGGCCGCGGTTGCGCTGATTTACGGTGTCGTCAAGCGCAATGCCCGACTGGTCACGGCCGCGCTTCTGATGGGACTGGGTGCGCTGGTTGTCGGCGTGCTGAAAAGCATTAGCCACCATAGCTGTCCGTGGGATCTGGTGGAGTATGGCGGAAAGGCGGTTTCTTACCCCCTGTTTAGCACGGTACCGGCAGACAGCGGACCGGGCCGTTGCTTCCCGGGCGGCCACTCGTCAAGCGGCTTTATGGTGATGGGGCTGTTTTTTGCCTTCTGGCGCGAACGTCCACGTCTGGCCTGGAGTTTCGTCGTGCTGGGTGCGGTATTGGGTCTGGTGATGGGCTACGGTCAGGTCATGCGCGGGGCGCATTTTTTCTCTCACAACCTGTGGGCTGGGTGGTGGGTCTGGTTTTCCCAGGTGGTGGTCTATGGCCTTGTTTCCGCCTGGTTTGCGAAAGAGTGACGACATTATGTTAGAGAATCTGAACTACGGACTGTTTTATTTCATCAACGCCACGCCAGCCTCGCCGGAATGGATGATTGATTTCGCCACCTTTGTTGCCAGAGATTTGATCTCGATTGTGCCTGTACTGGCCGTTGTTCTCTGGCTGTGGGGCCCGCGTAAAGAGGTCACTGCACAGCGCCAGCTGGTGATCAAAGTGGCGATGGCCATCGGTGTCAGCGTAGTGACCAGCTATCTGCTGGGACATGCCTTCCCCCACGACCGTCCGTTCGTCGATCACGTTGGGTATAATTTCCTGCACCATGCGCCTGACGACTCCTTCCCAAGCGATCATGGCACCGTGATTTTCACCTTCGCTCTGGCATTCCTGTTCTGGCATCGCCTGTGGTCTGGCGCAGTGCTGATGGGTATCGCGCTGGCCATCGCCTGGTCCCGCGTTTATCTTGGCGTTCACTGGCCGCTGGATATGGTGGGCGGTTTCCTGGTGGGGCTGATCGGCTGCGTGAGCGCGGCGATCCTGTGGAGCCTCTTTGGCCCGGCGCTTTACCGCGGGCTGTCTCAGCTGTATCGCGTGCTGTTTGCCCTCCCGATCCGCAAAGGCTGGATACGTGACTAATCCCGTTCCGACAGGTTACACTTGAGCCCCCGCCCTGCGGGGGTTCACTTTTTCATCCTGAGGATCTATGGAAACACGCCGCGATGACCGCATTGCTCAGCTGCTCCAGGCGCTGAAGCGCAGTGATAAACTGCACCTCAAGGAAGCCGCCACGCTGCTCGGCGTCTCTGAGATGACCATTCGTCGGGATCTTAACAGCGACAGCGCCCCCGTTGTGCTGCTGGGCGGATACATCGTCCTCGAGCCGCGTAGCGCCAGCCACTATCTGATCAGCGATCAAAAAACGCGTCTGGTGGAAGAGAAGCGCAAGGCGGCACGGCTCGCGGCCTCCCTGGTGCAGCCGCATCAAACCCTGTTTTTTGACTGCGGGACCACCACGCCGTGGATCATCGAAGCCATTGACAGCAGCCTCCCGTTTACCGCCGTCTGTTACTCATTGAACACCTTTCTGGCGCTGCAGGAGAAACCCGAATGCCGGGTGATCCTCTGCGGCGGTGAGTTCCACGCCAGTAATGCCATCTTTAAGCCGCTGAACCTGCAGGACACGTTGAGTAACTTATGCCCGGATATCGCGTTTTATTCTGCGGCGGGTGTGAACGTGCGTCAGGGCGCGACCTGCTTTAACCTGGAAGAGTTACCCGTGAAGCACTGGGCGTTAAATGCCGCGCAGTATCATGTGCTGGTGGTGGACCACAGCAAGTTTGGCAAGGTGCGTCCGGCAAGAATGGGCGAGCTGGCGCAGTTTGATGCCATCGTCAGCGATTGCCGCCCGGACGACGAGATTGTGGCCCATGCGAAGGCGCAGCAGGTGAAGTTGATGTATTGAGGTTATGCCGGGTGGCGGCTTTGCCTTACCCAGCCTACAACGGCTCGAACGTAGGCCGGGTAAGCGCAGCGCCACCCGGCAAAAAACTTAGTTGAACCAGCTGCCAAACCACCCGTGGAATTTCATCAGTACGAAATCCCACATCCGGCTGAAGAATCCGCCCTCTTCTACCGCTTCCATCACAATCAGCGGACGCTGTTCAATCGACTTGCCGTTAAGCTGGAAATCAATCGTCCCGACGACCTGGCCTTTTTTCAGTGGAGCCGTGAGCTGCGGGTCGGTCAGGGTGAAGCTGGCTTTCAGGTTTTTCAGCTGACCGCGCGGAATGGTCACTGAACCGGCCTCACCTGCGCCCAGATTCACCTCGCTCTTATCGCCAAACCAGACGCGCTGGCTAACGAACGTGGCATCCGGCTTAATCGGCGTCACGGTTTCAAAGAAGCGGAAGCCCCAGGTCAGCAGTTTTTCTGATTCATTAAAGCGAATTCGATCGGTTTTGGTGCCCAGCACCACCGAAATCAGGCGCATATCGCCCTGGGTAGCGGACGCGACCAGGTTATAACCCGCGCCCGCCGTGGTGCCGGTCTTCATCCCGTCCACGTTGACGTTGCTGCTCCACAACAGACGGTTGCGGTTCTGCTGACGGATCTTATTGAAGGTAAACTCTTTCTCTTTGTGGATCGCGTATTCGTCCGGTACGTCGTGGATCAGCGCTTTCCCCAGCAGCGCCATGTCACGCGCGGTACTGAACTGCCCCGGCGCATCGAGACCGTGGACCGTTTTAAAGGTGGTGTTGGTCAGGCCCAGTTTTTGCGCATAGCCATTCATCAAACCAATGAACGAATCCTGGCTGCCCGCGACGTAATCGGCCAGCGCGATACACGCATCATTTCCCGATTGAATGATCACACCTTTATTCAGATCGGAAACGGAGACCTGATCCCCGGGCTTCAGGAACATCACCGACGAGCCCCTCAGCGCCGGGTTACCGGTCGCCCAGGCGTCTTTCCCGACGGTGACCATATCATCAAGCTTAATTTTGCCTGCTTTCAGCGCCTGACCCACCACGTAGCTGGTCATGATTTTGGTCAGGCTTGCCGGGTCGAGTTTCTCGTCGGCATTCCCTTCCGCCAGCACTTTACCGCTGGCGTAGTCCATTAAGATCCAGGCGCGGGCATCCACCGGTGGTGCTTCGGGCGCCGCCTGTTCCGCCGCGTAGAGCCTTGGGGCAAAAAGGAAGAGGAGCGCAGAGCCTGCCGCCAGGCTGCGCAGAGAAGTCAGTTTTCGCGTCATAAATGCCACCCGAGTGTCCATTCAAAAAATTACGTCACATCACCGTGTCGCAAGAAGCGATGAGTAATAGCGCACTAAAACGGTTAAAGAAACCCAACCAGGGTAAAGTTATTAAAGTTTATGCAATAACATTCATTTACGCTTTGATTCAGGCGATTTTTTTGTCTTCTGTTGCGTAATTGTTAGGTTTATCTCACCATGGCGAAAAGCTGACTCGGATTCACATCTCATCGGGAGTAAATATGATTACGCTGTGGGGCAGGAACAACTCAACCAACGTGAAGAAAGTGCTCTGGACGCTGGAGGAACTGGATTTACCGTTTAATCAAATCATGGCCGGCATGTCGTTCGGCGTGAATAAAGAGGCCGACTACCTGGCGATGAACCCGAACGGGCTGGTGCCGCTGCTGCGCGACGATGAGACCGATGCCACGCTGTGGGAGTCCAACACCATTGTCCGTTACCTTGCCGCGCAGTACGGTCAGGGCCGTCTGTGGGTAGAGAGCCCGGCCCAGCGTGCTCAGGGTGAAAAGTGGATGGACTGGGCAAACCAGACGCTCTCTCCCACTCACCGCGTGATCCTGATGGGGCTTATCCGCACGCCGGAAGCCGAACGTGACTATCCCGCCATTCATGCAGCCCAGGACACCTGTGAGACCCTGTTTGCGATGATGGACGACGAGCTGGCGAAGCACAAATGGTTCTCAGGCGATGCGTTCGGCGTGGGCGATATTGCGGTTGCACCATTCGTCTGGAATCTGACCAATATGGGTCTGAAATGGACGCCGCGCCCTCACCTCGACCGCTGGCTTCAGCAGCTCAGCGAGCGCCCGGCGTACCGTAACGCGGTGATGATCCCGGTTACCTGATTACGTGCCGGACGGGCTGACTTTCAACAGCTGCCCGTCCGTCTCGTCGGTCAGGACATATAAATAGCCGTCCGGACCAACCCGCACATCGCGAATACGCCGATCTTTATCACCCAGAATACGCCCGTCTTCCGTCACCTTATTGCCGTCTACGCTCAGCACGATGACGTCTTTCTCCTTCAGCGCGCCGACAAACAGTTTGTTTTTCCACTGCGGGAAGACGTCGCTGTTGTAAAACGCCATGCCGCTCACCGCCGGGGAAACCTTCCAGACAAACAGTGGTTTTTCCGTTCCCTCCGCGTGCTCACCTTTGGCTTCCGGAATTTTCAGGCCGCTATAGTTAATGCCGTGGGTCGCCAGCGGCCAGCCGTAATTCTTCCCTTTTTCCGGGATGTTGATTTCATCCCCGCCGCGCGGGCCGTGCTCGTTAAGCCATAGCGTGTCGCTCCACGGGTTCATCGCCATCCCCTGCGGGTTACGAATGCCGTAGGACCAGATTTCAGGCCGCGCGCCGGCGGTGTTTACAAACGGGTTATCCGGCGGCACCTTCCCGTCCTCCGTCAGGCGCACCACTTTGCCCTGAAGCTTGTCCAGATCTTGCGCCGTTGAACGCTCATTGTTCTCCCCTAAAGCAATAAACAGGTACCCTTTGCCGTCGAACACCAGCCGACCGCCAAAATGGTTCCCGGTGGAGAGTTTCGGCATCTGGCGGAACACCACCTCGAAGGCTTCAATGCGCGACAGATCGTCGCTCAGCCGACCGTAGCCCACCGCCGTGCCCGCTTTCCCGTCATTTCCCACTTCGGCATAGCTCAGCCAGATGCGTCGCGATTGTTCAAAATCAGGTGCCAGCACCACGTCCAGCAAACCGCCCTGGCCGTTTGCCCACACCCTGGGCACGCCGACAATCGGGTCAGACAACCCTTTTCCGGCCTGCCAGTGTTTCAGCTGGCCGCCTCTGAGCGTGATGAGCACGCCTTTATTGTCAGGCAAAAAGGCCAGTGACCAGGGGTGATCGAGTCGGTTCTGCAACACCTCGACCTTTACCGCGTCAGGGTCAGCGAGGAGAGAAAAAGGGAAAAATAACGCAGGCAGTAAAATCAGCGAGGATCGATGCATAACGCGCTCCTTTATCGGCATATGGCATAAAGATTAGCCACAACGTTCGGGCGCGTTACCACTTTTACAAAAGCTTAATCAGAAGGGGGAGTCGCCTCCCCCGGGCTCAGTGCTGGGCAAGCTTCGCGTGCTCGTTCAGACACATGATGCAAAGAGAGAGCGTTGTCAGGCAGTTTTCAAGCTTCTCCGCGTTAACAGCGATAAAATTCGGGCAGTCGTGGCGTCCGTTCATCAAACATACCCCTGCAATGGAGAGCACCTCAGCGGCACGACGCAGCGCCATCAGCTCGCTTTCGTCGTATTCCGCTTTCAGGGTCGGTGCTTTTTCACGCATGAAATTGCAAAGTTCAAACAGGTTATCACGCAGATGTTCGCTTTCGCTGACTGACATATAGCCTTTTGCCTTCCTGAGCTGCAGATACGCGGCCAGGTCGATTCGGGCGTTGATCAGCTTGTTAAGCAGATCGCGTTTCAGTCTGTCAACGGACATGCTATTTCCTCCTCTGTCAGTCATGTTGCACATTCAGAATAAGGTCATTTTTTGTACAATTTAATGCCTGAGATCAATAATTCTTAACTGATTAACATTCTTTACAATGTTACAACCTTTCCTCACCGCATCCGCCATGCAAAGAATGTATAAATCCCCCGCGATACGCTGTAAAATCCCGCCCTGATAACTCCATAATTGATGAATTTTTAACCTATGAGCAATGTTACGCACCAGCCGAAAATCGGCTTCGTCTCCCTCGGCTGCCCAAAAGTCTAAAATAATACATTGCTGCCTTTTTTCTAATCCCCAGTATGACTGGCTTAGGCGAAAAAAAGCCGGAATAAAAACCCGGCGCTTGAATCAATTTTTAATGCTGTCTCCCGCAAATTTTCACGAAAGCCGGGTTTACCGTTAGCTTTACGCCAAGCTTTAACCTCTTTAACCACCCCTTAAGGGCTATCTTCACGGTCATCTCGGGGGTAGTAGATAAGGTCAGACCCGTCAGGGTGCTCGGTCAGGCGCTTAAACTCCAGTATGTTTTTATATCTTCACTTTCTGAAGTGTCCGCAACGTTGAAGAGTTTACGGACGAACTACAGGAACTCGTTTTCTGTGTAGTCACTGAATGACCGCTTCAAGATGTTTCCCCGCCAGCGATTTGCACGATAACGTCTTCCGAATAGAATTTTTCGCCGAGTAAATTTTCTAAATCCAGTGCCTGTTTTTGGCTAACATTGAACCCTGCGATGCCTTTGACAAATGCATCTTCGTCATCCGGCCCCCACCCCATGACAGCAGCAACTCCTTTCAGTTTGCTCTTAGGGATCTCAACCTCTAAAACCAATTCTTCGCTTTGTTTATCAAAAACTTCCACAGAATAGATTACCATCACTTTTCTACCTTTCTGGTTGGATCTGCTGGCTTGGTTTGCTCACCTGTTATGTGATTGAACTCGCCTAAATGGTTACGGCCCGAACGGTCATAAACTTCGACTGTGCCATGTTGAGAGTCCCATTCATAAATTTTACCTTTGGCATCTTTCCATCTTGCCCGAAGTTGTCCGCCACCTTGAATAGCTGTCTTACGTGGTGCTCTTTTCGCATCAGGGAATGCTGGTAATGGTGGGGCCCCTTTTGGTGCTGTGTGGTATTTGTGATCCGCATTCAGATAGACGTAAATCGGATCAAAGGTCCCTGCTGGATGCACCAGAATATAATCCCGGAATGAACGTTCTCCCGGTGCTGGGGTAACTGTTGACCACGGGCTGTTGATTTCACTTTCCGGGTAAACCAGTGCATTCGGAGGAATATAGACATTGTTCTGGTTGCCAGTGTTAGTCGGGGAAGAATATCCCGGTTCGTCAGGAGTCCAAACGATTGTCGGCTTATCTGCGCCATCCTCCCAGAACTCATAGTTCCTGGTGGTGGTGTTCTTCTGAAGCATGCGCACAGGCACTTTATCCTGTCCGCCTCTGGCGCTGACGTGGAAGCCTTTCGGCCTCATAATGCCGAACTGGTCAGCCTCCCAGCGAAAGCGAACACGGGTCGGAACATCTTCTTTATTCCGTGCGGCCTGCTCAAGGCGCATTTTATCAATGTAGTCCTGTTCGCCACTGTTGAGCTTTGGCGAGTAGAACATGCCAAACAGAAAAACGGTTGGAGGACTCGGGGCTATCCAGCGACCAGCCGTCGAAAGATTTCCTCCGATTTTCTGCACTGCTGCGTATCCGGCCTCAATTGCTGCATCAGTGGCGATCCCTGCTGTAGTCGCGGCCCTTGCTGTTGCCATCCCTGCGGTCGCAGACGCTTTGGGGGCATCCGAGGAACTGAAAAGGCGCTTATACCACGGGCGGTTATCTTCTGGTGGTGGAGTCGGTTCGGCTGGTTTGAGTTTCTTTGCAGCCTGCGCGTGTTGGACGGGTTCCGATTCTGTTTGTTCCGGTTGAGGAAGTGCTCGGTAGTAGCCAACATGACCGAAATTATCAACAGATTCCTGATCAGCTCCTTCGTCAGTGCAGCCTTCACCTCGCAAACATGATTTTGCAAAAACGGGTAGAGCACTAAGGGCAGCAACGGCAACAGCTTTGTTTACTGGAGGTTCTGACATACCGAACGGATCGCTGATCTCCACAGTGCCAGGGGCTATCAAGAAGTTCGATCCACTTGGACAGTCACAATGGATGATTGAACCATCAACGGCGACCGCTTCGCCGTTCGTTTGTCGGTGATCTCCACTAACAATGACTCCGATTTTCCCACATTTCGGGCAAGGTGTGGTCTTATCGCCGAAATAGAATTTCCACTTTCCCATGACAGACATACCAGGGCGTGCGGCTATGCATCGTGAGCCTGTAGAGGTTTTATCCCCGTCTAGCCCAACATTTTTACCGTGAACAATACAGCCTCTGTTTACAGATGCCATAGTGACCGCCTAAGTTCAGAAAATTCTCTTTTGTACTGTTGCATAAGTCCCTCTACTTGTTATAAAAATAATCCACCAGGCCATTTTACAAGCAATACCCATACATTAAATAGGCGTTAGTTCTAATCAAAACATCGTTTCTTAATCAGAAGAATCGGTTGGCACCGAAAACCTGCCGTGAGCACAATTCTTCAGTACAAATTCCCCCCCAAACTCTGTAGAATCCCTGCCCTGACCATTCCAAAAACCGAACAATTTTTAACCTATGAGCAATGTTACGCACCAGCCGAAAATCGGCTTCGTCTCCCTCGGCTGCCCGAAAAACCTGGTGGATTCCGAACGCATCCTGACCGAACTTCGTACCGAAGGCTATGACGTGGTGCCAAGCTACGACAATGCCGACATGGTGATCGTCAACACCTGCGGGTTTATCGACAGCGCGGTTCAGGAGTCACTGGAAGCCATCGGTGAAGCCCTGACCGAAAACGGCAAAGTCATTGTCACCGGCTGCCTGGGCGCGAAAGTGGATCAGATCCGCGAAGTGCATCCGAAGGTGCTGGAGATCACCGGCCCGCACAGCTACGAGCAGGTGCTGGAACATGTTCATCACTACGTGCCAAAACCCAAGCACAACCCGTTCCTGAGCCTGGTGCCGGAACAAGGCGTGAAGCTGACGCCGCGCCACTACGCGTACCTGAAAATTTCCGAAGGCTGCAACCATCGCTGCACCTTCTGCATCATCCCGTCCATGCGTGGCGATCTGGTGAGCCGTCCAATCGGTGAAGTGCTGGCAGAAGCCAAACGTCTGGCCGACGCGGGCGTGAAGGAGCTGCTGGTCATCTCCCAGGACACCTCAGCCTACGGCGTGGACGTGAAACACCGCTCCGGTTTCCACAACGGTGAGCCGGTGAAAACCAGTATGGTCGGCCTGTGCGAGCAGCTTGCGAAGCTCGGTATCTGGACGCGTCTGCACTACGTCTACCCGTACCCGCACGTTGACGATGTGATCCCGCTGATGGCGGAAGGCAAAATTCTGCCGTACCTGGATATCCCGCTGCAGCACGCCAGCCCGCGTATTCTGAAGCTGATGAAGCGTCCTGGCTCCGTTGACCGCCAGCTGGCGCGCATCAAGCAGTGGCGTGAAATCTGTCCGGATCTGACCCTGCGCTCCACCTTCATCGTCGGCTTCCCGGGTGAAACCGAAGAAGATTTCCAGATGCTGCTCGACTTCCTGAAAGAAGCCCGTCTGGACCGCGTAGGCTGCTTCAAGTACAGCCCGGTAGAGGGCGCAACCGCCAACGAGCTGGCGGACCAGGTGCCGGAAGAGGTGAAAGAGGAGCGCTGGAACCGCTTCATGCAGCTGCAGCAGCAGATCTCTGCTGAGCGTCTGCAGGAAAAAGTGGGCCGCGAAATTCTGGTGATTATCGACGAAGTGGACGAAGAGGGCGCGATTGGCCGCAGCATGGCGGACGCCCCGGAAATCGACGGCGCGGTGTACCTGAACGGCGAAACCAGCGTTAAGCCGGGTGATATTATTCGCGTGAAGGTTGAAAACGCGGACGAGTATGACCTGTGGGGTAGCCGGGTTTAAACACCCCGCTTCCCTTTTGTAGGCCGGGTAAGGCGTAGCCGCCACCCGGCACATTCCACTGCCCTACCCCTTAATCCTCGGATCCAGCGCGTCGCGCAGCCCGTCCCCCAGCAGGTTAAACGCCAGCACGGTCAGGAAAATCGCCAGACTTGGGAAGATCGCCACGTGCGGTGCAATCACCATATCTGCTCTCGCCTCGTTCAGCATCGCGCCCCACTCCGGCGTGGGAGGCTGCGCCCCTAACCCCAGAAACGACAGGCTGGCCGCCGAGATAATCGACACGCCGATACGCATGGTGAAATAGACCACGATGGACGACACCGTACCCGGCAGAATATGGCTGAACAGGATGGTGGCATCGCTGGCCCCCATACTGCGCGCCGACTCGATAAAGGTCTGCTGTTTCAGCACCAGCGTGTTGCCGCGCACCAGGCGGGCGAAAGCCGGTATCGAAAAGACCGCGACCGCAATGATGACGTTCGCCATGCCGCTGCCCATGATCGCCACTACGGCAATCGCCAGCAGAATGCCGGGGAAGGCAAACAGCACGTCGCAGATGCGCATGATGATGCGGTCCCACCAGCCTTCGTAATACCCGGCGACGAGACCCAAAACCGTGCCTATCGCCGCGCCGATCAGCACCGCAAAGACCCCGGCGGCCAGCGAGATCTGCGCCCCCACCAGCACGCGGCTGAAGATATCCCGCCCGAGCGAATCCACGCCGAACCAGTGCATCATCGACGGCCCGTCGTTCAGACGGTCATAGTCAAAATAATTTTCCGCATCAAACGGCGCGACCCATGGCGCAACGATCGCCACCACAATCAGCAGCAAAACAAACAGCCCCGCCGTCATCGCGACAGGCTGACGGCGAAAACGCCGCCAGAATTCAGACCACGGAGTGCGGATGTGCTCCGGCTTTAGCCCCGGCATAGCATTTAATACGGCCTGACGACGCCAGTTCAACAATCGCATCTTACTTGTACCTGATGGCCGGGTTAATGGCGGCGTAAAGCACGTCCACCACTAAGTTGATAAGAATAAACTCCAGCGAGAACAGCAGGACTTCCGCCTGAATCACCGGATAATCGCGCATGTCGACCGAATCGACCAGCAGACGCCCCAGCCCCGGCCAGTTGAAGACCTTCTCCACCACAATAGAGCCGCCCAGCAGGAAGCCAAACTGCAGCCCCATCATCGTGACTACCGGGATCATCGCGTTGCGAAAACCGTGCTTGAGGATGACCCACTTCTCGCTGACCCCTTTCGCCCGCGCGGTGCGGATGTAGTCTTCACTCAGCACGTCGACAAACGAGGCGCGGGTAAAGCGCGCCATCACAGCCGCCACGGCTGCGCCAAGGGTCATCGATGGGAGAATGTAGTGCTTCCAGGTATCCGCGCCCACGGTCGGCAGCCAGCCCAGTTCCACGGAGAAGATCTGCATCAGCAGCATCCCGAGGGCGAATGCCGGGAAGGAGATGCCGGTCACGGCCAGCGCCATACCCAGTTTATCCGGCCAGCGGTTGCGCCAGACGGCGGCGACAATTCCCGCACCGAGACCAAACACCACCGCCCAGCCCATGCTGGCAAGGGTTAACCAAAAGGTCGGCATAAAGCGGCTGGCAATCTCTTCCGACACCGGGCGACGCGACACCATCGAGGTGCCAAAATCGCCCTGCAGCACGTTGCCCATATAGTGCAGGAACTGCATATACAACGGCCTGTCGAGACCCAGCTGCTTGCGCACCAGTTCAATAACGGTCGCATCCGCCTCAGGCCCGGCAATCAGCCGCGCCGGATCCCCCGGCAGCATATGGACAAACAGAAACACCAGCACCGCCACAATCAGCAGCGTCGGGATAAGCCCCAGCAGGCGTTTACAAACATAATTCAGCATGAGGTTTATTTTAAATCCGCGTCGTCAAAGCTAAAGCCCGTATCCGGCATGATATAGAACCCGGTCAGCGCTTTGTTATGGGCGGAGACCAGTTTTTCCACCACCAGCGGCACCCACGGCGACTCTTTCCAGATGATATCCTGAGCATCTTTATACAGCCGCGCTTTCTCCTCAGGCTTAGTGGTTTTCAGCGCGTCAGAGAGGTCTTTATCCACCTGCGGGTTGCTGTAGAACGCGGTATTGAACAGCGTTGGCGGCCAGTTCTGTGAGGCAAACAGCGGTGACAGCGCCCAGTCGGCTTCACCGGTGGAGGCGGTCCAGCCGGTGTAGAACATCCTCACGCCGCTCTCTTTCTGCCCTTTGCCCTCCACTTCTGCCGCACGCTGTCCGGCATCCATCGCGGTCACCTGCGCCTTGATGCCGACCTGCGCCAGCTGCTGCTGGGTAAACTGCAGCACCTTCTGGGCGGTACTGTGGTTATGCGACGACCACAGCGTGGTGCTGAAGCCGTTCGGGAAGCCCGCCTCTTTCAGCAGCTCGCGCGCTTTGGCCGGATCGTAAGGCCACGGCTGGTAGCTTTGCGCATAGGCGATAGCTGGCGGCACCACGCCGGTCGCCGGGGTGGCATAGCCCGCAAAGGCCACTTTCACCAGCGCCTGGCGGTTAATGGCGTAGTTGATGGCTTCACGCACCTTCGGGTTATCGAACGGTTTTTGCGTGACGTTCATGCTGATGTAGCGCTGCATGATTGACGGGCTGGCAACCAGCTCCAGCTTGCTGTTTTTCGCCAGCAGCGCTGCCTGCTCGTACGGGATCGGGAAGGCAAACTGCGCTTCACCGGTTTGCAGCATCGCCGCGCGGGTGTTGTTATCCACCACCGGGCGCCAGGTAATGGTGTCGAGCTTCGGCAAGCCCTGCTGCCAGTATCCGGCGAATTTCTTCACCTTCACAAAATCGGTTTGATTCCAGGTAAGCAGCTCGTACGGGCCGGTGCCTACCGGGTGGAAGCCGATCTCTTTGCCGTATTTCTTCAGCGCGGCAGGGGAAATCATCGCCGTTGCCGGATGCGCCAGAATATTGATAAACGCGGAGAACGGCTCTTTGAGGGTGATCTTCACGGTTGCCGGGTCGACCGCCTCGGTACTGGCGATATTTTTATACAGGTTATAGCGCTTCAGGCTATTTTCCGGGTTGCTGGCGCGGTCGAGGTTGACCTTTACCGCTTCAGCATTGAAATCCGTGCCGTCCTGGAACTTCACGCCGGAACGCAACTTGATGGTATACACCAGCCCGTCGTCCGAAACGGTATAGCTCTCCGCCAGCACGTTTTTGAGCTTCATCTCTTTATCCAGGCCAAACAGCCCCTGGTAGAACGATTTCGCCACCGCCTGCGACAGCGTGTCGTTAGCATCATACGGATCGAGCGTCGTAAAATTAGAGCCGACCGCCACGACCACGTCTTTGGCAGCGAACGCGGGGGCGACGGCCAGCGCCGCCGTCACGCTCGCGGCTAACAGCCATGTACGAGCAACAAATTTAACCATTGTGTTCTCCTGCCTGGTGTACGTTATAACCGCGAGAATGCATTGTCCTGACGCGGTGGTGCGACAAAATGACCGGGACCGACTTCCCGAAGCGTAACGCGCTCCAGAGTTTCGCCCCGTTTACGAATATTGCTCGGCATTTCATCCTGCAGCAGCACGCGCTGGGCGTGGTGATGCGCAGGATCGGCAACCGGCACAGCGGCCATCAGCTTGCGGGTGTAAGGATGCTGCGGGTTTTCAAATACCGCCCGCCGCGGGCCAATCTCAACAATTTGCCCCATGTACATCACCGCAACACGGTGGCTGATACGCTCCACCACCGCCATATCATGCGAGATAAACAGGAAGGCAATGCCCATATCCCGCTGTAAATCGAGCAATAAATTGATGATTTGCGCGCGGATAGAGACATCCAGTGCCGAAACGGACTCATCCGCAATCACCACTTTTGGATTCAGCGCCAGCGCCCGCGCAATGCAAATGCGCTGTCGCTGCCCGCCGGAAAACTCGTGGGGATAACGCCAGGCATGTTCAGGCTTCAACCCGACGCGCTCCAGCAGCCAGGCCACGCGACGCTGCGCCGCGTCCCCGTCGAGCAGGTTATGCACCCGCAGCGGCTCCATGATCGAATACCCCACCGTATGACGCGGATCGAGAGAAGCATACGGATCCTGGAAAATAAACTGAATATCCCGGCGCACGGCCTGCAGCTTGCTGTCTGGCAGGGTGTCGATACGCTCGCCGTTAAAGGTAATGGTCCCGGCCTGGGTCTCCACCAGCCGGAGCAACGCGCGTCCGGTCGTGGATTTACCGCAGCCCGACTCCCCCACCAGCGCCAGCGTTTCGCCCGGCCAGAGATCAAAACTGACGTTTTCCACCGCATGGACTTCGCGCTTCACGCGATTGAACACCCCGCTGCGCAGCGGAAAACGCGTGACCAGATCGCGGACTTCCAGAATGGGCCTGCCCGGCACCACCGTATCTTGCTCGGTTTCGGCCGTCTGCATGCCCGCCTCGCCCTGAGCCATCAACGGAAAACGGCGCGGTAAATCGCTGCCGTTCATCGCCCCAAGACGCGGCACCGCCGCCAGCAGCGCTTTGGTGTAAGGATGAACAGGCGCATGAAAAATTTGCTCAACCGTGCCCGTCTCTACGGCGTGCCCCTGGTGCATCACCAGTACGCGGTCGGCGATATCCGCCACCACGCCCATATCGTGGGTGATAAAAATCACCCCCATCTCCATCTCCTGCTGCAGCACTTTGATCAGCTGCAGGATCTGCGCCTGAATCGTCACGTCCAGCGCCGTTGTCGGCTCGTCGGCGATGAGCACCGCCGGACGGCACGAGAGCGCCATCGCAATCATGACGCGCTGGCGCATCCCGCCGGAAAGCTGATGCGGATAGCGCCCCAGAATGGCCTGCGCTTCAGGAATGCGCACCCTCTCCAGCATCCGCTTCGCTTCGAGGAGCGCTTCATCGCCGCTTAACCCCTGATGCAGGCGGATGGACTCGGCAATCTGCTCGCCCACCGGAAAAACCGGGTTCAGAGAGGTCATCGGCTCCTGGAAAATCATGGCGATATCCGCCCCACGCACGCCCTGCATCTGCGAACCACTCAGTTCATTTAAATCAATGACCTGACGGTTACGGCGGCGCAGGAGCATTTTCTCGCTGCCGACCTGCCCGCCCGTTTGCTCCAGCAGGCGCAACAATGCCAGTGCGGTAACCGATTTACCGGAACCAGACTCACCGACAATGGCCAGCGTTTCGCCGCGATGCAGCGAAAACGATAAATTCTGTACTGCGGGGATGAACTGCCGCTCCTCCTGAAACGCAATATTCAGCTGATGGACAGCCAATACCTGGCGGTTGTCCAGCTCTTCACTGTGCGGCACGTTTTGCCCCCTTATTCACGATAGATCCCCGTACTGGGCTCATCACCGGCGTAGCCCCAGGCGCGGTACATCCCTTCGCTGTTAAACGGCAGGGCCACGTTGCCCTCACGATCCACCGCAATCAACCCGCCGACGCCGCCAAGCGCGGGGAGCTTTTCCATGACCACGCGCTCGCAGGCCTCGCTCAGGCTTAATCCGCCGTAATCCATCAGCGCGGTGATGTCATAGGCCGCGAGAGCGCGAATAAACACTTCGCCAGTTCCGGTACAGGACACGGCGGCCGTGGCGTTGTTGGCATAGCACCCTGCGCCGGGCAGCGGGCTGTCGCCGACGCGTCCCGGCAGCTTGTTGGTCATCCCGCCCGTTGACGTTGCCGCCGCGAGGTTTCCGGCTTTATCGAGCGCGACTGCGCCGACCGTGCCCATTTTGGTGGTTTCATCCAGCGGCGCGGCGTGGTCAAGCTGCGTCTTGCCTGCCGTACGCGCGTCCAGCAGCTGCTGATAGCGCTCCTCCGTGGAAAAAAGATCGGGCGATACCGGTTCCATCCCGTGTTCGAAGGCAAACGTCTCCGCCCCTTCGCCCGCCAGCAGGACGTGCGGACTCGCTTCCATCACCAGACGCGCCGCCAGCACCGGGTTGCGCAGACGGCTGACGCCTGCCACGGCGCCCGCTTTCAGGGTAATACCGTCCATCACGCAGGCATCCAGCTCGTGCGTTTCATCCCGGGTAAAGACCGAACCGATCCCCGCGTTAAACAACGGGCACTCTTCCAGCAGGCGCACCGCCTCGGTGACCACATCCAGCGCGCTCTCGCCCGCTTCCAGCATCCGCTGGCCTGTTTCCACAATGGCGTACAGCGCGTCAATATAGCGCTTTTCCTGCTCGGGACTGAGCTGTGCACGGGTGATTGCCCCGGCGCCACCATGAATTGCGATTACCGCATTAACCATTTCGCATCACCCGTTAGCCTGATTTGCGGCTTTTTCTATAAATATCATTATCGTCGATGAAACTTCAGATGATTTTTGAATATAGAAAGACGCAACTGTGATGTAAAGCGTACACCCATCGGGTCATACAGTTAGCCGCACTTTTCTGCCATAATGGGCGCTTTCGTTGTTACTCCGCAGGAGCCCACCATGGATTTTACCGCCGGACTGATGCCGCTTGAGACGGCACTCACGCAGATGCTTGGCCGCATTACCCCGCTGCATGAGGTTGAAACGCTGCCCCTCGTGCGCTGTTTTGGCCGTATTGCCGCGCGCGATATTGTCTCTCCGCTTAACGTGCCGGGGTTTGATAACTCCGCGATGGACGGTTACGCGGTGCGCCTGGCGGATCTCCAGACGGGTAACGCCCTGCCGGTGGCGGGTAAAGCCTTTGCGGGTCAGCCGTTCAGCGGTGAATGGCCTGCGGGTACCTGCGTGCGCATCATGACCGGTGCGCCCGTTCCGGCTGGCTGCGACGCCGTGGTGATGCAGGAAGAGACCGAACAGACCGACGACGGCGTGCGTTTTACCGCGAACGTTAAAGCGGGCCAGAATATCCGCCGCACGGGCGAAGACATCACGCTTGGCGCGACGGTCTTTGCCGCCGGACAGAAGCTAACGGTAGGTGAACTGCCGGTGCTGGCGTCGCTCGGCGTTGCTGAAATCGACGTTGTCCGTAAAGTGCGCGTTGCCGTTTTCTCCACCGGCGACGAGCTGCAGCTTCCGGGCCAGCCGCTGCAGGAGGGTCAGATTTACGACACCAACCGCCTGGCGGTACACCTGATGCTGGAGCAGCTGGGCTGCGACGTGATTAACCTCGGCATCATTCCTGACGATCCGGAAAAACTGCGCGCCGCGTTTATCGAGGCGGATAACGCAGCCGACGTGGTCATCAGCTCTGGCGGCGTCTCCGTGGGCGAAGCGGATTACACCAAAACCATCCTTGAAGAGCTGGGCGAAATCGCCTTCTGGAAGCTGGCTATCAAGCCGGGCAAACCGTTCGCCTTTGGCAAGCTCACGCATAGCTGGTTCTGCGGCCTGCCGGGTAACCCGGTCTCTGCGGCACTCACCTTCTACCAGCTGGTGATCCCGCTGCTGGCGAAGCTTTCCGGCAACAAGGCTAACCCGCTGCCGGAACGCCTGCGCGTGCGTGCCGCCACGCGCCTGAAAAAATCACCGGGCCGTCTCGATTTCCAGCGCGGCATTCTGGCGCGCAACGCGGACGGTGAGCTCGACGTGAGCACCACCGGGCACCAGGGCTCGCACATTTTCAGCTCCTTCAGCCAGGGCAACTGCTTTATCGTGCTGGAGCGCGAGCGCGGCAATGTGGAAGCAGGCGAATGGGTTGAGATCGAGCGCTTTAACCACCTGTTCGGAGGCTGACATGACGGTGGAGCTGAGCGACCCGGAGATGCTGCGCTACAACCGCCAGATTATCCTGCGCGGGTTTGATTTCGAGGGCCAGGAAGCGCTCAAGGCGGCCAGCGTGCTGGTTGTTGGTCTTGGCGGGCTGGGCTGCGCGGCCGCGCAGTACCTTGCGGCGGCAGGCGTGGGCAGGATGACGCTGCTGGATTTCGATACCGTATCGATGTCCAACCTGCAGCGCCAGACGCTGCACAGCGACGCGACCATTGGCCAGCCGAAGGTGGGATCCGCCGGGGCTGCGCTGGCCCGCATCAACCCCAACGTTCAGTTCACCCTCATTGACGCGATGCTGGATGACGAGGCGCTGTCCGCGCAGATTGCGCAGCATGACCTGGTGCTGGACTGCACCGACAACGTCGCCGTCCGTAACCAGTTAAACGCAGGCTGTTTTGCCCACAAAACTCCGCTGGTCTCCGGTGCGGCGATCCGCATGGAGGGGCAAATCAGCGTCTTCACCTACGCGGAAGGTGATCCCTGCTACCGCTGCCTGAGCCGCCTGTTCGGCGAGAACGCATTGACCTGCGTTGAGGCGGGCGTGATGGCGCCGTTAGTCGGCGTGATTGGCTCACTGCAGGCGATGGAAGCGATCAAAGTCCTGGCGCACTACGGCACGCCTGCCGCGGGGAAAATCGTGATGTACGACGCGATGACCTGCCAGTTCCGTGAGATGAAGCTGATGCGTAACCCGGGGTGTGAGGTTTGTAGCAAATAAAAAGTCGGGTGGCGGCTCCGCCTTACCCGACCTACAACGGCTCGAACGTAGGCCGGGTAAGCGCCAGCGCCACCCGGCAAACGCGTCAGATAGACGTCCTTCCAAACGCCCCCTGCCAGTCCTGCTCAAACTTCACAATCGCCGCATCCACGGCCGGAGAGGTAATAAACTGCTGCGCCACGTCCAGCGGCAGCGTGATGGACTCGCAGCCTGCCAGCAGGCAGTCCAGCGCCTGACGCGGCGTTTTGAAGCTCGCGGCCAGCACTTTTGACTGCGGGGCGTGCAGCGTCAGCAGCTGTTGCAGTTCAACCACGGTCTGGATCCCGTCCCCGCCCTGCGCGTCCACGCGGTTAACGTAAGGCGCCACATATTCCGCCCCCGCCAGCGCGGAGAGCATACCCTGCGCGGCGCCGTATACCGCCGTACCCAGCGTCGGGATCCCTTCCGCTTTTAGCATCTTGATTGCCGCCAGCCCCTCTGCGGTCACCGGCACTTTCACCACCAGGTCATTAATGATGGCGCGGAGCTTGCGCGCGTCCTCCACCATCCCTTCAGCGGTAGTCGCCATCACCTGCGCGAACAGACGGCCTTTACCGCCCAACGCGTCGTGCAGTTCAGGCAGCAGCACGTCGAGCGGCGTTTTACCGGCTGCCACAATGCTTGGGTTGGTGGTCACGCCCGCCAGAGGGAAGATACGCGCCAGCTTTTTGACTGCCGCAACGTCAGATGTGTCGAGATAAAGTTCCATGATGTCACCCTCAAAATTAGCCTGCACTTACCCTATCACGACAAAACCTGCTCAAGAGTTGACCTGCATCAAGATAACTTTCATTCGAAAGTAATTTAATCTTCATATGCAAGATGAGAGGCGAAATCATGATCTTCAATATTCAGCGTTACTCTACCCACGATGGCCCCGGCATTCGAACTGTGGTGTTCCTGAAAGGCTGCTCGCTGGGCTGTCGCTGGTGCCAGAACCCGGAAAGCCGATCCCGCAGCCGGGACGTGCTGTTTGATGCGCGCCTGTGCCTGGACGGCTGCGACCTGTGCCAGCAGGCGGCACCGGGCTGCATCGAACGCGCGCTGAACGGGCTGGTCATTCACCGTGAGAAGCTTGATGACGCCACGCTCAACGTCCTCACCGACTGCTGCCCGACGCAGGCGCTGACCGTCTGTGGTGAAGAACAGCAGGTCGAGGAGATCATGGCGACCGTACTGCGCGATAAGCCTTTTTACGACCGCAGCGGCGGCGGCATCACCCTCTCCGGCGGTGAGCCGTTTATGAACCCGGAGCTGGCGCACGCGCTGTTTAAAGCCAGCCACGTCCAGGGGATCCACACCGCCGTCGAAACCTGCCTTCACGTGCCTTGGCACTATATCGAGCCGTCATTACCCTACGTCGATCTGTTCCTCGCCGACCTGAAGCACGTCGACGGTGAGGTGTTCAAGCAGTGGACGGACGGTTCGGCTAAGCGGATCCTGGACAACCTGAAACGCCTGGCCGGTGCCGGGAAAAAAATCACCATCCGCGTGCCGCTGATCCAGGGCTTTAACGCCGATGAAGCCTCTGTTACCGCCATTACCAATTTCGCTGCCGACGAGCTCGGCGTCGAGGATATTCATTTTCTGCCGTACCACACGCTGGGCATGAACAAATACACCCTGCTCGGCCAACCCTACTCAGCCCCTGACAAACCGCTGGATAACCCTGCCCTGCTGGACTTCGCGCAGCAGTACGCCTGCCAGAAAGGGTTAACCGCGACCTTACGAGGATAAACTTATGACGACCCTGAATCTCAACACCCTCAGCGAGCGCATTAAAGCGCACAAAACGGCCCTCGTACATATCGTCAAGCCGCCGGTCTGTACCGAGCGCGCGCAGCATTACACCGAAATGTATCAGCAGCACATGGACAAGCCGATCCCGGTGCGTCGCGCCCTGGCGCTGGCGCATCACCTGGCCGAGCGCACCATCTGGATCAAACACGACGAGCTGATCATCGGTAACCAGGCAAGCGAAGTGCGCGCCGCGCCGATCTTCCCGGAATACACCGTCTCCTGGATTGAGAAAGAGATCGACGATCTGGCGGATCGCCCGGGCGCTGGCTTTGCGGTGAGCGAAGAGAACAAGCGCGTCCTGCATGACATCTGCCCGTGGTGGCGCGGCCAGACGGTGCAGGATCGCTGCTACGGCATGTTCACCGACGAGCAGAAAGGCCTGCTCGAAACCGGCATTATCAAAGCCGAAGGCAATATGACCTCCGGCGATGCGCACCTGGCGGTGAACTTCCCGCTGGTGCTGGAGAAAGGTCTCGACGGCCTGCGCGCCAAGGTGGCCGAGCGCCGCTCGCGCATCAACCTGACAGTGCTGGAAGACCTGCACGGCGACCAATTCCTGAAGGCGATTGATATCGTGCTGGAGGCGGTGAGCCTGCACATCAAACGCTTTGCCGATCTGGCGCGTGAAATGGCCGCGACCGAAACCCGCGCAAGCCGCCGTGACGAGCTGCTGGCAATGGCGGAAAACTGTGATGTAATCGCCCACGAGCCGCCAAAAACCTTCTGGCAGGCGCTGCAGCTGTGCTACTTCATTCAGCTGTTCCTGCAGATTGAGTCCAACGGCCACTCCGTCTCCTTCGCGCGTATGGACCAGTATCTTTATCCGTACTACCGTCGCGACGTGGAGCTTGACCAGAGCCTCGACCGCGAGCACGCCATTGAGCTGCTGCACAGCTGCTGGCTGAAGCTGCTGGAAGTGAACAAGATCCGCTCCGGCTCGCACTCTAAAGCCTCCGCCGGCAGCCCGCTGTACCAGAACGTCACCATCGGTGGCCAGAAGCTGGTCAACGGCGAGCCGATGGACGCGGTCAACCCACTCTCCTACGCGATTCTGGAATCCTGCGGTCGCCTGCGCTCCACCCAGCCAAACCTGAGCGTGCGCTACCATGCGGGCATGAGCAACGACTTCCTCGACGCCTGCGTGCAGGTGATCCGCTGCGGCTTCGGGATGCCGGCGTTCAATAACGATGAAATCGTGATCCCGGAATTCATCAAGCTCGGCGTTGAACGAGACGACGCCTACGACTACGCGGCCATCGGCTGCATCGAAACCGCGGTGGGCGGCAAATGGGGCTACCGCTGCACCGGCATGAGCTTTATCAACTTCGCCCGCGTGATGCTGGCGGCGATGGAAGGCGGGCGCGATGCCACCAGCGGTAAGGTGTTCCTCCCGCAGGAGAAAGCCCTCTCTGCCGGTAACTTCGACAATTTCGAGGAGGTGATGGCAGCGTGGGACAGCCAGATCCGCTACTACACCCGCAAATCCATCGAGATTGAGTACGTGGTGGACACCATGCTGGAAGAGAACGTCCACGATATTCTCTGCTCGGCGCTGGTGGACGACTGCATCGAGCGCGCGAAAAGCATCAAGCAGGGCGGCGCGAAGTATGACTGGGTCTCCGGCCTGCAGGTGGGCATCGCCAACCTCGGCAATAGCCTGGCGGCGGTGAAAAAGCTGGTGTTCGAGCAGGGCACTATCGGTCAACAGCAGCTGGCGGCCGCGCTGGCGGATGACTTCGACGGGCTGACTCACGAGCAGCTGCGCCAGCGTCTGATCAACGGCGCGCCGAAGTACGGCAACGACGACGACAGCGTGGATATGCTGCTGACGCGCGCCTATCAGACCTACATTGAAGAGCTGAAGCAGTACCACAATCCGCGCTACGGCCGCGGCCCGATTGGCGGTAACTACTACGCGGGCACCTCTTCTATTTCTGCAAACGTGCCGTTTGGCGCAGCGACGATGGCCACCCCGGACGGGCGCAAAGCGCACACCCCGCTGGCGGAAGGGGCAAGCCCGGCCTCCGGTACGGATCACCTCGGCCCGACGGCGGTGATTGGCTCTGTCGGTAAACTGCCTACCGAGGCGATTCTCGGCGGCGTGCTGCTTAACCAGAAGCTGAACCCGTCGACGCTGGAAAACGACAGCGATCGCCAGAAGCTGATGGTGCTGCTGCGCACCTTCTTCGAGGTGCATAAGGGCTGGCATATCCAGTACAACATCGTCTCGCGCGATACGCTGCTGGAAGCGAAGAAACATCCTGACCAGTATCGTGATCTGGTGGTGCGCGTGGCGGGCTACTCGGCGTTCTTCACCGCCCTGTCGCCGGATGCGCAGGACGATATTATTGCCCGTACCGAGCATACGCTGTAAAAAAACGCCCGGTGGCGCTACGCTTACCGGGCCTACTCTTCCCTCCGTAGGCCGGGTAAGGCGAAGCCGCCACCCGGCTTTCTGACTTTCATTCGAAATTAAATTTGTGCTCCCCGTCACCTTGTTATTAGAATGTTTCAAAACGCAGTGACCCAGGAGCACAGTATGACCGTTAAAGTTATCGTCACCGATATGGACGGAACTTTCCTTGATGATGCCAAGCAGTACGATCGAGACCGCTTCCAGGCACAGTTTGAACAGCTTAAGGCTCGAAACATTGAATTCGTTGTCGCCAGCGGCAACCAGTATTACCAGCTCATCTCCTTCTTCCCGGAGCTGAAAGAGCAGATCTCCTTCGTGGCGGAAAACGGCGCGCTGGTGTTCGATCGCGGGGAACAGATTTTCCACGGCGAACTGACGCGTCATGAATCACAAATCGTCATTGGCGAACTGCTGAAAGACAAAGGGTTAAACTTCGTGGCCTGCGGGCTGGAGAGTGCCTACGTCAGCAACCAGGCTCCTGAAGCGTTCGTGGCGCTGATGTCAAAGCACTATCACCGCTTAAAGCGCATCAGCGATTACCGCGAGATTGACGACGTGCTGTTTAAATTCTCCCTGAACCTGCCGGACAGCGATATTCCTAATCTGGTGGATAAACTTCACGTCTCCCTGGACGGCATCATGAAGCCAGTCACCAGCGGCTTTGGCTTTGTGGATTTAATTATCCCCGGTCTGCACAAAGCCAACGGCATCAGCCGCCTGCTGAAACGCTGGAAAATCTCCCCGCAGGAATGCGTGGGCATTGGCGACAGCGGCAACGATGCCGAGATGCTAAAGCTGGTGAAATATTCCTTTGCGATGGGCAACGCGGCGCAGAGCATCAAAGAAATCAGCCGCTACAGCACCGACGACAACAACCATCAGGGCGCGCTGAACGTCATTCAGGCCGTGCTCGACAACCACTCCCCGTTCGACGCCTGATCCTCGCCTCGCCGGAGCCTCGCTCCGGCCTCTTACTCTTTTTCCGTCCTGTGGCTTGCGTCAAGTTTTTAAACTTGCATTAACTTAATTTTAACTTAAAGTATCACTTGTAGATATTTTTACTTTCGAATGAAAGATGCGAGGCAGTTATGACCTTTACCAGTGAAACTTTGCCAGCGGATCACAAAGCGGCAATCCGTCAGTTGAAACGTGAGCTGCGCGCGCAGATCGGTGACGTGCAGGCGGTGTTTAATAAGCTCAGCGATAAAATTGCCACCCGCGTGGCGGAAATCAACGCTCTTAAGAACAAAGGCGAAACCGTCTGGCCGGTGATCCCGTTCGCGGATGTGAAAAACGGCACCATTACCGACGCACAGCGCGAGGCCGTTAAACGCCGCGGCTGCGCGGTGATTAAAGGTCATTTCCCGCGCGAGCAGGCGCTGGCATGGGATCAGTCGATGCTCGACTACCTCGATCTCAACACGTTTGACGACGTGTACAAAGGCCCAGGCGATAACTTCTTCGGCACCTTAACGGCCTCTCGTCCGGAGATTTACCCGATTTACTGGTCTCAGGCGCAAATGCAGGCGCGCCAGAGCGAAGAGATGGCGCAGGTGCAGTCGTTCCTGAACCGTTTATGGACATTCGAGAGCAACGGCAAACAGTGGTTCGACCCGGACGTGAGCGTGATTTACCCGGACCGTATCCGCCGCCGTCCGCCGGGAACCACCTCGAAAGGACTGGGCGCGCATACCGATTCCGGCGCGCTGGAGCGCTGGCTGCTTCCGGCTTATCAACAGGTGTTCGCCCGCGTGTTTGACGGCAACGTCGATAAGTACGATCCGTGGAACGCCGCGCACCGTACTGAAGTGGAAGAGTACTCCGTCGACAACACCACCAAATGCTCGGTGTTCCGCACCTTCCAGGGCTGGACGGCGCTGTCGGACATGATCCCCGGTCAGGGGCTGCTGCACGTGGTGCCGATCCCGGAAGCGATGGCCTACATTCTGCTGCGCCCGCTGCTGGACGACGTGCCGGAAGACGAGCTGTGCGGCGTGGCACCGGGCCGCGTGCTGCCGGTTTCCGAGAAGTGGCACCCGCTGCTCATCGAGGCATTAAGCAGCATTCCGGCACTTGAGGCGGGCGATTCCGTGTGGTGGCACTGCGATGTGATCCACTCCGTCGCGCCGGTGGAGAATCAGCAGGGCTGGGGCAACGTGATGTACATCCCTGCCGCGCCGATGTGCGAGAAGAACCTCGCCTACGCGAAAAAGGTCAAGGAAGCGCTGGAAACCGGTGCGTCGCCGGGAGATTTCCCGCGCGAGGATTATGAAAAGAACTGGCAGGACCGCTTTACCGTGAACGATCTCAATATCCACGGCAAGCGCGCGCTGGGTATGGTCTAACTGTCGTACAGCCCTTCCCGCTCCACGGCGGTGCGTCGTTTCCCCTGACGTATCCGCCGTACCGAATCCCGAACGGTCAACGTACCGTTAAGCAGTAACGTCCCCACCGGCGCGTCCGGGCGCATCAGCCGCTGCTGGAGCATATGCACCGCTTCGGTTCCCAGCTCATCGCGGGGAACATGTACCGCCGTTAATGGCACATCCTGAATCGCCGCCAGGTTAAACCCGTCAATGCTCATCACCGACACATCCTGCGGCACGCGCAGGCCGTGGTTTTGTAATGCGCTAATGGTGCCCGCCGCCATAAAGTCGCCGCCGACCAGAAACGCCGTCGGCAGATCCTTTCCCTTCTGCTGGTTAAGCCACTCGCTGACCAGTTGTTCCGTCTCTTTGGCGCTGAAGCTGGGCACCACCAGCAGATCGCGTTTATCGTTGAACGTCAGGTTATGGGACTGCCAGGCGTCGCGGATCCCCGACAGGCGCAGCTCCATGGTGTAGCGACGCAGGCACAGCACGTTCATCACCTCACGGTGCCCCATCTCGAACAGGTACTCCGCCGCCCGCTCGCCAATGGCGCGATGATCCGGCGCAACGGCAGGCAAACGCATGTGGCGGTCCCGGCAGTTAATCAGCATGCAGGGTTTCCCCACGTCCACCGCCAGATCGTGAATGTGCGGATCGTCGATACCGAGCAGAATCGCCGCCTGAGTGTCCGCTTCATTCATGCGCGCCAGAAACAGCTGCGCGTCGCTGTCGTTCTCTTCCAGCGCGCAGTAGCGAAGTCGCACATCGTGGGATGCCAGGCCTTTACTCACGCTCTGGATCACACGGTAGTAAAAGATGTCGGACCGCTCGTCGAAGGCGCGTTGGGGGGCAAAAACCACCAGGCTATTGAGCAGCAGCCGCCCCGCCGCCATACCTTCCATCACGCCCAGCTCTCGGGCGCAGGCCAGCACCTTTGCGCGCGCCTTTTCACTGGTATTCGCTTTCCCCGCCAGCACCCGCGACACGGTGCTGATGGAGAGCTGTGTACGGGCGGCAATTTCGGTGATTTTTAGCCTTTTGTCCATTTTGTGATCTGGCTCCATTTGCGAAATGAAAAATTTTTCATAGCGTATTGGTCAGGCAATAACTGACATAAACACCATCATGCCAGAGGCATTTCGTCAGTTATGAGAAATTTTGCACAAAATCCACTATTGCCTGCTCATCTTCTCCCTTAAGGTGAACTTGTCACACAACTTCCATAATAGTTGTATACCAACTTAAGCAGTTTAAACGGATAGAAATCAAAGCCATAACAATCCGTGTGACACCTGAACCTCCGTCCCCTTACCGTCCGTCTTGTGGAGAGTAAAATGAGTCAGGACATCAATAACACCGTTGCGACAAGCAAAACCCGTCGCGTCATCAAGAACCTGCGCTGGTACGTGCTGGTGCTGTTCTTACTTGGCGTCACCGTTAACTACATCACCCGAAACTCGCTCGGGATCCTCGCCCCGGAACTGAAAGAGAGCCTCGGCATCACCACCGAGCAATACTCCTGGATCGTCGGCGCGTTCCAGATCGCCTACACCATTTTCCAGCCCCTGTGCGGCTGGCTGATTGACGTTATCGGCCTGAAGATTGGCTTTATGGTCTGCGCCGGGATCTGGGCGTTGATGTGTATTTTCCACGCGGGCGCCGGAAGCTGGCTGCACCTGGCGATTCTGCGCTTCTTTATGGGTGCTTCTGAGGCCGCCGCCACCCCGGCGAACGCCAAAACCATCGGCGAATGGTTCCCGAAATCAGAACGCCCCGTTGCCGCCGGCTGGGCGGGCGTGGGCTTCTCCATCGGCGCGATGCTGGCCCCGCCTATCATCTACTTTGCTCACGCCTCGTTCGGCTGGCAGGGCGCGTTTATGTTTACCGGCGTGCTGGCGCTGCTGTGGGTGATCCTCTGGTGGGCGTTCTACCACAACCCGGAGCAGCACCCGAACCTGAGCAAGGACGAACTGGCGTTTATCAAGCAGGATAACGAACCGCCTGCGGTGAGACTGCCCTTCCTAACCGCGCTGAAAACCGTTTCGAAAAACAAACGTTTCTACGGTATTGCCATCCCGGCCTTTATGGCGGAACCGGCCTGGGCGGTGCTGAGCTTCTGGGTGCCGCTGTACCTCGCCAAAGAGCACGGCATGGATCTGAAGCAGATTGCGATGTTTGCCTGGCTGCCGTTCCTCGCCGCCGACCTCGGCAGCGTGGCGAGCGGCTACCTGACGCGTCTGTACACCCGCCTGTTCGGCTGCTCCCGCGTTAACTCGGTCGTAGCCAGCTCCGTGACGGGCGCGTTCCTGATGATCTCGCTGGGCATCGTGGCCATCACACGCGACCCGTATATCACCATCGTGCTGATCTCCATCGGCGGCTTCGGGCACCAGATCATCTCCTGCATGCTGAGCGCCCTGGTCGTGGAGTCGTTCGACAAAGGCCAGATGGCGACCGTCAACGGCATGCGCGGCTCGGCGGCGTGGATCGCCAGCTTCCTGTTCTCGCTGTTAATCGGTGTGACCGCCGACAAAATCGGCTTTAACCCGCTCTTTATTGCCATGGGCTTCTTTGACCTGATTGGCGCTGTCTTCCTGGTAGCATTTATTGCTGAACGTCGCGCCAAGCGCGCCTGATAGTGGATGTATTGCATATGAAAACCCTGAAAAACTGGACCGTAGATAAACAGTCAGCAAATCATCTGGAACTGCTGGTCGATAACCAGCACCGCCTGTGCCTGTATGTGCTGGAAGAGAACCTGTTCCGCGTGCTGATCAAACGCAAAGGCGAGCTGGCGCTGGACCACACCTGGAGCATCGCGCCGGAAAAAGACGTGCCCTGGGAGGGCCGCCGCCGTGACGACATAAGCGGTTTCTCCTGCCCGGCCTGGACGCTAACGCAGCAAGGTGAGACGCTCACCGTGGCAACCGAACGGCTGCGCGTGACCGTCCACCAGCCGCTGTGGCTGGAGTGGCACTACCGCAATGACGCGGGCGAGTGGCAGCCGCTGGTCAACGACCGTCCGACCAGCGCCTACCTGCTGAACGCCCACGGTGACGGCGTGGCGCACTATCTGAGCCGTCGTAAGGACGAGCGTTTCTACGGCCTGGGCGAGAAAGCGGGCGATCTGCAGCGCAACGGTAAACGCTACGAGATGCGCAACCTCGACGCAATGGGCTATAACGCCGCCAGCACCGACCCGCTCTACAAGCACATTCCGTTCACCATCGCCCGCCGCGACGACGTCAGCTACGGCCTGTTCTACGACAACCTGAGCAGCTGCTGGCTGGATCTGGGTAACGAAATCGACAACTACCACACCGCCTATCGTCGCTGGCAGGCGGAAGCGGGCGATATCGACTACTACATCTTTACCGGCAAGCGCGTGCTGGACGTCACCAAAGCCTTTGTTCGCCTGACCGGGAAAACGCTGTTCGGGCCAAAATGGAGCCTCGGCTACAGCGGCTCGACCATGCACTACACCGACGCGCCGGACGCTCAGAACCAGCTGATGAACTTCATCCGCCTGTGCGAAGAGCACGCCATTCCGTGCGACTCGTTCCAGCTCTCCTCCGGCTATACCTCCATCAACGGCAAACGCTACGTCTTTAACTGGAACTATGACAAGGTGCCGCAGCCGAAGGTGATGAGCCAGGCGTTCCACGACGCGGGACTGAAGCTTGCGGCCAACATCAAGCCGTGCCTGCTGCAGGATCATCCGCGCTATAACGAAGTGGCGGAAAGCGGCCTGTTTATTCGCGATTCAGAAACCGATGCGCCGGAACGTTCCAGCTTCTGGGATGACGAAGGCTCGCACCTCGACTTTACCAACCCGCAGACGGTGCAGTGGTGGCAGAACGGCGTCACCACGCAGCTGCTGGAGATGGGCATCGACTCCACCTGGAACGACAACAACGAGTACGAAGTATGGGACGGGGAAGCCCGCTGCTTTGGCTTCGGCAAGGAGATCGCCATCAAGCACATTCGCCCGGTGATGCCGCTGCTGATGATGCGCGCCTCGCTTGAAGCTCAGCAGCGTTTCGCGCCGGAAAAGCGTCCGTACCTGATTTCCCGCTCCGGCTGCGCCGGGATGCAGCGCTACGTCCAGACCTGGAGCGGCGACAACCGCACCAACTGGGACACCCTGCGCTATAACATCCGCATGGGGCTGGGCATGAGCCTGTCCGGCCTGTTCAACGTCGGTCACGACGTCGGCGGTTTCTCCGGCGACAAGCCGGACGCCGAGCTGTTCGTGCGCTGGGTGCAGAACGGCGTGATGCATCCACGCTTTACCATTCACTCGTGGAACGATGACCACACCGTGAACGAACCGTGGATGTACCCGGGCGTCACGCCAGCCATTCGCGGCGCGGTGGAGCTGCGCTACCGCCTGCTGCCGTACCTCTACACCCTGCTCTGGCAGGCGCACGCCGACGACGAGCCGATGCTGCGCCCGACCTTCCTCGATCATGAGCACGATGCGCAGACGTTTGAGGAGTGCGATGACTTCCTGCTGGGCCGCGATCTGCTGGTGGCCAGCGTCGTCGAAGCCGGGCAGCGCGAGCGCCGCGTCTGGCTGCCGGATAACGCCACCGGCTGGTACGATTTTTACACCCACGCGTGGTATGCGGGCGGCCAGTCGATTGTTCTCGACGCGCCGCTGGAAAAACTGCCGCTGCTGGTGCGCGCCGGTGCCGGCCTGCCGCTCAGCGAGCGTATCACCCACGTATCCGCAGAAAAAGACGATACCCGCGAGCTGAAACTGTTCCCACTGAAGGGCGTCGGGACAACCACCGGGATGCTATTTGAAGACGACGGCGAAAGCTGGGGATATCAGAACGGCAATGCGCTGTGGGTGGAATGGGAAATGGTGTGCGACGGCGCAACCATCAACCTGAAGGTGAACGCGCGCGGGGATTATCGTCCGGCGTGGAAAGCGCTGAAGGTGTCGTTACCGGTCGGGGAAAAACGTAAGCTGCTGGTGAATGGGGTTGAAGGGAGCGAATGGGTGGTGTAGTGCGGCCTGATGCCCTCACCCTAACCCTCTCCCACGGGGAGAGGGAATAGAACGTAGGCCCGGTAAGCGAAGCGCCACCGGGCTTTTTTTTAGCCGTCGATACCTTTGCTGCGCAGGTAGTCTTCGTAGTTTCCGGTGAAGTCCACCACGCGCTCTGGCGTAATTTCAATCACGCGGGTCGCCAGCGAGCTGACGAACTCACGGTCGTGAGAGACGAAGATCAGGGTACCCTGATACATCTCCAGCGCCATGTTCAGCGATTCGATAGATTCCATGTCCAGGTGGTTAGTCGGTTCGTCCATCACCAGGATATTTGGTTTTTCCATCATCAGCTTGCCGAACAGCATGCGACCCTTTTCACCACCGGAAAGTACTTTAGCCGGCTTTTTGATGTCGTCCTGGCTGAACAGCAGACGACCCAGAATGCTGCGCACCGCCTGCTCGTCGTCGCCTTCCTGCTTCCACTGGCTCATCCAGTCAAAGACGGTGAGGTCGTTTTCGAACTCGTATTCATGGTCCTGCGCGTAGTAGCCAATCTGCGCGTTTTCAGACCACTTCACGGTGCCGTTGTCCGGCTGCAGTTCGCCGACCAGGGTTTTCAGCATGGTGGATTTACCCACGCCGTTGGCACCCAAAATGGCAATCTTCTCGCCCACTTCCAGCAGCAGGTTGAATTTTTTAAACAGCGGGCCGTTCTCAAAGCCTTTTGCCAGGGCTTCCACTTCCAGCGCGTTACGGAACAGCTTCTTGTCCTGCTCGAAGCGGATGAACGGGTTCTGACGGCTGGAGGCTTTGACTTCGTCCAGCTTGATTTTGTCGATCTGACGCGCACGCGAGGTCGCCTGACGCGACTTAGAGGCGTTGGCGCTAAAGCGGCTGACGAAGGACTGCAGGTCAGCAATCTGCGCTTTCTTCTTGGCGTTATCCGCCAGCAGACGTTCACGCGCCTGGGTGGCCGCCGTCATGTATTCGTCGTAGTTGCCCGGGTACACGCGCAGCTCGCCGTAGTCCAGATCCGCCATGTGCGTACAGACCATGTTCAGGAAGTGACGGTCGTGCGAGATGATGATCATGGTGCTGTCGCGGTCGTTCAGCGTCTGCTCCAGCCAGCGGATGGTGTCGATGTCCAGGTTGTTCGTCGGTTCGTCGAGCAGCAGGATGTCCGGGTTAGAGAACAGCGCCTGTGCCAGCAGCACACGCAGCTTCCAACCTGGCGCCACTTCGCTCATCGGGCCGTAATGCTGTTCAACGGGAATGCCTACGCCCAGCAGCAGCTCGCCCGCGCGCGCTTCCGCAGAGTAACCGTCCATCTCGCCGTACTGCGTTTCCAGATCGGCCACTTTATAGCCGTCTTCTTCGCTCATTTCGGCCAGCGCGTAAATGCGATCGCGCTCCTGCTTCACTTCCCACAGCTCCGCGTGCCCCATGATCACGGTGTCGAGCACGGTGAACTCTTCGAAGGCGAACTGATCCTGACGCAGCTTACCGATACGCTCGTTAGGGTCGAGCGACACGTTGCCGAGCGTCGGTTCTAAGTCACCGCCGAGGATTTTCATAAAGGTGGATTTTCCGCTACCGTTGGCACCAATCAGGCCGTAACGGTTGCCGCCGCCAAATTTGACGGAAATGTTTTCGAACAGCGGCTTACTGCCAAACTGCATAGTGACGTTGCTGGTAACTAACACGGGGAGATTCCTGCGAAAAGTGTGATAAACACGGCATTATGCCACAATTCCGAATTGAGATCCCGTGTTGCGGCAATCCACTAAACTTTAACAAAATCGAAAAAAATGTGATTTCGTACACATCTGAATTCCCTGTTAGCGGGAATGCACATATAATGCGCTCCCATCACAGATTCAGACTTATCAACTCATCGCCTGAATGGCTTAGATACCTCGCACAACATGAACATGAAATTGACAACGCTTTTTGCGGCAGCGTTAGCCGTAGTAGGTTTTTGCAAGACCGCTTCTGCGGTGACGTATCCCCTGCCGACAGACGGTAGCCGTCTGGTTGGGCAAAACCAGGTGGTGATTGTGCCGGAAGGCAACGCTCAGCCGCTGGAATATTTTGCCGCTGAATACCAGCTCGGTCTGTCTAACATGCTCGAAGCAAACCCGGGCGTTGACCCGTATCTGCCAAAAGCAGGTACCGTGCTGAACATCCCTCAGCAGCTGATCCTGCCGGATACTGTTCATGAAGGTATCGTAATCAACAGCGCCGAAATGCGTCTGTATTACTACCCGAAAGGCACTAACACCGTTATCGTGCTGCCAATCGGTATCGGCCAGCTGGGTAAAGATACCCCGCTGAACTGGACCACCAAAGTTGAGCGTAAGAAAGCGGGCCCAACCTGGACCCCAACCGCGAAAATGCACGCGGAATACATTGCTGCGGGCGAACCGCTGCCAGCCGTTGTGCCAGCAGGCCCGGATAACCCAATGGGTCTGTACGCGCTGTACATTGGCCGCCTGTACGCTATCCACGGTACTAACGCCAACTTCGGTATCGGCCTGCGCGTCAGCCACGGCTGCGTGCGTCTGCGTAACGACGACATTAAGTTCCTGTTCGAAAACGTGCCGGTCGGTACTCGCGTGCAGTTCATCAACGAACCGGTGAAAGCGACCTCTGAGCCAGACGGCAGCCGTTACATCGAAGTGCACAACCCGCTGTCCACCAGCGAAGATCAGATCAACAACAACGAAATCGTGCCAATCAACCTGACCAGCGCGGTGCAGTCCGTGACCTCTCAGGCTGACGTGGAAACGACCGTGGTTGACCAGGCGATCCAGAACCGTTCTGGTATGCCAGTGCGTCTGAACTGATAGCAAAGAGAAATAAAAAAGCGGGCCTCGTTGCCCGCTTTTTTTTATCCGTTGTTCACGATGACAATCCCGCCGTGGTCGTAGCGATAGTGACAGTGGGCATACTCCAGCGGCGTGCCATCTTCAAGATAGATCACCTGCTCCACCTCCAGCACCGGGTCCGTCTGTTCACAGATTAAGTGCTGCATATCCAGCGCATTTGGCTTCAACGCGCGCACGACGCGATACGAGCCCATTATTTTCAGCCCCAGCGTCTCCTGCACGTAACGGAACACCGAGCTTTCAAGATGGCTTTTGTTCAGGCCGGGCACCAGATTCAGCGGCATCACCGTGGAATCCAGCGACATCGGCTCGCCGTTCAGCAAACGCAGACGAATAAAATCATAGATCGGCGCATCGGCGTTAATCATCAGCGACGCCTGCTCTTTCTCGTTCGGGAAGCGCAGTTCGAAATGCACCACCTGGCTGGTCACCGTTCCCAGATGTTCCCAGGTTTTGGTGGCGCCAAAGTAGTCGCTGCCGGAGAGATCCCACTGCGAGAGCTGGAGGAAATTTTTACGGATGAACGTTCCCTGCCCCTGGCGGGTGTAGACCAGCCCTTCGACAATCAGCTGGCGCATGGCCTGCTGAATGGTCATCCGGCTGGTGCTGAACTCCGCCGCCAGCGCAAACTGGTCCGGCAGCGGTTCATTGGCGGCGTACTGCTGGCTGATAATGCGTTTCTTAATTTCCCGCGCTATGGTGATGTACTTCGCCGCCATCGTCCTTCCTTTCTGTTAGTTTTCTATCCCGCTGTTTTTCAACGCCACTCGCTCGGCAATCTTGAGGAAAGGCAGGTAGAAGAATACACCAAATACAATGATTGCCAACTGCACCACCACCGCCCGCCAGTCCCCCGCCGTCGCCAGCCAGGCACTCAGAATTGGCGGCGTGGTCCACGGGATCATCACCACGCAGCGCGACATTAGCCCCAGCGTAGTACAGAGCCAGGCGAAATAGATGCCGATGGCGGGCAGCAGCACAAACGGGATCATCAGCGGCAGGTTAAAGACAATCGGCAGGCCGAAGATCACCGGCTCGTTGATGTTGAATAAGCCGGGCGCCAGCGACAGACGCGCCACCTGCTTCGCCGATTTTTGTCGGGAGAAGATAAAGATGGCGATCAGCAGCGATATCGTGCTGCCCGTGCCGCCCACCATGCCGAACGTCGGCACGAAGATGTTATTGATGATATGCGGGATGGGCTGACCGTTGGCGAAGGCAAGCATGTTCTCGTTGGTGTTAATCAGCAGGAACGGCTCCAGCACCACGCTGTTCACCACCGACTGGTGAATACCCAGCGTGAACAGGAAGTTACCAAAGCTGTAGATGAAAATCGTCCCCGGCAGGCTGGTGTTGATCAGCCGCAGGGGCTGCTGGATAAAGGTCGTAATAAGATGGATCAGGTCCGTGTGCAGCACGTTTGCCAGTATGGCCGCCAGCACTGCGAACAGGGAGAGCGTGAGGATAGTTGGGATCAGCGCGGTAAAGGATTTGCTCACCGCCGGCGGCACGTTTTCCCCGAGGGAAATGTGCAGCGCCTTCAGCCGCGAGATGGCGATAAACACTTCTGTTGAAAGCAGCCCGATCAGCACCCCGGCGAAAATCCCGGTTGAGCCAATATTGGCGAACGTCAGCACCTGGGTGACGTTCACCGCGGCGTCGCTGCCGACGGGCGTAATTTGCAAGCGCATCGGCATCATGATGATGAAGCTGCTGACGGCGATAACCACTGCCGAGACCGGATTGTCGAAATCTTTGTTGCGCGCCAGCGACCAGGCAATCATCGGGGCCAGCAGCAGCGCGGCGATGTTCAGCGTGCCGTTGATAATCGCCTCGCCCCACACCTTAAACTGCACGAGCGTGTCGCCGTGAAAAATCCACGGAAACACCACGTTGTTCACCAGCACCGCCAGACCGGCGAGGATGAAAATCGGCATCACCGTGGCGAAGGCGTCGCGCAGAGAGCGCAGGTGCACCTGGTTTGCCAGGCGCGCCGAGAACTCAACAAACTTATCGACAAAGGACTGCATGTGCGGTGTTATTTTTGTTTCAGACATAGCGGATAGTTCCCATCAATCAGTCACAAAAACGGCCCGGCAGCGTACGGCTTACATCTCGCGTCCGTTGGTATGGATAACCTGTTTTAACCACGCGTAGCTCTTCTTCGGCACGCGCTTCAGGTCTTTCAGGTCGTGGTTTTCACGGTTGACATAGACCACGCCATAGCGCTTACGCATGTCGCCCTGGGAACTGAGAATGTCGATTAAGCCCCAACCAAGGTAGCCAATGACCTCCGCCCCGTCCTCGAACATCGCCTCCTTCATGGCCTCGATATGTGCCCGGTGGTAGTCGATGCGGTAGGTGTCATCAATCGGGTTCACGCCGTCCCAGGATTCAATCACCCCAATGCCGTTCTCAATCGGGAAGACCGGCATCCGCCAGTCGTTGGCGTAGCGGGTGATGATGGTGCGAAAGCCCAGCGGATCGATCTGCCAGTTCCACTCGGTGGCCTTCAGGTATGGGTTATTTTTCTCGCCGTGAAGCAGGTAATAGTTCACCGGCGTACCTTCCGGGATCGCATCACTGTCCAGCGTTTTGCTGGCGTAGTAGCTAAAGGCCATATAGTCGTTTCTGGTGCGCGCCAGCAGCGCGAGATCCTCGGCGCGGTAGATATCACCAAAGCCCTCCTGCTCCACCACCGCCATCACCGCCGGGCTGTAGCCCTGCCCCGCGAAAACGCGCAGCAGGTTCTGGTTGAGAAATTCGTCATACTGCTGGGCGCAGAAGATGTCACGCGGTTTGCAGGTGGCCGGGTAGATGAGCTGGTGTGCCAGCATGCCGCCCATCAGCTGGCCCGGTTTGGTCTGGTGCAAATACTCGGTCAGCGCCATGTGCGCCACCATCGTATGGTGCTGCAGCTCATACAGCTCGCGCAGGGTTTGCTCGCCTTTCATATAGCCCGAAATACGAAACGCTTCCGGCATATGGAAGATGTTCTGCTCGTTGAAGGTCAGCCAGTACTTCACGCGGTCGCCATAGCAGTCGATCATCTTTTTACCGTAGCGGATAAAGGCGTCCATTACGCGGCGGTCATTGAAGCCGTTGTACTCCTGCGCCAGCGCCAGCGGCATATCGAAGTGGTAGAGACACACCATCGGCTCGATGCCGCGTGCGATCAGATCGTCGATAAAACGGTCGTAAAACGCGATGCCCTCGTCGTTAAAATTGCCGTCGCCCTGCGGGCAGACGCGGCTCCATGAAATCTGAAAGCGGTAGCAGTTCATGCCCAGATCCTGCATCAGATCGAAATCTTCCCGATAGCGATGGTAGGAGTCGGTCGCCACTTTCCAGTCTGAGATGTTTTCCCCGGCTTCGCGAATGTCGTACACCGACATCCCTTTCCCACCCTCGTTCCAGGCCCCTTCCGTCTGCATGCTGGACACCGAGTTGCCCCATAAAAAGTTGGCTGGCAGTGAATTGTTCATGGTCTCTCCCTATATGACTAGTCATTTAAAATTTCATGACTAGTCATATAGGCGAAGATTAAATTTGGATCAAAGAGGAGGATCGTTTTTTGTGAGCAGTGCGGGAAAAAAAGCCCCGGCAAGCGAAGCGCCGCCGGGGAAAAGGAAGGTTACTGTTGTGCGAGCTGGTTACGGCGATATTCTCCCTGGCGCTCCAGCATCCAGCCCGGATACTCGCGCGGCAGCGCGCTCACCGCATCCAGCTGCTTAAGCTCGTCTTCGCTTAAGCGGATCCCTGTTGCGGCAATGTTGTCGTCCAGCTGATCGACGCGTTTAGCGCCAATAATCACGCTGGTTACCGCTTTCTGGTGCAGCAGCCACGCCAGCGCGATTTGCGCGACGGAGACACCCTTGCTTTCGGCGATAGTGCGCATCACGTCCACGCAGTCGAAGGCGCGATCTTTATCCACCGGCGGGAAATCGAACTCCAGACGGCGGCCACCGGTTTCGCTCGTCCCGTCGCGGCCATATTTTCCGCTCAGCAGGCCGCCCGCCAGCGGGCTCCAGACCATCAGCCCAACGCCTTCGCTCTGCATCATTGGCACCAGCTCACGCTCCAGATCGCGCCCGGCGATGGTGTAGTACGCCTGCAATGACGCAAAACGCGCCAGCCCCAGACGCGCCGAAATGCCCAACGCTTTGGCTATCTGCCACGCCGCCCAGTTAGAAACGCCGATGTAGCGCACGTGGCCATGCTGCACCAGGTTATCCAGCGCGTAGAGCGTCTCTTCAATCGGTGTTGCGGGGTCAAAGCCGTGAAGCTGATAGAGATCGATATGATCGAGCTGCAGGCGGCGCAGGCTCTCCTTCACGCTGCTGATGATGTGATAGCGCGAGCTGCCGCGCGAGTTCACCCCAGCGGTGCCCGTTTCGCCAAACACCTTGGTGGCCACCACCACATTTTCGCGCGGGACGTTCAGGTTTTTCAGCGCCTGCCCGAGTATCGTCTCCGAGCGCCCTTCCGAATAGACGTCGGCGGTATCGATAAAGTTGATGCCCGCGTCCAGCGCGCGGCCCACCAGCTGCTCGGCTTCGTTCTGCTTAAGCTGGCCAATCTTGCCCCACATGCCGTCTTCACCGCCGAAGGTCATGGTGCCGAGGCACAGTTCAGAAACAAACAGTCCGGTGTTGCCCAGTTTTTGATAACGCATAAGTGATTCCTCGCATGTCGATTGGGTACCCGATAGTTATACCCGCCCCTCAACCCTCGCGAATGTGGCGTTCCTGTCCGTTTCTTGCCCAATCCTCTGAATTTATCCGCGCGGGGCGTCGCCAAAGACGTTGTACTCCGGTAATTGCACCTGCTGATACGGCTCCCAGCCGCCGCCCAGAGCTTTGTAGAGCGCCACCAGATCGAGCGCGCTCTGCACCTGCGCCTGTGCGCGCTGCTGCTGGGCCTGCGCAAGCTGACGCTGGGCGTCCAGCACGTCGATAAAGCTGGCGATCCCCTGTCGGTAGCTGTCGCTTGCCAGGTCGAACGCGTTTTGCAGCGCGTCGATGGTCTTCGCGAGGCCCGCTTCACGCTGCTGGTCGGTGCGATAGCTCACCAGCGCGTTTTCCACATCCCCGAGCGCGGTGAGCACCGTCTGGCGATAGTCCAGCACCGCTGCGCCCTGCTGCGCACGCGCCACCTTGACACTGGAAACCAGCCGGCCGCCCTGGAAGATGGGAATAGAGACCTGCGGACCGAAGCTGTAGAAGTGGCTGCTCCAGTCGGTCAGCCAGTTAGTTTCGCTGTTGCGCAGGCCAAACTGCCCGGAGAGCGTAAAGCTCGGGAACAGCTCCGCCACCGAGACGCCGATTTGCGCCGTGGCAGCGTGAAGGTTCGCCTCCGCTTCGCGCACGTCCGGACGACGGCGCGCCAGCGTCGACGGAATGCCCGTTTGCACGATATCCGGCAGGGCAGGCATCGGCTGCACGCTTTGCAATTCCGCATCCAGCGCGCCCGGCGGCTTGCCGAGCAGGATCGCCAGGCCGTTCATCGCCTGCCGCTCCTGCGCCTGATATTGCGGCAGCTGCGCTTCAAGGTTGCCTAACTGCGCCCGGGCGTTTTCCACATCCATCTGCGGAGACAGCCCGCCGCGCTGGCGGCTTTCGGTCAGATCCAACGTCTGCCGGGCGCTCTCAATCTGGGTGTTCAGCGTGGCGATAATGCTCTGCGCCCCGCGCAGCTGGAGCCACGCGCGGGCCACTTCGGCCTCCAGCGACACCAGCGCGTCGTTACGCTGCTCTATCGCCGCTTTCTGCTGCGCTTCGGCGGCCTCCACCTGACGGCGCACCTTGCCCCACAGGTCGATTTCCCACTGGGCGTCGAAGCTGCCCTGGTAGAGGTTAACCGGCTGCGTCAGCGGCCCCAGCGCGCCTTTCAGATCGGGATCGATGCTATCCACCTGGTCGTACACACCGTGGGATTTCAGCTCTCCTTCCAACCCAAGCTGCTGGCGCGTCGCCTGCAGGTTACCGTTGACCGACGGATAAAACGCCCCGCCCGCCTGGTTAATCTGTTCACGCGCGCCGGCAATGCGCAGCACCGTTTGCTGCAGCGTCAGGTTTCCCGCGATGGCGCGTTCAACCAGGCTGTCGAGCTGCGCCGAGCCGAAGGTCTTCCACCAGCGCGGGTTGGTCGCGGCGGAGGTGGTTTGCGATTTCACCCCGCCGTCGCCCTTATCGTTCCAGTGCGTGACGGCGGGCGGCGCGGGCTGCTGGTAGTCCGGCCCGACGGCACAGCCCACCAGCAGCATCATTATCATCAGGGGGTGTAAACGTCTGTGTATCATCAATGTGCTCCTGCACTCCCCTCGCTCTTAACCGGCGAGAGCAACAAACAAAATGGGATCAGTAACAAGGCCACCGCGCTCAGGAGGGTGAAGACGTCGATGTAGGCCAGGAAGCGCGACTGCTCGATCATGGTCTGGTACATGCGCCCGGTGGCAATTCCCGTAGGGTCGCCCACCTGGGTGGTGAAGTTTTGAATCACCTGCGCGCTCTCACGAATCGCCAGCTGGAACTGTTCGTTAAACGGCGAAGCGTGGTACGCCAGATGAGCGCTGTGCGCCTGCGCGCGTTCGGTTATCGCCGCCGTCGAGAGCGAAATCCCAATCGAACCGGCCACGTTGCGGAACATGGTAAACAGCGCCGCCGCGTCGGCGTTCAGCCGCCTCGGTATCGAGATAAAGGCAATGGTGGTCAGCGGCACAAACAGGAACCCCAGCCCTATCGACTGGGCGCTGCGAAACAGCACCAGCGTTTCAAAGTCGATATCCGGCGTCAGCGTGCGCGACCAGAAGAACGACACCGCCAGACAGGTAAAACCAAATGCAATAATCCAGCGCGTCTGCACCACCGGCATCAGCTTCAGCACCAGCGGGATGGTTAACACAATCAACACCGCGCCGGGCGACAGCACCAGCCCTGACCAGGTGGCGGTATAGCCCAGGTCCTGCTGCGCCAGCTGCGGGATCACCACCGAGCTGCCGTACAGGATCATCGCCATCCCTGCCATTAACAGGCTGGAAATGGCGAAGTTGCGGTCCTTCATGCAGTGCAGATCCACAACCGGTTTTTTGGCATACAGCAGCCAGTAAATTGCGCCGATAATGCCGATGAGCGTCAGCACCGCGAAGGTGCGGATAAAGTTCGAGTAGAACCAGTCGTCATCTTCCCCCCGGTCGAGCATCACCTGCAGGCAGCCCAGGCCGAGGGCGATCAGGCCGATCCCCGTCCAGTCGACGGTCAGCTTCTCTTTTGACTTGCTCTCCCACGGCGGATCTTCCAGCAGCTGGTAGATCGCCAGCACCGTCACAATCCCCACCGGAATGTTGATAAAGAACACCCAGCGCCAGGAGTAGTTATCGGTGATCCAGCCGCCCAGCGTCGGACCAAGCACCGGCGCAACGATGATGGCAATGGACGACAGACCAAAGGCCTTGCCCCTGTCCTCCGGCTTGAAGTAGTCGAGCAGCACCGACTGCTGCGTGGGCTGCAGCCCGCCGCCAAAGAAGCCCTGCATCACGCGGAACAGGATGATTTGCCACAGCTCGGTGGCGATGCCGCACAGAAACGAGCAGATGGTGAACATCACGATGCAGATTAAGAAGAACTGCTTGCGGCCAAACAGGCGACTGAGGAAGGCAGAGATGGGTAGCACGATGCCGTTCGCCACCAGGTAGCTGGTCAGTACCCAGGTGGATTCGTCATAGCTGGCCGAGAGCGACCCGGCCACGTGCGGCAGCGCCACGTTGACGATGGTGGTGTCCAGAATTTCCATAAACACCGCGAGGGTGACAACAATTGCCACCGCCCACGGGTTGCTGGCGGGCTTCCAGCTATCGTGGCTGTGGTCCGTCATTCCACCGTCACCTTCGGTTCAACCGACAGCCCCAGCGGCAGCGGCCTGTTCGGATCCAGCCCCTTATCAATCACGATTTTCACCGGCACGCGCTGGACGATTTTGACAAAGTTACCGGTGGCGTTTTCCGACGGGAACGCGGAGAAGCGCGAACCGCTGCCCTGCTGGATGCTGTCAATGTGGCCTTCAAGTTCCATATCCGGCCAGGCATCCACAGAGACGCTGACCTTGTCACCGGGCTTCATGCGCTCCAGCTGCGACTCTTTGAAGTTCGCTACCACCCACACGTTCGGGGAGACCAGTGAGAACAGCGCCGTACCCGCCTGCACCAGCGTGCCGGGCTGTACGTTGCGTTTGGTGACGAAGCCGTCGAACGGGGCGCGGACTTCGGTGTAAGAGAGATTCAGGTTCGCGTTTTCCAGCTGCGCTTTGGCCTGATCGACCTGACGTTCGCGGGCTTCAACGTTGGTTTCCTGCTGACGGATTTGTAGCTGTACCTGCTCCGCCACTTCCAGCTGCGCCTGGGCGCTGGCCAGTCCGGCCTGCGCACTGCGCAATTGGGCATTCGCAGAATCGATACTTTGCTGCGTGGTCGCACGCGGGTCAACGCCGCGCTGACGGCGGTACTCCGCCTGGGCGTTCGCCATATCGGCCTGCGCTTTTAGCACCTGCGCTTTGGCTTCGTCACGCTGGGCAGGATATTGCACCTTCGAGAGCGCCAGCTGTGCCTGCGCCTGGTGGAGCTGAGCAAGCGCCAGCCCAAGCTGCGCCTGAGCCTGATCGCGCTGGGCCGTAGTATCGCGAGGATCGATAACCACCAGCAGATCCCCTTTCTTCACGCGCTGGTTATCACGCACGCGAAGCTCGGTGACGTATCCCGCCGTTTTGGGGGCAATGGTCACCACGTCACCGTCGGTAAAGGCGTCGTCGGTCGTCTCTTCATTACGGGTTAAAAACCACCAGACCAGCGCCACGACGACCATTACCACCACGACAACGCCGAGGATAATTAACGGTTTTTTGCCCGGGCGCTTGCGCGCATTATTGTTGTTTTCCTGCTCGTCAGCAGGCGGGTTTTGATCTTCAGCCATAGGTCAGCAACGGTCCTGTCAGTGAGCGGCATCACACTATGCCGTTCACTAAAGCTAGGACGTTGCTATACATTTGCCAGGATAAACTGACAAATAGCGCACTATATGAGAAGGAATAGTCCGAAACCGATCGCGGCTGCCCACATCAGCATCGGGACCGACCATAAATGGAAGCGCCACCAGATGCGGCGGTCGTTGGCCATGCGCAGGGCAATCAGGTTGGCAAGGGAACCGGGCAGCAGCCCAAACCCGCCGATGTTTACCGCCCAGGCCAGAAGGGTGTCAGGCGGAACATAGTTGAGCAGCAGAATGGTCGACGGCACGTTGCTGATAAACTGCGACAGGCCAATCGCCGTCAGCCACAGTCCCGGCTGCGACAGACCGCTGACGCCGTGAAGCACATTTTGCAGTGCAGGCAGCTGGATGAGCAGAGAGACATCGATAAACATCGCCATGAAGACCAGCAGCAGCGTCCAGTCGACGCTCACCAGCACCCACCGCGACAGCACTAAAAACCCGGCGGCAACCAGCAGCACGCCCGCCAGCTCAACCTTCATCTCCAGCGCGACCAAAAAGACGATATACAATGCCAGACAGCTCCAGACCAGCCGCGGCTGCCACTGCGGGCCCGTCGTGCCGCTGTGGTACTGCAGTTTTTTATCCGGGAAGGCAAACCAGCAGACCGCCAGCAGGGAAAGCATCATCACCAGCGCCAACGGGGCCATCTGCCAGGTAAAGGCGGCAAACGACAGGCCCGAACGGCCCCAGAGCAGGATATTTTGTGGATTCCCGATGGGCGTTAACAGCGAGCCAGCATTCACGGCCAGTGCTTCAAAGATAATCAGACGGCTGACCGGAATTTCACAGAGCTTACGCAGCGTGAGCGTGAGCGGCACGATGATAAACAGCGCGACATCGTTGGTCAGAAACGTCGACAGCACCGCTGCGGAAAAGACCATGAACAGAGACAGCCGGCGCTCGGTGGCAAAACGGCGCACCATTTTGCGCCCCAGAACATCAAAGTAGCCGCTTAGCTCTACCCCTTTGGTGAGCATCATTAAGCCGCTCAGGGTAATAATCGTGCGCCAGTCAATTGCCGCAGGCCAGGCGTGAGGGGTAAAGGGGACAAAGAGGCTTAAGCCTGCACCAATAATCAGTAAGAGATGAAAGAAACGGTCACGCGTCAGGGCTTGCAGGCCGGGGATGTTCATTCAGCAGAAGAACCATATTTGAGTGTAAATTCACGGAACTTCACCAGCGTTTCTTCACTGACGTGGTGCTCCATCCCTTCCGCATCCCGGCGGGCAATTTCCGGGCTGACGCCCAGTACCAGTAAAAAGTTCTCCACGATCTGATGACGCTCGCGGCTCTCCTGCGCCAGCTTTTCGCCTTCTGCCGTCAGGAACACGCCGCGCCACGGGATCATCTCGATCAAGCCCACTGACGCCAGACGTTTTAACATTTTGGCTACCGTTGGCTGGGAAACGCCCAGCCGCGCGGCCATATCGACCTGACGTGCTTCGCCAACCTCACGAATCAAATCGGAGATCAGTTCCACATAGTCATCAATCAGCTCCCGGCGATGCGCTTCACGCACCTGGCGGAACCCTTCTACGTGCTCTTCAACATTCACCAGTTGCGTCGTTTTTTTTGTAGTTGGCTTACCTGCGCGACGGTTCATTGTGCTTCCTCAATGGGGGTGACGCTTCCAGCGTCCTGTAACGGAGCGCACATTGTAAACCATAGCTCTACAAGCACAAAAATTTAACGAATTAGCCATAGCTATACAATATAGCCTGTGCTATATCTGTATGTAATGCAGTCACCCTTCACGGATCGAAGGGATCAGAAATCAGGAGGTCACATGAATGAATTCAAGAGGTGTATGAACGTGTTTACCCACTCTCCTTTTAAAGTGCGCTTAATGCTGTTGAACATGCTGTGCGATATGTTTAACAACAAACCGCAGCAGGATGACAAATCTTCTCACTAAGCGGCGTCGCGGTACGCCGCTTCATTTTTCCGTCACAAACCCCATGTAAACTGGCCTCTGGCCGCCTTAATCCCGATCTTTTTTACGGATTTGCAGTCTCCCTCGCAAAACATCTGTTTAGCAACTGTTGACCTTATTTCACGCTCGCACTATCTTCTTGCAGCCCTGCACCATTTGCGGCTCGCTGAAGCGGACCCTCATTCCCTCTCCACGCACTGTCAGGCAGGCTTTGACCCTTGGCGCCAGGGTGAGCACATGGCGTTTTCATGATAGTGATCTATGAACTTAACCCTGAAAGAAACACTTGTTACCCGCAGCCGGGCCTTAAGCCCGTGGACGGGATTCTACTTTCTGCAATCGCTGCTGATTAACTTTGCGCTTGGCTACCCGTTTAGCCTGCTCTACGCCGTGGCGTTTACCTGCGTGCTCCACGTGCTGTGGCGGAGTGCCCCGCGCGTGCAGAAAGCGTTGGTCGGGGTCTGTTCGCTGGTTGCTGCGATGTATTTCCCGTTTGGCCAGGCCTACGGCGCGCCAAACTTCAATACCCTGCTGGCGCTGCATTCGACCAATATGGAAGAGTCGACGGAGATCCTGACGATCTTCCCGTGGTACAGCTACGTGGTCGGGCTCTTTATCTTCGCGTTGGGCGTTATCGCCATCCGCCGTCAGTCAGGCGAGAAAAAATCCTGGGGTAAGATCGAAATACTCTGTCTGGTGTTCAGCATTGCCGTGGCGTTTGTCGCCCCCATCCAGAATATTCCCTGGGACGGTAAGCTAAGGCTCACCAATATTGGCTATCCGGTTTTCCGCTTCGTGAAAGACGTCGTGGTAAATAATAGAGAGGTTCTCGACGAGCAGGCGCGCATGGCTGAACTTTCCACCATGAAAGACACCTGGAACGTGCTGGCCGTGAAGCCGAAGTACCATACCTACGTGGTGGTGATTGGCGAAAGTGCGCGCCGCGATGCGCTCGGTGCTTTTGGCGGTCACTGGGATAACACGCCGTTTGCCAGTTCGGTAAACGGTGCCCTGTTTACCGATTACGTTGCAGCCAGCGGCTCGACGCAGAAATCACTCGGCCTGACACTGAACCGTGTGGTCGACGGCAAACCGCAGTATCAGGATAATTTTGTCACGCTGGCAAACCGCGCGGGGTTCCAGACATGGTGGTTCTCCAACCAGGGGCAAATTGGCGAATACGATACCGCCATCGCCAGTATTGCGAAGCGTGCCGATGAGGTTCAGTTCCTGAAAAGCGGTGATTTTGAAGCCGACAAAAACACGAAAGATGAAGCATTGCTGAAAATGACCGCGCAGGTCTTTGCCACTCAGCGCACCCAGCCACAGCTGATTGTTCTGCACCTGATGGGGTCACATCCTCAGGCGTGCGATCGTACAAACGGAAAGTACACAGAGTTTGTGCAGTCCAAAGAGACATCATGTTATCTCTACACCATGACGCAAACCGACGACCTGCTCAGCAAGCTCTATGCCCAGCTGCGCAATACGGGCGACAGTTTCTCGATGGTCTATTTCTCCGATCACGGGCTGGCGTTTAAAGAGCGCGGTAAAGAGGTGCAGTACCTGGCGCACGACGATGCATTTCAGCAGAACTTCCAGGTGCCTTTTATGGTGCTGTCGAGTGACGACAAAAAGCATCGCATCATCAAAGCGCGTCGTTCGGCGAATGATTTTCTGGCTTTCTTTTCACAATGGACGGGGATTGCTGCAGAGCAGATAAAAATTTCTTACCCGTTCGTCTCAAACAAGAAGGGCCCCCCAGTTTACGTTACCAACTTCAAGTTACAGAAAGTTGACTATAACCATCTGGGTACGGACATTTTTGATATTAAGAGTAAGTGATCTCTACCGTCTCGTGCGGTCTGATGCCCTCACCCTGGCCCTCTCCCACGGGGAGAGGGAAAAAGACAAAAAAAAAATCCGCCACAATGGGCGGATTTTTTACTGGCTCACCGAAGTGATTAGAAGCGGTAACCTACGCCTGCGATCCAGGTGCCAACGTCAACGTTGCGGATACGGCTCTGCTCATAGGAGAAGTCCAGTGCAACGTTTTCGATTGGGTTGAACTGCAGACCCGCGCCATAGGAGAAGCCGTAGTCGCTGTTGCTTGCAGTGCGGTTCAGACCTTCGTTTTCGGTCTGCTGGAATTTACCGTAACCAACACCTACAACACCGTAGATGCTAGCCCAGTCGTTCAGGCGGTAAGCAGGACCAGCGGTGATACCGTAGTACTGACCTTTGTTATATGCGCCGTTTTCAGTGCGATCTTTCTCGGTGTAAGTGAAAGAACCGATCACGCCCAGCGGGTTGTTGTCTTGCTCGTAACGGTACTTCAGGTTGAAACCGTTAGTTTTGTTCATCACGCCCTGCATATCGCTCTGAGCGTAACCACCGGTAACGGTAGAAGTAGCAGCTACAGCAGTACCTGCGGAAACAGCCAGAACTGCGGCCAGTGCTGAAAGACATGCAATTTTTTTCATAACCACCTCAAATGTGTTCAAGTAAGTCCGTAAGTTTTAAATATATCAAAAAATTTTGCGAAACTCTTTGTGATTCGTAATGTCTAACGAGGTCTTTCCTGTAACAGAACGTTTCCAGAATCAGCTATCTCGTTCAAATTACGTTAAATTTTCGCCGCAAAATAGTCATAGTGCGCGCCATCGCCGTTACATTCATCCAGATTATTCCTAATCTGACAGGCGATAAAACCAGCAACGCTTATCTATTTTACGGATTTTCCCTGGTTTTTTTTCAACAGTAGCTCAACCGTGAGCGCATATTTCCATTACACTGCGGCTTTTACCCTATTTGACATAAATTGACAGGAGAAAGGATGCCAGGGTTATCCCGCACGTCATCGGTCTGGATGCCGGTCGCTGTAATACTGATCGCCATGTTGTCGATTCAGAGTGGCGCGTCGCTTGCAAAATCACTCTTTCCTCTGGTGGGCGCGCCCGGCGTTACAGCCCTGCGTATTGCATTAGGGACGCTAATCCTCGTGGTTATCTTTAAACCCTGGCGTCTGCGTTTCAAAAAAGAGCAGCGGCTGCCGCTTCTTTTATACGGGCTGGCGCTGGGCGCGATGAACTACATGTTCTACCTCTCTATTCAGACCATTCCGCTGGGGATTGCCGTCGCGCTTGAATTTACGGGGCCGCTGGCGGTTGCTCTCTTCTCTTCACGTCGTCCGGTGGATTTCATCTGGGTCGTGTTAGCCGTTCTGGGGCTCTGGTTCCTGCTGCCGCTGGGTCAGAGCGTCGCGCAGATTGATCTGACGGGTGCCGCGCTGGCACTGGGCGCGGGTGCCTGCTGGGCTGTCTATATCCTCACCGGCCAACGCGCCGGGGAGGAGCATGGTCCGGCCACGGTTGCGCTGGGCTCGCTGATTGCCGCCATCATCTTTGTCCCCCTCGGTATGGCGCAGGCCACCGAATCCATCTGGCAATGGTCCATTCTGCCCGTGGGGCTGGCGGTCGCTATTCTTTCTACGGCACTCCCCTATTCTCTGGAGATGATAGCCCTGACGCGTTTGCCGACACGCATTTTCGGTACGTTAATGAGCATGGAGCCTGCACTGGCGGCTATCTCGGGGATGGTCTTCCTCGGCGAAACGCTGACGTTTACCCAGACGCTGGCACTGTGCTCCATTATCGCGGCCTCTATGGGATCAACGCTGACAATGCGCCCTGAACCCAAAGTGAAGAAAGTTGACATCAATTAATGCTCTATATTCTGCATGGCTTTCTCGCCATGCAGAATATAGGCGCCTTCCACGCTCATCATATTTCGTTACACGAACTGTCATCGTCACGAAATAATCCACAGGGCTACGCACCGTACGTTCAGAATTAAGATTGATCTGTATCAATTTCATAAAAATCATTTATTTTCAGCACGATACAGACTCAACATCCTTCTTGCTATTAAACCGATAGGCAGAGCCAAACCGCAGGCAAAAAATCCGGTGCTATACTTAGTTCCGTAATTACCTGGGACACAAACATCAAGAGGATATGAGATTATGAGTACCGCTAAACTGGTGAAAACGAAAGCGTCTAATCTGCTTTATACCCGTAACGATGTATCGGATAGCGACAAAAAGGCGACCATTGAGTTGCTGAATCGCCAGGTGATCCAGTTCATCGATCTTTCGCTGATCACCAAGCAGGCCCACTGGAATATGCGCGGTGCAAACTTTATTGCCGTTCATGAAATGCTGGATGGCTTCCGCACAGCACTGGTTACCCACCTCGATACGATGGCCGAACGTGCCGTTCAGTTAGGCGGTGTGGCGCTGGGGACCACGCAGGTGATTAACAGCAAAACGCCTCTGAAAAGCTATCCGCTGGATATCCATACCGTTCAGGATCACCTGAAAGAGCTGGCGGATCGTTATGCCATCGTCGCGAACGACGTGCGTAAAGCCATCGGCGAAGCGAAAGACGAAGACACGGCTGATATCTTCACCGCCGCCTCTCGCGACCTGGATCAATTCCTGTGGTTTATCGAATCTAACATCGAATAAGCCATACGAATTACCAATGACACCCTCGCCTCTGGCGGGGGTTTTGCACATTTATGGTGCACACTTTTGCACTGCACACCTGCAAAAGTGAACGAAATGTAATAATCACCTCACACAACCGTTAACGGAAGATTGTTTTTCCGTCAGAATCTGCGCTAAATATCACCTCGTCAGATACGCCAAATGAGTCGCACCAAAATGGTGCCTCACGCTGGTGCAACACGACATCATTGCTCCATTTTTTGTGCAATGCGTGACATCATCCCCTTTGTAAAACAACAGCTTGTAAAGTTGGCACGATTTTTTCATGGTGCCTGTCGTTCTCGCAGGGGATCGCCCCGTGGTTATAAAAGGAAATGCTATGAAGTCTGTATTAAAAGTTTCACTGGCTGCACTTACCCTGGCATTTGCAGTGTCCTCTCAGGCTGCCGACAAACTCGTTGTGGCGACCGACACGGCGTTCGTTCCGTTTGAATTCAAACAGGGTGACAAATACGTTGGTTTTGACGTGGATCTTTGGGCTGCGGTCGCAAAAGAACTCAAACTGGACTACACCCTGAAACCGATGGACTTCAGCGGCATCATCCCTGCGCTGCAGACCAAAAACGTTGACCTGGCACTGGCGGGTATCACGATTACCGAAGAGCGTAAAAAAGCGATCGACTTCTCCGACGGCTACTACAAAAGCGGCCTGCTGGTGATGGTGAAAGCCGACAATAACGACGTAAAAAGCGTAAAAGATCTCGACGGTAAAGTGGTGGCAGTGAAGAGCGGTACGGGTTCCGTTGATTACGCGAAAGCAAATATCAAAACCAAAGATCTGCGCCAGTTCCCGAACATCGACAATGCCTACATGGAACTGGGTACCAACCGTGCTGACGCCGTTCTGCACGACACGCCGAACATCCTGTACTTCATCAAAACCGCGGGCAACGGCAAGTTCAAAGCGGTCGGTGATTCTCTGGAAGCACAGCAGTATGGTATCGCGTTCCCGAAAGGCAGCGACGACCTGAGCACGAAAGTTAACGGCGCGCTGAAAACCCTGAAAGAGAACGGCACCTATAACGAAATCTACAAAAAATGGTTCGGTACCGAGCCTAAATAATTTACCTGAATTCAGGTTTGTAACGCCCGGTGGCGCTCACGCTTGCCGGGCCTACGTTTTTCGTTTTTTACCACGGTATACAGGAATACATCATGCAGTTTGACTGGAGCGCCATCTGGCCTGCCATTCCTCTCTTGCTTGAAGGCGCTAAAATGACCCTGTGGATTTCGGTCCTGGGTCTGGTTGGCGGGTTGATTATCGGTCTTGTCGCCGGTTTCGCCCGCACCTACGGCGGCTGGATTGCAAACCACATCGCACTGGTTTTCATCGAAGTGATCCGCGGCACCCCGATTGTCGTGCAGGTCATGTTTATCTACTTCGCCCTGCCAATGGCTTTCAACGATCTGCGCATTGACCCGTTCAGCGCCGCCGTCGTGACCATTATGATCAACTCAGGCGCTTACATCGCAGAAATCACCCGCGGTGCGGTGCTGTCGATTCATAAAGGTTTCAGTGAAGCCGGTCTGGCACTGGGGCTTTCCCGTCGCGAAACGATCCGCCACGTGATTCTGCCGCTGGCGCTGCGCCGTATGCTGCCGCCACTGGGTAACCAGTGGATTATCAGCATTAAAGACACGTCGCTGTTTATTGTTATCGGCGTGGCTGAACTGACCCGTCAGGGGCAGGAGATCATTGCGGGCAACTTCCGCGCGCTGGAAATCTGGAGTGCGGTAGCCGTTGTCTATCTGATCATCACTCTGGTTCTGAGCTTCGTTCTGCGTCGTCTTGAAAGAAGGATGAAAATCCTGTGATTGAATTTAAAAACGTTTCCAAGCACTTTGGCCCAACCCAGGTGCTGCATAATATCGATTTGAGCATCAAACAGGGCGAAGTGGTGGTGATTATCGGGCCGTCCGGCTCCGGTAAATCCACCCTGCTGCGCTGCATCAACAAGCTGGAAGAGATCACCAGCGGCGATCTGATCGTCGACGGCCTGAAGGTCAATGACCCGAAAGTGGATGAGCGTCTGATTCGTCAGGAAGCGGGCATGGTGTTCCAGCAGTTCTACCTGTTCCCGCACCTCACGGCGCTGGAGAACGTGATGTTTGGCCCGCTGCGCGTGCGCGGGGCGAGCAAAGCGGCGGCGGAAGCGCAGGCAAAAGATCTGCTGGCTAAGGTCGGCCTGGCCGAACGTGCGCACCACTACCCTTCCGAGCTGTCCGGCGGCCAGCAGCAGCGCGTGGCGATTGCCCGCGCGCTGGCGGTGAAACCGAAGATGATGCTGTTTGATGAGCCGACTTCCGCGCTCGACCCGGAGCTGCGCCACGAGGTGCTGAAAGTCATGCAGGATCTGGCCGAAGAAGGAATGACGATGGTGATCGTGACCCACGAAATCGGCTTTGCTGAGAAAGTAGCGTCCCGCCTGATCTTTATTGATAAAGGCCGTATTGCTCAGGACGGTAACCCGCAAGAGCTTATTGCTAACCCGCCAGGGCAGCGTTTGCAGGAGTTCCTCCAGCACGTCTCCTGATCCCTCGCGTCACACCGAGCCGGGCCCTGCCCGGCTTTTTTACGCCAGATTGTTCCCAAAAATTCCCCTCCGCGCCTCGACTTCTATACTTATCATTTTGTTCGACATTTTCACCGGAGGGCGCCGTGCCGTGGATCCTGTTGCTGTTGATTAGCCTGTTTAGTGCGCCATCGTTCGCCGTCGCGATCCCCGGCGTCACCACCGGAACCACCGCGACGAAGGACAGTACGCCGCCACCGGAGCCCGATGTTGAAAAGAAAAAAGCCGCCTACGGCGCCCTTGCCGACGTGCTGGAAAACGACGCCGCCCGGCAAGAGTTAATCGGTGAGCTTCGTAAAGTCGCCGCCACGCCATCCCAGGAGTCCGTTCCGGCCATCACTCCGCCCCAGGTGGAGGAGCAAAAAACAGTGCTGGAAAACGTCACCGACGTCAGCCGCCACTATGGGGAGGCCCTCTCCTCTCGTTTTGCCCAGCTTTACCGAAATCTGATTGGCTCTCCGCATAAGGCCTTTAATCCACAGACCTTTTCCACTGCCGTAACGCAGTTTTTAATGCTGGCCGCCGGTGTGTTTATTTTTTACTGGCTGGTACGCCTGTGTGCCTGGCCGCTGTACCGCAAGATGGGTATCTGGGGGCGGAAAAAAAACCAGCATAAAAGCAGCTGGCTGCACCTCCCGGCGATGGTCGCCGGAGCCTTTATCATCGATTTACTGCTGCTGGCACTGACGCTGTTTGTCGGTCAGATCCTGGCCGATCGCCTCAATACGGGCAACAAAACCATTGCCTTCCAGCAGGCGCTCTTCCTCAATGCATTTGCGCTCATCGAATTTTTTAAAGCGGTGCTGCGCGTCATCTTTTGCCCGCGCGTGCCTGAACTTCGCCCGTTTAATATTAAGGATGAGAGCGCGAAATACTGGGCCGTGCGGTTAAGCGTGCTCAGCGGCCTGATTGGCTACGGCCTGCTGGTGGCCGTGCCAATCATCTCCAACCAGGTCAACGTGCAGTTTGGCGCACTGGCAAACGTGCTGATTATGCTCTGTATTACCGTCTGGTCGCTGTATCTTATCTTTCACAATAAAAAGGCGATCACCGAAAGCCTGCTGCATTTGGCCGACCGTTCCCTCTCCTTCTTCAGCCTGTTTATCCGCGCCTTCGCGCTGGTGTGGCACTGGCTGGCGAGCGCCTACTTTATTGTGCTCTGCTTCTTCTCGCTGTTTGACCCGGGAAATAGCCTGAAATTTATGATGGGGGCGACGTTCAAAAGCCTGGCGATTATCGGCGTTGCGGCTTTTGTATCTGGCCTGCTGTCCCGCTGGATCTCGAAAACCATCACCCTCTCACCGCAGGTACAGCGGAACTACCCTGAACTGCAAAAGCGCGTGAACGGCTGGATGTCGGTATCACTTAAGGTGGCGCGGATTTTGACCGTCTGCGTGGCGATTATGCTGCTGCTGAACGCCTGGGGACTGTTTGATTTCTGGAACTGGCTGCACAACGGCGCGGGTGAAAAAACGGTCGATATTCTGATTCGTATCGCGTTGATCCTGTTCTTCTCCGCCGTCGGCTGGACGCTGCTGGCGAGCCTTATCGAAAACCGTCTGGTGTCCGATATTCACGGCAGGCCCCTGCCCAGCGCGCGGGCAAGAACGCTGTTAACGTTGTTCCGCAACGCGCTGGCGGTGATCATCAGCACCATCACCATCATGATTGTACTCTCGGAGATCGGCGTGAATATCGCTCCGCTGCTGGCGGGTGCCGGGGCGCTGGGGCTGGCGATCTCCTTCGGCTCACAAACGCTGGTGAAGGATATTATTACCGGTATCTTTATTCAGTTTGAGAACGGGATGAACACGGGCGACCTGGTGACCATCGGGCCGCTGACCGGCACCGTTGAGCGAATGTCCATCCGCTCCGTCGGCGTGCGTCAGGACACCGGTGCGTATCACATTATTCCATGGTCATCGATTACCACCTTCGCCAACTTCGTGCGCGGGATTGGTTCCGTTGTGGCGAACTACGATGTGGATCGCCACGAGGATGCGGACAAAGCGAAGCAGGCGCTGCGGGAAGCGGTAGAAGAGTTGATGCAGATGGACGATATTCGCGGGCTGGTGATCGGTGAGCCGTCGTTTGCCGGGATTGTCGGGCTGACGAATACCGCATTCACCCTGCGCGTCTCATTCACCACCCAGCCGCTGAAGCAGTGGACGGTGCGTTTTGCGCTCGACAGCATGGTGAAAAAGCACTTTGATCTGGCGGATGTGCGGATGCCGGTGCAGACGTATCAGGTATTGCCGCCACCCGCATCGCCGCTGCCACCTCAGGAGCCGACGCTGTAACCGAGCCGGGTGGCGGCTTCGCCTTACCCGGCCTACGACGGGGTACTATTTGCGACGTTTGTGATTGTCCATAAACGTCCAGGCAATAAAGCGGCTCTGTTTCTGGCCTTGCGACATCTCTTTCTTCACCACTTTCACCGCACCGGCTTCGGTCAAGGCGCGGTAGAGCGGCGGCAGGTTATCGCCGCGCGACACCAGCGAGGTAAACCACTTCACCTGACGGCCGAACTCTTTACTTTCTGCAATCATGCGCAGGATAAACGCGACTTCGCCCCCTTCACACCAGAGCTCCTGCTGCTGGCCGCCAAAGTTCAGTGCGGCATCTTCCGCCTGCCCAAGGTTACGGCGCTTACGCTCGCTGCCTGCGCGTGCTGTGGCAGCAGAATCATGGAACGGCGGATTACACATCGTGGCATCGTACTGTTCGTTCTTATGAATAATGCCGTTGAAGATGGATTTGTCATCTTTCTGACGACGTAAACGGATCGCCCGGGTTAAACCTGGATTCGCGTTAATAATCGCCTGCGCACTGGCGAATGCCTCTGTGCCAATTTCACTGCCGGTAAAACGCCATTGATATTCATGCGCGCCAATCAGCGGGTAAATCAGGTTTGCCCCGGTGCCAATATCCAGGATTGTCGCCTGCTGTGGAACGACGCCATCATTCCCTTCCGCAAGAAGATCGGCGAGGTGATGGACGTAATCTGCGCGGCCAGGCACGGGTGGGCAGAGAAAGCCTTCGGGAATATCCCAGTGCGTCACGCCATAAAAATGGGCCAGCAGCGCTTTGTTCAGCGTTTTGACCGCCTGAGGATCGGCAAAGTTGACCGAGGGTTCACCCGCTGGCGTCTGTACAATAAAGTCCTGCAACTGAGGGCAGCTCAGGCACAGCGCTTTCATGTCATAGCGGCTGTTATGGCGGTTACGCGGGTGCAATCCCGGCTTTTGGGCAGTCATGGCATTCTCCTTTCAACAGCGGCGTAAGATACCCTTTGCGGACCCAACGGTAAATAACTGTCTGCCCAACGCAAAAAAACACCGGGAATCAGTCACCTTTATGTCTATGATCTGTCAGCAAATTGTCAATTTACATCGTTCAAAAAATAAGCAGATCATCATCAAATTTTTGCGCTAAATCACACTCGTCGGGCTTCTAAACTTAAAGGGAATCACCTGTTGTTTCCCCCTGAGGATGTGATTATGAAAAGATATATGACCCTTGTTGTCGCGGGTGCACTGGCAGCCGCATCTTTCTCTGCCTGGTCCGTTCAGTCACTGAATGAAAACACAGACACCAGCCAGCTGCGTGCTGCCGGTACCGTCTCCGTCAGTCGCGCGAGTAACCTTGACGATCTCCAGGATAAGCTGGCTGAAAAAGCACGTCAGGAAGGTGCCAAAGGTTTCGTGGTGAATTCCGCTGGCGGCGATAACCACATGTATGGCACAGCAACCATCTACAAATAACCGTTCGACCTTCCTCCCGACTGCATCTGCCCCAACAGATGCAGTTTCTTTATTCCTGTCTTGACCGTACGATTTTTAACCCCACATTAATGTTATGAGTTTTATAAAACCAAACAGGAGAACGCCATGGCTTCCGGTTGGGCAAATGACGACGCCGTAAACGAACAGATCAACAGTACGATTGAAGATGCTGTAGCCCGCGCTCGCGGTGAATTACCGCGCGGTAAAAGCCTGCAGGAATGTGAGGAGTGTGGCGACCCCATTCCCGAGGCGCGGCAAAAAGCCATCCCTGGGGTAAGGTTATGCATTACCTGCCAGCAGGAGAAAGATTCAAAAAATACTTCACATTCGGGATATAATCGCAGAGGATCGAAAGATAGCCAGTTACGTTGACTTTCCTTTACCTAAGTCAACGGCGCAAGCGAATACGTTTACGCTCACGAATTTTCGTACGTCGCGTAGCAAAATGTGCCCTTCATCTTCTCTCTGTAAAGCGCATCGATAAGAACTGTAAAGCGCCGCTCTGAATTTATTAATATTCAATAACTTATTTGTCATTCAATTTTTTTGATTGACCACGTCAATTCTCTTCGATTTTATCTCTTAAGAAAAACCGTGATACTTATCACATCGACGGAACATCGTCCCTTTATCAGAATAACCTGCGAGAGATTAATTATGAAAACCATCAAATATGCTGTAGCTGCTGTTGCCCTGTCTGCTCTGTCTTTCGGCGCTTTCGCTGTAGAGCCAGTGTCTTCTACTCAGGCACAGAACATGAACAAAGTGGGTGTGGTAAGTGCTGAAGGCGCAACCACGCTGGACGGTCTTGAAGCCAAACTGGCTGAGAAAGCTGCTGCTGCAGGCGCAAGCGGATACACCATCACCTCCGCTAACGGCAATAACAAACTGAGCGGCACTGCGGTTATCTACAAATAATCGAACGAATTATGCTCCACCCTCACCGTACCCTCTGGTGAGATGCTCCACCCTCATTGACCCTGTTGTTACCCTTTGTTTGCCCGTCCGCCACTGGACGGGCTTTTTTTTGCTTAAAACGACTGCGCCACGCGCTGCAGCCCGGCATCCACTGAGTCCACCTCGCCCGTCGCCAGCAAACAACAGGCCATTTGCAACCTGATGGCGTGCGGAACGGGGACATTGCCCGCCAGACACTCAACGATCCAGTGCGCGGTGGTGTGCGGATCTTTTGCCTGCGGCAGAACCACATCCCTGTTCTCTTCCCCTCGTTCAAGCACTGCACGCGAGCCAGCAGAATCAATCAACATGATTTGCGGGCAGCGCAGTGGGTTGGCATACACCTCTCCTTCCGTTCCGTGCATCAATAACGCCCGTCCGCCAATGTCCTCAAAGAACTTGCCAACACGCGTCACGTACTCCGGGTGCGATACGCTGGAAAGACGCAGAGCCGCGTCTTCACTAAACGGCGTGGCCAGTTTCGCCAGCGTGTGGGCACTGTTACGCACCCCCATACGCCAGCGCATTTCAAGCTGTTTTTCCAGCGGCGGGCAGAGCGCGCGTACCGGAATATAGACTGGCTGATGCCCGTCCAGCTTCGCCTGCGCCTGACCCGCATGCAGGGTCGGTTCGATACCCAGCAGCGCAAAGATCGTTTCCGTCAGCACGCGCGTTGGATCGTCGCTGACGCCATGTACGACAACCGGAAACCCAAGCTTGTTAAGCAAAATGGCCAGCAGCGGCGTCAGGTTCGCCTGCTTACGTGCCCCGTTATAGCTGGGAATAACAATCGGCATCGGCTTCGTAACGGGCGGCGTTAAGCGCATCGTTTTCGCCTGCATCGCGTCATAAAAACCGCGCATCTCGGCTTCACCTTCACCTTTAATACGCAGCGCGATCAGGATGCCGCCCAGCTCAAGTTCTGGCACGTCGCCGTTCAGCATATGGGTGTACAGCGCATGGGCCGTTTCCTGGTCCAGGTCACGGGCGTGATTTTTGCCTCGCCCTACCTCTTTGATAATTTTGCGATAATCCACGACTTCTCTCCTGACAGCATCATCTTATTAACAATATAGCCCTGAAGAACGCCTTGCCGTTAGTCTTTTATCTACGGAATCAACCTGCTGTTTTTATGACAAAAAATAAACTCAAGCAATTTTTCAATTATTTGTGATTTCTATAGAAGAATCTTATTCATATTTTTTTTGATTAAATAACCAGCGGAAAGTCATTAAAGGTCAACGGTGAAAACGTCCAGGCAACGTTCGCGCCAGAAACATACCAGGATTTATTATGAACAAGGTTGCTTTAGGTTTATTGATCGCCGCAGCGGTGGGATGTTCTGCATCCGCTTTTGCGGCAACAAACGGTGAAGGGCAGATTAACTTCACCGGTGAAATTATCGATTCGGCTTGTCAGGTTGTTAATGGGTTAAGCAACCCGTTAAACGTTCAGTTAGGTAAAGTCTCTAAAACGGTATTTTCCGGAACTGGCTCCACTAGCACATTAACCAAGTTTGATATTCAGTTAACTAATTGCCCGGAAACGGTCACCTCCGCAGCGATTAACTTCGGCGGGACCCCGGATTCAAATAACAATGCTGCGCTGGCGTTAACCCCTGATGTCGATGCGGCAACGGGTGTCGCTATTCAGCTGGTTGATTCTTCAGAACAACCGGTCAGCTTGTATACCCCGTCTCAGCAGTATCCATTAACCTCCGGCACGGCGGTTAACAACCTGGAGTTTGGTGCACGTTATATTCAAACGGGATCCGCGATCACCGCAGGCCCGGCTAACTCCGTATCGACCTTCACCGTTATTTATAACTGATCTTATCAATCCTGAGATATTAATGCTTTTGCGAGCATTAATATCTCATCTATTTATTGAGAAATCTTTATGCGCCATGGTTATTTACTGAGCACACTTTTACTGGTAGCCGCCACTGCACATGCAGGTGTTATTATTAATGGCACACGACTGGTTTACCAGGGAGATAAGAAGGAATCCTCTCTTGGTCTTTCAAATCCAGATGCGACGGATTATCTGGTGCAGTCCTGGGTTGATTCCGGCGGTAAAAACCTGGCCAAAGCCCCGTTCCTGATTACCCCACCGCTGTTCCGCCTTGATGCAAAAGAAGATAACGTGCTGCGCGTGGTGCGCACCGGCGGTAATTTGCCGGAAGATCGTGAATCCTTGTACTGGCTGAATATCAAAGCCATCCCGTCCTCAAAACACGTAGAAGGAATAAACACGCTACAAATTGCGATTAATACGCGCATTAAATTGCTGTATCGCCCGTCAACGGTTAAAGGCAACCCTGAAGAGGTCGCGGATAAGCTTGAATGGCATCGTGAAGGCAACGATCTGGTTGTTAATAACCCAACGCCTTTTTATATGAATTTCCAGAAGGTGACGCTGAACGGCCATAAAGTGGATAAAGCCACCTGGGCCGTTCCTAAAACTGAAACGCACTTTGCATTACCCGGCAATGTGAGTGGTTCAACCGTCGCGTATTCCATTATTACGGATTACGGCAGCATCAGCCAGACCTGGTCGAAATCAGTCCACTAATACCCCACGCAGACAATTATAATAATTATGTACAGCCATAAAAAGCCGTTCACCTGCCGAATTTCGTCACTGCTGGTCATTCTCTGTGGCCTGGCACTGGCGATCTTTGCGCAGCAGGTTATGGCTGATGATTATTTCAACCCGGCGCTGCTGGATATTGATAATCCGCAACAGGGTAAGACTGATCTCTCTGTATATGAAAAAGGGCCAGGGCAAGCACCGGGTAAATATCAGGTCGCTATTTTTATTAATAACAATAAAATTGATACCCGCAATGTCACCTTTACATTAGAAAAAAACGCCCACGGGAATAATTCACTCCAGCCCTGTTTCTCGCTTGAGGATTTAAAAAGCCTCGGCATTAAAACCCAAAAATACCCGCAGCTGATGGCAAAAGGCCAGTGCGCCGATTTAACCGCCATCCCGGCAGCCTCCGCGTCGTTTCACGTTCGCAATCAGCAACTGCTGCTCAGTATTCCACAGCTGGCCCTGGGCCAGGTTCCACGCGGCTATATCGACCCGAAAGAGTTCGACGAAGGGATCACCGCAGGGCTGCTCAATTACAGCGCCACCGCCAGCCAGAGCCACGCACGCCAGCAGGGTGAACAGGATAACAGCAGCCAGTACGTCAACCTGCGCCCTGGCTTTAACATCGGTGCCTGGCGCGTGCGGAACTATTCCACATGGAACCGCAGCACGACGGGCAAAGAAGAGCAGCAAAAATTCTCCTCCGTTTATACCTACGCCCAGCGCGATATCGTGGCGATGAAGAGCGACCTCACCGTCGGGCAAAGCTCTTCGCCTTCCGATGTTTTTGACAGCGTGCCTTATACCGGCGTGCAGCTTAACTCCGACAGCGACATGCTGCCGGACAGCGAAAAAGGCTTTGCGCCGATTATACGTGGCACTGCCCACAGCAACGCGCTGATGATGGTCCGCCAGAACGGCTATGTCATTTACCAGAACACGGTCGCGCCCGGCGCGTTTGAAATTAACGATCTCTACCCTACCGGCAGCAGCGGTGACCTGCAGGTCACCGTGAAAGAGACCGACGGCAGCGAAAGTCATTTCGTGGTGCCGTATGCCTCCGTACCGGTACTGCAGCGTGAAAAAAACCTGCGCTACAGCGTCACCGCCGGGCGTTATCGCTCTTACGACAATGATGTCGAAAAGACCCCGTTTGCCCAGGGCAGCGCGATCTATGGCTTGCCTTATGGTGTCACCGTTTACGGTGGCGTTCAGCAGAGCAGCCATTATCAGTCTCAGGCGCTCGGTGCCGGGAAAAACATGGGCGATTTAGGCGCGTTCTCCATCGACGTGACCCGCGCGAAAGCCCTGCTGAAGAAGCAGCAGTTCAGCAAAGGCCAGTCCTGGCGCGTGCGCTACAGCAAAGATTTTGCCGGTTCGGGCACCAACTTCTCGCTCGCGGGCTATCGCTACAACAGCAAAGGGTTTTACACCCTGGAAGACACCATGGAGTCTTACACCCGCTCTGACGACTGGTCTGCCCCTCAGCAGCGCCGCGCCCGAACCGAGGCCACCGTCGACCAGACGCTTCCTGAAGGCTGGGGATCCGTCACCCTGAGCATGGTGAAAGAAACCTACTGGAGTCAGAGCCAGGACATGACCTCTATGGGCGTCAGCTACAACAACAGCTGGCACGGGGTGAGCTACAGCCTGAGCTACAGCATGAACAAGAACACCCACGACAGCGATGAAAACGGCGATGAGGTGACGAACGACAACCAGTTCTCGCTGAACGTTTCCGTTCCGCTGGACCACTGGATGCATAACACCTGGGCCACCTACAACCTCAACAATACCAAAGACGGTACGACGCAGAATATCGGCCTGAACGGCACGGCGCTGAAGGAGGACAACCTGAACTGGAATATCCAGCAGGGGCTGAGCAGCACCGGTAGCGGGAACTCGACCAGCATGAATGCTGATTACAAAGCGACCTACGGCGAGGTGAGCGCAGGCGTCAGTCAGGATAAGTATCAGCAGACCGTTAACGTTGGTTTGCAGGGCGGCGTCATTGCCCATGCCAATGGCATCACCCTGAGCCAGCCGCTGGGTGAAACCATCGCACTGGTGAAAGCACCCGGCACGCACGGAACGCATATCGCTAACCAGACGGGCGTGGAGACCGACTTCCGCGGCTATACCGTCGTGCCGTTTGTTACCGCGTATCGCCATAACACCATCGCGCTGGATACCGAAACGCTGCCGGACAACGCCGACGTGACGCACGCGGCACAGGTGGTGACCCCAACGCGCGGCGCCGTGGTGCGCGCCAGCTTTAACACCCGCGTGGGCAGTCGCGTGCTGATGACGCTCACCCACAACGGTAAACCGCTGCCCTTCGGCGCAACGGTAACCACGGAGGATAAGGACAGCGAGTTTATTGTCGGTAACGACGGACAGACGTACCTCTCAGGTCTGCCACAGCAAGGGCATCTCGCCGTCTCCTGGGGAGAGGATGTGAGCGAGCATTGCGTCGCGGACTATGCGCTAACGGATGAGAAAGACAAATCCAGCATCATCAACGCTGCGGCGCAGTGTCATTGATGCATCCTTCAGGCAAATATTATGCAAATGATTAAACAGTGCTTCTTGTTACTGGTTCTGGGAACCGCCGCGTTATTTATGCCGCATGCAAAAGCGACATGCACCACGCCGGATCTGCCCAAAATGATCAATGTGGCATCCATCTCCGTCCCAACGACGCTGGCGGTTGGCGAGACCATTCCCGGCACCGAACAGATCACCCATGTCGCCGGTCATTGCGATCAGGCGGTAGAAAGCGGACAGGAAATTGTCTCTTGCTATTACGGCACTGGCGCAGAAATCCCGGGCCTGAAAGGCGTCTACGATTCTGGCGTACCCGGTGTCGGTGTTGCATTGATGAACGATCAAGGCCAACGCATCAGCGGAGCCGGAGGCGTAAACTGCATCTCAACGGGAACGCCTGTCGGTTATGTCTCCAGTGACGGCAATCTCTCTTTTAACTTTGACGTTACGCTTGAGCTGGTCAAAACCAGCGATACGGTGACGTCAGGCACGCTGAACCAAAGCCAGACCCGTTTTGGGATTGGTGTTTATCACCACGATGGCATCGGTGATCCAAACTCTGTCTCCTACGCAGGGAATATCAATGTCCAGCAGGTGACCTGCTCCGTCTCGCCAAAAAGCCTGACCGTGGTGCTGGGCGATTTTCCCGTGAGCCAGTTTTTCTCAACCGGCCTGCTCACCGACGAAAAGGACTTTAACGTCAGCCTGAACTGTAATACGACGGTTCAGCCGGAGCTGAAGATCAGCAGCGCGAACGGCTATGTCCCCGGCTACGAAGGGGTCATTAAGCTGACCCCGGAAAGCGGCGTGGCAACAGGGGTTGGCGTGTCTATCGTTGCCGATAACAGGGTTCCCGCTTTTGATGAGTACTTCACCACCTCAAGCCCCGCGAACGCCAACGAAACGCTAAACATTCCCTTCAAGGTACGCTACGAGCAGATAAGCGATACCGTCACGCCAGGACCGGCCAATACCGTCGCGACCATTACCGTTGCGTATAAGTAGGTTCACAATGAAGAGATATTTGATTTTCCTGACCCTCGGCCTATTGGCAAACGCTTATGCGGAGGATATTCAGATAGAAATGACCGGCAACATTTACGCCAATACCTGCACGGTCGATAGCGCCAGCCAGAACCTGACGGTCAATCTGGGTCAGGCTGTCGCGGGTAATTTTAAGGACGTGGGGGATACCGGCGAGTGGAAAGCGTTTGATTTGACGCTGTCAAAATGCCCGTCAACCACCACGCTTGCGACGGCGACATTTATCGGCCAGGCCGACGGCGCACACCCGAATAAATTCGCTAACACCGGTACAGCCAGTGGGCTGGCGCTGGAGCTGGCCGATCGCCCGGATAAGATGCTCATCGCCCCGCAGGCAAGCTTCAGCGTTCTGGTGAATCAGGACGATCACACCGCCGATTTCCCGCTTTCTGCCCGCTATTACGCTACCGCCCTGCCCGTTACCGCCGGCACATTCAGCAGCGTCGTTCAGGTCACGTTTATTTACCAGTAGGACCGCGCCTCTTAGCACGGATGCTTTTTGTACGCCCGGCAGAGGATTTTGCCGGGCGTTTTTTTACTTCCGGCACATCCGGTTGTTCAATCGGGAAAACGGGCAGCGCGTTCAGCAGCCGCTGACCGTAGTTTTTAGTGAGTAAACGCTTGTCATAAATCACCACCTCTCCCCAGCAGCCGTGGCTACGAATCAGACGCCCGACCTGTTGAATAAGGTTGAACGATGCCGCAGGTAAACTCTGCACCTCAAACGGATAGCGGTTGAGGCTTTTCAGCCACTCCCCTTCGGTGATCACCACCGGGCTGTCGATAGGCGGGAAAGCGATTTTATGGATGTGTACCTGCGTCAGGTAGTCCCCTTTCAAATCCAGACCTTCAGCAAAGGACTGTAACCCCACCAGCACGCTACGTTCACCGTTATCGATGCGCTTGCGGTGGGTTTCGACCAGCCGGTAGCGAGGCTGATCGCCCTGCACGAGCAGGAGTAAACGCAGGTCGGTGACGTGCTCCAGGAAGCGCTGCATCGCGCGCCCGCTGGCAAACAGCACCAGCATGCCGGGGTACTTTTTACTCTCGACCTGTTCGCGGAAGTAGGCCGCCATCTCCGCAATATGCTGCTCTTCGTTGTCGATGAGCGGCTCGAATTTCATGCGCGGAATGACCAACTTGCCCTGCTCGCAGTGGTTAAACGGCGAGTCCAGCGCCACGAAACGGTCGCCCGCTTTCTCTTTTAGGCCGCTCATCTCCTGCAAACGAGAAAAACTGTTCAGGGAGCGCAGCGTGGCAGAGGTGACAACCACGTGCGGCACGCTGCGCCAGATCAGCTTTTCCAGCTGATCGGCCACGCGGATGCCCACGCAGTGGAAAAAGAGGTGCACCTGCCCGTCCCGCTCTTCGCGGGTGGCCCATTTGGTGACCGGCGCGCCGGACGCCTGCGCCATCGAGGCCAGCCGCCAGAGCTTGCTCTGCGCTTCAAACATCCCCAGCGCGCGGTTCATCTGCAGCAGAATGCGGTGCAGACGCACCACGTCGTGAGTGCCGGTTTTCTCGCTAAGATCGTTCAGGAACATCTCCGCCAGCCCGCGCAGTTTTTCCAGATGCTTCGCCAGCTGCTGGCAAATCTCCATCACCTCTTCAGGTAACTCACCCATCGCAAAGCGGTGTTCGGCTTCCTGCGTTTGCGGAAGATAAAGATTCAAAATGTTGTTGAGCGAGGCAATCAGGCCGTAGACCTCTTCGCAGTGGTCGCTCAGCCGCTCCGGCACCGCCAGCGGCGGCGTGGTTTTCGGGCGGAACTGCTCCATGCAGGTGGCAATCAGCTTGCAGAACAGATCCAGCTGCAGGCGGAACCACGGCGCGGTAATTTCGGCGCTCATCTCCAGCGCGTCCCGCGCCACGTCCGGCAGATGGTGGCCTTCATCGAGCACCAGCAGCAGGTTTTTGGGTTCCGGCAGCACCGCTTCGCTCTCCAGGGCGGCCATCACCAGCGCGTGGTTAGCCACCACCACTTCCGCCTCCTGAATTTCGCGCCGGGCGACGAAGAACGGGCACTCGCGATAGTAGTGGCAGTTGCGGTTCAGGCAGCTCGCTTTGTCGGTGCTGAGCCTGCGCCATAAATCGTCGCTGATGGCCTTATCAGTATGATCGCGCAGGCCATCCCACTTATAGCCGTCAAGATCGATCTTGAGCGTGGCGCAGAGCTCCTGCTCGGCTTTGTTGTTAGGCGTGAGATCGTCGTCGAGGAAGGCCAGCAGATCCTGCTGCGTCGCCTCGCTGCTGGCCAGCCCCGCCAGGTTACGCGGGCACACGTAACGCCCGCGCCCAAAGGCCGCCGTAAACCGCAGGTCGGGGATGATTTTGCGCAGTAGCGGTAAATCTTTGCTGAAGATCTGATCCTGCAGCGCCACGTTGGCGGTGCTGACCACCAGCGTTTTGTCCTCTTCCCGCGCGATCGCGATGCCGGGAATAAGGTACGACAAGGTTTTCCCGACGCCGGTCGGGGCTTCAATCGCCAGATGTCGCCCGTCGTCCCCGGCGAGCGTTTTGGCCACGTCAGCAATCATCTGTCGCTGCGGCGCTCGGGGGATAAAGTCGGGGATCTGCTGTTGTAGCGCCTTATACCATGCGCCAATTTGCGCCTTGAGCGCAGCGGTTAAAGCCATTGGAAAACCTGAAATACTGTATAAACAGCCACTATTGTGGCACTTTCTCTTCGCTGCCGCAAAAAGAAAAGCCCGGCTTTACGACCGGGCTTCCAGATTACTGCGGGTTAGCAGGTTTACGCGGGCGGCGTCGACGCTGCCCTTCCCCTGCCGGTTTCCCTTCGCCGCTGCGCCACGGGTTTTCACCCGCCGGTTTGCTGTCGTTGTTACGACGCGGCGGTTTGCCGGATGATTTCGGTGCGCCACCTTCTGCACGACGCGGCTGCTGACCGCGAGCGCCACCACCCTGACCACGTCCACCGCCGCCCTGACGACCGTTTTGAATCGGCTCGGCTTTGATCGACGGGTCCACTTCGTAGCCCGGGGTTTCAATGCGCGGGATCTCTTTCTTCAGCAGACGTTCGATGTCGCGCAGCAGCTTGTGTTCATCCACGCAGACCAGAGAAAGCGCTTCACCGGTTGCCGCCGCTCGGCCGGTACGACCGATACGGTGAACGTAGTCTTCCGGCACGTTTGGCAGCTCGTAGTTCACCACGTGCGGCAGCTCTTCGATATCCAGGCCACGGGCGGCAATATCGGTCGCCACCAGCACGCGGATGTCGCCGGATTTGAAGTCCGCCAGCGCACGGGTACGCGCGCCCTGGCTCTTGTTACCGTGGATCGCCGCGCTGCGGATACCGTCTTTATTCAGCTGTTCCGCCAGGTGGTTGGCACCATGTTTGGTGCGGGTAAAGACCAGCACCTGCTGCCAGTTGCCCTGACCGATCATCTGGGAGAGCAGTTCCCGCTTGCGCTTTTTATCAACAAAGTGAACGTGCTGCGTCACCTGCTCAGAGGCGGTGTTGCGACGCGCCACTTCCACTTCCAGCGGGTTATGCAGCAGCTTTTCCGCCAGCGCCTTGATCTCGTCGGAGAAGGTCGCGGAGAAGAGCAGGTTCTGACGGCGCGCAGGCAGCTTGGCCAGCACGCGACGAATATCGTGGATGAAGCCCATGTCGAGCATGCGGTCGGCTTCGTCCAGAACCAGAATTTCAACCTGATCCAGCTTAACCGCGTTCTGGTGTTCCAGATCCAGCAGACGGCCCGGCGTTGCCACCAGCACGTCCACGCCGCCGCGCAGCTTCATCATCTGTGGGTTGATGCTGACGCCACCGAAAACCACCAGCGAGCGAATGTTGAGATAGCGGCTGTAGTCACGCACGTTCTCACCAATCTGCGCGGCCAGCTCACGAGTAGGCGTCAGGATCAGGGCACGAACCGGACGACGGCTTTTGGCGTGCGGCTGGTTTTTTACCAGCAGTTCCAGCAGCGGCAGGGTAAAGCCCGCGGTTTTACCGGTGCCGGTCTGGGCGCTGGCCATCAGGTCACGACCCTGAAGCACGGCTGGGATCGCCTGCTGCTGGATTGGGGTTGGCTCAACGTAGCCCTGTTCTGCGATCGCGCGCAGAATTTCCGGGTTCAGGCCAAGGGAATCAAAAGACATAAAAACTCCGAACCGCCCCGACCATCACAGGTGTAGTTTTCAGGGAGATATAACGAATAGGGGAGGACAAAAACCACAATGTCGCGAAGGGGCGGAGTGTAGCAGCTTTTGTGACGTGGCGCATAAAATATCCCTCAACATTCCCTCGACGGGAGAGTGAATCAGACATAATCTTAATCAATCGATTGATTAATTCTTAATGCCGCCATGAATACGACACCCACAACAACCAAAGGTGAACAGGCCAAAAATCAGCTTATCGCCGCCGCGCTGGCGCAGTTTGGCGAGTACGGGCTGCATGCGACCACGCGCGATATTGCCGCGCTGGCCGGGCAGAACATTGCGGCTATTACCTACTATTTTGGCTCAAAAGAGGATTTATACCTCGCCTGCGCCGAGTGGATCGCCGATTTTATCGGCACGCAGTTTCACCCGCACGTGGAAGAGGCCACCGCGCTGCTCGGCCAGCCGTCGCCCGATCGCGCCGCCGTTCGCCAGCTTATTCTCAACGCCTGTCATAATATGATCCGCCTGCTGACGCACGACGATACGCTCAACCTGAGCAAGTTTATCTCCCGCGAGCAGCTCTCCCCTACAGCCGCCTACCAGCGGGTACACGATCGGGTGATCGCGCCGATGCACTCGCACCTGACCCGGCTTATCGCGGCCTATACCGGACGCGATGCACGCGACACCGAAATGATTTTGCATACCCATGCCCTGCTGGGCGAAGTGCTCGCCTTCCGTCTGGGGCGGGAGACCATCCTGTTACGCACGGGCTGGACACAATTTGATGAGGATAAAGCCGAGCAGATTAGCAAGGTGATCGCCTGTCACGTCGATCTGATCCTGCAAGGCTTAACGCAAAGGAGCCTGAAGTCATGAAAAAACCTGTCGCCATCGTTCTGGTGGTTGTTGTGTTGCTTGCTGCTGGAATAGGTGGCTGGCTGTGGTATCAGAGCCAGCAGGATAAAGGCCTGACGCTGTACGGTAACGTGGATATTCGCACGGTGAACATGAGCTTCCGCGTCGGCGGACGTCTCGCCTCGCTGAGCGTTGACGAAGGCGATGCCATCAAAAGCGGGCAGACGCTGGGGATGCTGGATAAGGCGCCCTATGAGAACGCGCTGATGCAGGCCAAAGCGGGCGTATCCGTGGCTCAGGCGCAGTATGACCTGATGCTGGCAGGCTATCGCGATGAAGAGATCGCCCAGGCCGCCGCCGCCGTTAAGCAGGCGAAAGCCGCCTATGACTACGCGCAGAACTTCTACGCGCGCCAGCAGGGGCTGTGGAAAAGCCGCACCATTTCCGCTAACGATCTGGAAAATGCGCGCTCGTCCCGCGACCAGGCGCAGGCGACGCTGAAATCCGCCCAGGATAAGTTAAGCCAGTACCGCACCGGTAACCGCGCGCAGGATATTGCCCAGGCGAAAGCCAGCCTTGAACAGGCACAGGCGCAGCTGGCCCAGGCGGAGCTGGACCTGCGCGACACCACGTTAATCGCCCCGTCCGACGGCACGCTGATGACCCGCGCCGTGGAGCCGGGCAGCATGCTCAGCGCGGGCAGCACCGTCTTAACGCTCTCCCTGACCCGCCCGGTGTGGGTGCGCGCCTACATTGACGAGCCGAACCTCGGCCAGATGCAGCCGGGCCGCGAGCTGCTGCTCTATACCGATGGTCGCCCGGACAAGCCGTATCACGGCAAAGTGGGCTTTGTCTCCCCTACCGCCGAATTCACCCCGAAAACGGTTGAAACACCGGACCTGCGAACCGACCTGGTGTATCGCCTGCGCATCATCGTCACCGATGCGGACGACGCGCTGCGTCAGGGTATGCCCGTAACCGTAACAGTCAGCGACGGGGAACGACATGAATGACGCGGTTATCCAGCTCAACAATCTGGTCAAACGCTTTAAGGGAATGGACAAACCGGCCGTCGCGCCGCTGAACGGCACCATCCAGAAAGGCTACGTGACCGGGCTGGTCGGTCCGGACGGCGCGGGGAAAACCACGCTGATGCGGATGCTGGCGGGGTTGCTCAAGCCGGATGAAGGTACGGCCAGCGTGCTTGGTCTTGACCCGATAAAAGACGACGGTGCGCTCCACGCCATGCTCGGCTATATGCCGCAGAAGTTTGGCCTGTATGAAGACCTGACGGTGATGGAAAACCTGAATCTGTACGCCGATCTGCGCAGCGTCACCGGCGAAACGCGACAGAAAACCTTCGCGCGCCTGCTGGAGTTTACCTCCCTCGGCCCGTTCACCGACCGGCTGGCGGGCAAGCTTTCCGGCGGGATGAAGCAGAAGCTGGGGCTGGCCTGCACGCTGGTCGGCGAGCCAAAGGTGCTGCTGCTGGATGAGCCCGGCGTTGGCGTTGACCCGATTTCGCGCCGCGAGCTGTGGCAGATGGTGCACGAGCTGGCGGGTGATGGGATGCTGATCCTCTGGAGCACCTCCTACCTCGACGAAGCGGAACAGTGCCGGGATGTGCTGCTGATGAACGAAGGCGAACTGCTTTATCAGGGCGAGCCGACGACGCTGACGCAGAGCATGGCCGGGCGCAGCTTCCTGCTGCATAGCCCGCAGGAGTCCAACCGCAGGCTGCTGCAGCGGGTGCTCAGGCTGCCGCAGGTGAGCGACGGGATGATCCAGGGCCGCTCGGTGCGCATTATTCTCAAAAAAGAGGCCGCAGCCGACGACATTCGCCAGGCGCAAGGCATGCCTGAGATCGAGATAGAAGAGACCGCGCCGCGCTTTGAGGACGCGTTTATCGACCTGCTGGGCGGCGCGGGTACATCAGAGTCGCCGCTTGCCGCCATTCTGCATACGGTGGAAGGCACGCCGGGCGAAACGGTCATTGAAGCCAAATCCCTCACCAAAAAGTTCGGGGATTTCGCCGCCACCGATAACGTCAATTTCGCGGTTAAACGCGGCGAGATTTTTGGCCTGCTTGGACCAAACGGCGCGGGAAAATCGACAACCTTTAAGATGATGTGCGGCCTGCTGGTGCCGACATCCGGCAAGGCGCTGGTGCTGGATATGGATCTGAAGGTCAGCTCCGGCAAGGCGCGCCAGCATCTCGGGTATATGGCGCAGAAGTTTTCGCTGTATGGCAACCTGACGGTCGAGCAGAATCTGCGCTTTTTCTCCGGCGTGTACGGCCTGCGCGGGCGGGCGCAGAACGAAAAAATCCGCCGCATGAGCGACGCCTTCGCGTTAACCAACATTGCGTCCCACGCCACCGACGAGCTGCCGCTCGGCTTTAAGCAGCGGCTGGCGCTGGCCTGCTCGCTGATGCACGAGCCGGATATTCTGTTTCTGGATGAACCGACATCCGGCGTGGATCCCATTACCCGCCGCGAGTTCTGGCTGCACATCAACAGCATGGTGGAAAAAGGGGTCACCGTGATGGTGACCACCCACTTTATGGACGAGGCGGAGTACTGCGACCGCATCGGGCTGGTGTATCGCGGCAAACTGATTGCCCACGGCACGCCGGACGACCTGAAAAACCAGGCCGCCGACGACGCACAGCCAGACCCGACCATGGAGCAGGCGTTTATCACCCTCATCCACGACTGGGATAAGGAGAATGCCCATGCACAGTAATGCGATTTCGTGGCGCAGGGTGCGCGCGCTATGCATTAAAGAGACGCGGCAGATCGTGCGTGACCCCAGCAGCTGGCTGATTGCGGTGGTGATCCCCCTGCTGCTGCTGTTTATCTTTGGCTACGGCATTAACCTGGACTCCAGCAAGCTGCGGGTCGGGATTTTGCTGGAGCAGCAGAGCGAGGAGTCGCTGGATTTCACTCATGCCATGACCGGCTCGCCCTACATTGACGCCACCATCAGCGACAACCGGCAGGAATTGATCCAGAAAATGCAGGCCGGGAAAATTCGCGGTCTGATCGTCATTCCGGTGGATTTCGCCGCCAATATGGCGCGCGCTGAAACCGATGCGCCGATCCAGGTGATCACCGACGGCAGCGAGCCGAACACCGCGAACTTCGTGCAGGGCTACGCGGAGGGGATCTGGCAGCTCTGGCAGATGCAGCGCGCCGAAGACCGGGGTGAGGAGTTTGAGCCGCTGATCGATGTGCAGACGCGCTACTGGTTTAACCCCGCCGCCATCAGCCAGCACTTTATTATTCCGGGCGCGGTGACCATCATCATGACGGTAATCGGCGCGATACTGACCTCGCTGGTGATCGCCCGCGAGTGGGAGCGCGGCACCATGGAGGCGCTGCTCTCTACCGAAGTCACGCGCGTCGAGCTGCTACTGTGTAAGCTCATCCCCTACTACTTCCTCGGCATGCTGGCGATGCTGCTCTGTATGCTTGTCGCCGTCTTTATCCTCGGCGTGCCGTATCGCGGCTCGCTTGTCGTGCTGTTCTTTATCACCAGCCTGTTTTTACTCAGCACGCTGGGCATGGGGCTGCTCATCTCCACCATCACCCGCAACCAGTTTAACGCCGCGCAGGTGGCCCTCAACGCCGCTTTCCTGCCGTCGATTATGCTGTCCGGGTTTATCTTTCAGATAGACAGTATGCCTGCGGTGATCCGCGCCGTGACCTATGTTATTCCGGCTCGCTACTTTGTGAGCACGCTGCAAAGCCTGTTCCTGGCGGGGAATATTCCAGTGGTGCTGATTATCAACACCCTGTTTTTGATGGCGTCGGCGGTGATGTTTATCGGGTTGACGTGGATGAAAACCAAACGGCGGTTAGATTAAGGAGCGCGCATGTTTCACCGTTTATGGACATTGATCCGCAAAGAGCTGCAATCCCTGCTGCGCGAGCCGCAAACCCGCGCCATTCTGGTTTTGCCGGTGCTGATCCAGGTTTTACTGTTCCCGTTTGCCGCCACCCTTGAGGTGACCAACGCCACCATCGCGATTTATAACGAAGACAACGGCAAACATTCCGTCGAGTTAACGCAGCGCTTTGCCCGCGCGAAGGCCTTTACTCACATCCTGCTGCTGAAAAGCCCGCAGGCGATCCAGCCCACCATCGACACGCAAAAAGCGCTGCTGCTGGTGCGGTTCCCGGCGGATTTCTCCCGCAATCTGGATACCTTCCAGACCGCGCCGATGCAGCTGATCCTCGACGGGCGTAACTCCAACAGCGCCCAGATCGCAGCGAACTATCTGCAGCAGGTGGTGAAGGATTACCAGCAGGAGCTGATGGAGGGCAAACCGAAGCCTAACAACAGCGAGCTGGTAGTGCGCAACTGGTACAACCCGAATCTGGACTATAAGTGGTTCGTGGTGCCGTCGCTGATCGCCATGATCACGACCATCGGGGTGATGATCGTCACCTCCCTGTCCGTCGCCCGCGAGCGCGAACAGGGCACGCTGGACCAGCTGCTGGTCTCCCCGCTCGCCACCTGGCAGATTTTCGTCGGCAAAGCGGTTCCGGCGCTGATTGTCGCGACCTTCCAGGCCACCATCGTGCTGGGAGTAGGTATTTGGGCCTACCAGATCCCGTTCGCCGGTTCGCTGGCGCTGTTTTACTTCACGATGGTGATTTACGGGCTGTCGCTGGTGGGGTTTGGACTGCTGATCTCGGCGCTCTGCTCGACGCAGCAGCAGGCATTTATCGGGGTATTCGTCTTTATGATGCCCGCAATTTTGCTCTCGGGTTATGTTTCCCCCGTCGAGAATATGCCGGTGTGGCTACAGGATCTGACGTGGGTAAACCCGATTCGGCACTTTACGGACATCACCAAGCAAATCTATCTGAAGGATGCGAGCCTGGACATTGTCTGGGGAAGTTTGTGGCCGCTACTGGTTATCGCGGCCACGACGGGATCAGTGGCGTACGCGATGTTTAGACGCAACATTGCGTAGCTTTTTCTCTTTGGTGAGTAAAGAGACAACCGCAGGCCCTGCGAGGATTGCCAGACCCGCCAGGGCCAGCAGCAGGTTGTTTTGCAGCACGCGCGACAGCAGCCAAAGCACAATCATCGCGGCACCAAAATACCAGGTGGTGGTGAGCTCTTCGAGCACATCACCCACTTCACGCCAGCGCGCTTCATGGTGGCGCTGTAAGAACAGCATCGACAGCACGGTGACGCCGTAAAGCACGCATAGCCCCAGACCAACATGCACCAGCGTGCCGCTCATCCAGCCCATCACCAGTACGGCCACGACCAGTAAATGCAACATTATCTGCCAGCAACTCAAACCCGTTGCGACACGAACACGTTGTTGCCACTTCATGGCTTCTCTCCTGAAGGATTTTTCTCTGCTAGTTCAGACTACCGCACTTTACGGAAAATTCCGTAACGCCGCATCTTTTTGTGACGCCGACTACACTTTATTTTCATCGGGATAGTCACCCAGGAAGGTGTTTATGACCATTAAAACGCAGCATTTCTCGCTTAAGGTGCTGACGATAAACATTCATAAGGGCTTCACAGCATTTAACCGCCGCTTCATTTTACCGGAGCTGCGCGACGCCGTACGCACCGTCAGCGCGGACATTGTTTGCCTGCAGGAAGTGATGGGCGCGCACGAAGTGCATCCAATGCATGTCGAAAACTGGCCGGATACCCCCCACTACGAGTTTCTGGCCGATACCATGTGGAGCGATTACGCCTACGGACGCAACGCAGTTTACCCCGAAGGGCACCACGGTAATGCGGTGCTGTCGCGTTTTCCGATTGAGCACTATGAAAACCGCGACGTGTCGGTGGGCGAAAGTGAAAAACGCGGCCTGCTTTACTGTCGTATCGCGCCACCCGATCTGCAATTTCCCGTTCACGTAGGCTGCGTGCATCTTGGCCTGCGTGAAGCCCACCGTCAGGCTCAGCTGCAGATGCTCGCCGAATGGAGCAATGCGCTGCCGGAAGGCGAGCCCGTGGTCATCGCCGGTGATTTCAACGACTGGCGGCAACGCGCCAACCATCCGCTTAAGGTGAACGCCGGGCTGGAGGAAATTTTCACCCGCGCCAACGGACGCCCCGCACGCACGTTCCCGGTGCGCTTCCCCCTGCTGCGCCTTGACCGCATCTACGTCAAAAACGCCCATGCCAGCAGCCCTACCGCGCTGGCGTTACTCAACTGGCGACATTTATCAGACCATGCCCCGCTCAGCGCGGAGATCCACTTATGAAATGTACATGGCAGGAAGGAAACCGCATTACGCTGCTGGAGAATGGCGATCAATATTATCCGGCCGTGTTTAAAGCGATTGATAACGCACAGCAGAAAGTGATCCTCGAAACCTTTATCTGGTTCGAAGATGAGGTTGGCAAGCAGCTGCACAGCGTGCTGCTGCGTGCTGCCCGGCGCGGGGTCAAAATTGAAGCGCTGCTCGACGGCTATGGCTCACCGGACCTGAGCGATGAGTTCGTCAACGAACTGACCGCCGCAGGCGTGGTCTTCCGCTACTACGATCCCGGTCCCCGCTTATTTGGCATGCGCACGAACCTTTTTCGTCGGATGCACCGCAAAATTGTGGTGGTGGATGAGACGGTGGCGTTCGTCGGCGGCATTAACTACTCCGCTGAACATATGTCCGACTATGGCCCGGAAGCCAAGCAGGACTACGCGATCCGCATTGAAGGCCCGGTGGTTCAGGATATTTTACTGTTTGAACTGGAGAACCTGCCGGGTAAAGAGGCCGTTCGCCACTGGTGGCGGCGTCGCCATCGCCCGGAGGAAAACCGACAGCCCGGCGAAGCGCAGGCGCTTTTCGTCTGGCGCGACAACGGCGAGCACCGGGATGACATTGAACGTCATTACCTGAAGATGCTGGCGAACGCGAAGCGCGAGGTGATTATCGCCAACGCTTACTTCTTCCCCGGCTACCGTATTCTGCATGCCATGCGCAATGCGGCCCGACGTGGCGTGCGCGTGAAGCTGATTGTGCAGGGCGAGCCGGATATGCCGATTGTCAAAGTGGGCGCACGCCTGCTCTATAACTATCTGGTGAAAGGCGGCGTACAGATCTACGAATATCGCCGCCGACCGCTGCACGGCAAAGTGGCGCTGATGGACGATCACTGGGCCACCGTCGGCTCCAGCAATCTCGATCCGCTGAGCCTGTCGCTGAATCTGGAAGCGAATCTGATCATTCACGATCGGCAGTTTAATCAAACCCTGCGGGATAACCTGCAGGGGCTGATCGTCAATGACTGCGTGCGCGTGGATGAGTCCATGGTGCCGAAACGCACCTGGTGGAACCTTGGCATTGGCGTGGTGGTGTTCCACTTCCTGCGTCATTTCCCGGCGATGGTCGGCTGGCTGCCCGCGCATACGCCAAAGCTTGCGCAGGTGGACCCGCCGGTTCAACCCGAAATGGAAACTCAGGACCGCATTGAAGCGGAAGACGGAGGGAAAACCTGATGTCGAAATCGCATCCTCGCTGGAAGCTGGCAAAAAAAATCCTCACCTGGCTGTTCTTTATCGCCGTCGCGGTACTGCTGGTGGTGTACGCGCAAAAAGTCGACTGGGAAGAGGTGTGGAAGGTTATCCGCAACTATAACCGGATGGTGCTCCTGAGCGCCGTTGGGCTGGTCATCGTAAGCTACCTGATATACGGCTGCTATGACCTGCTGGGCCGCGCCTACTGCGGCCACAAGCTGGCCAAGCGCCAGGTGATGCTGGTGTCGTTTATCTGCTACGCCTTTAACCTGACGCTGAGCACCTGGGTCGGCGGCATTGGCATGCGCTATCGCCTTTACTCGCGCCTTGGCCTGCCGGGCGGGACCATCACGCGCATTTTCTCGTTAAGCATCACCACGAACTGGCTGGGCTATATTCTGCTCGGCGGGGTGATCTTCACCATCGGCGTGGTGCAGCTGCCCGCGCACTGGTATATCGACGAGGCCACGCTGCGCATTCTGGGCATCGTGCTGCTGCTGATCATCGCCGTGTATCTGTGGGCCTGCGCCTTTGCTAAACGCCGCCATATGACCATCAAGGGGCAAAAGCTGGTGTTGCCCTCATGGAAGTTCGCGGTGCTGCAAATGGTGGTCTCCAGCGCCAACTGGATGGCGATGGGGGCGATTATCTGGCTGTTGATTGGCGAGGACGTAAATTACTTCTTCGTGCTGGGCGTGCTGCTGGTGAGCAGTATTGCAGGCGTGATTGTGCATATCCCGGCGGGGATCGGCGTGCTGGAGGCGGTGTTTATCGCGCTGCTTGCGGGGGAGCATGTCTCTCAGGGAACGATTATCGCCGCCCTGCTGGCGTACCGCATGATCTATTACTTCCTGCCGCTGGCGCTGGCAACGGTCTGTTATCTGGGGCTGGAGAGCCGGGCGAAGAAGTTACGGGCGAAGAATGAGAGGATGTTAGCGAAGTGAACTAGTCGGGTGGCGGCTTCGCCTTACCCGACCTACGGTTCGCGTTTCGTAGGCCGGGTAAGGCGAAGCCGCCACCCGGCAAAGCAACCTTAACGACGGTTGCCGAAAATACGCAGCAGCATCAGGAACAGGTTGATGAAGTCCAGATACAGCGTCAACGCCCCCAGAATCGAGTATTTGCGCAGGTTAGAACTGTCGCGCACGTCAATCTGCTCGCCGATGTTTTTCAGCTTCTGGGTGTCGTAGGCCGTCAAGCCAACGAAGACCACCACCCCGATGTAGGTCACAGCCCACATCAGCGCGTCACTCTTCAGCCACAGGTTCACCAGCGACGCCAGCACGATCCCAATTAGCCCCATAAACAGCATGTTGCCTAAGCCGCTCAGGTCACGTTTGGTGGTGTAACCGTACAGGCTCATCACGCCGAACATCCCGCCGGTCACCACAAAGGTGCTGGCGATGGAGGAGTAGGTGTAGACGATGAAAATACTGGAAAGCGTCAGTCCGGTTAGAGCTGAATAGAGCATAAACAGCGTGGTCGCCATTCCGGCACTCAGCTTTTGCACCAGGCCAGAAAGCACAAACACCAGCGCCAGCTGCGCGATAATCAGCCCAAAGAAGGTGATTTTGCTGGAAAAGATAAACATCATCAGTTCAGGCGTGTTCGCCGCATACCACGCGATAAACGCGGTAAGCAGCAGGCCGACCGTCATCCAGCCGTACACCTGAGCCATATACGTCTGCAGGCCGCTACGGGTCTGCTGTACTATTGAATCGGAACGCGGAAATCGGTCCATGATTCACTCCTGATTAAGATTAAGTAGACACACACGTTAAGATTAACACATCCACGTAAACCGACTACCAACGGCTGGCGGCTTGTTTATCGCTGTCGCGCGATTCCACCCAGCGGTCACCTTCCGGCGTGGCTTCACGCTTCCAGAACGGGGCTTTGGTTTTGAGATAGTCCATAATGAACTCCCCTGCCGCAAACGCACTGCCGCGGTGCGCGCTGGTCACCCCGACGAAGACAATCTCCTCGCCAGGCCACATCTCGCCAATGCGGTGAATAACCGTGATGCGGCCAAGCGGCCAGCGGCCCCGCGTCTCGTCGACAATCGCCGCCAGCGATTTCTCGGTCATCCCCGGATAGTGCTCCAGCGTCAACGCCTTCACGCTGTCGCCGAGGTTGTGGTTGCGCACTTTACCGGTAAAGGTGACGACCGCACCATCTTCATCGCGCTCGGCCAACCAGTCATATTCTGTACCAACATTAAAGCGCTCGTGACCGACCAGAATTCGTGTTTCAGCCATCTTAGCCCCCTGTCACCGGCGGGAAGAAGGCCACTTCATCCCCTGCGTTCAGCGGATGGGTGAATTCAACCAGCGTCTGATTCACGGCGGCCAGCAGCTTGCCTTCCTCGAGCGCCAGCGCCCAGCGGTCGCTTTGTGCCGCCAGATGCGCGCGCAGGGCAGCGACGTTTTCGAAGGACGCATCCAGCGTCAGGCTGTCGGTATTGACCAGTTCGCGCACCTGGGCAAAAAAGAGCACCTTAATCATGGCTGTCCACCTTAAAATCACCGGATTTGCCGCCGCTTTTTGCCAGCAGGCGAACCGGGCCAATCACCATATCTTTCTGCACCGCTTTGCACATATCGTAGATGGTCAGCGCGGCGACGGAGGCCGCCGTCAGCGCTTCCATCTCCACGCCGGTCTTCCCGGTTAAGCGGCAGAGTGACTCAATGCGCACGCGGCTGTGCTCCGGCTGCGCCTGCAGGTTCACTTCCACCTTGCTCAGCATCAGCGGATGGCACAGCGGAATTAAGTCCCAGGTGCGTTTCGCGGCCTGAATACCGGCGATGCGCGCGGTCGCAAAGACATCACCTTTGTGGTGGCTGCCGTCGAGAATCATCGCCAGGGTTTCTGGCAGCATAGTGACGAACGCTTCCGCGCGCGCCTCGCGCACCGTTTCCGCTTTGGCGGAAACATCCACCATATGCGCTTCACCGGCGGCGTTAATGTGGGTCAGTTGTGACATAGCTTATTTCTTTAAATGGGGGTGGAAATTACACGGACGGGTACGGGCATCCAGCTGCGGGGCGATGATGTTTTCCCACGCGGTACGGCAGGCTTTGGTCGAGCCCGGCATAGCGAAAATCAGCGTGTTGTTCGCCACGCCCGCCACGGCGCGTGACTGAAGCGTGGAGGTACCAATCTCTTCAAAGGAGAGCATGCGGAACACTTCGCCGAAGCCTTCCACTTCGCGGTCGAACAGCGGGATCAGCGCTTCGGGAGTCTGATCGCCTGCGGTAAAGCCGGTGCCGCCGGTAATCAACACCACCTGCACCTCATCGCTGGCGATCCACTGAGAGACCTGAGCGCGAATGGCGTAGCGGTTCTCTTTTACAATCGCTTTATCGACGATGTGATGCCCCGCGTCATGCGCCTCATCACGCAGCCAGTGACCGGAGGTATCATCCTCTTCGCCACGGCGGTCGGAAACGGTAAGGATAGCAATGCGTGTCGGGATAAATTCTGCGCTTACCTGACTCATCTTCTGATTCCTTCTTAAGACTGATTACCCGCCGATGTAAGACAGGTTCTGAGTAATGCCGGTATTGCCCTGATGCAGGAAGTGGGTCTGTTTTTTATGCGTCAGCGCTTCAGAAATGCGTGCTTCAAGCGCGTCCTGCTGCGCATCGTCTTCCAGCAAATCGCGAAGATCTACGCCGCCGTCGCCGAACAGGCAGAGATGAAGCTTGCCAACGGAGGAGACGCGCAGGCGGTTACAGCTGGCGCAGAAGTCCTTCTCATAGGGCATGATAAGGCCTATCTCACCTTCGTAATCCGGGTGGCAGAAGACCTGCGCCGGGCCGTCGCTGCGCTGGCGGATCTGGTGGATCCAGCCGCGTCTCAGCAGCGCGTCGCGCAGCACCATGCCGGAGATGTGATGGCGACGGAACAGCTCGCTGCCCTCGCCGGTTTCCATCAGCTCAATAAAACGCAGTTGAATGCGGCGTGGTTTGATCCACGCCAGGAAGGTGTCCAGCTGATGATGGTTTACATCACGCATCAGCACGGTATTGACTTTGACTTTGTCGAACCCCGCAGTGAATGCGGCGTCGATGCCTTCCATCACCTGATGGAATTTGTCCTGTCCGGTAATGGCGTGGAACTGACGGGCATCGAGGCTATCTACGCTGACGTTGATCGCCGTCAGGCCCGCATCGCGCCAGTTCGCCACGTCGCGCGCCATGCGGTAACCGTTAGTGGTCACCGCTATCTGGCGGATACGTTCGTTTTCACGCACGGCGGCAATGATGTCGGGGAAATCACGACGTAAAGAGGGTTCGCCACCGGTCAGACGCACCTTTTCCGTGCCGAGTTCAGAGAAGGCGCGCGTAACGCGGCGCACTTCATCCACGGAGAGAAAGCCGTTATTGGTGACCTTACCCGGCTTGTAGCCATCGGGCAGGCAGTAGGTGCAACGGAAGTTACACACATCGGTAATCGACAGACGTAAGTAATAAAACTTACGCGCGAAAGCATCAGTAAGTTGTGAAGCCATGTACACCTTTCCAAATCGGGAGGCACAGTCATTTCTTTCTGTACCCTGGTGGCTAATTTGCCACGGCCAGGGCGCCATATCGTTCGACACAGGCGCCAGGGCTAGAGTGTATGTTTTCAAAAATGAAAACGTGGTTATAGCGATAGTAACGCGGAAATCATCACTTCGCCATTCTCGCATTTCGCTATATAATTATATATATAGCGACTTAATCGTGCATTTTCGCTACAGGATACCCAAAAACCACACTTTCACATTGATATACGTCATTTTGCATCGGCTGAGGCATCGTCTTTTAGGGGTAGTTAGGTTACTGTTACGCGATCGAACGTGATAAGGAATACCTATGCGCAATCGCACTTTTGCGGATCTTGACCGAGTGGTCGCTCTTGGCGGAGGCCACGGCCTGGGCCGCGTCATGTCCTCATTGTCGTCACTCGGGTCAAGGCTGACAGGGATAGTGACCACCACCGATAACGGCGGCTCAACGGGGCGGATCCGACGTGCCGAAGGCGGGATTGCCTGGGGAGATATGCGCAACTGTCTGAACCAGTTAATTACCGAACCGAGCGTCGCATCGGCGATGTTTGAGTACCGTTTTGGCGGTAATGGCGAACTTTCCGGGCATAACCTCGGAAATCTGATGTTAAAGGCCTTAGATCACCTGAGTGTGCGGCCTCTCGAAGCCATCAACCTGATCCGTAATCTGCTTAAAGTGGATGCATTTCTGATCCCCATGTCTGAACAACCGGTCGATTTAATGGCTATCGACGCTGAAGGGCATGAAGTTTACGGTGAGGTGAATATTGATCAGCTTATCCTGCCGCCAACGGAGCTAATGACCTATCCAAGCGTCCCCGCCACGCGCGAAGCGGTAGAAGCCATCGGTGAAGCGGATCTGATCCTGATTGGCCCTGGTAGTTTTTACACCAGCCTGATGCCGATTCTGCTGGTGAAAGAGCTGGCGCAGGCGCTGCGCCGCACCCCCGCCCCGATGGTCTACATCGGTAACCTGGGACGTGAACTGAGCCCGGCGGCAGCGAGCCTGTCGCTGGCGGACAAGCTTGATTTAATGGAGCAATACGTCGGTAAAAAAATTATCGACGGTGTCGTGGTGGGGCCGAAGGTGGACGTATCGGGTATTGGCGACCGCGTGGTGGTGCAGGAGCCGCTAGAGGCGAGTGATATTAAGTATCGCCATGACCGTCACCTGCTGCGCGAGGCGCTGGAGAAGGCGATTCAGGCGCTGGGCTAGCAACCCCCCCGGTGGCGCTGCGCTTACCGGGGCTACAAAAGACGCTAACCCCGTAGGCCCGGTAAGCGCAGCGCCACCGGGCAAAACCCACTCACGATGCCGCGATGAAAAGATCCCGCAGCTGATGAAGCTGGTCGCGGATCTGCGCCGCTTCTTCGAACTCCAGGTTCTGCGCGTGCTGCATCATCTGTCCTTCCAGCTCGTGGATTTTCTGCTGCAGCGCTTTCGGCGTCAGCACGACGGTATCTTCTTCCACCACTGAGCGCGCCTTGCCGCGACCTTTCGCTTTGGTTTTGGCAATGTTCTGGCCCAGCGCCAGGATATCCACCACCTTCTTGTTCAGACCCTGCGGCGTGATGCCGTGCTCTTCGTTGTAGCGCTGCTGCTTCTCGCGGCGGCGCTCCGTTTCACCAATCGCTTTCGCCATCGACGGGGTGATTTTGTCACCGTACAGAATCGCTTTACCGTTGACGTTACGCGCCGCGCGGCCGATGGTCTGGATCAGCGAACGCTCGGAACGCAGGAAACCCTCTTTATCCGCATCCAGAATCGCCACCAGTGAGACTTCCGGCATATCCAGACCTTCTCGCAGCAGGTTGATCCCCACCAGCACGTCAAACTCGCCCAGACGCAGATCGCGAATAATTTCCATGCGCTCGACGGTGTCGATATCCGAGTGCAAATAACGCACCTTCTCGCCGTGCTCTTCCAGATACTCGGTCAGGTCTTCCGCCATGCGTTTGGTGAGCGTGGTCACCAGCACGCGCTCGTTGATGGCGGAACGAGCGCGAATTTCCGAGAGCAGATCGTCCACCTGAGTCGCCACCGGACGAACTTCAATAATCGGGTCGAGCAGACCCGTTGGACGCACAACCTGATCGACAACGTCTTCACCGGATTTCTCCAGCTCGTAGTTGCCCGGCGTGGCCGAGACGTAAATGGTTTGCGGCGCGAGCGCCTCAAACTCTTCAAACTTCATCGGACGGTTATCCAGCGCCGACGGCAGGCGGAAGCCGTATTCCACCAGCGTCTCTTTACGCGCGCGGTCACCGCGGTACATTCCGCCGATCTGCGGGATCGTAACGTGGGATTCGTCGATCACCAACAAACCGTCTGCCGGAAGGTAGTCAAACAGCGTCGGTGGCGGCTCGCCCGGCCCGCGCCCGGAGAGGAAGCGCGAGTAGTTTTCAATACCGGAGCAGTAGCCCAGCTCGTTCATCATCTCAAGGTCAAACTGGGTACGCTGGCTCAGGCGCTGCTCTTCCAGCAACTTGTTATTGGCCAGCAGCACCTTACGGCGCTCGGCCAGCTCCACTTTGATCTCTTCCATCGCCTGCACAATACGCTCGCGCGGCGTCACGTAGTGCGTTTTCGGGTAAATGGTGAAGCGCTGGATCACCGATTCAATGTGTCCGGTCAGCGGATCGAAGAGCGACAGGCGTTCGACCTCTTCGTCGAACAGCTCGACGCGCAGCGCCATATCGTCCGATTCCGCCGGGAAGATGTCGATCACCTCACCGCGTACGCGGAACGTCCCGCGCTGGAAAGCCTGATCGTTACGGGCATACTGCAGCTCCGCCAGACGACGGACGATGGCGCGCTGGTCGATGATCATCCCCTGCGTCAGGTGCAGCATCATCTTGAGATAGAGATCCGGATCGCCCAGACCGTAGATTGCGGAAACAGATGCGACGACGACCACATCGCGACGCTCCAGAAGCGCCTTAGTGGCCGACAGACGCATCTGCTCAATATGTTCGTTCACTGAGGCATCCTTCTCGATGAAGGTGTCAGAGCTCGGCACATAGGCTTCTGGCTGGTAGTAATCGTAGTAGGAGACGAAATACTCCACCGCATTTTCCGGGAAGAACTCTTTCATCTCACCATAAAGCTGCGCCGCCAGGGTTTTATTGGGTGCCAGCACCATCGTTGGGCGCTGGAGATCCGCAATCACGTTGGCGACGGTGAAGGTTTTACCTGACCCCGTCACACCTAATAGCGTCTGATGCGCCAGCCCATCTTCCAGCCCCTCTTCCAGACGGCGGATGGCCTCGGGCTGATCCCCCGAAGGACGGAAAGCAGAATTCAATTTGAACGGTTTACTCATGGGCGACAACCTGATGACGTTATAAGCGGCAGGTGAGTAATTTTACTCGTTGTTGCCAGGAATGCCAGTAAAAAACACTGGATGAAAAACCAGTAGCGTGGCAGGATATTTAGAGTAGCGCCCGGGGAATGAGCGCGATCCCGGTTGAAATGTAGACTGTGACAAAATAAAACACCAGCCTGACTCGGTTATCCCCAGAACTTTTCCTTTTTTAACATTTGTCAAGCCAGGTAATGATAGTTTTGTGGCAACGGGTGACAGTTTCATGACGGCAATTGATTTTATCTAACCAGCTAATTACTAAGCGATATTTTCTAAAGCCGTGTTTCGCATCAATTCGGGCGTAACCCGCGTATTCTCTCGCTTATCGCGTGTTTTCTAACTCTAATGCACATGGTTATCCACAGGAATAGTGGATAACTGCGTCCAGCCCGTACAGACCGCCACTCGGCAAATTCCCGGTTTTTCCCACGAGGCGGCAACAAAAAATTTTTATAGCTATTTTTTGATGATAAACAGTTGAGTCATTCATAACCAACTCATGCGATCTCGCTCACAAATCCGCCATTTCGCGCCCTGCACCATAAATCACCGCTTCCGGCACCGTTGATGTGCAATTCAAGGATCCGCACGACGATCCGCAGAGACTTATTCCTAAAAAAGCCCCTTTTTTAATCACTTTATGGTTTCTGGCAGGCGTTTTGCACAGTCGACTACGAGCGTCATCAATAAACATTTTTAAGGAGAGAAAGATGTTGAGTCTGCGTGCTGTGAATCAGTTTTACGGAAGCCAACATACGCTATGGAACCTGGATTTAGATTTTCCGCAAGGCATGTGTACAGGCGTCGTTGGCCTGCCGGGAATGGGCAAAACGACCCTGATGAACTGCATTACCGGAAAAGTGCCCGTCGAAAGCGGCACCATCATCTGGCATGAAGCCGGTGCGCCGCCGCGCGATTTGCTCAACCCGGCGTCAGAGCACCGTTCCATGCCGGGCATAGGCTATGTGCCGCAGGACAGACGGATCTTTTCCCAGCTGACCATCGATGAGAATTTGCATATTGCGATGCAGGCCGTGGGGAAACCCGACCCTGAGGCGAAAAGAGACGTTTACGACCTGTTTCCGGCACTCTATGCGCTGCGGCAGGCCCGCGCCAACACGCTCTCTCCGGACGACCAGTATCAGCTGGCGCTGGCCAACGCGCTGGTGAACCGCCCGCGCCTGCTGATCCTCGATGAACCCCTGCACGGCGCAGGACACAGCTTCGCCCAGAAGCTGGGACAGCTGCTGGTGCGCTTAAATCGGGAGCTGGGTATGACAGTGTTATTAGCGGAGCAACAGCTGTCGTTTATCCGCCGGGTTGCGGAGCGTTTCTGCATGCTCTATCGCGGGCGTAACGTGGCGCAGGGCCACGTTAACGAACTGGATGACGAGCTTATCGCCCACTGGATGTCGCGGGAAGCAAGACGCTGAGGTCGAGATAACACCCGGTGTCAGCATTTTCCGCGCCGTCAGCAAGCCAGGGGATTTCCCCGAGGCACGGCGCGGGGAGCACGCGTTTGAGGGTCGCCAGATACTCCTGATGGCGTTTACCCGGCGCAACCACGTCGTTGGCTATCCAGCCCGCCAGACGCAGCCCGGCCTGCTGTACGGCCTGCGCGGTCAACATGGCGTGATTGATGCAGCCCAGCTTGACGCCGACGACCAGAATGACCGGAAGCTGCTCGGCCTGCACCCAGTCAGCAAAGGTGTTTTCTTCGGAAAGCGGCGTAAACCAGCCGCCAGCCCCCTCCACCAGCACCCAGTCAGCCTGGCTTTCCAGCGTCCGTAATCCGGCAGACAGCACGGCGAAATCAATCGGACGACCTTCATCGGCACTGATGATGTGCGGCGAGGTCGGCTCGGCAAAGGTGTACGGATTGACCGCTGAATAGGCGAGTTCAAGCGTGCTGTTACGCTGGAGCGCCAGCGCGTCGGTATTGCGTAATCCTTCCGGCGTCATCTCGCTGCCGGAAGCAACAGGCTTATAGCCGGCGGTGTTTTTCCCAAGCTTTTGCGCCGCCTGCAGCAGCGCCGAGCTGGCAACCGTTTTGCCCACTTCCGTGTCCGTGCCGGTAACAAAATAACGTTCAGTCACGTTCGATAATCCCATGAAAAAGTTGATAAGAAAGCGGGAAATGACTCCGCTGCTGCGGCCAGGCCAGCTCCAGATGCTGCAGTTGTCCCCGGGTGAGCAGTTTTCTCTCCCGCCCGGCATGCAGGTGCGTGGCCCCGATGCCCTTCAGCGAGCGCATGGCGCTGAACGCATCGCTAAAATTGAGGGTGATGGTCTGTACCGTGCTGCGATAGCGCCAGCCTGCCAGCGCCTGCGTCACCTGTTCATGCGATAAAAAGCGGTTAGCGTGCGGTTGCTCATCCACCGCTTTCCACGCCTGATTCAGCTCCGGCAGCGAGCTTTCCAGCAAGGTGGTAAAAGCCACCTTCCCGCCCGGTCGCGCCATGCGATAAAGCTCGCGCAAGGCCTGTGGCAGACTGCTGCACCACTGGACCGCCAGATGACTCCAGACCAGATCGAACTGCGCATCCGCCAGCGGGATAGCCTCGATATCGGCCAGCAGATATCGATCCGCTGCCTGCCTCTGACGCGCCTCGTCGAGCATCTTGTCTGAGAGGTCGATAGCCGTGACCAGGCTTCCCGTCCCGCGCCAGTAGCGGCTGTTGCTGCCGGGACCACAGCCCGCGTCCAGCACCTGCGGAAAACGATTCTCGCCAAGCGCGGCCAGAAGCCCCTCCGCGCTCTGACGCTGCAGTTCATCGTGCTGCGAATAGCTCTGCGCGGCCCGACCAAATGCCGCCGCAACGGCCTGCTTATTCACCGGCATCATGGAGCGCCTCCAGCAGCGTCTGGATATCCCGTGCCTCATGCGCCGCCGTCAGGGTTAAGCGCAGCCGCGCGGTACCCGGAGGGACCGTTGGCGGGCGAATGGCGGTCACCCACATGCCGCGCTCGCGCAGCGCCTGTGCCAGCGCCAGCGCGCGGCCGTTTTCGCCGACAATCACCGGCTGGATAGCGCTCTGCGAATCAGGACTGTGGAAGGGCAGCGCCGCTAGCCCCTGACGGAAGCATGAAATATGCTCTGCCAGCCGCTGGCGACGTTCATCCCCTTCTGCGCTGCGGATCACCGCCAGCGACGCAGACAGCGCCACGGCCTGCGCCGGGGGCATGCTGGTGCTGTAAATCAGGTGTCGGGCAAACTGCAGCAGATAGTCAGCGACCGAATCGCTGCACAGCACGGCGGCGCCGCTGACGCCAAAGCCCTTGCCGAAGGTGACAATCAGCAGTTCCGGCTTCACGTTTTGCTGATGCGCGCTGCCGCGACCTTCGTCGCCCATCACGCCAATGCCGTGGGCATCGTCCACCAGCAGCCAGGCGTTTTGCCGCTTTGCTGCCTCATGCAGCGCGGCAAGCGGCGCGCTGTCGCCGTCCATACTGAACACCCCTTCTGTGACTGCCAGCTGCTGTCCGTCGCAGGGTTTATCCAGCAGCGCGGCGAGCTGCCCCGCATCGTTATGGGCAAAGCGGCGTAACTGTGCCGGGCTTAAATTTGCCGCCTCGAGCAGCGAGGCGTGGCTCAGGCGGTCGGCGACAATGCGGTCCTCTTTTCCCATCAGCGCGGTAATAACCGCCTGATTGGCGGCAAAGCCGGAGATAAAAAGCAGCGCGCGCGGGTAGCCGAGCCAGTCGGCAAGCTCTTCCTCCAGCGCCTGATGCGCCGCGGTGTATCCGCTGACGTGTCCCGAGCCGCCGCTGCCCACGCCAAACCGCTCCGCGCCCTGCTGCCAGGCGCGAATGATGGCCGGATGCTGGCTCAGCCCGAGATAGTCGTTGCTGGAGAAGTTACAGAACTGCCGCCCGTCGTGGGTAAGAAAACGGCCCGCGCCGTTTTCCACCACCCTGCGAACGCGAAACGCCTCTGCCGCCCGGCGTTCGTCCAGCGCGGTATGTATTCGTGCCTGCCAGGTCATACGGCTGCCGCATTGTAGAACTGGTCGGTGTCGGCGTTGAAAATCTGCTGCTCCAGCTGCTGCTGTTGCTCGTTATCGCCCGTCAGCACCTCGCTCTGGTGCGGGTTAAGCCCCAGCTTGCGGAACAGCTGAACGTCTTTGTCCTCTTCCGGGTTCGGCGTGGTCAGCAGCTTGCAGCCGTAGAAGATGGAGTTGGCTCCGGCCATAAAGCACATGGCCTGAGTTTGCTCACTCATCTGCTCGCGACCGGCGGAGAGGCGCACGAAAGAGGTCGGCATCATGATGCGCGCCACCGCGATGGTGCGAATAAAATCAAACGCATCCACGTCGTCGTTGTCCGCCATCGGCGTGCCCTTAACCTTCACCAGCATGTTGATCGGCACGCTTTCCGGCGGAGTCGGCAGGTTCGCCAGCTGCAGCAGCAGGCCCGCGCGGTCTTTCACCGTTTCGCCTAAGCCCACGATACCGCCGGAGCAAACCTTGATCCCCGCGTCACGCACTTTATCCAGCGTATCCAGACGCTCCTGATAGGTACGGGTGGTGATGACGTTGCCGTAAAACTCCGGCGAGGTGTCGAGGTTGTGGTTGTAGTAGTCCAGCCCCGCCGCGGAGAGGCGCTGCGCCTGCTCGTCGTTCAGCGTGCCGAGCGTCATACAGGCTTCGAGGCCCATCTCCTTCACGCCCTTTACCATCTGCTCCAGATACGGCATGTCGCGATCGTGCGGGTTCTTCCACGCCGCGCCCATGCAGAAGCGGGTCGATCCGGCGTTTTTCGCCTTGCGCGCCGAGTCGAGCACCTGCTCAACTTCCATCAGCCGTTCGGATTCCAGGCCAGTTTTGTAGCGCGCGCTCTGCGGGCAATATTTGCAGTCTTCAGGACAGGCACCGGTCTTGATCGACAGCAGCGTGCTGACCTGAACATGGCGTGGATCGAAGTGCTGACGATGCACCTGCTGCGCTTCGAACATCAGCTCAAGGAAAGGTTTGTTGAATAATTCAGTAACTTGCGACATCGTCCAGCGTGCGTGGTGAGCCATTGGGCTTCTCCAAAGGGTTTTGTTAATTTTCGGTTCGGTTTATACTCGTAAACCTAAAACTTTTCAAAATGGTTTACAAGTCGATTATGACCCAGGACGATCTCACCTTCGACAAGCAGCATATCTGGCACCCTTACACCTCCACCACCTGCCCCCTTCCCGTCTATCCGGTGGCCTCGGCCCACGGCTGCGAGCTGCATCTCGCCAGCGGCGAGCGGCTCGTTGACGGGATGTCTTCCTGGTGGGCGGCCATTCACGGGTACAACCACCCGCGCCTGAATGCGGCGATGAAGGCGCAGATTGACCAGATGTCGCACGTGATGTTTGGCGGGATAACCCATCAGCCCGCGGTGGATTTATGCCGTCGCCTGGTGGCGATGACGCCTGAATCGCTGGAGTGCGTGTTCCTGGCCGATTCCGGCTCCGTGGCGGTGGAAGTGGCGATGAAAATGGCGCTGCAGTACTGGCATGCGTTGGGCGAAACGCGCCAGCGGTTCCTCACCTTCCGCAACGGCTATCACGGGGATACCTTCGGGGCGATGTCGGTGTGCGATCCGGACAACTCCATGCACAGCCTGTGGAAAGGCTATCTGCCGGAAAACCTGTTTGCCCCGGCCCCCCAGAGCCGCTTCGACGGCGAGTGGAACGAGATGGACATGGTCGGTTTCGCGCGGCTGATGGCGGCGCATCGCCATGAAATCGCCGCCGTGATCCTGGAGCCGATTGTGCAGGGCGCGGGCGGAATGCGGATGTACCATCCGGAATGGCTGAGGCGCATTCGCAAGATGTGCGACCGCGAGGGCATTCTGCTGATTGCCGATGAGATCGCCACCGGCTTTGGCCGCACCGGCAAGCTATTTGCCTGCGAGCATGCGGGTATCGCCCCGGATATTCTGTGCCTGGGTAAAGCGCTGACCGGCGGCACCATGACGCTCTCCGCCACGCTAACCACCCGTCACGTTGCTGACACCATCAGTGACGGCGAGGCGGGCTGCTTTATGCACGGCCCGACGTTTATGGGCAACCCGCTGGCCTGCGCCGTCGCAAGCGAAAGTCTCGCCATTCTGGAGAGCGGCGAGTGGCAGAAGCAGGTGGCGGCGATTGAAGCGCAGCTGAAAGAGGCGCTGAGCGCCGCCTCGGGCGCGAATTTCGTGGCGGACGTTCGCGTGCTGGGTGCCATCGGGGTGATTGAAACCACCCATCCGGTGAATATGGCGGCGCTGCAGCGCTTCTTCGTTGAGCAGGGCGTCTGGGTGCGTCCGTTCGGCAAGCTTATCTATCTGATGCCGCCGTACAGCATCACGCCAGAGCAGCTGCGTAAATTAACCGACGCGGTCGTTACAGCCGTTAACATTCCCGCGCATTTCACGATTTGACCCCATGCGTTACACTTCCTGAACGAGTGATTAACGAGGGTAAACCGTATGAAAATCATCAGTAAAGATCTGCGCGACGGCGAAAAGCTCCCGGAACGCCACGTATTCAACGGCATGGGATATCAGGGAGACAATATCTCCCCGCACCTGGCGTGGGACGAGGTTCCGGCCGGAACCAAAAGCTTTGTCGTGACCTGCTACGACCCGGACGCGCCGACCGGCTCCGGCTGGTGGCACTGGATCGTGGCGAACCTGCCAGCCGACACGCGCGTCCTGCCGCAGGGCTCCGGTTCAGACCTGGTTGCCCTGCCTGAAGGCGCCATTCAGACGCGCACCGATTTTGGTAAAGCGGGCTACGGCGGTGCGGCGCCGCCAAAAGGGGAAACTCACCGCTATATCTTTACAGTGCACGCGCTGGATGTGGAGAAAATTGAGGTCGATGAAGGGGCGAGCGGCGCGATGGTAGGGTTTAACGTGCATTTCCATTCGCTCGGGAGCGCGTCGATTACGGCGATGTATTCATAAAAAAAAGCCGGGTGGCGGCTACGCCTTACCCGGCCTACATTTCTTACCCGTAGGCCCGGTAAGCGCAGCGCCACCGGGCATAAAATCACAGCACCGAAGGTAACAGCCCCACCAGCCTTCCCTCTTCCAGAAGCTGCATCGCCTTATCAATATCCGGCGCAAAGAAGCGATCATCATCGTAGTGCGTAACGTGTTCACGCAGCGCATGACGCGCCTGCTCCAGCAGCGGGCTGGATTTTAGCCCTTCTCGCAGATCGATACCCTGACTTGCCGCCAGCCATTCCACCGCCAGCACGCCGCGGGTGTTGGAAGCCATTTCCCAGAGACGACGCCCGGCAGCCGGTGCCATCGAGACATGATCTTCCTGGTTCGCTGACGTCGGCAGACTGTCCACGCTGTGCGGGTGCGACAGGGCTTTGTTCTCGCTCGCCAGCGCCGCAGCGGTCACCTGGGCAATCATAAAACCCGAATTCACCCCGCCGTTACGCACCAGGAACGGCGGCAGCTGGGACATATGTTTATCCATCATCAGCGCAATGCGACGCTCGGACAACGCGCCGACTTCGGCAATCGCAAGGGCGATATTATCCGCCGCCATCGCCACCGGCTCGGCGTGGAAGTTACCGCCGGAGACCACCTCGTTTTCCTGGGCGAACACCAGCGGGTTATCGGACACCGCGTTGGCTTCCACCAGCAGCACTTCTGCCGCCTGGCGCAGCTGCGTCAGGCACGCGCCCATCACCTGCGGCTGGCAGCGCAGGGAATACGGATCCTGTACCTTTTCGCAGTTATGGTGTGAATCGGCAATTTCGCTGGTGTCGGTAAGCACATGACGGTACATCGCGGCGGCATCAATCTGCCCGCGCTGACCGCGCACCTCGTGGATGCGGCCATCGAACGGACGACGCGAGCCCAGCACGGCTTCGGTGGTCAGCGCACCGCACACCACCGCCGAGGCAAACAGATCTTCCGCTTCAAACAGGCCGCGCAGCGCGAAAGCGGTCGATGCCTGGGTGCCGTTCAGCAGCGCCAGCCCCTCTTTCGCCGCCAGCGTAATGGTCGTTAATCCGGCTTTTTTCAGCGCCTCTTTCGCAGGAAGCCACTCGCCCTGCCAGCGCGCTTTGCCTTCACCCAGCAGCAGCAGCGACATGTGCGCCAGCGGCGCGAGATCGCCAGATGCCCCAACTGAGCCTTTCGCCGGGATCCACGGATAGACTTCCGCATTGACCAGCGCCATCAGCGCCTGAATGACGCTCAGGCGAATGCCGGAGAAACCGCGCGCCAGGCTGTTAATTTTGAGCACCATCATCAGACGGACAATTTCATCGTCCAGCGGCTGGCCGACGCCCGCCGCATGCGACAGCACCAGCGAACGCTGTAAGTTTTCCAGATCCTGTGTCGCGATGCGGGTCTGTGCCAGCAGGCCAAAGCCGGTGTTGATCCCGTAGGCGGTGCGCCCTTCGGCGACGATGGCTTCGACGCAGGCCACGCTGTCGTTAATGGCGGCGTGGGCGCTTTCATCCAGCGAAAGGGTGACAGGATTGCGCCAGACGTTACGCAGCTGTTTGAGGGTCAGCGAGCCGGGAGTGAGTGTTAACGCGTTCATTAATGCTTTCCTTGTGTGGCAGGGATCATCGGCAGGTTAAGGCCCTGCTCTTCGGCACAGTCAATGGCAATCTCATAACCCGCATCCGCGTGACGCATCACGCCGGTGGCCGGGTCGTTGTGCAGCACGCGAGCGATACGCGCGGCGGCTTCGTCAGTTCCGTCACAGACGATGACCATCCCGGAATGCTGGGAGAAGCCCATCCCAACGCCGCCGCCGTGGTGCAGCGACACCCAGGTCGCGCCGCTGGCGGTATTGAGCAGGGCGTTCAGCAATGGCCAGTCGGAGACCGCATCCGAACCGTCGCGCATGGCTTCGGTTTCGCGGTTCGGGCTGGCGACGGAGCCGGAGTCCAGATGGTCGCGGCCAATGACAATCGGCGCGGAGACTTCACCGCTGCGCACCATTTCGTTGAAGGCGAGGCCGAGTTTTTGCCGCCACTCCAGCCCTACCCAGCAGATACGCGCCGGCAGACCCTGGAAGTTAATGCGCTCGCGAGCCATGTCCAGCCAGCGATGCAGGTGCTCGTCATCGGCGACGATCTCCTTCATTTTGGCGTCGGTTTTGTAGATGTCCTCCGGGTCGCCGGACAGGGCAACCCAGCGGAACGGACCGATGCCGCGGCAGAACAGCGGGCGGATATAGGCCGGAACGAATCCCGGGAAGTCGAAGGCGTTGCTTACGCCCATCTCTTTCGCCATCTGGCGGATGTTGTTGCCGTAATCAAAGGTCGGAATGCCCATCTGGCTAAAGGCCAGCATCGCGGAAACGTGTTCCGCCATGGCGCGTTTTGCGGCAAGCACGGTGCCTTCCGGGTCGGTTTCCGCTTTTTGCTGATATTCTTCCCACGTCCAGTCTTTTGGCAGGTAACCGTGCAGCGGGTCATGGGCGCTGGTCTGGTCGGTGACCAGATCCGGGCGCACGCCGCGGGCGACGAGCTGCGGGAGAATATCCGCCGCGTTGCCGCACAGGGCAATCGACACCGCTTTGCCTTCGGAAGTGTATTTTTTGATGCGTGCCAGCGCGTCTTCCAGATCGGTTGCCTGTTCATCGACGTAACGGGTACGCAGACGGAAATCAATGCGGCTCTGCTGGCACTCAATGTTCAGTGAGCACGCACCGGCAAGCGTGGCAGCCAGCGGCTGTGCGCCGCCCATGCCGCCGAGACCCGCGGTCAATACCCAGCGGCCTTTCAGCGAGCCGTTATAGTGCTGGCGACCGGCTTCCACGAAGGTTTCATAGGTGCCCTGCACAATCCCCTGGCTGCCGATGTAGATCCAGCTCCCGGCGGTCATCTGGCCATACATCGCCAGCCCTTTCGCATCAAGCTCGTTGAAGTGTTCCCAGGTGGCCCAGTGCGGCACCAGGTTAGAGTTGGCAATCAGCACGCGCGGCGCGTTTTTGTGGGTTTTGAATACGCCAACCGGCTTGCCGGACTGCACCAGCAGGGTTTCGTCAGTTTCAAGGTTGGTGAGGGACTCGACAATGGCGTCATAGCACTCCCAGTTGCGCGCGGCGCGGCCAATGCCGCCGTAGACCACCAGCTCGTGGGGATTTTCCGCTACCTCAGGATCAAGGTTGTTCATCAACATGCGCAGCGGTGCTTCGGTGAGCCAGCTTTTGGCGGTAAGCGTGGTGCCGCGCGCGGCGCGGACATCCTGCTGGCGGTATTTACCTGACGACATTGTGTGCTCCTCATACGGGACAGATGATGCATTAAGATATACTTGTATAGACAAGCACACACAAGGTCAGATTTAACAAAAAAGATACAATTTTGTTATATTGCGTTAGCGATCACGCTTATAAAACTTATGACATAAAGTGGCCCTGCAGCCGGTAACGGTTACCGGGAAACAGCAGTCTGGCATGCGACACAATCTGCGAGGATGACCAGGTGCGGCGGCGAATAAGCAGGCAAGGGTCGTGCTCTTTGATGCGCAACAACTCACACTCCTGCGGCGTGGCGCGAACCGCCTCCACAATGTGCTCCCCTTCCGTCAGCGGGGCGACGAGCGAGAGATACGCATGCGGCGTGGTGTGGGTGTAATCCTGATTCAGATAGTCCGGGATCCGTTCAGCGTTCACGCAGCGATCTTCAATCTGCACCGGAATGTCGTTCTCAAAATGCACCATCACCGAATGGAAAATGCGGCTTCCCTCTTTCACATCCAGCTCTACGGCCTGCTCGGCGCTGGCCTGAGTCTCCTCGAGCACCAGCACCTCACAGCGGTGCTGGTGATTTCGCGAGGTTATCTCATCGGCAATACTGCGGATCTCAAACAGGGCTGACTGCCCTTTTGGTTCCGCCACAAACGTCCCCACGCCCTGAAGGCGTACCAGAAGCCCTTCGTCGGTCAGTTCACGCAGCGCCCGGTTGACGGTCATGCGGCTAAAACCAAACTGCGCCACCAGATCGGCCTCCGAGGGAATGCGGTCGTGCGGCCGCCAGACGCCGGTGGCAATTTTTTCGCTAATGGCCTGCTTCACCTTTTCGTAGAAAGGCGCGGGAGGGCTCGACGGCGGCAGAGGTGAGCGTGAAAACATCGTGACTCCTTGAATAGTGTTATGCCCACCAGTGAGCAATTTGCCAGGCCAGACGGGCGGCAAGCTTTGCGCCTTGCCCATCGCGGTCGTACTGCGGGTTAAATTCTACCAGATCGGCGGCCTGCAGTTTTCCACTGCGGCAGATGCGTTCGATGACCGGCATAAGCTCCAGCGCCGGTATGCCCAGTGCCGCAGGGGCCGAGACGGCGGGCATTTCTCCAGCAGGGAGAACGTCCAGGTCAATCGTGAGATAAACGCGATCGGCCTGCTCCAGCACCTTTTCCAGTGAAGAGAGCGCATCACGCCTGAAATGCAGATCCTCCACCAGCGTGACGTTAAGACGTTCGGCCTCATCCCACAGCGCCAGCGTGTTCGCCGCCCGGCTCACGCCAAAGCAGGCGTACTGAAATTCCCGCCCGCGCTCATCGCAGTAATTCGCCAGCTGGCGAAACGGCGTGCCTGACGTGGCCCGATCGGCTTTGCGCAGATCGAGATGGGCATCAAGGTTGATAATGGCAACCCGCGCGTTCGGGAAAGCGTCCAGCACGCCGCGGCCGTGCGCCCACGCGGTTTCATGCCCGCCGCCGAACACCAGCGTGCGCATCCCGGACTGCTGGCATTGCACCACCGCATCGCTTAATGCCCGCTGCGCGGCTTCAAGATCTGTGCCCTTGAGATAAATTGAGCCCATATCCACAAGCCGCTCATGTCCCTGATGGCTTGCCATGTTCGCGAGCGCCCGGCGAAGTGTATCGGGTGCCTGCACCGCGCCGGGTCTGCCGTGATTGCGCTTCACCCCTTCATCACATTCAAAGCCTATCAGGCCAATGCCTGAAGGCGCTGGTGAAAACGCTTCACGTTGCTGAATAGTCTGGAAAATGCGTTTTGCATTAGTGGCTTCAGCGCTGTCGTCGCGCCCCTGCCAGATCTGCGGTGATGTGGACCGCCACAGTGTCATAGCGTTTTCCCCCGAAAGACGCGTTGATACAAAGGATTACGTCCCGGTTCATAAACCATTTCTACCGGATTTTTTGCATCCCAGACGACAAAATCCGCCACGTATCCGGCCTTTAATTGCCCGTGCGTGGCGCCGCGCCCCAGCGCCTGCGCCGCGTGTCGCGTTACGCCAGCCCAGGCCTCTTCCGGCGTGAGGCCGAACTGGACGCAGGCCATGTTCATCGCCAGGTGCAGGCTGGCAAACGGGCTGGTGCCGGGGTTGTAGTCGGTGGCGACGGCCATCGGGACACCCTGTTTTCTGAGCTGTTCAACCGGCGGACGCTGACGCTCCTGAAGGAAATAGAACGCACCCGGCAACAGGACGGCAACCGTGCCGCTTTCCGCCATTGCCTGTAGGCCTGCGTCATCGAGATACTCAATATGATCGGCAGAAAGCCCCTTGTATCGGCTGACCAGCGCCGCGCCGCCCTGATTCGACAGCTGCTCGACGTGCCCTTTCACCGGGATACCGAGCGCGGTAGCAGCCTGGAAGAGGCGCTCGGTTTGCGACGGGGTAAAGCCGACGTTTTCACAAAACACATCGACTGCTTCATATAGCTCTTTTTGCCACAGCGTGGGCAGGATCTGCTCGCAGACCAGTGTGAGGTACGCATCCGAATCCTGCCGGTATTCCGCCGGAACCGCATGGGCCGCCAGCAGCGTTGGGCTGATATCAATTGGATTATTGAGGCTCAGCTGGCGCGCGACCTGCAGCATCTTCTCTTCGGCTTCGGCGTTTAGACCGTATCCCGATTTGATTTCAACCGTCGTCACACCTTCATTCATCAGACGCTGGAGCCGCTGTTGCGCCAGTTCTAGCAGAGTTTCCGGCGAGCTGCTGCGCGTCGCCGTCACAGTGGCGTTAATCCCGCCCCCCTGCGCGCTGATGGCCTGGTAAGAGACACCGTTCAGACGCTGCTCCCACTCCGCCGCGCGGTCGCCGCCAAACACCAGATGGGTATGGCAGTCAATCAGGCCTGGCGTGACCAGACGTCCCTGAAGATCGACGCTATGACGGTGTCCGGAAGGCAGTTCAGACTCTGGAACAACGGCCAGAAGGGTTTGGCCCCTGACCACCAGAGCGTGTTGTTCTTTCAGGCCATAAGGTTCCGGCTCGCCAGCAACCATTGTTGCCAGCCGTGCATTTCGCCATATCACATCGTCGGGATGAAGCTGCTGCATGGGGATTCCACTTGTCATGGGTTGTATAGACATTTATTTTCATCTGCTGTCTGGTGTCAACCGCATTCATGGAAAATGTTATTTATTTGTGATGACTTCCCCGCCCCCTGAGGGTAAAAACGCAACTTTTACCCTTTTTATCTTCCCGTTTCGCTCAACTTAGTATAAAAAAGCAGGCTATTTCGTCTATCCCGTTAAGACTTGCATACCCAGGAGCTTCACCTTGAACATTTCCAGGATTTCCCGTCTGGCGTTAGCACTTGCCTTTGGCGTGACTTTATCCGCTTGCAGCTCAACCCCGCCGGATCAGCGACCTTCTGAGCAGGTTGCGCCGGGGACCTCATCTCGCCCGATCCTGTCCGCCGATGAAGCGAAAAACTTCACCCAGGCGCGTTACTTCACGGCGATGGATCCCAATGCTGCACCGTGGACGCCGTCTTCTATTACTCTGCCAAAACAGCCAAACTTCGTTGTGGGTCCGGCTGGGGCGCAGGGCGTGACCCATACCTCTATCCAGGCGGCAGTTGACGCGGCTATCACTAAACACAGCGCATCGCGTCAGTACATCGCGATCCTGCCAGGTGAATATGAAGGTACCGTTTACGTACCAGCGGCGCCGGGCAGCATTACGATTTATGGTTTGGGCGAAAAAGCGCTCGACGTGAAAATTGGCCTGGCGATTGATTCCGAAATCGACACCACCACCTGGCGTCACCTTGTGAACCCGGCCGGTAAATACATGCCGGGTAAACCTGCGTGGTATATGTTTGATAACTGCCAGAGCAAGCGCGCCGCCACCATTGGCGTGATGTGCTCAGCGGTGGTCTGGTCGCAGAATAACGGTCTGCAATTGCAGAACCTGACTATTCAAAATACCCTGGGTGACAGCGTTGACGCGGGTAATCATCAGGCCGTGGCTCTGCGCAGCGATGGCGACAAGGTACAGATTAACAACGTGAATATTCTGGGTCGCCAGAACACCTTCTTCGTTACCAATAGCGGTGTGCAGAATACCCTGCAAAATAACCGCCTGACCCGTACCCTGGTGACCAACAGCTACGTTGAAGGCGACGTGGATCTGGTCTCTGGTCGTGGCGCAGTGGTGTTTGATAACACCGACTTCCGCGTGGTGAACTCGCGTACGCAGCAGGAAGGTTATGTGTTTGCGCCAGCGACACAGTCAAACCTCTTCTACGGCTTCCTGGCGGTGAACAGCCGTTTCACTGCTGCAGGTGACAACGTTGCACAGTTGGGTCGTTCTCTGGATGTGGACTCTGCCACTAACGGCCAGGTTGTTATCCGTGACAGCGTGATCAACGAAGGCTTCAACATCGCCAAACCGTGGGCGGACGCGGCCATCTCCAAACGTCCGTTCTCCGGCACCACCGGGACGGTGGACGATAAAGGCATCGTGCAGCGCAATCTGAACGACGCTAGCTTCAACCGCATGTGGGAATACAACAACCGCGGTGTGGGTAGCAAAGTGGTTGCTGAACAGAAGCAGTAAGATGAGAGTAAAAGGGGGAGTTTTAATCCCCCTTTTTACTGCGACTGAATGCGTCAGGCACCAAACTTAAGATACGCATCCAATAGTTGCATAATCGCAACCATGAGTTGCAGGAACAGAATTGCCCATTCCACACCGCTCATACGCCACTCCTTTGGTATAGAGCACTTCTCCTCTGATTTACCTTTCCGCTGCCTGTCACCAGAGGTGTGTTGGTTATGTTTTGAGGTGCTCCGCAGTTTAGGCACCGTCGGCACCACCCGACAGCCAGGACTTAAAAAGGAGCCTGAATTGCGGAACTGCAGCACATCAAACCAACGGACAGAATGATATCAAATCACCACTGTACATAAAAACAGATAAAATCAGTTTAGGAATTTATAAAGTAATATCACCTAAGTAAATGATTATTCATTAATTACTAATTTCTGATCATTCCGTATTTTCTTTTCTTTGTTGACGATGAATTTACATCGCCTTAAGCCAATATTATGATGATCAGGTTGGTTATGTTTTGATGTGCTCACCCGGCTACCACCGGGCATAAAAAAACCTCGCATTCGCGAGGTTTTTTGTTTTTAGCCGCTTAGTGAGCGTTTACCACTACCCACATTGGCCCTTGGCCGACGGCATAACGCCCTTTCTCTTCCAGCAGCCCCTGCTCGCCTTTGATTTCATACAGCGCGATATGGTGGGATTTCTGCCCCGCCGCAATCAGGTATTTGCCGCTGTGATCGATATTAAAGCCACGCGGCTGGGTTTCCGTTGGCTGGAAGCCCTCAATCGCCAACACGCTGCCATCTTCAGAGACGCTAAAGACGGTAATCAGACTGGAGGTACGATCGCACGCATACAGATGACGACCATCCGGCGTAATGTGGATATCGGCCGCCCAACGGGTGTCGGAGAAGTCAGACGGCATCATATCCAGCGTTTGTACGCACTCAATCTGACCGTGTGGATCTTTCAATTCCCACACGTCTACTGAGCTGTTCAGTTCGTTAACCACATACGCATATTGCTGATTCGGGTGGAAGACCATATGGCGCGGACCCGCGCCTTCTACGGTCGTCACTTCGGCAGGGTTTTGTGCCACCAGATGCCCGTCATCGCTCAGGGTAAACAGGCAGATGCGATCCTGCTTCAGGGCAGGCACCCACAGCGTACGGTTGTCCGGGGAGATATTCGCCGAGTGGCAGCCTTCCAGCCCTTCCACCACCTCGACAGTATCCACCGGAATACCGTCCTCAAGACGGGTCACGCTGACGCAGCCCGCATTATAGGAACCGCTGAAGATGAAGCGCCCTTTGCGATCGGTAGAGATATGGGTAGGACTACCCGGCAGCGGTGCTTCGGCGGTGTAGGTCAGTGCGCCATCATCGGGGGAGATACGGTACGCCAGCACGCGGAACTCAGGGCGCACGCCAACGTAGAGAAAACGTTTATCCGGGCTGACGACCATTGGCTGTACTTGCCCCGGAACATCAACAACCTGAACCAGCGTGAGCGAACCTTCTGCATTCAAACGCCAGACGTGGATCTGCTGACTTTCAGGACTGGCGGTATAAACGGTTTGTTTCATGAATACTCCTTTCCTCACTGCACGTGAAAGTGATTATTTTTAACGGTGAATGCTGAATTTTAGCCAGGAATTTTGCAGCGATTTACTCTCGGTGTAACATCCCCTGAGACCTAAAATTCAACATTAACCCGGAAGAACAAATGACCTCGCGTGTGATTGCACTGGATTTAGACGGAACATTACTTACCCCTCAGAAAACCCTGCTCCCCTCTTCTCTTGAAGCGCTTAAGCGCGCGCAGGAAGTGGGATATCAACTCCTTATCGTAACGGGTCGACATCACGTTGCCATTCATCCTTTTTATCAGGCACTGGCGTTAGATACACCTGCAATTTGTTGTAACGGCACCTATTTGTATGATTATCATGCAAAAAAGGTTTTGGCATCCGATCCGCTGCCGGTTCCTCAGGCGCTGCAATTAATTGATCTGCTGGATGAGCACGCCATTCACGGCCTGATGTACGTAGATAACGCGATGATGTACGAGCGCCCGACCGGCCATGTGGTACGCACCAGCAACTGGGCGCTTTCCCTGCCGGAAGCGCAGCGCCCCGTCTTTACGCAGGTTTCCTCTCTGCGTCAGGCGGCACAGGACGTTGAGGCTATCTGGAAATTCGCCCTGACGGATGAAGACACCACCAAACTGAATGCGTTTGCGAAGCACGTCGAGGAGACGCTGGGTCTGGAGTGCGAATGGTCCTGGCATGATCAGGTGGATATTGCCCGCAAGGGTAACAGCAAAGGCAAACGCCTGACGCAGTTTGTGGAATCTCAAGGCTGGTCGATGCAGGATGTGATCGCCTTTGGCGATAACTACAACGACATCAGCATGCTGGAAGCCGCAGGAACGGGCGTGGCGATGGGCAATGCCGACGACGCGGTCAAAGCGCGCGCTAACATGGTGATCGGCGATAACACCACCGACAGCATCGCGCAGTACATTTATACCCACCTGCTGTAATCAGGCGGTGATCGAGACGCTCTTGATTTGCGCGTAAAGCCACAGGCCGGGCTTGATGCCTAACTCATCCCTGGCCCACGGGCTGATACGCGCCCAGAGCGTCCTGCTGCCAACCTCAAGCTTCACTTCCACCTGCCCGTTATCGTCAAAACACTCGGCCACTTTGGCGCGCAGAATATTTCGGACACTGGTTTGCAGCGGCGGCTGCAGCACCAGCGAGACGTCCGACGCCTGGATGCGAATTCTCAGCGCGGACTGTAACGGTTTGTCGATCTTATTGACCCAAAGATGCTGATCGCCCAGCGCCAGCGCGGTCATCGCGTAGTGAGGATGGTGTTCCAGTACGCTCACTTTCAGGATACTGCTCTGCTGCTCTTTCGGGAGCCATGGGTGCATCACGCTGCTACCCCACACCTCTTCCAGGCTGCCGAAGGCCTTCACGCAGCCCTCTTCCAGCACCAGCACCTTGTCTGCCAGATGCAAAATCTCATCCAGGGAATGGCTCACGTAGAGCATCGGAATATTAATTTCTCGTGTCAGGCGCTGTAGATAAGGCAGAAGTTCGCGTTTACGCGGAATATCGAGCGAGGTCAGCGGTTCGTCGAGCAGCAGCAGCTCCGGCGCGGTCAGCAACGCGCGGCCAATGGCCACACGTTGTTTTTCTCCGCCGGAGAGCGAGGATGGCAGCCTGTCAAGCAGAGGTTCAATGCCTAACAGCGTCACCAGCTTATCAAACTGCCCGGCCATGCTTTTCGCCATGCCGTAGCGCAGGTTGCCGCGCACGCTGTAGTGCGGGAATAGCCGCGCATCCTGAAAAACGTAACCAATGCGGCGTTTGTCCGGAGAGAGGTAGACCTTGCTTTCTACGTCATTTAAAACGCGGTTATTCAGGACAATACGCCCGGACTGTGGGCGCGTCAGGCCGCTGATAGCATTAATCAGCGACGTTTTCCCCGCACCGGAAACGCCAAATATGGCGGTAATGCCGCTAGCCGGTAGCGTCTCGTTAAGCGTCAGGGTATGGTTTCCCAGCGTCTGGGTGAAATTGAGTTCAAGCATGCTTATTTCCCCATTCGCTCGCGGCTAAGCCGGGCCAGCCATTCAGATACCAGTAGAGAAGCCAGCGCCAGAACTATCGAGATGATGCACAAACGCGCCGCCGCTCCCTCACCGCCAGGGGTTTGAATCAGGGTATACATTGCGGACGGGATGGTTCGCGTTTCGCCGGGAATGTTCGAGACAAAGGTGATGGTCGCGCCGAACTCGCCGAGCGAGCGGGCAAATGCGAGCACCGTTCCGACAATAATGCCCGGCAGCGTGAGCGGAAGCGTGATGGTAAAGAAGACGCGTAAACGTCCGGCTCCCAGCGTGCGTGCCGCCTGTTCGAGCTTCATGTCCACGCCTTCCAGCGCGAGGCGGATAGCCCTCACCATCAGCGGGAATGACATCACCGCCGCCGCCAGCACGGCGCCGCGCCAGCTAAAAGCAAACGTCAGCCCAAACCAGTCGTAGAGCTTCTCGCCGATAAAACCGCGTCGCCCCATAGAGACGAGCAGAAGATAACCGACCACCACGGGCGGTAACACAAGGGGAAGATGAAGAACGCTATCAAGCAGGGCTTTGCCCGGAAACCGGGTGCGAACCAGTAACCAGGCAAAGAAGATCCCAAAGGGCAAACTCAGCGCAACCGCGAGGGAAGAGACTTTAAGGCTCAGCAGCACAGCCTGCCATTCAGGATCGGTCAATATCATCAGTGAGTCGTAAATCCATAACGTTTAAAGATCGCAGACGCGTCTGGCCCCTTCAGATAGTCATAGAAGGCCGTCACGGTCGCATTTTTATGTCCATCAACAATCGCAACAGGATATTCCACTTTCTTGTGCGAGTCTTCCGGGAACGTACCAACCACTTTCACCCCTTTGCTGGCAACGGCATCAGAGCCATAAACAATCCCCAGCGGGGCCTCGTTACGCTCTACCAGCGCCAGCGCGCCGCGAACGTCCTCCGCCGGAGCCAGTTTCGGAGAGAGGCTGTCCCACGCGCCCAGCTTTTGCAGCGCTTCTTTGGCGTAAATCCCGGCAGGCACATGTTCCGGATCGCCCACCGCCAGACGCCCCCCGTTCAGCAAGCGGGTCCAGTCGGTCGCCTTGTTGATGGTGAGCTCGCCCTGAGCGCTGGCTTTCGGCGCCACGACCACCAGGCTATTCCCCAGCAGCGTTTCGCGAGTTGCGGTATCAATCGATTTTTTCTCAGCCGCGTAGTCCATCCACTTCTGGTCTGCAGAGATGAACAGATCGGCAGGTGCACCCGCTTCAATCTGGCGCGCCAGCGTCGAAGAGGAAGCAAACGACGAGACCACATCAACGTTCTTCTCTTTTTTATACTCAGCGGCGATGTCCTGCATCGCATTGGTCAGCGAGGCAGCCGCAAACACCGTAATTTTCCCCTCTTCAGCCAGCGCGTGCCCGGTAAGAGAAAGCGTCAGCGTTGCCCCTGCAAAAAGGCGTACCCATGTACGTGCCATCTGTAGCTCCTGTCATCATCGTTATATACATATTAATATAACGATATCGTCAGGGAGATCCCAGCGTTAAATGGTACCGATTAATGAGTAAACGGCCTGTTGCTAAGAAAGATATCGGCGATGGAAAGAAATACTTGAGAGCAAAACGCCCGGGTTAACCGGGCGTTTTGGAGGGAATCAATGCTGCTTTTTAGCCTGGTCTCGGTGACCAATGTTCGAAAAGACGTTGAACACTTCACCCAGGCCGTAGATGGCACCGAGGATGATGGCCATCACTACTGGTACCATGATTACCGCGAATACCAGACTTTTCAACAACTCTAACATGGTTTTCTCCAGTTATTGTGAACGGCTTATTCTACCCTTTCAAGTGAGAAAAACATCCCCTTTTGTGCGGTGCACTTTGCGCCCTGCGTCATTTGGGTCACAATACACTTTTTGCCAGGACACTGTTATGCAGGCCGAAATTCTCCTCACCTTACGACTTCAGCAAAAGCTTTTTGCCGACCCGCGACGTATCGCCCTGCTTAAACAAATAGAACAAACAGGCTCGATTAGCCAGGGTGCCAAAAACGCGGGCATCAGCTACAAAAGCGCCTGGGATGCCATCAATGAGATGAACACCCTGAGCGAGCAAACGCTGGTCGACCGTGCAACAGGCGGCAAAGGCGGCGGTGGTGCCGTCCTGACGCGTTACGGTCAGCGTCTGATCCAGCTCTACGATCTGCTGGCGCAGATCCAGCAAAAAGCCTTCGATGTACTGAGCGATGATGACAACGTCCCGCTGGACAGTCTGCTGGCCGCCATTTCACGTTTTTCACTGCAGACCAGCGCCCGCAATCAGTGGTTTGGCAAGGTCACGGCTCGCGACGACGCCCAGGTGCAGCAGCATATCGACATCCTGCTTGCGGATGGTACTACTCGTCTGAAAGCCGCGATCACCGCGCAGAGCGGGCAGCGCCTTGGTCTGGACGAAGGCAAAGAGGTGCTGGTGCTGCTCAAAGCGCCGTGGGTCAGCATTACGCGCAACCCGGAACAGGCCAGTGGTGCAGATAACCAGCTGCAGGGCACCATCAGCCATATCGAACGCGGCGAAGAACAATGCGAAGTGCTGATGACGCTGCCGGATGGGCAACCTCTCTGCGCGACGCTCCCCGCTGCGGAGGCGAACGGTTTAGAAGAAGGTGCTGTCGTTACCGCATATTTCAACGCTGACCGGGTGATTATCGCCACATTGTGCTGAGTGCATTGACAATCGCGCCGACAGCCAGTATCCCTGACATCTATCGCTGCAAAAAATGGGATACATCATGTCATCATTGCATATTTCGCAAGGCACGTTTCGTCTTAGCGATACCCGAACGCTGACCCTTCCTGATTTAACGCTGCGCGCAGGCGAAAGCTGGGCGTTTGTGGGAACCAACGGCAGCGGCAAATCAGCGCTGGCGCGAGCTCTGGCCGGAGAGCTAACCCAGCTTAAAGGCGAACGCCAGAACACCTTCACCCGCCTGACGCGCCTGTCGTTTGAACAGCTCCAGAAGCTGGTGAGCGATGAGTGGCAGCGCAACAACACCGACCTGCTCAGCCCGGGTGAAGATGATACCGGTCGCACCACAGCAGAAATTATTCAGGACGAGGTCAAAAACCCAGCCCGCTGCCAACAGCTGGCGGAGCAGTTTGGCATCTCCGCCCTGCTGAACCGGCGCTTCAAATACCTTTCCACCGGCGAGACGCGCAAAACGCTGCTGTGCCAGGCATTGATGAGCCAGCCGGAACTGCTGATTCTGGATGAGCCGTTCGACGGGCTGGATGTGCACTCCCGTGCCCAGCTGGCCGCCCTGTTAGGAACGCTTAATCAGGATGGTTACACCATCGTACTGGTGCTTAACCGCTTTGATGAAATTCCGGATTTCGTGCAGAACGCGGGCGTGCTGGCAGACTGCAATCTGACCGAAACCGGGGAAAAATCCGCATTGCTCAGGCAGGCGCTGATTGCTCAGCTAGCGCACAGCGAAAAACTGGACGGTATCGCGCTTCCGGAGCCCGACGCCCCGGCGGCACGCCACGGCCTCGATCCCCACCAGCCCCTTATCGTTCTGCGCGACGGCGTGGTCTCCTATGACGATCGACCGATCCTGAACCACCTTAGCTGGACGGTTAATCCCGCCGAACACTGGCAGATTGTCGGCCCTAACGGCGCGGGGAAATCGACGCTGCTGAGCCTGATAACCGGCGATCACCCGCAGGGCTACAGCAACGATCTGACGCTGTTTGGCCGACGTCGCGGCAGCGGTGAAACCATCTGGGATATCAAAAAGCACATTGGCTACGTCAGCAGCAGCCTGCATCTGGATTACCGCGTCAGTACCACGGTGCGCAACGCGATCCTCTCCGGGTATTTTGACTCCATCGGCATTTATCAGGCGGTGTCGGACAGACAGCACAAGCTGGTTCAGCAGTGGCTGGATATTCTGGGCATGGACAGCCGGGTTGCTGACGCGCCGTTCCATAGCCTGTCGTGGGGACAGCAGCGCCTGGCACTCATTGTTCGCGCGCTGGTAAAACACCCGACGCTGTTGATTCTCGACGAACCGCTTCAGGGGCTGGATCCGCTAAACCGCCAGCTGGTCCGTCGCTTTGTCGATATCCTCATTAGTGAGGGAGAAACGCAATTGCTGTTCGTTTCACACCATGCCGAAGATGCGCCCTCCTGTATCACGCATCGCCTTGAGTTTGTCCCCGACGGCGAGCGCTATCGCTACCTTCTCAGCAAAATCGATTAATCGTGGAGGGCACTGCCCTCCGCTTTTTCAGATAACTTGCATCAATACATCGCTATCCCTTTGATCTAGAATGTCATCAGTCATTGAAAAAGCGAGTGTAAAACCGAGTGTAAACGATTCCACTATTTTATCCCATGTCACACTTTTCGCGTCTCTGTTATGCTATGGTTATTACAAACCATAAGCCCAATGGAGCGAATTATGCGAGTTCTGGTAACAGGTGGTAGCGGTTACATCGGAAGTCATACCTGTGTGCAGCTGCTGCAAAATGGTCACGATGTGATCGTCCTCGATAACCTGTGCAATAGTAAGCGCAGCGTGCTGCCGGTGATTGAACGTCTAGGTGGAAAACAGCCGACCTTCGTGGAAGGCGACATCCGCAACGAAGCGCTGATGACCGAGATCCTTCACGACCACGCCATCGAAGCAGTGATCCACTTCGCGGGTCTGAAAGCCGTCGGTGAATCCGTTGCGAAACCGCTTGAGTATTACGATAACAACGTCAACGGTACTCTGCGTCTCATTTCCGCCATGCGCGCAGCGAACGTCAAAAACTTTATCTTTAGCTCCTCCGCCACCGTCTACGGCGATCAGCCCAAAATCCCTTACGTTGAAAGCTTCCCGACCGGCACCCCGCAAAGCCCGTACGGCAAAAGCAAGCTGATGGTGGAGCAGATCCTGACCGACCTGCAAAAAGCACAGCCGGAGTGGAGCATCGCGCTACTGCGTTACTTCAACCCGGTCGGCGCGCATCCGTCGGGAGATATGGGTGAAGATCCGCAGGGCATCCCGAATAACCTGATGCCGTACATCGCCCAGGTCGCCGTAGGCCGTCGCGACTCGCTGGCGATTTTTGGCAATGACTACCCTACCGAAGACGGCACCGGCGTGCGTGACTACATCCACGTGATGGATCTGGCAGACGGCCACGTGGCGGCGATGCAGCAGCTGGCTGACAAACCGGGCGTGCATATTTACAACCTCGGCGCCGGAGTCGGCAGCAGCGTGCTGGACGTGGTTAACGCCTTCAGCAAAGCCTGCGGTAAGCCGGTGAGCTACCACTTTGCCCCGCGTCGTGATGGCGACCTGCCTGCTTACTGGGCAGATGCCACCAAAGCCGATAAAGAGCTTAACTGGCGTGTTACCCGCACGCTTGATGAAATGGCACAGGATACCTGGCACTGGCAGTCACGCCATCCGCAGGGCTATCCGGACTAAGGATCCGTCATGACGCAATTTAATCCCGTCGATCACCCGCATCGTCGTTTTAACCCGCTAAGCGGGCAGTGGATTTTGGTCTCTCCGCATCGCGCCAAACGCCCCTGGCAGGGGGCGCAGGAGACGCCTGCAAAACAGACGCTGCCACAGCACGACCCGGACTGCTTCCTCTGTCCGGGCAACACGCGCGTCACCGGGGATAAAAACCCAGACTACAAAGGCACCTTCGTGTTCACCAACGATTTTGCCGCCCTGATGACCGATACCCCGGACGCGCCGGAAAGCCACGATTCGCTGATGCGCTGCGAAAGCGCGCGCGGGACCAGCCGGGTTATCTGCTTCTCGCCCGATCACAGCAAAACGCTGCCGGAGCTGAGCGTGGACGCGCTGAAAGAGGTGGTCAGCACCTGGCAGGCGCAAACCGCAGAGCTGGGGCAGAGCTATCCGTGGGTGCAGGTGTTTGAAAACAAAGGCGCGGCGATGGGCTGCTCTAACCCGCACCCGCACGGCCAGATCTGGGCGAACAGCTTCCTGCCCAACGAAGCCGAGCGTGAAGACCGTCTGCAGAAAGCGTATTACGCGGAAAACGGTTCGCCGATGCTGGTGGATTACACGCAGCGCGAGCTGGCCGACGGCAGCCGCACCGTGGTGGAAACCGAACACTGGCTGGCCGTTGTCCCTTACTGGGCCGCCTGGCCGTTTGAAACGCTGCTGCTGCCGAAAGCGCACGTGAAGCGCATTACCGATCTCAGCGACGCGCAGCGTGACGACCTTGCCCTGGCGCTGAAAAAGCTGACCAGCCGTTACGACAACCTCTTCCAGTGCTCCTTCCCGTACTCCATGGGCTGGCACGGCGCCCCGTTTAACGGCGAAGAGAATCAACACTGGCAGCTGCACGCCCATTTCTATCCGCCGCTGCTGCGCTCTGCGACGGTGCGTAAATTTATGGTGGGCTATGAAATGCTTGCGGAAACCCAGCGTGACCTGACGGCGGAACAGGCGGCAGAACGTCTGCGTGCCGTTAGCGACGTCCATTATCGCGAATCAGGAGTCTAAAAAATGAGTCTGAAAGATAAAACACAATCCCTGTTTGCTGAGAAATTTGGCTACCCTGCCACCCACGTTATCCAGGCGCCTGGCCGCGTTAACCTGATCGGTGAACACACCGACTATAATGACGGTTTCGTGCTGCCGTGCGCCATCGATTACCAGACCGTCATCAGCTGCGCGAAGCGCGACGACCGTAAAGTCCGCGTGATTGCGGCGGATTACGGTAATGAGACGGACGAATTTTCCCTCGATGCCCCGATTGTGACGCACGACAGCCAGCAGTGGTCTAATTACGTGCGCGGCGTGGTGAAGCATCTGCAGAAGCGTAACAAGAACGTTGGCGGTGCGGATTTAGTGATCAGCGGCAACGTGCCGCAGGGTGCGGGCTTAAGCTCCTCTGCGTCTCTGGAAGTCGCCGTGGGAACCGTGTTCCAGCAGCTTTATCATCTGCCGCTGGATGGCGCGCAAATCGCCCTGAACGGCCAGGAAGCAGAAAACCAGTTCGTGGGCTGTAACTGCGGCATTATGGACCAGCTGATCTCCGCGCTGGGCAAAAAAGAGCATGCCCTGTTAATTGATTGCCGTTCCCTGGGTACCAAAGCCGTTCCCCTGCCAAAAGGCGCGGCCGTGGTGATTATCAACAGCAACTTCAAACGCACGCTGGTGGGCAGCGAGTACAACACCCGCCGCGAACAGTGCGAAACCGGCGCCCGCTTCTTCCAGCAGCCTGCCCTGCGCGACGTCACGCTCAATGAATTTAACAAAGTGGCGCACGAGCTGGATCCGGTGGTCGCCAAACGCGTTCGTCACGTGCTGACTGAAAATGCCCGTACCGTTGAAGCCGCGTCAGCACTGGCGAAAGGCGATCTGAAACGCATGGGCGAGCTGATGGCGGAATCTCACGCCTCCATGCGCGATGATTTTGAAATCACCGTTCCGCAGATCGACACCCTGGTGGACATCGTCAAAGCCACCATTGGCGACAAAGGCGGCGTGCGCATGACGGGCGGTGGTTTTGGTGGCTGCATCGTTGCGCTGGTGCCTGCAGAGCTGGTCCCTGCCGTACAGGACGCCGTGGCGAAGCAGTACGAAGCAAAAACGGGTATCAAAGAAACCTTCTATGTTTGTAAAGCATCACAAGGAGCCGGACAGTGCTAAACGAAACACCTACCCTTGCACCGGATGGTCTGCCGTATCGCCTGTTAACCCTGCGCAACAGCGCGGGGATGGTCGTTACGCTGATGGACTGGGGTGCCACCCTTCTTTCTGCCCGCGTACCGATGCCGGACGGCAGCGTACGCGAGACTCTGCTCGGCTGTGCCTCGCCTGAGCAGTATATTAATCAGTCCGCCTATCTGGGCGCGTCCGTTGGGCGCTATGCTAACCGTATCGCGAAGAGCCGTTTTGAACTCGACGGCGTGCAGTACACCCTGCTGCCAAGCCAGGGTGAGAACCAGCTGCACGGCGGACCGGACGGGTTTGATAAACGCCGCTGGAAGATTGTTCGTCAAAACGACGGGGAAGTGCTGCTCTCGCTGGATTCACCTGATGGCGATCAGGGCTTCCCGGGGAACCTTATCGCCTCTGCGCGCTTTACGCTGACCGACGACAACCGTATCGCCATTGAATACCGTGCGACGATCGACAAGCCGTGTCCGGTCAACCTGACTAACCATGCGTACTTCAACCTGGACGGTAACCAGTGCGACGTGCGTAACCACAGGCTACAGATCCTGGCGGATGAATATCTGCCGGTTGATGAGATGGGTATTCCTTATCAGGGGCTGAAAGAGGTGGGCGGGACCAGCTTTGACTTCCGCAGCGTGAAAACTATCGCCCAGGATTTCCTGAGCGATGACGATCAGCGCAAGGTGAAAGGCTACGACCACGCTTTCCTGCTGCAGGCCAAAGGTGATGTGAAGCTACCTGCCGCACAGGTCTGGTCTGCGGATGAGAAGCTGCAGATGACGGTCTATACCACCGCCCCTGCCCTGCAGTTCTATTCAGGCAACTACCTCGGCGGCACGACGGCGCGCGAGCACGAGGAGTACAGCGACTGGCAAGGGCTGGCGCTGGAAAGCGAGTTCCTGCCCGACAGCCCGAACCATCCGGAATGGCCGCAGCCGGACTGCGTGCTGCGCCCGGGTGAAGAGTACGTGAGCGTCACAGAGTATCATTTCACTCCGCGCGCTTAATGCCCGGCGGCGCTACGCTTGCACGGGCCTACGGGTAGGCCGGATAAGCGAAGCGCCATCCGGCAAAAAATGCCAGCCCTCACAGCGAGGGCTTTTTTCTGCTCGTCTTGCTGAAAATACCGCCGATCGCAGACAAAATCATAACCCTGGATTCACAAGCATCTTACACTCAGAGACTATTTTCGCTATGGTTAGGGTTAAGCGTTGCTGCTGGCACGTCCACGGCAATATAATGAGAATTGTTATCATTCAATAAAGCTTATGAGGAGTACGATATGGCTGTAACTAAGCTGGTTCTGGTGCGCCACGGCGAAAGCCAGTGGAACAACGAAAACCGCTTCACCGGTTGGTACGACGTTGATCTGTCTGAGAAAGGCGTAAGCGAAGCCAAAGCGGCAGGTAAACTGCTGAAGGATGAAGGCTTCACCTTTGATTTTGCTTACACCTCTGTGCTGAAACGTGCCATCCACACCCTGTGGAACGTGCTGGACGAACTGGATCAGGCCTGGCTGCCGGTTGAGAAATCCTGGAAACTGAACGAGCGTCACTACGGTGCGCTGCAGGGTCTGAACAAAGCGGAAACCGCTGAGAAATATGGCGACGAGCAGGTTAAACAGTGGCGTCGCGGCTTCGCGGTAACCCCGCCAGAGCTGACCAAAGATGACGAGCGCTACCCGGGTCACGACCCACGTTACGCTAAACTGACCGACGCAGAACTGCCGCAGACTGAAAGCCTGGCGCTGACCATCGACCGCGTTGTGCCTTACTGGAATGAAACCATTCTGCCACGCCTGAAAAGCGGTGAGCGCGTGATCATCGCCGCTCACGGTAACTCCCTGCGTGCGCTGGTGAAATACCTGGACAACATGGGTGAAGACGAAATCCTCGAGCTGAACATCCCAACCGGCGTACCGCTGGTGTATGAGTTCGACGAAAACTTCAAACCAATCAAACATTACTATCTGGGTAACGCGGACGAGATCGCAGCGAAAGCAGCGGCTGTCGCGAACCAGGGTAAAGCGAAGTAATTTCCGCAAGGCATAAAAAAAGCGCGGAGCCTTCCGCGCTTTTTTATTTGTGCCTGAGGACTCAGCCGCGACGCGCTTTTACCGCATTCGCCAGCTGACGCAGGATGGCGTCGGTATCGTCCCAGCCAATGCAGGCATCGGTGACGCTCTTACCGTAAACCAGCGGTTCACTGCCTTCCAGATTCTGGTTACCTTCAACCAGATGGCTTTCAATCATCACCCCGATCACCGCTTTCTCACCGCTGGCGATCTGCTGGCAAACGTCTGCCCCCACTTCCATCTGCTTTTTAAACTGCTTGCTGGAGTTGGCGTGGCTAAAGTCGATCATCACCTGCGGCGACAGTCCGGCTTTTTCCAGCCCGACTTTCACTTCCGCGACATGTTTAGCGCTGTAGTTTGGCTCTTTGCCGCCGCGCAGAATGATATGGCAGTCGCCGTTACCGCTGGTGTTCACGATGGCGGAATGACCCCATTTGGTCACGGAGAGGAAGCAGTGCGGCGCGCCCGCTGCGTTGATGGCGTCGATAGCCACCTTAATGGTGCCGTCAGTGCCGTTTTTGAAGCCAACCGGACAAGAGAGACCGGACGCCAGCTCGCGGTGAACCTGAGATTCCGTGGTGCGGGCACCAATTGCGCCCCAGCTCATCAGGTCTGCCAGGTATTGTGGCGTAATCATGTCCAGGAACTCACCCGCGGCAGGCAGGCCGCTGTCGTTGATTTCCAGCAGCAGCTTGCGGGCAATGCGCAGACCGTCGTTGATCTGGAAGCTGTTATCCATATGCGGATCGTTAATCAGCCCTTTCCAGCCCACGGTGGTGCGCGGTTTTTCAAAATAGACGCGCATCACGATTTCCAGCTCGCCTTTCAGCTCTTCACGCAGGGTGAACAGGCGGGCAGCATACTCTTTCGCGGCAGCAGGGTCGTGAATAGAGCACGGGCCAATCACCACCAGAAGACGATCGTCGCTGCCTTTCAGGATCTTGTGGATCGCTTTGCGGGCATGAGACACCGTATTTGCAGCATTTTCAGTGGCGGGGAATTTTTCAAGGAGTGCTACAGGAGGTAATAACTCATTGATCTCTTTAATGCGTAAATCGTCGTTCTGATAATTCATCTTCTTTCCGGCTCTGCCATATCTTTAGTAGTGAAAGCAATGCTTTCAATCTAACTTGTCGGCCAGGAAGTGTAAACGGGCTTTTACACTTCACGCAGATAATTCCTGGAATTCGCCTAAAAATCGCCACAAAATAGCGAAAAATGAGATCTAACCTAAGCTTTTTAACTGTAACAACCATTTTTGTGTGATTAAACACGATTCCATACTGACGTAAGTCCGTATGCTGGTATCTTTCGCCTTTGAACAAGATGCACTGTTGGAGAATGTTATCCAGCGTAACGAAAAGAACAGGAGCAGCATGATGAAAATGACGAAACTGGCAACTCTCTTTCTGACCGCCACACTCACCCTGGCAAGCGGTAGCGTCCTGGCCGCTGACACGGGCTCATCAGACAGCAACGGCGATGCCAATGCAGCCGCCGCTGCGGGCCAGGTCGCCCCTGATGCTAAACAAAACATCGCACCAAATAATGTCGATAACAGTCAAATCAATTCCGGAAATACCCAAACCGGCGGCACCATGCTACATCCCAATGGTACGGATTCCGGCACGATGAATCACGACGGCATGACCAAAGATGAAGTGCACAAAAACTCCATGTGTAAAGACGGCCGCTGTCCGGATCCAAATGACAAAGTCGGCAGTGATGCGGATACCAAAACTGACGGTACCACGCAGTAACGCTGAGTAATCTGAATAAAGGAGAGCGCGTGCTCTCCTTTTTTATTTAAGCTCTTAAAAACGCTACACTAAAAATAATAACAAATCAGGAAAGATGACATGGCGCACACACACTCCCCTTCCCCCACCTCCGGCGATGAAAATGCCAAACGGCTGCTGTTGGCGTTTGGCGTCACGGCAACGTTTATGGTTATCGAGGTCATTGGGGGGATAATCTCAGGTTCTCTGGCCCTGCTGGCAGATGCGGGACATATGCTTACCGATGCGGCTGCCCTGCTGTTTGCTCTGCTCGCCGTCCAGTTCTCACGCCGTCCACCCAATGCTCGCCACACGTTTGGCTGGCTCAGGCTCACTACGCTTGCCGCTTTCGTTAACGCAATTGCGCTGGTGGTAATTACCATCCTGATCGTCTGGGAAGCCGTTCAGCGCTTCAGACACCCGCAGCCCGTCGCCGGAACCACCATGATGGTCATCGCAATAGCGGGCCTAATTGCCAATATTCTGGCGTTCTGGATTTTGCATCGCGGCAGCGGGGAAAAGAATCTCAATGTGCGTGCCGCGGCATTGCATGTTCTGGGGGATCTGCTGGGCTCCGTTGGGGCGATTGTGGCTGCGCTGATTATTCTCGGGACGGGATGGACACCCATCGACCCGATTCTTTCGGTGCTCGTCTCCTGTCTGGTGCTACGCAGCGCCTGGCGGCTGTTGAAAGAGAGCGTCAATGAGTTGCTGGAAGGTGCCCCCACGTCAATTGACATTGGTGAGCTGAGACGAAATCTGAGCCGCTCGATTCCGGAAGTGCGAAACGTCCACCATGTTCACGTGTGGCTGGTCGGAGAAAAGCCTGTCATGACGCTGCACGTTCAGGTGATCCCACCCCACGATCACGACGCGCTGCTCGAACGTATCCAGCATTTTCTGGAACATCACTATGAGATTGCCCATTCGACGATCCAGATGGAGTATCAGCCCTGTAGCGGGCCAGACTGCCACCTGAACGAGGCGCAGTCCGGCCATTCACATCATCACCATTAGTGGGAAAGCGCGCGAGAGCCACGCTCACGCGCGCTGTTAATCCACATACGGCTGCCGTTCAGGGCAATGAAGGTTAGCAGCAGATATTCCAGCGACATGGCATAGACGCCCTGCAGGGCGAAAATCACCACGCTAATGACATTGATGATGACCCACAGCAGCCAGTTCTCGACATATTTTCGGGTCATCAGGATCATCGCCGCAATCGACAGCACCATCATGCAGGAATCCCAGAACGGGAAGGCATCCGGCTGGAGTTCAGGCATTGTGACACTCAAACCGAGTCCGGACATGGCCGAAACGGCAACGCGCGTCAGAAACGCAAACACCGGGTTGATATAAACGGTCATCAAACCAATGGCCGCCACGCAGGCGACAAGCCAGGCGATGGCTTTCGGCAACGGCAGCCAGCGGATCTGCAGCTCGGCTTCCTGCTGGCTGTTTTGACGCGACCACGCGTACCAGCCGTAAATATTGGCGGCAAAGAAAAACAGCTGCAATAGCAGGCTGGCGTAGAGCTGGATCTGGAAGAAGATAATCGCAAACAGCGTGACGTTAATCAGCCCGAACGCGTAATTGCTGATCTTCTCCAGGCTCGCCAGCCAGATGCAAAGTAACCCCGCCAGCGTGCCAACGGCTTCAATCCATGACAGGTCATAGCCACCCGCACCAATCGGTATATGAACCAAAATGTTTTGCGTGCTAAAAAAATCCATCTTTTCCCCGGTTCTGAATAAGTTAAGTACGTAGTGTAGCCGCAAAATCCAGCATGCGGTTAAGCGGAATTAACGCACCTTCCCGCAACGCCGCATCAACATGAATTTCATGCGCTGCCCCGCCCGTCTCGAGCCCTTCGGCAATCGCTTTCAGGCCGTTCATCGCCATCCACGGGCAGTGCGCACAGCTGCGGCACGTTGCCCCCTCGCCTGCGGTTGGCGCTTCGAGTAGCTCTTTTTCCGGCACCGCCTGCTGCATTTTGTAAAAGATACCGCGATCGGTAGCCACGATAAGCTGCTTGTGAGGCAGCGTCCTGGCCGCGTTGATAAGCTGGCTGGTTGAGCCAACCGCATCGGCCATATCGACAATCGACTGAGGCGACTCTGGATGCACCAGAATGGCCGCTTCCGGGTACAGCGCCTTCATACGCGTCAGCGCCTGAGTCTTAAATTCGTCGTGAACGATACACGCGCCCTGCCAGCAGAGAACATCTGCGCCGGTTTGCTTCTGAACGTAATTACCGAGATGGCGGTCAGGCGCCCAGATAATTTTCTCGCCCAGGCTATCCAGATGTTCAATCAGTTCAACGGCGATGCTGGAGGTCACCACCCAGTCTGCGCGGGCTTTTACCGCCGCAGACGTATTGGCATAGACCACCACGGTGCGGTCAGGATGGGCATCGCAGAATGCGGTGAACTCCTCAACAGGGCAGCCGAGATCGAGAGAACACTCTGCGTTGAGCGTCGGCATCAGAATAGTTTTTTCCGGGCTGAGAATTTTTGCCGTTTCACCCATAAAGCGCACGCCAGCAACCAGCAGCGTGGAAGCGGGATGCTTTGCACCGAAGCGTGCCATCTCCAGTGAATCAGAAATACACCCGCCGGTCTCTTCCGCCAGCTGCTGGATTTCCGGGTCGGTGTAGTAATGGGCCACCATTACCGCATCTCGTTCTTTGAGAAGACGCTTGATCTTCTCGCGGTAGAACTGCTTTTCATCCTGGCTCAGCGGGACAGGCTTTGGCGGAAACGGATAGATTGCGGCTTCGGGATCAAACATCACACTCATTATGGCTTCTCGTTTTACTGGCTTAACAATATTGCCTTTATTTTGCGCAACATAGCAAAACAGTCGGCAATTGTGTTTTGTATACTAAACAAGATAGCGAATTTGAGAAGAAAAGTCACCGGGTATAGGTGCGGTTAGCATTTGTCGGGTGGCGGCTTCGCCTTACCCGACCTACAAGAGAGGATTCTGAAACTTCAGATAGCAAAAAAGCGCCTTTAGGGCGCTTTTTTACATTGGTGGGTCGTGCAGGATTCGAACCTGCGACCAATTGATTAAAAGTCAACTGCTCTACCAACTGAGCTAACGACCCCTTGCGGGATTTTTTTCTTCGAAGTGGTGGGTCGTGCAGGATTCGAACCTGCGACCAATTGATTAAAAGTCAACTGCTCTACCAACTGAGCTAACGACCCATTCGGGTGCTGACTTCGAAGATTTTTACTCGGTACCACCGGAAAGTGGTGGGTCGTGCAGGATGACTCGGCTTCGCCTCGCCCTTCGGGCCGTTGCTAAAGCAACGTTATCCTTCACGTTTAATATCTCAGTAAGATATTAAAATTGGTGGGTCGTGCAGGATTCGAACCTGCGACCAATTGATTAAAAGTCAACTGCTCTACCAACTGAGCTAACGACCCGAGTGGTGGGTGATGACGGGCTCGAACCGCCGACCCCCTCCGTGTAAAGGAGATGCTCTACCAACTGAGCTAATCACCCACTCTGTACTACTGGTTTTGCGTTAAGTGGTGGGTCGTGCAGGATTCGAACCTGCGACCAATTGATTAAAAGTCAACTGCTCTACCAACTGAGCTAACGACCCACTTTTACGCTGTTTTCACGTTGTTTGATATCCCGTGGCAACGGCGGCATATATTACTGATTTAAGAATTCTGCGCAACAAAAATTTCGATGAAGATCACTTAACTGCTTACGAATCATGCGGCACGACCAGAAATAACACGATTTCTGGTCATGCGATAATCATCCCATCGAACTCAGACGTTTTTGCGCCTGTTTGGCACCTTCGGTACCCGGGAATTTTGTGACAACCTGCTGATACACCGCTTTGGCCTTCGCAGTGTCACCTTTGTCCTGCATGATCACGCCGACCTTATACATCGCATCCGGCGCTTTTGGCGATTTCGGGTAATTTTTCACCACTGAGGCAAAATAAAACGCCGCATCGTCCTTTTTACCCTTGTTGTAATTCAACTGACCGAGCCAGTAGTTCGCATTTGGCTGGTAAGTGGAATCAGGGTACTTCTTCACGAAGTTCTGAAACGCAACGATAGCGTCGTCCTGGCGAGATTTGTCCTGTACCAGGGCGATAGCCGCGTTGTAGTCAGTATTCGCGTCACCGCTCTGTACAGGCGCGCCTGAAGAGGCTGGCGCATCTGCTGTCGGAGCAGGTGTCGCTGTCGCCGCACCGCTTTGGTCGCCCGCAGCTGGCTGTGCTGCTGCACCACCGCTACTCAGGCTATCCATCTGCAGTAAGATCTGCTTCTGGCGTTCCACAACCTGGTTCAACTGATACTGGCTTTCCTGGATCTGGCCGCGGAGAGAGTCAATATCATTTTGGTTATCGGAAAGCTGCTGCTGGAGTTGGGTTAAAAGCTGACTGTGAGCGTTAGAAATACGCTCGAGTTGAGTGACCCGGTCTTCTACCGAGCCTGAGCCGACACTACTGATTGGTGCCTGAGCAAAAGCGGCCCAGGGGGCCGCTATTCCAACCAGTAACGACAGACTCATGAGATGATGTCTGAAGTTACTGCTCATGCCATTCTCTTAGTAAACCAGTACGGCACGACGGTTTTTGGAGTAAGCCGCTTCGTCGTGACCCAGTACTGCAGGTTTTTCTTTACCGTAAGAAACGATGGAGATCTGGTCAGCAGAAACGCCTTTACCCTGCAGGTACATTTTAACAGCGTTAGCACGACGTTCACCCAGGGAGATGTTGTACTCTGGAGTACCACGTTCGTCCGCGTGACCTTCTACGGTGACTTTGTAAGACGGGTTGCTACGCAGGAAGTTAGCGTGAGCATCCAGCATCGCAGCGAAATCAGAACGGATGTCGTATTTATCCAGATCGAAGTAAACGATGTTGTTCTGCTGCAGCTGCTGCATCTGAAGACGCGCTTGCTCTTCAGAAGACATGTTGCCATTGCCGTTAGCGTCCATACCGGTGCCGGCACCCATCATGCCTTCACCGCTCTGGTCATTGCTTGCGTTCTTGTTAGAAGAACACGCTGCGATTGCCATTACAGGCAGAGCGATCATCAGCCCCTTCAGCACTTTGTTCAGTTGCATTTCTAAGATTCCTTTAGTAATCAATTAATTATTATTTACAGATACGGCGACCAGGCAGGTGATTTTACCTGTCCATCAGTTGCCGGAATACGCGCTTTGAAACGCCCATCTGTAGAAACCAGATTCAGCACAGATCCCATCCCCTGAGAAGAGCTGTAGATTACCATCGTGCCGTTAGGTGCCAGACTTGGCGTTTCATCCAGGAACGTTGACGAGAGAACTTGCACGCCACCCGTTACCAGATCTTGTTTGGCAATGTGCTGCTGACCACCCGCAGAACTGACCATTACCATCGTTTTACCATCGGCACTGACGTCAGCATCCTGGTTCTGAGAACCTTCCCAGGTAATACGCTGCGGCGCTCCGCCGTTGATATTCACTTTATAAACTTGTGGACGACCGGCCTGGTCGGACGTGAAGGCCAGGTTCTGGCTGTCCGGGAACCAGGTTGGTTCGGTGTTGTTGCTACGGCCATCCGTCACCTGACGAATCTGACCAGAACCGATGTCCATCACGTACAGGTTCAGGCTACCGGTTTTAGACAGGGCAAAGGCCAGTTTTGAGCCATCCGGAGAGAACGCAGGCGCACCGTTGTGACGTGGGAACGACGCAACCTGACGCACGGCACCATTAGACAGCGTCTGGATAACCAGCGCAGAACGACCGCTTTCGAAGGTTACGTAGGCCAGTTTGGAACCGTCAGGAGACCACGCCGGAGACATCAGCGGCTGTGGAGAACGGTGAACGGTGAACTGGTTGTAGCCATCGTAGTCAGAAACGCGCAGCTCATACGGGAACTGACCGCCGTTGGTCTGAACCACGTAAGCGATACGAGTACGGAATGCACCTTTAATACCGGTCAGCTTCTCAAACACTTCGTCACTTGCGGTGTGGCCCGCATAGCGCAGCCACTGCTTGTTCACTTTATAAGTGTTCTGAGCCAGAACGGTACCTGGCGCACCGCCGGTATCGACCAGCTGATAAGCCACGTTGTAGCCACCGTCTGGGGCAGGCGTTACCTGACCGACTACGATCGCATCAATACCCAGCGCAGACCACGCCGCAGGCTGTACTTCCTGCGCGGTACCCGGCTGCTGTGGCAGGCGAGAACGATCTAATGGGTTGAATTTGCCGCTGTTACGCAGGTCAGCGGCTACAATGCCGCCGATGTCTTCAGGCGCCGCACCCGGGCCAGCCCACTGGAACGGAACAACGCCGATTGGGCGCGCCGAGTCCACCCCCTGGGTGATCTCGATACGTACTTCTGCATGCAGCACAGCTGCCCACAGCATTAAAAAACCAAATGCTACACGTAATGCCTGCTTCATCATATCTCCCTTATCTGGGTAACCTTACCCACGATAATTTAGCAGAATGTTAACAAACTCAAATAGACAAAACTACCTGAACCCTGTGACTAAACCTGGTCTATTTTCCCCCGTTTGCACGGGGAAAATGTAACTTAAGGTTTGAAGTCCAGTGGCGCATTTTTAAAGACTTCATACACGGCCTGAGAAGGCGGTTTTGGCATCTTCGCCTGACGCGCTGCAGCCAGTGCAGCAGTACATAAGGCTGGATCGCCACCTTCAGACTGAATATCGAGCAGCATCCCATCCGGCGCCAGTTTTATACGCAGCGTACACGTTTTACCGGTGTAGGAAGACGCATCATAAAATCGGCTTTCGATAGCGGATTTAATCTGCGCGGCATAACCGTTGATTTCAGCGCCTGATGCACCGTTACTCTTAGTGTTACCACTTCCAGACGGCGCTGCGTTGTTTCCTTTCGCTCCGCCACCCGTTTTCGGTGCATTCTTACCTGAACTGAGATCGCCCAGCAGATCGTCAACGCCTGCAGCAGCGGCAGCTTTTTCAGCGGCAGCAGCCTTTTTCGCAGCGGCTTTTTCGGCGGCTGCTTTCTTATCGGCAGCGGCCTTCGCGGCTGCAGCTTTTTTATCGGCTGCGGCTTTTTCTGCTGCGGCCGCTTTTTCAGCTGAGGCTTTCTCGGCAGCAGCCGCTTTCTTCGCCGCCTCGGCAGCAGCTTTCTTCTCTGCTTCCTGAGCGGCTTTCTTCGCGGCTTCCGCTTCGGCTTTCTTCTGAGCATCAGCAGCGGCTTTCTTCGCGGCTTCCGCTTCAGCTTTCTTCTGAGCATCGGCAGCGGCTTTCTTCGCGGCTTCCGCTTCAGCTTTCTTCTGAGCGTCAGCAGTGGCTTTCTTCGCAGCGTCTGCGGCTAATTTAGCCTGCGCATCTGCCTGTGCTTTCGCATCCGCAGCGGCTTTGGCCGCAGCCTCCTCCGCCTGTTTCTGCTGTTCTTGCGCTTTCTTCGCTGCGGCTTCAGCCTGTTTCTGCTGCTCAGCCTGCTCTTTCGCCGCGTCCTGCGCCTGCAAACGCTCTTTCTCAAGCTGCTTCAGACGCTCCTGCTCCGCGGCCTGCTTTTCACGCAGTTCTTCCGCTTGCTGTTGCGCCTGTTTTTCACGCTGCTCTTCAGCACGTTTTGCACTCGCCTGCTGCTGTTGCTGACGATTATAGTTCTGCACTACCGCACCGGGATCCACCATGACGGCATCGATGGAAGACCCCCCACCGCCGCCAGCTGATGCATCAATGTGCTCGTCGAACGAACTCCAGATCAGCGCTGCAAAAAGAATAACGTGCAGTACTGCGGAGACGATTATCGCTCGCTTAAGCTTGTCGTTCTGTTCGGTTGCCTTTGACACTATCGGTTCCCAAAAACTACGCAGATGATCAAATAGGCTGAGTCATTAAGCCAACAGACTTAACGCCCGCACTATGTAGCAAGTTCAGCGCTTTAATAATTTCATCGTAAGGCACGTCTTTCGCGCCACCGATTAAGAAGACCGTTTTCGGATTTGACTCCAGGCGTCGTTGCGCTTCAGCAATAACCTGCTCGGGCGGCAGTTGATCCATACGATCTTTCTCGACCACTACGCTGTACTGCCCTACACCGGAAACCTCAATGATGACCGGAGGATCGTCATTGGTGCTTACCGCCTGTGATTCTGTCGCATCCGGCAGATCAACTTCCACGCTTTGGGTAATGATGGGCGCTGTCGCCATAAAGATCAGCAGCAGTACCAGCAGTACGTCCAGCAGTGGAACGATATTGATTTCGGACTTGAGCTCGCGACGACCTCGTCCACGCGATCTGGCCATGGTTTACCCCTTGTTGCTCTCGGTACTGGTAAACGCCTGACGGTGCAGAATCGCGGTGAACTCTTCCATAAAGTTGTCGTAGTTCAGTTCCAGTTTGTTCACGCGCTGGTTCAGACGGTTGTAAGCCATAACCGCCGGGATTGCCGCAAACAGACCGATAGCGGTCGCAATCAGTGCTTCAGCGATACCCGGCGCAACCATCTGCAACGTCGCCTGCTTCACCGCGCCTAACGCGATAAAGGCGTGCATGATCCCCCACACGGTACCAAACAGACCGATATACGGGCTGATGGAACCCACAGTGCCGAGGAACGGAATGTGCGTCTCAAGGGTTTCCAGTTCGCGATTCATGGAAATGCGCATCGCACGCGACGCACCTTCTACTACCGCTTCCGGCGCGTGGTTATTCGCGCGGTGTAAGCGGGCAAACTCTTTGAATCCGCTATAGAAAATTTGTTCGGAGCCTGAAAGATTATCACGGCGCCCCTGGCTTTCCTGGTACAGACGAGAAAGTTCGATACCCGACCAGAACTTGTCTTCAAACGCTTCGGCTTCACGGCCAGCGGCATTAAGAATACGCGTTCTCTGGATAATGATGGCCCAGGATGCGATTGAAAAACCAATCAAAATCAACATGATAAGTTTAACCAGAAGGCTAGCCTTCAGGAACAAATCAAGGATATTCATGTCAGTCACTGCTTAAACTCCGCGACAATAGACTTAGGAAGCGCACGAGGCTTCATTATGGTTGGATCAACACAGACAATCAGTACTTCAGCTGAGTTCAGTACGGTGTTCTCTGCATTGACTATCCGCTGCGTGAAAACCAGTGAGGTTCCGCGCATTGATGTAATTTCAGTTTGGACTTCGAGCATATCGTCGAGTCTGGCAGGCGCAAAATACTCAAGCGTCATCTTGCGTACCACGAAGGCAACTCGCTCAGCCAACAGCACCTGTTGACTAAAGTGATGATGGCGCAGCATCTCTGTGCGTGCCCGTTCATAAAAAGCAACGTAGCTGGCGTGGTAGACCACACCACCGGCATCGGTATCTTCGTAGTAGACACGAACCGGCCATCGAAACAGCGTTGTATTCACTTTACATCCCGGTAAAACATGAAAAGTTGGGGCTTTCAAACTTCGCTACTATACGCGCGGGAATGATGGTTTGGAATGGGAGAAAGTAAACGGAGAGTAAATTTTTATGGGCTCGGGTAAGCCCATATCGTTATAGGACATTTCTTATTCAGAAGAAGAAGAAAATCAGACCAGCAAGGAGAACCAAATCGGCAATCAGCGGGCAGAAAATTCCCTGCCAGTGAACGGCTTTCGGACGAAAGCCCACGCCGTGAATGACCCCTGCGCACACCGCCCACATGATGAGGAAGCCGTGCCAGATCTCAAGTTCGCTGGTCTTTGCCGCGAAGCGCGACGGGTCCCAGAAGATGCAGCCCGCCAGCAGTAATGCCATCACTAAAGAAAGCGCCCGTAACGGGCGCTTGTCCATTACCGCATATAACGTTGCGATAATATTCATTAGTGTTTTTCTTCACCCGCTTTGGTCGCTTCGACGTGCTCAAGCGCCAGGGCAGTGATGACACCAAATGCGCAGGCAAGAAGCGTCCCTAAAATCCATGCGAAATACCACATATTCAGCTCCTTACTTAGTACATAGAGTGGGTGTTGCTTTCGATATGTTCTTTGGTGATACGACCGAACATTTTCCAGTAACACCAGGCGGTGTAGAGCAGAATAATCGGTACGAACACGCAGGCAACATAGGTCATCAGGTTCAGCGTCAGCTGGCTGGAGGTTGCATCCCACATGGTCAGGCTAGCATTCATCATAGTGCTGGATGGCATGACGAACGGGAACATCGCAATACCTGCCGTCAGAATGATGCACGCCAGTGTCAGTGAAGAGAACACGAACGCCAGAGCGCCTTTTTCCAGACGAGAGGTCAGCACGGTCAACAGTGGCAACAGTACGCCCAGCGCCGGGATAGCCCACAGAGCAGGGGTATTGTTGAAGTTCACCATCCAGGCACCCGCCTGACGCGCGACTTCTTTCGTCAGCGGGTTAGACGGCGCAACATGGTTGATCGCAGACGTCACCACGTAACCATCGATACCGTACACCACCCACACACCGGCCAGAGCGAAGCAAACCAGAGTAACCAGCGCCGCGACCTGAGCCGTTGCACGGGAACGCAGGTGCAGTTCACCCACGGTACGCATCTGCAGATAGGTCGCGCCCTGAGTAATGATCATCGCCACGCTAACAACACCTGCCAGCAGACCAAACGGATTCAGCAGCTGGAAGAAGTTACCGGTGTAGTAAAGACGCATATATTCATCGATGTGGAACGGTACGCCCTGCAGCAGGTTACCGAATGCCACGCCAATCACCAGCGGCGGAACAAAGCTACCGATGAAGATGCCCCAGTCCCACATGTTACGCCAGCGGGTATCTTCAATCTTGGAACGGTAGTCGAAGCCTACCGGACGGAAGAATAAAGACGCCAGTACCAGAATCATCGCCACGTAGAAGCCGGAGAACGCAGCCGCGTAGACCATCGGCCAGGCAGCGAACAGCGCGCCACCTGCGGTGATCAGCCACACCTGGTTACCGTCCCAGTGAGGGGCGATGGAGTTGATCATGATTCGACGCTCGGTGTCATTACGACCGAGGAAACGGGTAAGCATCCCTACCCCCATGTCGAAACCATCAGTGACCGCAAAACCGATCAGCAGAACGCCGATCAACAGCCACCAGATAAAACGCAATACTTCATAATCGATCATTTGATGACTCCTGTCTTAGCGTGCCGGCTGAGTAGTCGCGGTGGACTGCTCGTAGTGATAGCGACCGGTTTTCAGGCTGCTTGGGCCAAGGCGCGCGAACTTGAACATCAGGAACAGTTCAGCCACCAGGAACAGGGTGTACAGACCGCAAATCAGCAGCATGGAGAAGATCAGATCACCCGCAGTCAGGGACGAGTTCGCTACTGCCGTCGGCAGCACCTCACCGATTGCCCATGGCTGACGGCCATACTCCGCAACAAACCAACCGGATTCGATAGCAATCCATGGCAGTGGAATACCGTACAGCGCGGTGCGCAGCAGCCATTTTTTCTCACCGATACGGTTGCGAATCACGGACCAGAAGGACGCCGCGATAATCAGCAGCATGATGATGCCGCAGCCCACCATGATACGGAACGCGAAGTACAGCGGTGCAACGCGTGGAATCGAATCTTTGGTTGCCATCTGAATTTGCGCTTCCGTCGCGTCGGAGACGTTCGGGGTATAGCGTTTCAGCAGCAGGCCGTAACCCAGGTCTTTCTTCACGTCGTTAAACTGATCGCGAACGGCCTGATCGGTTGAACCGGCGCGCAGCTGTTCCAGCAGCGAGTAGGCTTTCATCCCGTTACGGATACGCTCTTCGTGCTGCACCATCAGATCTTTCAGGCCAGTCACCTGTTTGTCGACGGAGCGTGTAGCGATGATGCCCAACGCATAAGGGATCTGAATGGCGAAGCGGTTTTCCTGTGCTTCCTGATCGGGAACACCGAACAGGGTAAATGCCGCCGGAGCCGGTTGGGTTTCCCATTCTGCTTCAATAGCGGCCAGCTTGGTTTTCTGCACGTCGCCCATTTCGTAACCGGATTCATCACCCAGAACAATAACAGACAGAATTGCCGCCATACCGAAGCTTGCTGCGATAGCAAAGGAGCGTTTTGCGAAAGCGAAGTCGCGACCGCGCAGCATGTAGTAAGAGCTGATGCCCAGTACGAACATCGCACCGCACACATAGCCAGAAGCCACGGTGTGAACGAATTTAACCTGAGCAACCGGGTTCAGGACCAGCTCAGCAAAGCTGACCATCTCCATGCGCATGGTTTCGAAGTTGAAATCGGACGCGATTGGGTTCTGCATCCAGCCGTTCGCCACCAGAATCCACAGCGCGGACAGGTTAGAGCCTAATGCCACCAGCCAGGTTACCGCCATATGCTGGACTTTACCCAGACGGTCCCAACCGAAGAAGAACAGACCTACAAAGGTGGATTCGAGGAAGAAGGCCATCAGACCTTCAATGGCCAGCGGCGCACCGAAGATATCCCCTACATAGTGGGAATAGTAAGACCAGTTAGTCCCGAACTGGAACTCCATGGTCAGACCGGTTGCCACGCCCAGTGCAAAGTTGATACCAAACAACTTGCCCCAGAACTTGGTCATATCTTTATAAATCTGTTTGCCGGAGAGGACGTAAACCGTTTCCATGATGGCCAGCAGGAACGCCATACCGAGCGTCAGCGGCACAAACAGGAAGTGGTACATCGCGGTCAAGGCAAACTGTAAGCGCGACAGTTCGACTACGTCTAACATTATGACTCCTTGCTCATCGCATGAAGACTCCGAGAGTGAACCCCGTCAGAGAGAGATCCACACGCATGCCCCAATACAAATTATTCGCATCCTTGTCGTCGTTATTACCCTGGAGAAGGATAAAAACGATGACGTCAGGTTACAAATAGGTTAATAAAAAACTCAAATTGATCCCGCAAATATAATACGCTGCAAAACCCTTACAATAAACAGGTTTTTATTGAATCACATTTACGTTTTTCGACGACGATCAATTTATAGCAAAATTACCACTTTTCGACCATTTTGATCCGGGACAATTTAGCGCCTTTTGATGGGTTTTTCCAAGGATTAAACTTTGATTTAAATCAAAAACAACCATTGATGTTAACCATGTTTAATCATGGTGAGAATGGTAAAAACCATGTTAATGATATGTGCATGAAAGATGAGATTGGTTATCGAAGACGGGAAAAAATATAAACAGAAGTGATTTTAATTAACGCGAAAGAAAACAAGATTTCAACGGGGGACAAACAATAAAGCGTAGTCGGGCCAGGTTATTTTTCCATTGCATTTATGCAACCCTCCGAAATTACATTTAATTTACTTTTGACACCCCATAAGTTAACACCGCTGTGTGACTATTTAATGAAAAAAGGCCGCCTTCTCTGCAGCCTTTTTGTATCGCGGGTTCAGGCGAAAAGAATACTAAAGGTGCGCGACTGCCCCGGCCTGAATGCCCCGACAATACCCTTTTCTTCACACCGATCCATTATCCGTTCGTTCATGTCCGTTTCGCGCCACCGTTTCACCGTTGGATTCATGGATAACGTCGTGTCACATGCGCTGGACGCCGAAGGGTTGAACAGGCGGAGAATGAGCTCATCACGATCTTCAGCCTTTTTGAGCGCACTGAGCACGCATCCCGTTGGCGAAAGCGCTAACAGACTGTAACTTTCCGGTGTGATAAACGACGCGCGATTCAGTTTCATCGCATCCCAGGGAATTTTGTTATAGCACTGCACCGGCGTTAACCACGATTTAGCCTGCTGTGCGACGCCCGCGTTTTCTGGCGTACCACTAAAGCTGAAGAGGCTAAAGCGACAGGTTAACGGCCCGCGTACCTGAGAGTCAGGAACAGGCATTTTGATCCCAGAAGGTCTGCCTGGACGCAACAGCAAATCTTCTTTCCCGAGCAGCCCCACGCCGCGCAACAAGGTTAAGGCGAATGCTTTTTTGTCATCGCCCACCACTTCAAACTCGCGCAGTCCCTCGGTGAAGAGCGCCAGCCCGTTGCGCTTTTCCTGCAGGACGGCATAGTTGAGTAAATTCCAGACGGGAACCGGCGCTTCTTTCCAGCCCTCCTCACGCCAGGTCGCCATCGCTGCGTCCTGCACCGGCCGAATGAGCGAGCCAAACTGCGTATCCGCTAATACGTCCTCTGTCATAAACGGCGTTGGGATCAGTACGCGAACGCGGTGGTCGTTAGCCTGGTTATCCAGCCGCACGGCCACATCAATGCGCCTGCTGTTATGGCTAAGCGTGACGTCAAACTCCACGTTGAGTGAGCCGTTTCGCTGACGCGCCGCGCGTTCAGCCAGATTTGCCGGAACGGCGATCCGATGGCGGATAGCCGCCCTGCTCTGCCAGCCTTCGTGCGTGACCTCAACCTCATGCTCGCCCTGCGCTGACGTGAGCCTCCACTCTTCCCGGGAAGGCGAGTAGTCGTACTCATCGCCATCGTCCGAACTCTCTTCGATTTCCAGTACGCGGTCATAAATAAGCCCGCTTTCTTTATCGCGCAGGCGCAGCGTGCCGTCGCCATTTAAATCAATCTGCCAGAAGGCATTTTCAAGTAAGGATTCGGCATTTTTCTCCGCCGGGAGCACCTTCCCGGCCACGTTCGGCTCGATATACAGCGTACGGTAGCCCATCGATGGCAGTATCTGGCTGAGCTGAATATCAAACTCCATAAACGGTTCGTAATTGCCGTAATGGACAATCTGCCGGTCAATAAGGCCAGGGTCGAGTTCGCGCGCGCTGCGAATGAAATAGGGGATCTCGTTGCCTTTTTCATCCCGCAGTCTGAACTGGCTGGCCCGCAGCCGAATCGTGGTGTTCATCACCTCTTCACGCGGCCAGGGCATCAGGTTGAACATCACCAGCTTATCGGCGTCGCTTTGCGGCATGTTGTCGACAATCTTGCGCATATAGAAACGCACCAGGTTGTCCGCCATGTCCTCAGCCAGCTCAAAGCGGGAGACAATCTCGCGGTGCACCTTATCGCTGCAGCAGCAGCCGATGCTGTCGTGAGCATGGTTTTTGAGGATCTCTTTCCACATCTTCTCCAGCAGGCCGTGGTGGTAGTCGAAGCCCAGCGTCCAGGCAAGCGCCGCCAGCGGCTCGAGGATATTGACAATTTTGTTCTCAATACGCGCGTGGGCGATTTTAATGTCCATGCGCGTGGAGCCGATGGTGCGGTGAACGCGCATGTATTTCCCGTCGATAAACTCTCCTTTCAGCGTCGCCAGTTCGTCGCGGTGCGCGTCGATACAATCAAACACCTCTTCAAACCGGCTCATCACGAACTGACGCTGGGGATAGATTTCACGAAGCTTACCCATCACCGCGAAAATATTCTGCTGCAGCGGCATCTGGTCGTGACCGTTGGGCAGTAAAATCTCTTTGGTAACGGAGGCGTTTTCCAGTACCTCGAAATAGCTGTCGAGCCGTTTTCTCAGCCCTGCTTCGTCCTCCGGTAAGTACTTACCAATCGCATAGCCCAGCGGCAGTACCTGCGCCGTCACTTCACTGCCGTCCTGGCTCTGCCAGAGAAACTCGGTTTTGTCGGTCCCGTGTCGTTCCGAGCAGCCGCGCCAGAACATCGTGCGGGTAATGCCAAATCCGTTATAGATATGCGGAAGCTGGCCGGACATACCAAACGAATCCGGCAGATAGCCGATCTTCATCGGCTCGCCGAACGCCATACAGTCGCGCATGCCGTACATAAGATTGCGGACAATCGACTCACCGCTGACAATCGTGGTATCGGTCTGGGTATACCAGGGGCCGATAATCAGCTTTCCGCGCGCCACAAGCGCTTTCACCCGAGAGCGGTTTTCAGGCACGACGGAAAAATAATCCTCCAGCACCGCCGTCTGTCCATCGAGGACATAATATTTATACTCGTCATCCTGCTCCAGACGGGTCAGGATCTCTTCCATATTATTGACCAGAAGAATACGCGACTCTTCGGTGGTGAAGTACCACTCACGGTCCCAGTGCATATGCGGCGTGATATGAACGCGAGATACAGCTTTCATCTTCGTTTCCTGTTTGTGCGTTGTTACGGTATGGCGTCTTCAGTGACGTAGCTGCCCTTTTTCACCGCCTGGCGTCGCCAGAGCAGCAGAATAAAGGTGGAGATTGCGGTACCCACCAGCGCCGCGCCAAACCAGCCCGCCGCCGCAACCACACCGCTCACCCCGGCATCGTGAAGTAAAAATAGAGAGAAAATACCGGCCCCCGGCGTGGACAACCCGATTCCCATCGCGCCGACAATCGCGCCTGTTACCATGGAGCCGAGCACAAATGAACCAATGACGCGAAGCGGATCTTCAATCGCCATCGGAATCGCCCCTTCGGTGATGCCCGCGAGTCCAAGCAGCCAGGTGGATTTACCGGTTTCAATTTCAAACGGTTTAAACAGTTTCGGTGCCAGCAACGTTGACGCCGTGACGGTGAAGGCCGACACCATTTTGACGGAGGCAAAGATGGCATAGGGACCGTATACCCCGTTAGCCATCGCGCCCAGACAGAACGCGTAAGAGGCTTTGTTGACCGGGCCACCCAAATCGAATGAGCACATAAACCCGAGGATCGCCCCCAGGAGCAGCGCATTCGCGCCGGACAAACCGTTAAGCCAGGCGGTGAGCGTAGTATTAAGCCAGGCCACCGGCTCACCGATCACAAACAGCATCAGGCTGCCCGCCCCCAGTACGCCAATAACCGGATAGAGATAAAAAGTTAAAAAACCGTTGAAGCGGCTACTCAGGCGAATGTGATTTTTCACCCAGCGCATCAGGTAACCCGCAATCAGCCCGCCGATGATAGCCCCCAGAAAACCGGAGCCGATCATATTGGCCGCAAGACCGGCAGCAAAGCCCGGCGTCAGCGCGGGTTTATCCGCCAGCGAGTAAGCGGTGTAGGCCGCCAGAACAGGGACCATCAAAATGCCGAGCATGCCGCCACCAAGCTTGCGGTACATCCACAGCCATGAGTTTTCCTGGTCGAATAGGTGCTGCAGGCCAAGGATTTGCGCCAGCAGTACCGATACGGCGAGTACCGTCCCGCCGGCGACGATCAGCGGCACCGCAAAGGAGATACCGCTAAGGAGCGCCTGCTTGAGCTCAGTTTTAACGCTCTTTTTTTCTGCCTGTCCGGGGTGCGCTTCAGACGAAGACGGTAATGCCAGCGCGCGCTCAATGAGCGCTTCAGCATGGCGCAGGGGTTCCGCGACGGGCACGGAAATAGCGGGGATCCCCTGAAAACGCTCGCTCTCTTTGATCGCCACTTCTGCGGCAAAGATACACGCTTTGGCCTCCTGCAACTGCTGCTCGGTGATGCGCCCCTCAATGCCATTCGCCCCCTGCTTTTCGACCACAACGTTGACGCCCAGCTTACGTCCCGCTTTTTCCAGGTACTCAGCTGCCATATAGGTATGGGCAATCCCGGCCGGACAGGCGGTGACGCAGATGACGGTTGGTGCATTCACCAATGTGGCAACCTCGTCTTCCTGCGAGCCACCGTTCAGAGCATCAAGCAGATCCTCCGCCGTCGCTGCAGCCATAACGCGTTCCCGGAGTGCATCATCTGCCAGGCGAGACGTCAGCGCCGTCAGTACCTGGATATGCGTGGATCCCGCTTCAGCAGGCGGGATGGCAAGCAGGACGATCAGCTCAACGTTTTCAGGGCCGTCCACCCCCTCCCACTCCAGCGGTTCGCTCAGCGTAGCAACCGCAAAAGCCGCTTCGTTCACCGCGCTCGATTTACCATGCGGAACAGCCAGCCCTTCCCCGAGTGCGGTCGGTCCTTGTGATTCACGACGGTAAACCTCCGCCAGAAACGCATCGCCATCGGTAATTTTGCCCAGCGCCACCAGTCGCATCGTAAGCTGGCGAATTGCCTCATCACGGCTGGCATAGTGCGCCTGCACGCAGACAGCGCTGGAGTGGGTCAGAGTCGTCAGGTTCATAAGATCCTCACACGTAACTTGTTATTGTCTGGCGGCAATTGTGGCAGGCAATGCAATACATTTATGTGATCACTTTCACTAACAGTGCAAATTTGTATTTAACTTGTATTATTTACAAATTTTACGCTGAAGGCATAATTCCGTGAAAAGGTATTAGAAAGGCAGATTCTATGGGTAACAAACCGATGTACCGGCAGATAGCCGATGCGCTTCGCGAGAAAATCAATGCGGGCGAGTTAAAACCTGGCGATGCGTTACCGACGGAATCCAGCCTTCAGGAGGCGTTCAACGTGAGCCGTGTAACGGTGAGGCAGGCGCTGAAGCTGCTGACGGAAGAGCAGATCGTCGAGAGTATTCAGGGCAGCGGCACCTACGTAAAAGAAGAGCGCGTTAACTACGACATTTACCAGCTCACCGGCTTTTACGAAAAGCTGGCGGACCGAAACGTCGACACGCACAGCGACGTCAGCGTCTTCGAAGTGGTGAAAGCCGATGAGAGACTCGCAGCAAGGCTGACGATCAACCCGGACGATAAAGTCTGGCACGTCAAACGCGTCCGCTTTATCAAACAAAAACCGGTGAATCTGGAAGAAACGTGGATGCCGCTGGCGATGTTCCCCGACCTCACCTGGGAAGTGATGGAGAATTCGAAATACCACTACGTTGAGCAGATCAAAAAGCTGGTTATCGATCGCAGCGAGCAGGAACTGGTGCCGATCATGCCGTCAGAAGAGGCGATTGCCGCGCTGTCGCTCGATCCAGCGAAACCGATCCTGGAAAAAGTCTCGCGCGGGTTTCTGAAGGACGGACGGGTATTTGAATACAGCCGCAACGTGTTCAATACCGACGATTACAAGTTCACGCTTGTTGCCAAACGCAGGCAATAAAAAAGGCCGCTTTACAGCGGCCAACCATGTCGAAACGGACATTTTTTTATTTCAACGCGCCCCATCCAGGGCGCAGAGAGGACTTACTTAATGATGGATTTCAGTGCTTCGCCGATATCCGCCAGGCTGCGAACGGTCTTCACGCCCGCGGCTTCCAACGCTGCGAATTTCTCATCAGCCGTACCTTTACCACCAGCGATGATCGCGCCTGCGTGACCCATACGCTTGCCTTTCGGCGCGGTCACACCCGCGATGTAACCCACAACCGGCTTGGTCACGTGCTCTTTGATGTACGCAGCCGCTTCTTCTTCTGCGCTACCGCCGATCTCACCGATCATCACGATCGCTTCGGTCTGTGGATCTTCCTGGAACAGCTTCAGGATGTCGATGAAGTTAGAACCCGGGATCGGGTCACCGCCGATGCCCACACAGGTGGACTGGCCGAAGCCGTAATCGGTAGTCTGCTTAACCGCTTCATAGGTCAGCGTACCGGAACGGGAAACGATGCCCACTTTGCCCGGCTTATGAATGTGACCCGGCATGATGCCGATTTTGCATTCGCCCGGGGTGATCACGCCTGGGCAGTTCGGTCCGATCATGCGCACGCCTGCTTCATCCAGCTTCACCTTCACGGTCAGCATATCCAGCGTCGGGATACCTTCGGTGATGGTGATGATCAGTTTGATGCCTGCGTCGATCGCTTCCAGAATGGAGTCTTTGCAGAACGGCGCTGGAACGTAGATCACGGTCGCGGTTGCGCCCGTCGCTTCTACCGCTTCACGCACGGTGTTGAACACCGGCAGGCCCAGGTGCGTGGTGCCGCCTTTGCCTGGCGTTACGCCGCCAACCATCTGCGTACCGTAGGCAATCGCCTGTTCGGAGTGGAATGTCCCCTGGCTACCGGTGAAGCCCTGGCAGATAACCTTGGTATCTTTATTAATTAAAACTGACATTATTTCCCCTCCACTGCGGCAACAACCTGCTGAGCTGCATCCGTCAGACTTTTCGCTGCAATAATATTCAGGCCGCTGTCAGCCAGTTTTTTCGCGCCGAGTTCAGCGTTGTTACCTTCCAGACGCACAACAACCGGTACGTTAACACCCACTTCTTCTACCGCACCGATGATGCCGTCGGCAATCAGGTCGCAACGCACGATGCCGCCGAAGATGTTAACCAGAACCGCCTTCACGTTATCGTCAGAGAGGATGATTTTGAACGCTTCGGTTACGCGCTCTTTGGTTGCGCCACCGCCTACGTCGAGGAAGTTTGCTGGCTCACCGCCGTGCAGCTTAACGATGTCCATGGTGCCCATTGCCAAGCCCGCACCGTTAACCATGCAGCCGATGTTGCCATCCAGCGCGACGTAGTTCAGCTCCCACTGAGCAGCCTGTGCTTCACGCGGATCTTCCTGAGACTGATCGCGCATTTCACGCAGATCGGACTGGCGGAACAGCGCGTTGCCGTCAGCGCCCAGCTTGCCGTCGAGGCAGATCAGGTCGCCCTGGGTGGTGATCACCAGCGGGTTGATCTCGATCAGCGCCAGATCGCGCTCCAGGAAGATGTTCGCCAGACCCATGAAGATCTTGGTGAACTGCTGAACCAGCTTGCCTTCCAGGCCCAGTTTGAACGCCAGCTCGCGACCCTGGTAAGGCATTGGGCCCGCCAGCGGATCGATAGCCACTTTGTGGATCAGGTGCGGGGTTTCTTCCGCCACTTTTTCGATTTCCACGCCGCCTTCGGTAGACGCCATGAACACTACGCGACGGGAGCTACGGTCAACAACCGCGCCCAGGTACAGCTCTTTCGCGATGTCGGTCGCGGCTTCAACCAGGATCTGGTTAACTGGCTGACCGTTTGCATCTGTCTGGTAGGTCACCAGACGTTTGCCGAGCCAATGTTCAGCAAACGCACGAATTTCTTCTTTGCTCTTAACAACCTTCACACCGCCCGCTTTACCACGGCCACCAGCGTGAACCTGACACTTAACTACCCACGGGCCGGCACCGATTTTAGATGCGGCTTCTTCTGCTTCACGCGGGGTAGTACAGGCATAACCCACCGGAGCCGGTAAGCCATACCGGGCAAACAGCTGTTTGGCCTGATATTCATGTAAGTTCATGTGTTCTATCCATCCTTCAGGGTAATCGTTATCTTCAAACCTGTAGACCGGCGCGGTGTGTGTGCCGGATGGCGCTACGCTTATCCGGCCTACAGGGCAGGTGACGCTAAAACGTTACTAGACGTCCAGCAGCAGACGCGTTGGATCTTCCAGCAGCTCTTTAATCGCTACCAGGAAGCCCACGGACTCGCGGCCGTCGATCAGGCGGTGGTCGTAAGAGAGCGCCAGGTACATCATCGGCAGGATCTCAACTTTACCGTCTACCGCCATAGGGCGATCTTTAATGGCATGCATACCCAGGATCGCGCTCTGCGGCGGGTTAATGATCGGGGTAGACATCAGCGAACCAAATACGCCGCCGTTGGTAATGGTGAAGTTACCGCCGGTCAGATCGTCTACGGTCAGCTTGCCGTCGCGGCCTTTCACAGCCAGCTCTTTGATGTTTTTCTCAATATCAGCCATGCCCAGGGTATCTACGTCACGCAGAACCGGGGTCACCAGGCCACGCGGGGTAGAAACCGCCATGCTGACGTCGAAGTAGTTGTGGTAAACCACGTCATCGCCGTCAATAGACGCGTTCACTTCCGGGTAGCGTTTCAGCGCTTCAACCACCGCCTTCACGTAGAAGGACATAAAGCCCAGACGGATACCGTGACGTTTTTCAAACGCATCGCCGTACTGCTTACGCAGGTCCATGATTGGCTTCATGTTCACTTCGTTGAAGGTGGTCAGCATCGCGGTGGAGTTTTTTGCTTCCAGCAGACGCTCGGCCACACGCTTACGCAGGCGAGTCATCGGCACGCGTTTTTCGCTGCGTGCGCCCAGAGCAGGCTGCGCTGCCGGTGCTGCCGCAGGGGCTTTGGCTTCTGCTTTCGCAGGCGCTTTCGCCAGGTGCTTTTCGATATCTTCGCGCGTCAGACGGCCACCCACACCGGTGCCTTTAATGGCTGCCGCGTCCAGGTTGTGCTCAGCCAGCAGACGACGGATCGCCGGGCTCAGTGCGTCGTTGGTTTGCTCTTCCAGAGACGCCTGCTGGCGCTGCGCTGGGGTAGAGGCTTTCTCATCAGACTTGGCGCTGGACTCTTTGCCCGCGCTGTTGCCTTCACGCAGGCGACCCAGGATCTGACGAGAGGTGACGGTGGTACCTTCATCTTCCAGCACCGCGTCCAGAACGCCATCCGCCGAAGCCGGTACTTCCAGTACCACTTTGTCAGTTTCGATTTCTACCAGCACTTCATCGCGCTTAACGGCATCGCCCGGTTTTTTGTGCCAGGTGGCGACGGTCGCATCTGCTACGGATTCAGGCAGGTCGGGAACAAGAATATCTACGCTACTCATTATGTATCCTTTAATTAATCGACGTTCAGCGCGTCATTGACCAGATCTTGTTGCTGCTTCTGGTGAACGGACATATACCCTACCGCCGGAGAGGCGGAGGCCGGGCGACCTGCATAACGCAGAGCAGACCCAAATGGAATCACTTCACGGAAATGATGCTGGCTGCAGTACCATGCGCCCTGGTTAAGCGGCTCTTCCTGGCACCAGACAAAATCATGTACGTGAGCGTACTGTTTCAGCACGTCCTGCATCGCCTGATGCGGGAACGGATAAAGCTGTTCGATACGCACGATGGCGACATCTTTCTGATCGTTCTTGCGGCGCTGTTCCAGCAGGTCGTAATAAACCTTACCAGAACACATCACGACACGCTTAACGCCCTTCGGATCCAGTTCGTCAATCTCGCCGATGGCTGGCAGGAAGGTGCCGTTGGCCAGTTCATCCAGGCTTGAAACAGCCAGCGGATGACGCAGCAGCGATTTTGGTGACATCACCACCAGCGGACGGCGCATACCGCGCAGCGCCTGACGACGCAGCATGTGGTACACCTGAGCCGGGGTAGACGGCACGCAAACCTGCATGTTCTGCTCGGCGCAGAGCTGCAGATAACGTTCCAGACGCGCGGAAGAGTGCTCCGGACCCTGTCCTTCATAACCGTGCGGCAGCAGCATCACCAGACCACACATGCGGCCCCACTTCTGCTCGCCGGAGGAGATGAACTGGTCGATAACCACCTGCGCACCGTTGGCGAAGTCACCGAACTGCGCTTCCCAGATGGTCAGGGTGCGAGGTTCTGCGGTGGCGTAGCCGTATTCGAAGGCCAGTACCGCTTCTTCAGACAGCACGGAGTCCCAGACCTTGAACTGGCCCTGACCGTTGTGCACGTGCTGCAGCGGGGTGTAAGTTGAACCGTTGGACTGGTTGTGAACCACCGCGTGACGGTGGAAGAAGGTACCACGGCCCGCATCTTCACCGGACAGACGAACAGGAATACCTTCGTCAACCAGGGTCGCATAGGCCAGGGTTTCTGCACCGCCCCAGTCGAACAGCTTCTCGCCTGCCGCCATGGCCTGACGGTCGCCGTAGATTTTCGCTACGCGAGACTGCATTTCGATAGCGTCCGGTACGGTGCTGATGCGTTTAGCCAGCTCCTGCAGGCGCTTCATCTCAACCTTGTTCGGGTAGCTCTCATCCCACTCGTGGTTGAGGTACGGCGACCAGGTAAAGGAGTGCATGTTCATTGGGCGCAGCTCTTTCACTACGCATTCACCCGCATCCAGCGCGTCGCGGTAAAGATTGACCAGCTCGGTCGCATCTTCCAGCGTCGCCACTTTGTCCGCTTCCAGCTTGTCAGCATAGATTTTGCGCGGGGTCGGGTGTTTTTTGATTTTCTGATACATCAACGGCTGGGTTGCACTTGGCTCATCAGCTTCGTTGTGGCCGTGACGGCGGTAGCAGAACAGGTCGATCAGCACGTCGCGTTTAAAGGTGTTACGGAAGTCGAGCGCCAGACGGGTGACGAAAGCGACCGCTTCCGGGTCATCCGCATTCACGTGGAAGATTGGCGCCTGCACCATCTTACCGATGTCGGTGCAGTATGGGGTAGAACGCGCGTCCAGCGGGTTAGAGGTGGTGAAGCCCACCTGGTTGTTGATCACGATGCGAACGGTACCGCCCACTTCGTAACCACGCGCTTTCGACATGTTCAGGGTTTCCTGAACCACGCCCTGACCGGTAATCGCCGCATCACCGTGAATGGTGATTGGCAGAACTTTGTTGCTGCTCGGTTCGTCCAGACGATCCAGACGCGCACGCACAGAACCGATAACCACCGGGCTAACGATTTCAAGGTGCGACGGGTTAAACGCCAGCGCCAGGTGAACCAGACCGCCTTCGGTTTCGATATCAGACGAGAAGCCCATGTGGTACTTCACGTCGCCGGTGCCGAGGTGTTCTTTGTGTTTGCCCGCGAACTCGTCGAACAGGTCCTGCGGCTTTTTACCCAGCACGTTGACCAGCACGTTCAGACGACCGCGGTGCGCCATGCCCAGTACCACTTCACGGGTACCGCTGTTGCCCGCGTGGCGAATCAGCTCTTTCAGCATTGGCACTAACGCGTCACCACCTTCCAGCGAGAAGCGTTTTGCACCCGGGAATTTCGCGCCCAGATAGCGCTCAAGGCCTTCTGCTGCAGTCAGTTCGCTGAGGAAACGTTTTTTCTCGTCAGCGGAGAATGTCGCGTGGCCCGCCACGGATTCGATACGCTGCTGGATCCAGCGTTTCTCTTCGGTAGAGGTGATGTGCATGTATTCCGCGCCGATGGAGCCGCAGTAGGTTTGCTTGAGCGCGTTAATCAGTTCGCCCAGCTTCATCGTGTCTTTGCCGATGGCAAAGGAACCTACGTTAAAGCTTTCCTGGAAATCGGCCTCGGTCAGATCGTGATACGCCGGATCGAGATCGGCCACACGTTCCTGCTGCCACAGTCCCAGCGGATCGAGATTCGCATGCTGGTGACCGCGGAAGCGATAAGCGTTGATGAGCTGCAGGACTTTAACCTGCTTCGCATTGGTGTCAGGGTCGGAAATCGCAGAAGAGTAACGTGAGGCATCCTTCGCCAGACGGCGGAAATAATCACGTGTTTTGGAGTGGAATTGATCCGGTTTGACTCCCGTGCCAGGCAACTCCTGGAACATGGAACGCCAGTTTGCGTCCACTGAGTCAGGATCGGTTAAGAAGTCTTCATAGAGCTGTTCAATCCAGCTCTGGTTCGCACCAGAAAGGAAAGAAGAGTCCAGCCAGGCTTTCATTGCGCCGTTCTGCATCGTGATCCCTTAAGCATTTTTATGCTTACTTTCGCCGTAGAAACTACCACGCACACCACGTGTACGTGCCGGGGTTCACCTGCGAGCTCTTTTCATTTGGCCCGCGAAGGAACCTTTAGAAACTGTCTAGACTTCAGGGCAGTTTTTAAAGGTTTCTGCAATTTGCCCGGTGGCGCTACGCTTACCGGGCCTACTGTTACGTAGGCCGGATAAGCGCAGCGCCATCCGGCGTTTTTACTTACGCACTGCGCTGCAGCAGCATCGACTTAATATGGCCGATGGCACGCGTCGGGTTTAGCCCCTTAGGACACACACTGACGCAGTTCATGATGCTATGGCAGCGGAATACGCTGAAAGCGTCACTCAGTCCTTCCAGACGGTTATCGGTTTCGGTGTCGCGGCTATCGATCAGGAAGCGATAGGCAGCCAGCAGACCGGCCGGGCCGATAAACTTGTCCGGGTTCCACCAGAACGACGGGCAGGACGTAGAACAACATGCGCAGAGAATACACTCGTACAGCCCATCGAGTTTTTCACGCTGCTCAGGAGACTGTAAATGCTCGCGAGCCGGTGGATTTTGCCCATTATTCAATAAGTAAGGCTTAATCTTCTCATATTGTGCATAGAATTGCCCCATGTCTACCACCAAATCACGCACGACCGGCAGACCTGGCAGAGGACGGATAACAATTTTCTGACCAGGACGCTGCAACGCTGAAATTGGCGTGATGCAGGCCAGACCATTTTTGCCGTTCATGTTCACACCGTCAGAGCCACAGACCCCTTCACGGCAGGAGCGGCGGAACGACAGCGTTGGATCTTTTTCTTTCAGCTGCATTAAGGCATCCAGCAGCATCATGTCGCGACCTTCTTCCGCTTCCAGGGTGTAATCCTGCATACGCGGAGCGTCGTCTACATCCGGGTTATAACGATAAACTGAGAATTCGAGTTTCATTATCCTGTCTCCGCATTAGTAAGTACGAATCTTCGGCGGGAACGCCGGACGCAGTTTCGGTTCCATGTTGACGCTACGACGCGTCATGGATTCCGACTCTGGCAGATACAGGGAATGGCACAGCCAGTTTTCGTCATCACGATCCGGGAAGTCGAAGCGGCTATGCGCGCCACGGCTTTCGGTACGGAAGTTTGCCGACACCGCAGTGGCGTAAGCGGTTTCCATCAGGTTATCCAGCTCCAGGCACTCTACGCGCTGGGTGTTGAACTCGCTTGAGGTATCGTCCAGACGGGCATTTTTCAGACGCTCGCGGATCGCTTTCAGCTGTTCAAGGCCTTTGGCCATCGCGTCACCTTCGCGGAATACCGAGAAGTTATGCTGCATGCATTCCTGCAGCGCTTTACGGATTTCCACCGGATCTTCGCCGTTACGGTTACCGTTCCAGCGGTTGAGGCGCGCAAGAGAGGCATCAATTTCGTCATCGGTCGCATCGCGCAGTGCGCCCTGCTCGGCAATGGATTCCTGCAGATGCAGACCCACTGCACGACCAAACACCACCAGGTCCAGCAGGGAGTTGCCGCCCAGACGGTTTGCGCCGTGTACGGATACGCAGGCAATTTCGCCTACCGCGAACAGGCCCGGGATGACCACGTCTTCGCCCTGCTCGTTCACGGTTAGTGCCTGACCGGTCACTTTGGTCGGAATACCGCCCATCATGTAGTGGCAGGTCGGGATAACCGGAATCGGCTCTTTCACCGGGTCAACGTGTGCGAAGGTGCGGGACAGTTCCAGGATGCCCGGCAGACGGGACTCCAGCACCTCTTTACCCAGGTGGTCGAGTTTCAGCTTCGCGTGTGGACCCCATGGGCCGTCACAGCCGCGGCCTTCACGGATTTCGATCATGATGGAACGCGCCACCACGTCACGACCCGCCAGGTCTTTCGCATTCGGGGCATAACGCTCCATGAAGCGCTCGCCGTGCTTGTTCAACAGGTAACCGCCTTCACCACGGCAGCCTTCTGTTACCAGAACGCCTGCACCGGCGATACCGGTCGGGTGGAACTGCCACATTTCCATATCCTGCACCGGCACGCCCGCGCGGATAGCCATACCGACACCGTCACCGGTGTTGATGTGGGCGTTGGTGGTGGACTGATAAATACGGCCTGCGCCGCCGGTCGCCAGCACGGTAGCGCGGGCTTTGAAGTAAACCACTTCACCGGTTTCGATGCACAGCGCGGTACAACCGACGATTGCGCCATCGGCGTTTTTCACCAGATCCAGCGCATACCACTCGGAGAAAATTGTGGTGTGGTTTTTCAGGTTCTGCTGATACAGAGTGTGCAGCAGTGCGTGACCGGTACGGTCAGCCGCTGCCGCAGTACGTGCCGCCTGCTCGCCGCCGAAATCTTTCGACTGGCCGCCAAACGGACGTTGATAGATGGTGCCATTTTCCAGACGGGAGAACGGCAGACCCATGTGGTCCAGCTCCAGAATCGCTTCCGGGCCGGTTTTACACATATATTCGATGGCGTCCTGGTCACCGATGTAATCGGAACCTTTTACCGTGTCGTACATGTGCCATTCCCAGTTATCTTCATGGGTATTACCCAGCGCAACGGTGATACCGCCCTGAGCAGACACGGTGTGCGAACGGGTTGGGAACACTTTAGAGAGCAGCGCACAGGTTTGGCCGCTCTGGGAAATTTGCAGTGCAGCACGCATACCTGCGCCACCCGCACCAATCACTACAGCATCAAATTCTCTGACTGGCAGTTTCATTACACACCCCACACCACAACGAATCCATAAATAACGTAAACCACCAGGGCAACAACAATAACCAGCTGCAGAGGAAGGCGAATCGCCAGTGGTTTAACGTAATCGGTCAACACCTGCCACATGCCAATCCAGGCATGAATAAGGATGGAGAACAGCGCCAGCAGGGTGAACACTTTGGTGAAGGCAGATCCGAAGAACCCGCTCCAGATTTCCCACGTCAGCGTGCCGCTGGTCGCGAAGAAACCGATCATATAGATGATGTAAAGGGTGAGAACGATGGCGGTAGCACGGACCAGGATGAAGTCATGTACGCCGTTGCGTCCTAATGCGGAGGCGTTGCTTACCATACGAGAACTCCTGCGAGAAGTGAAAGCACGACAGTGATCACAAATGAAATGTTAGCGGAGCGTTTCCCGGCTTCGAATGTCTCTTCAAGGTAGCCAAAGTCCATCAGCATATGGCGAACACCCACCACAACGTGGTACGCCAGCGCGGTCAGAATGCCCCACATGATAAATTTCACGAAGAAGCTGTTCATAATGGCAGAGGCCTGGAGGAATCCTTCAGGAGATGAGAGGCTGGTTCCCAGTAACCACAGCAAAATACCCACCGCCACAAACGTAATCACACCGGAGACGCGGTGCAAAATGGACGCTATTGCTGTTACAGGGAATCGGATCGTTTTGAGATCCAGATTGACAGGTCTTTGTTTTTTCACATTTCTTATCATGAATAACGCCCACATGCTGTTCTTATTGTTTCCTTCCTCCGGACTGCGATGCGGGTCAAGCAGCGTTCCTTTTCTATAACTGCGCGTCATGCAAAACATTGCTTCCAAATGCTAAAACGACACGTTACAACGCTGGGTGGCTCGGGATTGCAGGGTGTTCCGGAGACCTGGCGGCAGTATAGGCCGTTCACAAAATCATTACAATTAACCTACATACAGTTTGTCGGGTTTTCTCTGGAACAGTGATCAGGGTCACGATAACAACATCTTTTTAATTTTTAATCATCTGATTTGACAAATGTTAAACAATATTGTTACAAACGTCATCAGAAAAGGCATATAATGCGCAAAAGTTATGAGGTCTCACTTTCACCTGACAAATAGTTATGTAACAGTGTGATGGTATTGACCGAAGTTATCAGGACAGTTATTAGTGGTATACAGGTTTGAATAATTCGGACTGCAAAAACGCTGATTTGCTGTTGTTTCACTGATATTTCATTCGTTTACCTGCAAGGCGCCATAGCTCTGTACCCTGGTTTGTCCTCGTGAGCTGAGCGGTAAGCCAAATAACAATCTGGTAACGGTGATTAACAGCTGAAAGCAAATCCGGTAAAGCGCAGTCTTAAGCATAAGGCGCTAAGGAGACCGTAAATGGCTGATACAAAGGCAAAGCTCACCCTGGGTGGTGACACTGCTATTGAACTGGATGTGCTAAAAGGCACGCTCGGTCAGGATGTTATTGATATCCGTACGCTGGGTTCCAAAGGAGTTTTCACCTTTGACCCTGGATTTACCTCTACCGCATCTTGCGAATCCAAAATCACCTACATTGACGGTGACGAAGGTATCCTGCTCCATCGCGGCTTCCCCATCGATCAGTTAGCCACCGAATCCAACTATCTGGAAGTGTGCTACATCCTGCTGAACGGCGAAAAACCGACGCAGGCCCAGTACGATGAATTCAAAACCACCGTGACCCGTCACACCATGATCCATGAGCAGATTACCCGTCTGTTCCATGCGTTCCGTCGTGACTCTCACCCGATGGCGGTGATGTGCGGGATTACCGGTGCGCTGGCGGCGTTCTACCACGACTCCCTTGACGTGAATAACCCGCGTCACCGCGATATCGCGGCGTTCCGCCTGCTGTCCAAAATGCCGACCATGGCGGCGATGTGCTACAAATACTCCATCGGCCAGCCGTTTGTGTATCCGCGCAACGACCTCTCCTACGCGGGTAACTTCCTGCGCATGATGTTCTCCACGCCGTGCGAAGAGTACGAAGTGAATCCGGTACTGGAACGCGCGATGGACCGTATTCTGATCCTGCACGCTGACCACGAACAAAACGCTTCGACCTCCACCGTCCGTACCGCAGGCTCTTCAGGCGCGAACCCGTTCGCCTGTATCGCTGCGGGCATCGCCTCCCTGTGGGGACCGGCGCACGGCGGCGCGAACGAAGCGGCGCTGAAGATGCTGGAAGAGATCAGCACCGTTGAGCACATTCCTGAGTTCGTGCGTCGTGCGAAAGACAAGAATGACTCCTTCCGCCTGATGGGCTTCGGTCACCGTGTTTACAAAAACTACGACCCGCGCGCGACCGTCATGCGTGAGACCTGCCATGAAGTGCTGAAAGAGCTGGGTACCAAAGATGACCTGCTGGAAGTGGCGATGGAGCTGGAACACATCGCGCTGAACGACCCGTACTTCATCGAGAAGAAACTCTACCCGAACGTCGATTTCTACTCTGGCATTATTCTGAAAGCGATGGGTATTCCGTCTTCCATGTTCACCGTAATCTTCGCCATGGCCCGTACCGTAGGCTGGATTGCGCACTGGAACGAAATGCACAGCGAAGGCATGAAAATCGCCCGTCCTCGTCAGCTGTATACCGGCTACGAGCAGCGTGATTTTAAGTCTGATATTAAGCGCTAAAAGACACGCCCGGCGGCGCTTCGCTTGCCGGGCCTACAAGTGCGAAATGTAGGCCGGGTAAGGCGTAGCCGCCACCCGGCTTTTTTATTTCTGGCAGTGCGGGCACCAGTAAAAAGGTCTCGAAGAGAGCATAATCCTGTCGATAATCCCGCCGCATCGCTCGCACTTTTTCCCCGCCCGATGAAACACCTTAAAGCGGAACAGCGCCCCGTGATGCGTGTTGTCATCCACCACGCCGCGCGTGTTGTACGACAGTCGCGGAATATCCAGCAGCGCGTGGGATAACGCCTCCAGCTGTTCATCATTCAGCTGAGACGCTTTATGCTGCGCCGCCAGCCCCACTTCCCACAGAATTTCCACCCGCAAATAGTTACCTAGCCCTGCCAGGAACGCCTGATCGAGCAATAACCCGGAAAATTGCCGGTTGCGGAATTTGGGGGATAACAAGCGGGTTTTAACATCGTTTGCCGTCAGGCGCATGTCCAGCACGTCCGGCCCGACCCGCTGTAAGAACGGGTGAGTGAGCAGTTGCTCCGGCGTTAACATTTCGATATCCGACGCGCTGTAAAGCAGGATTGCTTTATCCGCCGTTTGCAGCCTGACGCGCAGTACGCGGGTGGTTTGCGGCTGCTCGTCCGCCTCTACCACTCTCCAGACGCCGTACAGCTGGTTATGGCTATATAACGTCAGGTTATGGGAAAAGTGCGTAAGCAAGGCCTTGCCGCGCGTTTCAATATGGGTCACCGTCTGCCCCACCAGCTGTGATTCAAACGGTTTTAGCTGAGGAAAAGCAAACCACACATTCGTCAACGGTTTGCCCTTTATCGCCGCCTCCAGGCTATCCGCCGCGCGGCGGATCTCCGGACCTTCTGGCATGTTATTGTCCTTTCATGATTATTCTGCGCTGACCAGAATGCCCTCTTCAGAGAACGCCGCCCGTAAGCGGCGCGCGAACTGGAGCGCATGCTCGCCGTCGCCGTGTAAACACACCGTATCGGCCTGAACGTTTGCCGGTGTTCCGTCCACGGCGGTCACCCGCCCGGCGCACACCATCTCCAGCGTCTGCGCCAGCGCTTTACCTTCATCGGCTATCATCGCCCCGGCCTGCGTGCGCGGGACCAGACTGCCATCGGGCTGATAGCCGCGGTCGGCAAAGACTTCCTGACGCGTAGTCAGCCCCAGCCGCTTCCCGGCGCGAATCAGCTCGCTACCGGCCAAACCTACAAGGATAAGCTGCGGATTACTGTCCCGCACCGCGCGGGCAATCGCCTCCGCCAGCGCCGGATCTTTCGCCGCCTGATTGTAGAGCATGCCGTGCGGCTTCACGTGGCGCATCACACCGTTCTCCGCACGCACCATCGCCTCCAGCGCGCCGATCTGGTAGAGCACCTGAGCGTAGACCGTCTCCGGCGGGAGATCCATCGCCGTGCGGCCAAAGTTTTCCCGATCGGGGAAGCTGGGATGTGCGCCAATCGCCACGCCGTTTTTGATGGCATTACGCACGCTCTCCAGCATGGTTTGCGCATCGCCCGCGTGAAAGCCACAGGCGATGTTGACCGAGGTGACCAGCGTCATCAGCGCCGCATCGGCGCTGCCGCCCTCTCCCAGATCGGCGTTTAAATCAATCTTTACCATCAAGCCTCCACGCCAGCTGTTCGAGATAACGCTGCTGATCCTGCCGCGCCTTGAGCGCCTCCTCCAGCGAACACTGCACGAAGTGAATCGGCTGCCCGAGAGGAATTTGCGCCAGATGGTAGCGATCGGCTTCAATGATGCAGGCAATTCGCGGGTATCCGCCCGTGGTTTGCGCATCGTTCATTAACACGATGGGCTGACCGTTGCCCGGCACCTGAATGACCCCCGGCAATAACCCGTGGGAGAGCAGTTCCCGGTCCGTCGTGCGGGTCAGCGGCTGTCCCTGAAGTCGATAGCCCATGCGGTTACTCTGCGGGCTGAGCTTCCACGGCGAGCGCCAGAAGGACTCTTTGGAAGCCTCGTCAAACTCGTGATATTCCGGCCCCGGTAAGGCGCGGATCTGGTTTCCCCACAGCAACTGCTTTACGCCCTGCGTGGTCGAGAAATGGCGCGCGGAGGACTTGATTGCCAGCCGGTCGCCGTCGCGCAGCAGACGCCCTTCATGCCCGCCGATGCCCGCCTTCTGATCGGTACTGGATGAGCCCAGCACCTCCGGCACGTCAATGCCGCCAGCCACCGCGAGATAGCTCCGCACACCGTGTAGCGGTCGCTTGAGCGTCAGACGCTGTCCGGCTTTCGCCCGCAGCCGCCAGCCGGTCCACACCGCTTTACCATCCAGCGTGGCCTCACAGCCTGCGCCGGTTAAGGCAAACCAGGTCTCCTGACCAAACTCAATCACACACTGGCCGAGCGTAATTTCGAGCGCGGCCGTACTGCCGGGGTTGCCCACCAGCACGTTAGCAATCTCCAGTGCAGGCCTGTCCAGCGCACCACAATAGCTCACGCCGGACTGACGCAGGCCAAAACGGCCTGCATCCTGCACAGAAGTGTAAAGCCCTGCGCGAATAAGCGTTAACATACCCCCTCCTTTTGCGGGATAAAGCGAAGGGTATCGCCGGGACGCAGGAGTATTGGCGTCTCCCGTCCGGGTTCAAATAACGGCGTAGCCGTGTGCCCAATAAGCTGCCAGCCGCCGGGCGATGCCAGCGGATAAACGCCGGTTTGCTCGCCGCCGATAGCCACCGTCCCCGCCGGTACGCTCAGGCGCGGTTCGGCACGACGCGGCGTATGCAGCTGGGGAGACAATCCGCCCAGATAGGGGAAGCCGGGCTGAAATCCCAGGAACCAGACCACGTAGTTAACCGAACTGTGCAACTCAACCACCTGCTTTTCTGTTAATCCGCAGTGCGCTGCCACAACGCCAAGATCCGGCCCCCCTGTGCCGCCATAGACGACCGGGATCTCAATGGCACGCGATTCCGGCTCCAGCGCTTCGCTCTCTTCCCACCAGCGCTGCAGGCGTTCGATGGCATCCAGTGCTTTCGTGTGCGGGTTGCGCAGCACGACGGTGATATTGTTCATGCCCGGAATGGTTTCAACCACTTCAGGTATATCGGCCAGACGCTGCGTCAGCCGCCAGATACGCTTTTGCGTGGCAAGCGTGACCGGAGGTTCAAGCTCCAGTACGACGGCGGTTTCACCCAAAAGATAACAACGCGCTCTCTGCACTCGGGCACCTCTCATCAGGCCGGATTGGGGATATCAATAAAGGTCACATCCAGATCGGTATTTTCCGTCAGCCACTCGCTGAGGGCGCGAATGCCGCCTCGTTCGGTTGCATGGTGACCAGCCGCGTAAAAATGAAGCCCCTGCTCGCGGGCGGAGTGAACCGTCTGCTCAGACACTTCCCCGGTGATAAAGGCATCGACGCCGAAACGCGCGGCGCTATCGATAAAGCCCTGCCCGCCCCCGGTGCACCAGGCCACACGCTTCACGGTATCGGGCCCCGTGTCGCCACACCACAGCGGACGACGTCCGAGGCGCGCTTCGATCCACGACGCCAGCTCGAGACCCGGAACCGGCATCGCCAGTTCGCCCCACGGCACCAGCGGTTCGATTTCCCCCATCACGGTAATACCCAGCAATTGCGCTAACTGCACGTTGTTACCCAGTTCCGGGTGCGCATCCAGCGGCAGGTGATAACCGTACAGGTTGATGTCATTTGCCAGCAATGTTTTCAGGCGGTTGCGCTTCATGCCGCGAATAATGGGGGATTCGTTCTTCCAGAAATAACCGTGGTGAACGATGACCGCATCGGCTTCCTGACGCACGGCTTCATCCAGCAGCGCCTGGCTTGCCGTCACGCCGGTGATAATTTTCTGCACCGTTTCGCGCCCTTCCACCTGCAGGCCGTTCGGGCCGTAGTCGCTGAAGGAGGCGCTGTTCAGTTTTTCGTTAATCAGGCTTTCCAGTTCGCTGTTTTTCATCATCACTCTCTCATACTTTGCGCGCGGCTTCGTACGCCGCCAGCGTGGCGACGCGTGCCTGTTTGTGGTCGACAACCGGACGGGGATAATCGAGCTTTACGCCCTGTTTATCCGCCCATGTCCATGGGTCGTGGATCGCTTTCGCGGGGACAACGTTAAGTTCAGGTACCCACTGGCGGATAAACTCGCCGTCCGCATCAAATTTTTGTCCCTGCGTCGTCGGATTAAAAATCCGAAAATAGGGAGCCGCATCGGTACCGGTGGAGGCCGCCCACTGCCAGCCACCGTTATTCGCCGCGAGATCGCCATCGATCAGCTGAGAAATAAAATAGCGCTCTCCGATACGCCAGTCGATAAGCAGATCTTTCACCAGAAAGCTGGCGGTAATCATCCGCAGGCGGTTGTGCATCCATCCGGTTTCATTGAGCTGACGCATGGCGGCATCGACAATGGGGAAACCCGTCTGTCCGGATTGCCAGGCTCTGAGCTGCTTATCATTCGACTGCCACCTTACATTATCAGTCCATTGAATGAATGGGCGATGTTTACATAAATCAGGGTGATACGTCATCAGGTGGCGATAGAACTCGCGCCAGATAAGTTCATTGAGCCAGACAGCCCCTGCACCACCGTCCAGCGCCTGCGGCTGTTCTGCCAGCAGGCGATGCAAACACTGGCGGGGAGAGATCGCACCCAGCGCGAGACAGGCCGACAGACGGCTGGTGCCTTCAACGCCGGGGAAATCCCGACGCGCTTCGTAATCAGCCGCATTCTGTTTACAGAACTGCCGGAGTTGGGCAATGGCCGCTTTCTCATCGGCGGGAAACAGCGTTTCATCAAACGCCTGCTGAGGGTAATCAAACGTCAGCTCTGGCAAATCCGTCACGGGCTCGCCCCGCGCGGCAGGCGCGGCAACGCACTCCGGCAGCGCCTCCTTCAGGCGTTTGATAAAGGCGTTTTTAAACGGCGTAAAAACTTTATACATCTCGTGGTTGCCGGTCATCACGCTGCCCGGTGCCAGCATCACGCTGTCGTCAAACCCTTCACAGACGACCCCTTCCAGCACGTTCTCCAGCTGACGATCCCGCTGCTGCTCGTTGAATTCATACTGGTAGTTATAAAAAAGATGCGCGACGTCATGCTGCTTACAGATCTCCTGCAGCGTCTGGAGCTGCGCAGCAAAATCACTCACCTCTTTATAGAGAAGCGGTATGCCTTTTCCGGCAAGCGAGTGCTGCAGATCGTTCAGATACGCCCGGAGCAAGGCCGCCTGTCGGGGGGCCATATCGTGCTGCCGCCACTGCTCGGGCGTAGCCATAAACAGTGCCAGTACGTTAGCGTCTTTGGCGCGGCAGGCTGCCGCAAGGGCGATATTGTCATGTACGCGCAGGTCCGCGCGAAACCAAACCAGATGGGTGGGCATAAAACTCCAGGCAATTGTCCATTATGTCCGTAAGGGCATGCCGTAAAAGGAAAAAGCATGCATTGAACTACTTTGCCATGAAGTGTAGACGGGATGAAATAAAAAAGGCCGCCCGAGGCGGCCTTAACGCTACTTGTCCTGCGCTATCGTGGTAAATGCAACAAACACGGTCGGTTCATCACTTTTCACAACGAGTACGCTGGCGACAATGAACGCGATGCAAAAATAGCGTTTCATTATGCGGTCCCTGCAGCTAACCGCTCCACCGTTCACCACCGGTGATAAGTCGGTGGACACAAGCTCTGACGAGAGCCTGACTTACGGTTGTGGTAACACCTCTCCCGGGACCGGCGCCCATGTGCGAGATGGCGGAAAGGGACGCTGCATAGTAGTTGGCCCAGGGACAAAACGTAATCCACTGAAAAGGTTTTTAAGATTATATTTAGGGCGTTGCAGTTTGATTACTTAAGGACCCGAGATATTCTTGTAAGCCTCTGACGAGAGTTTGAAAGCCACCCAACGGTCCGCGAATCCCGAGGGACAAAAAAACCGCCACATTGCTGTAGGCGGTTTTTTTATTGCTGTGTGTAGTCTTCGTATCAGTAGAAATCGCAGGTCGCTTTCTCGGCCTGATCCATCCACACCGGCTTCTCGCTGGTTTTCGCCCAGACGCGGTGCAGATAGCTATAAAAACGTGCCCGATCTTTCCAGAACAGCATTACCGGCAGTGCCAGCACGCCAGCCACTACGGCGAAAGTGCGACGCATGAAAATGATATGAGCCGGAAACTCTTTATAAAGATCCATATTTTTCTCCCCTATAGTTGGCCGGAAACGTCATCCGGAAAATTCAAAATCTGTGACCTGGCTAAAATAATATCGCTTTGTTTGTAATTTTACTACTCATCCGACCACTTATTTTTATCCATTTAGTGAATATTTACATTCACACCGTAATTAAGTTACAAAAAAGTTAACGATTTACTTATCAATAGTTAAATTGTGGGTATCTCCATTTTTATACTTTTTTTACACCCTCCCGCCTGATTTTTGCGAAATCTTTGCGCCGTAAATCCTACCTTTAGCACAAATACAAATGTCACCCGGAGGTGGATTGTGAGTGCAGGTTTGATTGCCGGCATTGTGCTGGTGTTCCTGTTATTGGGTTATCTGGTCTACGCCCTGATTAATGCGGAGGCCTTCTGATGGCTGCTCAGGCGTTTTTGCTTATCGCCAGCTTTTTACTGGTGTTGTTCATACTGGCAAGGCCATTGGGAACAGGACTGGCACGGCTGATCAACAACGTCCCCTTGCCCGGTACGGGAAGCGTTGAAAAAGGGATTTGGCGCGTACTGGGAATAGACGATCGGGAGATGAACTGGCGTCAGTATCTGATGGCCATTTTGCTGCTAAACATCGTCGGGCTGGTTGTTCTCTTCGCCATGCTGATGCTGCAGGGGAGCCTGCCGCTTAATCCGCAGCAGCTGCCGGGCCTGTCCTGGCATCTGGCGTTGAACACAGCGGTAAGCTTTGTAACCAACACGAACTGGCAATCCTATGCCGGTGAAACCACGCTCAGCTATTTCAGTCAGATGGCTGGCTTAACCGTGCAAAACTTCCTCTCTGCGGCAAGCGGGATAGCGGTGATCTTCGCCCTGACGCGTGCATTTGCTCGTCAGAACATTGGCACGTTGGGCAACGCCTGGGTCGATCTGACGCGCATAACCCTGTGGGTGCTGGTGCCTGTGGCACTGTTGATTGCGCTGTTCTTTATCCAGCAAGGATCCCTGCAAAACGTGCTGCCTTATGCCCCATACACCTCACTGGAAGGCGCAAAAGAACTCCTGCCGATGGGGCCAGTGGCCTCGCAGGAAGCGATTAAAATGCTTGGGACTAACGGCGGCGGGTTCTTCAATGCCAACTCATCGCATCCCTTTGAAAACCCAACGGCGCTGACCAACATGGTGCAAATGCTGGCGATCTTCCTGATCCCCGCCGCGCTGTGTTTTGCCTTTGGCGATGTGGTTAACGATCGCCGTCAGGGGCGCACCCTGCTGTGGGCAATGTCGCTAATCTTCGTGGTTTGCGTGGCGCTGGTGATGTGGGCCGAATGGAACGGTAACAGCCACTTCATGCAGTTGGGCGCCAACAGCAACATCAATATGGAAGGGAAAGAGAGCCGCTTTGGCATTCTCGCCAGCAGCCTGTATGCGGTGGTCACCACGGCGGCGTCGTGCGGGGCGGTTAACGCCATGCACGACTCCTTTACCGCCCTCGGCGGCATGATCCCAATGTGGCTAATGCAAATTGGCGAAGTGGTCTTTGGCGGCGTCGGCTCGGGGCTGTACGGCATGCTGCTGTTCGTTCTGCTCGCCGTATTCATCGCCGGTTTGATGATTGGCCGTACTCCGGAATATCTGGGAAAAAAAATCGACGTCCGCGAGATGAAATTAACCGCCCTGGCGATTCTGGTCACCCCTGCCCTCGTTCTGATCGGCACCGCGCTGGCGCTGATGACCGACGCCGGACGCAGCGGCATCTTTAACCCAGGCATTCACGGTTTTAGCGAAGTGCTTTACGCCGTCTCGTCTGCCGCCAACAACAACGGCAGCGCCTTTGCAGGCTTAAGCGCTAACTCACCGTTCTGGAACTGTCTGCTGGCGTTTTGCATGTTCGTGGGGCGTTTCGGCGTGATTGTGCCAGTGATGGCGATCGCGGGAGCGCTGGTGAGTAAAAAAATCCAACCGACCACCACCGGTACGTTACCGACACACGGCGCGCTGTTTATCGGCCTGCTGATTGGCACCGTGCTGCTGGTCGGTGCCCTGACCTTTATCCCCGCCCTCGCGTTAGGCCCGGTCGCGGAAACCCTCTCTTTACGCTGATTTTGCGGAGAATTTGTCATGAGTCGTAAACAACTGGCCCTGCTCGAACCGACGTTAGTTCGTCAGGCCCTCATGGATGCGGTGAAAAAACTGAGCCCACGCGTGCAGTGGCACAACCCGGTGATGTTTATCGTCTGGATAGGGAGTTTACTCACCACCGCGCTGGCAGTTGCGATGGGTACGGGGCATCTTCCGGGTAATGCACTCTTTACCGGTGCCATCAGCCTGTGGCTGTGGTTTACCGTGCTGTTTGCCAACTTCGCAGAGGCGCTGGCGGAAGGGCGCAGTAAAGCACAGGCTAACAGCCTGAAAGGGGTCAAAAAAACCGCCTTCGCGCGCAAATTACGTGAACCTAAACACGGCGCGCATATGGACCACGTTCCGGCAGATGAACTGCGTAAAGGCGACGTGGTGCTGGTCGAGGCCGGTGACATCATCCCGTGCGACGGGGAAGTCATTGAAGGCGGCGCATCGGTGGACGAAAGCGCCATCACCGGGGAATCCGCGCCGGTTATTCGTGAGTCTGGCGGTGACTTCGCCTCAGTCACGGGCGGGACGCGCATTCTCTCCGACTGGCTGGTGATCCAGTGCAGCGTTAACCCGGGCGAAACATTCCTTGACCGGATGATCGCCATGGTGGAGGGCGCGCAGCGTCGCAAAACGCCGAACGAGATTGCCCTGACCATTCTGCTGGTCGCCCTGACTATCGTTTTCCTGCTGGCAACCGCGACGCTGTGGCCGTTCTCCGCCTATGGCGGCACGGCGGTCAGCATCACCGTACTGGTGGCGCTGCTGGTATGTCTGATCCCAACCACCATTGGCGGATTGCTGTCCGCTATCGGTGTCGCCGGGATGAGCCGTATGCTGGGCGCGAACGTCATCGCCACCAGCGGACGCGCCGTTGAAGCCGCCGGAGACGTCGACGTACTGCTGCTGGATAAAACCGGGACCATCACCCTCGGCAACCGCCAGGCCTCTGATTTCTTGCCCGCACCGGGCGTGGATGAAAAAACGCTCGCGGATGCCGCACAGCTCTCCTCTCTGGCCGATGAAACGCCGGAAGGTCGCAGCATCGTGATTCTGGCTAAGCAGCGTTTCAATCTGCGCCAGCGTGACGTGCAAAGCCTGCATGCCACTTTCGTCCCCTTCACCGCGCAGACCCGCATGAGTGGGATTAATATTCAGGACCGAATGATACGTAAAGGCTCCGTTGACGCCATTCGTCGCCATATCGAAGCCAACAACGGCCACTTCCCGCCTGAAGTAGACAAATTGGTCGAAAGCGTCGCCCGACAGGGGGCCACGCCGCTGGTGGTGGCGGAAGGCTCGAACGTGCTGGGCGTGATTGCCCTGAAGGATATCGTTAAGGGCGGCATCAAGGAGCGTTTTGCACAGCTGCGCAAAATGGGCATCAAAACGGTGATGATCACCGGGGATAACCGTCTTACCGCAGCCGCCATTGCCGCCGAAGCGGGCGTGGATGATTTTCTTTCTGAAGCGACGCCGGAAGCGAAGCTGGCGCTGATCCGCCAGTATCAGGCGGAAGGCCGTCTGGTCGCGATGACCGGGGACGGCACCAACGATGCCCCTGCCCTGGCGCAGGCCGACGTGGCGGTGGCGATGAACTCCGGCACGCAGGCGGCAAAAGAGGCGGGCAACATGGTTGACCTCGACTCTAACCCGACCAAGCTGATTGAGGTAGTGCACATCGGTAAACAGATGCTGATGACGCGGGGTTCACTGACCACGTTCAGCATCGCCAACGACGTGGCGAAGTATTTCGCCATCATTCCGGCGGCGTTTGCGGCAACCTATCCACAGTTGAATGCGCTGAACGTGATGCACCTGCACTCCCCGGCATCGGCCATTCTCAGTGCGGTTATCTTTAACGCCCTGATCATTGTCTTTCTTATTCCGCTGGCGCTGAAAGGGGTGAGCTATAAGCCGCTGACGGCGGCCGCCATGCTTCGCCGCAACCTGTGGATTTACGGTCTGGGCGGGCTGGTTGTGCCCTTTATTGGTATTAAGGTTATCGACGTGCTCCTGACGCTGTTCGGGCTGGTCTAAAAGGTGAATCAAATGACGATGTTACGTCCCGCTATACTGTTATTTATTCTGCTGTCTCTTATTACCGGCGGGCTTTACCCGCTGGCGACTACCGCGCTGGGTCAGTGGTGGTTTGCCGAGCAGGCTAACGGCTCACAGATTATCCAGAACGGAGAATCCCGCGGTTCACGCCTGATTGGTCAGAACTTTACGGACGCGCGCTACTTCCAGGGCCGCCCTTCCGCCACCGCGGAAAGCCCGTATAATCCGATGGCATCCGGCGGCAGTAACCTGGCGGGCAGCAACCCGGAGCTGGATAAAGCCGTTGCAGAACGCGTTGCCGCCCTGCGCGCCGCCAACCCGCAGGCCAGCCGTGAAGTCCCTGTTGAACTGGTCACCGCCTCTGCCAGCGGGCTGGACTACAGCCTGACGCCACAGGCGGTGGCATGGCAAATTCCGCGCGTCGCTGCGGCCCGTCAGTTAACCATTGAGCAGGTGAGCCAGCTGGTCGCTGAGCATACGCAAAAGCCGCTGGTCAGCTTCATCGGCATGCCGGTAGTGAATATTGTTGAGCTGAATCTGGCGCTGGACGCGCTAAGGAAAAACTAAATGACCGACGAGCCCATGCGCCCGGATCCGGACAGGCTGCTAGAACAGACGGCTGAAGCCCATCGCGGCAAATTGAAAATTTTCTTTGGCGCCTGCGCAGGCGTCGGGAAAACCTTCGCCATGCTGACGGAAGCCCAGCGGCTTCGGGCGCAGGGGCTCGATATTCTCATCGGCGTGGTGGAAACCCATGGCCGTAAAGAGACTGCGGCGCTGTTGAAAGGACTTGCCACACAGCCGCCACGACGTATTAGCCATCGTGGACGGCTGGTCACGGAGTTCGATCTCGATGCCGCCCTCGCCCGCCGTCCTGCACTTATCCTGATGGACGAATTGGCACACAGCAATGCGCCAGGCTCGCGTCATCCGAAACGCTGGCAGGACGTGGAAGAGTTGCTGGAAGCCGGCATCGACGTGTTCACCACCGTTAACGTCCAGCATCTGGAGAGCCTGAACGACGTGGTGAGCGGCGTTACCGGCATTCAGGTGCGAGAGACAGTGCCCGATCCCTTCTTTGACTCCGCCGATGAGGTGGTGCTGGTCGATCTGCCGCCGGACGACCTGCGCCAGCGCCTGCACGAGGGCAAAGTCTACATTGCCGGCCAGGCCGAACGCGCCATCGAACATTTCTTCCGCAAAGGCAACCTGATTGCCCTGCGCGAGCTGGCCCTGCGCCGTACCGCCGACCGCGTTGACGACCAGATGCGCGCCTGGCGCGACCTGCAGGGGCAAGAACGCGTCTGGCACACCCGCGACGCCATTCTGCTGTGCATCGGGCACGGTAGCGGCAATGAGAAACTGATCCGCACCGCCGCGCGGCTTGCAGCGAAATTTGGCAGCGTCTGGCATGCGGTGTATGTCGAAACGCCGCAGCTGCATGCTCTGCCCGAACATCAGCGGCGCGCCATCCTCAGCTCGCTGCGGCTGGCGCAGGAACTGGGTGCCGAAACCGCCACCCTTTCCGATCCTCAGGAAGATAAAGCCATCCTGCGCTACGCGCGCGAGCATAACCTGGGAAAAATTGTCATTGGTCGTCGCCAGCACCGCCGCTGGTTCAGCCGTGAATCCTTCGCCGATAAGCTGGCCCGCCGCGCGCCGGACCTGGATCTGGTGATCGTGGCGCTGGATGACAAGCCCACGCCCCTGCCCAACCGTGCGCCGGATGCCCGCGCCTTTGGTGATAAATGGCGGATCCAGATCCGCGGTTGCCTTGTCGCCGTCGTGCTCTGCGCCCTGATTACCGTGATTGCCAGCCAGTGGCTGATCGCCTTCGACGCCGCCAACCTGGTGATGATTTACCTGCTCGGCGTGGTGGTGGTGGCGCTCTTCTACGGACGCTGGCCGTCCGTGCTGGCGACGGTCATCAACGTTGTCAGCTTCGATCTTTTCTTCATTGCCCCGCGCGGAACGCTTGCCGTGTCCGACGTGCAGTACATTCTCACCTTTGGCGTGATGCTCACCGTCGGGCTGGTGATTGGTAATCTGACGGCGGGCGTTCGCTATCAGGCGCGTATTGCACGCTATCGCGAGCAGCGTACGCGCCATCTCTATGAGATGTCCAAATCGCTGGCAGTCGGCCGCACGCCGCTGGATATTGTCCAGACCAGCGAGCAATTTATTCGCTCTACGTTTAACGCCAGTAATCTTATCTTGCTCCCGGGCGAGCATGGCACCCTTCGTCCGCTCACCTCAGCCTCCGGCATGACGCCCTGGGATGAAGCCATTGCGCGCTGGAGTTTTGATAAAGGGCTGCCCGCAGGCGCAGGAACGGACACTCTGCCAGGCGTGCCTTATCAGATCCTGCCGCTACGCAGTGCGGATAAAAATCAGGGGCTGGTTATCGTTGAGCCGACCAATCTGCGCCAGCTGATGATCCCCGAACAGCAACGTTTGCTGGAAACCTTCACCCTGCTGGTCGCCAGCGCGCTCGAACGGCTGGCACTCACCGCCAGCGAAGAGCAGGCGCGGCTGGCAAGCGAGCGCGAAAGCATCCGAAATTCATTACTGGCGGCGCTCTCTCACGATCTACGCACTCCACTCACCGTGCTGTTTGGTCAGTCTGAGATCCTGACGCTGGACCTGGCTGCAGAAGGCTCAAAACATGCGATGCAGGCCAGCGAAATTCGCCAGCATGTGCTAAATACCACGCGGCTGGTGAATAACCTGCTGGATATGGCGCGCATTCAGTCTGGCGGGTTTAACCTCAAAAAAGAGTGGCTCACGCTGGAAGAGGTCGTCGGGAGCGCGCTGAAAATGCTGGAGCCCGGCCTGGGCGGCCGCCATATCGCATTGAACATGCCTGAACCGCTGACGCTAATTCACGTTGATGGCCCCCTGTTCGAGCGTGTGCTGATTAACCTGCTCGAAAACGCCGCTAAATATGCGGGGGCGAAAGCACAGATTGGCATTAACGCCACGGTGAACGCACAAACGCTGCAGCTGGAAGTCTGGGATACCGGGCCGGGTATTCCGGTCGGGCAGGAAAAGGCCATTTTCGAAAAATTTTCGCGCGGTAATAAGGAATCTGCGATCCCCGGCGTTGGGCTGGGTCTCGCTATTTGCGAAGCGATTGTTGACGTGCATGGCGGCACCATTTCGGCAGAGCACCGTCCGGAAGGCGGCGCACATTTTTGTGTTACACTTCCACTTGATACCCCACCAGAACTTGATGAATTACCAGAGGATTTGTGATTAACGTCCTGATTGTCGAAGATGAGCTCGCCATAAGCCGTTTTCTGCGTACCGCGCTGGAAGCCGACGGCCTGCGCGTTCATGAAGCCAGTACGCTTCAACGGGGGTTAATTGAGGCCGCGACGCGCAAGCCGGACCTGACGATCCTCGATTTGGGGCTACCGGATGGGGATGGCATTGATTTTATCCGAGAGGTTCGTCAGTGGAGCCAAATGCCGATTCTGGTGCTTTCTGCGCGAACGGAAGAAGCGGATAAAATCGCCGCGCTGGATGCAGGTGCAGACGACTACCTTATCAAGCCCTTTGGCATTGGTGAGTTGCAGGCCCGGCTTCGCGTCGCATTGCGTCGTCATAGTGCAACGACGCCTTCCGACCCGGTGTATACCTTCGGTGACATTCAGGTCGATCTTGCCGCTCGACGCATCACCCGGGCAGAAGAAGAGATCCACCTCACGCCTATCGAGTTCCGTCTGCTTGCCGTTTTGCTCAACAATCATGGCAAGGTGCTGACTCAGCGCCAGCTGTTAAGCCAGGTCTGGGGACCCAATGCCGTCGAGCATAGTCACTATTTACGCATTTATATGGGACACCTTCGTCAAAAACTTGAAGTTGACCCCGCGCGCCCTCGCCATTTATTAACTGAAACCGGTATCGGTTATCGGTTTATGATTTGAATAACTATTCATATTAATTTCAAATAAAGAAAACCACCTTCCAAAATAGACATAAAAATAATCCAGACGTTGTTTTACGGATTATTTCCGCCCAATAAAAACACCAAACAAACACAACATTAACACATCACCAACAAAGCAGCATTTTGATCTGCGTTATTCATCAAAAACGACTAATTATTTGTGAAATGATCGGTTAACGGTGATCTCCTTCACAGTTAATCGCCATTTCCTGGATAAAATGACCATGCTTTCAATTACTGAAAGGAAAATGAAACATGGAAAACAACAATCGTTTAATGCCCCATATAAGGCGGACAACACATATCATGATGTTTGCCCACCGAAACTGCTTTGACTTTCATCTCTTTAATGCCCGGTAGTCCTTCGACTTCTGGCGCACTCGCTTACAGGCCGTCCTAAAACACCTTACTTTACAGGCTATTGCCTGTGATCTCGTGCGCTCACTCATCTTGATTCAGACTCATCCGCACCGGGCGGACTGAATTTCAATCATCAAAAAAGCAATTCACTGATTTTAATCAGCGGTCATCCTTTGCTTTTTTTCCGGAAAATTATCGATTTCTTTCTTGCCAGAAATCGAGGGACGCTTATTACCTAAAATAAAGAGAGAAAGATGAAAAGTTTAAAAATCGCAGCCAGCCGTGCATGTCCGGATTGCTTTACTACCCAGCGTGAACTGGTGGATGTCCGCGCTTCTGATTATATTGATGTTGCCGCCATTGTTCTGGCGGTCACGGATATTGCCAGCGGTATTCTGGACGAAATAGAAGCCACCGGTTTTGGCATTCCTGTTTTTGTCGCGACGCACAAAGAAGAATTCATTCCGGCAGACTATTTATCGCGCATTCATGGCGTATTTGAGTATTCAGACACCAGCAACGATTTTTACGGACGCCAGCTGGAAGCGGCTGCACTGAAGTACGAAACCCAGCTTCGCCCACCGTTCTTCCGCGCCCTGGTCGATTACGTTAAACAGGGCAACAGCGCGTTCGACTGCCCGGGGCATCAGGGAGGACAGTTCTTCCGCCGTCATCCAGCCGGTAATCATTTTGTCGACTTCTTTGGTGAGACGCTTTTCCGCTCCGATCTGTGTAATGCTGACGTCGCAATGGGCGATCTGCTCATTCATGAAGGTGCGCCGTGCATCGCCCAACAGCATGCGGCAAAAGTCTTTAATGCCGACAAGACCTACTTCGTGCTGAATGGCACCTCGTCATCCAACAAAGTGGTGCTAAACGCCCTGCTCACGCCGGGCGACCTGGTACTGTTCGACCGTAACAACCACAAATCTAACCATCACGGTGCCCTCCTCCAGGCTGGCGCAACGCCGGTCTATCTGGAAACCGCGCGCAACCCATACGGCTTTATTGGCGGCATTGACGCCCACTGCTTTGAAGAAAATTATCTACGCGAGCTGGTGGCAGAGGTGGCGCCTGGCCGTGCACGCGATGCGCGTCCGTTCCGTCTGGCGGTGATCCAGCTGGGTACCTACGATGGCACCATCTATAACGCCCGTCAGGTGGTGGATAAGATTGGGCACCTGTGTGATTACATCCTGTTTGACTCTGCCTGGGTGGGCTACGAGCAGTTTATTCCGATGATGGCCGACTGCTCTCCGCTGCTGCTTGAGCTGAATGAAAACGACCCGGGGATCCTGGTCACTCAGTCCGTGCACAAACAGCAGGCAGGTTTCTCGCAGACTTCGCAAATCCACAAGAAAGACAGCCATATCAAAGGGCAACAACGCTATGTCCCGCATAAGCGGCTGAATAATGCCTTTATGATGCACGCCTCCACCAGCCCGTTCTATCCGCTGTTTGCCGCACTGGACATCAACGCCCGTATGCATGAAGGCCAGAGCGGCCGCAACATGTGGATGGACTGCGTGGTGAACGGTATCGAGGCGCGCAAGCTGATCCTGGAGAACTGTCAGTATCTGCGCCCGTTCGTGCCGGAAACGGTGGATGGCCGTCCGTGGGAAAGCTGGGACACGGCGGACATTGCGACCGATCTGCGCTTCTTCCACTTCGTGCCGGGTGAACGCTGGCACGCCTTTGAAGGCTACGCTGAGCACCAGTATTTTATCGACCCGTGCAAGCTGCTGCTGACCACGCCGGGCATCAACGCCCGCACCGGGGAATATGAGGGCTTCGGCGTGCCCGCCACTATCCTCGCCAACTTCCTGCGTGAAAACGGCATCGTGCCGGAGAAATGCGATCTCAACTCGATCCTGTTCCTGCTCACGCCTGCGGAGGACATGGGAAAACTGCAGCAGCTGGTTGCTCAACTGGTGCGCTTCGAAAAACTGCTCGAGAGCGATGTACCGCTGAAAGAAGTTCTGCCTTCTCTCTACAAACAGCATCCGGAGCGTTACGCCGGTTACACCCTGCGCCAGATCTGTCAGGAGATGCATGACCTGTACGCCCGCCACAACGTGAAACAGCTACAGAAAGAGATGTTCCGCAAGTCTCACTTCCCGCGCGTCATGATGAACCCGCAAGAGGCGAACTATGCCTATCTGCGCGGTGAGGTCGAGCTGGTTTCACTGCGTGACGCAGAAGGCCGTATCGCCGCTGAAGGTGCGCTTCCTTATCCACCGGGGGTGCTGTGCGTTGTGCCGGGTGAAGTCTGGGGCGGTTCTGTACTGCGCTATTTTGCCGCGCTGGAAGAAGGCATCAACCTTCTGCCGGGCTTCGCGCCGGAGCTGCAGGGCGTGTACGTCGAGGAGTGTGACGGTCGAAAACAGGTTCGCTGCTACGTCATTAAACAACCCGCCGCTCAGCCATCTCTGCTGAAAGGAGAAAAATTATGAGCAAGTCCAATAAGATGGGTGTGGTGCAGCTGACTATCCTCACCATGGTAAACATGATGGGCTCCGGGATTATCATGCTGCCCACCAAGCTGGCAGAGGTGGGTACCATCTCTATCATCTCCTGGCTGGTGACGGCAGTCGGCTCAATGGCGCTGGCGTGGGCGTTTGCCAAGTGCGGGATGTTCAGCCGTAAGTCTGGCGGCATGGGCGGCTATGCCGAATACGCCTTTGGCAAGTCGGGCAACTTTATGGCCAACTATACCTACGGGGTGTCGCTGCTGATCGCCAACGTGGCGATTGCCATCTCCGCGGTGGGTTACGGTACGGAGCTGTTTGGCGCGACGCTCAGCCCGGTACAGATTGGGCTGGCGACCATCGGGGTGCTGTGGATCTGCACCGTGGCTAACTTTGGCGGCGCGCGTATCACCGGACAGCTCAGCAGCATCACCGTCTGGGGCGTGATTATCCCGGTTGTCGGCCTGTGCATCATCGGCTGGTTCTGGTTTAGCCCGACGCTGTACGCCAACTCCTGGAACCCGCACCACGTGCCGTTCTTTACCGCAGTGGGCTCTTCTATCGCCATGACGCTGTGGGCCTTCCTCGGTCTGGAATCCGCCTGCGCGAACGCGGAAGTGGTAGAGAATCCGGAAAAGAACGTGCCGATTGCGGTCCTCGGCGGCACGCTGGGCGCGGCGGTGATCTATATCGTCTCGACTAACGTGATTGCGGGCATCGTACCGAATATGGATCTGGCAAACTCCACGGCGCCGTTCGGGCTGGCTTTCGCGCAGATGTTCACGCCGGAAGTCGGGAAAGTGATTATGGGTCTGATGGTGATGTCCTGTTGCGGTTCCCTTCTCGGCTGGCAGTTCACCATTGCGCAGGTGTTTAAATCCTCCGCAGATGAAGGTTATTTCCCGAAAATCTTCTCCCGCGTAAGCAAAGCCGATGCGCCGGTGCAGGGCATGCTGGCGATTGTCATCTTCCAGAGCGGATTGTCGCTGATGACCATTAGCCCATCGCTGAACAGCCAGTTCAACGTGCTGGTCAACCTGGCGGTTGTGACAAATATCATTCCGTACATTCTGTCGATGGCGGCGCTGGTGATTATTCAGAAAGTCGCGAAGGTTGATCCACGCAAGGCGAAGGTTGCGAACGTAGTAGCATTGATTGGGGCGATTTATAGCTTCTACGCGCTCTACTCATCCGGCCAGGAAGCGATGCTGTATGGCGCGATGGTGACCTTTATGGGCTGGACGCTGTACGGTCTGGTGTCACCGCGGTTTGAATTGAAGAATAAGCACAGTTAAAAAAAAGCCCGGTGGCGCTAGCGCTTACCGGGCCTACGAGGTCAATGCAAAACGGCAACCCAAGGGTTGCCGTTTTTAATGTTTTCTCCCTCTCCCAGTGGGAGAGGGCCGGGGTGAGGGCATCAGCCCGCACCAGATCACGACTTACGCGTTTTTCAGCACTTCACTAACAATCTCTACCGCTTCTTTCTCAATCTGCTGACGGTGCTCAGCGCCGAGGAAGCTTTCGCAATAGATTTTGTACGCATCTTCCGTACCGGATGGACGCGCAGCGAACCAGCCGTTCTCGGTCATCACTTTCAGACCACCGATAGACGCACCGTTGCCCGGCGCCGCCGTCAGACGCGCGGTGATCGGATCTCCCGCCAGGGTGCTTGCGCTGACCATCTCCGGAGAGAGTTTGGACAGGGCCGCTTTCTGGGCTGACGTCGCGCTAGCCTGAATACGGTTGTAGCTTGGCGCACCAAAACGCTCCGCCAGCGCGTTGTAATGTTCCTGCGGGTTCTTACCGGTGACCGCGGTGATTTCCGCCGCCAGCAGGCACATGATGATGCCGTCTTTATCGGTTGACCACGGCGTGCCGTCGAAGCGCAGGAAGGACGCGCCCGCGCTCTCTTCACCGCCGAAGCCGAAGCTGCCGTCGTGCAGACCGTCAACAAACCACTTGAAGCCCACCGGCACTTCCACCAGCTTGCGGCCCAGCGCCTCGACCACGCGGTCGATCATCGCGGAGGAGACCAGCGTTTTACCAACAGCCACCTCTTTGCCCCACTGCGGGCGATGCTGGAACAGGTAGTTAATGGCGACGGCCAGATAGTGGTTCGGGTTCATCAGCCCGGCAGGGGTGACGATACCGTGACGGTCGTAGTCCGGGTCGTTAGCAAACGCCAGGTCGAATTTATCACGCAGCGCCAGCAGACCCGCCATCGCGCACTCGGAGGAGCAGTCCATGCGGATCGCGCCGTCTTTATCGAGGTGCATAAAGCGGAAGGTCTGATCGACGTGATCGTTCACGATGGTCAGATCCAGCTTGTAATGCTCTGCGATGCGCTTCCAGTATTCAATACCGGAGCCGCCCAGCGGATCCACGCCCAGCTTCAGACCGGCTTTCTGGATGGCCGCCATATCGACGATATCCGCCAGCCCTTCCACGAACGGCTGAACCAGATCCTGCTCTTTCACATGACCGGACGCCATGGCGGCATCCAGAGAGATACGTTTAACGCCTTTTAGATCGTCGGCTAACAGGGCGTTCGCACGGTCTTCCACCACTTTGGTGACGTTGGTGTCTGCCGGGCCACCGTTAGGCGGGTTGTATTTAATGCCACCGTCGTCTGGCGGGTTATGAGATGGCGTAATGACGATACCGTCAGCCTGAGCGCCACCTTTTTTGTTGTGTACGAGGATTGCGTTAGAGACCGCAGGCGTTGGCGTGAAACCGTTGTTCTCCTGAACAATCACATCCACACCGTTCGCTGCCAGCACTTCCAGTACGGAAATAAACGCCGGTTCAGACAGGGCGTGAGTATCTTTCCCCACGTAGCATGGACCGGTGACGCCATTTTTGGCGCGCTCTTCCGCGATGGCCTGGGCAATGGCCAGAATGTGCGGTTCGTTAAAGCTATGGCGCGCCGCGCTACCGCGGTGACCAGATGTGCCGAACTTCACTGCGTGTTCTGCGTTGCCCACGACCGGCTTCAGCACGTAATACTGCGCGGTCAGTTGAGCGACGTTAATCAAATCGCTTTGTTGTGCAGGTTGGCCTGCACGGCTGTGATTTGCCATTGCCTGGTCCTTTTGATGCAAGGGTTAAATTGTACCGCAAACCTTTTCAATCAATTCCGCCGGGAACTGCATGGACTGCATGATGTGTTCAACCATGCTGCACTTGCGGCCCGTATTGGTATTGGTGATGACCCAGTACGGTGTGCCAGGGACATGTTTAGGTTTGGTTTGATTGCCATTTTGTAACAGCGTCTGTTCGTCGCCCGCGAAATAGACGCGGGTGCGACCGTGCAGCGACTCGGTCGCTTCAGCAAACGCTTTGTTATCCAGTGAATGAAGTGTAGACAGCACGAGCATAAAGCGGTTAACCGCCTTTTTCTGCTCTGCGTATTCATCAGACAGCAGCAGTTCACGTACTGCGCGCACTTTATCTTTTGCCGGTATTACGGCAGGTTTTGCTTGTGCAACAACGCTCGGCTGAGACACGACATCTTTTGTGACAGGGGTAGCAGGCTGTGAGGCGGCGGAAATTTTAAGCATACGCCGTAAAATGTCGGACGCGCTCTCCCCGATATGCCGCGTCTGGCTGGCAATAAACTGATAGAGTTCGTCATCAACTTCGATTGTTTTCATCTTAATCCAGTGCGATATCTTATCTGAATACAAGTCGTTGGGATTATAAGGTCAAATCCCAACAGCGGATAGCGTCAAACCCGGCAGGCGGCAAAAGTCAGATTAAACTGGATCCTTGCAGCCGGGCGGCAGAATGGTCAACATGATACCCTAACCTGACATACGTAAAAAAAGAACTTTGCCATGAAATTGAATACCCGAGCGCAATCTGCACAATCGCCGAACAATAATTCTCCCATCGTACTGGTTCACGGGCTGTTTGGCAGCCTCGATAACCTGGGCGTGCTGGCGCGCGATCTGGTTTCCGACCACGATATTTTACAGGTTGATATGCGCAATCACGGTCTTTCCGGGCGTTCCGACGAGATGACGTACGCGGCGATGGCGCAGGATCTGCTGGATACGCTGGATGCACATAACCTGCAGAAGGTAACGCTGATCGGGCATTCCATGGGTGGCAAAGCGGTGATGGCCCTGACGGCGCTCGCGCCAGAGCGTATCAACGGGCTGGTTGTCATTGACGTCGCGCCTGTGGATTACAACGTCCGCCGTCACGATGAGATTTTCGCCGCTATTAATGCGGTCACAGAAGCGGGCGTCGCAACACGCCAACAGGCCGCCGCCGTGATGCGTGAGCATCTGGATGAAGAAGGCGTCGTGCAGTTCCTGCTGAAGTCGTTTGTCGACGGGCAATGGCGTTTTAACGTGCCGGTGCTCTGGGAGCAATACAACAACATCGTGGGCTGGGGAAACGTCCCCGCGTGGCCACACCCTACCCTCTTTATTCGCGGCGGAAACTCGCCTTACGTTACCGATGCCTACCGCGACACGCTGCTGGCCCAATTCCCGCAGGCTCGCGCCCATGTGATCGCCGGTGCCGGGCACTGGGTTCACGCCGAAAAACCGGACGCCGTGCTGCGCGCCATTCGTCGCTATCTCTCTGATACTGCAAATTGATTAAAAAGAGAGCGACTGGAAGGTTGTGGGCTTCCAGTCGTTGGCGTGCCGTTTTCGGTGATGTATGATGGCGCGCTTATCGCCCGGGCATTAGCAGGGCGGCGTATTTCCCCCGAAGTCTCAGAATCATGGCCAAAGAACAAACGGACCGTACGACACTAGATCTGTTCGCGAATGAGCGTCGACCGGGACGACCGAAAACGAATCCGCTCTCGCGCGATGAACAGCTGCGTATTAATAAACGCAACCAGCTTAAACGCGATAAAAATCGTGGGCTTAAGCGTGTCGAACTGAAGCTGAACGCCGATGCTGTCGATGCACTAAATGAGCTGGCCGAGGCGCGTAACATCAGCCGCAGCGAACTGATTGAAGAGATGTTAATCACCCAACTTGAGACATTGCGCAGCAAGGCATAAGTCTGAAAATCCCCTTTATGACCCTTTTCATGTAGCACAGAGTGCAGTCCTGCGCGATAGCTGTTTCCGCAGGGTTGCCTGTTCTGCTATTATTGCCCTTATCCGTGGACAAATTGCGCCACCATACCATTAAGTTTCAAGAGGTTATTTTACTCATGGCAATCATCGGCATTTTCTTTGGCAGTGATACCGGCAATACCGAAAATATCGCAAAAAACATTCAAAAACAGCTCGGTAAAGACGTTGCCGATGTGCACGACATCGCCAAGAGCAGCAAAGAAGATCTCGAAGGCTATGACATCCTGCTGCTGGGTATACCGACCTGGTACTACGGTGAAGCGCAGTGTGACTGGGACGATTTCTTCCCAACCCTGGAAGAAGTTGACTTCAACGGTAAGCTGGTCGCGCTGTTCGGTTGTGGCGATCAGGAAGATTACGCAGAATACTTCTGTGACGCACTGGGCACCATCCGCGACATCATTGAACCACACGGTGCGGTGATTGTCGGCCACTGGCCAACGGCGGGTTACCACTTTGAAGCCTCTAAAGGCCTGGCAGACGACGACCACTTTGTCGGCCTGGCAATTGACGAAGACCGTCAGCCGGAACTGACCGCTGAACGCGTTGAGAAATGGGTTAAGCAGGTTCGCGAAGAACTGAACCTCGACGACATTCTTAACGCCTGATTTCCCGGTGGCGCAACTCCGGTTGCGCCCGCTTACCAGGTAAAACCGATTAAATTAATTGCTACAAACTTTTAACTTTTTCGTTCAGACCTGTACAATATCCCCCTGGTAAAAAGTGGATGCCATCGAACAAGTTTGTTGGTGATACCACGTTTTTATAAGCATACTTTGCTTGAGACTTGCAGTTTTCATTTAGTCATGGCAGTTCTATAATGAGACGCATTATCCCAAGTGCATTTTCTGTCACTTCTTCTTTAGAAGTGAATCGTTTAGCAACAGGACAGATTCCGCATGACTGACAACAATACCGCATTAAAGAAGGCTGGCCTGAAAGTAACGCTTCCTCGGTTAAAAATCCTTGAAGTGCTTCAGGGGCCAGACAATCACCATGTCAGTGCGGAAGACCTCTACAAACGTCTTATCGACATGGGTGAAGAGATTGGGCTGGCAACCGTGTATCGTGTGCTGAACCAGTTCGATGACGCGGGCATTGTTACCCGTCATAACTTCGAAGGCGGCAAATCCGTTTTCGAGCTGACCCAGCAGCACCATCACGATCACCTGATCTGCCTCGATTGTGGCAAGGTTATTGAATTCAGCGATGATTCCATCGAATCACGCCAGCGTGAAATCGCCGCACGTCACGGTATTCGCCTGACCAACCACAGCCTGTACCTGTATGGTCACTGTGCTGAAGGCGATTGCCGTGAAGACGACCACGCGCACGACGCGAAATAATATCGTGTTTATACTCTGAGCCAGCCGTAAGGTTGGCTTTTTTTTGCCTGTTTTTGGGCAAAAAAAAGCCCGGTGACGCAGCGCCACCGGGCGTAAAGCAACTTATTTATTGTTACTGCGAATATCGCTCCAGATCTTATCGCAACGCTTCGCCACTTCCTGATCGTTACCGGTTTTACGCGCCTGAATGCAGGCCTGGTAATCCATCACGCGGACGTTTTCCTGCGTCGCAAACTGCTCATGCGCTTTCTCTTTCTTCAGCACGTTCAGCACGCTCTGACAGGCTTCGATTTTCTCCGGCGACCCTTCCGCTGTATTGATACAGGCGCTATAGGCCTCCTTCAGGCGGGAATCTTCTTTTGGTGCCTCAGTCTGAGCACACGCCACCAGCCCTGATGCCAGCAACGCGACGATTACGATTTTTTTCATCATGTGCAGTCTCCATACCGGCGGGACGTTGCCCGCCGGTGTGTTCATCAGAAGATAGTAAATGGCGCGATAACCATGAATTTCACGTCACGTTCATCCTGGAAGATGTTGCCGTAACCGCCCGCGTAGCTCGGGATATCGGAGTGGTTGTCATACTGCGTGAAATGCAGTTTGAACATCGTGCCTTTCGCGCGGCCATCCTGCAGGGTGTAGATCGCATCCAGGCTGTAAGAAGACTCTTTCAGACGATAGTTTGGATCGTAGTACGCGTCCGGTGTCGCCATATCCGCAGGTTTTGCGTCCCAGGCGTAAGCGTAAGATGCACCCACCGCCCAGCCAGGCAGGTTCCAGTTTTTCAGGTCATACATTGCGCCGAAGAACAGCGCTTTTTCACCATCGGCGTTGAAGTCAGAGCGGTTATCCCACCAGATATCAAGACGACCGTTAGAGGACGCGTAGGTTGGCGTCATACGCTGCAGGAAATAGCCCTGCTGCCCTTCTGCCTTCACCCATGTTCCCTCCAGACGTAAATCGACCTGGCCCACTTTGTAGCCGAAGGTCAGTGCCTGCAGCCATGCAGTGCCGTCATAGATATCGTTAACGGTGCCATTGCTGGCTTTATCGCGCGTGCCGTAGAACTGGTAGCTGGTGCTCAGCGGGCTGCCCACAACATCAAATTTGTAGCTGGCTTTAGCAAAATACTGATCGATATACCCTTCCGCCTGACCAAATGCAGCTTCCAGGACCAGGTCGTTTTTAAAGTCGTATTTTGCGCCCAGCGAGTGGAGGTAATCGACTTTGGTTTTCTTATCGTTCTGGTAGAACTTGTCCATCTCAATGTGCCACGGTGCTTTGTACTCGTTGGTCCACATATAGGAGAAGCTCAACGCGCCCGCATCGCCGTAGTCAAAGTTAGCCCCGGCTTCCGCGCCCTGGTAGGTACCCGGCATAAAACTCCAGTGCGGCGCTAACAGCGTTTGACCGGTTGGCTGAATATAGCCCCCACGCGCCCACACCGGGCCGTATTTGAATTTCGCTGCTGCCTTGTACAGGCTGACACCGCTTTTATCGCCAGACCAGTCTTCTTTATACGCTTTGTTACTGGAGGAGAAGGCGATTTCATTCGGGTGTCCGCTGTCGCCGTTTTCAGCCATTTCAATGGCGGTGAAGGCAGCAATATCCAGACCGAACATATCCGCGGCATAGCCTGACTGGAAGTCCAGGTTGGCGTTCCAGGTAGAGTGCGAAAGGTTGGTTTTGTATTTGTCTTCAGTGACGTCTTTACGGTCACGCTCACGCTGCCAGTAATAAATACCGCCCGTGAGGGTAGAATCATCGATGAAACCTTCTGCCTTAGCTTCTGGGGTGATCGCCAGGCTCGACATTGCTGTCACACCGGCGATAGCCAGCGCCAGCGCACTACGTTTGCCACTGAACGTACGCATAGATTATTCCTCTTTGACGAATTAAAACGCCTCAACGGCGAAAATATAAAAGACCAAAAGGTCAGGGGTAGTTAGAAATACCCTCGAATTAACTACCGCCTTTAGGTTATTTTTCGCGACGCGAATTATCAATGCTTTTCCGTGGGCAAAAGTCAGGATTATGACGAAGTGCACATAATTCGTAGTGCTTTGTAACATTTACAGGAGAGCGAGAATTGGCGGGGAAATATCAGAAATTTCAGCGGGTAGCGCAGGTATTCGCTGTTTATTTTTCATCCTTTTTGTATTTCGTAAAAATACAAACTTTTTTTAGAAAAATAAGTAGCACCTCATTGACCTGATATTTTAGTGGCTTATCTTTAAGCCCTGGCTTAATACCATGATCATTAAATAAAAAAAACGCCGCAATAAGCGGCGTTTGTTTCTCCTTGACCAGAGCAGCAATATTATTCGCCGATCTTAGCCCAGGTGTCACGCAGGCCGACGGTACGGTTAAATACCGGTTTTTCTGCGGTGCTGTAACGGCTGTCCAGGCAGAAGTAACCTTCACGCTCGAACTGGAACGCTTTACCCGCTTCAGCCGCTTTCAGGGACGGCTCAGCGTAACCCTGCCTGATAACGAGTGATTCCGGGTTAATGGTCGCCAGGAAATCGTCAGCCGCACCTGGGTTAGGCACGCTGAACAGACGGTCATACAGACGGATCTCAACCGGCAGCGCGTGGGAAGCGCTCACCCAGTGAATAACGCCCTTCACCTTACGGCCATCAGCAGGATCTTTACTCAGCGTTTCTGCATCGTAAGAACAGAAAATAGTGGTGATGTTACCTTCTGCATCCTTCTCAACGCGCTCAGCTTTAATCACGTATGCATTACGCAGACGGACTTCTTTGCCCAGCACCAGACGCTTGTACTGCTTGTTCGCTTCTTCGCGGAAGTCAGCACGATCGATCCAGATTTCGCCGCTGAACGGCACGTCGCGGGTACCCATCTCCGGCTTGCTCGGATGGTTAGGCATAGACACCAGCTCGCTCTCTCCCTGCGGGTAGTTTTCGATAACCAGTTTAACCGGGTCGATCACCGCCATCGCGCGCGGGGCGTTTTCGTTCAGGTCTTCACGGATGCAGGATTCCAGAGAAGCGATTTCAATGGTGTTGTCCTGTTTGGTGACACCGATACGTTTGCAGAACTCGCGAATTGACGCAGAGGTGTAGCCACGACGGCGCAGACCGGAGATGGTCGGCATACGCGGATCATCCCAGCCTTCAACGTGCTTGTCGGTGACCAGCAGGTTCAGCTTACGCTTGGACATCACGGTGTATTCCAGGTTCAGACGAGAAAACTCGTACTGACGCGGATGCACAGGAATGGTGATGTTATCCAGCACCCAGTCGTACAGACGGCGGTTGTCCTGGAACTCCAGCGTACACAGAGAGTGCGTAATGCCTTCCAGCGCATCGCTGATGCAGTGGGTGAAGTCGTACATCGGGTAGATGCACCACTTGTTACCGGTCTGGTGGTGTTCCGCAAACTTAATGCGGTACAACACCGGATCGCGCATCACGATGAACGGAGAGGCCATGTCGATTTTGGCACGCAGACACGCTTTGCCTTCTTCGAAGCCACCGGCACGCATTTTTTCAAACAGTGCCAGGTTCTCTTCTACGCTGCGATCGCGGTATGGGCTGTTTTTGCCCGGCGCGGTCAGCGAGCCGCGGTATTCACGGATTTCGTCAGCAGAGAGTTCATCCACATACGCCAGACCTTTGTTGATAAGCTCTACAGCGTAGGCGTACAGCTGATCGAAATAATCAGAGGAGTAGCAGATATCGCCAGACCAGCTGAAGCCCAGCCATTGCACGTCGTTCTTGATGGACTCAACGTATTCGATGTCTTCTTTTACTGGGTTGGTGTCATCGAAACGCAGGTTGCACTGGCCCTGATAATCTTGCGCAATACCAAAGTTCAGGCAGATAGATTTTGCATGCCCAATATGCAGGTAGCCGTTCGGCTCCGGCGGGAAGCGGGTATGAATTGTGGTGTGCTTACCACTGGCCAGATCTTCATCGATGATCTGACGAATAAAGTTACTCGGGCGGGCTTCTGCCTCACTCATCGTGGATTCCTCAAAGCGTAAACAACGTATAACGGCATATGATCTTATAAGCCGGACGTAGTGACAACCCTTAGTTACGGAAAATACGTATCAGATGAAAATAATGGGGGCGTTTGCTGCAAAAAAAAGCGGCGGAGGATATCCCCCGCCGCTTAAGGCATGACTCTACTCAGGAGCGATTACTTGCCTTTAATCTCATACAGTGGCGTTTGGCCCGCAATCACCTGACCTTTCGCCTGGATAACCAGACCGCTGAAGTCGTCGATGTTGCTGCACACGACCGGGCTGATCATCGAGCGCGCGTTGGCGTTCAGGAAGTCCAGATCCATTTCCAGAATCGGCTGGCCTGCCACTACTTCTGCACCCTCTTCCACCAGGCGAGTAAAGCCCTGGCCGTTCAGCGCAACGGTATCGATACCCATGTGGACAACGATCTCCGCGCCTTTTTCCGTTTCGAGGCAGAACGCGTGGTTAGTGTTGAAGATTTTCACGATGGTACCGGCAGCAGGAGACACAACGATTTTGTCCGTTGGCTTCACGGCCACGCCGTCACCGACCGCTTTGCTGGCGAACGCTTCGTCAGGTACTTGCTCAATGGCAACCACGTCACCCGTAACCGGGGAAACCAGCGCTGCCACCGTCACGGCGTTAGGCACGGCCTGCGGCTTCACTACCGGGGCTGCCGTCGATGCAGGCGCGCTGTCGGCTGAGGCCGCCGCTACCGGGCCACGGGCAACCACTTTCTTCATTTCGTCACCGATGGATTCCGCTTTGGCGCCCACGATAACCTGGATAGTTTGTTTGTTCAGTTTAACGACGCCCGATGCGCCAAGGCGTTTACACATTGCATCGCTTACGCGCGCCGAGTCACCTACCGTCAGACGCAGACGGGTAATACAGGCATCAATGGCTTTCAGGTTGTCAGTCCCTCCGACGGCAGCGATATAGCTGGTCGCCAGCTGAGTCAGACCCTCTTCGGTATTGCTGTTGGCTTCGCTGGTCACCACTTCGTCGCTGGTATCTTCACGACCTGGCGTTTTCAGGTTAAACATGCGGATAACCGCAGTGAACAGAAGGAAGTAGACAACGAAGAAGATCAGGCCCATCACCACCAGCATCCAGACGTTACTGCTTGCCGCTGGCAGGTTGTACATCAACACATAGTCGATTGCGCCTGCGGAGAAGGAGAAGCCAGCATGGATGCCCAGCAGAGTCGCCACAAACAGGCTGATACCGGTAAGCACCGCGTGCATCAGATACAGCAGCGGAGCCAGGAACATGAACAGGAATTCCAGCGGTTCGGTTACGCCAGTCAGGAACGCGGTAATCGCAACGGACAGCAGCATACCGCCAACCATTGGGCGACGCGCTTTTGGCGCAGCCAGGTACATTGCCAGCGCAGCGCCCGGCAGACCAAACATCATGATTGGGAAGAAGCCAGACATGAACATACCCGCGGTGCCGTCACCCGCATAGAAGCGGTTGATGTCGCCGTGGAATACCGCACCTGCCGCGTTGGTGAATTCACCAATCTGGAACCAGGCGATGGTGTTCAGTACCTGATGCAAACCGGTTGGGATCAGCAGACGGTTAATGAAGCCGAAGATGCCTGCACCCATTGCACCCGCAGAGACGATCCACTCACCGCCTGCATGGATAGCATGCTGCACCGGTGGCCAAACGTAACCAAAGATGGCGGCCAGAACCAGACAGAAGAAGCCCGTCGCGATCGGCACGAAACGTTTGCCGCCAAAGAAGCTCAGGAAGTCTGGCAGCTTAATATTCGCCCAGCGGTTATAGACCGCGCCACCGACCAGACCGGTAATGATACCCGCCAGCACACCCATGTTAATTTCAGGGTTAATGGTGACCATTGCTTTCGTCAGGATGAAGTAACCCACTGCCCCAGCCAGTGCCGCCGCACCAGCACTGTCTTTGGACCAGCTTGATGCCACACCGATGGCGAAAATCAGCGCCAGGTTGTCAAAAATTGCACCGCCTGCCTGAGCAATAAACGGCACATTAAGAAGATCGGGTTGCCCGAATCGCAGCAGCAGCGCTGCAACCGGTAGCACGGCGATAGGGAGCTGCAAAGCCCTACCGAGGCGCTGGAAAAAACCTAAAATATTCATCCTATTCCCCCTACGAGACCCCTTATTAAGGCTCGTGCATAAACTATGTTTTTATTGTGTCACGAACGATAGATACCGTTGATGATTCACTGGCAGTGTGAGTGTGTGAAAAATTAATTCGTATCGCAAATTAAACACCCGTTTTTTGTGATTTTTGTCACCAAATATCGTAATCACCCCTCCCTTCCACTGGCTAACAGCGAAAACTTATTTTATCATTCAAAAAATCAAGACGGATTGATCCGGCCTGAAAGGTTCCAGGTTACGCTTGAGTATCAGGTTGCACTAATCATCCGCCCACTTTTTTAATTAAACTTTAGAGGTGAACAATGAGACTGATCCCCCTGGCAACAGCTGAACAAGTCGGTAAATGGGCTGCGCGTCATATCGTTAACCGCATTAATGCGTTCAAACCTACCGCCGATCGTCCTTTCGTTCTTGGCCTTCCAACCGGCGGTACCCCGCTGACAGCGTATAAAGCCCTGGTTGAAATGCACAAAGCGGGCCAGGTTAGCTTTAAGCATGTTGTGACCTTCAACATGGACGAATATGTTGGCCTGCCAAAGGAACATCCGGAAAGCTACCATAGCTTCATGCACCGTAATTTCTTTGATCACGTTGATATCCCTGCTGAAAATATTAACCTGCTGAATGGAAACGCGCCTGATATTGACGCAGAATGCCGTCAGTACGAAGAAAAAATCCGTTCTTACGGTAAAATCCACCTGTTCATGGGTGGCGTGGGCAACGATGGTCATATCGCGTTCAACGAACCAGCGTCTTCTCTGGCTTCCCGTACCCGTATTAAGACGCTGACCCATGACACCCGCGTGGCAAACTCCCGTTTCTTTGACGGCGACGTGAACCAGGTTCCAAAATACGCCCTGACCGTTGGCGTAGGCACCCTGCTGGATGCCGAAGAAGTGATGATCCTGGTACTGGGCGGCGTGAAAGCGCAGGCACTCCAGGCTGCCGTTGAAGGCAACGTTAACCACATGTGGACCATCAGCTGCCTGCAGCTGCATCCTAAAGCCGTCGTCGTGTGTGACGAACCGTCCACGATGGAGCTGAAAGTGAAAACACTGAAATACTTCAACGAGTTAGAAGCAGAGAACATCAAAGGTCTGTAATTGAATAACCGCCTCTGTATGCAGGGGCGGTCGCTTTTTTTAAACCGGGGGTCGTTATGTACGCTTTAACCCACGGTCGGATTTATACCGGCCATGAAATTCTGGATGACCACGCGATTGTTATCGCGAATGGCCTGATTGAACGTGTTTGTCCGCTGGCAGAACTGCCGCCGGAGATTGAACAGCGCTCACTCAATGGAGCAGTAATCTCCCCCGGTTTCATCGACGTACAGCTTAACGGCTGCGGCGGTGTGCAGTTCAATGACACCGCGGATGCCGTGACGGTCGAAACGCTGGAGATCATGCAGAAAGCCAACGAGAAATCGGGCTGCACCAGCTATTTGCCAACGCTCATCACCAGCAGTGATGACCTCATGAAGCAGGGTATCCGCGTGATGCGTGAATACCTGGCAAAACACCCTAATCAGGCGCTGGGTCTGCACCTTGAAGGGCCGTGGCTGAACATGGTGAAGAAAGGTACGCATAACCCGGACTACGTCCGCAAACCGGACGCTGAGCTGGTCGACTACATGTGTGCTAACGCCGATGTGATCACCAAAGTGACGCTGGCACCTGAAATGACCGGTACTGACGTTATCAGCAAACTGGCTGCCGCCGGGATCGTGGTGTCAGCGGGTCACTCAAACGCCACGCAGAAAGAAGCGAAAGCCGGTTTCCGCGCAGGTATTACTTTTGCGACGCATCTGTACAACGCAATGCCGTATATTACCGGTCGCGAGCCGGGGCTGGTTGGCGCGATTCTGGATGAACCAGACGTTTACTGTGGCATTATCGCAGACGGCTTGCACGTCGATTTCACCAACATTCGCAACGCAAAACGCCTGAAAGGCGACAAGCTGTGTCTGGTGACAGATGCCACAGCGCCAGCAGGGGCAAATATTGAGCAGTTCATTTTTGCTGGTAAAACAATATACTACCGCAATGGACTCTGTGTGGACGAAAACGGCACGCTGAGCGGTTCCGCCCTGACCATGATTGAAGGGGTACGTAACCTGGTTGAGCATTGCGGCATTGCGCTTGATGAAGTGCTGCGTATGGCGACGCTTTATCCGGCTCGCGCAATGGGCGTGGATAAACAGCTTGGCGGAATTGCACCGGGTATGGTTGCAAACCTGACGGCGTTCACACACGATTATAAAATTATTAAGACCATCGTTAATGGTAACGAGGTCGTCACTGAGTAAGTAAAAGTATGACACCAGGCGGACAAGCTCAAATCGGTAATGTCGATCTCGTTAAACAACTTAACAGCGCGGCGGTTTATCGCCTGATTGACTCACACGGGCCAATCTCTCGAATTCAGATAGCCGAACAAAGCCAGCTTGCTCCCGCCAGCGTAACAAAAATTACGCGTCAGCTTATTGAGCGCGGTCTGATCAAAGAAGTCGATCAGCAGGCCTCCACCGGGGGCCGCCGCGCCATCTCCATCATTACCGAAACCCGCAATTTCCAGGCGATTGGCGTCCGTCTTGGGCGTCACGACACCACCCTTACGCTTTACGATCTGAGCAGTAAAGCCATCGCTGAAGAGCACTATCCGCTTCCGGAGCGCACCCAGGAGACGCTGGAACACGCGCTGCTGAACACCATCGCGCACTTTATTGAGAGCTGCCAGCGTAAGATCCGCGAGCTTATCGCTATCTCAGTGATCCTGCCCGGCCTTGTCGACCCGGAAAGCGGCGTGATTCGTTACATGCCGCATATCCAGGTCGAGAACTGGGGACTGGTCGACGCGCTGGAAAAGCGCTTTAAAGTCACCTGCTTTGTGGGTCACGACATTCGCTCGCTGGCGCTGGCTGAGCACTACTTTGGTGCGAGCCAGGACTGCGAAGACTCTATTCTGGTGCGCGTACACCGGGGGACGGGTGCGGGCATTATCTCGAATGGCCGCATTTTTATCGGTCGCAACGGCAACGTCGGCGAAATTGGTCACATTCAGGTTGAACCGCTCGGCGAGCGCTGCCACTGCGGCAATTTCGGCTGCCTTGAAACGGTTGCCGCCAACGCCGCCATCGAGCACCGCGTTCGCCATCTGCTGGAACAGGGCTATCAAAGCCGCGTAACGCTGAACGACTGTAAGATCGGCGCCATCTGCAAAGCCGCTAATAAAGGCGATGCGCTGGCCTGCGAAGTGATCGAGCAGGTTGGACGCCATCTTGGCAAAACCATCGCCATTGCTATCAACCTGTTTAACCCGCAAAAAGTCGTGATTGCCGGGGAAATCGTCGAAGCCGAAAAAGTCTTACTGCCCGCCATTGAAGGTTGCATCAATACCCAGGCGCTGAAAGCGTTTCGTCAGAATTTACCGGTAGTGCGATCTACATTGGATCACCGCTCCGCAATTGGTGCGTTTGCCCTGGTAAAACGCGCCATGCTCAACGGGATCCTGCTCCAGCATTTGCTGGAAAGTTGATCGGGACTTATAGTAACGCCTTCTTTTTTTGATGCCGGATTGTCCATGACCATTAAGAATGTAATTTGTGATATCGACGGCGTGCTGATGCACGACAACGTTGCCGTGCCGGGTGCTGCGGAGTTTCTTCACCGCATCATCGACAAAGGAATGCCTCTGGTTCTTCTCACGAACTACCCTTCCCAAACCGGTCAGGATCTGGCAAACCGCTTTGCCACGGCGGGCGTCAACGTGCCGGACAGCGTGTTTTATACCTCCGCAATGGCAACCGCTGATTTTCTGAAGCGTCAGGAAGGAAAAAAGGCCTATGTCGTCGGTGAAGGCGCGCTGATCCACGAGCTGTATAAAGCAGGCTTTACCATTACCGATGTGAACCCGGACTTTGTGATTGTCGGCGAAACCCGCTCCTTTAACTGGGAGATGATGCATAAAGCTGCGTATTTTGTCGCCAGCGGCGCGCGCTTTATCGCCACCAACCCGGATACGCACGGCCGTGGTTTTTATCCGGCCTGCGGCGCGCTGTGCGCCGGTATTGAGAAAATCTCCGGTCGCCAGCCGTTTGTGGTCGGTAAACCGAGCCCGTGGATCATTCGTGCCGCGCTGAACAAGATGCAGGCACACTCCGAAGAAACCGTGATTGTCGGCGATAACCTGCGCACCGATATTCTGGCCGGTTTCCAGGCGGGTCTTGAGACCATCCTGGTGCTTTCTGGCGTCTCTCAACTTGATGACATTGACGCGATGCCGTTTCGGCCAAGCTGGATTTACCCCTCCGTCGATGAAATCGACATTATCTGATACCCAACCACGCCTCAGGGCGTGGTTTTTCATTTCTGGCTCGCAAAACCGAAGCACTATCTAATAAAAAACACCTTCCATTAAATAATCCTCAATAAAAGCGCGCCAGACGTACGCTTTTTTCAACATTCTGCAATCACCATTGCGCTATTTGCGTTTTCCCCGGTAAAACGCTTGCGCGCCTTTACCCTTTGCGGCATTTTCATAAGCAAGCAACATTACAAAGCAACAGGGTTAACGGAGAAGGTTATGTGTTCAATTTTTGGCGTACTGGATATTAAAACTGACGCAGGCGAACTGCGTAAAAAAGCACTCGAACTGTCCCGCCTGATGCGCCATCGCGGCCCGGACTGGTCAGGCGTCTACGCCAGCGATAAAGCGATTCTGGCTCACGAACGTCTGTCCATTGTTGACGTCAACGCCGGTGCACAGCCGCTGTATAACGAGAAAAAAACGCACGCGCTGGCGGTAAACGGTGAAATCTACAACCATCAGGCGCTGCGCGCCGAATACGACGATCGCTACGCGTTCCAGACCGGTTCCGACTGTGAAGTGATCCTGGCGCTGTATCAGGAAAAAGGCCCGGAGTTCCTGGACGACCTGCAGGGCATGTTTGCCTTCGCGCTGTACGACAGTGAAAAAGACGCTTATCTGATTGGCCGCGACCACATCGGTATTATCCCGCTGTACATGGGCCACGATGAGCACGGCAACTTCTACGTTGCGTCTGAAATGAAGGCCCTGGTCCCGGTGTGCCGCACCATTAAAGAGTTCCCGGCAGGCAGTTACCTTTGGAGCAAAGACGGTGAGATCCGCCAGTACTACCAGCGCGACTGGTTCGACTACGACGCGGTAAAAGACAACGTGACTGACAAAGCCGAGCTGCGTCAGGCGCTGGAAGATTCCGTAAAAAGCCACCTGATGTCAGACGTGCCTTACGGCGTACTGCTCTCCGGCGGGCTGGACTCTTCTGTGATCTCAGCGATCACCAAAAAATTCGCGGCCCGTCGCGTGGAAGATCAGGAGCGCTCTGAGGCCTGGTGGCCGCAGCTGCATTCCTTCGCTGTAGGCCTGGAAGGGGCTCCTGACCTGAAAGCCGCGCAGGAAGTCGCGAACCACCTCGGCACCGTGCACCATGAAATTCACTTCACCGTGCAGGAAGGTCTGGATGCGATCCGCGATGTGATCTATCACATTGAAACCTATGACGTGACCACCATCCGCGCCTCAACGCCGATGTACCTGATGTCGCGTAAGATCAAAGCGATGGGCATCAAAATGGTGCTCTCAGGTGAAGGTTCTGACGAAGTATTTGGCGGCTACCTGTACTTCCACAAAGCGCCGAACGCCAAAGAGCTGCACGAAGAGACCGTGCGTAAGCTGCAGGCGCTGCATATGTTTGACTGCGCGCGCGCCAACAAAGCGATGTCCGCCTGGGGCGTGGAAGCGCGCGTGCCGTTCCTCGATAAGAAATTCCTCGACGTGGCGATGCGCATCAACCCGCAGGACAAAATGTGCGGCAACGGTAAAATGGAAAAACATATCCTGCGCGAATGTTTTGAATCCTACCTGCCGGCGAGCGTGGCGTGGCGTCAGAAAGAGCAATTCTCTGATGGCGTAGGTTATAGCTGGATCGACACCCTGAAAGAGGTGGCGGCGAAACAGGTTTCTGACCAACAGCTGGAAACCGCAAGCTTCCGCTTCCCGTACAACACGCCGGGCTCGAAAGAGGCGTATCTGTACCGTGAAATTTTCGAAGAGTTGTTCCCGGTACCGAGTGCTGCCGAATGTGTACCGGGTGGTCCTTCCGTTGCCTGCTCGTCTGCCAAAGCGATTGAATGGGATGAATCGTTCAAATCCATGAACGATCCGTCAGGACGTGCGGTCGGCGTTCACCAGTCTGCCTACAAATAATCAATATGAAGACGTCAGGCCCTCCGGGGCCTGATTTTTTTCCCCACTTTTCACCTGCTAAAACCGATTAATAACCAATAATTGCCGAATATTCGGCCACGCTGTTCGCAACCTAACCAAACAGTCACATTCCGGCTATTTTCGTTGAAAAAGGTGTTGACGCTGCAAGGGTCTATACGCATAATGCGCCCCGCAACGCCGATAAGGTAACGCGAAAAAAGATGGCTACGTAGCTCAGTTGGTTAGAGCACATCACTCATAATGATGGGGTCACAGGTTCGAATCCCGTCGTAGCCACCATCTTTTTTGCGGGAGTGGCGAAATTGGTAGACGCACCAGATTTAGGTTCTGGCGCCGCAAGGTGTGCGAGTTCAAGTCTCGCCTCCCGCACCATTCCCAGGATAGCGTTGCACGGATGGGGTATCGCCAAGCGGTAAGGCACCGGTTTTTGATACCGGCATTCCCTGGTTCGAATCCAGGTACCCCAGCCATATTTCTTCGATTTTGCGGTTCTCCGCGGTATTGGGGTATCGCCAAGCGGTAAGGCACCGGTTTTTGATACCGGCATTCCCTGGTTCGAATCCAGGTACCCCAGCCATCGAAGATTGCAGTACTGGCTACGTAGCTCAGTTGGTTAGAGCACATCACTCATAATGATGGGGTCACAGGTTCGAATCCCGTCGTAGCCACCAAATTAGTAATCTGTCGAGTTATTCGATAGACTAGAAAAAATTGTTGGGGTATCGCCAAGCGGTAAGGCTCTGGTTTCTGATACCAGCATTCCGAGGTTCGAATCCTCGTACCCCAGCCAATTTAAAAAAGTCGTTAAGCAGTCTGTTTAACGCAATTGGGGTGTCGCCAAGCGGTAAGGCTCTGGTTTCTGATACCAGCATTCCGGGGTTCGAATCCCTGCACCCCAGCCACTTAAGTAACAAAAAAGCCCGCTCTGCGGGCTTTTTTGTTTTTGTACAGAATTGTGCTGCCTGATGCCCTCTCCCACAGGAAGAGGGAAAAAGGATTAAAGTCCGAGAGCGTATTTCAGCGCCTGGCGCTTCAAACCACCGGCACGCTCTGCCGCCATCAATCCAATGTTACGCAAAATGCGCACCGGCCCCAGGTCGTTACTGAACCCGGCGTAGAACAGATCCATCCCCGACTGCATGATGAAGTTATCCGCCATACGTCGCGTCTGGTAGCGTTTCAGAATCTGATGGCTGGCCCAGGCTTCAGCATGAGTGCGCGCATTACCTAACACGTCCAGTAACGCGTCGACATCACGATATCCCAGATTCACCCCCTGCCCGGCCAGCGGGTGAATGGTGTGCGCCGCATCGCCCACCAGCGCCAGCCCTTCACGGGCATACTGTAAAGCGTGACGGCGCGTGAGCGGGAATGCGCCAGCCGCAACCGGCGTGACGTGACCTACGCGGCTCGGGAAGTGAAGCAGAATTTCACGCTGCAGCTGTTCCATACTCAGCCCCTGCAACTGGCGAATGCGCGCCGGTTTGTCGTACCACACCAGCGAGGCCCAGTTATCAAACAGCGGTAAAAAGGCGTGCGGGCCGTTCGGGGTAAAGTGCTGCCAGGTGCTCTCACCGGGCGCATTTTCACACTGAACGGTGATCAGCATGCAGGATTGCTGATACTGCCAGGCATGAACGCCAATGCCCGCCATCTGTCTGACCTGCGAATTGGCGCCATCCGCCCCCACCACCAGCTTCACGGCCAGCTCATCGCCGTTATCCAGCGTCAGCACATATCCACCCGGTTGATGATGCAACGCCTTGAGGGAATCAGGAACACGCAGCGTGACGTTCGGGTGCGCCTCCAGCGCCTGCCAGAGCGCGAGCTGGAGTACGTTGTTCTCTACCATATAGCCCAGACGCGGCAGCTTCAGCTCGGCGGCATCAAACGCGACGTGGGCATTTTCCCACTCCCAGGTTTCGAGACGGCTGTACGGATGCGCGCGCATCGCCAGCACCGCCTCCCAGACGCCCAGCCCGCGCAGCAGATCGACAGACGCCGCGCTGATCGCGGAAATGCGCACATCCGGTTTGCTGGCGGGATCGAAGGCTGGCGGAGCAGCCTGTTCAATTACCGTTACTTCAAATCCCTGTTGTGCCAGCCCCAGCGCCAGCGCGCCGCCGACCATACCGCCGCCGACAACGGCAACTTCGGTGTGTAGGAGTGTCATGGTCAATTTTCCTTATTGGAGAATCCCTTAAGTTTACCGGATTTTTGTGGTCTTGAGGCCCATAACCTTCACACTGGTCACAACCCCACCAAAGCATTACAATACGCGGCTTGCAATCCTGAGCTGAGCAAGTCGATGACTAAAAAACTCCATATAAAAACCTGGGGCTGTCAGATGAACGAATACGATTCATCTAAGATGGCCGATCTGCTGGATTCAACCCACGGATACCAGCTGACAGAAAACGTGAAAGAAGCGGACGTGCTGCTGCTGAACACCTGTTCGATTCGTGAAAAAGCGCAGGAGAAAGTCTTTCACGTATTAGGCCGCTGGAAGCTTCTCAAGCGTAAAAATCCGGACCTGATCATCGGCGTGGGCGGCTGCGTCGCATCGCAGGAAGGTAAACTGATCCGCCAGAGAGCGCCGTATGTGGATATTGTCTTTGGCCCACAGACCCTGCACCGCCTGCCAGAGATGATCAATAAGGTGCGCGGCAATCGCAGCCCGGTCGTTGACGTCAGCTTCCCGGAGATCGAAAAATTTGACCGTCTGCCAGAGCCGCGCGCTGATGGCCCGACTGCTTTCGTCTCCATCATGGAAGGCTGCAACAAATATTGTACTTACTGCGTGGTGCCTTACACCCGCGGTGAAGAGGTCAGCCGCCCGGCGGATGACATTCTGTTTGAAATCGCGCAGCTTGCCGCACAGGGCGTTCGCGAAGTGAACCTGCTGGGCCAGAACGTTAACGCCTGGCGCGGTGAGAACTACGACGGCACCACCGGCAGCTTTGCTGAACTGCTGCGCCTGGTGGCTGCGATTGACGGCATTGACCGCATTCGCTTTACCACCAGCCACCCGATGGAATTTACCGACGACATTATTGAGGTGTATCGCGATACGCCAGAGCTGGTGAGCTTCCTGCACCTGCCGATTCAGTGTGGCTCTGACCGCGTGCTGAACCTGATGGGCCGTCCACATACGGTGCTGGAGTATAAATCCACCATTCGTAAGCTGCTTGCCGCGCGTCCGGATATCCAGATCAGCTCCGACTTTATCGTTGGCTTCCCTGGCGAAACCACAGATGACTTCGAGCGCACCATGAAGCTCATTGGTGAAGTGAATTTTGACGTCAGCTACAGCTTCATCTTCTCTGCGCGTCCTGGAACACCTGCGGCCGATATGGTTGACGATGTGCCGGAAGAAGAGAAAAAGCAGCGTCTGTATATTCTGCAGGAGCGTATTAACCAGCAGGCCAACGCGTGGAGCCGCCGTATGCTCGGCACCGTTCAGCGCATTCTGGTGGAAGGCACCTCGCGCAAGAGCATTATGGAACTGTCCGGTCGTACCGAGAACAACCGCGTGGTGAACTTTGAAGGCACCCCGGACATGATCGGTAAATTCGTGGACGTCGAGATTGTCGACGTGCTGACCAACTCGCTGCGCGCGAAGCTGGTACGCACCGAAGACGAAATGGGCCTGCGAATTGCTGAATCTCCGGAATCCGTTATCTCTCGCACTCGCAAAGTCAACGATTCAGGCGTGGGCATTTACCAGCCGTAATCCTTCTGGCCTGCCTTTCCGGCAGGCCTTGTATTTCCTCTCGTCGTCCCAATATGCATAGCAATGCTTGCGCCTTTAATCTAAGGCGTGAATACTTTCGGTAATGACAGTTTTATGTCGCCAGGCCTACAAAACACTCAAAGAGGAACGGTTTGAATATAGACACGCGTGAAATTAGCCTTGAGCCCGCAGACAACGCTCGCCTGCTGAGCCTGTGCGGGCCGTTTGATGACAACATCAAACAACTGGAACGACGTCTGGGTATCGAAATCAATCGTCGCGATAACCATTTCAAACTCACCGGACGCCCTATCTGCGTCAACGCGGCTGCGGATATTCTGCGCAGCCTGTATGTCGATACCGCCCCAATGCGTGGCGAGATTCAGGACATCGAACCGGAACAAATTCACCTCGCCATTAAAGAGGCACGCGTGCTTGAGCAAAGCGCGGAAAGCGTGCCGGATTACGGCAAGGCGATCAACATCAAGACTAAACGCGGCGTCATTAAGCCACGTACGCCGAACCAGGCGCAGTATATCGCCAATATCCTCGACCACGACATCACCTTTGGCGTGGGCCCGGCAGGTACGGGTAAAACCTATCTCGCCGTTGCCGCTGCGGTGGATGCGCTGGAGCGTCAGGATATCCGTCGTATTCTGCTAACCCGCCCTGCCGTTGAAGCGGGTGAAAAACTGGGCTTTCTGCCGGGCGATTTAAGTCAGAAAGTGGACCCTTACCTGCGTCCGCTTTATGACGCGCTGTTCGAGATGTTAGGCTTTGAGAAAGTTGAAAAGCTGATTGAGCGTAACGTGATTGAAGTTGCGCCGCTGGCCTACATGCGTGGCCGTACGCTTAACGACGCGTTCATCATTCTCGATGAGAGCCAGAACACCACCATCGAACAGATGAAGATGTTCCTGACGCGTATTGGCTTTAACTCGAAAGCGGTTATCACCGGTGATGTCACCCAGATCGACCTGCCGCGCAGCACCAAATCTGGCCTGCGCCACGCCATTGAAGTCCTGGCTGAGGTCGATGAAATCAGCTTCAACTTCTTCCACAGTGAAGACGTCGTCCGCCACCCGGTGGTCGCACGTATCGTTAACGCCTATGAAGCCTGGGAAGAGGCAGATCAAAAACGCAGGGCCGAACAGGCCGCGGAACGTAAGCGCGAAGCGCAGGAGCAAGAACAGAAATGAGTCAGGTGATCCTCGATTTACAGCTGGCCTGTGAAGACAATTCCGGCATGCCAGATGAGGCACAGTTTCAGAAATGGCTGGATGCGGTTATCCCCCAGTTTCAGGAAGAATCAGAAGTCACGATTCGCCTGGTGGATGAAGCAGAAAGCCATGAGCTTAACCTGACCTACCGCGGGAAAGATAAGCCTACCAACGTGCTCTCTTTCCCGTTCGAAGCGCCACCGGGCATCGAGATGCCGCTGCTTGGCGATCTGATCATCTGCCGTCAGGTGGTTGAACAGGAAGCCAAAGAGCAGCAAAAGCCGCTCGACGCCCACTGGGCGCATATGGTGGTACACGGCAGCCTGCACCTGCTGGGCTACGATCACATTGAAGATGACGAAGCGGAAGAGATGGAGTCCCTCGAGACAGAGATAATGCTTGCTCTGGGCTATGAGGATCCGTACATTGCCGAGAAAGAATAGTCGGTCTAACGCCTGACTCACATGCCGCCGCGTAAGGACATCGCGCGGCGGTAAACATTGAACTCACAAGAGAACCCTTAACAAACGCCATGAGCGACGACAATTCACACAGTAGCGACACGACAAACAGTAAAAAGGGATTTTTCTCCCTCATTCTGAACCAGCTTTTCCACGGCGAACCGAAAAACCGTGATGAACTGCTGGAGCTGATTCGTGATTCCGGGCAGAACGACCTTATCGACGAAGATACGCGCGAAATGCTCGAAGGGGTCATGGACATCGCCGACCAGCGCGTCCGCGACATCATGATCCCCCGCTCGCAGATGATCACCCTGAAACGTAACCAGACGCTGGACGAGTGCCTCGATGTGATCATCGAATCCGCCCACTCGCGTTTCCCGGTCATCAGCGAAGACAAAGATCACATCGAAGGGATTTTGATGGCCAAAGATCTGCTGCCGTTTATGCGCAGCGATGCCGAAGCCTTCAGCATGGAAAAAGTGTTACGCCAGGCCGTGGTTGTGCCGGAAAGTAAACGTGTGGATCGGATGCTGAAAGAGTTTCGCTCTCAGCGTTACCACATGGCGATTGTTATTGATGAATTCGGCGGCGTCTCAGGTCTGGTCACGATCGAAGATATTCTTGAGCTGATCGTAGGAGAAATCGAAGACGAGTATGACGAAGAAGAAGATATCGACTTCCGTCAGCTTAGCCGCCACACATGGACCGTGCGTGCGCTGGCCTCGATTGAAGACTTCAACGACGCCTTCGGCACTCACTTCAGCGATGAAGAGGTCGATACCATTGGCGGACTGGTGATGCAGGCCTTTGGTCATCTTCCGGCGCGCGGAGAGACCGTTGACATCGACGGTTACCAATTCAAAGTCGCCATGGCCGACAGCCGACGTATTATTCAGGTTCACGTCAGAACGCCGGACGACTCACCGGTGCCAAAACTGGAAGATTAATGTAAATGGCATTTGCCCCATTACTTGAACGCCAGCGCGTCCGTTTGCTGCTGGCGCTGTTGCTCGGAGCCAGCGGTACGCTGGCTTTTTCTCCTTATGACATCTGGCCCGCGGCCCTTCTCTCCCTGATGGGACTTCAGGGTTTAACCCTGAATCGGCGTCCGGTACAGGCTGCCGCCATCGGTTACTTCTGGGGGCTGGGGCTGTTTGGCTCAGGCATCAACTGGGTCTACGTCAGCATCGCCCAGTTTGGCGGCATGCCGGGGCCGGTTAACGTCTTCCTCGTTGTGCTGCTCGCCGCCTATCTCTCGCTCTATACCGGACTGTTCGCAGGGATCCTCTCGCGTCTGTGGCCTAAAACCACCTGGCTGCGCGTCGCGATTGCCGCACCGGTTGTCTGGCAAATTACCGAGTTCCTGCGCGGCTGGGTGCTTACCGGCTTCCCGTGGCTGCAGTTCGGCTACAGCCAGATTGACGGCCCGCTGAAAGGGCTGGCACCGGTGATGGGCGTTGAAGCCATTAACTTCCTGTTGATGGTGGTCAGCGGCCTGCTGGTGCTGGCGCTGGTCACGCGCTGCTGGAAACCGCTGGCTGTGGCGCTGGTGCTTTTCGTCCTGCCCTTCCCGCTGCGTTATATCCAGTGGTTCACGCCTGAACCCGAGCGCGCCATGCAGGTCTCCATGGTGCAGGGGAATATCCCACAGTCCATGAAGTGGGACGAAAAAGAGCTGCTGAATACGCTGAAGATCTACGCCAACGCCACCGAAGAGGTGATGGGTAAATCGCAGCTGATTATCTGGCCGGAGTCCGCCATTCCCGATCTGGAAATTAACCAGCAGCCGTTCCTCAACATGATGAACAATCTGCTGGTGGCGCGCGGCAGCACGCTGATTACCGGCATCGTTGATGCACGCCTGAATCAGCAAAACCGCTACGACACCTACAACACCATCATTACGCTCGGCAAAGACAGCGAATACAGCTACAACTCCACCGACCGGTACAATAAGAATCACCTGGTACCGTTTGGTGAATTTGTCCCGCTGGAGTCGATTCTGCGCCCGCTGGCCCCGTTCTTTGACCTGCCGATGTCCTCTTTCAGCCGCGGTCCGTACGTTCAGCCTCAGCTGCACGCGCACGGTCTCGCCCTGACGGCGGCCATCTGCTACGAAATCATTCTCGGGGAACAGGTGCGCGATAACTTCCGCCCGGATACTGACTATCTGCTGACCATCTCCAACGATGCATGGTTTGGTAAGTCAATCGGCCCGTGGCAGCACTTCCAGATGGCGCGCATGCGCTCCCTGGAACTGGCGCGTCCGCTGCTGCGCAGCACCAACAACGGCATCACCGCTGTGATTGGTCCGCAGGGTGACATTCAGGCGATGATCCCGCAGTTCACCCGCGAGGTGCTGACCACTACAGTCACGCCTACCACGGGGCTGACGCCGTACGCGCGTACCGGCAACTGGCCGCTGTGGATTTTGACCACGCTGTTCGGCTTTGCCGTGGTGCTGATGAGTCTGCGTCAGCGTCGTAAATAATTTTACCTTCTGTTGCCGGGTGGCGCTGACGCTTACCAGGCCTACATTTTTGCTCCCGTAGGTCGGGTAAGGCGTAGCCGCCACCCGACAATCCCCTCCAAACTCCCATTCTGGCACGCCTATTGCTTTGTTTATTCGCGCAAACGCAGTTTGGCTTAACGTGCAACCTTGTCGCACCAGCGTAGATCATCGGCAGCACCGAAACGGTGCAACGAAAGATTATTGCCTCTGAATGGTGCGGCGCGCTTCGCAAAAATAAACAATAACGCAGCAAAATCTTTACATTAAGCCAGACTAAATGTTAACAAGCTTGCATAACACTGCACTCGCATAGCGCGAGATATAACAACATCACAATGGGTATCAATGCGTCACTGGCGCTGATAAGAAAGGAGTTGGGTATGCAATTACGTAAACTGGCCACAGCAATGCTGGTTATGGGAATGTCTGCTGGCGTCGTTCACGCTGAAGATGCTCCGGCAGCAGGCAGCACTCTCGACAAGATTGCCAAAAACGGCGTCATCGTGGTCGGCCACCGTGAATCTTCTGTCCCGTTCTCTTACTACGACAACACGCAAAAAGTCGTAGGCTATTCACAGGATTACTCCAACGCCATCGTTGAAGCTGTGAAGAAAAAGCTGAACAAACCTGACCTGCAGGTGAAGCTGATCCCAATCACTTCACAAAACCGTATTCCACTGCTGCAAAACGGCACCTTTGATTTCGAGTGTGGTTCCACCACCAACAACCTTGAGCGTCAGAAACAGGCCGCCTTCTCCGACACCATCTTTGTCGTGGGCACCCGTCTGCTGACCAAGAAAGGCGGCGCAATCAAAGATTTTGCTGACCTGAAAGGCAAAGCGGTCGTTGTGACCTCCGGTACGACTTCCGAAGTGCTGCTGCACAAGCTGAACGACGAGAAGAAAATGGATATGCGCATCATCAGCGCGAAAGACCATGGCGACTCCTTCCGTACCCTGGAAAGCGGTCGTGCCGTCGCGTTTATGATGGATGACGCCCTGCTGGCGGGCGAACGTGCGAAAGCGAAGAAACCAGACAACTGGGAAATCGTGGGCACCGCGCAGTCGAAAGAAGCCTACGGTTGTATGCTGCGTAAAGACGATGCTGACTTCAAAAAGCTGATTGATGACACCATCGCGCAGGCACAGACATCCGGCGACGCGGAAAAATGGTTCGACAAATGGTTCAAGAACCCGATTCCACCAAAGAACCTCAACATGAACTTTGAACTGTCTGACGACATGAAAGCACTGTTCAAATCACCAAACGATAAAGCGCTTAACTAATTAGAACGACAGGGGCGGGATCTCCTGCCCTCTCGATTGTCGGGAAGCATGGACAGACTATACGTTGAGTGGTCGTTCCCCACTCAGCGCGAAAATGAGCTTCTCACCAATCTTCGAGGGTAGCGCTGCTACCCTTTTTTTTCTGGAGTTTATTATGTCAATTGACTGGAACTGGGGCATTTTTCTGCAACAAGCCCCGTTCGGCAACACCACCTATCTTGGCTGGCTGTGGAGCGGCTTTCAGGTCACCGTTGCGCTATCGATAACGGCGTGGATTATCGCGTTTCTTGTCGGTTCGCTGTTCGGTATTCTGCGCACCGTTCCCAATCGCTTTCTTTCAACACTCGGCACCCTGTACGTGGAACTGTTCCGTAACGTTCCGCTAATCGTGCAGTTCTTTACCTGGTATCTGGTCATTCCGGAACTGCTGCCGGAAAATATCGGCATGTGGTTCAAGGCGGAACTGGATCCTAACGTTCAGTTCTTTGTCTCTTCCATGCTGTGCCTGGGGCTGTTCACCGCCGCGCGCGTTTGCGAACAGGTGCGTGCTGCCATCCAGTCACTGCCGCGCGGGCAAAAGAACGCGGCTCTGGCGATGGGCCTGACGCTGCCGCAAGCCTACCGTTACGTTCTGCTGCCTAACGCCTATCGCGTTATCGTTCCACCGATGACGTCAGAGATGATGAACCTGGTGAAAAATTCGGCCATCGCCTCGACGATTGGTCTGGTGGATATGGCGGCTCAGGCGGGTAAGCTGCTGGACTACTCCGCCCACGCGTGGGAATCCTTCACCGCGATTACCCTCGCTTACGTTCTGATTAACGCTTTCATCATGCTGGTGATGAACCTGGTTGAACGCAAAATTCGCCTGCCGGGCAATCTGGGGGGCAAATAATGTACGAATTTGACTGGAGTTCTATCGTTCCATCCATGCCTTACCTGCTGGATGGCCTGGTGATCACCTTAAAGATCACCGTGATCGCCATCATTATCGGTATCGTCTGGGGCACCCTGTTGGCGGTGATGCGCCTGTCGAGCTTTAAACCCCTCGCCTGGTTTGCGACTGCCTACGTTAACGTCTTCCGCTCCATTCCGCTGGTGATGGTGCTGCTGTGGTTTTACCTGATTGTTCCCGGCTTCCTGCAGAACGTACTGGGACTGTCGCCGAAAACCGATATCCGCCTGATCTCCGCCATGGTGGCATTCTCGATGTTTGAGGCCGCTTACTACTCCGAGATTATTCGTGCGGGCATTCAGAGTATCTCCCGCGGGCAGTCCAGCGCCGCACTGGCTTTGGGGATGACCCACTGGCAATCCATGCAGCTCATTATTCTGCCGCAGGCGTTCCGCGCCATGGTTCCGCTCCTGCTGACACAGGGCATCGTGCTGTTCCAGGATACCTCTCTGGTCTACGTCCTGAGCCTGGCAGACTTCTTCCGTACCGCGTCCACCATCGGCGAGCGTGATGGTACGCAGGTTGAGATGGTCCTCTTCGCGGGTGGGGTCTATTTTGTGATTAGTTTAAGCGCGTCGCTGTTGGTCAGCTGGCTGAAGAAAAGGACTGTATAATGATTTCCCTGAAAAATGTTTCGAAATGGTATGGGCACTTTCAGGTGCTGACCGACTGCTCCACCGAAGTGAAAAAAGGCGACGTCGTGGTGGTGTGTGGGCCGTCCGGCTCCGGTAAGTCGACGCTGATCAAAACCGTTAACGGCCTGGAGCCGGTGCAGCAGGGTGAAATTGTCGTCAACGGTACCAAAGTGAACGACAAGAAAACCAATCTTGCTCAGCTTCGCTCACACGTCGGCATGGTGTTCCAGCATTTTGAGCTGTTCCCTCACCTCTCTATCATCGAGAACCTGACGCTGGCACAGGTTAAAGTGCTTAAGCGTGATAAAAAGGCGTCGCGCGAGAAAGGGCTGAAGCTCCTGGAACGCGTGGGTCTCTCGGCACATGCCGATAAGTTCCCGGCACAGCTTTCTGGCGGCCAACAGCAGCGCGTGGCGATCGCCCGCGCGCTGTGTATGGATCCGGTGGCGATGCTGTTTGATGAGCCAACGTCGGCGCTCGATCCTGAGATGATCAACGAAGTGCTGGACGTAATGGTCGAGCTGGCGCACGAAGGGATGACCATGATGGTCGTAACCCACGAAATGGGCTTCGCCCGTAAAGTGGCCAACCGCGTGATCTTTATGGACGAAGGGAAAATTGTGGAAGACTCTCCGAAAGAAGAGTTTTTTGCCAACCCGAAATCCGACCGTGCCAAAGACTTCCTCGCCAAAATCCTGCACTAATCTTCCCGGTGCGCGATCTGCGGATTGCGCACTGCTTCACGCTTTCACACTCTGCTTCTCGTCGGCGTCACATTGCAGCGTTAACCTTGTCACAAAATAACGCTAAGAATGGAGAACCCTATGGCACGGCCGATCATTCTCGATTGCGATCCAGGTCATGATGACGCGATCGCACTCGTCCTTGCACTAGCCTCCCCTGAACTCGACGTAAAAGCCGTCACCTCATCCGCCGGAAACCAGACGCCTGAAAAAACCCTGCGCAACGTGCTGCGCATGCTCACGCTGCTTAAACGCACCGATATTCCGGTTACGGGCGGGGCCGTGAAGCCGCTGATGCGCGAGCTCATTATTGCCGACAACGTTCATGGTGAAAGTGGGCTGGACGGTCCGGCACTGCCGGAGCCGGGCTTCACGCCGCAAAACTGTACCGCCGTGGAGCTGATGGCAAAAGTGCTGCGTGAAAGTGCAGAACCGGTAACGCTGGTGGCTACCGGACCACAAACCAACGTTGCGCTGCTGCTGAACAGCCATCCTGAGCTGCATAATAAAATTGCCCGGATTGTGATTATGGGCGGGGCCATGGGGCTGGGTAACTGGACGCCTGCGGCGGAGTTCAACATCTTTGTCGACCCGGAAGCGGCGGAGATTGTCTTCCAGTCAGGATTACCGATTGTGATGGCGGGGCTGGATGTTACCCACCGCGCGCAGATTATGGCGGACGATATTGAGCGCTTCCGCTCGGTGGGCAACCCGGTTGCGACAACCGTGGCCGAACTGCTCGACTTCTTTATGGAGTATCACAAAGCCGAGAAGTGGGGCTTCCACGGCGCACCGCTGCACGACCCGTGCACCATTTCCTGGCTGTTAAAACCTGAGATGTTTACCACGGTGGACAGATGGGTTGGCGTTGAGACGCAGGGAAAATACACCCAGGGCATGACGGTGGTGGATTATTACTCGCTGACGGGGAATAAACCGAATACAACGGTGATGGTGGATATCGACCGGGAGGCGTTTGTGGATTTGCTGGCGGAGAGACTGGCTTACTATAGTGCGGCCTGATGCCCTCACCCCAACCCTCTCCCACGGGGAGAGGGAGCACCCCACGCTTTACCTAGGGCTCAAACGGCCGACGCTGGAACTGATCGTGCCCGCACTTCGGACACAGCGGCAGCACGTCCGGCGTGTACACCGCAATATGGTGATGACACTTCTCGCAGACCAGGTTCCCCAGCCCCACCACTTCACCGCTCTGGTAGACGCCGTGGTGGTTCAAATCCTGAAACACCTCGCGCCACTCCAGCTGCGTTTTGTCGGTGATATCCGCCAGCTCCTGCCACAGACTCTCTTTAATCACCCGCATAAAGACGCTGTCCGCGACCTCGTCCTGGCTCTCCTCGTAACTGCGCGCGAACTCTTCCAGATCACGCCGCACGGCGCGCGTCACCTCTTCCACTTCGGTTCGCGTTAACTCACCCGTTTGCGCCACCCGGGAGCGAGCCTGTTCGACCAGCGCGTCGATATCGCGCTCGCCGTTGCGCAGCCGTTCCGTCAGTGTCGCTACCAGTTCGCGGTAAAATTGAGCAACCTTGTTCATCATTTTGCCTCCCGGGTAAGTAACTATTTCTAATAATAGACCTTATTTCGCCGCCGCTTTGTCAGGTGAAGCACAGACCCGGTAAATTCCTGCAAAGTGCATTTGTGCGAAAGGCTGTTTTGACGCGGGCGTTTGGGCTATGCTATGCGGATCTGAGATACCACATCCATTGGCTACATTTAGTAGCTGTATTGAAAACAGGACCACTGGCTGCCATGCAAGAGCAATACCGCCCGGAAGAGATAGAATCAAAAGTCCAGCAACACTGGGACGAGAAGCGCACCTTTGAAGTAACCGAAGACGAGAGCAAAGAGAAGTATTACTGCCTGTCGATGCTTCCCTATCCTTCTGGTCGACTACACATGGGCCACGTGCGTAACTACACCATCGGTGATGTGATTGCACGCTACCAGCGCATGCTGGGCAAAAACGTCCTGCAGCCAATCGGCTGGGATGCATTCGGTCTGCCTGCTGAAGGCGCGGCGGTCAAAAACAACACCGCACCGGCGCCGTGGACGTACGACAACATCGCGTACATGAAAAACCAGCTCAAAATGCTGGGCTTTGGCTATGACTGGAGCCGCGAGCTGGCAACCTGCACCCCGGAATATTACCGTTGGGAGCAGAAGTTCTTCACCGAGCTGTATAAAAAAGGCCTGGTGTATAAGAAGACCTCCGCCGTTAACTGGTGTCCGAATGACCAGACCGTTCTGGCGAACGAACAGGTTATCGACGGCTGCTGCTGGCGCTGTGACACTAAAGTTGAGCGTAAAGAGATCCCACAGTGGTTTATCAAAATCACCGCTTACGCCGACGAACTGCTGAACGATCTGGATAAACTGGATCACTGGCCAGATACCGTCAAGACCATGCAGCGCAACTGGATCGGCCGTTCTGAAGGCGTGGAGATTACCTTCAACGTTGAGAACTACGACCAGACCCTGACCGTCTATACTACCCGTCCGGATACCTTCATGGGCGCGACCTACCTGGCCGTAGCCGCAGGTCACCCGCTGGCGCAGAAAGCGGCAGAGAACAACACGGAACTGGCTCGCTTCATCGACGAATGCCGCAACACCAAAGTGGCCGAAGCCGACATGGCGACGATGGAGAAAAAAGGCGTTGATACTGGCTTTAAAGCCATTCACCCACTGACTGGCGAAGCCATCCCTGTCTGGGCCGCGAACTTCGTTCTGATGGAGTACGGCACGGGCGCCGTAATGGCCGTTCCGGGTCACGACCAGCGCGACTACGAATTTGCCACCAAATACGGTCTGACCATCAAACCGGTTATTCTGGCCGCCGATGGTTCTGAACCCGACCTGTCCGAGCAAGCGCTGACCGAAAAAGGCACCCTGTTCAACTCCGGCGAATTCAGCGGCCTGAGCTTTGAAGACGGCTTCAACGCCATTGCCGACAAGCTGGCTTCGCTGGGCGTAGGCGAGCGTAAAGTGAACTTCCGTCTGCGCGACTGGGGGGTTTCCCGTCAGCGTTACTGGGGTGCGCCAATTCCAATGGTGACGCTGGAAGACGGCACCGTCATGCCAACGCCTGAAGATCAGCTGCCGGTGATCCTGCCGGAAGACGTGGTCATGGACGGCATCACCAGCCCGATCAAAGCCGATCCTGAGTGGGCAAAAACCACCGTCAACGGTCAGCCTGCGCTGCGTGAAACCGACACCTTCGATACCTTTATGGAATCCTCCTGGTACTACGCGCGCTACACCTGCCCGCAGTATCAGGACGGTATGCTCGATTCCGATGCGGCAAACTACTGGCTGCCGGTAGACATCTACATCGGTGGTATCGAACACGCCATCATGCACCTGCTCTACTTCCGCTTCTTCCATAAGCTGATGCGCGATGCGGGCATGGTTAACTCTGACGAACCTGCGAAACAGCTGCTGTGTCAGGGCATGGTACTGGCAGATGCGTTCTATTACGTGGGCGCGAACGGCGAACGTAACTGGGTTTCTCCGGTTGATGCGATCGTTGAGCGCGACGAAAAAGGCCGTATCGTGAAGGCGAAAGACGCTGAAGGTCATGAACTGGTTTACACCGGCATGAGCAAGATGTCCAAGTCCAAAAACAACGGTATCGACCCGCAGGTCATGGTTGAGCGTTACGGCGCTGACACCGTGCGTCTGTTCATGATGTTTGCCTCACCGGCCGACATGACCCTCGAATGGCAGGAATCCGGCGTTGAAGGCGCTAACCGCTTCCTGAAACGCGTCTGGAAACTGGTTTACGAGCACACCTCACAGGGTGATGCGCCAGCACTGAACGCTGCGGCACTGACTGAAGATCAGCAGGCGCTGCGTCGCGATGTTCATAAAACCATTGCGAAAGTAACCGATGATATTGGTCGTCGTCAGACCTTCAATACCGCAATTGCGGCTATTATGGAACTGATGAATAAGCTTGCGAAAGCCCCGCAGGATGGCGAGCAGGATCGTGCCATCATGCGTGAAGCGCTGCTGGCGGTTGTTCGCATGCTTAACCCGTTCACACCACACGCCAGCTTCACCCTGTGGCAGGAGCTGAAAGGCGAAGGCGATATCGACAACGCGCCGTGGCCAGTGGCAGACGAATCAGCGATGGTGGAAAACACCACCCTGGTTGTGGTGCAGGTCAACGGCAAAGTGCGCGGTAAAATCACCGTGGCTGTTGATGCAACCGAAGAGCAGGTTCGCGAACGCGCAGGTCAGGAACCGCTGGTTGCAAAATATCTTGAGGGCGTTACCGTACGTAAAGTGATCTACGTACCAGGTAAACTGCTTAATCTGGTCGTTGGCTAAGCGCGGGAGGAAACGTGCGACAACTGGCAACAATACTCTTATCCCTGGCGGTGCTTGTCACCGCAGGTTGCGGGTGGCATCTGCGCAATACCACGGCAGTGCCGCCTCAGATGAAAACGTTGATCTTCGACTCTTCGGATCCGAATGGCCCACTCAGCCGGGCTGTTCGTAACCAGCTCCGTTTGAACGATGTTGAGTTGATCGAGAAAGGCACTTTGCGCCAGGATGTTCCGTCATTCCGCATCCTGACCTCGACGTTGTCTAAAGATACCGCGTCCATCTTCCAGGATGGCCGTACTGCGGAATATCAGATGGTGCTTAACGTGAAAGCGGCCGTATTGATCCCGGGTAAAGATATTTATCCAATCAGTACTAAAGTCTACCGTTCGTTCTTCGATAACCCGCAAACGGCGCTGGCAAAAGATGCCGAGCAGCAGATTATCATCAACGAAATGTATGATAAGGCAGCGGAACAGCTGATCCGTAAACTGCCAAGCATTGCTGCGTCGACGAAACAAGGCTCTGACATTATCGACACACCGGACGCTAACGCGCCGACCATGTCAACGTCGATGGGTAACTGATGATCAGGTTGTATCCTGAACAACTCCGCGCGCAGCTCAATGAAGGGCTGCGCGCGGCGTATCTGCTGCTCGGAAACGATCCGCTATTACTTCAGGAAAGTCTGGATGCCGTTCGTCACGCGGCGGTCGCTCAGGGCTTTGATGAACACCGCACCGTCCAGCTGGACAACAACACCGACTGGAACGCCGTCTTTTCACTTTGCCAGGCAATGAGCCTGTTTGCATCGCGCCAGACAATCCAGATCCTGCTGCCGGAAAATGGCCCTAACGCGGCCATGAATGAGCAACTCGCCACTCTGGTCAGCCTGTTACACAGCGATCTGCTGCTGATTGTGCGCGGCAACAAGCTCACCAAGGCGCAGGAAAACGCAGCGTGGTTTACTCAACTTGCGACCAACGCTGTGCAGGTCACCTGCCAGACACCTGAACAGGCACATCTGCCTAAATGGGTAGCCGCGCGAGCAAAACAGCACAATCTTCAGTTGGATGAGGCGGCAAACCAGCTGCTTTGCTACTGCTATGAAGGTAACCTGCTGGCGCTGGCGCAGGCACTCGACAGGCTTTCTCTGCTTTGGCCTGACGGTAAACTGACGTTACCGCGTGTTGAGCAAGCGGTAAACGATGCAGCCCACTTTACGCCATTTCACTGGGTTGACGCGCTGCTGTCAGCAAAGAGCAAACGCGCACTACATATATTGCAGCAGCTGCGCCTTGAAGGCAGTGAACCTGTCATTTTGCTGCGCACGCTCCAGCGAGAGCTGTTGTTACTGAATACGCTCAAGCGTCAGTCTGCCCATACGCCATTGCGTTCACTGTTTGATAAACACCGTGTATGGCAAAACCGCAGGGCGATGACCACCGAGGCCATCAACCGCCTGAGTCATGAACAGCTGCGCCAGGCTGTACAGCTTTTGATGCGCGCCGAGCTCACGTTGAAACAAGATTACGGTCAGTCGGTCTGGTCGGAGCTGGAAAGCCTTTCACTGCTGCTCTGCCACAAGGCGCTGGCAGACGTATTTATCGATGGATAGCATGCATTCTCTACAAGCGCTGTACGGCGGAACTTTCGACCCGGTGCATTACGGGCATCTTAAGCCGGTTGAAATTCTGGCGAATCTGATCGGCCTGCAGCGCGTAATCATTATGCCCAATAACGTTCCGCCGCACCGTCCTCAGCCAGAGGCCACCAGCGAACAGCGAAAAGAGATGCTCGCGCTGGCGATTGCGGATAAACCCCTTTTCCGTCTTGACGAACGGGAGTTACGTCGCAACACTCCGTCCTGGACGTCCCAGACGCTGCAGGAGTGGCGAGCTGAACAAGGGCCGGATAAACCGCTGGCCTTTATTATCGGTCAGGATTCCCTGCTCAACTTTCCTACCTGGCATCAGTATGAAACCATACTGGAGAACAGCCACCTTCTCGTGTGCCGTCGCCCCGGGTATCCGCTGACCATGCGCGAACCACAGTACCAGCAATGGCTTGAAGCTCATCTCACCGACAACGTGGAAGATCTGCATAATCAGCCAGCCGGGAAGATTTATCTGGCAGAAACGCCGTGGTTTGATATTTCTGCGACGCTCATTCGCGAGCGCCTGCAGCAGGGTTTAGCCTGTGACGATATGCTGCCTTCGTCAGTGCTGGCGTATATCAATCAGCACGGGTTGTATCAGAAAAGCGCAGACGCATAGCCTGAGGCAAGAAAAAGCGGCTGATTGATTATCCTGCCTTGACAGGGTAAGCCATACTGTTATCCTCCGCTGCCAGACTTTCCCGCCGATCATTGCTTTACAGAAATTGTTTTACAAAAATGGCGATGCAATCTCCGGCGGAGGGTGGGATGATACCCGCCTTCAAAAGCCCGGCCGGTGACATTTGTCCCGATACTGGCGTCAGTTCAGGTATACTGTCTGGCTACGAATTTATAGTTACACAATCTCATTCACCCAGGGGGAAAACTTGCAGGGTAAAGCACTCCAGGATTTTGTTATCGACAAAATTGATGACCTCAAAGGTCAGGACATCATCGCTATCGACGTTAAAGGTAAATCCAGCATCACCGACTGCATGATTATCTGCACCGGTACATCTACTCGCCATGTGGTTTCGATTGCCGATCACGTCGTTCAGGAATCACGTGCAGCAGGGCTGTTACCGCTTGGCGTTGAAGGTGAAGCGACCGCCGACTGGGTGGTTGTCGATCTCGGCGATGTGATTGTCCATGTCATGCAGGAAGAGAGTCGTCGCCTGTATGAGCTGGAAAAACTCTGGGGTTAATGCGTGAAGTTGCAGCTGGTCGCTGTCGGCACCAAAATGCCGGACTGGGTACAAACCGGTTTTACTGAGTATCTGCGTCGTTTTCCAAAAGATATGCCGTTCGAACTGGTGGAAATTCCTGCCGGTAAGCGCGGCAAGAACGCGGATATCAAACGTATTCTCGATAAAGAGGGCGAACTGATGCTGGCTGCCGCAGGCAAAAACCGCATCGTTACCCTCGATATTCCAGGTAAACCCTGGGATACGCCGCAGCTGGCGCACGAACTGGAGCGCTGGAAGCAGGACGGTCGTGATGTCAGTCTGTTGATTGGCGGACCTGAAGGGTTATCCCCCGCCTGCAAAGCGGCAGCAGAACAAAGTTGGTCTCTCTCCGCGCTGACGCTCCCCCACCCGCTTGTTAGGGTGCTGGTGGCAGAAAGCCTGTACCGCGCGTGGAGCATTACTACCAACCACCCCTACCACCGCGAGTAATGACTGACCAGGGTAGATTAAGCAGCGGATGAAACTACAGAATTCTTTTCGCGACTATACGGCTGAGTCCGCGCTGTTTGTGCGCCGGGCACTGGTCGCCTTTACGGGGATTTTGCTGCTGACCGGCGTGCTGATCGCCAACCTCTATAATCTGCAAATTGTCCGCTTTACCGACTACCAGACGCGTTCAAACGAGAACCGCATCAAGCTGGTGCCGATCGCGCCAAGCCGCGGCATTATCTACGACCGTAACGGCACGCCGCTGGCCTTAAACCGCACCATCTACCAAATCGAGATGATGCCGGAAAAGGTCGACAACGTGCAGGATACGCTGAACGCGCTGAGAAGCGTGGTCGATCTCAACGATGACGATATCGCCGCCTTTAAAAAAGAGCGTTCCCGTTCTCATCGCTTCACGTCTATTCCGGTCAAAACCAACCTGACAGAAGTGCAGGTGGCCCGTTTTGCCGTGAACCAGTATCGATTCCCCGGCGTGGAAGTGAAAGGCTATAAGCGCCGCTTCTATCCTTACGGCTCTGCGCTGACGCACGTGATTGGCTACGTTTCCAAGATTAACGATAAAGACGTTGACCGCCTTGATAAAGACGGCAAGCTGGCCAACTACGCCGCAACGCATGATATCGGTAAGCTGGGGATTGAGCGTTATTATGAAGATGTGCTGCACGGCGAAACCGGTTATGAAGAGGTTGAAGTTAACAACCGTGGCCGCGTAATTCGCCAGCTGAAAGAGGTGCCGCCGCAGGCGGGCCATGATGTGTATCTGACACTCGACCTTAAGCTGCAGCAGTATATCGAAACCCTGCTGGCTGGCAGCCGTGCCGCCGTTATCGTCACCGACCCGCGCACCGGTGGAATTCTGGCCATGGTCTCCATGCCGAGCTACGACCCTAACCTCTTCGTGGACGGTATCTCCAGCAAAGATTATTCCGGTCTGCTTAACGATCCGAACACCCCGCTGGTGAACCGTGCGACACAGGGTGTTTACCCGCCTGCGTCAACGGTAAAACCTTACGTTGCGGTTTCTGCACTGAGTGCGGGCGTAATCAATCGCAATACCAGCCTGTTTGACCCCGGCTGGTGGCAGCTACCAGGCTCTGAAAAACGTTACCGCGACTGGAAGAAATGGGGTCACGGTCATCTGAACGTGACCAAATCACTGGAAGAGTCTGCGGATACCTTCTTCTACCAGGTCGCCTATGACATGGGTATTGATCGTCTGTCGACGTGGATGAGTAAATTCGGCTACGGACACTATACCGGTATCGATCTTGCGGAAGAACGTTCTGGCAATATGCCCACCCGCGAATGGAAACTGAAGCGTTTTAAGAAGCCGTGGTATCAGGGTGATACCATTCCGGTCGGGATCGGCCAGGGTTACTGGACAGCCACCCCGCTGCAGATGAACAAAGCGATGATGATCCTCATTAACGACGGCGTAGTGAAGGTTCCTCATCTGCTGCAAAGTACGGTTGAGAATGGCAAGAAAGTCCCGTGGATCCAGCCGCATGAGGCACCGGTGGGCGATATCCATTCCGGCTTCTGGGAAATCGCCAAAGACGGTATGTACGGCGTGGCAAACCGTCCAAACGGGACGGCGCATAAATACTTCGCTGGCGCACCCTACAAAGTGGCTGCTAAATCGGGTACCGCGCAGGTCTTCGGCCTGAAGGCAAACGAAACCTATAACGCGCACAAAATTGCTGAACGTCTGCGTGACCACAAGCTCATGACGGCGTTTGCCCCTTATGATAACCCGCAGGTTGCAGTGGCGATGATTCTCGAAAACGGCGGTGCAGGTCCGGCTGTAGGTACCATCATGCGTCAAATCCTCGACCACATTATGCTGGGTGATAACAACACCGAACTGCCGGCAGAAAATCCGGCAGCCGCTGCGGCGGAGGACCAATAATCATGACGGATAATCCGAATAAAAAATCGCTGTGGGACAAGATCCACATTGACCCTGCCATGCTATTGATTCTGCTGGCTTTGCTGGTATACAGCGCCCTGGTTATCTGGAGCGCCAGCGGTCAGGACATCGGCATGATGGAGCGCAAAATTGGCCAAATCGCGATGGGCCTGGTCATCATGGTGGTGATGGCGCAGATCCCACCCCGCGTGTACGAAGGCTGGGCGCCCTACCTCTATATTTTCTGTATCATCCTGCTTGTTGCGGTTGATGCCTTTGGTGCGATATCCAAGGGCGCACAGCGCTGGCTGGATCTGGGGATCGTCCGCTTCCAGCCGTCGGAAATCGCGAAAATTGCCGTACCGCTGATGGTCGCGCGCTTTATTAACCGCGACGTCTGCCCGCCTTCGCTAAAAAATACCGCGATCGCGCTGGTGCTGATTTTCCTGCCGACCTTGCTGGTTGCAGCACAGCCTGACCTCGGCACCTCGATTCTTATCGCACTGTCCGGCCTGTTTGTCCTGTTCCTGTCAGGCCTGAGCTGGCGTCTGATCGGTATCGCGGTGGTGCTGGTTGCCGCCTTTATCCCCATCCTCTGGTTCTTCCTGATGCATGATTACCAGCGCCAGCGCGTGATGATGCTCCTCGATCCGGAAACCGATCCGCTGGGTGCGGGCTATCATATTATTCAGTCGAAGATTGCGATTGGCTCCGGTGGCCTGCGCGGGAAAGGCTGGCTGCACGGTACACAGTCGCAACTGGAGTTCTTACCGGAACGCCACACCGACTTTATCTTTGCCGTACTGGCGGAAGAGTTAGGGCTGGTTGGCATCTTAATTCTGCTTGCGCTCTACGTGCTGCTGATCATGCGAGGTCTGTGGATTGCCGCACGAGCGCAAACCACCTTTGGTCGCGTGATGGCAGGCGGATTGATGTTGATTTTATTCGTTTATGTCTTCGTAAATATTGGTATGGTGAGTGGTATTCTGCCAGTTGTAGGCGTACCGCTGCCGCTGGTGAGTTACGGGGGCTCGGCACTGATCGTGTTGATGGCCGGGTTTGGTATCGTCATGTCGATCCATACCCACAGAAAAATGTTGTCCAAAAGCGTATAAAAATAAGGGGATCGCAATGCGTAAGCAGTGGCTGGGGATCTGCATCGCAGCAAGTTTACTTGCAGCCTGCACAAGTGATGATGGTCAGCAACAGGCAACCGTCGCGCCGCCGCAGCCTGCGGTCTGTAACGGCCCGATTGTTGAAATTAGCGGTGCCGATCCGATCTATGAACCGCTGAACGCAACGGCGAATCAGGATTATCAGCGCGACGGCAAAAGCTTCAAAATTGTTCAGGATCCTTCCCGTTTCAGCCAGGCTGGCTTTGCCGCCATTTATGATGCCGAGCCGGGTAGTAACCTGACCGCATCAGGCGAAACCTTCGATCCGATGCAAATCACGGCGGCGCATCCTACGCTGCCGATCCCAAGCTATGCTCGCGTCACCAACCTGGCGAACGGCCGTATGATCGTCGTGCGTATCAACGATCGTGGCCCATACGGGAATGACCGCGTGATCTCGCTGTCCCGCGCAGCGGCTGACCGTCTGAACACCTCGAACAACACCAAAGTGCGTATCGATCCGATTATCGTCGCGCAGGATGGTACCCTTTCAGGTCCAGGCACCGCCTGTACGACTGTCGCGAAACAAACCTATGCCCTGCCGGCTCGCCCTGACCTCAGTGGCGGAATGGGAGGCGCGTCTACCCCTGCAGAGCCAGCTCAACCACAGGGCGAAGTCCGCGCCATCAGTAACGATACGTTACAAAGCGATGACAGTACCGGTGCCCCGGTGAAAAGCAGCGGTTTCCTCGGTGCGCCGACAACTTTATCCTCTGGCGTTCTTGAAGGCAGTGAACCCACGCCAGCCCCGGTTGTCGCAGCCCCAATCACGCAACCTGCTCCCGTGACCGCACCAGCGACCGCGCAAAGTACTCCCGCCCCTGCGGCCGCAAGCGGCAGTTACGTGGTTCAGGTCGGCGCCGTCAGCGATCGGGCACGTGCGCAACAGTATCAGCAGCGCTTAACCCAGCAGTTTGATGTCCCGGGCCGCGTTGAGCAAAACGGCGCGGTCTGGCGTATTCAGATGGGACCGTTTGCCAGCAAATCTCAGGCAGCTTCCCTGCAACAGCGTTTGCAAAGTGAAGCGCAGCTCCAGTCATTTATCACTGTTGCGAAGTAATGAATCGGCGGTATCCGAAATGTCAATTTGTGTAAAACACATTCACAATCTCATGATGAAAGTCGGATGCCTGCCTGTATAGCATTTGCTATAGTAAGGCACTTTTTTTAATTCCATCACGGATGTCGTAGTTCTGACCATGAAGACCACTTTTTCTGCTCGTTTTGTGCAGCGCATGGCGCTGACCGCGGCCCTTTGCGCAGCTGCTCTCTCTGCAGCTCACGCGGATGACCTGAACATCAAGACCATGATCCCTGGCGTTCCGCAAATCGACGCGGAATCCTACATCCTGATCGATTACAACTCTGGCAAAGTTCTGGCAGAACAGAATGCCGATGCCCGTCGCGATCCGGCCAGCCTGACTAAAATGATGACCAGCTACGTTATCGGCCAGGCCATGAAGGCAGGTAAATTCAAAGAAACCGACCTGGTTACCATCGGTAACGATGCCTGGGCGACCGGTAACCCGGTGTTCAAAGGATCATCGTTGATGTTCCTCAAACCTGGCATGCAGGTTCCCGTCTCCCAGCTGATCCGCGGTATCAACCTGCAGTCTGGTAACGACGCCTGCGTCGCCATGGCAGATTTCGCAGCAGGCAGCCAGGACGCGTTTGTTGGCCTGATGAACAGCTATGTTTCCGCACTGGGTCTGAAAAACAGTCACTTCCAGACCGTACACGGCCTGGACGCAGACGGTCAGTACAGCTCTGCACGTGACATGGCCCTGATTGGCCAGGCGCTGATCCGTGATGTCCCGAACGAATACACCATCTATAAAGAAAAAGAGTTCACCTTCAACGGTATCCGTCAGACCAACCGTAACGGCCTGCTGTGGGATAACAGCCTGAACGTTGACGGCATCAAGACTGGCCATACCGATAAAGCGGGTTACAACCTGGTGGCCTCTGCGACTGAAGGCCAGATGCGCCTGATTTCCGCCGTGATGGGCGGTCGCACCTTCAAAGGCCGTGAAACCGAAAGCAAAAAACTGCTGACCTGGGGCTTCCGTTTCTTCGAAACCGTCAATCCGCTGAAAGCGGGTAAAGAGTTCGCCTCAGAGCCAGTCTGGTTCGGTGATAATGACCGTGCTTCCCTGGGTGTGGATAAAGATCTGTATCTGACCATTCCTCGTGGCCGCATGAAAGATCTGAAAGCGAGCTACGTGCTCAACACCACCGAACTGCACGCCCCACTGCAGAAGAACCAGGTTGTGGGCACCATCAACTTCCAGCTTGACGGCAAAACCATCGATCAGCGTCCGCTCGTGGTGCTGGATGAAATTCCTGAAGGCAATTTCTTCAGCAAAATCATTGATTACATTAAATTGATGTTCCACCACTGGTTTGGCTAAAAACTGAACACTTGAAAGTGTGATTTTGATCCCCATATACTAAGTATCCTGATAACTCCCACCCGACGTGGGAGTTATTATTTTTTGACGTTACGCCGGAGCTGACATGAAAACCAAACTTAACGAACTGCTTGAATTCCCTACCTCATTTACTTACAAAGTAATGGGTCTGGCGAAGCCTGAGCTGGTTGATCAGGTGGTTGAAGTGGTACAGCGCCATGCGCCGGGTGACTACTCTCCGTCAGTAAAACCAAGCAGCAAGGGCAACTACCACTCGGTTTCTATTACCATCACTGCGACTCACATTGAGCAGGTTGAGACGCTGTACGAAGAACTCGGCAATATCGAAATCGTTCGTATGGTGCTGTAGTCCCTCTGCGGTTACCCGGTTTGCCGGGTAACCCCTCTCCCTGCTGTGATATACTTTCCGCACCCTTTTCTCCCCGTCTTCGGAGACGTCGTTTTGTACCAGGATAACATTCTTGTCCGCCATCTCGGGCTTCAACCTTACGAGCCTGTCTCCCAGGCTATGCATGACTTCACTGATTCACGCGATGAAACCACACCCGATGAAATCTGGTTAGTTGAACACCTTCCTGTGTTTACCCAGGGGCAGGCAGGAAAAGCCGAACATCTGTTGATGACAGGCGATATCCCGGTGATCCAAAGCGATCGCGGTGGGCAGGTCACCTATCATGGTCCGGGTCAGCAGGTGATGTACGTATTGCTCAACCTGAAGCGCAGAAAGTTGGGTGTCCGTGAACTTGTCACCCTGCTGGAGCAAACTGTCGTAAACACCCTCGCAGAATACGGCATTGATGCCCATCCGCGTGCGGATGCGCCGGGCGTATATGTGGGAGAGATGAAGATCTGTTCGCTGGGTCTGCGCATTCGTAAAGGCTGTTCATTCCATGGGCTGGCGCTTAATATCAATATGGATCTCGCCCCCTTCCTGCGCATCAATCCGTGCGGCTATGCGGGTATGGAGATGACGCAAATGTGCCAGTGGGTAGCCACCGCCACCCCGGATATTATTCGTCCTGTACTTTTGAAGAACTTTTTAGCACTGCTTAACAATCCTCCTCACGAATATATCCCTGCTTAATATATGCTTGCTAGTGGCTCGATTATTTGACGGGCCACGGCTATTTCCCGCATTTACGCTTTACAACAATCAGCAGATTCTATATTTTCGAAGCGCCCGCATATTAGCGATACATATTATTCATCAATTTGATAGTGCCGCCTGCGGATCCCATATTACTTGCGTGACAATCACCCAACTGTCTGTTTTCGTTAAACATGTGAAACACTTTACGAATCTCTGCAAGCATAATAAATAAATTCAACTATCATTCATATTGTGAATGGATACGGAGTGAAAGCGTGGAGTCTACTAATTTACCAGCCAAACGCCTGAATGAACCCGGCGGTGAAGATAAGCCACAAATTTTTCGGACTTTACGTAATATTGATCTCAACTTGTTGACTATTTTTGAGGCAGTTTATGTCCATAAGGGTATCGTTAACGCTGCGAAAATTCTTAATCTGACCCCCTCAGCAATTAGCCAGTCAATTCAAAAGCTGCGCGCTATTTTCCCGGATCCGTTATTTATACGTAAGGGCCAGGGCGTAACCCCTACGGCTTATGCCACACATCTGCATGAATACATTAGCCAGGGACTGGAATCGATTCTCGGCGCGCTGGACCTCACGGGCAGCTACGATAAACACAGAACCATCACTATTGGCACCTCCCCCTCACTGGGCGTGCTGGTGATGCCTGCTATCTACAAGACAATAAAGCAACATGCGCCGCAGCTGTTGATCCGCAACGTCACCGTGAATGATCCTGAAACCCAGCTGGCGCAGTTCCAGACCGACCTGATCATTGACAGCAATAATTTCAGTGCAAGGGCTTTAGGCCAGCATGTCCTGTACGCCGACAGCCTGATCCTGGTATGCCGTCAGCATCATCCCGCGTTCAATGCGCCTTTGACGCTAGAAAACCTGCGTGCCTACGAGCATTCCTCTTTTATGGCAGAAGGCCAGGGATCCAACCCGCTACGGCAGCGCATTGATGAACTCTTCCCGGAGCGCCAGGTGAGCTTCAGCAGTTACAATATGTTTACCGTTGCATCCCTGATTGGCAGTAGCGACATGCTGTGCGTCATGCCTCTGCGCCTCTTTAACCTGTTGCGCAAATGCTGGCCGCTAGAGAGCATTCCTCTCGATCAGTTAAATGACGAAACGCTTGAAATTTCGCTGCATTACAACAAGCTAAGCCTGCGCGATCCGGTACTGGAAAACGTCATCAACGTTATCCGCCAGGCCTTCTGAACCCGCCTGGCAGCACAAGCCCCTGCTGTATGCGGGGCAAAACGCACAAAACAACAACTATTTTACAAATTGGCGACCTGGCAGGCTGCTTTACCGACCGTTTCAATGATATACTGCCTGTCGTTCGTTCAAAAATAGTTGATAAATACAACATTCCCTTGAATTGAAACGCTTTCCTTCGATATTCGCAACTGGAACACGCACGCTATGAGTAAACCCATTGTGATGGAACGCGGTGTTAAATACCGCGATGCCGATAAAATGGCCCTTATCCCGGTTAAAAACGTGGCTACAGAGCGCGAAGCGCTGTTAAGAAAACCGGAGTGGATGAAAATCAAACTGCCGGCGGACTCTTCGCGTATCCAGGGGATCAAAGCGGCGATGCGCAAAAATGGCCTTCACTCCGTGTGTGAAGAAGCCTCCTGCCCTAACCTTGCTGAATGTTTCAATCACGGTACCGCGACATTTATGATTTTGGGTGCTATCTGTACCCGCCGCTGCCCGTTCTGCGACGTTGCTCATGGCCGCCCAGTTGCGCCAGATGTGAACGAGCCGCAGAAACTGGCGCAAACCATCGCCGACATGGCGTTGCGTTATGTCGTTATCACCTCGGTTGACCGTGATGACCTGCGTGATGGTGGTGCACAGCACTTTGCAGACTGCATTACTGCCATCCGTGAGAAAAGCCCAAGCATCAAGATTGAGACGCTGGTTCCCGATTTCCGTGGACGTATGGACCGCGCGCTGGATATCCTGACCGCCACCCCACCAGACGTATTCAACCACAACCTGGAAAACGTGCCGCGTATTTACCGTCAGGTGCGTCCAGGCGCAGACTACAACTGGTCTCTGAAGTTGCTGGAGCGTTTTAAAGAAGCGCATCCGCATATTCCGACCAAGTCCGGCCTGATGGTGGGTCTCGGTGAAACCAATGCCGAAATCATCGAAGTGATGCGCGATCTGCGCCGCCACGGTGTCACTATGCTGACGCTGGGGCAGTATCTGCAGCCAAGCCGTCACCACCTGCCGGTACAGCGCTATGTTAGCCCTGATGAGTTCGACGAGATGAAAGCCGAAGCCATGGCGATGGGCTTTACCCATGCAGCGTGTGGCCCGTTTGTTCGCTCTTCCTACCACGCCGATATGCAGGCGAAAGGCGAAGAAGTAAAATAAACCTGTAATATTTTTTTACAGAAACACAAAAAAACCGGCCTCATGAGCCGGTTTTTTTATGCAAGCCTTGCAGGATTGCCATTACTCTTTGTGCGAAAGCTTCTCTGCAGGAACACTATCTTCGGCGCTTTTCTTCGCGGCCGCGTCATCGTCATTCATCGCTTTCTTAAAGCCTTTAATGGCAGCACCCAGGTCTCCACCCAACGTGCGTAACTTCTTGGTACCAAACAGCAGGACGACCAGTGCGGCAACCACCAGCAGTTTGGTAATACTAATCTCACCCATAGATACCTTCTTTACATAAAACAGGCTGCATTAAGCGCCAAAAACCCGATCGTATTAACGGACATTTGACGCGCGCACACAATAGCAATCTGTAACAAGGTGAATCAAGCATTGTTGAAAAAAACATCACAATAATTGCGGTGGCGCAAACCGTCGATTGCGAAGAACGGGTAACTGCCGACGTGCAAGCGCAATTCGCTCTGATAGTATCTCCGTCATTAAAAGCGCTGGCGCTTCGGCTGCTGAGGCGATGGTCACGCCCAACGGATCGATAACCCTGCTCTGTCCAATATTCTTATTCCCACACTCTCCTGAAGCGACCACGTAGCAGGTGGTATCAAGCGCCCTTGCGGCCAACAGCGTCGCCCAGTGGTGCTCTTTTAAGGGCCCTTTAACCCAGGCCGCTGGCAATACCAGGACGTCGGCACCCTGTAAAGCCAGATTCAGTGCCATTTCTGGAAAACGCAGATCGTAGCAGGTCATTAATCCCACGTTAAATCCATCGACATCCAGCAGGGGTGAAACGCTGTCGCCAGGATCGACAAGTCGCGACTCCTGAATGTTGAACGCATCATAGAGATGAAGCTTAGCGTAGCGTGCAATAATCTCGCCGCCACGGATAGCTACAAGCGTATTCACTGCCCGGCCCGGCGCAGAAGGTACATGCACCGTTAAAATGGTCGTCATGAGATTGCCAGCGCTCTCTGCCAGCAGCTGCTGTAAAAACGCTCCGTCCAGCGACTGCGCCGACTTAACCGACATATCAGGATCGTTATCATCCCGTGCCAGCAGCGCTTCGGGAAGCACCAGCAAGGACGCCCCCTTCTGTCGCGCCTGGGCCATCAGGGAGACGCATGTTCCCGCATTCTCATTCCAGTCCGGCGTTACCGCAAACTGCCCTACTGCAACATACATATTTGTCCCCCGGTCAAAAACAGCGTTACACTCGACGTACTTACACATCCAATAGCAGGTATTGACAGTGTTACAACTACTTATAGCCGTTTTTATTGGCGGAGGCACGGGTAGCGTTGCGCGGTGGTTTTTGAGTATGCGGTTTAACCCTCTTCATCAGGCCATTCCCATGGGAACCCTGGCAGCAAACCTGATTGGTGCCTTTATTATCGGTATGGGGCTAGCCTGGTTTAACCGCATGACACATATCGACCCGGTGTGGAAGGTATTGATTACCACCGGCTTCTGCGGCGGTTTAACGACGTTCTCCACCTTCTCTGCTGAAGTGGTGTTCCTGTTTCAGGAAGGTCGCATTGGCTGGGCATTAACGAACATCGCCATCAATATGCTCGGTTCATTTGCGATGACCGGGATCGCATTTTGGCTCTTTTCTTCCGCCAGCGCGCATTAATCGTCCGACGTTAATGTTGGCTTAATTTTTCTCTGCCACTCTGGACGTAATACGGAGCGAGGGTGACAGTATGAAAGAACAGTTGATGAGCGCAGGAATGGTTTTGCTGAGCGTGGCAATCGTCGCCAGCTTCCTGAAAATGTATCTGATTGGTTGATTCAGAACGAAAAAAACCCGCTCAGAGAGCGGGTTTTGAAATTCTTGCTGACGCGTCTGAATTACAGAGCGATTACGTTAGCAGCAGAAGGGCCTTTGGCACCGTTAGTGATTTCAAACTCAACGCGCTGACCTTCAGCCAGGGTTTTGAAACCATTAGACTGGATTGCAGAGAAGTGTACGAACACATCTTTGCTGCCATCTTCAGGAGTAATGAAACCGAATCCTTTGGACTCATTAAACCACTTAACGTTACCTTTAATCTTAGACATCAAAATTACCTTTACATTAAAAAACGACACAAATGCTGTGTCGGGTATCAGTACATCAATTGTGGAACCTTTTGTCCAGCGGATCTTTGCTAAAAAGTGACAAAAGTCGCGTTAATTTTCGCTGACGGATTTTTATCCTTTACGATTCAACGAGAGTGCACTTTTTCGCCAGTTTGTTATGTTTTGTCAGTTAAAACTGAAAACGCATCCAGGCAAAGTAAACGTTTCCGTTGTTATAGGTTCCCGGGATGTAGGTCATCTGGAACGTCGCGGGACCATAGCCAATGGATGCCAACGGCAGCAAGACCGGGACCGGAATGTATTTCCAGTTATCACGCGCCGTAAAGCCTGCCGTGTAGCCCAGGCCAAGATGGAAGTTGTCATCCGCTAATGGACGCCACGTTTTCTCCCAGCCGTAACCGCCAATCGGCTCCCACTTGTTGTAGGAGTCCTTAAACGCCATCAGGTACAGTCCGTGCCAGTTTCCTTTATCGTCCCAACGGGACTGACCAAAACCCGCTCCCCAGGGACGTTCGTTGTAGCGGTCCGTTTTTTCTTTGTCATAGGCAAAACGTGCATGCCACGTTATCGCCGGAATATAGAGATCGTAATGTTCTGGCTCCTTCCAGGTTTGCGCGACGTTATCCGTAAACGTTGAGAACCAACCTTTATCCGCCGCGTTATCCTCTGCCCTGGCGACAGAAGAGAAAGTTAACTGCCCAAAAATAAACAATAAAATCAGGAAAAATTTATTACGTACCATCACAATGCAATTACCATTCTTAGTATTCAAGGCAAAGTTTACCATAGAATAGTTGAATGAATCCTTAACAACATCAGCGTTATTCCTAATTAATGGCCCTAAATCCGAGAATATTCTTAGAAAAAGGATGAGAAGATGCACTCCAGCCCTGCCGGGCTCTGCCGCCGCCCTCAGCACTCGTCAGTAAGCCCGCCAACCGTTCTCACCTTTGTCCATATTCGTAGCACTTCTACCTCATAACTACTATATTCAGCCACAAAACCTGAAGGCCAATGACGCTATATTAAAGACAATTAATTCGCACAATAAAATATAACTTTCAATACAACCCACAAAGTCTTTTTAAATTTGCATAGCATGTGAAAGATATTTATACGTTGCGCCAAAATAATACTATCCCCGTAGAAGAAAAAATGATTTTGAGCCAAACGCATCATATGGCTTATGGCAAAAGGCTGCCAGGTGCACAGAAGAGACAGGCTTCAGCGCCCCGCACGTTCCCGACCAGCCGTGCGCTAAATGACATATAATGGTGTATCCGGCGGTCAATACCCATATGACATAAATGCCGGAGTGATGGCAAAAATAGCGTCAATGCCTTCTTTAGTAGTCTTTTTATTGATTTTAATCAGCAAGGACTGAGCAATAATTCGGCACATTCTCATCCTTCTTTTTTATTGATTATTTGTGCTCTCGGGTAGCAAGGAGACAGGGGAAATCATGCTTACGTTTATCGAACTCCTTATCGGAGTCGTCGTCATTGTCGGTGTAGCCCGCTACATCATTAAAGGGTACTCAGCCACAGGCGTGTTATTCGTCGGCGGCTTAACCCTGCTGATTGTTAGCGCGCTAATGGGTCATCAGGTGTTACCTGCCAGCGCAGCCAGCACCGGCTACACGGCCACCGACATTGTTGAATATATAAAAATTCTGCTCATGAGCCGCGGTGGCGACCTGGGCATGATGATTATGATGCTGTGCGGTTTTGCCGCCTATATGACCCATATCGGCGCAAACGATATGGTGGTCAAACTGGCGTCGAAACCACTGCAGTACATCAACTCCCCCTATTTGCTCATGGTCGCGGCCTATTTCCTCGCCTGCCTGATGTCCCTTGCGGTTTCGTCTGCAACCGGCCTTGGCGTACTGTTAATGGCAACCCTGTTCCCGGTTATGGTCAACGTCGGTATCAGCCGTGGCGCGGCCGCGGCAATTTGTGCCTCTCCGGCAGCCATTATTCTCTCCCCAACCTCCGGCGACGTTGTGCTGGCGGCAAAGGCGGCGGAGATGTCACTCATCGATTTCGCCTTTAAGACCACGCTGCCCATCTCCATTGTTGCCATCGTGGGTATGGGCATCGCCCACTTCTTCTGGCAGCGCTATCTCGATAAGAAAGAGAACATCAGCCATGAAATGCTGGACGTGAGTGAAATCACCACCACTGCGCCCGCGTTTTACGCCATTCTGCCGTTCACCCCGATTATCGGGGTACTGATTTTTGACGGCAAATGGGGTCCACAGCTGCACATCATCACCATTCTGGTGATCTGTATGCTGCTGGCAGCCTTGCTGGAATTTGTGCGCGGCTTCAACACTCAGAAGGTGTTCTCAGGACTGGAAGTGGCCTATCGCGGGATGGCGGATGCGTTTGCTGGCGTCGTGATGCTGCTGGTTGCCGCGGGCGTGTTTGCCCAGGGTCTCAGCACCATCGGCTTTATTCAGAGCCTGATCTCCATCGCCACCTCGTTCGGCTCTGCCAGCATTATCCTGATGCTGGTCCTGGTGATCCTCACCATGCTGGCGGCAATGACCACGGGTTCCGGTAACGCACCGTTTTATGCCTTCGTTGAGATGATCCCGAAACTGGCTCACTCCTCTGGCATTAACCCGGCTTACCTTTCTATCCCGATGCTTCAGGCCTCAAACCTGGGCCGTACCATCTCTCCAGTATCGGGTGTGGTGGTTGCCGTCGCCGGTATGGCAAAAATCTCGCCGTTTGAGGTCGTGAAACGGACGTCAGTACCCGTGCTGGTTGGCCTGATCATCGTGATCATCGCCACTGAAGTGCTGGTTCCCGGCGCCGCCTAAGCGAAATTCCTGATAACCAAAAAGCGCCTGCGGGCGCTTTTTGTGCTTTAATAATTTCCAGAAATTAATTGCACTCAATCGATCAGGAAATCAAATGTTCAGTAAGGATATCGCTATCCCATCTGGCGCTATGGCGCTTGCCCTTTGTGTCCTCTCCGCACAAGCAGAACCCCTCAAGGCAACGCAATATAGCGATTTCGATCGCTACGTTCTGGCGCTCTCCTGGCAAACCGGATTCTGTCAGAGCATGGTCGAACGCAATCGCAATGAACCCGATGAATGTCGCCTGCAAAAAGAGAGCGCCAGCAAAACTGATTTCCTGACCGTGCACGGCTTATGGCCTGGCCTGCCAAAATCCATCGCGTCACGCGGGGTAGATGAACGCCGCTGGATGCGCTTTGGCTGTGCCACCCGCCCCGTCCCGAACATGCCTGAAGCAAAAGCAAGCCGTAAATGTTCTGCCGCAGAAACCGGGCTGTCACTTTCAGGCGCCGCAAAGCTTAACAGCGTGATGCCCGGCGCGGGCGGGAACTCCTGCCTGGAACGTTACGAATATGCCAAACATGGCGTCTGCTTTGGTTTTGATCCCGACGCTTACTTCGGCACCATGGTGCGTTTAAATCAGGATGTTAAAACCAGCGCAGTCGGTAAATTTCTGGCGGATAACTACGGCAAGACCGTCAGCCGCCGTGACTTTGATAATGCCGTCGCGAAAAGCTGGGGCAAACAGAACGTCAAAGCCATTAAGCTTACCTGTAACGGCAATCCGGCTTATCTGACCGAGATGCAGATCTCCCTGAAAGCCGACACCATTAATGCCCCTCTCTCGTCGGCCTCTTTTGCGCCGCAACCGCATCCAGGCAACTGCGGCAAACAGTTCGTGATTGATAAAGCAGGTTACTGACCCGCGCCCGGACGCACCATATCGAACCGGTGTTCATCGCTGATGCCGTAATACGCCGTCGGCCCACCCGCACGCAGGATGGGCTGCGCTTTTGCGGTCTGATAAATCCCCTCTTCCAGCAGCGTATCAGCAATATGAATACCGACCACTTCTCCCAATACCAGCCAGGTGTCCACCGGCGTACCGTCTGCGCCGGTCAGCTGGATGCACTGCGACAGGCGGCACTCAAAATTTACCGGGCTTTCTGCCACGCGCGGCGCTTTCACCAGCTGGCTGGCGACGGGCGTGAGTCCGGCAAAGGAAAACTCATCTTCATCATGGGGGAGCATGGCCGAGGTTTTGTTCATCGCAGCAGCCAGATCGCGCGTGGCCAGGTTCCAGACAAACTCGCCCGTTTCGTGAATATTGCGCACGCTGTCTTTCCAGCCGTTGCTGGAAAAACCAATGATCGGTGGCCGATAGTTGAAACAGTTAAAGAAGCTGTACGGCGCGAGGTTAAGCAGGCCGTTCGTGTCGCAGGACGAGATCCAGCCAATCGGGCGCGGGCCAATAATGGCGTTCAGCGGATCGTGCGGCAGGCCGTGACCCTGAGACGGTTGGTAGAAGTACATCGTTCTCTCTCATTTATGGGGCGCAACGCCCAGGTTCAGGAGACTCAGCGTAACGTATTCCGCCCGTAATGAAGACTGAATAAATTTCAGCGAAAATTCATATGGACCATGAATGTGACCTTCATCACTTCAAACTTGCACGCTCAGCCAGTATCATCGGGAGAGTTAAACCCTCGCTGCCAGACGGCGAGGGTTTTCTTTTGGATTGGTTTCTGCGTTACACGCAGTATTAACGACATGGAGTAAAAAATGTCCAGACCCACAATTATCATTAATGAGCTCGACGCAGAACGTATTGACCGTCTTCTGGAGAAACCCGAATTCGCTTCTCTCCCGGTAGCCGATGCGCTGAACGAGGAGCTTGACCGGGCGCAGATGTGCACGCCTGAGACCATGCCTCAGGATGTGGTTACCATGAACAGCCAGGTGAAATTTCGTAACCTGACGACGGGCGAAGAGTTGACCCGCACGCTGGTCTATCCGACGCAAATGACCGACAGCAGCACACAGCTTTCCGTACTGGCACCTGTGGGTGCGGCCCTGCTTGGGTTGCGCACAGGTGATACCATTCACTGGGAACTACCGGGTGGCGCGTCGACGCATCTGGAAGTGCTTGAGCTGCTCTACCAGCCAGAAGCCGCAGGCGATTACCTCCGTTAATCCCGCGCTTTCTGCCCAGCAAAGAGGATGCGCTTGCATCCTCTTTTCGTCATTTCACCCGATTGTCCTATATCGCTCAAAATCACCTTAATCCACGCTTAATCTGTTTTGTTGCCGCGGGGACGGTTATGAGTGAGATACTGGCTATCACACTTATTTTTCTCATTTTTTTGGCGATTATCGTCATGGCCGTGCTGTATCTTGAGCGCCACTGGTAAACGACTACGCTCACACTACCCCGCCGGGGAAAGCGTTAACCAGCCCCTTAACCTGCTGCTCCGCCGCCTCGGGGCTTTCCGCGCCAGGAACCAGAATGACTTTGCGACATGCCTCTTCCCGTTTCTCAAAAATCTTGTACGCACGTTCAGCGTCGGCCAGAGGCAAATAATGCGTGACGATCTCCTCCGGCGTCAGCAGCCCTTTTTCAATCAGCGGCAGCAGTTCGCCCAGCCAGGCATGAACGTGTGTCTGCCCCATCTTAAAGCTGATCCCTTTATCAAATGCGTCGCCAAATAAGAACCCATGAATAAACCCGGCATAGACGCCCGGCACGCTCACCACCCCACCGCGTCGCACGGCCGCGATACACTGGCGTAGCGCTTTGCCGCTGCTTCCTTCAATCTTGAGATTACTGAGGAGGGTTTCCGTGGTGCTGCCCTTGGCTTCAAACCCGACCGCGTCAATCACCGCATCCACGCCGCGCTGCCCCGCCGTCTGCTCAATGATTTTTTCCGCCGCGTCGTTATCATCGTCAAAGTTAATGGGAATGGCACCGTAACGTTCCTGAGCAAACTGAAGCCGGTACGGATGATGGTCAATGACAAAAATCTGTTCAGCCCCTAACAGTCGCGCGCAGGCGATGGTCAGCAAACCGACTGGCCCCGCGCCGAAAACTGCCACGCTCGAGCCTTTTGTAATCTGCGCGTTTTTTGCTGCCTGCCAGGCTGTGGGCAAAATATCTGAGAGGAACAGCGCTTTGTCATCTGACAACAGTTGCGGCACCTTGAACGGTCCGACATTGCCTTTCGGCACGCGAACGTATTCCGCCTGTCCTCCCGGCACGCCGCCGTAAAGGTGGCTGTAACCAAACAGTGCGGCAGGGGCTGGTATTTGCTTTTTGTTCAGCGCCGCGCCCTGCCCGGCGTTGGTTTTCTCGCAGGCCGCATACTGTTGCAGACGGCAAAAAAAGCAGTCGCCACAGGCAATCACGAAGGGGATCACGACCCGCTCACCCTTCTGCACGTTCTTCACATCCCTGCCGGTTTCGACCACTTCACCCATAAACTCATGACCAAAAATGTCGCCATGCTCGACCTTCGGGATCTTACCGCGGTAGAGATGCAGATCGGATCCACAAATCGCCGTCGCCGTGACGCGCAGGATGATATCGTCAGGTTGTTCAATGACGGGATCGGGAACATTATCCACGCGAACATGGTGTGGACCGTGGTACGTGAGTGCTTTCATGCGACCTCCGAAAGGATGTGAGTAAGCTTCTAAAAGGGTAGCGTCCTCTGAAGGTCAGCTCTGAAATCAGGCCGTTTTGAGATTTATCCTGGCGGAATAGAAAAGTGCTGTTCAGATTACAGAAAGCGATAATATTTTATGTTTGAATGAATTCAGCGTTTATAAACAAGGAGAAACGGGTATGTATCAGACAATCATTATGCCGGTTGATGTTTTTGAGATGGAGTTGAGCGACAAGGCCGTTCGCCACGCGGAGTTCCTTGCGCAGCAGGACGGCATTATTCATCTTCTTCATGTATTACCGGGTTCGGCCAGCCTGAGCCTGCATCGTTTTGCCGCCGACGTGCGCCGCTTCGAAGAGCACCTTCAGCACGAAGCCGAAACCCGACTGCAAACCATGGTTGAGCACTTCAGCATTGACCCATCGCGCATCAAAACCCACGTCCGTTTTGGCAGCGTGCGTGATGCCGTAAACGAACTGGCCGGTGAGTTGAAAGCCGACGTGGTGGTGATTGGCTCGCGTAATCCGTCGATCACCACTCACCTGCTGGGGTCGAATGCCTCCAGCGTGATCCGCCACACCCACATTCCGGTGATGGTGGTTCGGTAAAAAAACAGAGGCCACCTTTCGGTGGCCTCTTGCTATTGCAGGTGTCGTCTTACTTTCTTTTATTATGCGGTTTTGGTGCGAATCAGGTAATCAAACGAACTCAGTGACGCCTTCGCACCTTCGCCGGTAGCGATGATAATCTGCTTATACGGCACGGTGGTACAGTCACCCGCCGCAAACACGCCCTTCACGCTGGTTTCGCATTTCGCATCGATGATGATCTCGCCCATGCGATTGCGCTCAATCGCGCCTTCCAGCCAGGTGGTGTTTGGTAACAGGCCAATCTGCACGAAGATCCCCGAAAGCTGAACGCTGTGAACATCGCCGCTCACGCGGTCGCGGTATTCCAGCCCCGTCACTTTGCTGCCGTCGCCCTTCACTTCCGTGGTCTGCGCGTTCAGCACGATGTCGACGTTTTTCAGGCTGCGTACTTTGTCCTGCAGAACCTGATCGGCCTTCATCTCTGGAGCGAACTCCAGAAGCGTAACGTGTTCAACAATCCCCGCCAGGTCGATTGCCGCTTCCACGCCGGAGTTACCGCCGCCGATCACCGCCACGCGTTTACCTTTAAACAGCGGGCCGTCGCAGTGCGGACAGTAGGTTACGCCTTTAGTACGATACTGATCTTCACCCGGCACGTTCATGTTGCGCCATTTCGCGCCGGTCGCAATGATGATGCTGCGCGCTTTCAGCACCGCGCCGGACGCGGTTTCAATCTGGTGTAAACCACCCTCGACCGCTGCCGGAACCAGCTTGCTGGCGCTCTGGCTGTCGATCACGTCCACGTCGTAGTCGCTGACGTGCGCTTTCAGTGCCCCTGCCAGTTTCTGACCTTCCGTTTTTGGCACGGAAATGTAGTTTTCAATATCCACGGTATCGAGCACCTGACCGCCAAAACGTTCGCCCATCAGGCCGGTGCGGATCCCTTTACGTGCGGAGTACACCGCCGCCGCTGCGCCCGCCGGGCCGGAACCGACGATCAGCACGTCGTAGGCATCGCGTTTGTTCAGCTCTTCTGCCGCACGTTTTTCTGCGCCGGTGTCCACTTTGGCCACGATTTCCGTCAGGGTCATACGGCCCTGGCCAAACTCCTGACCGTTCATGTAGACCGCCGGAACGCCCATCACGTTGCGATCGGTGATTTCATTCTGGAAGGTACCGCCGTCAATCGCCGTGTGCTTAATGCGCGGGTTCAGGACTGACATCAGGTTCAGCGCCTGCACCACGTCCGGGCAGTTGTGGCAGGAGAGCGAGTAATAGGTTTCAAACTCGAAATCACCGTCGATATCGCGGATCTGCTCCAGCAGCGCCTGCGCTTCTTTTGACGGATGACCACCGGTCCACAGCAGCGCCAGCACCAGTGAGGTAAATTCGTGACCCAGCGGAGATCCGGCAAAGCGCGGTCCCTGGTCGGAGCCTGGGTTGGTAATCAGGAAAGAGGGCTTACGAACGGCCAGCGCGTTGTCTTCTTTGAAAGTTACTTTCGGCGACAGTTCGGCGATCTCCGCCAGCAGTTCCTTGATCTCTGCCGATTTGGCGCTGTCATCCAGCGTGGCAATCAGCTCAACGGGTTTGGTCAGTTTCTCAAGGTAGGCCTTGAGCTGGGTTTTCATGTTTGTGTCGAGCATTGTTCTTCCCTCTCTTAAGACGTCATCATGCAAGCTGCCTTATACGGGCGGCCTGAATGCAACTTGCATCATGGTGCTGGAATGAAATGGGCGCGGGGGCGCCCATTGATTGCCGGGTGGCACTTCGTTTACCCGGCCTACGATACTGTAGGCCTGTGCAAGCGCAGCGCCGCCAGGCTTTACAGACTTAGATTTTGCCGACCAGGTCCAGGGATGGAGCCAGCGTCGCTTCGCCTTCTTTCCATTTCGCCGGGCACACTTCGCCTGGGTGAGAAGCCACGTACTGAGCAGCTTTCACTTTACGCAGCAGGTCAGAAGCATCACGGCCGATACCTTCAGCGGTAACTTCGATAGCCTGGATAATGCCCTGCGGGTCAACAACGAAGGTGGCACGGTCAGCCAGGCCTTCATCTTCACGCATGTTGTCGAAGTTACGGGTCAGGGCGCCAGTCGGGTCGCCGATCATCGCGTATTTGATTTTCGCGATGGTTTCAGAGCTGCTGTGCCATGCTTTGTGGGTGAAGTGGGTATCGGTAGACACTGAGTAAACGTCTACGCCCAGCTTCTGCAGTTCGTCGTAATGGTCCGCTACGTCACCCAGTTCAGTCGGGCAAACGAAGGTAAAGTCAGCCGGATAGAAGAAGAAGACACTCCAGCGGCCTTCGGTATCTTTCTCGGTAACTTCGATGAACTCACCGTTTTTGAACGCCTGGTTTTTGAAAGGTTTAATTTTGGTATTAATCAAAGACATCTGTACTTCCTCCGTGTTTTCGTTGAGATGTAAGGTAACCAACTTTATTCATCGGGGCTAATGCGTATGCTTTATCAAATCAATCAGCCAAACCTTACAACCTCGACAAGACAACAAGGTGAACCTTTTACAGGAAAGCCTGAAAGTAAAAAGGCCGCCTCAACGGGCGGCCCTGATACCTGAATTCCCCGCAGGTACATTCAGTGCCAGCCGAAACTGGCGTTGCGTTGCGCTCTACAACCTAGAGTATCAAGGCGGTAACAGCGCTTTGATTACACCATCCGTCCCGGCGTTGAGCAATCCATAAGAGTGGCATTCCTGCCTATGACTGTGATAGGCAAAATCGAAAATAATTTCGGAAGGTTATAGATTTAATTTCATTATGAATTTCCCGCCATATATAAATGTCGTTTGTCATTCAAAAAAGCCAATCAGACTTTAAAGATAAAATTATCTTAATCGCTCTTGAAGTTCTATTTCATTAATCTGACGCCGTGATATATTAAGATGATTTTAAAATAAAATTAAGTCAGTGAACCACAAAGATTGTAAATGGTTAACTTCAATCTATAGTTATCAGTAATGTGATAACTTCAGCAAACCCGGCATCCGCAGGACTAAAAATGGCAAATCTCTATGAGCTTAAAAAATTCGATCTCAATCTGTTAGTCATTTTCGAATGTATTTACCAACATCTCAGTATCAGTAAGGCCGCCGAGACGCTCTATATCACGCCTTCTGCCGTGAGCCAGTCGCTGCAACGCCTGCGCAACCAGCTCAATGACCCCCTCTTTATCCGTTCCGGCAAGGGGATTACACCGACCACGGTAGGCATCAACCTGCACCACCATCTTGAACAGAATCTCAACCAGATTGAGCAAACGATCAACCTGATGCATCACTCTGGGGTCAAGAAAAACTTCGTCATTTACTGCTCTCAAATGGTGTCGCCCGGTTATATGCTCGAACCAATGAAGCTGTTAATGTCTGAGGAAGATTACGAGGTAGAACAACGTGATATGCTTATCTCTCCGGAATCAGCGGAGGACCTGCTTGCGTACCGTAAAGCGGACCTGATCTTTACGATTGCACCGGTGAAAAACCACTCTGTTGTGTGTACCCTCTTTACGACGGTGCCTATCGTGCTGATCTGCCGAGAAGACCATCCGAGGATCGGCGAGCAGGCCAGTACCGAGGCGTTATACCGCGAGAAGTACACCTTTTATCGGAGTGCTCACCCGGGCGTTAAAGAGTTTCAGAATCGCGCCAATGGGGTTTTCCCGGAACGAAACATTGCTTTTCGCACGGACTCCGTCAGTTCGCTTATCTCCATGGTTAGCTCATCCGAGCTCTTAGGCTTCATTCCCGTATCCATCTATGAAACATATAAAGAGGCGTTGAAACTAAAAAGGGTTGAGACCCCGTTTACACTGCCCGAAATACATATTTATATGCTCTACAGTCGTTCATCACTGAACAGCAGCGTTTTTTCAACATTCATTGAAAAAATGCATAAGCTCTGTATTGCTGCGCCCTCTGATTAAGAATCATTTCCAGGATGGGAAATAAAAAAATCACACATTGAAAAAATGATTTCGTGAAAGTAAGGGAAATTACTTTCATAATAAGCTTGAATTTCATTTAGGCATTTACCACGCAGGATGCGATGAACCATGTCGATCTATAAAATCCCACTACGGGAAAATGTTCTTGAAGCCGCTGTAGAACGCATAGACTGGACGCTTAACAATTTTCCAAGGGTGTGCGTCTCCTTTTCTGGCGGAAAAGATTCTACCGTGATGCTACATCTTGTCGCCCGGCAGGCACGGCGGCTAAAACGAAAAATAGATATCTTATTTATGGACTGGGAAGCGCAGTTCTCATTAACCATTAAGCATATTGAAACAGTACGAGCGCTTTATCAGGACGTCATTAATCAGTTCTGGTGGGTCGCGCTACCGATAACCACCCAGAACTCCCTGTCTCAGTTTCAACCTGAATGGCAATGCTGGGCGCCCGACACTCACTGGGTTCGTCAACCGCCAGAAGATGCCATTACCGATCCACACTATTTCGATTTTTATCAGCAGGGTATGACGTTCGAAGCCTTCGTCCGCGATTTTGCGGAATGGTACGCACAAAAACGCCCTGCAGCAGTCATGGTTGGGATCCGCGCCGATGAATCCTATAACCGCTTTCTGGCCATCGCTTCAGCGCGTAAACAACGGTTCTCTGATGACAAACCCTGGACGACGGTCGCACCGGGTGGGCACGCCTGGTATATCTACCCGCTTTATGACTGGAAAACGGCCGATATCTGGACCTGGTTTGCAAAAACCGGCTGCTGCTACAACCCACTTTACGACCTGATGTACCAGGCCGGCGTGCCCCCGCGCTACATGCGTATCTGCGAACCTTTTGGTCCCGAGCAGCGTCAGGGACTCTGGCTCTACCATGTGGTCGAACCCGATCGCTGGGCCGCCATGTGCGAACGCGTCAGCGGGGTACGCAGCGGGGGAATTTACGCAGGTCACGACAACCACTTTTATGGTCACCGCAAAATACTCAAACCCGAACATCTTTGCTGGCGCGAATACGCCATGCTGCTGCTCGACAGCATGCCACAAAATACCGCTGAGCATTACCGCAATAAAATCGCGGTGTATCTGCACTGGTATCAAAAGCGAGGCATGGCCGCTATTCCCGACACCCAGGACGGGGATATCGGTGCCAAAGACATACCCTCATGGCGACGTATTTGTAAGGTTTTACTTAATAACGATTACTGGTGCCGGGCACTTTCCTTCAGCCCAAATAAACCCAAACATTATCAGCGCTACAGCGACAGAATGAAGGCGAAACGCAAGGAGTGGGGCATTTTATGCGACAGCGAATAATCAACGAAATAGATATCTACCTGCAGTCACTTCCCGAAGAGGATCGAATAAACGCCATTAACGCCCTGCGAGTCGCGATACACAAAAACAGCCCGTTTAGCGAGCAACCTATAGACTGCGTGCTCTGGGTGAAACAGGACGATATCACCGCCAACGACTACAACCCCAATAACGTTGCGCCACCGGAAAAACGGTTACTAAGCAAATCCCTTGAACTTGATGGATTCACGCAACCTATCGTTGTGACGCAAAATGCATCTCAGCACTACGAAATTGTCGATGGTTTTCATCGCCATGAGATTGGCACCAACCGGGCGTCGTTAAAGCGCCAGCTCAAAGGGTACTTGCCCGTCACCTGCCTGCGCGAAGATCGGCAGGACAAACATAACCGCATGGCGGCGACCATTCGCCATAACCGCGCGCGCGGGCGGCACCAGATCAACGCCATGTCAGAGATTGTTCGTGAACTGGTTCAGCTTGGCTGGAACGACGAGAGGATTGGCAAGGAGCTGGGGATGGATAACGATGAAGTGTTGCGCCTCAAGCAAATCAACGGCCTGCTGGAACTCTTCGCAGACCGTCGTTACTCAGAAGCCTGGACGGTAAAATAATCAGAGCGCGTTAAGGCGCTCTGCCGCCGCAAGCAGCGTCGATTCCTGCTTCGCAAAACAAAGACGGATCAGCTTATGCGGGAAGGGATCGGCGCAGAACACCGACAGCGGAATGGCGGCCACGCCCACCTCTTTTGTTAACCACTGGCAAAAGCTAACGTCGTCAAGATCGGAAATCGCGCTGTAGTCCGCGAGCAGGAAGTAGGTCCCTTCCGAGGGTAAAATTTCCAGACGGCTTTGACTCAGCGCCGCCACAAACAGATCCCGACGTTCACGATAGAAGTGCGGCAACTCGCGGTAATGCCCGGGTTCAGCGCGCAGCATATCCGCCAGCGCCAGCTGAGCAGGCGTATTCACGGCAAATGTCAGGTACTGGTGCACCTTGCGCAGCTCCGCGCTAATGGCGGCCGGTGCCACGCTATATCCCACTTTCCAGCCGGTCATATGATAGGTTTTACCAAATGACGACACGGAGATTGCCCGCTCGCGAAGCTGCGGATGCGCCAGCACGCTGGCGTGCCCTTCCTCTGCAAAGCAGATGTGCTCGTAGACTTCATCGCTCAGTACGTAAATCTCACGTTCGGCAATGGCCTGCCACAGCGCGGCGAAATCGGCCTTTTGCCACACCGTCGCCGACGGGTTGTGCGGCGTATTCAGGATCACCAGACGGGTTTTATCGCTCAGCAGCGCGGCAAACGCCTGCCAGTCAGGGCGGAAATGCGGTGGCTGGAGCGCCACGCGTTTCACCACGCCGCCGGAAAGCTCGATGGCTGGCGCGTAGCTGTCGTAGCTCGGATCAAAACAAATGACTTCATCGCCCGCACGCACCAGCGCGGTAATCGCCGCATACAGCGCTTCGGTCGCCCCGGCCGTCACCGTGATGTCGCTGTTCGCATCGGGCTTATAGCCATACAGCTCAGCCGTTTTATCCGCAATGGCATCCCGCAGCGCCTGCACGCCGGTCATCGGCGCGTACTGGTTCGCCCCCTGCGCCACGTGGTAGGCCAGACGTTCCTGCAGATAGGTCGGGCCGTCGAAATCCGGGAACCCCTGCGAAAGGTTAATGGCGTTGTGCTGCTGTGCCAGGGCGCTCATCTGCGTAAAGATGGTGGTCCCGAGATTGGGAAGTTTACTCTGCGGAATCAATGCGTTATTGCTCATCGTGTCGTGCCTGCTTGTAATACTTATGTTGCTGCCACTATAACACGATGTTAGTCTTTGGCAATCAAGACGCTTAGACGTCTATACCCTAAATAATTCGAGTTGCAGGAAGGCGGCAAGGGAACGAATCCCCGGGAGCGTACATAAGTACGTGACTGGGGTGAGTGAGTGCAGCCAACGCACCTGCAATTTGAAGTATGACGGGTATAAACCATATGAATATTCCTGGCCGCGAGGGTAAAAGGAAATGACAGACAACCTGCAACTCACACATCTGGTCGACGCCTGCCGCTGGATTGGCGCCAAAGGCTGGGCACCCGCCACCGGCGGCAACATGTCGATGCGTCAGGACGAACGCCTGTGCTGGCTCAGCGAATCCGGCAAAGACAAAGGCAGTCTGACGACGGAGGATTTTCTGCAGGTGGAGATCGCCACCAACCGTGCGCCGTCTGGCCGTAAACCGTCGGCAGAGACCGGGCTGCATACCCTCATCTATCGCCTGTTTCCCGAGGCCAACGCTGTCCTGCATGTACATACCGTCAACGCTACGGTTCTGTCGCGTCTGGTCAAAGAAGCCGAGCTCAACATCAGCGGCTTTGAGATGCAAAAATCCCTCACCGGACAGACCACGCATCTGGATACGGTTTCCATCCCGGTATTTGATAACGACCAGGACATCGATGCCCTCGCCTCGCGCATCGCCCATTACGCGCAGGAACGCCCGCTTAATTATGGTTTTCTTCTGCGCGGTCATGGCTTAACCTGCTGGGGACGCGACGTGGCCGAAGCCCGCCGTCATCTGGAAGGACTGGAATTCCTGTTTGAATGTGAAATGCGTTTACGACAACTGGAGAGAGTATGATTCGCGCAATTGTGACGGATATTGAAGGCACCACCAGCGATATCCGTTTTGTCCATGATGTTTTGTTCCCCTATGCGCGTGAGCGGCTGGCGGCCTTCGTCACCACGCAGCAGTACGCCGAGCCGGTCACATCCATTCTGGACAACCTGCGCGATGAAATCGGTCACCCGCACGCCAGCGTCAGCGAGCTTATCGACGCCCTGTTTGCCTTTATGGACGAAGATCGCAAATCCACGGCGCTCAAAGCCCTGCAGGGAATTATCTGGCATGACGGCTACGTGAACGGCGACTTTACCGGCCATCTCTATCCGGACGTGCTGCCTGCGCTGGAAAAATGGAAAGCGCAAGGCATTGATCTCTATGTTTATTCCTCTGGCTCCGTCGCCGCGCAGAAACTGTTATTTGGCTACAGCGACGAAGGTGATATTACTCATCTGTTCAGCGGCTATTTTGATACCCACATCGGCGCCAAGCGCGAAGTGCAGTCTTATCAAAACATTGCGGCACAAACGGGCATCGCCCCGTCGCAGATCCTGTTCCTGTCCGATATTCATCAGGAGCTGGACGCGGCTGAACAGGCAGGTTTTCGCACCCTGCAGCTGATTCGCGGCGATGATGACGGCGCAAGCCATCATCATCAGGTCCACCAGTTTGACGAGATTAATCCGGAGCAGATCCCTTCATGAGCGCATTGACCATTTATTCCGATAAAGACGCCAGTCAGCACCAGTGGCACAGCACCGACGCCGCCGAAATTGCCCAACAGCTCAACGCTAAAGGCGTGCGGTTTGAACGCTGGGCAGCTGACCGCGATTTAGGCCAGGATCCTGCGCCCGAAGCCGTGATCGAGGCGTATCAACATGCAATTGACAAACTGGTCGCAGAAAAGGGTTACCAGAGCTGGGACGTGATCAGCCTGCGCGCCGACAACCCGCAGAAAGAGGCGCTGCGCGCAAAGTTCCTGAACGAACACACCCACGGCGAAGACGAAGTGCGCTTCTTCGTAGAAGGCGCGGGGCTGTTCTGCCTGCATATTGGCGATGAGGTGTATCAGGTGCTGTGCGAGAAAAACGACCTGATTTCCGTGCCCGCGGGTACGCCGCACTGGTTCGATATGGGTTCAGAGCCGAACTTTACGGCGATTCGTATTTTCGATAACCCGGAAGGCTGGGTGGCCCAGTTTACGGGCGATGCGATCGCGGATGCGTATCCACGCCTGGCATAATCTTTTCTCCCTCTCCCCGTGGGAGAGGGCCGGGGTGAGGGCATCAGCGCGCACTACGCGTTAAGCCCTTCACATACCCCACCAGCTGGTCCAGCACAATGCCCCACCCTTCGTGGAAGCCCATCTGCTCATGCTGCTCGCGGATGTCCTTCGTCGGATGACGCGCTATCGCCGTATAGCGGGTTTTCCCCTCGCCGACGTCTTCCAGCAATAAAATCGCCGTCATAAACGGCTTTTCGGCCGGTTTCCAGCCTTCGGTATAACCGTCGGTAAAGACCAGCTTTTTACCGGGATCGATTTCCAGGAAGACACCGCGGTTATCCATACGCTGACCGTCCACCTCAAACACGGTGTTGAACCGCCCGCCCACGCGCAGGTCGAGATCGCATTCGGTCACCTTATGGGGAGCAGGAATGAAGAAGTTTTTGATGTGTTCCGGCGTAGTCCAGCAGAGCCACAGCAGGTCGCGCGGTGCGTCCACCACGCGCTCCAGTTTTAAGTCTGTTTCAGGATCGAGCGTCACGATGTTGTCCTCTCAGGGGAACCCCTTAAAGGATAGCCGGACTCAGGCGAATTTTCCGTTTGCCACTGCTTCCGGCGTGACCACGCCCGTATCCAGCACCCAGCCGCTAATCAGCGAGGCAGGCGTAACGTCAAACGCCGGGTTATAGACCTGCGCGTTTTCCGGCGCCCACTGCACCGCGCCAAAGCTTCCGGCCACGCCCGTCACCTCGCTGGCTGCACGTTGCTCAATCGGGATCGCGTCACCGTTCGGGCAGTCCGGATCGAGGGTCGTTTGCGGGGCAGCCACGTAGAACGGAATACCGTGGAATTTCGCCAGCACCGCCAGAGAATAGGTGCCGATCTTGTTCGCCACGTCGCCGTTGGCGGCAATACGGTCTGCTCCCACCCACACGGCATCTACCTCCCCTTTTGCCATCAGGCTGGCGGCCATGGAATCGGTGATGAGCTGATACGGCACGCCCAGCTCGCCAAGCTCCCACGCGGTCAGCCTGCCGCCCTGCAGTAGCGGACGGGTTTCATCCACCCAGACGTTGCTAACGTTACCGTCCTGATGCGCGCGGGCAATCACGCCCAATGCGGTGCCGACGCCCGCCGTTGCCAACCCGCCAGTGTTGCAGTGGGTCAGCAGACGGCTGCCGGGCTTCACCAGCGCGCTGCCGGCTTTCGCAATCGCGTCGCAAAGCCGCTTGTCTTCGTCAATCAGGCGCAGCGCCTCAGCCACCAGCGCCGGAACATAATCTTCCTGCCACAGCGCAATTTTCATGCGGTCGAGATTGTTCATCAGGTTCACCGCCGTCGGGCGGGAGGCGCGCAGGGTTTCCAGCGCCGCCGCCAATTCGTCGCGGCTTTTGCCGTTTTCCGCCAGCAGCGCCAGCAGCAGGCTTGCAGAGAGACCAATCAGCGGCGCGCCGCGCACCCGCAGGGCATGAATGTGCCCAACCAGCGCCTCTACCGTAGAGGCATCCAGCCAGCGTTTCTCCTGCGGAAGCGCCTGTTGGTCGAGAATAAAGAGCTGATTATTCGCCACCCGCAGGCTGGTCGTCTGTAATGTCTGCATGTCGTTAATTCCCTGTTGCGTTGTTGTAGCACATTGTGTCAGGATGAAATCCAGATGTATAGACGTCTACATGTCTTTATTAGCAAACCCGTGAGGAACAGGCCATGTCGCAATACCGTACCTTTACCGCTCAGGACGCCGTGGAATATGCCAGGCAGTTTGGCGGCCTTGATGACCCATCATCGCTGGTGGAGGCGCAGGAGATAGGCGACGGCAACCTCAATCTGGTCTTTAAAATTTTCGACAGCGCGGGCGCGAGCCGCATCATCGTCAAGCAGGCGCTGCCCTACGTGCGCTGCGTCGGGGAGTCCTGGCCGCTGACGCTGGACCGCGCCCGTCTTGAAGCGCAAACGCTGGTCGAGCACTACCAGCACAGCCCGCAGCACACCGTGAAAATCCACCACTTCGACCCGGAGCTGGCGGTAATGGTGATGGAAGATCTCTCCAGCCATCGCATCTGGCGCGGCGAGCTGATCAACAACATTTACTACCCGCAGGCGGCGCAGCAGCTGGGCGAATACCTCGCGCACGCGCTGTTCCACACCAGCGATTTCTACCTGCACCCGCACGCGAAAAAAGCGCAGGTGGCGAAATTCATCAACCCGGAGATGTGCGAGATCACCGAAGATCTGTTCTTTAACGATCCGTACCAGATCCACGAACGCAACAGCTACCCGGCCGAGCTGGAAAATGACGTTGCGGCCCTGCGCGACGACGCCCAGCTTAAAGTTGCCGTGGCTTCCCTGAAGCACCGTTTCTTTTCTCAGGCTGAAGCCCTGCTGCACGGCGATATCCACAGCGGGTCGATTTTTGTGGCCGACGGCAGCCTGAAGGCCATCGACGCAGAGTTCGGCTATTTCGGGCCGATTGGCTTTGATATCGGCACCGCCATCGGTAACCTGCTGCTGAACTTCTGCGGCCTGCCTGGGCACCTGGGCATTCGCGATGCCGCCGCCGCGCGCGAGCAGCGCCTGACCGATATTCAGGAGCTGTGGAATACCTTCGCGGAACGCTTCCAGGCGCTGGCAAACGAGAAAACCCGTGACGCGGCGCTGAGCGCGCCGGGCTATGCCTCCGCGTTTCTGAAAAAGGTCTGGCACGATGCCATCGGGTTCTGCGGCACCGAGCTGATTCGCCGAAGCGTCGGGCTTTCCCACGTGGCGGATATCGACACCATTGCGGATGACGCCATGCGCCACGAATGCCTGCGCCACGCGATAACGCTTGGCAAAGCCCTGATTGTGATTGCCGACCGCATCGACAGCGCGGAAGAGCTGGTGGCACGAGTGCGGCAGTACAGCTGAGTGCCAGCTTTGTGCCCGGTGGCGCTGCGCTTACCGGGCCTACGATTCGAATGTAGGCCGGGTAAGGCGAAGCCGCCACCCGGCAAAAACTCACCCCAAATACTCAATCACCGATAACCCGCCGTTATAATCCGTGCTGTAAATAATCCCCTGCGCATCCACAAACACGTCGCACGACTGGATCACCTGCGGGCGATTGGGCCGCGTGTCCATCATCTTCTCCGGCGCGGCGGGCACCAGCGCTCCCGTTTCCACCGGTCGATACGGGTTCGAAATATCGTACGCCCGCACGCCCGCGTTCTGATACGTTGCAAAAATCAGCGTTGAGCTGACAAAGCTCCCCGGCCGGTTCTCGTGCAGGTTGTGCGGGCCGAAATGCGCCCCTTTCGCCACGTAGTCGGTTTCATCCGGCTGTGGGAAGGTCGAGACGCTTACCGGGTTCGACGGCTCGCGGATATCAAACAGCCAGATCAGCTTCTCGCCGTCCTCCTGGTTATCCAGCACCGCTTCGTCCAGCACCACCAGCAAATCGCGGTCCGGCAGCGGCAGCGCGGTGTGCGTCCCGCCGCCAAACGGCGGGCTCCAGTTGCGATGGCTAATCAGCTTCGGCTGGGTGCGGTCCTTCACGTCCAGCAGAGTCAGGCCGCCGTCGCGCCAGCTGCCGTAGGCGGTATCACCCGCGATAATCGCGTGGTGCAGCGCGTAGCGTTTCCCTTCCGGCCAGTTCGGCTTCTCCCCTTCGGCCTGGTTCATCCCCGCCAGCCACCAGCGCCCCGCCACTTCAGGCTTACGCGGGTCCGCAAGATCGATGGTCAGGAAGATGTAGTCGGTAAAGCCGTCGATCAGCGCCGACACGTAGGCCCAGCGGCCGCCGACGTACCAGATGCGGTGGATGCCGATGCCGCTCAGCGACAGAAAGCCGATTTCACGCGGCCTGTCCGGCGTGGAGATATCAAACACGCACAGCCCGGCGCTCCAGCCTTTGTCCTGCACGTCGCTGACGGTCTCCCCCACCTGCCGGGTGTAGTAGACCTTTTCGTCGGCAAAGCGGGCATCGGCAAACAGATCCCTGGCGTTGATCACCAGCAGCAGGTCGTCATGCGCCTGCAGGTGCACGTTCCAGGTGCCGGGCGGCGCGGGCACGTAGCCTGCCGTTTTCGGGTTCTTCGGGTCGCGCACGTCGACAATGGAAAAACCCTGCGACACCATATGGCCGATATAGGCGAAACCGCGATGCACCATCAGCTGCACGCCGTCCGGGCGACCGCCCTGGTCGCTATGGCCAATCAGCCGCATATTGCGGCTGTATTCGGGTTGAGGTAATGCAGACATGTATAAGTCCTTTCGCCGGATGGCGGCTACGCCTTATCCGGCCTACAACACCGTAGGCCCGGTAAGCGAAGCGCCACCGGGCATTATTTTGACCTGGCTTCCAGCGTCGCAAACCACGGCGCGATAAAATCTTCCGTCTGGCCCCAGCCCGGAATGATTTTGCCCAGAGACGCCACGTTCACCGGGCCCGGCTGGGCGGTCAGCAGCGCCTGCGGAATGGCCGCCGCTTTGAAATCGTAGGTTGCTGGCGTGGCTTCCCCGGCAATCTTGTTCGCCACCAGACGCACGTTCGTCGCGCCAATCAGCTTCGGATCCACCGCCACGCTCACCTTCCACGAACTGCCCGGCTCGCGCATCAGCTGCAGATCCTGGTTGGAGATATCGATGCTGTAGAGCTTGATCTCGGTGCGGCCGTTCTCTTTCAGCGCCTTATACGCGCCCTGGCTGAAGGCGTCCCAGGTGCCCCAGATGGCGTCGATTTTGCCTTTCGGGTATTTCGCCAGGATCGCGCCCACCTTGTTGGCGGTATCACCCTGCACGTCAGACGAGACCGCGCCGATAGACTCCAGCTCTTTGATGTCCGGATACTGCTTTTGCAGTTCTTTATACGCCGCCTGACGACGCTCCATTGGCGGGAAGCCCGCCACCCACAGCTTGACGATATTGGCCTTGCCGTTGAAATCTTTCGCCAGCTGGCCGAAGGAGAGATTTGTCAGAGAGGCATCGTCCTGCTGGGTGACGGTCACGCCCGGGATCTCACCGTTAACGGCGGTATCAAATACCGAGACTTTGATCCCGGCATCCACCGCTTTCTTCACCAGCGCGGTGGAGTACGGATCGCGCCCCTGAGACAGGATAATCCCGTCATATTTCTGGCTGATCGCCTGGTTCACGAAGTCCTGGAATTTGGCATCGTCCCCGTTGCTTAAAAAGGTGCTGACCTTAAACCCGAGCTTTTTCCCTTCCTGAATCGCACCGGCAATAAACTGCGTGGTGTTGTCGTCTGAGCCGAGGTTACGGATCACCGCGATGCGGATCGGGCCGTCATGGTTGGCAATGGCGGCCGGAAGCGGCGCGGGCGTAGCCGCAAAGCCTGGCAGAGAAGCGAGCAGCCCAAGCGCCACTAAAGAGAGTGCAATCTTTTTCATTTTTTTATCCCGTTGTGTTGTCAGCGTTTTTGTATGTAGGTAATCGCCAGCGCTACCGCAAGCACCAGCCCTTTTATAATGTCCATGGCGTAATACGGGACGGAGAGCATCACCAGCCCGTTCGACAGCACGCCAAGAATGACCGCCCCGACCAGCGTACCCAGCGCGTTCGGCTTGCCTGAACCTGCCAGCGAGAAGCCAATCCACGCCGCCGCCACCGCGTCCATCAGATATCCACCGCCCGCATTCACCTGTGACGAACCGATGCGCGAAGCCAGCAAAATCCCACCCAGTCCCGCCAGCAGCGAGGCGATCACGTAGGCCGCCACCTTGTAGCGCGTGGTGCGAATGCCGGAGAGACGCGCGGCTTCGGGGTTGCCGCCGATGGCGTACATCCGGCGTCCGTGAGTGGTCAACGACAGCCCCAGCTGCGCAAGGACGGTCACCACCAGCATGACGATCACAATCGTCGGCACCTGCCCCAGCAGGCTGAACGCCGCCGGAATGGTTCCTTCCGCCATGTCGCCGCTCGGCAGCACCATGTTCTCGGTAATCGAGCCGCCGTAGCTGTAGGTCATCGCCACGCCCTGGATCACAAACAGGCTGGCAAGCGTCGCGAGCATGTCCGGAATGCGCAGAATGACGATCAGAAAGGCGTTAAACAGCCCCACCAGCGTGCAGAGCGCAAGGGTTATAAGAATCGACTCGGTGGTACCAAAGCCGTGCCAGACGAAAAGGGAAATCACCAGGGCGTTCGCCAGCGAGGCGGTGGATCCAACGGAGAGATCGAACCCGCCGATGGTCAATGAAATCGACACGCCAATGGCAATCACCGTCACGATGGCAATCGAGCGCAGAATATTGATGATGTTGTTCGGATCGAGGAAGCTGTCCGACGCCAGGCCAAAGACGGCCACCAGCGCGACGACGGTTAACAGCATGCCCCACTTGTAGAGAAAATCGAAAATCTGCTGGCGGCCAGACGCCGCCGCGTTCACTGAAAGGGCCTTGCTCACGACGCCGTTCCTCCGGTTGAATAATAAAGTAGTGTCTCTTCGCGGGCCTCGGCCCGGGCGATTTCCGCCACGATGCGCCCGTCCCACAGCACGCAGATGCGGTCGCACAGCCCGACCAGTTCAGCAAACTCGCCCGAGGCGTAAATCACCCCTTTGCCCTCGCGCGCCAGGCCGTCAATCAGCTGGAACAGGTCGGTTTTGGCCTTCACGTCCACGCCCTTGGTCGGCTCGTCGAATATCAGCACGCTGGCGTCATTGCGCAGCCATTTGCCGATGGCGACCTTCTGCTGGTTGCCGCCGGACAGACGTCGCAGTACCTGCCCCGGCCCACGCGCACGCACGCCGACGCGTGCAATCACCTCTTCCGCCCAGCGCCACGCCTGACGATGGCCAAACAGGCTCCAGCGCGAAAAGCTGTTATCGGCGCACACGGCAAGATTCATGCTCACCGGCTCGTCGATAAAAATGCCCTCTTTCCGCCGCTCCTCCGGCACCAGCGCCAGCCCGCGCAGCACGGAGTCTGCCGGGTCGCGCGGCTGCCAGGATTGATGATTAAACTCGCCGTTTGCCACGCGGCTTTTGCTGGCACCAAACAGCGCCTTGCAGAGTTCGGTTTTCCCCGCACCCGCCAGCCCGGCAATCCCGAGGATTTCGCCTTTGCGCAGGTGCAGGGAGATATCTTTCAGCAGCGCGTCGTCGTGCAACCCCTCGACGCGCAGCAGCGTTTCGTCGCCGTGCGGCGGGCGCGCGGGCGGGTAGATATCGCTCAGCACGTGGCCGAGCATCTTCTCGACGATGGCTTCGCCGCTCAGATCGGCCATCGGCCCGGACTCGATCAGCTTGCCGTCGCGGAGCACCGTCAGGGTGTCGCAGATGGCCTTCAGCTCGTGAATGCGGTGGGAGATAAACACCACGCCGATACCCTGCTGCTTTAAACGTCTCACTACCGCAAACAGGCGCTCGCTCTCATGCGCATCCAGCGGCGCAGTGGGTTCATCAAGAACCAAAAAACGGCAGTGGTGGGACAACGCGCGCGCCAGCAAAATCTGCTGCTTCTCGGCCAGCGAACAGCTGTCAATGGAACGGCGTACGTCCAGAGAAACATCCAGCTGCGCCAGCGCCTGTCTCGCCTGCTGGCGGATCGCGCGCCAGTTGAAGCGATGCCCCGGCTGCGCCAGCTGGTCAAGCATGATGTTCTCGGCGATGCTCAACCCCGGGATCAGCGCTACGTCCACCTCCTGCTGCACGAGGTGGATCCCCAGCCGTTTGGCATCAAGCGGTTCGCGGATCGTCACCGGCTGGTTGTTAATGCTGATCTCACCCTCATAGTGGTCGTGCGTGCCGCACAGCACCGCCATCAGGGTCGATTTCCCCGCACCGTTGGCACCGGTTAGCGCATGTACGGATCCGCCGGTTAAGGTGAAATTCACGCGCGACAGCGCCTGAAAGCCGGAAAAGGCCAGGCTGATACCGCGCATCTCAAGGCGACTGGAAACCATCCGCGTAAATCCTTCATTACTCTTCTGATTTATCGAATTTTTCACAGCTCCGGTTGACTGACAACGACGGAAAAGGCATAAGATAAAGCGAAATATTATTAGCCATCCGGATGTCCAGACATAACATCGGGTTAGCGCTTGCTAAAAAAGGACAACACCATGAGCAACACCGATATCCGCGTCGTGCCTGGCCCGGCGAACTACTTCTCTTACCCCGGAAGCCTTGCGCAGCTGGATAATTTCTTTACCCCGGAACAGCTTTCCCGCGCGGTGTGGATCTACGGCGAGCGCGCTATCGAAGGCGCGCGTCCTTTCCTGCCGGAGAGCTTTAACGCGCCGGGCGCGAAGCACCTGCTGTTTAAGGGCCACTGCAGCGAGCGCGACGTCACCCACCTGGTGAACGACGCCGGTAGCGGTGCGAGCGTGGTCATTGGCGTCGGCGGCGGCGCGGTGATGGATACGGTGAAAGCCGTGGCGCGTCGTTTAGGCGTTCCGTTCGTGGGCATCCCCACCATTGCCGCCACCTGCGCGGCGTGGACCCCGCTCTCCGTCTGGTACAACGATGCCGGTCAGGCGCTGCATTTTGAGATCTTCGACGACGCCAACTTCCTGGTACTGGTGGAGCCGCAGATCGTCCTTAACGCCCCGGCGGAATATCTGCTGGCGGGCATCGGCGATACGCTGGCGAAGTGGTACGAAGCGGTGGTGCTCGCCCCGCAGCCTGAAAACCTGCCGCTGACCGTGCGGCTGGGCATCAACGGCGCGCTGGCGATCCGCGACGTGCTGCTGGAACACAGTGAGGAAGCGCTGGCCGACCAGCAGCGCGGTGAACAGACGCAGGCGTTCCGGGACGTGGTGGACGCGATTATTGCCGGTGGCGGGATGGTCGGCGGTCTGGGCGAACGCTATACGCGCGTGGCGGCAGCGCATGCGGTTCACAACGGCTTAACCGTGCTGCCGCAGACGGAAAAATACCTGCACGGCACCAAGGTAGCCTACGGGATTCTGGTGCAGAGCGCCCTGCTCGGTCAGGACGATGTGCTGGCGCAGCTGGTGACGGCGTACCGGCGTTTTAACCTGCCGACCACGCTTCGCGCGCTGGACGTCGACATCAATAACCGGGAAGCGCTGGATAAGGTCATTGCCCACACCCTGCGCCCGGTGGAGTCGATTCACTATCTGCCGGTTGCGCTAACGCCTGACGTTCTGCGCGCCGCGTTTGAGAAAGTAGAATCCTTCAGCCGTTAATCGCGCCGACAGGCTATACCTAATGATGATTCTTTCTACTCTTGCAACGAGGTCATCATGCAGATCGATTTAACAGGTAAAAAGGCGCTGGTTACCGGCGCCAGCCGCGGGTTGGGTCGGGCAATTGCACTCTCGCTGGCGCGCGCCGGTGCAGATGTGATTATTACGTATGAAAAATCCGCCGATAAAGCCCAGGCGGTCGCCGATGAGATTAAGGCGCTGGGACGACACAGCGAAGCCGTGCAGGCGGACAGCGCCAGCGCGCAGGCGATTCAGGATGCCGTCACCCATGCGGCGCGTTCCCTCGGCGGGCTGGACATTCTGGTTAACAACGCGGGTATCGCGCGCGGCGGCCCGCTGGAGTCCATGACGCTGGCGGACATCGACGCCCTTATCAACGTCAACATCCGCGGCGTGGTGATCGCCATTCAGGAAGCGCTGGTGCACATGTCCGACGGCGGGCGCATCATCAACATCGGCAGCTGTCTGGCAAACCGCGTGGCGCAGCCGGGTATCGCCGTCTACTCGATGACCAAATCGGCCCTCAACTCCCTCACCCGCGGGCTGGCCCGTGATTTAGGGCCGCGCGGCATTACCGTTAATCTGGTCCACCCCGGCCCCACCAACAGCGATATGAACCCGGAGGACGGGGACCAGGCTGACTCTCAGCGTCAGCTTATTGCATTGGGCCACTACGGTCAGCCGGAAGACGTCGCAGCGGCGGTCACGTTTCTTGCCAGCCCTGCTGCCGGGCAGATCTCCGGTACCGGCCTGGACGTGGACGGCGGTTTGAACGCCTGATCGCATTTTTCCTGCAAGCCTCTGTCGCCCGACAGAGGCCTTCTCGAGCGCTCTCGACGGTTCGCATTTTGCCGCTTTCTCCCGTTTTTTCACCGCTCTACAGTACCCCCATTAGAAATTCGGAATTTATCTAATAGTCTTATTATTTCCTTATATTTTATGTGGGCGTACAGTGGAGGTACGGATGAAGATTGTCTGGTCCAATGGTGCAAAGAAGGCGTTTTCAAAGATTGACGAGCGGTATCAGCGTCGCATTGAGGTAAAGCTCTCCGAGCTGGATGACCGCTCGGCTCCCCGGCCCGATATCAAAAAAATATCGACGACAGAAAATCATTTTCGGCTTCGCGTAGGCGATTACCGCATCGTCTATACGCTTCGGGACGATCCCGATGACCATTGTTATGTTTTGGCCGTCAAGCGCAGAACTTCAACGACTTACCTGCATGAGGAGAGTGCCAACTATGGCTGTACAGCTAATCAAGGACGATAACGGGAAAACGCAGTACGTCGTTATTCCCTATCACGAATATTTTCGTATGCTCTTACAGATGGCAGAAATTGACGACGAAACCGACGACGATCTGGAGGATATTGAGGTCGAACACGATAGTCTGGATGACGTGGAGTTGCCTGGGGAAGTGTGCAGCATCATGACCTGGCAGAACGTCAGCCTGCAGGCCGCGTGGCGTATCCTGCGCGGCATGTCCCAGCAGGAGGTGGCGGAGAAACTCGGCATCACCCAGTCCGCCGTGTCACAACTGGAAGCGCTGGACTCTCGCCCACAAAAGCGCACCCGTGAAAAACTGGCAGCCATTTACGGCTGCAAGCAGGAGCAAATCAGCCTCTATTTACCGAAAGAGGGTTAACAGCACTTCGCCCCGCCCTTGCCGCCGTAGCGGGCGTCCTGACGGTCGCGGAAAAATTCTTCGTAGGTCATGGGCGTCTGGTCCGGATGGTTGACGCGCATATGCTCGACGTAGTTGTCGTAGTCCGGCACGCCAATCATCATTTTGGCGGCCTGGCCCAGGTATTTACCTGCTTTGGAGAGGGTGTCGAACATAATTTTGGTCTCACAGGAAATGTAGGCCGGGTAAGCGCTAGCGCCACCCGGCACACAGGTTAATGCGCCCCTTTGGCCTGGGTGACAATCTCTTCCAGGTTTTCAGGCATCGGCTCGTATGGTGTCTCTTTCGCCGTTGGCTTGTCGACTTTCAACGCCGCCAGCGCGGTTTTGAGAGAATACAACGCCAGCACCACGACCACCACCATAAAGAAGATAGTCAGCCCGGCGTCCAGACGGTTGTTAAACACCAGTTGCGACAGCTGCGACTCGGTGTACTGCGCCGGGATCTTACCGCTGTCGATCATCGCCTGGAACTTGTTGGCGATTGCTAGGAAGCCCACCTTGTTGTCCGGGCTGAAGGCTTTCTGCCAGCCTGCCGTCAGGGTACAAATCAGCAGCCATGCGGTTGGCACTAATGCCACCCAGGCGTAACGCTGGCGCTTCATCTTGAACAGCACCACCGCGCAGAGCATCAGCGCCATGCCCGCCAGCATCTGGTTGGCGATACCAAACAGCGGCCACAGGGTGTTAATCCCACCCAGCGGGTCGACCACGCCCTGGTGCAGGAAGTAGCCCCACGCCAGCACGCACAGCGCCGTCGCCAGCAGGTTAGCCGGGAGCGAATCGGTACGCTTTAGGTTCGGGGAGATCACGCCCAGCAGGTCCTGCAGCATAAAGCGCGCCGCACGGGTACCCGCATCCACCGCCGTCAGGATAAACAGCGCCTCGAACAGAATGGCGAAGTGATACCAGAAGGAGACGTCCATCAGCCCGCCCAGCGCGCCGTGCAGGATGTAGGCCATCCCCACCGCCAGCGTCGGCGCACCGCCCGCACGGGAGATGATCGACTGCTCGCCCACCTCATTAGCAATATGCGTTAGCGTTTCAGGGGTAATGGCAAAGCCCCAGCCGCTCACCACCTGTGCAGCGGATGCCACCACGTCAACGGTTCCGGCAGGTGCCAGCACCGCCATCGGGCTGTTCATCGCGAAGTACACGCCCGGATCGATAATGCAGGCCGAGACCAGCGCCATGATGGCGACAAAGGATTCCATCAGCATGCCGCCGTAGCCAATCAGGCAGGCCTGATTTTCATTCGCCAGCATCTTCGGCGTGGTGCCGGAGGCAATCAGCGCGTGGAAGCCAGACACCGCACCGCAGGCGATGGTGATAAACAGGAACGGGAACAGGTTACCGGTCCAGACCGGGCCGGTGCCGTCAATAAATTTGGTCAGCGCAGGCATGGTCAGGGTCGGGCGCATAATCAGAATGCCGATGGCCAGCCCGACGATGGTACCGATTTTCAGGAAGGTGGAGAGGTAGTCACGCGGAGCGAGCAGCAGCCACACCGGCAGCACCGCCGCCACAAAGCCGTAGCCCACCAGCATCCAGGTCAGCTGCACGCCGGTAAAGTCGAAGAACGGTGCCCAGGTTGGGCTTTCCGCCACCCAGCCGCCGGAGATAATGGCGAACACCAGGAACACCAGACCAATCACCGACACTTCACCAATGCGCCCCGGGCGCAGATAGCGAATGTAGATCCCCATAAACAGCGCCAGCGGAATGGTGAAGGCAACGGTGTACGTCCCCCACGGGCTGTGGGTCAGCGCTTTCACCACGATCATCGCCAGCACCGCGAGTATGATCACCATGATCATAAAGGTCGCCACCAGCGCAATCACCCCGGCGGTTGCCCCCATCTCCTCTTTCACCAGCTCGCCCAGCGAACGACCGTCGCGGCGGGTGGAGACGAACAGCACCATAAAGTCCTGCACCGCCCCCGCCAGCACCACGCCCGCGAGGATCCAGATCATCCCCGGCAGGTAGCCCATCTGCGCCGCCAGCACCGGCCCCACCAGCGGGCCCGCGCCGGCAATCGCCGCGAAGTGGTGGCCAAACAGCACCTTTTTGTCGGTCGGCACGTAGTCCAGCCCGTCGTTATGGCGCACGGCAGGCGTCATGCGCGTCGCATCAACACCTAATACGTTCTTCGCGATATAGCGGCCATAAAAACGGTACGCGATCAGATAAATGCAGACGGAGGCGACGACGATCCAGAGCGCGTTGATCTGTTCCCCCCGGTTGAGGGCGATATAGCCCAGGGCAAAGGCTCCCACAACGGAGAGCCCTGCCCATGTAAGGTATTTCCCTGAGTTGTTCATAGTGGTTATCCGTTGTAGTGAAACAGTGAGATGTTACATTTTGTTTCTAGAACAACCGGAAAAATTTAACAACTTTGAAACGCAATAATGCGTGGTCAAACCAGACATTTACACCACATTGTTAAGCCGATCACTTTCGTGACGTCCTCGGTCACACTTTTGCCTTTTTCATCCATGCGCCGCCTTACGGAATGATTTGTATCATTTTTTTTGCTCATAACCTCGCCAGAATGATCCTGCGCAATCGCGTACATACAAGGAAAAGGATATGAACAGTTCTGTACCTCAGGATCATAAGGTCGGGCCGGGCGCGTACTTCGCCCTGGCGTTTGCAGCCGTTTTCTTCTCCGGCCTGTTAGGCGGAAAAGAGTGGTACGGCGTCTTTGATTTCACCACCCTCAACGGTGCGTTTGGCAAAGTGGTCAGTAAAGCCAGTCTGGATGACGGTACGTTAACCACAGCCAGCAGCGCCTTTCGCGGCACCGGCGGCAGCGGCGCGATGGACGGGTTTCTCTTCGCGCTCGGTTTAATTCCCGCGGTGATGTTCGCGCTGGGGATGATCAACGTGCTGGAGCACTATGGCGCGCTGCGTGCCGCCCGCAAACTCTTAACCCCTCTGCTGCGCCCGCTGCTGGGCATTCCCGGCACCACCGGGCTGGCGCTGATTGGCAGCCTGCAAAGCACCGACGTCGGCGCGTCGCTTACCCGTAATCTGTCAGACGAAGGGCAAATCAGCGAAAAAGAGAAAGACGTTTTCGCCATGTTCCAGTTCTCCGCCGGGGCGATGATCACCAACTTTTTCTCTTCCGGGGCGATCCTCTTCACGCTGGTCGCCGTTGACGGCACGGCGGCGGTTCCCACGTCCATCGGAGCCTGTATCGCCGTCATGTTTATCATGAAAATCGTGGGCGCAAATCTGCTGCGATTGATCCTGTCCTTCACCCGTAAAGGAGACGCCGCATGAGTGCCCCACAGTCTAACCCCGTGATTACCGATGTCTTCGTCGAAGGCGCGCGCAAAGGCTGGAGCATTGCCACCAGCAGCACCCTGCCCAACGTGGTGATGGCATTTATCATCATCAAAGCGCTGGAAATTACCGGTGCGCTAAAAGGGCTGGGCATGATCTTCGCCCCACTGATGGGCCTGTTCGGCCTGCCGGGTGAGGCTGCCGCCGTGCTGATTGGCGGCTGGATGTCGATGGGCGGCGGGATCGGCGTCGCCATCGGCCTGTTTGATAAAGGCATTATCTCCGGCGAGCACCTGGCGATCCTGGCACCCGCCATCTACCTGATGGGCTCGCAGGTGCAGTATCTGGGCCGCATTCTGGGCGTGATCGGCACCCGCGCCAAACGTATCCCGCTAATGATCGCCATCTCGGTCGTCAACGCGTTTTTAGCCATGCTGCTGATGCGCATTATTCTCTGAACAGGACGTGAACATGAATCTTGACCACTATATTGAAGAGCTGAAAACCCTGGTGAACGTGGACTGCGGCACCCAGACTATTGCGGGCGTTGCCGCCGTGGCAGGCATCATGCAGCAGCTCTGGCAGCGCGAAGGCTGGCACACCGAGCAGGTGAATCTGGGCGATAAGGTGGGCCCCGGCGTGTTCGTCAGCAACAAACCGCAGGCGGAACGTTTTGACGTGCTGCTGGTCGGGCACCTGGATACCGTATTTGCCCCCGGCACCGTCGCCGAGCGCCCGATGAGCGAGGACGATACCCGCCTGTACGGCCCCGGCGTCTCGGATATGAAGAGCGGACTTCTGAATATTTTGTGGGCAATGCGCGGGCTCGACGCCGCAGACAACGATCGTCTCGCGATTGCCGTGGCGATGAACCCGGACGAAGAGACCGGCTCTGTCCATTCCCACGAATGGATTGGCGAGCTGGCGAAGCGTTCACGCTGCGTGCTGGTCTGCGAAGCCGCCCGCGCCGACGGTTCACTGGTGAAAGCGCGTAAAGGGATGGCGGGCTATCACCTCACCTTCAGCGGCGTGGCGGCACACGCGGGCAACGACCCGGAGAAAGGTCGTTCGGCAATTACCGCGCTGGCAAACAGCGTCATCGCGATTAATGCGCTAACCGACTGGGATCGCGGCACCACGCTCAACGTCGGGGTGATTCACGGCGGCAGCGCGGCCAACGTGGTCGCGGACAGCGCCGTGGCAGAACTGGACGTTCGCTTCTGGGAAAACGACGAGTACGACCGGGTGAATCAGGCGCTGGAGGCGTTATGTGAAAAAGGCTTTTTAGACGGCGTGACCACTACGCTTGCGCGGGTGAATCACAAACCGGCGATGGCAACCAGTAAAGCGACTCAGGCCCTGATGCAGCAGGTTGAAGCTGCAGGAAAAGCGGAGGGTATCGACATTACCTGGCAGGCGGTCGGCGGCGGCAGCGACGCCAACCACACCGCCGCGCTGGGCATCCCGACGCTCGACGGCCTGGGGCCGATTGGCGCCGGGTTCCACAGCCCTGCGGAATGGCTGGATAAAGCGTCGATTGTCCCGCGAATTCGTCTGTTGAAGCGGGTGGTATCGATGCTGTAAACATTGCCCGGTGGCGCTTCGCTTACCGGGCCTACGTGTGAGGTGTAGGCCGGGTAAGGCGAAGCCGCCACCCGGCAATTCTGCACCGTTCAACCCAACACCATCGTACTCAACCGGCAGGTACAGCACCGCCGCCCCTGCTCGTCGAATACCACAATCTCCCAGCTCTGGCTTGAGCGCCCCAGATGCAGCGGCTGGCACACCCCGCGCACTCTCCCCTGCGACACCGCCCGGTGGTGCGTGGCGTTCAACTCCGTCCCCACCACGTTCTGTCCGTCACGGGTCATCAGAAAACCGGCCATTGAGCCGAGCGTTTCCGCCAGCGCCGCCGATGCCCCGCCGTGCAGCAGGCCAAACGGCTGATGGGTGCGCGCATCCACCGGCATCTCCGCTTCCAGCGTGTCGTCGCCGATACGGGTATAGACGATGCCGAGATGCCCCACCATCGTGTTCTGGCTGGTGGCGTTCAGCTCCTCGAGCGGTAAATGACGTTTCCAGATCATTTACGCCCCCAGCGTGGAGCCGCCGTCCACCACGATATCCTGCAGGGTGATATGGCTGGCGGCATCGGATGCCAGGAACAGCACCGTGCTGGCAATCTCCTGCGGACGGGCGATTTTGCCCAGCGGAATGCCGAGCTTGAACTGCTCGCCAAAGCCGCGAATGCGCTGCAGCTCCGCATCGTCGCTTTTCCACAGGGTGCGCTGCATATCAGTGTCCGTTGAGCCTGGTGACACCAGGTTACAGCGCACGCCGCTGCCCGCCAGCTCCAGCCCGACGGTCAGGGCCAGGCTTTTCAGCGCCGCTTTCGACGCACCGTAGGCGCTCATGCCGATGCGCGGCGTGTGTGCCGCGTCGGACGCCACGGTGACTATCGCCCCGCCCTGCTGACGGCGAAACTGGCCCATCGTCTGCTGGAACAGGTTGAACGCGCCGCCGACGTTGATCGCGAAGGTCTGCTGCCAGTCCTCCTGCGAGAGCTGGTCCGTCGCCCCCATGCGCAAAATGCCCGCTGCGTTAACCAGCACGTCCAGACGCTCAAGGGTATTAAGCAAACGGCCACACGCATCGCTGACCTGAGCAAAATCCGCCACGTCCAGCGTTTCGGTGGCGAACGGATAATCACCCAGCGGAAACGCCAGGTCGAACCCGGTCACCTGCGCGCCAGCATCCACAAACGCCAGCGCCGTCGCGTAGCCAATCCCTTTGCCCGCGCCCGTCACCCAGACCGTTTTACCGGTAAAATCGAAACCCGCCATTACTTCACCTCGCGGGACAGCAGCGCCCACCAGGCGTCGATTGTGGGATTTTTTGCCAGCATCACGAAGTCGATATCGCCGTGCACTTTGCGCCAGCGGGCGGCCAGCGCCATCATGCGCACCGAATCCAGACCGTAGTCGATCAGGTTTTCGTCATCCATCGGCTCGTCGGATTCGTCCAGCAGCGGCAGGATCAGCTCGCGCAGCGCGGCCTTCGAGGCCGGAACGGACGGCAGCAGCTCGTCGGTCATCACCACGCGTCCCGAGCGCCCTGCAACGTAATTCAGCGACATCAGGTGCTCGTCGCGGGTGAAATCCGCCAGCGCGTCGGCAATAAAGAACGGCTTGATGTCGCGCATGAAGGCATCGGTGGCGGTGGTCATACAGCCGATATGGGCGTACACGCCGGTAATCAGCAGCTGGTTGCGGCCCGTCTCCTTCAGCATCTGCTCCAGCGGCGAGCGGTGGAACGCGCTGTAGCGCCACTTCACCAGCACGGTGTCGGCTTCGTCCGGCGTCAGTTCACGGACAATGCGCTGCTGCTCCGGCGAGCGGGTCAGGCCCGGCCCCCACATGTCGTTCAGCAGGGCGCGGTCTTCATCGCTCTGCTCTTTCGGCTGGGCGGTGTAGTACACGGGAATATTGTGCGCTTTGCAGTAAGCGCGCAGTCTGGCGATATTCGCCACCACCTGCTGCATCATCGCGCTGTTTTCGCCCCAGAAGTTCAGGAAATACTCCTGCATATCGTGGATCAACAGCGCGGCGCGTTCCGGCTCAAAGCTCCAGTTCACCTTGTTAGTCGGCAGCTCTGCGGCGGTCGGCAGCGCGTAAGCGGTTAATTTTGGGATAGCCATTCTCTGTTCCTCAGCCCCGGGCGCGTTCTGCAAGCCACAGGCGCAACTGTTTCTTATCGACTTTGCCGACCGGCGTTAGCGGGAGCGCATCCACGCTCTCCACGCGGTCCGGCAGCTTAAATTCGGCAACGCCCTGCTCGCGCAGGAAGCGGCGCACCTCCACCGCGCGCAGGGGCTGTTTCACCACCAGGTACGCGCAGCTTTTTTCGCCCAGCAGGCTGTCCTCCATGCTCACCAGCGCGGCGTGGATCACCGCCTCGTGGCGCAGCAGCAGGTTTTCAATCTCTTCGGCGGCGATCTTCTCCCCGCCGCGGTTGATCTGATCTTTCTCGCGCCCCTGCACGGTGATGTAGCCCTGCTCGTCAATGGCGATCAGATCCCCTGAGCAGTAGAAACCGTTCGCATCGAAGGCGCTGGCGTTGTGTTCCGGGCTGTTGAAATAGCCGCGGAAGGTATACGGCCCGCGCGTCATCAGACGCCCGACCTCACCGCGCGGCAGCGGGTTGCCGTGCTCGTCCGCCACCCACACTTCGTCGTCCGGGCACATCGGACGGCCCTGGGTGTTGATGATGCGTTCCGGCGCGTCGTCGAGCGCGGTGTAGTTCACCAGCCCTTCCGCCATGCCGAACACCTGCTGAAGCTGGCAGCCGATTTCCGCCGGAATGCGCGCCGCGAGCGTGGCGGAGAGGCGCGCGCCGCCCACCTGAAGCAGCTTCAGAGATCTCAGCTGCGCGTTCCCCGCGCCGTCGGCAATCGCCTGCAGCCACAGGCTCACCGCCGGGGGCACCAGCGAGGTGACGTTGATCTGATGCCGTTCAATCAGCGGGAAGCAGAACGTCGCGCTCGGATCGTTCGCCAGCACCACGCAGCCGCCCGCGGTGAAGACGCCTAACGATCCCGGCGAGCTCATGGCGTAGTTATGCGCCGCGGGCAGCGCGTTCAGGTAACGCGTTTCGGCGGTGATGCCGCAAATCTCGTTGCTGCGGCGAATGCTGTAGTCGTAATCGTTATGCGTGCGCGGGATCAGCTTCGGCGTGCCGGTGCTGCCGCCGGAAAGCTGGAAAAACGCCACTTCGTCGGCGGGCGTCGGATTCGGGATGAAGTTATCCGCCGGACGCGCAATCGCCGCTTCCAGCGCATGTTCGCCCTTATCGCCGCGCAGCAGCACGGCGCGTACCGAGCGGTGCGCATCCACAAAGGTATTCAGAAAGTCATCGCCCACAAACAGCGCGTGGTCGCGTTCGGCAATCAGCACGGCGGGTTTGATCTGCGCGGCGTAGGCGTTCAGCTCGCTGCGCTGATGGCTAAAGAGCGCGTTCACCGGCGCGACGCCGATTTGCAGCAGCGCGAAGAAGGTGATGTAGAACTCGGCCACGTTGCCGAGCTGCACCAGCGCGGTCTCGCCGCGGTGCAGCCCCTGCGCCTCAAGGGCGGACGCCAGGTTGTTCACCGCCTGATTAAACGCGCGGTAGGTGATGTGCCGCTCGCCGTCGATTATCGCCACGGCATCGCTGTCCGCGCGATCCGTCAGGATGTGGGTCAACGGCAGATCCTGCCAGTAGCCTTTTTCGCGGTAGCGGCGGGCAAATTCCTCAGGCCAGCGGGTAAAGGGAATGGTCATGAGTCTTCCTTAGTGCAAACCAAACACGTTGAGCATGGTGGAGAGCTTCACGCCGGTTTCGCGCCACTCGCCCACCGGCGAGGAGGCAGGCACAATGCCCGCACCGGCAAACAGGCGAACGGTGTTTTTATGCAGACGCGCGCAGCGGATGGTCACCACCCACTCGCCGTTGCCTTCGCTGTCGCACCAGCCGACGATGCCGCCGAACAGCTCGCGGTCGAACGGCTCCAGCTCGGCGATCAGCTGTTTTGCCGCCTGGTGCGGGAAACCGCTCAGCGCCGGCGTCGGGTGCAGCAGGCAGGCCAGCGTCAGGGCGTTTTCATTTTCACGCGCCTCGCCTTCTACCGGCGTTGCCAGATGCCACAGCGTCGGCGTGGTAATCAACTGAGGAGAAGCCGGCATGCTGAGATGATGGCTGCGCGGTGCCAGAATGGCCTTCATCGCCTGAGTCACCAGGTCGTGCTCGTGACGGTCTTTTTCGGAGGCCAGCAGCTTATTGCCCGCTTCGCGATCTAATACGTCGTCCGGCTGACGACGCGCCGAGCCTGCCAGCGGCAGCGAGCTAAAGTGCCCGCCCTCTTTGCGCAGCAGCAGTTCGGGGCTTGCCCCCAGCAGCACGCCGCCGTCTTCCAGCGGCACGTGGAAGTTAAAGCTCGCCGGGTTCTGAGCGATCAGGCGCTCCATCAGCGCACCGCTATCAATGTTGTTATCGGTCGCGATATCAATCAGGCGCGACAGCACGACCTTGTTCACCTGCGGCGTGGCGGTCAGCGCCGCGGCGCGGGCGACCATCTCTTCAAACACAGGCTGCGGGGGGATCTCGGTACGTTTTTCAATATTCAGTGACTGCGCACCGGAGAAATAGCGTGAAGACTGCTGACGCGCCGGGCGAGAAAACGTCTGCCAGCGTTGGGGAATAAACAGCGACGACGGCTTGCGGGTATCGAACGGGATTGCCCCTACCATGACCGGATGGGCGATGCCGCTGGCCTTCGCGTTCTGGAAAGCCTGGGCTAATTTCTGCTGGAAGCGGCCTGCCGGATCGTCGCCGCCAACGGCGGACTCAGAAAAGCGGGCAAAGCAGCCGGACGTGGTAAAACTGCGGTAAGGCGACATAAAGAAAAAGCTGTCTGATTGCAGCGTGGTCGCGGTGTGCTGAACTTCCTCAGCCAGGGACGTATCCATATCATCCTCCTCAAAATGATAAAAGAAGCAATAATGATTATCATTTATATTTTCGTCGGCTAACCTAATCCCACAGCGCCCCGCTGTCAACCGTCGGTCAAACAACTTGTGCGACAAACGCTTGCATCCCTTCCCGGCAATCATGAAAATGAGAAGCATTAACTTCAACAATAACAGGATGCCGCTCAGTGAAATTCCCTGCCCTTTGCCGTAATGCCTTTCTTCTGACAGGCTTTTTTGTTTTAGGACTAACCTCAGCGACCGCCGCCGACTGGCCGCGCCAGGTGACCGACAGCCGCGGCGTGCATACCCTTGAGAGCAAACCGACGCGCATAGTCTCCACCAGCGTGACCTTAACCGGCTCCCTGCTGGCGATAGACGCGCCGGTCGTCGCCAGCGGTGCGACCACGCCGAACAACCGCGTGGCGGATGGGCAGGGTTTCCTGCGCCAGTGGGGTGATATCGCGAAACAGCGCAAGGTCGCGCGGCTGTACATCGGCGAGCCGAGTGCCGAAGCGGTTGCCGCCCAGATGCCGGATCTGATTTTGATCGGTGCCACCGGCGGAGATTCCGCGGTGGCGCTGTACGATCAGCTCTCCGCCATCGCGCCGACGCTTATCATCAACTACGACGACAAGAGCTGGCAGGAACTGCTGACCCAGTTGGGGACCATCACCGGGCAGGAAACACAGGCCGCAGAGCGCATCGCTGCCTTCGATAAACAGCTCGCCCAGGTGAAGCAGCAGATGAAGCTGCCGCCGCAGCCGGTGAACGCCATCGTCTACACCGCCGCCGCGCACAGCGCCAACCTGTGGACCGCTGAATCCGCGCAGGGCAAGCTGCTGCACCAGCTGGGCTTTACGCTGGCGGAGCTGCCCGCCGGGCTGCAGACCTCCAAAAGCCAGGGCAAACGCCACGACATTATTCAGCTGGGTGGTGAAAACCTGGCGACGGGGCTGAACGGCGAAGGGCTGTTTGTATTTGCGGGCGATAAGAAAGACGTGGATGCGATTTACGCCAACCCGCTGCTGGCGCATCTGCCGTCGGTGAAAAACAAACGGGTTTGGGCATTGGGAACCGAGACATTCCGCCTGGATTATTACAGCGCGATGTTGGTGTTGCAGCGTTTGAATTCAATTTTTAAATAAGAGGCACGTTTCCCGTAGGCCCGGTAAGCGCAGCGCCACCGGGCGTTTTGTCGGGTGGCGGCTACGCCTTACCCGACCTACAGGTTCTGCCTGAACCGACGCAACTCCACCAAAACCGCCAATAAAATTACGCCAACCATCGCTAACGCAAACCCGCCGCAGCTCGCCGAGGCCACCGGGGTTATCATCGCCCCCAGCCCGCCGAGGATCGCCGCGCCAATCGCATCGCCCGTCACGTTCTGCGCCGTCCACAGGCCGTTAATGCGCCCGAGCATCCCTTCCGGCGTCTGGGTCTGGATCAGCGTGTACTGCAAAAGCGAGCTGATGGCGCTCAGCCAGCCGAAAATCACCAGACACAGCACCCCCAGCGCCCACACCGGCATCAGGCTGAAGAAGCCAATGGCGACAAACGACGCCAGCGTGGCAAGCAGCATAATCAGCCCCGGACGCGCGCTTTGCGCCAGGTTGCCGCTGGTCAGCGCCCCGCAGGCCGCGCCGAGCGGAATGGCGGCGTAAAGAATGCCAATCTCCGAGGCGCTCATCTGCCACTCTCCCGCCAGCGCCGGGTACAGCACGCGCACGGCGCTCGCCATCGTCAGCAGGCCGCCGAGCAGCGCAATCCCGCCAATCAGCGGGTTGCTGAACAGGAAACGAATAGCGGCCATCAGCGATTTCAGCGGATGCTCGCGCGGCTGCGGCGGAGGCGGCAGCCGCGGCAGGCGCAGCAGGGTCAGGGTGGTGATAAAGGTCCCCGCCGCCGCCAGCCCGTAGTTCCACGCCACGTTGCCGGTCGCCAGCAGCAGGCCGCCCACCATCGGCGAAATCACCGAGCCGAGGCGCACGGTGAGCATGGTGATCGCCCCCGCCTGCATCAGGTTCTCGCGCCCGACCAGCGCGGGCGTTGCCGCCAGCAGCGCCGTCACGCCTAATGAGGCAAAGAAACCGTCCCACAGCCCCAGGGCGTAAATGGCGATCAGCGACGGCTCCGGCAGCATGGCGTTCAGACACAGCCCGATAAAGCCCACGCCGCAGGTGCCGCGCGCCAGCAGGATCAGCTTCTTACGCTCGTAGCGGTCCGCCAGCACACCGCCGACCATCAGGCCGATGAACATCGCGCCGCCGGTTAAGGTGACGGATAACCCCACGAGCCAGCTGGAGTGCGTCAGGGTCTGGATCTGTACCGGCACGGCCACGCCGAGCAGCCCGAGGGACAAAATGGAGATAAAGCGAGCGATAAATACGGCGCGATACGCCGGGTGCGTTTTCAACAGGCTGAGGTTGAGCAGCCAGGATTTTTGATTCATGACAAAGCCTTGAGTGTAATTCTACCCATTCCATGGGCGCACATGCTAACATAGCCAAATAAGATAGATAACGATAATCACTATCATTATCAAATCATGGATGTTGCTATGTCGTTTTCCTCTTCTGCGGTGCGCGCCGTTGCCGTGCCCGTTTTACTGCTGCTCCTGAGCCTTGCGGTTGCACTCAGCCTGCTGGTGGGCGCGAAGCCGCTGCCCGCGTCCGTTATCGTTGATGCGCTCTCCGGCACCTGCCAGAGCGCCGACTGTATTATCGTGCTCGACGCCCGACTCCCCCGCACGCTTGCCGGACTGCTGGCGGGTGGCGCGCTCGGCCTTGCCGGTGCCCTGATGCAAACCCTTACCCGTAACCCGCTGGCGGACCCCGGCATTCTCGGCGTTAACTCCGGCGCCAGCTTTGCCATCGTGCTCGGCGCGGCGCTGTTCGGGTTGACCTCGCCCTCGGAGCAGCTGGCGATGGCCTTCTGCGGCGCGCTGGCCGCCTCGCTGGTCGTCGCCTTTACCGGCAGCCAGGGCGGCGGCCAGTTGAGTCCGGTCCGCCTGACGCTCGCGGGCGTGGCGCTCGCGGCGGTGCTGGAAGGCTTATCCAACGGCATCGCCCTGCTCAACCCGGACGTTTACGACCAGCTGCGCTTCTGGCAGGCCGGTTCGCTGGATATTCGCACCCTTGAAACGCTAAAAGTGGTGGCGATCCCGGTCATTATCGCTGCCGCCGTGGCGCTGTTTTTAAGCCGCGCGCTCAACAGCCTGAGCCTCGGCAGCGACACCGCGACCGCCCTCGGCAACCGCGTGGCGCGCACTCAGCTGATTGGTCTGCTCGCCATCACCGTGCTGTGCGGCAGCGCGACCGCGGTGGTCGGCCCGATCGCCTTTATTGGCCTGATGATGCCGCACATGGCGCGCTGGCTGGTGGGGGCGGATCACCGCTGGTCGCTGCCGGTGACGCTGCTGGCCACCCCTGCCCTGCTGCTGTTTGCCGACGTGCTGGGCCGCCTGCTGGTGCCCGGTGAACTGCGCGTCTCGGTGGTCAGCGCCTTTATCGGCGCGCCGGTGCTGATCTTCCTGGTACGCCGTAAACGCGGAGGTAGCGCATGATGGCCCCGTCCCGTCGTTTACTCACCAGCGTCTCGCTGCTGCTTATCGCCATTCTGCTGCTGGCAGTCTGGAGCCTGCGCAGCGGCGCGGTGACGCTCGACTTCACTCAGGTCTTCAACGCCCTGCTCGGCAGCGCGCCGCGCAACATCACCATGGTGGTGACGGAGTGGCGACTGCCGCGCGTGGCGATGGCGATTCTGGTGGGCGCGGCGCTCGGCGTGAGCGGTGCGATATTTCAGTCGCTGATGCGCAACCCGCTCGGCAGCCCGGACGTGATGGGCCTCAACACCGGGGCCTGGAGCGGCGTGCTGGTGGCGATGGTGCTGTTTGGTCAGCACCTGACGGCGATTACCTTTACGGCGATGGCGGGCGGCATTCTGACGTCATTACTGATCTGGGCGCTGGCCTGGCGCAACGGCATCGACACCTTCCGCCTGATCATCATCGGGATCGGCATCCGCGCCATGCTGATGGCGTTTAACACCTGGCTTCTGCTACAGGCCTCGCTGGAAACCGCGCTCTCCGCCGGGCTGTGGTACGCCGGTTCCCTCAACGGCCTGACGTGGGGCAAAACCTGGCCCGCCGCGCCGCTGATTTTGCTGATGTTTATCGGCGCGCTGCTGCTGGTGCGACGCATGCGCCTGCTGGAGATGGGCGACGACAGCGCCTGCGCGCTGGGCGTGGGCGTCGAGCGCTCGCGCCTGATGCTGATGCTGGTCGCCGTCCTGCTGACCGCCGCCTCTACCGCCATCGCCGGGCCGATCTCGTTTATCGCCCTCGTGGCACCGCACATCGCCCGCCGCCTTAGCGGGACGGCGCGCTGGGGATTAACCCAGGCGGCGCTCTGCGGCGCATTGTTGCTGCTGGCCGCCGATCTCTGCGCTCAGCGGCTGTTTACGCCTTATCAACTGCCGGTGGGCGTGGTGACCGTCAGCCTCGGCGGGATTTACCTCATCGTCTTGCTCGTTCAGGAGTCACGCAAGAAATGACAGATTCAACACCCCGCTTGCGCGGCGAAAACTTGACCCTCGGCTACGGAAAAAAAATCATTGCCCGTGACTTATCCGTCGCCATTCCAGACGGCCATTTTACGGCAATCATCGGGCCGAACGGCTGCGGCAAATCGACCCTGCTGCGCACGCTGAGCCGCCTGATGACGCCGGCTGAAGGCAGCGTGTTCCTCGACGGGGAGCAGATCCAGCGCTTCGCCAGCAAAGAGGTAGCGCGGCGCATCGGGCTGCTGGCGCAAAACGCCACCACACCGGGAGACATCACGGTACAGGAGCTGGTCTCGCGCGGGCGCTACCCGCACCAGCCGCTGTTTACCCGCTGGCGTAAAGAGGATGACGAGGCGGTCAGCCGAGCGATGCGGGCGACGGGGATTACCGATCTCGCCCTGCAAAGCGTGGACACCCTCTCCGGCGGGCAGCGTCAGCGGGCGTGGATCGCGATGGTGCTGGCGCAGGAGACCTCCATCATGCTGCTGGACGAGCCGACGACCTGGCTCGACATCAGCCATCAGATTGACCTGCTGGAGCTGCTGAGCGAGCTGAACCGCACGCAGGGCTATACCCTGGCAGCGGTGCTGCACGATTTAAACCAGGCGTGCCGCTACGCCACGCATCTGATTGCCTTGCGAGACGGTGAGATTGTGGCGCAAGGCGCGCCGAAAGAGATTGTGACGCCGGAGCTGATCGAGCGGATCTACGGCATGCGCTGCATGATTATTGACGATCCGGTGGCGGGCACGCCGCTGGTGGTGCCGTTAGGTCGGCGGTAATTGCCGGGTGGCGGCTGCGCCTTACCCGGCCTACACTCGGCTCCCGTAGGCCCGGTAAGCGCAGCGCCACCGGGCATTTGCACTATACTAAAATTTCCTTCAGTACCGGTCCTATCTTTTCAAACGCCTGCGGTGAAATGATATCCACGTGGGCGCAGTCCTGGCTGTACACCTCAAGCTCCGACACCCACGGTGCCCACGCGACCTGCGGATCCATCGTTCGCGTGCGCTCGGCGACAAACAGCGTCGCTTTACCCTCAAACCGCGCGCTGTGCGCCGTGGTGAGCAGCCGCACCGCGTCGGCGTAGTTGCCCTCAATGGCGCTAAACAGCTCGCTGGAGCCTTGCCCCTGCTGAGCGGCGATAAACGCCTGGCGCTCGCGCTCGATTTCCGCCAGCACCTCCGGGTCGAGGCCGTTGGCCTCTTTCTCCGCCCAGTTCTGGGTTTCCGGTGGCCAGGTATCCAGCAGGCCGAGGAAGGCCACCTCTTCACCCAACTCGCGAAGACGCGCCGCAATGCCCTGCGCCAGCGTGCCGCCGAGGGAATAGCCGAACAGGTAATACGGCCCCTGCGGCTGCTGCTTACGCAACGTATTCAGGTGATGTTTGATTACTCCATCCAGATCCGCACATTGCTGCATCGGCCCTTCCGGGCGCGGTGACTGAATGCCCATGATGGACCAGCGCGGGCTGAGGTAGCGCGCCAGCACGCTGAACTGCCACGCGAACCCGGACGCCGGATGGAAGCAGAACAACGTCGGACCATTACCTTCGCGCAGCGGCAGAAGGGTTTCATACCCCAGACGCTGCGCCTGCTCGTCGCTCATCTGCGAGTCCAGCAGCGCGCTGAGCTTGCTCACCGTGGAGGCGACCATAATCTGCCCCGGCGTCACCCTGCGTTCGAACGCGCGGCTAAGCTGTGCCGCCAGGCGCATCGCCAGCAGCGAGTGGCCGCCGAGGGCAAAGAAGTCGGCTTCAATGTCGTTCACCTCGCAGCCCAGCAGCGCGGAAAACGCCTGCGCGACGGCGACTTCGGTTTCCGTCTCCGGCGCACGGCCGGAGGATTTACTCGTCAGCTCCGGCAGCGGCAGCGCCTTGCGATCAAGCTTGCCGTTCGCGCTGAGCGGCAGCGCGCTGATTTGCAGCAGCACCACCGGCACCATGTGCGGCGGCAGCTGGGCTTTGAGCGACGCCAGCAGCGCGTCGCGATCCAGCGGTAAGCCGGATTCAGAGACGACATACCCTACCAGCTGACGGGCATCGCCGCCGGTTGCCACCGCCTGGTTGAACACGCAGGCATGGGCGACGGCCTGGGCGACGTCCGGCAGCGACAGCATCGCCCGGTCGATCTCGCCCAGCTCGATGCGCTGGCCGCGAATTTTCAGCTGATCGTCGCTGCGGCCGAGATATTCCACCGCGCCGTTGTCCAGCCAGCGGGCCACGTCGCCGGTGCGGTACATCCGCTCGCCGGGGGCAAACGGGTCGGCGATAAAGCGGCTGGCGGTGAGGTCCGGACGGCCCAGATACCCCTGCGCCAGCTGAATGCCGGTGAGATACAGGTCTCCCGCCACGCCGAACGGCACCGGGCGCATCATCGCATCCAGGATGCGTAGCCCCGTGTTCCACACCGGGAAGCCGATCGGCACGCTGTTGCCCTCAGCCGCCGCCAGTTCCGGGCCAAACGCCGGATACCAGCTGACGTCCACCGCTGCTTCGGTCGGGCCATAGAGGTTGTGCAGCGGCGCACGGGTGAGCTGTTCCCACTCCCGGCACAGCTCGGTCGGCAGCGCTTCGCCACTACAGAACACCTGCTTAAGGGTTTTGCAGCACGCCGCGTTTTCCGGGGTCAGCGAGGCGACAAAGGCCGCCAGCATCGACGGCACGAAGTGGGTGGTGGTCACGCCGTACTGCGCGAAGAAACTCTGCATTGCCTGCGGATCGCGGTGCGCGTCCGGCTCGGCCATCACCAGCTTCGCCCCGGCGATAAACGGCCACCAGAACTCCCACACCGACACGTCAAAGCTGCACGGCGTTTTCTGTGCCACCACGTCAAACGCCCTCAGAGGGTAATGGTCCTGCATCCACTTCAGGCGGTTAACGATAGCAGTATGGCCGACCATGACCCCTTTCGGGCGTCCCGTCGAGCCGGAGGTAAAGATGATGTACGCCGTCTGCTCCGGCGTCGCCAGCCGCAGCGGTTTCGCATCCTCAGCCGGTAACAGTGTGTTGTAACTAAATGCGGTTATGGGCAGATCGCTAAAGCGCGGAAGCTGCTCGTCGGTAGTAATGAGCAGGGACGGCTTCGCGTCCTCGAGCATCATCCGCAGGCGGTCGTCCGGGTAGCCGGTATCCAGCGGCAGCCACGCGGCACCGGCCTCGACGATGCCGTGCAGCGCCAGCGTCAGGAACACCGAGCGCGGGAGTGCCACCGCCACGCTGTCGCCCGGCTTCACACCGCGCGCGCGCAACAGGTTTGCCAGCGCGACGACCTGCTCGCGCATCTGGCGATAGTTCAGTTCGATGTGCGCATCCGCCAGCGCAGGGGCGTCCGGCGTTTTGCTCGCCTGCTCCGCCACCAGATCCGCCAGCGTGGTAGACGGCAGCGCCAGCCCGGTATCGTTGATGCGGGCGAGCTTCGCGTATTCCTGTTCTGAAACGGTTTCCACTTCGCCGCAGCGCAGGTCCGGATTAGCCGAAAACTGCAGCAGCATCGCGTTCAGGCGCGCCACGTGACGGGTAAGCGTCGCCTCATCGTAACGCTGTTTATTGGCGAGGATCTCAATGCGGAGCTCGCCCTGCTCGTCCGGGAACAGCGCCAGCTCGAGATCGTTCACCGGGCCGGTTGCCAGCGTATGGGTGATGGCCTCCACGCCGTCGATATCCAGCTGATAATCGAAAACCTTAACGTTCAGCACCGGGCCAAACAGCGCTTCGTCGCCTGCGGCACGCCCGCTGTCGCGTACGATCTGCTCGGCGTCGTAGCGCTGATGGCGGCGCATTTTTTTCAGCTGGTTAGCCAGTCGCAGCGCCAGCGCGGGCAGGCTCTCCTGCGCGTCGATATTGACCGCCAGCGGCAGGACGTTGAGCACCGGCCCGGTCGCGGTGAGCGCCGCGGAACCCATGCGGCGCATAAAGATAAACCCGGCGGCGTAGTCCAGCCGTCCGGTCAGGCGGCCCAGCCACAGCGCCACCAGCGCAAGCGCCAGATCGGTGCGCTGCGCCTGCCCTGCCGCCTGTGCAAGCTGGCTAAAGGCGCGGCCGTCCATTGCAATTTTCAGGCGCAGAATGTCGGTAGTGGCGGCGCGTCCCGGCAGCGGCGCGGAAGAGAGCGAGACCGGAGAAGGAAGCTGCTTGCGCTGCTCTGCCCAGAAGGCACCGTCGCGCGCGTATGCCTCGCTGTCGCGATAGCGCTGATACTCGTCCACCACCTCGGCAAACGGTGTAAACGGGGATGCAGGCGTCGGTTCACCCTTTTTCCAGGCGGTATAAATCGCGGCGATCTGGCGGGTAATGGCCGGGAAGCTGAAGCCATCCACCACCAGATGGTGATAGCGCTGATACCAGTACCAGTGGCTTGCCCCCACCTGAATCAGCTGGTGAAACGCCAGCGGCTGCCCGCTGTCGACGCGCAGGTTCTGGTTAAGATCGGCCTCCATCAGCGCCACGGCGTCGTCGTGAGAGGTAGCGCGAACGATGGACGGCTCCGGCAGAATGAAGGTGTCATCCACCCACTGCCACACCTCGCCGTTATCCTCGGTAAAACGCATCCGCAGGGTATCGGCCTGCATCATGCCTTCAGCAATCGCTTTTGCCAGCAATGGCGCGTCAATGTCGCCTTTCAGTTCGGTGTAGTGCGCCACGCTCCAGGCGTTTGGCAGGGAGGAAAGCTGCTCCGCCATCCAGATACCCGGCTGGGCGGCAACGAGAGGAAGACGGTTCATGCGCTCCCCTCCGCAAAATGGGACGGGATAAGCGTTTGCCAATGCCCGGCAAGCCACTGCTGGCACGCCTCCTGGGACTGCGGCTCGCAGACAACGCGCCAGCCTGCGGGCAGTTCGCACTGCTGCGGCCACAGGCTGTACTGCCCCTGGTCGTTTTGCAGAATGGCGAACTGTCCCTGCGGATTATCGAAAGGATTGCTGAATTCCATACAGACTCCGTTAGTGAATAAGCGGCTGCCAGAGGGTCATCAGCCCCTGCGTCAGCCCACCGCGCCAGCAAAGCGCATCGTGTCCGCCGTCAACCTGACGCCAGAAAATCGGCTGCTGCGTGTGTAGTTCGGCGAAAATCGCCTGATTCGCGCGGAAGATAAGCGGCTCGTTGCGCCCGGCCTCGAGGACAATGCGCAGCCCGCGTGCGGTTTTTTCACCCGCTTTCAGTTGTTCGATGAGCAGCCCATCCTGCTGCGCGCCGCGGTGCGGCCACCAGTAGGAGCCGGACTGGCTGAGGATGCAGCCAAAACGCTGCGGCCAGTTGAGGCCCGCATAGAGCGAAGAGAGGCCACCAAAGCTCTGGCCTGCCACGATGGTCCGATCGGCGCGGTCGCTGAACGAGGCGGTTGTTGTCACAAGAGGAAGGAGTTCTTCCTGCACCGCCAGCCAGAAATCGGGATTACAGGGCAGTTCCCGGCTGCGATGTTCCGTGTCGATCGCATCAATTAAGACGTAGACCGCAGGCGGCAGTTTGCCGTCGCGGGTCAGCGACGCCAGCGCAGGCCAGACGGGCATGCTTTCGGCCCAGAACTGCCCGTCGAGCAGCACCGCCAGCGGGCGCTCCGGGTCATCATCGCCGGTGGTAAAAATCCACACGCGGCGGCGGTTGTTGAGACGTGCACTGTTCCACTCAATGCAGACCGGCGACTGATACGGTGTATCGGGACGATCCCAGCCGGGCTGAACGGGCGCGTCCGGCATCTCCAGCGCCGAGACGGCATGACCGCGCCCGCCGCGCCAGCTCTGCGGATTCAGCGGGTCGGAGACCGCGTGCGGCAACAGCTTGCGCCAACCTTCACGCAGCGCCATGCGGTCCGGCTGCTCGCCTTCAAACACTTCGCTGGCAAAATCATTTTCGTTATCGGAGGGGATAAAACAGTAGCTGCCGCGCCATTCAGGGCTGAACTCGCCCCGCCACTGCCAGACGTCGGTATCCGAGATACGTTCAAGGGACTGCGGACGGGCATTTTGATGATGATCGGTCACGCCGGTGATGTAGAGCCAGACGCGTTTAACCGTTGACGTTTTCTGCGTTCCTGCCGGGTCACGCCACCAGAAGGTGACGCGATAGCTCGCCTTCAGACGTTCCCATTCTGGCCCGTTTTTCGACTGCCACCAAGCTTCACTTCCCGTTGTTAACGCCGTCACCCTTATAACCTCATGTTTAACAGTCTTTTTTGTTTCAGGACAAATTTTATTGATAATATTATTGATAACTATTTGCATTTGCAATAGCGTAATGCCCGCGCTGTGGGAAGCGCGCTCATTAAATAACCATAAAAGCGGGACGTACAATGAATAAGAAGATTCACTCTCTGGCCTTGCTGGTCAATTTAGGGATTTATGGTGTCGCGCTGCCCGCTCTGGCAGACGACAACACCGCCACCGCCGCGCAGCACGAAGACACGATGGTGATCACCGCCGCCGAGCAGAACCTGCAGGCGCCAGGCGTGTCGACCATCACCGCCGATGAAATCCGCAAAAACCCGCCCGCGCGGGACGTGGCGGAAATCATCCGCACCATGCCGGGCGTTAACCTGACCGGAAACTCCACCAGCGGCCAGCGCGGGAACAACCGTCAGATTGATATCCGCGGCATGGGCCCGGAAAACACCCTGATCCTGATCGACGGCAAGCCGGTGACCAGCCGTAACTCCATCCGTCTGGGCTGGCGCGGCGAGCGTGACACCCGCGGCGATACCGGCTGGGTGCCGCCAGAGATGATCGAACGCATCGAAGTGATCCGCGGCCCGGCCGCCGCGCGCTACGGTAACGGCGCGGCTGGCGGCGTGGTGAACATCATCACCAAAAAATTCGACAACCAGTGGCACGGTTCCTGGAACACCTACCTGAATGCGCCAGAACACAAGGACGAAGGTTCCACCAAGCGCACCAACTTCAGCCTCAGCGGTCCGCTGGGCGGCGATTTCAGCTTCCGCATGTTCGGCAACCTGGACAAAACCCAGGCCGACGCATGGGACATCAACCAGGGCCACCAGTCCGATCGTACCGGTGCCTACGCCAACACCCTGCCGGCTGGCCGTGAGGGCGTGGAAAACAAGGACATCAACGGCGTGGTGCGCTGGGACTTCGCGCCTATGCAATCCCTTGAGTTTGAGGCGGGCTACAGCCGCCAGAACAACCTCTACGCGGGCGACACGCAGAACACCAACAACGACAACGCGCTGGTGAAGAAGAACTACGGTAAAGAGACTAACCGTATCTACCGCCAGAACTTCGCGGTGACCTGGAACGGCGGCTGGGATAACGGTATCACCACCAGCAACTGGGCGCAGTACGAACATACCCGCAACTCCCGCCTGGGCGAAGGGCTGGCGGGCGGTACGGAAGGTCTGTTCAACAGCAATAAATTCACCGACACCGACCTGGCCGACGTGATGCTGCACAGCGAAATCAACCTGCCGATTGATTTCATCGTCAACCAGAACCTGACCCTGGGCACCGAGTGGAACCAGCAGCGCATGAAGGACTCCACCTCCTTCTCGCAAACCCTGCAGGGCGGCACCATCCCGGGCATGAGCGACGACCGCAGCCCGTACACCTCGGCGGAGATCTTCTCCCTGTTCGCCGAAAACAACATGGAGCTGACCGACAGCACCATGCTGACCCCGGCGCTGCGCTTCGACCACCACACCATCGTCGGCAATAACTGGAGCCCGTCGCTCAACCTGTCGCAAGGTCTGGGTGATGACTTCACGCTGAAGATGGGCATCGCGCGCGCCTACAAAGCGCCGAGCCTGTACCAGACCAACCCGAACTACCTGCTCTACAGCAAAGGTCAGGGCTGCTACGCAAGCTCCGACGGCGTGGGCTGCTACATGATGGGCAACGACGACCTGAAAGCTGAAACCAGCATCAACAAAGAGATCGGCCTGGAGTGGAAACGCGACGGCTGGCTGGCGGGCGTGACCTGGTTCCGCAACGACTACCGCAACAAGATTGAAGCGGGCTACGCGCCGATTGGCCAGACGTCCACCAGCAAAGTCACCACCGATATTTACCAGTGGGAAAACGTGCCGAAGGCGGTGGTCGAAGGTCTGGAAGGCTCCCTGAACGTGCCGGTAAGCGACACCATCAACTGGACCAACAACATCACCTACATGCTGCAGAGCAAGAACAAGGAGACCGGCGATCGTCTGTCGATCATTCCTGAGTACACGCTGAACTCCACCCTGAGCTGGCAGGTGCATCAGGACGTGTCGCTCCAGTCGACCTTTACCTGGTACGGCAAGCAGCAGCCGAAGAAGTACAACTACAAAGGTCAGCCGGTGACCGGGTCTGAGAAAGACGAAGTCAGCCCGTACAGCATCGTTGGCCTGAGCGCGACCTGGGACATGACCAAAAACGTCAGCCTGACCGGCGGCGTGGACAACGTCTTCGACAAACGCCAGTGGCGCGCGGGTAATGCCCAGACCACCGGGAACACCACTACCGGTGCGTATATGTACGGTGCGGGTGCGTATACGTATAATGAGCCGGGCCGCACCTGGTATATGAGCGTAAACACAAGATTCTGATACAGGCAGTGACGTCCCCCTCTCCCTGTGGGAGAGGGTTGGGGTGAGGGCGAGGTAAAAGCAAAACGGCAACCCTGTTGCCGTTTTTAGTGTTTGCTCCCTCTCCCCGTGGGAGAGGGTCGGGGTGAGGGCATCAGGCCGCACTATTTAGTGATAGAGGAAAAACATGCACACCACCCACAGCACATTCATTCTCGCTAACCTCACCGTCCACCACGTCACCTTCGACCCCACCACCTTCACCGACGCCGATCTCCTCTGGCTCCCCCACCACGCTGAGCTTTCACACGCCGGACGCAAACGCAAAGCCGACCATCTTGCCGGACGCATCGCCGCCGCGCACGCCTTACCGGATCACTCCATTCCCGGCATTGGCCCCAGCGGCAAACCGCTCTGGCCGGACGGTATTTCCGGCAGCATCACCCACAGCGGCACGCAGGCCATGGCGGTTGTGGTCCGCGAGCGACAGGCGCTTATCGGCATCGATTGTGAAGCGATACTTCCCGAAAACGAAGCCAGAGAAATAAAGGATGGGATCATCGATGTGCAGGAAGAGCCTGTGCTTTCCCGCTCGGGATACCCGTTCGCCCTTGCACTGACGCTGGTGTTTAGCGCCAAAGAGAGCCTGTTTAAAGCCCTCTTTCCACGGGTGCAGGCTTATATGGGGTTTGACAGCGCCCGGGTGACAAAGCTTGACGATAAGACGCTTACGCTGGCGTTGACTCGTCAACTGGCAGGCTTTAACGAAGGTGCAGCCTTCACCCTTCACTGGCAACAGCAGGGTGAACAGGCGATCACCCTGCTGTCACGCTCTCCTGCCGACGGGCCTTCACGCTGGTGACCCCGAACGTCACGATAAACACCATCGCGAACAGCACTACGATGGTCGGCGCAGGCGCGCTGTCGAGATAAAACGACGCATATACACCGCTTACCGACACGAGGACTGAAACGGCGACCGCGACCAGCAGCGCCATGTGGAAGCGTCGGGTGATCAGCACCGCCACCGCGCCGGGGGCAATCAGCAGCGAAATCGACAGAATAATCCCCACCGCCTTCAGCGTCGCCACGATGGTTAGCGAGACCATGCACAGTAAGCCGTAGTGCAGCCAGCGGGTGCGCAGCCCGCTCGCCTGCGCCTGCTGGTAATCAAAGCAGAACAGCAGAAAGTCGCGCCACTTCAGGCCAATCACCAGCGCGATCAGCCCCGCCACGATCCCGCTTTGCAGAATGTCCATCCCGTTAATGCCCAGCATATCGCCGAACAGAATGTGGTCGAGATGCACCTCGGGTTTGACGGCGATATAGAGGATCAGGCCCGCGCCGAACATGCCGGAAAACACGATCCCCATGACCGTATCCTGCTTGATTCGGCTGTTATCCTTCAGGTATCCGGTGGCGACCGCGCAGAACAACCCGGCCACAAACGCCCCCAGCGCCAGCGGCAGGCCCATCATCCACGCCAGCACCACGCCGGGAAACACCGCGTGGCTCATGGCGTCGCCCATCAGCGCCCAGCCTTTCAGCACCAGAAAAACCGACAGCAGCGCGCAGGGCACGGCCACCAGGAGTGAAATCAGCAGCGCGTTGTTCATAAACGCAAACTGGAAGGGGTCAAGGAGCAGCGCCATCATGGGTGTGCCTCCTGTGCGAGACGGCGGCTGGCGAGCAGCCCATGCTTCGGCGCAAAGACGAATGCCAGCAGGAACAGCAGCGTCTGGGCGACCACGATAATGCCGCCGGTCGCGCCGTCCAGATAGTAGCTGGCCCACGCGCCGAGGAAGCTGGTGATGCTGCCAATGGCGACCGCAATCATCAGCAGGCGCGGAAAGCGGTCGGTCAGCAGCCACGCGGTCGCGCCGGGGGTGACCACCAGACAGATCACCAGAAACGCGCCGACGGTTTGCAGCGCCGCCACAGTAGAGACCGCCAGCAGGGTAAAGAAGAGGATTTTCAGGCGTTCAGGACGCAGGCCGATGGCGCGGGCGTGGTTCTCATCAAAAAAGGTCACCATCAGATCTTTCCATTTGAACAGCAGGATAACCATCGACACCACGCCGATAATCGCCAGCTGAACGATATCTTCCGGGGCGATAGCCAGAATATTGCCGAGCACGATGGTCTGAATGTTCACCGAGGTCGGGTTGAGCGAGACCATAAACAGCCCCAGTCCGAAAAAGGAGGAGAAGATCAGCCCGATGATGGCGTCCTCCTTCAGGCGGCTGCGCTGGTTGAGAAACAGCATGCTGCCCGCCGCCAGTCCGCCTGACAGGAACGCCCCCAGCGAGAACGGCAGCCCAAGCATGTAGGCTCCTGCCACGCCGGGCACGATGGAGTGCGACAGCGCATCGCCGATCAGCGACCAGCCTTTAAGCATCAGGTAGCAGGAGAGAAACGCGCACAGCCCGCCCACCATCGCCGAGACCCACATCGCGTTGAGCATGTACTCGTAGCCGAAGGGTTCGAGAAGCGCGTTCATTTAGCCTCCTGTCGGTGCGTCACGAAGGGGCGTTCGTCGTCGGTAATAATGCGATCTTCCGAACCGCTGAGCACCACGTGGCGCAGCACGCCGCTAAAGGCGCGCTCAAGATTCTCGGCGGTAAAGGTGGTTTCCGTCGGGCCGCTCGCCAGAACGGTGCCCTTGACCATCACCGTGTAATCACAAAACTCCGAGACCGAGCCCAGGTTATGGGTCGAGACCAGCATTGTTTTGCCCTCGTCGCGAAGCTCGCGCAGCAGGCTGATGATCCTGGCTTCGGTTTTGACGTCCACGCCGGTAAACGGCTCGTCGAGCAGGATCACCTCGCCCTGCTGGGCAATCGCCCGGGCCAGAAACACGCGCTTCTTCTGCCCGCCGGACAGCTCGCCAATCTGCCGATGGCGCAGCTCGAGCATATCCACGCGCTTCAGGGCGTCGGTCACGATTTGTCTGTCGCGATCTTTGGGCCGACGCAGAAACCCCATGTGCCCGTAGCGGCCCATCATCACCACATCTTCGACCAGCACCGGAAACGACCAGTCAACCTCTTCCGACTGCGGCACGTAGGCGACCAGGTTCTGGCGCAGCGCCCGGTGAGGCGGCAGCCCCAGAATGGTGATAGTGCCGCTCGCCGCCCGCACAAAGCCCATCACCGCCTTGAACAGCGTGGATTTGCCGGAACCGTTTACGCCAACCAGGGCGGCAATCGATCCGCCCGGCACGCTGAACGACGCGTCGCGCAGCGCCGTGTGGCCGTTGCGGTAGGTCACGGTGACGTCTGAGACAACAATCCCATCGTGCATGGTTACTCCTTCATGCCGTCACGGATGCCCTGCACCAGCGTGCGGGTGGTGACGTTCAGCAGATCGATATAGGTCGGTACCGGGCCGTTTTCCGCGCTCAGGGAGTCGACGTACAGCACGCCGCCGTAGTGGGTGTCGGTTTCCCGTGCCACCTGACGCGCGGGCTTATCGGAGACCGTGCTTTCGCTGAACACCGCCGGGATATGATGTTTTTTCACCTGGTCGATCACCTTGCGCACCTGCTGGGGCGTGCCCTGCTGATCGGCGTTGATCGGCCACAGGTATAGCTCTTTCATCCCCAGATCCCGTGCCAGATAGGAGAAGGCACCTTCGCTGGTTACCATCCAGCGCTTGTCTTCCGGGATCTCCGCCACCTGCTTGCGCAGCGGTTCGAGAGTGGCGGTGATCTTCTGCTTGTAGGCTTCAGCGTTGCGCTGGTAGGTCTGAGCGTTGGCCGGATCATACTTCACCAGCGCGTCGCGGATGTTATCGACGTAAATCAGGGCGTTGTCCGGCGACATCCACGCGTGCGGGTTGGGCTTGCCGTTATACGGCCCCTCGCCGATCCCCATCGGCGTAATGCCGTTAGTGACAATCACTTCCGGCACGCCGTTCAGGTGCTGATAAAAGCGCTGGAACCAGAGTTCCAGATTCATGCCGTTCGCCAGGATCAGCTGTGCCTTCTGCGCGCGTTTGATATCGCCCGGGGTGGGCTGGTATTCGTGAATTTCCGCGCCCGGTTTGGTGATGGAGGTGACCTCTGCGGCATCCCCCGCCACGTTTTTCGCCATATCAGCAATAACGGTAAAAGTGGTGATGACCTGGAACTTTTCAGCCGCCAGCGCGCCGGTCGTGGTCGCGGTCATGAGCAGCGCGCCGAGCAACAAACGCTTCAATCCTTGCCGTGGATGCATCGCAGAAGTCTCCTGAGGTGATTAAATTCAAAGCAAAATTAGCCTGTGCTATAAGGTATAGCACAGGCTATATTTAAATGAAAATGGTTATCATTAAAGTTGTGTCAATGAAGGGCGTGCCTGATGGCGCTTCGCTTATCAGGCCTACGGTAAAGCAGTTTTATAGGCCGGGTAAGCGCAGCGCCACCCGGCAAGAGGGCTGCCTACTGCCCGGCAAGGGCCTTATAAAATGCAGGATTCTCCCGAATCACGTTAAGTACCTTCGCCGCCAGCCCGGTTGGGTTGCGACGTTTGGACTCCCAGCTTTTTATCGTGTCAACGCTCGTGCCAAGCGCCTTCGCCATTTCGCATTGGGTAATATTGAGCTGTTCTCTGATTGCGCGAACATCTGCAACTTCATAGCGAGTTACTCTGGAAGCTGCTTTCCTTCCGCTATGGATCTCAACAGCCTCTTCGAGTGAAGATTTTAACTCATCAAAGATACTCATTGTCAGCCTCCGCCTGTCCGATTGGAGTACATAGTACACCTTTCATTTATGGCATTGGAAGCCGTATTTTTCAGAACAGAAGTTAGTTTTTTAAGTTCAGCTTTCTCTGTCTCAGTCAGGCTGTCCCTGGTGCTTTTTAGATAGGCCATGATGAAATAGATCACCTCCTCCGTGGCCAAAAAGTAAATCACTCTGGCACCGCCTCTCTTTCCCTTTGAACCTGCCGCCATCCTTATTTTACGTAACCCACCCGTCTGTTGGATCAGGTCACCTTTATCAGGCCAGGCAATGAGTTCCTTTTGCAGATCCTTTAATTCATCATCCGTAGCAATGCTTTTAATCTGTCGGGTAAAGAGTGATGTTTCGATAAACTCTATCGCATGACTCATCCATAGTTCCTTCCCTAATCGCAGCAAAAACCTGAAGACATCAGGATCAGGCTCTTGCTGCATTGTTACTCTTCCTTGAGTAATATTGCGCCATACAACTGTATTTATATACAGATTAACGGTATTTTAAGAATCCATTTAGACATCCGGGAACATCACGCTATTCCCCGGCGCTTCCCTGTGCAGATGGATAAAGTTCAGGTGCCGTTCATACTGGTCCAGAATGTCCGTAATCACCTGCTCCTTGCTGTAATCCATCAAATCATTCCCCTGGCTCCCTTCCAGCAGGAAGGTCTCAAGCCGGTAGTAGGTCGACTTCCCGCTGCGCGCCCGATAGGTAAACCCGGGTACCGAATACTGCTGTGGCCAGATCTGATAGACAAAGTTCTGCTCGTCGCCCATGTGCACCAGCAGATCCAGGTGCCCCAGGTTCTCGCCCTCGTCCGGCGGCAGGTTTTTCAGCTCCACGTAAGCACCGCGCAGCTTCAGCTCCTGTGCCACCTCTTGCATGGCCGGGTAACACACCGTCTCCATCATCTGTCGGGTATAGCGCGTGCCGGGGTAGTTCATCAGGCGTGAGAGGCGTTTCTTCCAGCTGAGCCTGTCCTGCGCGCCCAGCGGTCGCGGCGCGGTGTCGCGGTTGGCGCTTTCGCGGCGGTAATCTTCCACCTTGAGCGATTTATACAGCCCGGCCATCACGAAGAAGATCACGAAGCTGAACGGCAGGCCCATGATCACCGTGGTGTTCTGCAGCGCAGAGATACCGTTGGTCATCAGCATGCCGAGCGTCAGCAGGCCGATGGCGACGGACCAAAAGATGCGCAGCCAGTTCGGCGCGTCGCTGTTGATGTCCTTCAGCTTCGAGGTGAAGTTGCCCAGCACCAGCGCGCCGGAATCCGCCGAGGTGACGTAAAACAGCAGGCCGGTGATGGTCGCTACGGAGGCGCTAAAGGTAAACGCCGGATACTGCGCCAGCAGGCTATAGAAGCCGCGCTCTGGGTGCGCCATCGCTTCCTGCGCGAAGGTCGCATTGCCGTGGATAATTTCGTGCAGCGCGCTGTTGCCGAAAATCGACAGCCACAGCAGGGTAAAGGTGAACGGGATAATCAGCGTACCCATTACGAACTGACGAATGGTGCGGCCACGCGAAATGCGCGCGAGGAACAGGCCGACAAACGGCGACCACGCGACCCACCACGCCCAGAAGAACAGCGTCCAGTTGTTCATCCACTCGACCGGGCGGTCGAAGGCGAAGCTGTTCAGCGTCATGCCCATAAAGCGGTTCACGTAGTCGCCCACGTTGAGCACTAAGGCATTGAGCAGGAATGAGGTGTCGCCCATAAACAGCACGAACAGGATCAGGCCCAGCGCCAGCGCCACGTTCAGCTCGGACAGCACGCGGATGCCCTTATCAACGCCAGACGTCACCGAAATGGTGGCGATAATGACGGAGAGCGCAATCAGCGCCGCTTTGGCGGCCATCGAATCCGGGATATCAAACAGCACGCTCAGCCCGTAGTTGAGCTGCACCACGCCAATCCCGAGCGTCGTCGCGATACCGAAGATGGTGCCGATCACCGCCGCTATGTCGACGCTGTGGCCAATCGGGCCGTTAATTTTTTTACCGAAAATCGGATACAGCGCAGAGCGGATGGTGAGGGGCAAATTATAACGATAGCTAAAGTATCCGAGCGCCATGCCCATCAGGGCGTACATCGACCAGCCGGTCAGACCGTAGTGGAACAGCGTCCAGACCATCGCCTGGCGCGCGGCCTCCATCGTCTGCCCTGCCCCTTCCGGCGGCTGCATATACTGCGTGACCGGTTCCGCCACGGAGAAGAACATCAGGTCGATGCCGATGCCTGCGGCAAACAGCATCGCGGCCCAGCTCAGCAGGCTGAACTCAGGCTTGGACTGCTCTGGCCCGAGTTTCACCGAACCGAAGCGCGAGCAGGCAATGCAGACCACGAAGACAATATAGAGCGTCGCCGCCAGCAGATAGTACCAGCCGAAGGTCTTTGACACCCAGTTCAGGGTGCGCCCAATCCACTCGGCAGAAAAATCACGAAAGAAAATGGTCGTCAGGGAAAACAACAAAATCAGCCCGGCGGAAGTATAAAAAACGACCGGGTTGATTTTGTCTTTTTCTCTGTCCTGTGAAAGGTCTGTCATCCAGTATCCCCACTGTTTTTGTAACTATTAAAATCCAAATCCGCAACAATTAAGACACATTTTATATTGAACGTCCAATCAAAAACCGCTTTAATGGTTAACCAACGCTGATGAATGGAGTGGCAAAAATGCCCAAAGTGGGGATGCAGCCGATCCGGCGCAGGCAGCTTATTGACGCCACGCTGGAAGCAATAAATGAAGTGGGTATGCATGACGCGACGATCGCGCAGATCGCCCGTCGGGCTGGCGTTTCCACGGGGATCATCAGCCATTACTTCAAAGACAAAAACGGTCTGCTGGAAGCGACCATGCGCGACATCACCGGCCAGCTTCGCGACGCGGTATTGAGTCGTCTGCACGCCCTGCCGGACGCCAGCGCGGAGCAGCGATTGCAGGCCATTGTCGGCGGCAACTTTGATGAAACCCAGACCAGCGGCGCGGCGATGAAGGCCTGGCTGGCCTTCTGGGCGAGCAGCATGCACCAGCCGATGCTCTACCGCCTGCAGCAGGTGAGCAGCCGCCGTCTTCTGTCGAACCTGGTGTACGAGTTTCGCCGCGAGCTGCCCCGCGAACAGGCCGAAGAGGCGGGCTACGGGCTGGCGGCGCTGATTGACGGCCTATGGCTGCGCGCAGCCCTGAGCGGCAAGCCGCTGGATAAAACTTTGGCCCAGTCGCTCACCAGCCACTTTATCAGCCAGCATTTACCGACCGAATAACCGAGGAGGATTTATGTCCCGAATGGCAGAACAGCAGCTTTATATCAATGGTGGTTATACATCCGCCACCAGCGGTCGCACCTTCGAGACCATCAACCCGGCCAACGGTGAAGTTCTGGCGACCGTACAGGCCGCCGGAAGAGAAGATGTCGATCGCGCCGTGGAAAGCGCAAAACGCGGGCAAAAAATCTGGGCGGCGATGACCGCCATGGAGCGCTCGCGCATCCTGCGCCGCGCCGTCGATATCCTGCGCGAGCGCAACGACGAACTGGCGAAGCTGGAAACCCTCGACACCGGTAAAGCGTTTTCTGAAACCTCAACCGTCGACATCGTCACCGGTGCGGACGTGCTGGAGTATTACGCCGGGCTGATCCCGGCGCTGGAAGGCAGCCAGATCCCGCTGCGCGATACCTCATTCGTTTACACCCGCCGCGAACCGCTGGGCGTGGTGGCGGGCATCGGCGCGTGGAACTACCCGATCCAGATCGCCCTGTGGAAATCGGCCCCGGCGCTGGCGGCGGGCAACGCGATGATCTTCAAGCCGAGCGAAGTGACGCCGCTTACTGCCCTGAAACTGGCGGAGATCTACACCGAAGCGGGCGTACCGGACGGCGTGTTTAACGTCCTGCCGGGCGTGGGCACGGAGACCGGCCAGTTCCTGACCGAGCATCCGGGCATTGCCAAAGTCTCCTTCACCGGCGGCGTCGCCAGCGGCAAGAAGGTGATGGCCAACTCGGCGGCCTCGTCCCTGAAAGAGGTGACGATGGAGCTGGGCGGCAAATCCCCGCTGATTATTTTTGACGATGCGGATCTCGATCTCGCGGCAGACATCGCCATGATGGCGAACTTCTTCAGCTCCGGCCAGGTGTGCACCAACGGCACCCGCGTGTTCGTGCCCGCGAAATTTAAAGCCGCGTTTGAGCAGAAAATCGTTGAGCGCGTGGGCCGCATCCACGCGGGCGATCTGTTCGATGAAAACACCAACTTTGGCCCAATGGTCAGCTTCCCGCACCGCGACAGCGTGCTGCGCTACATCGCCAAAGGCAAAGAGGAAGGCGCGCGCGTGCTGTGCGGCGGCGACGTGCTGAAAGGTGACGGCTTTGATAACGGCGCGTGGGTCGCCCCGACCGTGTTCACCGACTGCACCGACGAGATGACCATCGTGCGCGAAGAGATCTTCGGCCCGGTGATGTCCATCCTCACCTATGAAAGCGAAGAAGAAGCCATTCGCCGCGCCAACGACACCGACTACGGACTGGCGGCGGGCATCGTTACTGCCGATCTGAACCGCGCGCACGGCGCTATTCATCAGCTTGAAGCGGGCATCTGCTGGATCAACACCTGGGGTGAATCCGCCGCTGAGATGCCGGTCGGCGGCTACAAACACTCCGGCATTGGCCGCGAGAACGGGGTGATGACGCTACAGAGCTACACCCAGGTGAAGTCCATCCAGGTTGAGATGGGTAAATTCCAGTCCATATTTTAACCGGGAGGTTTATTTGCAATTTGACTACATCATTATCGGGGCCGGCTCTGCCGGCAACGTACTGGCAACGCGACTGACTGAAGATCCGAACACCACCGTCCTGCTGCTTGAGGCGGGCGGGCCGGATTACCGCTTTGACTTCCGCACCCAGATGCCCGCCGCGCTGGCGTTTCCGCTGCAGGGCAAGCGCTACAACTGGGCGTACGAAACCGAGCCAGAGCCGTATATGAACAACCGCCGCATGGAGTGCGGACGCGGCAAAGGGCTGGGCGGCTCGTCGCTGATCAACGGCATGTGCTACATCCGCGGTAACGCGATGGATCTCGACCACTGGGCAAAAGAGCCGGGTCTGGAACACTGGAGCTACCTCAACTGTCTGCCCTACTACCGCAAGGCCGAAACCCGCGATGTGGGGCCGAACGACTACCACGGCGGCGACGGTCCGGTGAGCGTCACCACCTCTAAGCCGGGCGTGAACCCGCTGTTTGAGGCGATGGTGGAAGCTGGCGTGCAGGCGGGCTATCCGCGCACTGAGGATCTCAACGGCTACCAACAGGAAGGCTTCGGCCCGATGGACCGCACGGTGACGCCGCAGGGCCGACGCGCCAGCACCGCACGCGGCTATCTGGACCAGGCCAAAAAACGCCCGAACCTGACCATCCGTACCCACGCCATGACCAATCATATTGTCTTTAACGGCAAGCGCGCGGTGGGCGTCGAGTGGCTGGAAGGCGAAAGCACCATCCCGTCGAAAGCGACGGCCAATAAAGAGGTACTGCTGTGCGCAGGGGCCATTGCCTCCCCGCAGATCCTGCAGCGCTCCGGCGTGGGCAATGCCGGGCTGCTGAAGCAGTTCGATATTCCGCTGGTACACGACCTGCCCGGTGTGGGCGAAAACCTGCAGGATCACCTGGAGATGTACCTCCAGTACGAATGTAAAGAGCCGGTTTCCCTCTACCCTGCCCTGCAGTGGTGGAATCAGCCGAAGATTGGCGCAGAGTGGCTGTTTGGCGGCACCGGCGTGGGCGCGAGCAACCACTTCGAAGCGGGCGGGTTTATCCGCAGCCGCGAGGAGTTCGAGTGGCCGAACATTCAGTACCACTTCCTGCCGGTGGCGATTAACTACAACGGCTCGAACGCGGTAAAAGAGCACGGCTTCCAGTGCCACGTCGGCTCCATGCGCTCCCCGAGCCGCGGCCACGTGCGCATCAAGTCGCGCGATCCGCACCAGCATCCGGCGATCCTGTTCAACTATATGTCCCACGAGCAGGACTGGCAGGAGTTCCGCGACGCGATCCGCATCACCCGCGAGATCATGCACCAGCCCGCGCTGGATAAGTACCGCGGTCGCGAAATCAGCCCGGGCGTCGAGTGCCAGACCGACGAGCAGCTGGACGAGTTCGTGCGTAACCACGCGGAAACCGCCTTCCACCCGTGCGGCACCTGTAAGATGGGCTATGACGAGATGGCTGTGGTCGACGGTGAAGGCCGCGTTCACGGGCTGGAAGGGCTGCGCGTGGTGGATGCGTCGATCATGCCGCAGATCATCACCGGCAACCTGAACGCCACCACCATCATGATTGGCGAGAAGATTGCCGACGCCATTCGCGGGCGCGAGCCGCTGGCGAAGAGCACGGCGGCGTATTATGTGGCGAACGGGGCGCCGGTTCGCCGTTGAGTTGCCTGATGCCCTCACCCCGGCCCTCTCCCACAGGGAGAGGGTGACAACCTATTCCCTCTCCCCGTGGGAGAGGGTTAGGGTGAGGGAAAATTACTGCCGAAATTCCTCTAACCGCTTAACCTGCCGCCCTTCCCCGTCAAAATTCTCCGCCTCCAGCCAGGCGCGCAGCTCCGCGTCCCTTTCCGGCCACTCGCTGTCAATAATAGAGAGCATATCGCTGTCGCGGTTGCGGCCTTTGCGCACCAGCTTCTGGCGCAGCCGTCCCTCCCAGACAAACCCCAGCCTCTCTGCCGCGCTACGTGAGGCGATATTCATCGAATCACACTTCCACTCCAGCCGACGGTACTTATGCTCGAAGGCGTTTTTCAGCAGCAGCCACACCGCTTCGGTGCCGATGCGGGTGCCTTTCATCTTGCGCGACCAGGTGACGTGGCCGATTTCTACCGAGCCGAGAAACCGCTCGATCGCCATATAGCTCACCAGCCCTACCGCTTTTTCGGTGCGTAAATCGATCACCGCAAAGGGCACCAGGTCATCGTCCAGCACCTTTCCCAGCACCCAATGCGCGGTCGCTTCCACGCTTTCCGGCTGCGTGCTGGCAAGCCATGTCCAGTCGCTGTCGTCGCCCAGAGCATAGGCTTCGAACAAATCTGAAGAGTGATGCTCCGCATCCAGCGGCTCAAGACGGCAGTACTGGCCGGTAAGCGGCGTGCGGGTTAACACGCGGGCGCATTTCCAGTCCGGGACGATATCGTTAACGGTTTGACCATGTTGATTGATTTCGGGCACGGCGGTGACTCCCTGAAAGGTAAGGGATTTGTTATAGCAGGTTAAAAAGCGGACGAAAAGAGAGAACGTGTTGGCCGGGTAAGGCGTCGCCGCCACCCGGCAAAAAATCACTTCAGCAGCTTCACCGTGGCATCAATGTCGATTTCATCTTCGGTGAAGATCATCGTCGTATTCTGGAAGGTGGTGATCGCCAGCTTCTTCACCGAACGCGTTTCGCCCGGCTTTTTATCGGACTTCGGCTTGATGCTGTTCATCAGCAGTCCTACCGACAGCACCGCGTTCTCTTTGTCGATTTTGGCATCAACCGGCTCTTCTTCGCTGAACACCACGAAGGATTTGATTGAAGTGAGCTTCACGCGCTCGCCCGCAATATAGAGGTGCTTACTTTCGGGGATCACCTTCACCGCATAGGCGGAGAGGCCTTTGTTATTGGTGGTTGGCTCAAAGGTCACCGCGGCATCTTTCTTAATCAGATCGGGGTTCGCGACCTTAATCACATGAAAATAGCGGTTGTCGCCGTTTTCATCTTTGATAAATCCAAAGCCTTTATCTTTAAACCACGTTGTGATTGTACCGTTCATCGCTGTTACCGCCTGTCAGATCGTAATGACTAAAGTTTTGCAGCGCGCAGTGTAATGCACAATGGCGGAGGAGACAAAAAAAAGCCCCTGCACGGGGGCAGGGGAAAACTCATGTCAGAGCTTATTAGTATTACGTTATTAGTTGAACACCATTCCACCGTCGATCAATAAGGACTGGCCAGTCATATAGTCAGAGTCTGGCCCGGCGAGGTATGAAACGCAGGCGGCCACGTCTTCCGGCTCGGACAGGCGGCCAAGCGTAATGCGTTTGGCAAAGGTTTCGGTCCCGTAGCCGAGCGGTTTACCCGCCGCCTCGGAGACCTGACGGTCGATCTCCGCCCACATCGGCGTTTTGACGATGCCCGGGCAGTAGGCGTTAACGGTGATCCCCAGCGGCGCGAGATCCCGTGCGGCGGTCTGGGTTAAGCCGCGCACCGCGAACTTGCTGGAACTGTAGACGGCCAGCTCCGGGTTGCCGGTGTGGCCCGCCTGGGAGCAGGCGTTGATGATCTTGCCGCCGTGCCCCTCTTTGCGGAACGCGTCAATTGCGGCCTGGATCCCCCAGATCACCCCTTTCACGTTGATGTTGTAAACCTTGTCGACAATCTCCGGGGTGATGGATTCGATTGGCGTGGACGGCGCAACCCCGGCGTTATTAACGATCACGTCGAAGCCGCCCAGCGCGGTGCGGGCTTTCTCCACCGCCGCAAACACCTGCTCGCGGTCAGAAACATCCACCTTCACGGCGACGGCTTTTCCGCCGTTGCGGGTGATTTCATTGGCGACCGCCTTCGCCGTCTCCTCGTTGTAATCCGCGATGGCGACGGCAAAACCATCCTTCACCAGACGAAGCGCGATCGCTTTACCAATCCCCTGGCCTGAGCCTGTTACGAGAGCAACTTTTTGCATTTCTCTGTCCTTATATTGAGTCACAAAATCTGGCTGAGATGGAGCTGGCCCATCAGCAGCGGGTTATCGCTGTAGTCGACGGGAATGGCTACCACGGCGGGGCCGTCGACATCCATTGCCGCGCGCAGCGTCGGCTCAAGCGCCTCGGCGCTCTCCACGGCAAAGCCTTTCGCGCCGAAGGCGTCAGCATAGGCTTTGAAATCGACCGGCCCGAATTCGACGCCAGAAAGACGCTGGTATTTTTTCTCTTCCTGGATGGCCACCATGTTGTAGCCGTTATCCACCCAGATGATGTGCAGCACGTTGGCGTTGAGGCGCACCGCGGTTTCCAGCTCCATGCTCGACTGCAGGAAGCCGCCGTCGCCGGAGACCGAAACCACCTTGCGGCCCGGGTTCACCAGCCACGCGCCAATCGCCCACGGCAGCGCGACGCCCATGGTCTGCTGACCGTTGGAGATCATCACCTGACGCGCCCGGAAGCTGTAGAGGTAGCGGGCGATCCAGATGTGGAAGCTGCCCATGTCGACGGTAAGCGTCACGTCGTTATTCACGATGTCCTGCATGGCCCGCACGATGCGCAGCGGATGCAGGGCAAACTGGTTGAGCGACGCGCCGCGGCGGTCGAGCAGATCGCGCTGATGCTGGCGATCGACCAGAATCTCTGATGCCCGCTGGCTCAGCTCCAGCTTACGCTCGATGCGGTTAGCAAGCAGGTTCAGGGTTTCGGCGATGTCCCCCACCAGCTCCAGATCCGGCACGTAGTTACGTTCTTCATAGGCGGGCAGCACGTCAATGTGCACCAGCGTGGCGTCGCCGCTGTTCCACATGGACGGCTCGTATTCCACCGGGCTGTAGCCGATGCAGATAATCAAATCCGCCAGGTGCAGCAGACGGTCGCCCGCCTGGTTGTTAAACAGGCCGACGCGTCCGGCAAAGCGGGTGAAGTGCTCCTGGTTTACCGCCCCGGCGGCCTGATAGGTGCTGGTGACCGGAATGCGGCTTTTCTCCAGCAGCGTGCGCAGCGCGGCGCTGTTCGCGGGCTGGCTGGCCATCAGGCCGAGCAAAATGACTGGATTTTTGGCGTTTTCGATAAGCTTCGCCACGTCGTTAATGGCGGATTCCGGTGCCGGGCCCATCAGCGCCGGGCCGCTGGCGGGTAAAATCGCCCCCGTCGCGGGCTGGTCGACAATATCCTGCGGCAGGCTGACGAACGCGCCCCCCGGCCTACCGTGCTCGGCGGCGCGAAACGCGTTCGATACCACCTCGGCAATCGCATCCGGTGAATTCACTTCAACGGCGTATTTGGTGACCGGGCTGAACATGGCGACGGTGTCCATGCTCTGGTGCACCAGCTTGGCTTTATCTGCCCGCTTCACCGCCCCGCCCAGCGCCACCACCGGGTCGCCTTCGCTGTTGGCGGTGGCGATGCCGGTGATCAGGTTGGAACAGCCCGGCCCGGAGGTGACCAGCGCGACCCCGGCCTTGCCGGTCAGCCGCCCTACCGCCGCCGCCATAAACGCCGCGTTGGCCTCATGGCGTACCGGAATGATCTCAATGGAGGAGTCCAGCAGGGAGTCAAAGACCTTGTCGATTTTCGCGCCCGGAATGCCAAACACCTGCTTCACGCCCTGCGCTTCCAGCTGGCCGACAACCATATCGGCGCCGTGCGCCCACTGACGTGACTGTTTCTCACTGTTCACGGTAGTTCTCCTGTTAGTTTTCGACGGAACGGATCGCTGCATCAAGATTGCTGGGGTGAAGGTTGGCCTGTAAAAACGCGCTGTCGGCGGGCAGGTCAATCATCAGCTTGTGGATTTCGCCGAAGGTGAGCACGCCGTTCTCAAGCTGATAGTCGAGCAAATGTCCGCCGCCCTGACGGTCATCGGTGATGAAATGCTCGTGATAGCCCGCCACGTTAATGCCCTGCATATGCTGCGGCGTGCGGAACCCGACCAGCACCCCTTCGCGCTGGTTAAAGCGGAACACCGGCTGGTCGTCCAGCACGTCGGTCATCGCGCGGTACGGCGGCGTCTGGCGCGGCACGGTGCGGGTGTGGGCATGGCGGAAGTTGCCGTCGATGCGCAGCGCGCAGAACAGGTTATCGGAGGGGATTTGCTGGTCGATCGCATCGTGGATCTGCTGACGGCTGACCGGGCCATTAAAGGTTATCCGGTACTGCGGCTGGAACCAGGTCATCACCGCGAACGGCGTTTTCTGCTCTGGCTTCGCGGCCCGGGCGCTGCCGTCGGCGCGCAGCTGGTACACCTGGCTGCTGAAGGCAATCATTTCGCCGTCCAGCTCGTTGAAGGTGCCCAGACCAAAATCACCGTGTGCCAGCAGGTCGGCGATGGTGGTCTCCCCCTCGTACACGCCGCTTAGCAGGGCGCTCATTAGCGATGTCTGATAGATCACGCTGTCAGGATGCTGGGCGGAGAACCCGCGCAGGGTCTCGCACAAATTGGCCTCACAGTCGCAGGCAGATGAATGCATCATCGTGCTGGTCCTCTTCAACTTTATTTAGAAAGGTTAAATAAATGTTGACCCGATTCAGCAGAGAGTTCCAATATAGAAACCATGCTGGTTTGAGACGTTTTTGATATGGAACTTCGTTATCTGCGGTATTTTGTCGCGGTTGCACGCGAGCGACACTTCACCAGGGCGGCCGAAGCGCTGGGTATTTCACAGCCTCCTCTGAGTCAGCAGATCAAACGGCTCGAGGAGGAAGTAGGCACGCCGCTGTTCAGACGCCTGACGCGGGGCGTGGAGCTGACCGAGGCGGGAGAAGCCTTCTATGAGGACGCCTGCAAGATCCTGGCGCTGAGCGACGCCGCGCTGGAAAAGGCCCGCGGCATCGCGCGCGGGCTGAACGGCAACCTGTCGATTGGGATCACCAGTTCAGATGCCTTTCACCCTAAAATTTTCTCCCTGATTCGCCAGTTTCAGGTGCAGAACATGGCGGTGCAGGTTCACCAGGTGGAAGCCAATATGTCTTCGCTGACGACGATGCTGGCGGAGGGTGAACTGGATATCGCCTTCGTGCGCCTGCCGTGCGAGAGCAGCAAGGCGTTCGAGCTAACAATCCTCGACCGGGAGCCGATGGTGGTGGCGCTGCATCGCGACCATCCGCTGGCGGCGTGCGGCGATCTGGCGCTGGATCAGCTGCGTGATACGCCGGTTGTGCTCTTCCCGCAGGAGGTCGCGCCCGGCCTGTACGACCGGGTTTACGGCTGCTGCGAACGGGCCGGGATTGACGTGCAGCATGCGCTGCAGTCATCACAGCTTTCCTCCTCCCTGAGCATGGTTTCCGCCGGCGGCGGCTTCGCGCTGGTGCCGAAGTCAATGGCGGCCATTTCTCCGCCGAATGTCACCTACCACGCGCTGAGCTCGCCGGAGCTTTATACCGATATCGCGCTCTGCTGGCGGCGTTTTGAACGCTCGCGGACGGTGAAACGGTTTCTGGCGATGATGAGCGAGGGGTAGCGGTCGGTTTGGTTGGTGGATGTTGTAGGCCGGGTAAGGCGTAGTCGCCACCCGGCAATGCCCTTCTGGAAGCCGCCTCGCAAACCTGCAAACAACCTTATGTAATTCAGGGGCATCCCTTTTTATCCCTTCTTCACGGTCGTAAAGTGCCTGCGTTGCGGCACATCCGTAACCGGGCGTAGGAACCCGTTTAACATGACTCGGCAATAATTTTTTGTCGCGACAGCGCTCATCCCGTTAAAATACGGTCGCGCTGGCGGAGCAACCGAAAGGTTGGCCGTTTTGTCATGTGCGGCATTCCTACCTCCGTCAGCGCTACCACCCATGAGCGTAGGAACTTATGCGGTGGTCTGGATTATTTTTGAAAAGGAATACTACATGACAACTATACCTCCCCTGTCTTACGCACTTTCTGAGGAAAGTGCTGTTCATCACCTTCTTCACCTGCAACTTCCAGATTCTGCGGATCTCTTTGAACTGGCTGACGCCTGCACTGCGTATGTGAGCGTGCTGGTGGAAACTGACGACGCGGTGACGTTTGCCACGCTCTGCAAGCGATTGTTGGCTGCGCTGAAGCGGCTGCGTGAATGCTGTGACTCGGAGCTTCCGTCGTATCTTGTTGAGCAGTTGATTGCAGGGGAAAAGATTACCTCCTGCGTGCCGGATTGCTGGCAGGAAACGGCGTTGCAGGTGGATTATGCCGTTGCGTTAACGCTGGCGGTGATGGGAGGGACACTGCCTGCGAGCGTGGCGAAAGAACTCGTCGGGCTACTGCATGATATGGTCTGGCTGCAGGCAGAGTTTGTGAAGGAGCCGTATATAACGGCGCACTGAGGCGGGTGATGGGAGGCCGGAGTTCTGCTAGGTAAGAAGCAGGATTTCGGCCTTATGCAAAATTCAATGTTGTTAGTTGAATGTCTGCCAGGAGCGATCAGCGGACGTTCCTAATTCCTTTAAACAATCCTCCTGGGAGGATATGATAAAAATATACAGCCATAAAGCCTACAGGGAGTTGACATGACATTGTTTGAGGAATGTAAGGACCTGCTCAAGACAGATTTTAATGTTATGGAAGGGGATGATTTGAGTGCGGTAATGGATATTTTTCATCAATATCCATGGCATAGCGGTGATCTCAAATGGTCGGAAATGGACTTTAGCGATTATGAACCTAGTCATGAGATGTTTAAAGTGAGCGACTTAGGCAATGAAACTGTATTTGTCGTAGCGGATGATGCGAATGTGCCCGTGTTCAGAACCCATCTACAACTCATTGTCGATAATATCTACGATGTCATCGCCCTGTCACCTAAGCTATTTATTTTTAACGATAAGATAATGATTAAGCCTTTATTCCCTCATGATCTTATAAGGTTTGGTCTGCGAAAGTGATGAGCAGAAATGCTGACCAGCTCCCCGTTGCTCAACAAAGACTGTTGTTCTCCAGGTCCGCTCCTGGCACGAAGCGGGCGAACTAACCGAGTTGATGGCCTGCTGTGAGCGAAGATCGGACATTCAAAACAATGGTAAAAAAGTTGTGGCGAGAAAAATAGGGCAGGATCGTCTACCTAGATGCGATCAATCCAAGAAACTGCAATTTCATCCAAGTTTCCACATTATCAACCCACTAACCATCAACTATAATATTATAGAATAGTGTATTCAAGATTAAAAAATTGGTTAAGGCGGCAACATTATACCCACACTCTTTGGCTATTATGGCCAAAGCATGAATATTAGTACCAACTCAATAAAGTTCAAAGACTGGGACCTAATTTTACATACTTTTTGTAACTAGAACCATTTTGTGATTCTAGTAAGGAAGGATTGACAAGCATCACTTTCATTAGCAAAATATTCAACCTCTGTGCGTTTTCCATGTTCACTATAAAAAACACGCCATAGCCCTCCATCTAGGATCAAACATAATGCCTCATCCTCAACACCATCAATAGAATAGCTATCTCTTGGTATGTTTAATTTATACAACTCATTTTGTAACTCTACTCTATCCACCGGTTAAGCCTCGTGCTTGCTAAATTAGTTTCAAATATCCGGAATCAATATGACTATGCATACATTATTGGAGCTTATATTGAGTGCCCGTATACAATTCACCAAACAAAGGGACAGTTTTACTTCCCTATACGCTTGGTATATATCTCATAAATAATATAAGGTTGTGCATCAGTTCTCGGAGGCAAAGCGCGTATCAGACCTGAAAAATTTCAATAGTTACCGTCCAACATTAATAAACCCGACATAAGCCGGGCTATAAATTCTTAAGTCAATGACTGAACTTAAATATTTTAGACAGACTCTGACTTTAGATTTCGTCAACAACAACCTCACTATCGAGAATTTTAGAAACTGCTTCTTTACTTTCAAGCAAACAATTCTTCTAAAAAGTCCGAGAACGAATCGGCAACCAACTCAACCTCTTTATCATCCATCAGAAAAATAAATACCTTCCCTAATGAATCATCAGATTTGAGAGATAGTAGAAAAGAGTTCCCCCCGTCATCATAAGCAAAAGGAACCATATTCCTCAACTCGCCAAACGACTCAATAAGGTCACGATAGATTTGCTCAATCGGCAGGTCACCATATTTTATTGGGTTAAAACCGCCAAGCATAAATGGATTGCCACCTTCATTATCATGAGGATACCCGCCATTATTTTTTAGATAAAATTCAAGAAATGACGCGGGAAGATGATTATCAAAAATCGAATTGTAAGCATTTATTTCGCATACAGTTAGTTTATTTTCTGAATCAGTAAGATACATCGTAATTTCACCCTAACGCATCTATAGATGCGGATTTTTGTAAAGGTTCTGCACGTATTAAATTATACAAAAGGACTGAGTTCGCAAGTTGGTTTAATACCCACCTCACCACAACAATTTAGGAAATTATTTCTTTCGCTATTTTTGATATTGTTTCAAAAAAAAATACATCCAACGCAGTAATAGATAAATTATCACCAGACAACGCCATCAGATATCATTCCAAAATGAAGTATCGCTCGCCCCTGTTAACTTGATAATTTCCGATAAAGGACATGTTTTTAAAAAATGCGAACCAACACCTCTGATAAATAGCTCAAAACTATCAGCTATCGATTCCCCCCCATCCATAGTTTGCTCGCTTGTAATAGCATAAACTTTGCCATCGTGAGTATTAAGTAATATCGTATAAGGATCTGATATTGCAACACATATCACACCATCTGGTCTATGCTCGCCAATCCACCAATGGTTAAACTCATCATTGTTAATACTGACTATTTTCTCCAAATAATCACCACCATGGCCGAAAGATATATTCCCAAAAGAGAAGTTATCAACATCATAATTATTGACAAACTCAATAAAATCCTTTGGGAAATTTACAAGAAGTCTTTCCTCAGAAAGTTTGACATTGTTTACAGGCGACATTCTTTTTTTCAAAATCAAATCATCCATCTCTCCATTAAAAGGAGAAAACTTCTCATTTAATTTAACTTCAATTTCATTTATTGTTATTAACACAATTATTACTCCCAATTCGTATGCCAAACATCGCCATTGCCAACATGAGTACGTCCAGGTTCGGGTATAGCATATGTTCCAAAATCGACATGTTAATGTATTATTGCATCTCCTTTATAATTCACATGCTCAGGAAATACTTTAATCCAGGTTTCATCTATTTTCGGTAACTTTCCCACTTCTTTTATTCTATATAACTTGCTTTAACTTAAGGAACCCGATGCATATCAGATTATTGACTCCAAAATTCTTGGCATTTACTTATATCGCAGTTTGAAATAAGTATTCCTGATACAAATGTTCTGCTATCTATTTAGAATGCATGATGAGCTCTTCCGGGGTAATGAGGATCAACCCGCGTCTGATATGGATTGTTACCACTGACTTCATATCCCCTACATAACCCAATCGGATCCTGTACAGTAAACCGCATAATCTGCGGGTCGTAGTAGAGGATGGATTATTAATTATATGTTTGTGGTTCAAGACAGGATTATATCATATCAAAGCCGGGCGAATTTCTCACCCGGCCTTCACTCTTTTAGCTTAAACAGTTTATTACTAGCGAGTCTAACTCTATCCATGCATCTTCTAATTTAAAAGCCAAATCTGGTTTGCTTTCCACATTTTCAAAACTAGCATACGCATTTCTTATCATTTGAGGTATTGTATATAAATACAAAGCTAATTCTTTATCTATGAATTGATTACTTTTCAAGAGGTTAGCAAGCACCTCTAAACTAGAGACCAATTCATTATACTGTTCATCATTGAAAACCATATTAACTCTAACAATATTAACAAAATTATTATCAATTAATTTTTTCTTTACATCACTTAACATAAATGACCTATTGAAATATTATGTTTCCGAGAGATTCCTCACCATAATTAAAACTTTCTGATGCGCCACATCAACATTTCGAGTAAACGGTGTTTGTAAATTCTCTGCTGATGCCTGGCTTCTGGTGGAGGAAATCTAAGAGTCACGCTAATGCGGAGCACCTACAATATGTTAGGCCGGCGTTATTTTATGCTAAAGTGTTGTTCTTATTGTTTTTATCCGCTCACATACTCTCTCGTTTTCAGGCGTCACCGCTCTTATGACACTATTACCATTACATAACCTGCACGGAGCAAACCATCCCAGCGGATTCAGCGCATACTGATAGATTCCACCCACTATTCAACCCAATCGGATCCTGTACGATATACATTCTATCCGAGGAACGTAGCAGTTATATTAAACTTAATAGGTAAAACAAGCCGGAAATTAAAAAGTACTTCCCGGCGTTTTAGTTAGAATGGAAAAATACAGTTATTAAATGTATGCTAACAATCGTTTCTTGAGATACTCAATAAAATCATCAGCGTAGGGTTGAACATTCTCCCCTAATGATACATATATTTTTTCCATTTCATTTGCATCAAAAAAGAACTCTTCGCCAAAATCCGTATTCGATACAACAACTCTTCCTTTTTTTAAATTATCATTTGCTATAGTATTTTGATATACTATATCTCCACCTACCGCCTCATCAAAAGGCAGGCAGTAAATACTATAAATTTCCTCACCACAGATATCTCCGCCACCATAATTGTTTAAAAACCACTTATAGCCAGCAGGCAAAGTCACTGATAATGCTTTTTCGGCAGCATCGATCCAGTCACTTCCTGGAGAATCTTCAGACGTTCCCATGTTGATTAAATCAGAATGTTTATCAAAAAGCTCTACTAATTCTTCTCTGCTCATAGGAAATCACTCGCTCTGTTTGTCCAATATTGTTTACGCCATGTATCAAATACAGATCTATCTATACCAGATGGGATTGTGTTTGGATTTATGTGTATTATTCCATGGTTAGTTTTATGGAATGTTTGACTCATCTCCGCAATTGGGCCATCTTGAGTTTGTAACATATGATGTAAATTAACTGCATTTCCATCATATCCAACAGGTGCACGGCCTGTAGCCATTCGCTCTACGTTCGTTCCTCTGAAAACTTTTCCTTTTTCACGCCAAGTTGTCATCAATTCAGGATCAAATAAATCATCCCGCTGATAAACTTTATTTCCGTTAAATTCTATTGGTTCATTTTTCCAAAACTTTCTGTTTTGCCCGGAAGAATTACAAGCAGCAAGACCCAGCGGATCAATCCACCCCAACGGATTCGGCGCATACTGATAAAGGTTCCACCCGCCATTCAACCCAATCGGGTCCTGCACAATAAACCGCCCGACCTGCGGGTCGTAGTAGCGGAACAGGTTATAGTGCAGCCCCGTTTCACCATCCGCATACTGCCCGGCGTAGCGAAGCGGCTGGTGTGCCATCGCCGAGCGATTCACAAGCCTTGAGAACCCTTCGCTCTGGTGGCGTACCTCGCCAAAGCTGCCGTACTGGCCGCTCCAGCGCACCGCGCCGCGCTCGTCGGTCACTTCCAGCGGCGCGCCGTTCAGGTCGGTATTGAACCAGTAAATCTCACCGCTGCTCTGGTCACGAAGGTGATCCACCCGCGCCAGCGGGCTCCAGGCTTCATTGGGGTCGTATACATAGGTGCTGCACAGCCCGCTCTCCTGCTGCTCCTGCAGCAGGCGGTAGCCCTGCCACAGGAAGCGGGTGTTAGTAGTGCCGTGCGTCGTAGTGACGATTTTGCGCGTGCGGCGGCCCAGCGCGTCGTAGTGATAGCGCGCCTCAAAGCGCCCTTCCGGCCCGGTTCCCCGGGCTGATACCAGCCGGTTCTCGGCGTCATACGCGTAATGCTGTTCATACAGCCCGTTGCGGCGGCTGACCAGGTTACCCCAGTGGTCGTATTTCATAAACAGCGCCTGCCAGTGCTGCAGGCGGTTATCCGTGACCGGTGCCGGATCGTCATTTGCGGCGAGATTATCCGCGGCGTCGTAGCTGAACTGCGCGCGGCTGTGCCCCTGGCGGGCCTCGTAGTGCTTCAGCAGACGCCCTTCGGCGTCGTAGCCGTAGTCCACCTCACCGCGCAGGGTATCGCTGACGCCGGAAAGCTCGCCGCGCGCGGTGTAGCGATACAGGCGTTCCAGTAGCGCCTGCTCCGGCAGGGTCACGTCCGTGCTCACTTCGCTGCGCTGCAGGGTGCGTCTGCCGAGGCTGTCATACTGGCGGAGCTGCGCGCGCGCGCCCTGAGTGCGGCGCACCTCGCGGTGCAGGCGGTCGCGGGTGAACTCGGTCACCAGCTGCTGCCCGAAACGGATGGCGCTGACGTGGCCGGAGCCGTAGTGCAGCCAGGCCAGCTTTTGCTCGCCGGGCAGCGTCAGGCCGGTCAGGTTGCTCAGGGCATCCCATTCGTAGCCCACCTCGCCGTTAATGCCGGACTCGCTCAGCACGCGTCCGGCGGCATCGTGGCGGTAAGCGATCTCATCGCTTTCGATACCCAGGGCAACGCCTTCGGCCGTCGGCGTGCGGCGGATGCGGGTAATCTGGCCGCTCAGATCGCGGAAGTAGCGGTACTCCGCGTGGCGCTGAGTGCGCCCGATCAGCAGCCCGCTGTCGTCATAGCTGAACTGCTGGACGCGACGGGCGATACCGCCGTCGGCGGCAGGCCGGCCGTTTTCTTCGAGCGCGCAAAGGAATCCTCGCGCGTCCCATTCCATATGGCGCACGGTCTCGTCCGGGCGCATTTCGCTGAGCGGTCGACCCACGGCGTCGTAGGTGAAGCGGTATTCCGCCCCGTTGCCGTTATCGAGTCGCAGCAGGTTACCGCGCGGGTCGTAGCGCCACTGGCGCACGCGGCCAATACGGTCGGTGAGGTTAACCGGTAGGCCGAGCGCGTTATAGGCCCAGGTCACCTCGCTTTCCAGCGGGTCGCGCCAGCCCGTGAGCTGGCCGCGTTCGTTCCACACCAGCGACTCGCGGCTGCCGTCCGGATGGATGACGGCGCTCAGCAGCCCGGCACGGCTCCACTCCCGGCGCGTGATATTCCCTTCCGCACCCTCGCTGGCAATCAGCTGCCCGAAGCGGTCGTAGGTGAAGCGGGTGACGCTGCCGGAGCAGTCGGTGCGCTGCGTCAGCAGCCCCTGGTGATTCCAGACCAGACGCACCACGCCGCCGATGGCGTCGGTGATGCTCTCCGGCAGGTTTTCTTCATCGTCGGGATAGCGATACGCGGTGGTGCTACCGGCCGGATCCGTTTCCGACAGCAGGCGACCGCGAAGGTCGTACATGGCCTGCGCAGAGGTGCCGTCCGGGTAAACTGTACGGGTGATGCGGTCGGTCAGGCGATGCCAGTGATACTCGGTGCGGCGGCCCGCCGGGTCCGTCTCGCTGGTCATGCGGCCGTATTTGTCCCACGTGCTGCGGCGCATTGCGCCGCCCGGCAGGATGACGTCGCAGAGCTCGCCGTCGCGGTAAACAAACGTCGTCTGGCGGCCGTCGTAATCCGTGAAGCGCGCGACGTTGTCGTCGTCATCCACCAGCCAGTGCGCCTGCGCGCCGTCTTCGCGGGTCGCGCGGCGGGTGCCGTTATCAAAATCGTATTCGAACGTCAGCTGTTCGCCGCCGCTGTGGCGGAAACCGACCACGCGCGGCAGGCCGTCAATCTCCCGCCAGCGGTATTCGCTCAGCAGGCCGTTAGCGTCCTCGTGGGCGCTCATCAGCCCGTCCTGCCAGCTGAAGCGTCGGCGCACGCTACCGCCCCGGCCGGTCACGGAGACCAGCTGGCGCTGTTCATCATAAGCGTAACTGACCAGGCAGATCTCGTCATCCAGCCAGGCACCGACGAGCCTGTCACGGTCGTAGCGGCAGACCACGCGCTGGCCCGCGCTGTCGGTCAGGGCATGCAGGGTATTATCCGCATTCCACTCGAAGAGGATATCGTTGCCGCAGGGTTCAGAGATGCGCTGGAGCAGCGACGGGGCATCATCCTTAAGCGGCGCATAGTGCCAGCGCTCGCCGCTGACGTCATACACCGACCAGCTGTCGTCCTGGTGATGTTCAAGCCAGTTTTTTTCGCTTTCGCAGTAGGTGCGCAGCCCTTTCGGGACCTTCGGGAAGGCGACGTAATCGCCAGACGGCGCGCGCCACACCAGGCCGTCCTGATACGTCTCCAGGCGGCTTTCCCAGAACAGGCTCCAGCCGCGGCCCAGCACGCTGTCGCCGGGGTTGCCGCTGCGCCAGTAGCGCTGCCAGCGCACCGGAAGACGGGAAGGCAGGACGAAGTCCAGCTCATCATCCCCGCTGAGAAACTTCTGTCCGCTGACGATATCCACCGGGCGGGCGATGATCCCCGCTGCCGCCACGCCGGTCATCAGCGTGCCGGCGCGACAGGCGATACGGGCCAGCTTGTTGATGCCGGGGATTTTGCCCAGCAGCTTAGAGAGCGCCCCGACTTTGCCAGCGGCACCGCCCCACCCGCCGAGCAGGCCGGCGAACAGCAGGGTAAGATCGGAGACCTTGTAGAGCCACTCGGGCACTTCAGACTGAATGGGCAGGGTTTGCTGCGGGTCGCCGCCGATAATGACGTTGTCCGAACCGGTCATCACCTTCGCGTCGCAGGTGGTGCGATCCCCGATGCGGGAGGCAGGCTGGCTGTTAATGGAGACGCGCTTAGAGCCTTCGGCCATCTGCTGCGAGCCGTCGTCAGAACAGTCGACGGTGCTATCGGTGGCAAGCGCGGCGGGTTTACCGTTGATAAACACGTTGGGCGAGCCGGAGGTGATGACGCCTTTCTTCGTCATGCTGGATGCCCCGGCGTCCGCGATGCTGTCCCGGGCGGCGGTTGCCAGCTCCCCGGTGTAATACCCCACGGCCAGGCTGGCGCCGACGAGCAGGACGCCCACACCAAGACAGGATGCGCCGAGGCCCGCTATAAACATGGCCCCCGCCAGAATGCCCCCGGCGGCGGCAATCAGGCCACCGACAATCGTTCCGGCAATCATCCCGGCCAGCGCACCGGAGTGGCCGATATCATCACCAACGCGTGCTGCTTCAAACATAACAACGGTCCCTGAAGTTAATGGTGGAAGCGGAAGCTCCTGAGAAGATCGCCAAACAGCGCGCCGTCGGCATCGCCCAGCGCGCGGGTGCAGGTCATGGTGAACACCAGAATGTTATCGCCGTCGACGTTAAACACGGCCTGATGCTGCCAGATGCGTTTCCCGTCGCGCAGGTAGCTGGCATGGACGGTTTCACCCTGTGAAAGGCCGTCGCCCAGCGTCGCGGCGCTGCGCTCACCCTGCTTCCAGCCCTTGATGTGCTTTGCCATCAGGGCGAGCTGGCGATCGATATACGCGGCAAGCGCTTCGCCGGGGTTGAGGGCATCGCGGGAAATGTTGAACGCCGGCGCATCCGCCGCGGGCGGTGCGAATACGTTGACGGTACGATCCTGATAACCCTCAGGAACGTTGATCTGTCCTTCACTGAACAGGCACTGCGAATGTTGTTCTGACATTGAGCGGGTCCCACCACATATTTTCAGAAGCGGTAAGTTTCGCATATGTGTTTAAGGCTGACTATCCCCAGATTATTGCCCCACCGCCACGCTCGCCGACAGGCCCGCCACCAGCTCAATCCCCTGCGGCAGCGTGTCGATATGAATGCGCACCGGCACGCGCTGCGCCAGCCGTACCCAGCTGAAGGTAGGCTCGACATCGGGCAGCCCCAGCCCGCCCGTCTCGTCGTTGCTGTCCCCAATCCCATGCCCAATGCTCTCCACGTGACCCGTGATGACAGGCTCGTACCCCATCAGCACCACCTGCGCGGCATCCCCAACGCGAATATGGCGCAACTTAGTCTCCTCAAAGTATCCCACCACCCAGAAGCTGTGGGCATCGACGATGGCAACCTTTGTCTCCCCCGCCGTCGCGTAGTCTCCGGGGCGAAGCCGCAGGTGCGTGACGTACCCCGACACCGGCGCACGGACGGTGGCGTGCGCCAGATTAAGCTCTGCCAGATCCAGCGCGGCCAGCGCGCCGTGATAGTTGGCCGCCGCGACGTTAGCCGCGCTGCCGGTTTGCTGCAAATCCTCGCTGGAGATGGCGTTTTTAATCAGCGTGCGTCGCCGGGCCGCATCCTGGCGCATCAGCATTTCATGGCGTTTCGACTCGACGTCCGCCTGCGCGCTGACCACCGCCAGCTTAAGCCAGCGCGGATCGATGGTGTAGAGCACATCGCCCCGGTTCACCCACTGATTGTCCCGCACGGCCACGCTGATGACCGGCCCGGAGACGTCCGGCGCAATCTGTACCACGTCCGCCCGCACGCGGCCGTCGCGGGTCCACGGCGTTTGCGCATAGTGTTTCCACATTATAAACGCCAGAAGCGTGGCAGCTGCAGCCGCGCTTAACGTCAGCGCATAGCGAGCCAGTAAAGAGAGCAGTGATTTCATGACAATAACCCCAACGCGGTCAGGCCCTGCATCAGCAGGAAAAAGGTGACAATCCAGGTGGAAACGTCCAGCAGCGGGCGAAACGGCAGGTGCCGGTAGAGCCTGCTGAGAGAGAAAAGCGCCACGAGGCTCAGCGTGCAGACCAGCGCCGCAAGGGCGACCATCAGCAGCCCCGGAATAAAAACGCCGCAGATATTGAGATCGTTAACCATGGTCTGGCTCCCGTAATGCACAGTGCAGATCCACCAGCCTGAAGACAAACTGGCGCGTATGTTCATCTGCCGCAGGCAGATGGTGCGCGATAAGTGTGGCGATCCGCTCGCGTAAAGCGTGGCGGTCTGCGGCGTTTATCTGATGAAAAAGCGCGTCAACCTCCCTGCCGGACGGTGTGTCACCACGGCGTAAATGCATAACCGAAAGCCCCAGACGCAGCGCATGCAGCAGCCGATTGAGCGCCTGCTCTGGCGCATGTTCACTCCGCTGCAAACGCGGCAGCAGCAGGGCGGTGCGGTCCATCATCAGGTTGATCCAGTGCGTTTCATCAACCCGCAGCGTACCCTTCACGCTGCGGCGAATGTCGCGCTGGCACAGGCTCAGCAGACGCGCGATGGCGGCGTCCGCCTGCACGGTTTGCAGCAGGCTCATGCTGACGACGGCGAAGCCAGTGGCGGCAAAGAGCGCAATGGCGGTGTTGGCCGCTACAGCGAAGTCTCCGCTGTAGCGCGCACCCAGCTCGCACAGAATGGGCAGCGTCAGGGTGATCCCCATCGCCATAAACGTGGTAGGCGGGCGCGCCTGAAGCGACCCGGCCAGCAGATACGCCGGGGCAAGCACCGCCACCAGCACCGGGAAATCGCTCACCTGCGGCAGCAGCGCAAAGCTGTAGAGCAGGCTTATCAGCACGCCCCAGAACGAGCCAACGATGTACTTCACAATGTGCGGTGCCGGGGTGTCGAAGCTGCCAAACAGCGTACAGCAGACGCCGAGTATCGAAACCGCCGTTCCGCCGTCCGGCCATGCTGAGAAGATCCAGACCAGGCAGCCGCTCAGGATAATGACGAAAGCCCCCAGCGCCGTGCGGGCGGCGGTAAGAGGATCGCGGTGGAAAACGTAGCCTTTTGCCGCGCGGGTTTGTACCTCCCCGAAGACCGGCTTCGCGTGGCGAATGGCCCCGGAAAGGCGCTCGCACTGTTGCAGAAGGGTGACGGCCTCGGAGAGGTAGCGGATAAAACTGACCTGCAGCGCGTCGTCAAACGTCTGCGCCTGCGCGGCATAACGATCGATGAGAAGCGTACAGCGGAGCCGCAGCGACTCTGCCGTACTGCTGGCACCCGCGCCTTCAGCGGCCAGCCAGGCTTGAACGTCGCCCAGCAGCGTTTGCACGTCGGCGGGCAGGGTTCCGATCGCCAGCAGGCGGTCGTGTAACTCACAGTTGACAATAACCAGCCGCGCCAGCCGATCGTGAATCCCTTTTCTCGCCTGCCGCACCGGGGCTGAAAGGGCAAAATCGTACGGAATATGGTGGCTGATGCCCTGCAGGAACTGCAGCGCCAGGGCCAGATGCAGCGGGCCGGAAGCCGCAGCGGGTTTACCCGCTAAGGTATCCGCCACCCGCCCGCGCGCGGCCTGTAACGTCTGGGATAGCTTAGCGTTGAACTGACCTGATACCCGCGCGGGCAGCACGTAGCGGTGGATCAGCGCCGCGCAGAAAATCCCAATCGCGATCTCCTGCACACGGACAATGGCGACGTTGAAGATGCCGCCGGGATCGGACACCGCCGGAAAGCCAATCAGGCTCGCGGTGTAGCCCGCCAGCACGAAGGCGTACGCCCGGGGCGTGCGTTCCAGCAGGGAGAGCCACAGGCAAAACGCGATCCAGCCCGTCATCACCACGCTGCACAGGATCGGCGTATTCGCGAAGGTGGGCACAATCAGAACGGTCGCGCAGGCCCCGACAACCGTACCGGCCAGCCGGTAGAGGCTTCTGCTGAGCGATGCCCCCACCGACGTCTGCGATACGATGTAAACCGTAATAATCGCCCATGAAGGACGCTCGAGGCCGATAGACAGGGCGAGGTAATACGCGAGCATCGCTGCGGCAAAACTCTTCGCGGCGTAGATCAGCGCCCCCGCGTCGTTTCGCAGCGCGGAATGAGAGAAAATGTTTTTCATGCCGGGATTATTACCGGCTTGCAGACCCGCCTAAATACTCTATTCTGTCAAAAAATACCTAAAAGTTGCCAGAATCGTGAAACCTCAACTCGCTCATACGCTGTATGATCCTGACTCTAGCGCCTCTCCTGCCGTGGCGCGTCATCTGGACTTCGTGGACTACGCCGCGGAAGTGCCGGTACACACCCACCGCAAGGGGCAGCTGATTATTGCCCGCTACGGCGCGGTCAGCTGTTATGCGGAAAACGATATCTGGATCGTGCCGCCGGACTGCGCCGTCTGGATCCCGGGCGGGATCCCGCACAGCGCGAAAGCGACATGGAACGCGCACCTGAACTATCTGTTTATTGAGCCCGGCGCGGCGGCGCTGCCGGAGAAGTGTTGCACGCTGGCGATCTCGCCGTTAATTAAGGAGCTGGTCGATCGTCTGACGCATGAAGGCGTTGATTATCCCCCCGACGGCCACGTCGCCAGGCTGACCCGGGTGACGCTGGACGAGCTCGCCAGCATGCCGCAGCAGAAGCTGAGCCTGCCGGTCTCAGCCGACCCGAAAATTCGCGCCATGGCCGACGCGCTGGTCAGCCGCCCGGAGGACAGAAGCACCCTGAAGGCGTGGGCGAAGCGGCTGGCCCTCAGCGAGCGCTCGTTTGCCCGCCTGATGCAGCGCGAAACCGGACTGAGCTTCGGGCGATGGCGCCAGCAGCTGCATTTGATTATTGCCCTGCGGGAGCTGGCAAGCGGCGTGCCCGTCCAGAACGTGGCGACAACGCTCGGGTACGAATCGGTGAATGCGTTTATCACCATGTTCAGAAAAGCGATGGGCAGCACGCCCGCCCACTACTTTGCCGAACGGAAAAACAGCGGCCGTTAGCCCGGCGGGGTACGATCTGAGCCAGGATTCCTTCGCGCATATTGCGGCATTTAAACGCAGGAAAAGGATTTCTGCTCTCCCGCTTTAACCCTTTTCAAACCTGTCGCTACTTGCTGGCGGGTATTCTGACGAGCTATCAGGAGCTATTAATTAACTCATAAATCGTCAAATTCATGTAGCGCTAATAACAGATCCACTATTTATTACACTTGCAATCATTTATTCACTTAATCAAATTTTAAGTTAAACCACGATATTAATCATTAACCCTTTATCCAGATCCAAACTGTAAGATCCCATCATTTCTTAATTTTCATCAACGAAACCGCAGATCGTTTTATATCCATACCGTACAAAAATTGACGGGCCACTTTGAAAACGCTAGCGTTGCAATAGTTACATAACCAACTAAACCAAAAGGATTTTTCAGGATTTCCTTAAATGGAGTTTATACAAATGGCTATTCCCGCTTATTTATGGCTTAAAGATGATGGCGGTGCCGATATAAAAGGCTCTGTCGATATATATGGTCGTGAAGGAAGTATCGAGATAATCGGACTGAATCACGGCGTGGCGCAACCAACCGACAAGCATAACGGCAAGGCAACCAGTCTACGCGTCCATTCTCCCTATTCTTTCGATAAAGAGATAGACGCCTCCAGCCCCTATTTGTACAAGGCTGTCAGCACAGGTCAGAAGCTAAAATCCGCAGAGGTAAAGTTTTACCGTATCAACGATGCCGGTCAGGAAGTTGAGTATTTTTCCACCCTTATGGAAGGCGTGACGATCGTCAGCGTCTGTCCAATGATGCTTGACGTCAAAGATCCTGACTATGAGAAACATAACCATCTTGAGCTGGTAGAGCTGCTCTATGAAAAAATTACCTGGCGCTATGTCGACGGTAACATCATACATTCAGATAGCTGGAACGACCGCAAGACGGCATAAGGAGAACGTTATGGGATGGAAGTATGAGCAGTCGACCGGCAAGATGTATAAAGACGGTAAATTAATTGAGACCGGGTATTCCGGTGCTCTGACAAATAAAAACAACCCGGACCGTCAGCATGTGAAAGGACTGGGGCCACTGCCTCGCGGGACGTATAAAATCGCGGGTCATTCGAATTCTAAAGGACCGATAACCATCATTCTTGAGCAAACCTCGGGAGAAAGTTTTGGTCGCTCAGAATTTCGCATTCATGGTGACCACAAGTATGGTCCCGCCGGTTTTGCATCTGAGGGATGCATCATTCTCTCACCGTCAACGAGGCGTAAGATCCTCCGCGACGGCGGCGAGCTTGAGGTTGTACGATGAAATACCCGATCGTACTGCTGCTATCTGCTTTTATAGCCCCGGCATTCGCTGGCGTAACTGACTGGTCTTCTGCACTTAAGGGAATCGCCTCGGGTGATGCACACTGGATTGAGCAAGCCCCAGCGCTGGCTGCCGTGGCTGATGGGAATCAGGCGCAGCGGCTAGAGGATGCCCTGGCCGCTGCGCTCACAACAAACACGGACGCCACGCTGAAAGCGCTCCGCTCCATTGACGCCGGAAAATGGCCGCACATGGTAGGCAGCGATATTGTCTGTACTCCGCCTTTAGAGAAATCACCCGCCGAAATCGACGCGTTTTATCAGCGTACCCGCAGGGCGCTGCTGGAAACCGTAGACGGTGCTCAATGCCTCTGGATTCTGGAGGCCACCATGGAAGAGTTGAAAGCAGAGAAAGCCCGTCAGGCTAAGTAAGAGTCACCCGGCGCACAATGGCCGGGTCTTTACCGTATCTCACCCCGGTCCCTCGCTCCCCGCCGCCATCAGCGGCACCACCACGTCGCTGATGGGCACCGCAATACCGTGTTTGCGGCCGTAGCGCTGGATCACGCCGTTGCGGATATCCCACTCCATCGGGCGATCGGCCTGACGGTCGGCAAGGATCGACGTGCCCAGGTCCTCGGGCGCACGCTGGAAGTTCGCCAGGATCTCCTGCGCCACCGCATCGTCCAGCTTCGCCCCCTCGGCGCGGGCAACGGCCAGCCCCTCGCGCAGGTAGGCCAGCGCAAGCTCGCTGATATCCTCGCGCCTGAACATCCCGGCGCGGCGGTTGGCGAGCACCATCAGCCCGGCGACCGCGTTTTGCAGCAGCTTGCGCCAGGCGACAGTGGCGAAATCTGCCGAGAGCTCAACCGCGCAGCGCGTATCGTGAAGCGCCTCCACCACCCGCTGCGCCTGCAGCACGTCCGGCAGCGTCAGGCGCGGCTTCGCCCGCAGCCAAACGGAGGCGTCCGGCTCGCGCTGCGCCGGGAACCAGACCACCGACGGCAGCACCGTCGCGCCGTTGATCCACGGCTCCAGCTGGGCTTTCTGCTCCACGCCGTTTTGCAGGGCGCAGACCACCGTGTGTTCATCGCACAAAGCCCGCAGCCACCCGGCGCTGTCGGCATTTTGCGTCGTTTTTACCGCCACAAAAACGAGATCGGCGGGGCGCGTGATGACGGACGGATCGGTTAATACCGGGCCGGGCACCACGGTTTCACCCTCGTCGTAGCGCAAACGCAGTTCAGGATGCGCGGTGCGTCCGCACAGCAGCGGCGTGCGGCCCGCGTCGTGCAGCACCGCGGCAATGGTGGTCCCAATCGCACCGGGACCTATCAGCGCAATCACAGGATGGTCAGACATGGTTAACTCCCCTTTTCGCTAAGCCTGCTAACAGTTATACCACCCTGTAAAGTGAGCGCCACGCCGTTGTCTATACTCAACACACAACAGACAACGGAGTGCGCCATGCCTTTACCCGATTTTAAGTCCTCTGAACCTTTCACCCTCGGCATCGAGCTCGAACTGCAGGTGGTTAACCCGCCGGGCTACGACCTGAGCCAGGACTCTTCCGCGCTCATCGCCGCCGTCAAAGACGATATCAAAGGCGGCGAAGTCAAACACGACATCACCGAAAGCATGCTCGAAATCGCCACCGGCGTGTGCCAGAACATCGACCAGGCGGCCGCGCAGTTCTCGGTGATGCAGCAGAGCATTCTGCGCGCGGCGGCGGAGCAGCATATCCAGATTTGCGGCGGCGGGACGCATCCGTTCCAGAAGTGGCAGCGTCAGGAGGTGTGCGACGACGAGCGCTATAACGTTACGCTGGAGCGCTTCGGCTACCTGATTTTGCAGGCAACGGTGTTCGGCCAGCACGTGCACGTCGGCTGTCGGACCGGGGATGACGCCATCTACCTGCTGCACGGCCTGTCGCGCTTTGTCCCGCACTTTATCGCCCTGGCGGCGGCCTCGCCGTACATGCAGGGCACGGACACGAAGTTCTCCTCGTCGCGGCTTAACATTTTTTCAGGATTCCCGGATAACGGCCAGATGCCGTGGGTCAACAGCTGGCAGGAGTTCGAGGGGCTGTTCCGCCGCCTGAGTTCGACCAGCATGATCGACAGCATTAAAGATCTGCACTGGGACATCCGCCCCAGCCCGCACTTCGGTACCGTGGAGGTACGGGTGATGGATACGCCGCTGACGCTCGGCCACGCGATTAACATCGCCGGACTGATTCAGGCGACGTCGCATTGGCTGCTGACCACACGGCCCTATAAGCATCAGGAGAAGGATTTCCTGCTGTATCGCTTTAACCGTTTTCAGGCGTGTCGTTATGGGCTGGAGGGGATCCTGACGGACGTGCACACCGGCGAGCACAAAACCGTGGCGGAAGATATCGCCTGGCTCCTTGAGCAGGTTGCGCCGTCGGCCGAGAAGCTCGGCGCGACGAGCGCAATCAATGAAATCGCCCTGCTGTTAAAGCAGGGCAAGAGCGAGGCGCAGCGCATGCGGGAGTTTATCGCCGACGGTGGCTCGCTGATTTCTCTGGTTCAGAAGCACTGCGAGCTGTGGGCGACGAGTCCGTAAGGCCGTGACCCCACTCGCGCAGGCGCTGGAACAGCACGAATAGCGCGGGGATAAACACAATCCCCACCACGGTCGCCACCAGCATACCGCTGAACACCGTGGTGCCGATGATGCGGCGGCTCTGGGCTCCCGCCCCGGTCGCCAGCATCATGGGCAATACGCCGATAATGAACGACACGGCGGTCATCATCACCGCGCGGAAGCGGCGCGAGGCCCCTTCGCGCGCGGCATCGACAATCGCCATCCCCTCCATGCGCCGCGCGCGGGCAAACTCCACTATCAGGATCGCGTTCTTGGCGGCAAGGGCTATCAATAGCACCAGACCGATCTGCACGTACACGTCGTTGGCATAGCCCGCCAGCCACAGCCAGACCAGCGCCCCGCCGATGGCGAACAGCACCGAGAGCATCACGCTCGCCGGGAGCGTCCAGCTCTCGTACTGGGCGACGAGGAATAGCCACGCCATGACCACCGCCGCCAGCACGATCCACATCGCCTGGTTGCCGGTCTGCTGCTCCTGATACGACATGCCGCTCCAGGCATAGTCGTACCCGGCTGGCAGGTTTTCCGCCAGAATCTCGCCCATCGCCGCCATCGCGGTGCTGCTGCTCACCCCTTCCGCCGCGGAGCCGCTCACCGACACCGACGGGAACTGGTTGTACTGCTGCAGGAACGGCGCGCCGACGCTCGGCGTAATGGTGACCAGGTTGCTCAGGCGCACCCGCTCGCCGCTGTTGCTGCGCACGAACAGCTCGCTGATTTGCTCCGCGCGCTCGCGCCACTGCATCTCGTTTTGCATCACCACGTGGTAGACGCGGTTGTTGACGCTGAAATCCCCGGCGCGCGTGCCGCCAAAGGCGGTTTGCAGGCTGCTGAAGATGCGCGACACCGGCACGTCGAGACGGGCGGCGCGCTCGCGGTCAACGGTCAGCGTCAGCTGCGGCACGTTGCTGCTCCAGGTGGTGAACACGCGGTTCAGCTGCGGGTGCTGGTTGGCTTTCGCCAGCACCTCACGCGTCACGCGCTCCAGCTCCGCCGGGCTCTGCCCCGCCTGCGCCTGAATGCGCAGGTCAAAGCCGGAGGCGTTGCCCAGCCCCGGCAGCGTTGGCGGCGCGAAGGTCATGATGGTCGCTTCCGGCAGGGCCAGCAGCTGGCGCTGCAGGGTGCCCATCACCTCATCCAGCGGCGGACGCTCGCTCCAGTCCTTCAGCATGATGGAGATAAACCCGCCGTTGGAGGCGCTGGTGCCGTTGAGGATGTTAAACCCGGAGACCTGAATCACGTCCTCCACCGCCGGATTTTTGGCGATCAGCTCGCGCGCGGTGGTCATCACCGCTTCGGTACGCTCCAGCGAGGCCGCTTCCGGCAGCTGGACGCTGGCGAAGAAGTAGCCCTGATCTTCCTGCGGCAGGAAGCCCTTTGGCATCGATATAAAGCTGAACGCCACCACGGCCGCCGCGCCCGCGGTGGCCAGCAACGCCAGCCACGGGCGCAGGTTTAAAACGTTCACGATGCGGGTGTAGAAACCGCGCGTGGCGTCCAGCCCGCGGTTAAAGGCGCGATAGAGTGCCGCAGGATTCTCTGGTCGCGGGCGCAGCAGCAGCGCGCACAGGGCGGGCGTCAGGGTCAGCGCCACGAGGCTTGAGAGCGTCACGGCAGTCGAGAGCGTCACCGCGAACTGGCGGTACAGCTCGCCGACAATCCCCGGCAGGAGCGCCACCGGCACAAACACCGCCAGCAGCACCAGCGTTGTTGCGATGACCGGCCCGGCAATCTGGCGCAGCGCCAGCGCGGTCGCCGCCGTGCGGCTCTGCCCTTCCGCCATCAGCGTTTCGACGCTCTCCACCACCACGATGGCGTCATCCACCACCATGGTCAGCGCCAGAATAATGGCGAACAGGCTGAGCGTGTTGGCGGAGTAGCCGAGCGTATAGAGCACCGCAAAGGTGCCCACCAGCGACACCGGAATGGCGAGCGCGACAATCAGCGTTGCGCGCCAGCTTTGCAGAAACAGGGAAACGACAATAACCACCGCCAGCATGGTGAGCGCCAGCGAGACGCCGATCTCTTTAATGGTGGCGGCAACAAAGGAGGTGGTGTCGAATTTCACTTCATAGACCAGGTCGTCCGGGAAGCGCGTCGAGAGGCGTTCCAGCTCCGCGCGCACCGCGTCGGCCACGCGCAGGGCGTTGGCGGATGGGGTCGGATAGATGCCGAGGTAGGCGGAGTCGTGCCCGTTGAGCTGCGCGCCGGAGCTGTAGCTGCGCGAGCCAAGCTCGATGGTGGCGACGTCCTTCAGGCGCACCAGCTGGCCCATCTCCCCGGCGCGGATGATGATGTCGGCAAAGTCGTCGGCCTGGTTTAAACGTCCCAGCCCGTTGATGGTCAGGGTCTGCTGCTGGCCGTTAAACACCGGCGGCGTGCCGATCTGGCCTGCCGCGCCCTGCACGTTCTGCTCGCGCAGCGCCTGCGCCACGTCGTCGGTGGTGACGTTCAGGGCGTTCATGCGGTCCGGACGCAGCCAGATGCGCATGCTGTAGTCGCGCGCGCCGAACATCTGCACCTGCCCGACGCCCGGCAGGCGAGACAGCGCCTCGCGCACCTGGGTGCTGGCGTAGTTGCTGACGAACAGCGGCGTGTGGGTGTTATTCGGTGAGTAAAGACTTACCCCCATCATCAGGTTGGTGGCCCGCTTGCGTACCTGCACGCCGTTTTGCTGCGCCTCGGCGGGAAGCTGCGCCACGGCCTGCGCCACGCGGTTCTGCACGTCGATGGCGGCAAGATCCGGATCGGTACCCGCCGCAAAGGTGATGTTCAGGCTGTAGGTGCCTTCGTCCGAACTGGTGGACTCCATGTAAAGCATGTGATCCACGCCGTTCAGCTGGGTCTCCAGCGGCGTGGCGATGGCCTCCGCCACGTCAGCCGAGCTGGCGCCGGGCCATGACGCTGACACATTCACGACCGGCGGCGTGATCTGCGGGTACTGCTCTACCGGAATAATCCTCAGCGCGATGGCCCCGAGCAGGGTGATGACCAGCGCAATCACCATCGCAAAGCGCGGGCGTTTGATGAAAAACGTCAGCATGATGGCTCCTTAATTCAGTATCTGGACGGCAGCGCCGGGCTGCACGCGCTGCGCGCCGTCAGTGATTGCTCGCTCACCGGGCTTCACGCCGGAGGTAATCTGGAACTGCTGGCCGATCTGTCCGGCGACCTTCAGCGGACGCATTTCGGCTTTGCCGTCGGCATTAACCACCCAGGCAAAGAACCCGTCGCCGTTCTGCTGTACCGCGGCGGCGGGCAGGGTCAGAACCGGCTGCTCGCTTGCCGGGCGCAGGGTCACGTTCACGTTGCCGCCGGGCAGGAGCTGATGGCGCGGGTTGGCAAACTCGGCGCGTAACATCACGCTGGCGGTGCGCGGGTCGATGCGGTTATCCACGGACGTCAGTTCACCGCTGACGCGCTGGCCATTGCTGTCAATTAACGCCTGCCAGGCCTGCTTCATGGCGCTGATATCCGCATGCTGTCCGGCTTTGGTCGCAAACGCGCCCTCTTCCAGCGCAAAGGCGATGCGGATCGGATCGAGCTGGACCACCTCCACCAAAACGCCGCTCGCCGGATTGACCAGACTACCGACGTGGAAGCTGCTGTGCCCCACGCGTCCGTCAATCGGTGAGGCGATGCGGGTGTAGTTCAGGGTGACGCTGCGGGTGTCGAGACGGGCTTTCGCCTGCTCCAGCGCGGCGCTGGCCACGTCCCGCTGCATGCGGGCGTTATCCACGTCGTGACGGCTGATGGCGTTGCTGCTGCCCAGGCTTTCAAAGCGGGAAAGCTGCTGCTGCGCCTGACGCAGCGTGGCTTCGGCGCTTCTGACTTCGGCCTGCGCAAGACGCAGGGCGGCGCGCGGCTCGGCGTCGTCGAGCTCAAACAGCACGTCGCCTTTTTTCACGTACTGCCCGTCGCGGAAGTGGATTTTGGTAATCACGCCTTCCGTGCGGGCGCGCAGCTCAACGGTGTGGATAGCTTCGATACGACCTGGGATCTGACGCTCGGCGGCGTGGGCGGTCTGCTCCACGGCGGCGACGCGGACGGGAATGGCGGCAGCGAATGCGGGTTGCAGGGTGCAGGCGAGGAGCGCGAACAGGAGTGGGAGTTTCATGGGAGTACCTCAGTATTTTCCCCTCACCCTAACCCTCTCCCCAAAGGGGAGAGGGTACTTGAACACCCTCTCCCCTTTGGGGAGAGGGCAGGGTGAGGGGTAAGGTTTTCGTTATGCAGCCTTACGGAACCTGCGGGTCAGTCGCTTCTCGATTTCGACGACGAAGAACATCACGCCTGCCACCGCCAGCGTCACAAACCAGTAGCGCAGCGGCAGCGCTTCGGTGCCGAACAGCATCTGCATAAACGGCAGGTAGATGATCGCCGCCTGGAGCAGGAACAGCACGCCCGTTACCAGCCAGATGCCTTTGTTCGCCAGCAGGCCGCGGTTCAGGGAGAACCCTTCGGTGTTGCGGCAGTTAATCATGTACACCCACTGGGCGCAGACCAGCATCTGCAGCAGCACGGTGCGGATGAACTCCGCGCTGTGGCCGCGCGGGGCCAGCCAGGCTTCCAGCGCAAAGGCGGCGATGGCAATCATGGTGCCGACGAAGGCCACGCGCCAGACGGCGTAGGCATCCATCACGTGCTGCCCGGTCTGGCGCGGCGGACGGCGCATGATGTTGCGCTCGGCGGCTTCAAAGGCCAGGCCGAAGGAGAGCGTGGCGGATGTCGCCATGTTCATCCACAAAATCAGCACCGGCGTCAGCGGAATGATGTTCCCCGCCAGCAGCGCAATCACAATCAGCAGCCCCTGCGCGAGGTTGGTCGGCATGATGAACAGAATCGTCTTCTTCAGGTTGTCGTAAACGCGACGCCCCTCTTTCACCGCGCTGGCGATGGTGGCGAAGTTATCGTCCGTCAGGACCATGTCCGCCGCCTCTTTGGTCACTTCCGTGCCCTTGATGCCCATCGCGATGCCCACGTCAGCCTGACGCAGCGCCGGTGCATCGTTCACGCCGTCACCGGTCATGCCGACGATTTCACCTTTATCCTGCAGCGCTTTCACCAGGCGCAGCTTATGCTCCGGGCTGGTGCGGGCGAAGATGTCATACTTCACCGCCGCGTCCGCCAGCTCGGCGTCGTCCATTTTCTCCAGCTGGTAGCCGGTCACCGCCTGCTCGCTGTTGGTGATCCCCAGCATCTGGCCGATGCTCATCGCCGTCTGCGGGTGATCCCCGGTGATCATCTTCACGCGGATCCCCGCCTGCTGGCAGGCGTTAATCGCAGCAATCGCTTCTGGACGCGGCGGATCCATCATCCCGGCGATGCCGAGGAAGATCAGACCGTGGCTCAGGTCGTCGTGCGTCAATTCCTGCTCGCCGTTCGCCGGTTTAAACGCCGCGGCAACCATGCGCAGCCCCTGACGCGCATAGCGCTCCATCTCGCTTTCCCAGTACGCGCGGTTGAAGGCTTCCGCACCGTTACGGGTCTGCTGCTCGGCGCACAGGGCGAAAATCACGTCCGGCGCACCGGTGATCAGGATCTGCTCCTCACCGCCAATCTGGTAGTGGGTGCTCATGTACTTGTACTGCGAGTCGAACGGGATCTTGTTAACCAGCGTGGTCATGACCGGCTCAAGGCTGGCCTTCGCCGCCAGCACCTTCAGCGCGCCCTCGGTCGGCCCACCGGTAATGCCCCACAGGCCGCGCTCGTCCTGAATCATCTGGCTGTCGTTACACAGGTCGATGGTGCGCAGGTACTGCTCCAGCACGGTGCCCGGCTGGATGTGGACCGGCTCGTCGCTGCCTTCCAGGTAGATGTTGCCCACCGGCTCGTAGCTGTTGCCGTCCACGCGATAGCAGGCGTCGGCGGTGATGATGGCTTTGACCGTCATCTCGTTCATGGTCAGGGTGCCGGTTTTATCCGAGCAAACCACGGTCATCGCGCCGAGCGTTTCAACTGTTGGCAGCTTGCGGATAATCGCCCGCTTGCGCGCCATCGCCTGCACGCCCAGCGAGAGGATGATGGAGATAATCGCTGGCAGACCTTCCGGCACGGAGGCCACCGCCAGGCTAATCAGGGAGAGCAGCAGCTCGCCCATCGGGATCTCGCGGAACACCAGGCTGAAGATAAACAGCGCGGCCATCATCGCCAGGATAATGGCGAAGATCGCTTTACCCAGCTTGTCCATCTGCACCAGCAGCGGCGTGCGGTGCTTTTCAATGCCCGCCATCATCTGGTTGATGTGGCCGAGTTCGGTATCCTTACCGGTCGCGGTGACCAGGCCGACGCCGCCGCCCGCGCTTACGGTCGTCCCGGAGAAGACCATATTGGTGCGGTCGCCCAGCGGCAGTTCGCCGCTCAGCGGATTCGTGTGCTTATCCACCACGGTGGATTCACCGGTCAGAATCGCCTCTTCCACGCGTAAATTATGCGCTTCGATTAAACGCATATCCGCCGGAATACGATCCCCCGCGCGTAATACAATAATATCGCCCGGGACTATTTCCGTTGTAGGTATGGTTTCGTGGCTGCCGTTACGAATAACGCGTGCCTCGCTGGAGAGCATATTGCGAATACTCTTCAGGGATTTTTCCGCGTTGCTTTCCTGAATATGGCCAATTAAAGCATTGATTACCGCGACGCCCAGAATAACCAGCGTATCAACCCAGTGGCCCATTACTGCCGTTAATACGGCGGCGGCCAGCAGGACATAAATCAGCACATCATTAAAATGGGCCAAAAAACGCAGCCAGGCGGGTTTACCTTTTTTCTCCGGCAACGCGTTCGGACCTGATTTTTGCAGACGCGCCTGCGCCTCTGCACGATCCAGACCGCTGGCCTGGCTCTGCAGGTGCGTAAGCACCTGCTCTGCGGTCTGCTGGTATGCCAGCCCGCCGGAAGGCGGCATGTTTGGGGATAATTTTTTTTCGGTCATCGTATTTTTCCTTCAATATCCGGTGAACAGAAGCCTGAATTCCTTTCTGGCTAAATAAATTCATTTTTAAGTCTTGCGGGTAAAATTGATCTGCCGCAATATAATGACTTCTCGGTTATTCAAAACTGATTAAAACTATTTCGATGACCTGATTTTTACAAAATATTTCTAAACCAACGCTAAACGAGGGGGAACCATGTTTGGTATTTATCGCGGACGACGCCTGGCGTTATACATTGTCGCAGCCATTGTTATTGCCACGTTAATTGGTTATAGCACCTATACATTTGTAAAATTATTTTCCTGATACGGACATTTATTTACATAACGCGATATTAATATGAACACCGGGTCGTATAGTGTTATTTATTCGCAGTAATAATGTCTTTGTTTTATTCAAAAAGGCCAGCGGGGCTGATATTGCTTTACGTTACAGAATGCCGGACAATGACATTTTTAACTGACGATTAACATTACGATGAAACACCCGTTAGAATCGCTGCTTACGGCGGGGGGCATTTTATTGCTGGCCCTGATCTCTTGCCTGCTGTTACCCGCGCCGTCGCTGGGTCTGGTGCTGGCGCAGAAGCTGATGGCGACCTTCCATATGGTCGATCTGAACCAGCTCTACACCATTCTGTTCTGCCTGTGGTTTTTGGCCCTCGGCGCCATCGAATTCTTTATCCTGCGTTTCGTCTGGCGCCACTGGTTTTCACTGGCGTCGTAAGCCGGTGAAGTCACGCATGCCGTGGATCAGCGCTTCACACCAGGCCGCGTAGTCGTGACCGCTGGATGAGGGATGGAAGCTGACGCGATACCCTTTCTCCCTCAACGCCTGTTCGAAATCCTGCGTAGTGCGATAAATGCCCCCGCCCGGCCCCGTGGTTTCAAACTTTCCGGCCTGCAGCCAGAAGCGCACCGGATACGGCGGCGACTGCTGATATTGCCGCGTCAGCCAGCCGGGAGCCTCCCCTTTCGGTGCCCACCAGTATGAGCCTGAAAGACTCAGCACGTTACCAAACAGGCGCGGATAGCGCAGCGCTACCCATGACGACGCGATTCCCCCGTAGCTCGACCCCGCCAGCACCGTTTTCTGCCGCTGCATCGCGATACCCTGCCCGCGCAGCCACGGCAGCAGTTCATGCGCCATAAAGTCGGCGAAATCCGGGTTCGGCGGCAGTTCGTTGCCGCGTCGGGCGTGATCGAGGCTGTCGATAAACACCACGTTAATCGGCGGAAGATGATGGCGGGCGATCAGACCATCCAGCACGTTAGCCAAATGGTACTCGTCCTGATAAATCTGCCCGTCGAAGAGGATGAGCGTCCAGCGTGCAGGCTGTGCGCCGCGCGGTTTATAGATCATCACCTCGCGGGAATTACCGAGGATTTTGCTGGTGATGCTCTGGCGACTTAACGATCCGTGGACCAGCGGCTGGGCCGTGGCCTGCACGGAGCAATAGCGTGCCGGGCTGAGATCGAGCAGCGAATAGCGGTTCCAGCGATCCGTCTTTTGTTCACCAAAGGTATTCGGGTTGAGCGGATCGGCCTGGGCGCTCACCAGGATCGCGCGACGTTGATCGCGTGAGGACCCCTCGACGATCGGCACATCGGGCGCCAGCTTGTACTGCATCACCGTGTCGGCGGGCACCACATAGCTGCGGAACCAGACGCCGCTGTTGCCCAGGCGGAACAGCGGGTCGTGATCCCCCGCCGGTGAGCCGAGAATAAAGACGTTATCCCGCGCGCCGCGCCACAGGAAGGTGACGCGCTTATGTTCTGCGTCTACCGGCTCCACCATCGGCGTTCCCTGCCGAATCTGCGTCTGCCAGAACGCGTCGGTACTCCCTCCGGCAGCAATCTCTTTTGCCAGCGCCTGAAGCGTCGGGCTTTCAGGTGCAAGCATCTGTACGCGCGGTAGCGCAGATGTCTCTTTCATCCGCCACTGAAAACGCCAGGGTTTACCCGCTTCGCCGTGCAGGACCAGCGAGGTGCTCTGCTTTACCGGCAGGGCAAAAAGCAGCGTGTGTTCGCCATCGGCGGGCCCATTTTCAACCAGCGTACGAATGCGGCGGTTTTGCCCATCCAGCAGGCGGGCATCCGTTACGCCATGCAGCGTGGCGGAGACATAATTTTCAGCAAGCTCTGGCAGCATAAAACAGACTTCACCGCTGGCATCAAACTTCCCCTGAACGTCTCCCTGCCGGGAAGAGTGTTCGCAGGTTGCCGCCACCGCAGGCAGCACACCTATCCCGAGTAATAATCCGCTCCATACCCTCTTCATTACCGCTTGTTCCCTGACGAAATTTGTTATCAACGCTAATGCAAATGGTAATAATTTGCAATATCATCTAACGCGTTTTAACGGTGTTTTTATGGCGATAGCAACCAAGGATGAGTAGAAAAAAATGTTTAAGAATAATAAGATAATGCAACTGTGGCTGCTGAGTCTGGTGACGGTCAGCGTGGCGGCTCAGGCTGAAAATAGAGAAGAAACCATAACGGTGACGCAGAGCGTGAGTGAAGAACCCACCGCCCCGGTAAAAGGGATTGTGGCAACCCAAACGCTCTCCGCGACCAAGACCCGCGCGGAGATCGTGAAAACGCCGCAGTCGGTATCGGTGATCACCCGCGATCAGATGAACATGCAGGACGTGACGTCCGTCTCGCAGGCGCTGCGCTACTCGGCGGGCGTGTTTACAGAGTACCGCGGCTCGTCGAACCGTAACGACGAAGTGTTCGTGCGCGGCTTCAGCTATGTGCCGAAATTCCTCGACGGCCTGAGCTTCGGCGCGACAGCCTCGTCCCAGACGGGTACGATTGACCCGTGGTTACTGGAGCGCGTGGAGCTGGTGCGTGGCCCGGCATCGGTCCTTTTTGGTCAGGTCAACCCTGGCGGGTTAATCAGCATGACCAGCAAACGACCGACCGCGGAATCCATCCATAACGTGCAGTTCCGCACCGGCAATAACGATCTGGCAGAAGGCGCGTTTGATTTCGGCGGCAAGCTGAGCGACGACGGCCGCGTGCTGTATCGCGTCAACGGTATCGCCCGTACCCAGCATAATCAGGTGGATGATTATAAAGAGACGCGGATGGCGATCGCGCCTGCTATCACCTGGTACCCGAACGATCAGACCCGCTTTACGCTGCTGACCAGCTACCAGAAGGATCCGGATGCGGGCTACCGCAACTTCCTGCCCGCCTACGGCACGGTCAAAAGCGTCGACGGGAAATACATCCCGCGCGACTTTAACGTCAGCGATCCGACTTACAACCAGTCCTGGCGCGAGCAGACGACGATCGGCTACGAGCTGGAACATCAGTTCGCCGACGACCTCACCTTCCGCCAGAACGCGCGTTACGCCAGCATCAAACAAAAATACCGTTACCTCGTTTACGCCAGCAGCGCGGCCAACAGCACGGTATTGACGCGACGCGCGCAGCATGAAGAGCGCACCACCAACGAATTTGGCCTGGATAACCAGCTTGAGTATCTGCTGGAGACCGGCAGCGTCAGCCACACCCTGCTCGGCGGGTTCGACTACAAGACCAGCAAAGATAAACAGCTGCTGGAACGCGGGAGCGGTTCACAGTATGACCTCGACTGGACGAACCCGGTGTACGGCGTGAACGTGGATGAAAGCACCTTCAAAACCGCCAGCGACGAGCAGCAAAATCTCGACCAGATGGGGCTGTATTTGCAGGATCAAATGAGCTGGAACAGCTGGGAATGGCTGGTCTCCGGGCGCTACGACTGGAGCGAAGTGCGAACTCACGACTTCACCGACGGCAGCTTAACCCAGCAGAACGACAGCAAATTCACCTGGCGAACCGGCCTGCTGTACGCGTTCGATTCTGGCCTGTCGCCGTACGTCAGCTACAGCACCTCGTTTGAACCGAACCTGCAAACCAACCGCGCGCCGGGCGTTGCCCCCTTCAAGCCAACCACCGGGGAGCAGACCGAGATTGGCCTGAAGTATCAGCCGGTCGACAGTACGCTGATGACCCTCGCGCTGTACGATTTAACCCAGGACAACGTGGCGACCTACAACAGCGCCGAAGGCTGGTTCGAGAACGCGGGTAAAGTGCGTTCGAAAGGTGTTGAGGCGGAAATCCACTCCACGCTGATGGACAACATCAACCTGATTGGCTCATACACCTACACCGATGCGAAAACCAAAAGCACGACGGTGGCGGGAACAGAAGGCAAAACGCCTGCGCGTATTCCGGCGCATATGGCATCGGCGTTTGCCAGCTATACCGTTCCGGGCGGCGCGCTGAAGAGCCTGACCGCTGGCGTGGGGATGCGCTACATCGGTACCAGCTACGGCGATGCGAAGAATACCTTCAAGGTGCCGTCGGTGGATCTGTATGACGCGATGCTGAGCTACGATCTGGGCGAGTTGAACCACAGCCTGAAAGGGGCGAGCGTGCAATTCAACGTCAATAATGTGGCGGACACGAAATATGTTGCGTCGTGCGCAAGCGATACGGCGTGCTTCTACGGGATTGGCCGTACGGTGACGGCGACGGTGAATTATCGCTGGTAAGTGATTTGTAGGCCCGGTAAGCGCAGCGCCACCGGGCAACTTACGGGCACCGGGCCCACAAAAAAGCCGGGTGGCGGCTACGCCTTACCCGGCCTACACGCGACATGTTAATGTGTCTGGCTATGGTTCTCTTTACGGTACGCACCCGGCGGCTGGTTGAAGGTGCGGGTGAAGATGCGGGTAAACGTCTGCTGCGAGTCAAACCCGTAACGCAGGCAGATATCGTACACGCGAGCGTCGGATTCACGCAGGTCGCGCGCCGCCAGCAGCAGCTTGCGCTCGCGAATATAGCGCCCGAGGCTCTCCCCTTTGTACTGCATAAACAGCCGCTGCAGGTGCCACTTCGAATATCCCGCGTGGCGGGCGATCTCTTCGATACGTAACGGCTGGTGCAGATTGTCGTCGATCCATTCGACGATAGTGTCGATGACTTGAGCGGAAATGGTCATACCGCTGTCCCCCTCTGCTTCTCGCTTAAACATTATTCCCACCACTCGCGAAATGCCTGAGTGGTATCACTCACCCGCACGGGCTCACCCAGTTCCGGCGTCAGCAGCCGATAATTTTTGTCCTTGCTGGCGCGCGCCAGCTGGATCAGCGGATCGTTCCACGTGTGTTTCGCCAGCACGAAGCGACCGTTGTGCCCCGGCACCACCGCTTTGGCGTTGAGATCCGCCGAGGCCTGCGCCGTTTCATCCGGCAGCATGTGGATGTACTTCCAGTCCTGGTCGTACTGGCCATTTTCCATAATGGCTAAATCCACCTCGCCAAACTGTTCGCCGATGGCCTTAAAGTGCGGGCCGTAGCCGGAATCCCCGCTGTAATAAACCTTCTGTTCTGGCGTGACGAACATAAAGCTGCCCCACAAGGTCTGGTCGCGCTTGATGCCGCGCCCGGAGAAGTGACGCGCTGGAAGAACATGCACCGTCAATTCATCGCTGATGTGCACCGACTGGTTCCAGTCGCGCTCGTCAATAATCTCAGGCTTCATTCCCCAGTAGCGCAGGTGGGATCCCACGCCCAGCGGCGTCACCACGCGCTTCACCTTTGGCAGTAGCGCCCTGATGGTGGCGTAGTCCAGATGATCGTAGTGATCGTGCGAGATAATCAGCAGGTCGATCTCCGGCATGCTTTCAGCGCGCCACGGATACTCACCGGCAAAGGCCTTATTGAGGAACGAGAATGGCGCGGCGTAGTTGCTGAGCACCGGGTCAATCAGAATGCGTTTACCCGCGAGCTGCAGGTACCACGAGGAGTGACCGAGCCACACCAGGGTGTCCTGCTCCAGCGGCAGGCTCGCAAGATCGGTTTTTACCAGCGGCAGCGGCTGCGCCGGTCGTGCGTTTTCGGTTTTTTTGGTCAGAAATTCCCACGTCGCGACCAGCATGTTTTTGTCGCCGTTATAACCCGGCGTCGGCAGCGTATTGTGGAATTTCCCCTCGCGATACTGCGGGGAGGCTTCCACTTCGGAGAGCTGCTCACCCTGCGGTGGCTGGCCGAATCCGGCGTTCAGAACAAAAGGTAAACTCGCAGCTGAAGCAACAATCATGACAAACACCACGCAGATGAATAGAGGCTTTTTCATTTCCTGACCCGAATACGCGCCCCATCCGATGGTTTACGCGGGTTAAGCTTGATTATGAGTGAGTAAGCACTCATTATTAGATATGATGAATATATCGTCAAGACGTTTTCGATCTTTGACATTCCGCGTTGCAGCGGTATGAACCGCATGCTTCAATACGTTTTTTTACATTTGACAAAGGGGAGAATTGAGTGGCACGTCCGAAGAGTGAAGATAAAAAACAGGCCTTACTGGAAGCAGCAACCGCTGCGTTTGCGCAGTCGGGAATTGCCGCCTCAACGGCGCTCATTGCCCGTAATGCGGGCGTCGCCGAAGGCACCCTGTTTCGCTACTTTGCGACCAAAGACGATCTGCTGAATGCCCTTTACCTCCACCTGAAGCAGGATCTCTGCCAGGCGATGCTGTCTAATCTGGATCGCTCACTCACCAGCCCAAAAGAGCATACGCGTAACATCTGGAACAGCTATGTCGACTGGGGGATCAAAAACCCTCTCGCACACGCCGCCATTCGCCAGCTGGGCGTCAGTGAGAAGATCAACGCCGAGACGGAGCAGGCCGTGAAAGATATGTTCCCGGAGCTGCACGAGCTGTGCCGCCGTTCGGTGCGCCAGGTGTTTATGTCCGACGAATTTAAAACCTTTGGCGATGCGATTTTCTTATCGCTGGCCGAAACCACAATGGAATTTGCTACCCGCGATCCGTCCCGCGCCGTCGATTTTAAAGCGCTCGGTTTTGAGGCCATGTGGCGCGGGCTGGCTCAGGAGGATAGCGATGGACGGTAAGTCCTTGCAGGAGCACGCGAAACGCGTGGCGCTGGAGATGCCTTTCACCGAACACTGCTGGCCGTTCGGCCCCGAGTACGACGTGTTTAAAGTAGGTGGAAAGATTTTTATGCTGATGGCGGTTGTACGCGGACGCCCTCACGTCAGCCTGAAATCCGATCCGGAAAAATCGCTGTTGAATCAGCAGATTTATCGCGGCGTTGAACCTGGCTATCACCTGAATAAAAAGCACTGGATCTCACTCTACGGCACCGATGACATCACGCCTGAGGTGGTCGATAAGCTGCCGAAAAAAGATCAGAAACGGATACGCCGGGCCTGATTGTTCGGCTAAGCCGAACAGATTAAGCGCTCGAATCGCCCTTATCTTTTCCCGCTTCGCGCGTTACTCTGCTTTCCTTTCGCGCCCGCGAGCGGGCGAATTTCATCACCAGGAGTTGTTATGGATATCATTTCTGTCGCCCTGAAACGCCACTCTACCAAGGCGTTCGACCCAGCCAAAAAACTGACCGCTGAAGAAGCGGAAAAAATCAAAACCCTGCTGCAGTACAGCCCGTCCAGCACCAACTCCCAGCCCTGGCATTTTATTGTTGCCAGCACCGAGGAAGGTAAAGCGCGCGTGGCGAAATCCGCTGCGGGCACCTATGTGTTCAACGAACGCAAAATGCTGGATGCTTCTCACGTAGTGGTGTTCTGCGCGAAAACCGCGATGGACGATGCCTGGCTTGAGCGCGTTGTCGATCAGGAAGAGGCCGATGGCCGTTTCAACACGCCGGAAGCCAAAGCTGCCAACAATAAAGGCCGCCACTACTTCGCCGACATGCACCGCGTGGATCTGAAAGATGACGACCAGTGGATGGCGAAACAGGTTTACCTGAACGTTGGCAACTTCCTGCTGGGCGTGGGCGCGCTGGGTCTGGACGCGGTGCCGATTGAAGGCTTTGACGCGGCGATCCTCGACGAAGAGTTTGGTCTGAAAGAGAAAGGCTTCACCAGCCTGGTGGTGGTGCCGGTTGGGCACCACAGCGTGGAAGATTTCAACGCCACGCTGCCGAAGTCACGCCTGCCGCTGAGCACGATTGTGACTGAGTGCTAATCTCTACAGGCGCGCCCGTTACCGGCGTGCCTGTTTTCAATAGAGCGTAATCTGCGGGTGTTCAACCCCACACACCAGTGCATAACGCGTTAAGGTATCAAGACTCGCCCGGGTTATATTCGCTTCCATTCTTGATACGGTGGGTGCGCTGACGCCCATTCGCTCCGCCACCTGTGCGCGCGTCAGACCGGCCTGGTTTCGCCATTGCGCCAACATTTCGCGCAAGCGCTCTTTTCGTTCTTCAGCATCAAAAGAGGCCTGTACCTCTGAATCGCTTAACAGCTCAGATCGGAGTTCATCCCAGTCAATAATCTTCTTGCTCATCCAACATCTCCTGTTGTCGCTTCAGTGCCAGACGAAGTTCAGCGGAGGGCGTTTTTTGCGTTTTCTTGATAAACACTCGCAGCAGAAAAATTGTCTTGTCCCGCTGATAAACGTAAATCCCCCGAGTATGGATCAGCCCGACGGTTCTGATTTCGAACAAACCATGCGGTAAGGGTTTGCTGTCAGGTTCCCGCAGTGCTGTCGGGTTAGCGCGTAATTTATCAAGCTGGCGAATCAGCTTCGCCTTTACCCCAGCGGGCAGTAAGAGGATCTCTTCTCTGACTGCCTTATGAACGATGAGTCTGAACACGGTTATTCATCCCTGATGATATTAGCATATAAGGCAATTTGCATTAAAGGCTAATTTTGCCTTTCATGTTTACCTTACCTGCTTTTAGCAAACATCACCGGATCAGCATTAACTCCCTGAAAGCACCACGCAAAAATCTTATTTCCCCTGCTCCGCCAGCCACGCCATCGCCCTTTCCCCCGCCTCATCCACCGGTAAATAGACCAGCAGCCGCGAGCCGTTTCGCGGCGCGGAGTACCAGTACATCTGCTGCAGCGTAAAATCCCCCAGCTCGGGATGGGTAAACAGCTTGAGCTGGTTCTCCACGCCGCGCACGTCGTTGCGCTGGTGCCACAGGGTTTTGAACTCTTCGGACACCGCAAAGAAGCGCGCCAGCTTCGCTTCCCACAGCGGGTCGCCCCGGTGCTCGGCCATCGCCGCGCGGAAATAGGAGACAAATATCGGCAGCACGTCGTCGCGTCTGCCGAGCCGCGCGCGCCACGCCGGGTGGGTGAGGAACAGGTAAATACAGTTGCGGTCTTCCGGCGGGATTTCATTAAAATCGACACCCATCAGATGACCAAAACTGTCGTTCCACGCCACGATATCGAAGTTGGGCTTCTGGATGCTGGCAGGTTTTGGCAGCAGGGTATCAAGCAGGCGGCGCGTGCCTTCGCTGATGCCCTCGCAGCAGACCGCCTGCGGGGCTTCACCCGGCGGCAAACCGGCTAAAACAAACAGGTGTCGGGCCTCGGTTGGGGTGCATTGCAAGGCTTTCGCCACGGCCGCCATCACCGCGCTCGACGGGTTGACGTCCCTGCCCTGCTCAAGCCAGGTGTACCAGGTCACGCCCACGTCTGCCAGCATCGCCACCTCTTCACGGCGCAGACCCGGCGTGCGGCGGCGACCGCTGCGCGGCAAGCCGAGACGCTGGGGGTCGAGGCTTTCGCGTCGTGCGCGTAAAAAAGCACCCAGCTGTTTTCGGGTGTCATCCTGAAGTGAGACGACGGGTTCAGACATCAAGGCCATAAATCCCCCTGCATGGTAGTACCAGTACCAGTATAAGCAAGAACTGGTACCCGTTTATCAGATGGTTGATGCTACGACCATCTGATGAATGACGCAATGGAGATCCCATGAATACGTCAGTTGTTTCACCGGGCCGAGCAGGCCTGATATTGCTGTTAACCGGCCAGATGCTGCCGCTGATTGATACCTCAATCACCAACGTCGCTCTGGACTCCATCACCCACTCACTGCACGCCACCGCTACAGAACTGGAGCTGATCGTCGCGCTCTACGGCGTGGCCTTCGCCGTCTGCCTGGCGCTCGGCAGCAAGCTGGGGGATAACGTTGGCCGCCGTCGCCTGTTTATGTGGGGCGTGGCGAGCTTTGGCCTGGCCTCGCTGCTGTGCGGCATGGCGGGAAACATCGAACAGCTGCTGGCAGCGCGTATCGTTCAGGGCGCAGGCGCGGCGCTGATCATGCCGCAAATTCTTGCGACGCTGCACGTCACGCTAAAAGGCACCGCCCACGCGAAAGCGATTAGCCTGTTCGGCGGCATCGGCGGAATTGCGTTTATCGTCGGCCAGATGGGCGGCGGCTGGCTGGTATCGGCGGATATCGCCGGGCTGGGCTGGCGGAACGCTTTCTTCATCAACGTGCCGATTTGTCTGGTGGTGCTGGCACTGAGCCGCCGCTACGTGCCGGAAACCCGTCGCGATACCCCGTCACGCATTGACTGGACCGGCACCGTGCTGCTGGCGATGATCCTCTGCTGCCTCCTGTTCCCGATGGCGCTTGGCCCGCAGTGGCACTGGTCGTGGCCGCTGAAGGCTGCGCTGCTGGCCATTATTCCACTGGCCTGGCTGATGGTGCTGAACGCGCGTAAAAAAGAGCGTGAGGATGCGCACCCGCTGATCCCGCCGCGTCTGATGCAGCTCAGCAGCATCCGTTTTGGCGTGCTGATCGCGATGCTCTTTTTCAGCGTCTGGTCCGGGTTTATGTTTTGCATGGCACTGACCATGCAGACCGGCCTTGGCATGGCGCCGTGGCAGTCCGGGAACAGTTTTATCGCGCTGGGCGTGACCTACTTTATCTCCGCATGGTTTGCCCCACGGCTGATCGCCCGCTACAGCACCAGCACCATTCTGCTGACAGGTCTGGCGATCCAGATTACCGGTCTGCTGGCGCTGATTGTTACGTTCCGGGTGTGGGGAATGGATAACACCGCCCTGACGCTGGCACCTGCGACCGGGCTGGTCGGCTACGGGCAGGCGCTGATCGTGAACAGCTTCTATCGCATCGGGATGCGCGATATTCAGCCCGATGATGCGGGTGCCGCGAGCGCCATTCTCAGCACGCTGCAGCAGGCCGCGCTGGGGCTGGGTCCGGCCATTTTCGGGGCGATTTTGCTACACGCGCTGCAAAACCATCACGGGGATTACACTCAGGCGGTTAACGTCTTCCTGACGGTGGAAACGGTGATGATGGTGGTGCTGGCGCTGGCGACGCTGCGCATGCGTCATCACCTCTGTTTACCCGGGGTGAAGGTCTGTCAGGCCGCCAAATAAGCCTGTGAATTTGCATAATAGATCCGCAGCCGCCATTATGGGGCTGCATCAATACAGGAGACGTTATGCAGGAATTAATTGCTCAGGTTGAAGAGTTAGGGATTGAAATTAATCACACCACCTCGCTAGTGATTATCTTTGGTATTATTTTTCTTACCGCCATCGTGGTTCATTTTATTCTGCACAAGCTGGTGCTTCGCGCTTTCGAAAAACGCGCGCAGGCCAGCAGCCATTTGTGGCTGCAGATCATTACCCAGAATAAGTTATTTCACCGTCTGGCCTTTACCCTACAGGGGATAATCGTCAACGTTCAGGCGGTACTGTGGCTGCAAAAAGGCAGCGAAGCGGCGGAAATGCTCACCACCTGCGCGAAGCTGTGGGTGATGGTGTATGCCCTGCTCTCCTTCTTCTCGCTGCTGGACGTAATTTTCAATCTGTCCCAGAAAATGGCCACCGCGTCGCAGCTGCCGCTGAAAGGGATTTTCCAGGGCATCAAGCTGGTGAGCGCCATCCTGGTGGGGATTTTGATTATCTCCCTGCTGATCGGCCAGTCCCCGGCGATTCTGATCAGCGGTCTGGGTGCCATGGCCGCCGTTCTGATGCTGGTGTTTAAAGACCCGATACTCGGACTGGTGGCGGGCATTCAGCTCTCCGCCAACGACATGCTGAAGCTCGGCGACTGGCTGGAAATGCCGAAATACGGTGCCAACGGCACGGTGACGGACATCGGCCTGACCACCGTAAAAGTGCGCAATTTTGATAACACCATCACCACCATTCCGACGTGGGCGCTGGTCTCCGACGCCTTTATCAACTGGAGCGGCATGTCGGCCTCCGGCGGTCGACGCATTAAGCGCAGCCTGAATATCGATACCACCAGCATTCATTTTCTCGACGAGCAGGAGCAGCAGAAGCTGATTCAGGCGAAGCTGCTGAAGCCTTATCTGGCCGCGCGTCATGAGGAGATTAACCTGTGGAATCAGCAGAACGGTGAAGGGGAATCGATATTAAACCTGCGCAAGATGACCAATATCGGCACCTTCCGCGCCTACCTGAATGAATATCTGCGCAACCACCCGCGCATTCGCAAAGATATGACGCTAATGGTGCGCCAGCTCGCGCCGGATGCCAACGGCCTGCCGATTGAAATATACGCCTTCACCAACACGGTGATCTGGGCAGAATATGAGGAAATTCAGGCCGACATCTTCGACCATATTTTTGCGGTAGTGGATGAATTCGGTCTGCGTATTCACCAGTCGCCAACCGGGAACGATATTCGCTCCCTGGCGGGCGTTATCGCAAAATAATCAGGTACTGGCGCGGGAAATAAAGCGCCAGTCCATCATCACCCTTTCCGTGGGCGCATCCGGGTTGTCGATTTTGTTCAGCAACAGATCGACCGCCTTGCGCCCGATATCCCGCGACGGCTGCTCGATGGTGGTGAGCGAAATCATGTCCGCCAGCTCGGTGCCGTCAAACCCCACGACCGCGATATCCTCCGGCACCCGCAGCCCCGCCTGCTGAATCGCGCGCAGCGCGCCTGCGGCCAGGGTGTCCGATACCGCAAACACCGCGTCCGGCGGGTTCTCTTTCAGCAGATTTTCCATCGCCGCCATCCCGGCGCGCGAGCTGAGATCGCTGGCGTATTCCACCGCCTGATAGTCCAGATCCTTCAGGTGGATCACGCTCTTGTAGCCGCGCTCGCGCAGGCGGGCATATTTATAGCTGAGGTCGTGGTTGATCATCGCGATACGCGTACGGCCGCTCTCGGCCAGCTGGCTGACGGCATGCTGGGAGGCATCGACGTCGTTAATCCCCACGCAGGAGACCGCGCCCGCATCGGCGTATTCTGCGCACTGCACCCACGGCGCGGCACCAATCAGCGCGGCCAGTTCCGGTAGCTTCGAGAAGGCGTCCATGGTGATAATGCCGTCGACAATTTTGCCGGAGAGCAGGCTTAAACCCGAGCGGGATCGTTCGATATCCGAGCCGGAGTTGCACAGCAGAATGCGGTAGCCGTTTTTCTCCGCCTCTTCTTCAATGCCCTTCACCACCTCGGCGCAGAACGGGTTGGCGATGTTGGAGACCATCACCAGGATCATATAGCTGCGGGCGGTGCGCAGCTGGCGCGCCAGCAGGTTCGGCTGGTAGTTGCTCTCCTGGATCGCCTGCAGAACGCGCTCGCGGTTTTTCGCCTTCACGGTGTCGCTGTTGTTGAGCACGCGGGAAACCGTCGCCACGGAGACCCCGGCGAGCTGAGCGATTTTCTGAATTGACATAGCGACGACACATCCTGCGGTTAGCGTTTTGTGCAGGCTACCATAAAACGGTTGCCCGGCGAACCGGGCAACGCGTCAATACGCCACGCACACCCAGCGCTGCTGATGATGGCTTTTCACTATCGCATCAATGATATACATCACGTTTGCGCCGTCGTAGAAGGTTGCAAACGGCGGGTTTTCCGGCATCGCGCCCGCCTGCACGGCGTGGTAGAACTGCGCCATCATGTTTTTGAAGGCGTCCGGCCAGCCTTCGATATGCCCGCCGGGGAAGTGGGCGCTGTCGGCCACGTCAGGGTTCATCAGGCCCGGATCGTCGGTGAGCGTCTGGTTAGCCTGGGCGCGATGGCCGACCCACAGCCGCTGCGGGATCTCCTGATCCCACGCCACCGATCGCTCGCTGCCGTTGATCTCAAACGTCAGGCGATTTTTGCGCCCCGCGCTCACCTGCGAGACGCTAAGGCTGCCCTTGCTGCCGTCGTCGAAGCGGAACAGCACCGAACCGAAGTCTTCGGTGGTGACCGGCTTGTCTTCATACTGCGCGTGCACATCGTGGGTAAAGGTCTGATTGCCCGACACGCTGGCTTTGCGCGTCGGCCAGACGATGGCGAGATCGGCCATCACCTCGGTGATGCGTCGCCCGGTGACGAACTGCACCGTGTCGCACCAGTGGGAGCCGATGTCCGCCACCGCGCGCGATGCGCCGCCGAGCGCGGCATCCACCCGCCAGTTGTAGTCGGTTTCCAGCAGCATCCAGTCCTGCAGATAGCTGCCGTGCGAGGCGAACAGCCGTCCGATATCGCCCGCGCGCATCATGCTCGCCGCCTGGCGCACCATTGCAAACTGGCGATAGACAAAGCTCACGCCGTGCACCACGCCCGCCTGCTCCGCCAGCGCCACCAGCTCGCGCGCCTCGTCCGGGGTCATGCACAGCGGCTTTTCGGAAAACACGTGCTTGCCCGCCCGCAGGATCTGGCGGTTAATCTCCGCGTGCAGGTGGTTCGGCGTGCAGTTGTGCACCACGTGCAGATCGGGGTGCGCGAGCAGTTCCTCAACGCTGCCGTAGGCATGCGGCACATTCAAGGCTCGCGCCTTTTCCTGCGCCTGCACAGGCGTGCCGTCGCACAGGGCAACCACCTGCACAAACCCGAGGCGCCTGAGCGCCTCGATATGCGCCGGGCCGATAAACCCGCTGCCGATAATCCCGACGTTAATCATGCTTGCCTCCTGCCGCGAAGTCGTCAAACGCGCGCCCGGAGACCGGGATGATATGGCGGCGGATAAACTCGCTGCCTTCCCTCGCGCCGGTTTCGCCGTCCTTCAGGCAGCACTCCCACTCCAGCACCGCCCAGCCGTCATAGTCGTACTGGGTCAGCTTGCTGAAAATGCCCTTAAAGTCGATCTGCCCGTCACCGAGCGAGCGGAAGCGTCCGGCGCGGTTGATCCAAGGCTGGTAGCCGCCGTAGACGCCGCTGCGCCCGCTGGGGCGGAACTCGGCATCCTTCACGTGAAACGCCTTGATGCGCGAGTGGTAGATGTCGATAAAGGTCAGGTAGTCCATCTGCTGCAGCAGCATGTGGCTTGGGTCAAAAAGGATGTTACAGCGCGGATGGTTATCTACCCGCGCCAGAAAACGCTCGAAGGTCACGCCGTCGTGCAGATCTTCCCCCGGATGCAGCTCAAAGCAAACGTCCACGCCCTGCTCGTCGAACGCATCCAGAATCGGCCGCCAGCGGGCTGCCAGCTCCCCGAATGCATCCTGAAAACGCTGCTCGTTATGCGGCGGCCACGGATAGAAAAACGGCCATGCCAGCGAGCCGGAGAACGTTGCGTGCGCTTTCAGGCCTAACCTGGCCGAGGCAACCGCCGCCTGCTTCAGCTTCTCCGTCGCCCACGCCCGTCGCGCCGCATCGTTGCCGCGCACGGCGGCGGGCGCGAAGTGGTCAAACGCGTCGCTGTAGACCGGGTTTACCGCCACAAGCTGCCCCTCCAGATGAGTCGACAGCTCGCTGATGACCAGCCCGTGCGCGGCCAGCTTGCCGGTAATGTCATCGCAGTAGATCTGGCTCTCAGCCGCTTTTTCGACATCAAAAATGTGCGGATGGTTGCAGGGGATCTGCACCGCTTTATAGCCCTTCCCGGCTGCCCACCCGGCCAGCCCGTCGAGCGAGTTGAACGGCGCTTCCCCGCCAATAAACTGCGACAGAAAAATGCCGGGTCCTTTCATCGTCCTCATACCACCTCCTGAACGTTACGCCTTGTCATCGTCATACTTGAACGTGAGAAGGAAAATCAGCGCGATCGCCGCGGCTGCCACCGCCGGGATCCACCAGAATGTCACCCACGCCTGCGGCACGGTTTGCCCCGCCACCAGACGGTTATAGAGCGCGCCGGAAATCTGCGAGCCGAGCAGCATGCCGATGCCGTAGGTGAACATCACGATCATGCTCTGCGCCTGGCCTTTCACCTTCTCGCCAGCCACGCGGTCGGTATAGATAAAGCCCACCACAAAGAAGAAGTCATAGCACACGCCGTGCAGCAGGATGCCGATATAGAGCAGGAAGCGCCCCTCCTCGCTCACGCCCAGCGCGAACATGGCGTAACGCACAAACCACGCCAGCATGCCAATCAGCAGCATGACTTTCACGCCCAGGCGGCGGAACAGCAGCGGGATCACCAGCATGAAGAAGATCTCGGACATCTGCCCGAAGGACATGGCGGTGCTGACGTCGGCAATCCCGGCATCCGCCAGGTATGAGGCGGTATAGGCGTAGTAGGTGCCCAACGGGACGGAGATCAGCATCGCGCAGACGGAGAAGACGAAGAAGTGGCGGGTTTTGAGCAGCGCAAAGGCATCCGCGCAGAAGAGGTCGCGCACCTTAACCGGCAGGCCTTTCGCCGGGGCTGGCGTGTGCGGCAGCGTCAGGCTGTAAAGCGCCAGCAGCACGGAACTGGCCGCCGCCACCTGGAAGATGGTCACGCTGGACGCCACGCCGGTCACGCCGATGAAAATGCCCGCGACGATCCAGCCGATGGTGCCGAACACGCGCACCACCGGGAAGGTTTTATCCACGTTCGCCAGGCTGTGAAACGCGATGTTGTTGGTCAACGCCAGCGTCGGCATGTAGCAGAGCGTGTAGCCAAACAGCAGGCCGATCAGCAGTGCGCCGTTCTCGGCAATCAGCGCCCCCGGCACGAACCAGAGGATGGCCGCGCCCGCGAGATGCATCACTGCCATCACCTTCTGCGAGGCGAAGAAGCGGTCCACCAGCATCCCGAGCACGAACGGCGAGAGAATAGACGCAATTGGCCCGGCGGAGAAGGCATCGCCAATCAGCAGCGACATGTTGTGCTGGGTCATCACCAGGCCGAGCGTGACCGACCAGCTACCCCAGATAAAAAACTGCAGAAACATCATCAGCGACAGTCGCGGCACCAGCAGCCGGTGCTGCGCTATCGCCTTTCCACTACTTTCAGTTGTTGACACCATGATGAGCCTCACCCAGAAAAAGTAATCGATTACAAAACAGTTCAAATAAAAAGTAATCGATTACAAAATAAAGATCCTGTGGATCGAAACGGAATTGGGAGGGAGGTCACGATAAAGGTTGGGTTGGAGGTGATTTGGGATGTTGTAGGCCCGGTAAGCGAAGCGCCACCGGGCGTGAAGGCAGGTGCGGTCTGGTTTGGTGCGGTCTGGTGCCCTCACCCCGGCCCTCTCCCACAGGGAGAGGGAGAAAACCGCGCTACTTTTTGCGCGAGAGCTTAAATGCAATAAACAGGAACACCACCCACACCGGCAGCAGCATCGCTGACAGGCGCATCTCATCCATGGTGCACATCAGCACCAGAATCAGCCCCAGGAACGCGATGCAGATATAGTTCCCCGCCGGGTAGAGCAGCGCTTTAAACTGCGTCTCGCGTCCCTTGCGGCGCATCGCCGCGCGGAAGCGCAGGTGCGCCAGGCAGATCATGATCCAGTTCAGCAGCAGCGTCGCGACCACCAGCGCCATCAGCAGGCCAAAGGCCTGTTTCGGCAACAGGTAGTTGATCAGCACCACCAGAGAGGTAATCGCGCCGGAAAGGAACAGCGAGTTGACCGGCACGCCGCGACGGCTGACGCGGGTGAGGAACTTCGGCGCGTTACCCTGCACCGAGAGGCCAAACAGCATGCGGCTGTTGGAGTAAACCCCGCTGTTATAGACCGACAGCGACGCCACGAGAATGACGAAGTTCAGCGCCGAGGCTACCACGTTGCTGTTCAGATCGTGGAAAATCATCACGAACGGACTGCTGTCGGACTTCACTTCCACCCACGGATAGAGCGCCAGCAACACCACCAGCGAACCGATATAGAACAGGAGAATACGGTACACCACCTGGTTGACCGCTTTCGGAATGCTTTTTTGCGGGTCGCGCGCTTCAGCCGCGGTGATACCAATCAGCTCCAGCCCGCCGAAGGAGAACATGATCACCGCCAGCGAGAGGATCAGCCCTTTCCAGCCGGTTGCCAGGAAGCCGCCGTGCTGCCACAGGTTGTCGATTGTGGCCCGCTCGCCGCCGTGACCGGAGAACAGCAGCCACAGGCCAAAGCCGATCATGCCGATAATCGCCAGCACCTTGATCAGCGCAAACCAGAACTCGGTTTCACCATACAGGCGCACGTTGACGAGGTTAACGGCGTTGATAATGATGAAGAAGGCTGCTGCCCAGATCCACGTCGGCACGTCCGGCAGCCAGTACTGCATGTAGATGCCCGCGGCGGTCAGCTCAGCCATCCCGACCAGCACGAACATGACCCAGTAGTTCCAGCCGGACAGGAAGCCTGCAAACGGGCCCCAGTATTTATAAGCAAAGTGCGCGAAGGAGCCTGAAACCGGCTCTTCAACGACCATCTCGCCAAGCTGGCGCATGATCAGGAAGGCGATAATCCCGGCGATAGCGTAACCCAGCAGAACCGCAGGGCCAGCCATCTGAATGGCGGGGCCGATGCCGAGAAACAGCCCGGTACCGATCGCGCCGCCAAGGGCAATTAACTGAATATGTCGATTTTGCAAACCACGTTGCAGCGTCGGATTCTGATCCGACGAAGCTTCAGCGCTACCATGGCCTGAAGCGGATGACGCGTCTTTCACGCCCTACCCCTGTCTCTTTTTTAGAAGGGGCACGTTTTAACACTTCATGCTGGAGGTAGCAAGTTTAACGCCGGGCTACTGCATGCACCCGGCAGATAAAGGTCACGACCCGATGATCCCACCGTCCGCTTTGACGATCACCACCGTTGACGATCGCGGACGCCCGTTCGGGCTGGCGTCTGGCCAGTTGGAGACGGCGCGCGGATTGGCCGGATCGGTAATATCATCCCCACCCTCACCCGGATGCTGAATGTTAATGAACAGCGTTCGGTTGTCCGGCGTAAACGCAATGCCGGTGATTTCACACCCGCGCGGTCCGGTCAGGAAACGGCGGTATTCATTGGTTCCAGGAATGGTGGCGACCATCTGGTTATTGCCCATCCCCTCGTACGCTTTCTTATTGATGGTGCTGGAAGAGACGTCGGTTTGGATCCACAGGACGCCCTGATGATCGAACGACAGGCCATCCGGGCTGCCAAATTCCGCGCCCTGCATGGAGCCTTTGGCCTTCGGATCGTCGCCGTCGGTGCGCCCGGCCATGACCAGAATATCCCATTTAAAGCGTGCGGCGGCAGGATCGGCCCCGTCTTCGTGCCAGTGCATAATATGACCAAACACGTTGTTGGCGCGCGGGTTGGCGGCATCGACCGGCGCCTTGCCCTCCTTGCCGCGATCGCTGTTGTTGGTAAGCGTACAGTAGACGCTGCCGCTGGCGTGCGGATCGACGGCTATCCACTCGGGGCGATCCATTTTCGTCGCCCCCACAACATCAGCCGCCAGGCGGGTTTTAATCAGCAGATCGCCCTGGCTTTCAAATCCGTTGCTTTTATCCAGGCCGTTTTGCCCGAAGATCAGCGGCAGCCAGTCGCCGCTCCCCTCCTCGTTGAACCTGGCGACGTACAGCGTGCCGGACGTCAGCAGCTGCATATTGGCTTCACGGTTCGCAGGATCGTATTTGTTGTCCGAGACAAATTTGTAGATGTACTCAAACTTCTGATCGTCACCCATATACACCACCACGCGCTTATCGGCGGCGAGCGTGACGGCCGCCCCCTCATGCTTGAAGCGGCCAAGCGCGGTGTGTTTGCGTGGCGTGGAGGTCGGGTCGTAGGGATCAATCTCCACGACCCAGCCAAAACGGTTAGGTTCGTTAGGGGTTTTATCGACGCTGAACCGGTCATCCACTTCGTTCCAGCGGTAGGACTCGTCGCTGTCGCTGATGCCGTAGCGTTTTTCCAGCGGGTTAAGATCGGTTTTTTTGACAAAAATATCCGACCAGTTCTCCTCGCAGGTGAGATAGGTGCCCCACGGCGTATGGCCGTTAGCGCAGTTTTGCATGGTACCCAGCACACGTTCCCCCTGCGGGTCGGCGGCAGTTTTCACTAAGAGCTGATGCCGCGCCGGGCCGGTAAGCTGCATCGGCGTATTGACGGTTATACGGCGGGCGAGAGAGGACGGGCGAACCACCTGCCACTCACTGCCCGTTTTTTTCACTTCCACCACCGACACGCCCATCGCGTTCTGCCCCTTGCGGACTTTGTCGAGGTTCCAGTTCGCGGTGCCGTCCGTAAACAGCATTCCGTTGTCGATGTATTCATGGTTCAGCGCCAGCAGCCCATGCTCCGGGTTTTGCGCTCCCTGAGGCAGGCTAAACCACGCCATCCCGTCGTGGTGCATGCCCGCCTGAACCGCCTGCTCGTCCGTGGTGTTGCTGGCGTCCGGCTTAAAGGCTGGCATGTTGTTTTTAATTCCCGTCGGGTCACCCCAGCGATAAAACGGGCGAGCAATATAGCCTTCCGGCACCCTTACCGTATCTTCCGTGGAAACGGGGATGCTGCTAAACCCAAGCGACACCGCTTTCGCCAGCGTGGAAGGCTTCGATACCGCCGCAATAGCGCTTTCGGGTTTGATCAGAAAGGGGAATGAAACGGCAGCCCCCGCGACGGCGCCCATCTGCAAAAAACGGCGGCGGGAAAGGAACACCTCGGCAACCTCGGAGAAAACCGGGTTGGCGCTGCGGTTAGCGATATCGTCGCGATGTTCTTTTTTGAAAACGGATTTGAGGGGTCTGCCCATAGCGGCTTCCTGTCATTGGCCAATTGGTAAGAATGTGGCGACCAGTGTAAGAAGCTTTTGTTACAATTTTATAACACGATAACGGAAGGATGGGGCATCCATGCCCCGGATAACGAGGTGGAACGCTTAGAACTCGTAGCCAACCGAGACCTTAAAGGTCCGCGGTTCGCCCTGAGTGATGTAGGTGCCGGAATCGTCTACGCTGGCCCAGTAGTTCTCGTTGGTCACGTTGTCGATGCCCGCGCGCACGGTCATCTGGTTTGCATTGTGGTTCACCGCGAAGCGATAGCGCATGCCCAGATCCAGCGTGGTGTAGCTGTCCAGCTTTTTGGTGTTTGCCAGGTCAGCGTACTGCGTGCCGGAGTGGTTCACGCGAGCGGTCGCTGTCAAACCGTCAACGGGCTTGATGTCGTATTCCGCGCCCAGCACGGCGTAGAAATTCGGAATACCGATCGCATCGTTACCCTGATTGACGCCGTTTTTGGTTTTGGTCAGCTCGGCCTGCAGCCAGGTGGCGCTGGCGTTCAGACGCATTCCCAGCATCGGCTCGCCGAAGACGTTCAGCTCAACGCCACGGTTACGCTGCTCGGCATCCAGGCCGTAGTGGCCGCTGTCGTCGAGGATTGCCGACGGCATTTTGATTTCGAACAGCGCAAGCGATCCGCCCACACGGCCGAAGTCCGCCTTCACGCCCACTTCGTTCTGCTTAGAGTGAACGATACCGGTGCTCTGGCCGTAGTTGGTGGCGGTGTTAGGTGCAGTTTTGCCCGGCTGCAGCGCTTCGGTGTGGTTGGCGTAGAGGGAAATTTCCTCCCACGGCTTGTAGACCACGCCGTAGGTGGGCATCCAGCGGCTGCCGTCGAAACCGTCCGCCGCGTTTTCCGCCCCGGTGATTTTGTTGTAGCCGCGAATGACCACCTTCTGATGGCGCGCCCCGGCGGTGAACAGCAGCTTGTCGTCCAGTACGCCCAGCGTATCGCTCAGCAGCCAGCCCTGGGTGCGGGTGCGCCCGCTGGTCAGCGGATCGCTGTATTTTCCGCCTAAGCCGTTGAAGTTGGTGCTGTCCGGCATATCGACGCCGGTGTTGTGATAGATGTTGGTGGTCGGGTTATCCGCCGCCGCCGACATTTTCCACGCGATTTTTTCGTTTTTGGTCATCGCTGAATACCCGACGTTGACCTTGTGCGAGACAAAACCGGTGTCAAAGTTACCGCGAATGCCCGCCATCCCGCTGACGGAATCGCTGATGCGGTTGGTGTCGAGGCGGCTGACCGTAGCCTTGCCGCTCTTGTCCACCAGCTTCGGCGCGCTGTAGATGCCTTCCTCGTGCGCGTGCTGCGCGCCCAGACCGGTATAGGCGGTCCAGCCATCGGTGATGTCGTACTCGCTGCGCCACATCCCGAATTCGTTTTCGATATTGCTGTAGGCCCACTTCTGCGAGAAATTGCGGTCATTTTTCGGCGGCTCAGGGACGAAATCCACCCCTGAAATATTGACGCTGGTAGGGCTGCCGTGGAAGGTTTTCTTCTGATAGCCCAAGTCAAACGAGGTGCGGAAGCGGTCGCCTTTGTAGTCCAGGCCGGTGGAAAGCAGCGTGGTGCGGCGGCGGTCATTCGGCACGCCGGTTTCCCCTTCCCGATGAACGAGGTTCACGCGTGCGCCAAACTGGTCGTTATCACCAAAGCGACGGCCCGCGTCCAGCGTGGTGCCAATCTGGGAATCCGAGGTGTAGTCGACGCCCACTTTTGCCTGCGGCGTCTCGCCTGCATGTTTCGGCTCAAGGTTGATCATCCCGCCCACGCCGGAGCTTGCCGCACCGTTCATCAGCGAATTGGCTCCTTTGAAGATCTCAATGCGGTCGACCATCTGGGCATCCACCACCTGACGCGGCAGCACGCCTGACAGGCCGCCAAAGGTCATGTCATCGCCGTCGAACTTCAGGCCACGAATACGGAACGTTTCAGCGCTGTTGCCGTAACCCTGAACAAATTGCACGCCCGCGTCGTTGGCGACCACGTCAGCAATGGTTTTTGCCTGCTGATCTTCCACCAGCTTTGAGGTGTAGCTGATGATGTTGAACGGCACGTCCATGGCGTTCTGCTGACCGAGCATCCCCATGCGTCCGCCATTTGCCACCTGCCCGTCGAGGAAGGCGGGCACCAGCTGGTCACCGCCAGGGGTGAAATCACTCTCCGCAGCAGCCTGGACGACGAGGGTGTCCTCTTTTTTCTCATCCGCCGCCAGAGCGGAATGGGTCACTGCGCCAATGGCAAGCGCCAGCAGCGTTTTATGCATTGTGGTGTTGTTCATAATTAACTCGTTTAAATGTGCGCGCAAAAATGACCCGTGGTCGGGCCTTAGAATGGTGTAAATGCAATGCAAATGAGAACTATACGCATTATCTATGCGTTATCAAGTGTAACCGCGCAATTCTGGTCGCGAAAAGAGGTTAATCAGAATGGAGGGATGATGACGAGGAGCAGGACGAGAACAGCCACCCCGCATCAGGGATGGCTGCAATAACATTATTTTTTCTTGTAGATATCGGCGGTGCCGTGAATTTTGTTGTTGGTATTACCGGACGTCAGTACCAGCACATCAGCGCCTTGTTTGTCTGCTTTCTCAATCAGCTCTTTCTTCGCATCATCAATCGATACTTCATTTGAAGTATTAACAGTACCGATTTTTTCATACTGTGATTCTACTTTCTCAAATTCATTTTTCGTCAGCAGTTCTGCAGCAAAGGCATTAGTGGTAAACAGAAACGCGGTTCCCAACAAAATAGCAGTCGTTTTTTTCATAACCTTTTTTCCTTGAGATTAATCAGCAACTACGAAAAGCCTCACACACGATGATGAGGTGTATTGAGCATGGTAGAGAATCTCAGGAAATTCCACACGTACAGGAAAATTCTTCTATAACAACCCATTGCATGAAATAACTAACGAATATTAAGAATATTCAAAAACGCGTGCGACGCCCGCAATATCAATGCGCACCGCCGTACCGGGGTTCCACCCAGCCTGACTGACCGTTTTCAGAACAACAGGCTCCTGTCGCCCGGCTAAGGCAAGGGTGAGCGTGGACAAATGGCCCGTGAAATCGACCTCAATAATCGAGACCGGGCTTTCATGCGGGGCGCATGCCGTTACGCGCAGCTGTTCCGGGCGCATCATCACTCTGCCCTCTCCTGTCGCACGGCCATTGTCCGTGGGCACTTCACCCAGCGCGCACATCGCGTACCCGCTGGAGAGCTGGGCAGGCAGGATCACCGCATCGCCAAGAAACAGCGCGGTCTCTTCATCAACGGGCCGGGAGTAGACCTCGTAAGGCGTACCCACCTGACTGAAGCGCCCGCCGCGCATCACTGCAACCTGGGTGGCAAAGGACAAGGCTTCGTTTTGGTCGTGCGTCACCAGAATGGAGGCCACACCTGCTTCCGCCAGCAGGTCGGCGGTCGCTTTGCGCGTCATGGCGCGCAGCCCGGTATCCAGCGCAGAAAAGGGTTCGTCGAGCAGCATGACTGACGGACGCTGGGCCAGCGCGCGGGCCAGCGCAACGCGCTGCTGCTGTCCGCCGGAAATCTCATGCGGCCAGTGCGTTGCCAGCTGCCTGTCCAGAGAGACTTTCTCCATCAGCGCGTCCACCCGCTGACGTTTTTCATCCCGCGTGCCGTCCAGCCCCCAGGCGATGTTGTCAGCCACATTAAGGTGCGGGAACAGCGCCCCTTCCTGCGGGACAAAACCGATCCCACGCAGATGGGCGGGCACAAAATTGTGTTCATCAAACAGCGTGCGTCCCTGCATGACAATGCGCCCGCTGTCCGGCGTTTCGAATCCGGCAAGAATACGCAGCAGCGTGGTTTTTCCCGACCCTGACGGCCCGACAATCGCCGTTCGGCTCCCCGGTGCAACGCTCAGATTCACATTATCAAGCACCCGCGCATCGGAAAACGATTTCGAAATGGACGTTAATTCAAGCATGTCATAGCCCTGCAATTTTTTTAGACTGCATATAAAGAATGGCGGTTAGCGGCAGTGAGATAAGGATCATTAGCATGGCGTAAGGGGCCGCAGCCACATAATCGATCTCGCTGGTGAGAGCCCAGAAGCCGGTGGAGAGCGTACGCGTTCCCAATGGCGACAGCAGCAGCGTTGCGGTCAGTTCATTGCTGACGCCGAGGAAAACCAGCGCCGCGCCCGCCGCCGCGCCCGGTGCGGCGAGCCGCAGGGTGACGCGCCATAACGCTTCAGCGGGCGTGCTGCCAAGGCTGCGCGCCACGTTTTCCAGCTCAACCGGCGCCTGCGCAATGCCAGCCCGGAGGTTAACGAGCGCGCGGGGCATAAACAGCAGCAGGTAGGCGAGGAACAGCGTCACTTCCGTCTGATAAATCGGACGGGCATAGTGGATAGTCACCGTGACCAGCGCCAGCGCGGTCACAATACCCGGCAGCGAGCTGGTGATATAAATGCACCCTTCCAGCATACGGAAAATACGGTGTGGATAACGGATCCCGAGCCACGCGATGGGGATCACGCACGCCGTCGTCAGCAGCGCTCCGCCCACGCCGAGCATCAGCGTCTGGCGCAGCGAGTGCCAGAGATCGGCGCTCATCCAGTTTTCCACGCCGCCCAGCCAGATCCAGCGACACAACACGATTAAGGGTACGCCCAGCGCCAGCAGCACCAGCGTCAGAAAAAGCAGCTGTCCCAGCCACGCCATAGCAGGCTCAAGCGGCCAGCGCTTCTGCTCGCGCGCGGCGCCTGCACCAATCCGCGCATAGCGTGTTTTTCCGCGCGTGACGCCTTCAAGCATCAGGATAGCCAGACAGCATAAGGCCAGTACGCCCGCCAGCATGTTCGCGGCCGGGCCGCTGAACGTAGACTGGAACTGGTCATAAATGGCCGTGGTGAAGGTGTCGAAGCGGATCATGACGTACAGGCCATACTCCGCCAGCAGGTGCAGCGCCACCAGCAGCGCGCCGCCGCAGATCGCCAGTTTAAGCTGAGGCAGCACCACGCGGAAAAAGACCCGCCAGGGAGGCGATCCGAGCGAAGCGGCGACATCTTCAAGCGTGGGATCGAGACGGCGCAGCACCGCCGCAACCGGCATGTAGATAAACGGATAGTAGGCCAGAACGGAGAGGAACACCCCCGCAGAGAGGCCGTGCATGCCCGGTACCACGCTTACCCAGGCATAGCTTTGCACAAACGCGGGGATCGCCAGCGGGGCCACCGCCAGCGCCGACCATACGCCTCGTCCCGCAAGCATTGTGCGCTCCGTCAGCCAGGCTATCGCCACGCCCAACACAATGCACAGCGGAACCGCTAACGCCATCAGCCACAGCGTGTTGCTGAGCAGCTCAGCCACCCGCGGGCGGAACACCAGCGTCTTAATCGTTTCCCAGCCGGTCTCAATGCCGATGGCAATGATAAAGCCCAAAGGCAGAAGCGCCAGTAATGAAAACAAGACAGCTAACGCAACCATCGGCAGCGCGGGACGCCTGCGAACAGGCTTCCGCACGCGGTTTTTACCGATGTCGAGACTCAAACCAGACATAAGACATTCACTTTGCGTTCAGGATCACAGCAGGCCAGCTTGCGTCATCAGCTCGATAACTTTTTTACTGTTGAGCGTGGAAGGTTCCACTTTTGGCGCATCCAGATCCTTCAGCGGAACCAGTTTCGGGTTGGACGCGGCATTCACGCCGACGGCATATTCAAAGGCGTTGTTGGTACGCAGGCTTTCCTGACCTTCTTTGCCGGTGATGTATTTGATGAAGGCCTGCGCCTGCGCTTTATGCTTGCTGGATGCCAGCACGCCACCGCCAGAGAGGCTGACAAATGCGCCCGGATCCTGGTGTTTGAAATAGTAGAGCTGGGTATTTTTGCTGTTTTCACCCGTTTTGGACTGATCGACAAAACGGTAGTAGTGATAGATCACGCCGCCATCAATCTGGCCCGCGTTGACCGCTTTCATCACGGTACTGTTACCTTTGTAAGCAACGAAATTGGTTTTCATCGCCTTGAGCCAGTCCAGCGTGGCCTGCTCGCCCTTCAGCGCCAGCATTGCGCTAACGATCGCCTGGAAATCCGCGCCTGACGGAGACGCGGCCCAGCGCCCTTTCCACTCAGGTTTCGCCAGATCCATCAGCGATGCTGGCAGCTGTGTCTCATTTAATTTTTGCGGGTTATAGACAAACACGGTGCTACGCGCGGCGATGCCTATCCAGCGACCGTGCGCTGGACGAAATTCCGCGGGTACCTGCTTTAACGTATCGGCATCTAAAGGCGCAAATAATTTAGCGTTATCAACCAATACCATGGACGGCGAGTTTTCCGTCAGAAATACGTCCGCAGGCGATGCGCTGCCTTCCTGAACCAGCTGGTTGCCCAGCTCGCTGTCACCGCCGTTTCGCAGAGTAACTTTAATTCCCGTTTCTTTCGTAAAGCCATCAACCCATGACTGCACCAGGTTTTCATGCTGTGCGTTATACACAACGATACCCTGATTATTATCAGCAGCAACTGATTGTGTAGAAAGGAAAAGTGATGAAGACAACAAGGCAAGCGAGAAGCATGACAGCAGGCGAGAATTCATGAACATATCCTTAATAGACCGACGAGATTCACCCATGAAGGGGTTGTGCGACAGGATTAAAGCATACAAAAACGCTAATGATAATTAGTATCAATCCAGTTTAGTCGTAAAAGTGGAAAATATCTTCACGCCGGGATTTAAGGTGATAAAAATCTAATTTAGAAAGCGAGCCGGATATAAGATTAAGAAAACCTTAAGACGGGAAATAACAGGTTTTAATTAGCTTTCTATTTATTATTCCGTTAATTAAAGGAACGCATCAGGGATAAGAAACAATAGGTACAGGGCTCAGGAAAGAGCAGAGGGTTGAGCGTGAAAACAGACGAAAATGAACATGCTGGAAAGACAGTAATGCGGAATGGTACGCCCTGTAGGATTCGAACCTACGACCTACGGCTTAGAAGGCCGTTGCTCTATCCAACTGAGCTAAGGGCGCACAGAGAAGAGTGAACTTCGCGGTGGTGAAACGCGTGGAATTATACGGTCAATGGCAGGTGAGTCAATGCCTTTTCCCCGATCTGTATCGATAACGGCTAGCTGATTGTAAATACGGCTGTTTTTTCAACATTTTCACTACATCCCACGTAGAATTTACCGCTGCGAAAAGGCTTAGCTGCTTTTAAGTAACGCCTGCTGTTTTCCTGTAGGCCACCTCGTCACACTGGTGCAAGGTATCCCGGCCGCCTGGAGGCTGACAGACAACAGGACAATGGAGTGACAGCGCAAAACCTGACCTATACGCCTCCCCGGCTAAAGCACATTTCTCATGATATCACCGGCATCAAACTTGAGCCCATCGTTGCCCTCGCCTCTTCACACAGGATCGGCGTTGAGGTGCTCAGCGTTCTGTCACCCACGCTGCAAAGTGAAGATTTTTTCCGCGAACAATCGGCAGAACAGTCGCTTATGCTGCTGGAAGTGCAGCTCCGTGTGCTAAAAAACGCGCTCGCCTGTCACAATATTTTCATCAATCTGCCGATAACCGTACTCATGGTGCCAGAACTTTTTCAGCGTCTGCTGCAACTGCGAAGCCCACCGCTGAATATTGAGATTGTCGACCCTGTCGACTTTTTCACACTCTCCGATACACAGCGGCAGGTGGTGGCCCAGCGCCTGAAGCAGCTGACCATAAAGGGTCACCGCATCTGGCTGGATGACGTTGACGATAGCGTTGTCCAGCCCTTCTTATCCTGGCCGCTGCCACTCAGCGGCATAAAGATCGATAAAGAAACCTTCTGGCGTATGCGCGCCACCCCTGCGCTGGGGGAACTGGTTTCCCGCTGTTTTCGGCTTGCCGGGAAGGTGCTTATCGAAGGTATTGAGACTGAACGGGATCGTTCCTGCGCACGCCAGGCAGGGGCACAACTCGGCCAGGGGTATTACTGGCCATCCTGGACATGGCCGGAGGATTAAACAGCCATCTCCAGGAGGGAGGCCATGGGAATGACAGTGCGCCGTTACCGTCGGCGTCGTACAGGAAGTGACGCACTGGGATTTACACGCTCGCCTTTTGCTCCCCCCTTCTTTGACCGACTCGAATTTTTGAGCCAGTCCACCAACCTGACCCATAAAACTGACGCCCCGTTTATCATTCTGGTCACGGAAGATCATTACCTGCGCACCGGAATGCTGAACGGGAATTTCCCGCTAAGCTGTTGCTCTGACTATCCGGTGCTGGAAGATGCCTTAAGCGCGTTGAATCAGTGGCCATCCGCGCGTCTGGTGGTCGATATCGACAGCCGCGCCACGGCTCTGATCGACAAACTGGATCAGCTAAGACGATATAGCCTCTACCCGCCTTTTCTTACCCCCCATCTGCTTGTCAGGGCAGATGATTACGATACCCGCCTGTTCTGCAAAGCAGCGGGGCCCTTTCATGTGCTTGAACGTCAGTTGCCCGCTGCGGCACTGCAGCAGTACCTGCTGGAAACAAAGCCGCCGCAAGGCTCGGTGAAAGAGTGGTTCACGCGCAGTGAATGGCCCATTTTACAAGAGCTGTCTCGTGGCAAAACGCTGCGTCAGATTGCTCTGATACAAAACCACCCCTATAGCCGCATTATCTATCGTCTCGGCTGCATTTTGACCAAGCTGGGGTTAAACCACCGCCAGGAATTACTGCACCTTCTTAATAATCTCTCAGACTGCACGTTTTGACTTAGGCATTAACCCGTTCATTCCTAAAGACCTTTAAGAAATAACTTACCGATAATGTTAATTTTTTGTTTTAATTTAACATTTTCATCGAATTTGCAACTATTCCTAAATTATCCTCTTGAACCACGTGAAATATCACTGAAAATGCCTATCTCAGCACTTTCCACCATCCGTTAAGCGATGAGGGAGTCCGTTAAAAAGATGATAATGATGTAAAAACAAGCGACTGATCTGTACGGGTCAGGTGCGGTAAGCGCAGGTTACAGCATATCCTGCTGTTCAATTTTAGGTTTATCTTGCGGGCCACTCCTGGCTTTCAGATGAAGATGCCACGCCCGATCCCGCCTATTTTTTGCGCTTGCCGTGCACGCGCCGCACCACTTTCACCACCTCGCTTTGTTAACAAACAATTAACATAAAGTGATATATGTCATTTTTTGTTATTACATAAAGATGAAAAAATGTGGTAAATGGAATAGCAGGACATTTGCGCTAAATTTAAAATAATAGCGATTCAGATCCAGAAGATAATACAAAGCAATGGACCAGGATTAATTTACAGGGTTTTCGGAGAAAACTTACACGGTATAATAAGATGCGTTGCAAATATGAATAAGAAAAACCTTTTTGCCACACCAGCCAAATGAGATAACCGCGCTGAGGCATTAATTTACTCGCTACGTTAACAAGGATGCTTTCGCTCTTTCCAGGGAATTACTACCGTATAAGGATCACCATCTATATCCTTCCGGCATTTCGAGAGTTTGAACAAAACTCCGCATAACGCTTTTAACAATCTGAGGCATTAAAAATGAAACCGGCATCCGTTATCATTATGGACGAACACCCTATTGTCAGAATGTCGATAGAAGTCCTGCTACAGAAAAATAAAAATATCATCGTCAAACTCAAGTCTGGCGATAGCCATGAAGTGCTTGATTGTATTCGCAATCACCCCATCGATCTGGTTATCCTGGACATCGAACTGACGGGAACCGATGGGTTTTCATTACTCAAGAGAATCAGAAACCTAAACAAAGACATCAAGGTTCTGTTCCTCTCGTCAAAATCAGAGTCGTTTTACGCAGGACGCGCCATTCGCGCAGGGGCCAATGGCTTTGTCAGTAAGCGAAAAGATTTGGGTGAGATCTACAACGCGGTGGAAATGATACTGATGGGCTATTCATTTTTCCCCTCAGAAACACTGAATTTTATAAATCATCTGGGCTCCGGGAAAGGTATCACGCCGGATATGCCATTATCGAATCGCGAAGTCACGGTGTTACGCTATCTGGCGAATGGATTATCCAATAAGGAGATTGCCGAGCAGTTGCTATTAAGCAACAAAACCATTAGCGCGCACAAATCCAATATTTATTCCAAGCTCGGCGTACAGAGCATTGTGGAATTAATAGATTACGCGAAAGCACACGAACTGCTATAAACTGAATTCACTCCCCGCAACTTAAGTGAGTTGCAGGGAGTGCGGTCAGTGCTAATTATAATTGATCATAAACGTGGCATCCGCATCAGCCCGTCCCGGCTGAGGGTTATCCGCTGTGGCAATATAATTGGCATAGAACGACAGTACCGCATTACCTTCTGCATCGACCGTCACCGGCTGGCTGGCCTGCTGAAGATCCAGCCGTGTTTTATCCGCATCGCGGATCTCCACGGCAACCTGACCCGCCGTACTGCCATCATTGAGCGCCAGCAAACCGCTGTCGCTGCCGTCTGCTTTTCCCGAAAACGTAATGGAGGCTGCGCCAGGAGGACAGCCGGTCAGCTTCAGCGTAAACGGCATGGGCTGCGTGCGGCTCCCCGTGGTTCTTAGCTGTTTCGTCGGCCAGGTGCCGAGCGTGACGACCTTATCGCTGTCATTGCCTTCGGCCACGCAGGTGAAATCGACGATGTTGCCGGACATCTCAATATTGATTTCCCCCAGCGCCGTGGCCGCCTGAGCGCCAGCGTGAAGCATCATCAGTACTCCCGCAGCAATGTACCTGCTCCAGTGTCCCATTGCTCCTCCTTAATCGTAATCCACGCGAAGATAGCCGCGCGAGGTGAAACGGCCCTCGGCAGGCTTGTTGCCCGTCACGCTCACAGGCCAGACCCGAATGCCGACCTGTGCCTGAGCGCTGTCATCCAGGCGGAACGGAATTTTGCTGGTGAGCGTGTTAGGCGTCAGCGGCGTGCCGCTTTCGTTAGCGACAACAAACCCCAGATCGGGATTATTAGAAACCAGCGCATTACCGGACACTTTCTCCGCTTCGATACGCATCGTCAGATACGCATTGGCTTCAACGTTTGTGCATTTAATGGCAATGGTTTTGCTTTGAGGCGTCACCTTCTGCGGTCGATTTCCGGCACCGGCCTGGCTAAACAACGACGCACCAATATCGCCAAAATCAAACTCCACGACCTGGCCTGCGTTGATCGCACAGCTTTGCGGCACCTGAATCGTTCCGCTGTAGCTGATGGTATAGACCGGCGTATTAAGCGGATCGGCGGTTGTCGTCGTGACATAGACCCTGAACATGGTCTGCTGCGGGATCACCACCATATTGATAAAGCGCCGCGTTACCCTCAGACGGAAAACCAGCTTGGAATCGGTTACCGGAAAAGCCTTGTTATTCGGTACGTTGGGGTGCTGCCCCATCTGAATATAATTCGCGGGAGGGTAGAACGTGCCCGCAAAGTCATCGTGGATCTGCATGGCGCCGTCGAGGTACTCATTCAGCTTCACATATTTATAGCTGTCGATCACCGTGGTAATGGGCAAGTCGGTGACATAGCTGCGCATGGTGGATTTACCGGTTGTCCCGCGGGGACAAATGGCATTCACCCCCACCAGTCCAGATTTTTGCGCCAGGGTGACAATCTCCCCCGGCCTGTTGTTAGCGCTGTTAAACACGTTGGAGAGATCGTAGGAAATATCCTTCGCCACGCCGGTGGAGTTCTGGCACACCGTGGCCCATGCGGGCAGTGCGCTGCACAGCACTGCCGCGCCAACTATGCTACGGATAATGGTCATGATTGGGTTCCTGTTAGCGTTCACAGCGTGCCCCCGCCAGCGTAATGGCCTGGTTCAGGCTTTCCGGTGGTAAGTGATAGCTTGCACGGCACTGGGACTGTTTTCCGTCGCCCCACTGGATGAGCAGCTCACCTTCCAGCGGCAGCCCGCTGAGGTAAATCTGCCCGTCATCCCCCACCATGCTGGTGACGCCGCTTTGCGTTTCACGCACTACCGCGCCAAACGGCACGGGCTGGTCGCCGAGCGTGACGGTCAGCAGAGCGCGCACGCCAATACGGGTATCGAAGCTGGCGCGCACCAGCGCCCCTTTGGTCGGCACCACGCTGCTCACGTTATTTTCGATGTCGGTGTTGTTGCTCATGGTATTGGTGTCCAACGCCACGCGGTTGTAGCGGTAGACGGTGGCATACGGCATCACCGCGTAGCCTCGCCAGTCGGTTTTCACCCCGGTCTGGTTTTCAATACTGACGCCTGATGCCCCCGGCGCTTTGATCAGCACGTTGGTGTCGCCCAGCGGCTGGCTGAAGGTCACCCCGTCTGAATGCCCCACCACGCCGCCGGAAAGCTGCCAGTTGAGATCGTGCTGGTCGCGGGCGTAGTTGTAGCCCACGCCCAGCGTGCCGTAGGTCGCCTGCCAGTTGGCGCTGGCGCTGCCGCTTGCACCGTTATTGCTGGCGTGCCCCTGCGTGACGCTGTAGTTCAGGTTGCGGTCTTCGAGCAGTGTTCCGCTCACGCCGGTCTGCCAGCTGGTATCGCCGTCGCTGTTACGGCTGGCAGAGGCGGTAGCGTAGGCTCTGTCGATGGCGCTATCGCGGCGATAGCCGTGACGGGTAAACAGGCTGAACGGCACGGAGACGTTAAACGACGCAATCCGGTCCGTACCGTCGATCCCAACGGCCTTGTTCCACGACCAGGACACGGAGTAGTTGATCCCCTTCACGCCACCCGCATAGCCCAGCTGATACCAGACGTTAGATTCGCTGGTGCCCCAATAGCTCTGCTGGCTACCGGAGAGGTAAACCGAGCCGTAATCCCCCAGCGACTGGGAAATGTTGAGCTGGAAGCGCCCCTTTTTGTTCCACGTCAGGTTGTGATAACTCTGCACGTCCGGCACGCCGTCATCGTCCTGACCTTCGCCATACTGGTAACCTTCCATTGAGCGCCACGCCACATCGTCCAGTGTGTAGAACCCTTTGGTAGAGTAGCGATAGCCCAGCAGCTGGAAGTTGGTGCCGAAGCCGTTAAGGGATTTTGCGTAGAGAAAGCGCAGGGACTGCCCTTCATGGCGGCTGTCATCCGCGAGCTGGCTGCGAGCATGGGTGAGATCGAGCGAGACTGCCCCCCAGTCCCCGAGGTTTTTCCCGGCCCCGAGGGCAATCGCGGTATAGCGTGACGCCAGCTGCGTGCCACCGTACAGCGTATAGCCGTCGGCCAGGCCGGTAATGAGCGTTCCCTGAGCGAAGAACGGCGTGTCCTGCTCGCTGTTGCCGCTGCGGTAATCCCCCGCCACCAGGTCATATTTCCAGCGTCCTTCACGTTGCAGCAACGGCACGGTGGAGTAAGGCACGGTGTAACGCTGCTGGCTACCGTCCTTCTCTTCTACCGTTACCTCAAGATCGCCGCTTGATGAGGTCGGGTTGAGGTCGGTAATGGCAAACGCCCCAGGCTGGACATAGCTCTGGTAAATGACATAACCGTTCTGGCGGATCGCTACCTTGGCTGGCGTGCGGGCAATACCGCGCACGGTTGGCGCGTAGCCCTGCATGCTGTCCGGGTACATGCTGTCGGAGGAAAAGAGCCGCCCGCCGCGAAAGCCGACGCTGTCGAAAACATCATTACCGGTATTGCTGTCGCCCAGCACCAGCTCGCTTTTCAGCGGAATGACGGTGCGCTGAGCCCAGGTGCCAATATTCTGCCAGTTGCTGTGACGCTGACCGTTACTTTGGGTGTAACGCCACGCGCCGTTATTGCGTAATCGCCAGGCACCATAGTTCAGCCCGCTCTGCAGGTTCAGGTAATAGCTGTCGTCATCGCTGCCGCGGTTGCCGGTAAAGCTGTAATTCAACAGGGCGGCGGGAATGCCTTCATCCCACTGTTCAGGCGGAATGTAGCCCCGGGCGCTGTTTTGCATGGCCACCTGCGGCAGGCTAACGTTCAGGCGCAGTGACGCAAAGTTGAAGGCCGTTTCGCTGCCGGGAATAGCCGTCGTCATCGGAACGCAGGTCTCCCCCTGCATGTTTGCCAGTTCCGGGAACGCCGCGATGTTGACGCCGAAACGGTCGAGCATCGCGCGCGTAATGCACGGCGCTAACCCGCCCGCGACGGGTGGCGTGTTTTCGGCTTGTTCAAAACGCACGTCCTGCGTGCCGATAAACTCATCGTTGCGCCAGATGTCCACGCGATAGACGCCCGGTGCCTGCTGGTGTCCTTGTTCAAAACGCGACAAATCCGCCACGCTGGCGGCGTCGTCGGACAAAAAAGCCGGGTTGAAGTAGCTTTCGCTCCAGCCGGCGTGCGGCCAGAGCGTTGTCATCAATGCCAGTGCAACCGGGCAGTAACGCCATTGAGTGTTCATCGCCCTGACTCTGCTCACAGATTGACGCTACGCGCCGGAGTAATAGCGCCGTAATCATTGACGCTCTGCCAGGAGAGCGTGCCGCTGGCTGCGGTTGGCAGCACCTGCTGTGCGGAGTTTTTCGGCGCGACCATCAGGTTTTCCAGCGTCTGACCGCCAAGCTTCAGGTTGACCAGCGTGACGTAGTAGGGCGACGCATTGCTCACCTTCAGGTGGTTCCCGACGCGCTCAAAGCGCAGCTGGGAGAGCGCCTCTTCCGGTGGCATCGACAGGTTAGCCGGGCGCACAAACAGCTTGATGCGTGACAGAATGGCCAGCTGCAGCACGTTATTGTTCTCTGTTTTCGCCTTACTCACTGACGGAATTGCCTTCACGTTCATGTAAAAAAGCGATTCGCGATCGGCGGGCAGCGTCGGCCCGGCATAAATAATGCGCAGCGTGTTTTCGCTGTCCGGCTCGCTCACAAACAGCGGCGGCGTGACGGCGAAGGTTTTTTCTTTTTGCCCGCTGGCGTTTTCAATCCACGCGTTAATTAAATAACGCTCCTGCTTGTTACTGTTGGTGATCGCCAGCGATGTCTGTTTTGCATCTGCCGGATAAATCACGCGTGTCGCGCCCAGCGCAATTCCGCCGGATGCATTTGCACAGGCAGAAACCATCATCAAAATAAAAGATAAAAACAGTCCGGGTTTAATCAGGGTGTTCATCACAACCGTACCTTTAATAATGTGTTCGCAGGCGTCAGGGATAAATCAACGTAAACCAGACATCCGACTGAATATTGCCTGGCACGAGGTGTTCGGAAATCGCCCGGTAGCGAGCGCTGAAATGAAACGCCAGCTCGCGGGTATCAATGGGCAGCCAGCTGACCGCCGTGGCGTTCGGGATAATCTGACGTTGTTGTTCGTCGAAAAGCGCCAGCCCAACGCCGCTGCTGACAGGGGCTTCACCTGGCCGCGATGTCGCCAGGAAAACCTGCGGATCTTCTGCAGGGGTAGCGCCCTGAAACTGGATCCCCACGGTACGAGAAACGTCCACGCTGCAGTCGAGCAGCCGTACGGTGAAAGGCACGTTTACCGTGGAAAAACTGCCGACGCCGGAAAATGAGTTGGTGCGGTACTGCCCCATATCCACGCGCATATTCTGGCTATCAGGCGCCACGGCGCAGCCGCCGTTGACCAGTTCCCCTCTCAGGTGAACCTTGCCGCCGTCGATTACCACGGTATGTGCGTTTACCGCTGAGGCAATCGCAAGGGCAAAAAACAGTATCCCAGTCCTTGTCATCCTTCGTTCCCGGCATTAGCGATTAAAAGACCTCCTCCCTGAGGTCGACCACATCCCTGTACTCAGGCATTACTCGTATTTCATCACGAAGGTAGCGTCAGCGTTCGCCTGGCCTGGCTCGGTGGTCGCAGCAGTGGCTTTATAGCGCGCGGTGAAGTTCAGGGTGTTCGTGCCTTCAATCAGGTTCTGCGCGGCAGAGAAGGTGGCACCGTCTGGGGTCAGGACGCTGGATTTACTGTCGAGGATCTCGATACCCACGCCTTTCGCGGTGTTGTCGTTGTTGCCAGAGGTGACCGCCAGCAGGGTTTTATCCGTCGCGTCGATCTGACCGGTGAATGCCACCGCAGCGGTTTTCGCAACCAGCGGATCGCAATCGTTCAGTTCGATGGTGAACGGAATATTGGAGGTGGTGTCACCCACTTTGGTGAATTTCGCGGTACGGTACTGACCGAGATTAACCGTCTGCTCGGAAGAATCAGTATTTACTGAACACGCAGCATTCACTAATTCACCTTTGAAATGCACGGTACCGCCATTAACGGAAACAGGCGTTGTGGTATCTTCTGCATGAGCGGCACCCGCGACCAGGGCCAAAGTTGCAATAACAGTAGAAGCAATGTTGCTGAGTTTCATGTCTATTCCTTTAAAATGTAAATAACCCTTCCCGCGGATAATCGGGAATAAGAAATACGTTCAATTGATTAATTGAAAGCTTATTTCGGAGGAGACAAAGTAGCTCAGGAAACTATTTTAAAATATGTCAAAACACTGCCATTTTACCAGGTCACATCCTATTCCCGCCTAGGAAATTGACCATACCTTCCACAAGGTTTTGCGGCCCCGTGATGAAATCTCGCAAAGGGTGACTGACAGCGGCGCTCGCTTCTGACAAAATATAGGCAATCCCCCCTTTCAAACGTTACAGACGGAATCTTCTCTCTGATGGCAGCAAAGATTATTGACGGTAAAACGATTGCGCAGCAGGTGCGCTCTGAGGTCGCTGAAAAAGTGAAGGCGCGTAAAGCCGCCGGAAAACGCGCCCCCGGGCTGGCCGTTGTGCTGGTTGGCAGCAACCCGGCATCGCAGATTTATGTCGGCAGCAAACGCAAAGCGTGTGAAGAGGTGGGGTTCGTCTCCCGCTCTTACGATTTGCCTGAAACCACCAGCGAAGCGGAACTGCTGGAACTTATTGACACCCTGAATGCCGATAACGAGATCGACGGCATTCTGGTACAGCTGCCGCTGCCTGCGGGCATCGACAACGTGAAGGTGCTGGAACGTATCGCACCGGATAAAGACGTGGACGGTTTCCATCCGTACAACGTGGGTCGCCTGTGCCAGCGCGCGCCGCGTCTGCGCCCGTGTACGCCGCGCGGGATTGTGACGCTGCTGGAGCGTTATAACATCGACACCTACGGTCTGAACGCCGTGGTGATTGGTGCCTCTAACATCGTGGGCCGTCCGATGAGCATGGAGCTGCTGCTGGCCGGCTGCACCACCACCGTGACCCACCGCTTCACCAAAAACCTGCGTCACCACGTCGAAAATGCCGATCTGCTTATCGTCGCGGTCGGCAAGCCGGGCTTTATTCCGGGCGAGTGGATTAAAGAGGGTGCGATTGTTGTGGACGTGGGCATCAACCGTCTGGAAAACGGCAAAGTGGTCGGCGACGTGGTGTACGAAGATGCCGCGGCGCGTGCCTCATACATTACGCCGGTCCCGGGCGGCGTGGGCCCGATGACCGTTGCAACACTGATTCAGAATACTTTGCAGGCATGCGAAGAGTACCACGACGTAGAGGAAGCATAAGATGGCCACATTTTCATTAGGCAAACACCCGCACGTAGAGCTGTGCGATCTGCTCAAGCTGGAAGGCTGGAGCGAAAGCGGTGCGCAGGCCAAAATCGTTATCGCCGACGGGCGAGTGAAAGTCGACGGTGCGGTGGAAACCCGCAAGCGCTGCAAGATTGTCGCGGGTCAGACCGTGAGCTTTGAAGGTCAGAGCGTGACCGTGACGGCGTAAGCCGTTTGATGCCCGGTGGCGCTGCGCTTACCGGGCCTACGTACTCTCTCCGTTTGTAGGCCGGGTAAGGCGAAGCCGCCACCCGGCAATTTCTCTCACAATCCCCTCACAACCATCACGGTTAATTATCGATCAACTTCAAATAATCACTATTTCATCTGTTGAAAGGTGAGATTTCAGTTGCACGTTTTTCACTCTTTCCCCACGATAAGTAGAACGTTCTACTAAAACGTTCTACTTACAATAACAGCGCCAAAAAAGCGCTACTCGGGGGAAATCAGCATGAGTCTGATATCAGGGTTTGTTAAATCGCTGTCTAAGTTATCGATGATTGGTCGCGCCTTAATGCTGCCAATTTCACTGCTTCCCGCTGCGGGCCTGCTGCTGGCCTTCGGCGATAAGTTCCACCTGCCGCTGATGATGAATGCGGGCGGCGTTATCTTTGATAACCTGCCGATGCTGTTTGCCATCGGCTCTGCCGTGGGTCTGGCGTCGGAGTCCGGCATCGCGGCGCTCTCTGCGGCAGTGTCGGTGTTTGTCACCAATATCACCATCAGCACCGTGCTAAGCATCACGCCGGAAATGGCCTCTCAGGGCGGGAAATACGCCATGGTGGTCGGCATCCCGACGCTGCAGATGGGCGTCTTCGGCGGCCTGATCTGCGGTATTCTCGCGGCCTGGTGCTATAACCGCTTCCACACCATGCAGCTGCCGGAGTTCCTCGGCTTCTTCTCCGGTAAACGTTTTGTGGCGATTGCGACGGCGTTACTGTCGTTCCTGCTCGGTCTGCTGCTGCCGTACGTGTGGCAGCATATCCAGGCCGGTATCGACGCCCTCTCCGTGGTGGTGAACGGCGACAACCAGGCGGCCTCGACCTTTATCTTCGGTCTGGTGGAGCGCGCGCTGATCCCGCTCGGCCTGCACCACATCTGGTATCCGTCCTTCTGGTATTCGTTCGGGGATTACACCACCCAGGCGGGCCAGGTGATCCACGGCGACCAGACCATCTGGTTCAAGATGCTGGAAGAAGGGGTGAAATCTTTCAGCAGCGACACCTACCAGAACGCAGGCAAGTTCATGCAGGGCGAGTTCCCGCTGATGCTGTTTGCGCTGCCCGCGGCGTGCCTGGCGATGTACCACGAAGCGCACACGAAGAATAAGAAAATCGCGGCCGGTATTCTGTTCTCTGCGGCGCTGACCTGCTTCCTGACGGGTATTACGGAACCGGTTGAGTTCACCTTTATCTTCGTGGCGCCGATCCTGTACGTCTTCAACGCCATCATGGCGGGCCTGGCGTACATGACCATGTACCTGCTGCATGCGCACATCGCCAAGTCGTTCTCGGCAGGCTTTATCGACTACCTGTCTTTCGGGATCCTGCCGTCGTTTAACGGCTACCAGACCAACTTCCTGAGCGCCGTTATCATCGGTATCCCAATGGGGCTGATTTACTACTTTACCTTCCGCTTTGTGATCCGCCGTTTCGACGTGAAAACGCCGGGCCGTACCGAAGTGACCGCCAGTGCGAATGACAAGTCCGATTCCGAACTTGCCACCGAAATCATCAGCCTGCTGGGCGGCGCGCAGAATATCGATTCGGTTGGCTCCTGTATCACCCGCCTGCGTCTGGAAGTGGCAAAAAGCGACGCGGTAGATAAAGACGGTCTTAACGGACTCGGTGCGCGCGGCGTGGTCTTCGTCGGCGACAACGGTATACAGGTGATTTTCGGTGCCAGAGCACAGTTTATCGCCCAGACCATGTCCACCATGATCGGCAAATAATAAGATGCCTGAAAGACACGTCTCCTGTACGCTGGGAGACGTGTCTTATCTGGCTGATTATCGGTAAATTTCAGGGAGCGGTTTTGAAGAAAGTCAGCATCATTGATGTCGCAAAGCACGCGGGCGTGTCGGTCTCTACCGTCTCGCTGGTGCTACGCCAGAAAGGGAAAATCTCAGAGGCGACGATCGGGAAGGTCAATGCCGCCATCACGACGCTCGGCTATGTTCATAACGTCGCCGCTGCCAACCTTCGCGCCAACACCTCCAATCTTATCGGTCTGATCCTGCGCGACTTCAGCGACAGCTTTTCCATCAAGGTGATGGCAAGCATTGTTCAGGAACTGGAGAAGCAGGGATACATGGTTTTTCTCGGCCAGCCGCTGAACGACCGGGAACATCTGGAACGTACCCTGCTGTCGTTTAAGCAGCAGGGTGTCGCAGGCGTCATTTATCTCGCGTCTGACACCCGCACCTCTGCTCTGCCGGAGCAAATTCGCCAGTGTCCGCTGCCGCTGGTAGTGGTCTCGCAGTCCCTGCTCGATGAAAAATGCAATCTGGTAATGCGCGACAACCGCCAGGCCGCGAACCTGGCCGCGCGCTATCTTATCGAGCGCGGACACCGCACGATCGCCTATATTGGCGGACGCGAGGGCTGCCTTATCCGCGAGCAGCGCCTGCTCGGTTTTCGCAGCGCGATGACGCAAAGCGGACTGGTCTGGCGCGATGACTATTCACCGGCCTGCAGCGACGACACGCAGGCCGCCGCGATGGCGACTCGCCAACTGCTGGAAAAAAATAACGCCATCACCGCCCTGCTCTGCCATTCGCCGGATGCCATGATCGGCTCTATCTCCGGCATTCATCAGGTGGGTCGCACCGTGGGGAAAGATGTGTTCTTAACTCAGCAGGTGGCGCTGATCGGTTTTGAAGATATGCTTCACGTTAACCTCACATCACCGTCATTCACCTACGTCTCCTCGGCCAGTGACGAAACCGGGCGTCAGGCGGCGGGGCTGATAATCCGCAAGCTGAAAGAGCCGGACTTGCAAACCCAGCGCATTACCCTCTCCGGGCAGCTTATCGCGCGCGAATCGGCGTAAAATCAGAATTTAGCACAGGTTTGTAAACGCGAATTCGCTGCTATATTTCCATGATTTGCCATGGATAATCGCAATGCCTACCGTTATTACGCACGCCGCTGTTCCGCTTTGCCTGGGCTTAGGTCTGGGAACTAAAGTCATCCCTCCCCGCCTGCTGTTTGCCGGTATCCTGCTCGCCATGCTGCCCGACGCTGACGTGCTGGCGTTTAAATTCGGCGTCGCCTACGGCAATATTTTTGGCCATCGCGGCTTTACCCACTCCCTGCTGTTCGCCTTTGTAGTGCCAATACTTTGCGTGCTGATTGGCAGACGATGGTTCCGGGCCAGCCTGACGCGCTGCTGGCTGTTTTTGACGGTGTCATTGCTGTCGCACAGCCTGCTGGATTCGATCACCACCGGCGGGAAAGGCGTCGGCTGGCTGTGGCCGTGGTCGGATGAACGTTTCTTTGCGCCGTGGCAGGTGATCAAGGTCGCGCCGTTTGCGCTGTCGCGCTACACCACGCCGTACGGGCATCAGGTAATCATTTCAGAACTGCTGTGGGTGTGGCTGCCGGGAGTCGTGCTGATGGGATTGTTGTGGTGGAGACGGCGGTAAAAGAAAGCCGGGTGGCGGCTACGCCTTACCCGGCCTACGGTCGTTATTTTGTAGGCCCGGTAAGCGTAAGCGCCACCGGGCGTTACAGACTTACTTACGACGCCAGGTCGTCCCCTGCGGGCCGTCTTCCAGAATGATGCCCATCTCGGTCAGACGGTTGCGCGCCGCATCCGCCGCCGCCCAGTCTTTCGCCTGACGCGCTTCCAGACGCGCCTTAATCAGCGCTTCAATCTCCGCCACTTCGCCGTCGTCCGCCTGCGCGCCGCTCTGCAGGAACGCGTCCGGCTCCTGCTCCAGCAGGCCGAGCACGGAAGAGAGCTTACGCAAATGGGACGCCAGCGCATTCGCCGCGGCCATATCTTCTGACTTCAGGCGGTTCACTTCGCGCGCCATGTCGAACAGCACGGAGTAGGCTTCCGGGGTGTTGAAGTCGTCGTTCATCACCTCAACGAAGCGCGCTTCGAACGCCTCACCGCCTGCCGCAGGAACAGACCTGTCGGTACCGCGCAGCGCGGTGTAAAGACGCTCCAGCGCCGAGCGCGCCTGTTTCAGGTTCTCTTCGCTGTAGTTCAACTGGCTGCGATAGTGGCCGGACATCAGGAAGTAGCGCACGGTTTCCGCGTCGTAGTACTTCAGCACGTCGCGCACGGTGAAGAAGTTGCCCAGCGATTTCGACATCTTCTCGCGGTCAACCATTACCATCCCGGAGTGCATCCAGTAGTTAACGTACTCGCCGCCGTGGGCGCAGGTGGACTGCGCGATTTCGTTTTCGTGGTGCGGGAACATCAGGTCTGAACCGCCGCCGTGAATGTCGAAATGTTTGCCCAGCTGTTTGCAGTTCATTGCCGAACATTCAATGTGCCAGCCCGGACGGCCTTCGCCCCACGGGGATGGCCAGCTTGGTTCACCCTCTTTGGACATTTTCCACAGCACGAAGTCCATCGGGTTACGCTTCACGTCAACCACGTCAACGCGCGCGCCGGCCTGGAGCTGGTCCAGATCCTGACGGGAAAGCGCGCCGTAGGTTGGGTCCGTCGGCACGGAGAACATCACGTCGCCGTTTTCTGCCACATAGGCGTGACCGCGCGCGATCAGCTTCTCGGTGATGTCGATAATTTCATGAATATGGTGGGTCGCGCGCGGCTCGCTGTCCGGACGCAGAATGTTTAAGGCGTCGAAATCTTTGTGCATTTCAACGATCATACGATCCACCAGCGCAACGAAGCTTTCGCCGTTTTCATTAGCGCGCTTGATGATTTTGTCGTCGATATCGGTGATGTTACGCACATATTTCAGCGTATAGCCCAGGAAGCGCAGGTAGCGGGACACCACGTCGAAAGCGACGAAGGTACGGCCATGGCCGATGTGACAGAGATCGTAAACCGTAATACCACACACGTACATGCCGACTTCCCCGGCATGGATAGGTTTAAATTCCTCTTTTTGGCGCGTCATTGTATTAAAGATTTTTAACATCGAAGATTCCATGTAAACACGTGTGTGGACGAAAACCGGGTATTCTACCCGTAATTCAAACCCGAAGCAGCACACAATGCAAGGTGATCGCATCCTGTGGTTATGCTATAACAAGCCCCTATAGATGACCCGAACGCGGGTCGACGTACCACAATAACGGAACAGGATGCAAAAATGGTTACTTTCCACACTAATCATGGCGATATCGTAATCAAGACCTTTGATGACAAAGCGCCTGAAACAGTTAAAAACTTCCTGGACTACTGCCGCGAAGGTTTCTACAACAACACCATTTTCCACCGCGTGATCAACGGCTTTATGATCCAGGGCGGCGGTTTTGAACCTGGCATGAACCAGAAAGAGACCAAAGAAGCGATCAAAAACGAAGCGAACAACGGTCTGAAAAACACCCGCGGTACGCTGGCGATGGCCCGTACTCAGGCACCACACTCTGCAACCGCGCAGTTCTTCATCAACGTGGCTGACAACGACTTCCTGAACTTCTCCGGCGAAAGCCTGCAGGGTTGGGGCTACTGCGTATTCGCAGAAGTGGTTGAAGGTATGGACGTGGTTGACAAGATCAAAGCCGTCTCTACTGGCCGCAGCGGTATGCACCAGGACGTTCCTAAAGAAGACGTTGTGATTACAAGCGTGACCGTCAGCGAGTAATTCGTGGCGACACTCTTTATTGCGGATCTGCATCTGCAAACGGAAGAACCGGCGATCACCGCCGGTTTTCTGCGTTTTTTACGCGGTGAAGCGAAAAGCGCCGACGCGCTGTACATCCTGGGCGACCTCTTTGAAGCCTGGATTGGCGACGACGACCCTAACCCGCTGCACCGTGAAATGGCAGCCGCCATTCGCGCGCTGGTAGATTCCGGCGTCCCCTGCTACTTCATTCACGGCAACCGTGACTTCCTGATAGGCCAGCGCTACGCCCGCGAAAGCGGCATGACGCTGCTGCCGGAAGAGCAGGTGCTCGACCTGTATGGCCGCAACGTCCTGATCATGCACGGCGACACGCTCTGCACCGATGATACCGGCTACCTGGCGTTTCGCGCTAAGGTCCATACACCGTGGATCCAGACGCTATTCCTCGCCCTGCCGCTGTTTATCCGCAACCGCATCGCCGCAAGAATGCGCGCGGGCAGCAAGGCCGCCAACAGCAGCAAATCCATGACCATCATGGACGTGAACCCGCAGGCGGTCGTGAACGTGATGGAGAAGCATCACGTCCAGTGGCTTATCCACGGCCATACCCATCGTCCTGACGTGCATTCCCTTACCGCCAACGGCGAACCCGCCCACCGCGTGGTATTAGGTGCCTGGCACACTGAGGGATCGATGGTCAAAGTCACCCCAGAAGGTGTCGAACTGATCGCGTTTCCGTTTTAACCTTTTCTCGTCGCTTCGCTTATTTCTCAGCCACGCAACCGTTTTCCTTGCCCGTATAACATGCTATTCTCTGTGCCCTCGAAAGCAGTGTGTTTCGCACCACAGGAGTTTTAAGACGCATGTCTTCCCGCAATAATCCGGCGCGAGTCGCCATCGTGATGGGGTCCAAAAGCGACTGGGCTACCATGCAGTTCGCCGCCGAAATCTTTGAAATCCTGAATGTTCCGCACCACGTCGAAGTGGTCTCCGCGCACCGTACCCCGGACAAACTGTTCAGCTTCGCCGAAAGCGCCGAAGAGAACGGCTACGAGGTGATTATTGCCGGTGCGGGCGGCGCAGCACATCTGCCAGGCATGATTGCCGCCAAAACCCTGGTGCCGGTTCTGGGCGTCCCGGTACAAAGCGCCGCGTTAAGCGGTGTGGATAGCCTCTACTCCATCGTCCAGATGCCGCGCGGTATTCCGGTCGGCACGCTGGCGATTGGCAAAGCGGGTGCGGCAAACGCAGCCCTGCTTGCAGCCCAAATCCTGGCGACTCACGATAAAGACCTGCACCAGCGTCTGGCCGAATGGCGTAAAGCCCAGACCGACGAGGTGCTGGACAATCCGGACCCGCGGGGTGCGGCATGAAGCAGGTTTGCGTCCTCGGTAACGGCCAGTTAGGCCGCATGCTGCGTCAGGCCGGTGAGCCGCTGGGTATTGCCGTCTGGCCCGTCGGGCTGGATGCTGAACCTGAAGCCGTACCGTTCCACCAGAGCGTGATCACCGCCGAGATCGAACGTTGGCCGGAAACCGCGCTGACCCGCGAGCTGGCGCGTCATAACGCCTTCGTTAACCGCGACGTGTTCCCTGTCATCGCCGACCGTCTGACGCAAAAGCAGCTGTTCGACAAGCTCGGCCTGGCAACCGCACCGTGGCAGCTCCTGTCCGATAAAAGCGAGTGGAATGACGTCTTCGCGATGCTGGGCGAGCTGGCGATCGTGAAGCGCCGCGTGGGCGGCTACGACGGCCGCGGCCAGTGGCGTTTACGCGCAGACGACACCGCCGAGCTGCCGGACGACTGCTACGGCGAGTGCATCGTTGAGCAGGGCATTAACTTCAGCGGTGAAGTGTCCCTGGTGGGCGCGCGCGGGCATGACGGGCACACCGTTTTTTACCCGCTAACGCATAACCTGCATCAGGACGGCATTCTGCGCACCAGCGTCGCCTTCCCGCACGCCAATGCTGACCAGCAGGCGCAGGCGGAAGAGATGCTCTCAGCCATCATGCACGAACTGGGCTATGTCGGCGTGATGGCGATGGAGTGCTTTATCACCCCGTCCGGCCTGCTGATTAACGAGCTGGCACCGCGCGTGCACAACAGCGGCCACTGGACGCAAAACGGCGCGTCCATCAGCCAGTTCGAGCTGCACCTGCGCGCGATCACCGACCTGCCGCTGCCGCAGCCGGTGGTGAACAGCCCGTCGGTGATGATCAACCTGATCGGCACCGATCTGAACTACGACTGGCTGAAGCTACCGCTGGTGCATCTGCACTGGTATGACAAAGAGGTTCGCGCAGGCCGTAAGGTCGGTCACCTGAACCTGAACGACAGTGATACCGATCGCCTGAGCGCCACGCTGGAAGCGATGATCCCTCTCCTGCCGCCGGAATACGCGAGCGGAATTGTCTGGGCACAGTCAAAGCTCAGGTAAGACATCTACGCCGGGGAGTTGACCTTCCCCTTCCCCGGCGTACAATCCCCGCCCATTGCTGCTGAGTTTTCTTCTGGAATAACCATGAACGATGGAACGGACTATCGCGCGATCCTCGCGTCTGATACCCCTTTAATCGACGTTCGCGCGCCGATCGAATTCGCCCAGGGCGCGATGCCTGCGGCGTTTAACCTGCCTTTAATGAACGACGATGAGCGCGCCGCCGTTGGCACCTGCTATAAGCGCCAGGGCCCCGAGGCCGCACTGGCGCTTGGCCATAGTCTGGTGAATGGCGAGACGCGTGAGGCACGTATCAACGCCTGGCGCGAGGCCAGTCTTGCCCATCCTGAGGGCTATCTCTGCTGCGCGCGCGGCGGCCAGCGCTCGCATATCTCACAGGCCTGGCTGAAAGAGGCGGGTGTCGACTACCCGCTGATCCGCGGCGGCTATAAGGCCCTGCGTCAGACGGCGATTCAGGTGACCCTCGAGCAGTCGCAAAAGCCGATGGTGCTTATCGGCGGCTGCACCGGGAACGGTAAAACCCTGCTGGTGAAGCAGCACGCACAGGGTATCGATCTGGAAGGGCTGGCGCACCACCGCGGTTCGTCGTTTGGCCGCACGCTCACGCCGCAGCTTTCCCAGGCCAGCTTTGAAAACCACCTTGCGGTTGAGCTGCTGAAAAAAGACGCCGCGCGCTGGGTGCTGGAAGACGAGGGCCGAATGATTGGCTCCAACCACCTGCCGGAGTGCCTGCGCGACCGCATGGTTGAAGCCCCTATCGTTGTCGTCGAAGACCCGTTTGACGTCCGCCTTGAGCGCCTTCGCGAAGAGTATTTCGACCATATGTGGGCGGATTTTTCCGCTGCCTACGGTGAAGAAGCGGGCTGGAAGGAGTACAGCGAGTATCTGCATCACGGCCTGTTCGCCATTCGCCGCCGTCTGGGGCTGCAGCGGTATGCAGAATTCACCGCGCTGTTAGATTCCGCGCTGCTGGAACAGCAACGCACTGGCAGCACGGACGCGCACTTCAGCTGGCTTGCGCCGCTGCTGAAGGACTATTACGACCCGATGTACGGCTATCAGCTGGAGAAGAAGGCGGAGAAGATTGTGTATCGCGGGACGTACGGCGAGGTTGCTGACTGGCTTGATCGCTGAAACAAAGCCGGGTGGCGGCTACGCCTTACCCGGCTTACGTGTGCTTTTGTAGCCCCGGTAAGCGCAGCGCCACCGGGGAACAGACGGCTTAGAAGTCGTAGCGCAGACGCACCAGGTTCATGTCGCCCAGGTTGTCGGTGCTGGAGGTGAACACGTGTTCGTAATCCACGCGGAAACCGTAGTCCAGCTGGAAGCTGATACCCACGCCGTTATCGATGCGCTGGTAGTTACGACCGTTCACGTACTCAATGCGGTCGCCCATGAAGTAAGGCTGGATGGATTTAACCGCATACTGACCGATTGGGAACTTATAGCCCGCAAAGTATTCAATACCCCATGCATCACCGGCGAAGTAGTCGTTAACCGACACTTTTTTGGTGGTCAGGAAGTTCTGGTACCAGCCGCCGCCTGCGGAGAAGGTCCAATTGTTCGGGGTCCAGCTCAGCGCGGTACCGAGAATGTTCTGGTCGTAGGTTTTGCTGTCGCCGTTGTCCGGGTTACGCATGTCCGCACGGGTGTAGTTCCACGCGGCGCCCCAGGTCAGATCGGTGGTCAGGTGATAATCCAGACCCAGTGAACCGCCGCCTTTACGCTTGTAGCGCAGGCCGTTGCCCGGCAGGTATTCGCTGTCTTCAAACAGGTAAGATGCGTAGATGTCAGCATCGCCCACGGTTTTCTTATATTTCAGCATCTGGCGTGAACGATAAGAACCGTCGTAATCGCCGTTGATACCGTTACCCGGAGCCTGGCCGATCATGTCGTAGTCCCAGATATCGGTTTTCGCGCCCACCACATCATAGTAAACGCTGTTCTGTTGACCGAAGGTCAGCGTACCCCAGGTGTCGCTCTTCAGACCGGTGTAGAGCATACGACGCGTGGTGTCGTGTGCGCCGTCGGCGTAGTGGTGATCCCAGTTGAACTGCGCAGGAATATTCACACCCAGCTCGTAGTAGCTGATCCAGCTGATGTCATCAAACAGATAGTAATCTGCTGCGAAACGGAAACGGGTGCCGCCGTCGAAGCCGTTACGCTTATAGCTGTTTTTACCGTCGTCGCCGGTCATGTTCTGGAACTGAGGACGAATACTGCCGCCAACGGTGAAGTTCAGACGGCTCAGCGGGTTACCTGCCTGTGGGTCTTGCTTAAGAACGGTGATTTCCGCCTGAGAAGCGAAGGACGTCAATGCCACTGCCGCGCCGATCGTTGCCGCCAGCGCTGATTTTTTTATAGTCATTATTTTTCCTTAATAGACACGCTGCTAAATATTTAGCGGATGAATATTAACTGGAAATAAACGGGCTGTGTCGGCGGGTTTTTAATGTTTTGTGCTACTAAACAGGTTGTTATTATCGCTTTGTGCTATTAAGTGATTACGCACCAGCATATAAACCGGTGCGCAATCATCACGGAAGTGAACTAACTGGCAAACTGGCGGAACAGCGCTTTGCCTTTTAATAACCGCGTGCCAAGCCAGCCGCCACAGAGTGAAAGCAGCACTGCGCCGCAGAGGGGCAGCGTCAACCACAGCCGCCAGTCAGGCTCCCACGGGAAGTCGAACACCTTTGTCTGGAGCACCGCCAGCGCGGTCTCCGCGCCTATCGCCGCCACCAGACCGGCCACCAGCCCCAGCAGAGCAAATTCACTCCAGAGCGTGGCGCGCAGCAGCCGCTTGCTTGCCCCCAGCGTGCGGTAAACCACCAGCTCCTGATGCCGCTGGCGCATGCCCACCTGCACCTGCGCCAGCAACAGCAGCACGCCGCAGATCGTCACCAGCACCACCATCACCTCCAGCGCGCGGCTCACCTGCTCCAGCACCTGCCCCACCTGCTTCAGGATCGCGCCGATGTCCAGCAGGCTCACCGTCGGGAATTCCCGGTTAAGCTGGGTCAGCATGCCGTTACCGTTCTCCCAGCGGAAGCTGGTGAGCCAGCTCTGCGGCTGGCCGTCCAGCGCCCCTGCAGGGAAGATGAAGAAGAAGTTTGGCCGCAGGCTCTCCCAGTCCACCTTGCGCAGGCTGGTCACTTTGGCGCTGAAGTCCTGCGTATCGCCGGTAAACGTCACGCTGTCCCCGAGCTTCACGTTCAGGCGCGTCGCCAGGCCCTCTTCCATCGACACCTCCCCCGCTTTCGGCGGCCAGGTTCCGGCGGTAATCGGGTTATGGTCAGGACGTTTATCCTGCCAGGTCAGGTTCAGCTCGCGGTTAAGCGACTCATCTTTATTTCCCTCCGTCGGCTGGCCGTTAATCTGCGTCAGGCGCGCGCGAACGATGGGATAGAACGACTCAGGAATAATGTGGTGCTCCGACAGGAAGCCCTTCAGCGGCGTCACCTGTTCCGGAGCAATATTGATCAGGAAATAGTTCGGGCTTTCCGGCGGAAGCTGCTGCTGCCAGCGATCCAGCAGATCGCCGCGCAGCACTAAAAGCAGCGCAAGAAGCATAAACGACAGCGAAAACGCCGACAGCTGGCTGAGCGTGGACCACGGCTGATGCAGCAGACGGTTGACCGCCAGCCGCACGGGCAGCGATTTCACCGTCAGCTTTCTCAGCACGTTGAGCAACAGCCAGCCGAGCACGCCGCACAGCAGCGCCAGCACCATGGCCCCCGCCAGTACCGCCCACAGCAGCGTGCTGCCCCCCATCAGCCAGGCCAGCAGCCCAACCGCCACGGCAAAAATGATCGGCAGATAAAACTTCAGCGGCCAGACGCTGGCAACCACGTCCTGACGCAGCACCCGCAGTGGCTGCGTCGCGAGCAGTAGCCGGTACGGGCGTAGCCCTACCAGCAGCGAAATCACCGTCATCGCGCCGATTGCCCATAGCCACGGCCAGAGGCTGGCGGGCGGCAGCGCGGCAGGGAGTACCGGCTTTAGCAGCACCATCAGCAGCTTCTCAAACAGCAGCCCGATGGCCCCGCCGGTAATGGCCGACAGTGCCAGCACCATCAGCCACTGGCCGACGATCAGCTTGCGCAGCTGCGCCCGGCCTGCGCCGAGGGTTTTGAGGATCGCCACCAGGTCGTAGCGGCTGCGGCAGTAGTGCCCCATCGCCACGGCAACTGCCGCAATGGCCAGCAGCAGGGTTAACAGCGCCGAGAGCAACAGGAACTGCTGAGAACGTTCAAGAGATTTGCCGAGCGCCCCTTCATCCTGCTCCAGCCCGTACCAGCGATGCTCCGGCTTGAGCTGCGGCAGGAGCCATTTTTCATACGCATCAAGCTGCGCAGGCGTGCCGCCAAACTTGTAGCGCCAGGTGACGCGGCTGCCCGGCTGCACGGCGTTGGTTTTCGTCACGTCAGCGGTATTCATCATCAAACGTGGCGCAAGCTGGAACGGGTTAAAGCCGGAGTCCGGCTCCTGCACCACTTCTCCCGCAATCCTGAACGTCGCGTCGCCGACGTCGATGCTGTCACCCGTTTTCAGGTTCAGTAGCGCCATCAGACGCGGTGCCAGCAGGACCGTGCCAGGCGCGGGTTTTAATCCCGCCGGGCGGGTCTCCAGCTCACCGTACATCGGGTAGATATCATCGACGGCTTTAACGCTGGCCAGCTGCGGCGTGTCGCCTGCGAAGGTCATGGTCTGGAAGCTTATCTGCTCGCCCACCTTCAGCCCAATTTTGCGCGCTTCTTCAATCCAGCCAGGCGGAACCGCGCGCGAACTTTGCAGCGCCCTGTCCCCCGCCATAAATTCCCGGCTTTGCTGGCTGAGCCCTTTTTCCATTCGGTCACTGACGCTGCCGAGCGCCAGCACGCAGGCCACCGCCAGGCTTAACGCCAGCCAGACAATCAGCAGCGAGGGCGAGCGCCACTCGCGCCAGAACCAGCGGGCAATCATGCTTCCTCCTGAAGAATACCGTTCACCAGGCGCAGGCGGCGGTCGCAGCGGGCGGCCAGCTGCGGATCGTGCGTCACCAGAATCAGCGTGGTGCCGTGCTCGCGGTTGAGCGAAAACAGCAGATCGGCAATCTTGTCTCCGGTTTTACGGTCAAGGTTACCGGTGGGTTCATCGGCAAACAGCACTTCCGGGCGACCGTTAAACGCGCGCGCCAGCGCCACGCGCTGCTGCTCGCCGCCCGAAAGCTGCGCCGGAAGGTGGTCAAGGCGTTTGCCCAGCCCCAGCTGTTCCAGCAGGGCTTTGGCGTGTTCGCGACTTTCACGCGTATTTTCACCGCGCAGCAGCCCTGGCAGTTCCACGTTTTCCAGCGCGTTCAGCGTCGGGATCAGCATGAAGGACTGGAAGACAAAGCCGATATGGCGAGCGCGCAGCGCGGCGCGCGCCTCTTCATCCAGCTGGTGTAGCGGCTGCCCGACCAGGTGGACCTCCCCACTGCTGCCGTCGTCCAGCCCGGCCAGAATCGCCAGCAGCGTGGACTTGCCGGAGCCTGACTCACCGATCAGCGCGATGGTTTCGGCGCGTTTGACAACGAGTTCAACTCCGGTGAGGATGGACAGCTCGTGTTCTCCCTGACCGACGGACTTCTTAAGACGATGAACTTCAACACTGTTTTCCGCTGGCATTTGCCCTTCCTTTTTTTGATTCTGATGACCTTCCGCGCGGCGGCTGCGGACACGTTACTGATTCTGGGCGACAGCCTGAGCGCAGGCTATCGCATGGCGGCCAGCGCGGCCTGGCCTGCATTACTCAATGACAAATGGCAGACCCAAACGTCCGTCGTCAACGGCAGCATCAGCGGCGATACCTCCCAGCAGGGGCTTTCGCGCCTTCCCGCACTGCTCAAACAGCATCAGCCGCGCTGGGTGCTGGTCGAACTGGGGGGTAATGATGGCCTGCGCGGCTTCCAGCCTCAGCAAACCGAGCAAACCCTGCGTACCATTTTGCAGGAGATCAAAACGGCGAACGCCCAGCCGCTGCTGATGCAAATTCGCCTGCCGGCTAACTACGGCCGTCGGTATAATGAAGCTTTTAGCGCGATCTACCCTAAGCTTGCCAAAGAGTTTGATATTCCCCTGCTGCCATTTTTCATGGAAGAGGTCTATCTGAAACCCCAATGGATGCAAGACGACGGTATTCATCCCAATCGCGATGCACAGCCGTTTATTGCCGACTGGATGGCAACCCGGCTGGCTCCTTTAGTTAAACATGACTCGTAATTCAGCGGAGTTCCTGACAGGTAAAGTTATGCAAAAATCGGTCTTAATAACAGGATGTTCCAGCGGAATTGGCTTCGAAAGCGCGCTCGAGTTGAAGCGTCAGGGATTTCGGGTGCTGGCGGCCTGCCGCAAACCTGAAGATGTTGAACGCATGAACGGCATGGGCTTCACCGGCGTGTTGCTGGATCTGGATTCACCGGAAAGCGTTGAACGCGCGGCGGATGAGGTCATCGCCCTGACCGATAACCGTCTGTTCGGCCTGTTCAATAATGCGGGCTTCGGCGTGTACGGCCCGCTGGAGACCATCACGCGCGAACAGCTTGAACAACAGTTTTCCGCGAACTTTTTCGGCGTACATCAGCTCACCATGCGCCTGCTTCCCGCCATGCTGCCGCACGGTGAAGGACGCATCGTCATGACCTCCTCGGTAATGGGTCTGATTTCCACCCCGGGCCGCGGTGCCTACGCGGCCAGCAAATATGCGCTGGAGGCCTGGTCCGATGCCCTGCGCATGGAGCTGCGCCACAGCGGCATCAAGGTCAGCCTGATTGAACCCGGCCCGATCCGCACCCGCTTCACCGAAAACGTCAACCAGACCCAGTCGGACAAACCGGTCGAAAACCCCGGCATTGCCGCACGCTTTACGTTAGGTCCTGAAGCGGTTGTCGCCAAAGTGCGCCATGCTTTTGAGAGCGATAACCCCAAACTGCGTTATCCGGTCACGCTGGTGACCCATGCCGTTGGCTGGCTAAAACGCCTTCTGCCGGGCCGGATGATGGACAAAATTTTACACGGCTGAGTTGAAGCGTCGCCGCTCATCCCCATGTAAAGAACAAACCGACAAAAGAGAAAGCCGCATGTCCGTACAGAATATCGTCAATATTACTGAAGCAAACCTGCAACAGACGCTGGAACAGTCGATGACCAAACCGGTGCTGTTCTACTTCTGGTCTGAACGCAGCCAACACTGTCTGCAGCTGACGCCGGTACTGGAGAGCCTTGCCGCTCAATACAATGGTCAGTTCATTCTCGCTAAGCTGGACTGTGACGCCGAGCCGATGGTGGCGTCTCAGTTTGGCCTGCGCGCCATTCCAACCGTCTATCTGTTCCAGAATGGACAGCCTGTTGATGGCTTCCAGGGGCCGCAGCCGGAAGAGGCGATCCGCGCCCTGCTGGATAAAGTGCTGCCGCGCGAAGAAGAGCTGAAAGCGCAGGAAGGCATGGCGCTGATGCAGGAAGGCAAATACGACGAGGCGCTGCCGCTGCTAAAAGACGCGTGGCAGCTGTCGAATCAGAACAGCCAGATCGGCCTGCTGCTGGCGGAAACGCAGATCGCCCTGCACCGTTCAGAAGACGCGGAAGCCGTGCTGAAGACTATCCCGATGCAGGATCAGGACACCCGCTATCAGGGACTGGTTGCGCAGATCGAACTGCTGAAACAGGCGGCGGACACCCCGGAAATTCAGCAGCTGCAGCAGCAGGTTGCCGACAACCCGGCCGATGCCGCGCTGGCAAGCCAGCTGGCGCTGCAGCTGCACCAGGTGGGGCGTAACGAAGAGGCGCTGGAGCTGCTGTTCAGCCATCTGCAAAAAGATCTGGCAGCCGCAGACGGCCAGGCGCGTAAGATGTTCCAGGAGATCCTGGCCGCGCTCGGCACCGGTGACGCACTGGCGTCGAAGTATCGTCGTCAGCTGTACGCATTGCTCTACTAACAAAAAAATGCCCGGTGGCGCTAACGCTTACCGGGCCTACAAAAGCCGGTTTATTCCGACCTTTTCAACTGCGTCACCACCAGCTGGTGACGCGCGTTGTAAAACTTCCGGTAGGTTAAATAGCAGGCAATAATGGTCGACAGGCTTGCCGTAGAGAGCAGCATAAAGGTCACCATAATCTGATACTTAATCGCTTTTACCGGATCGATCCCCGCAAATATCAGCCCCGACATCATGCCCGGCAGACTCACCAGCCCCACGGTTTTGGCTGAATCTACCGTTGGGATCAGCGATGAGCGAATGCTCTCACGAATCAGCCGCGCCGAGGCTACTTTAGGCGTCGCCCCCAGGCTTAATTTCTCCTGTAGCTGCTGCTGTTCACTGCTGAAACGCTGTCCGAGGTTGTTGTAACACAGCCCCACGGCAACCATGGCGTTCCCCGCAATCATGCCGGAAATCGGGATCACCTGCATTGGTGTGAATTCAATGGAACCCGACAGCACCAGAACCGCCAGCGTGAGCGCCGTACCGGTCGTGATGGCGATAAACGAAGAGACGAACGCTTTATCGATATACTTGCTGCGCTTTTGCGCATTCCACGCGGCATTGAAGCAAATAAACAGCACCATCAGCAGGGTCAGTACCGCATGGTTGACGTTGAAAATGTACTTCAGCACATAGCCAACGATGATGAGCTGAATCACCGCGCGGCAGATACTCCACAGAATGTCTTTTTCCAGCCCCAGCTTTTCCCGGTAGCTGACCACAATCGCAATCAATACCAGCACCATCGAAAACGCCAGCGATTCATTGGTAATATTATGTTCACCCACGGTTGGCCTCCTGCATTTTTCCGCCCTGTGGCTGAAGCGTGATGACATCATCCGCATGGGTTATTTCGTTTGAATCATGCGTTACCCACAGCACGGCAATATTCTGCTCCCGCGCGTAGCGATGAATAATGTCGTTGACGTTGCGTTTGTTCGCGTCATCCAGCGCGCTGGTGATCTCGTCGAGCAGCAACACCTTCGGCAAGAACTGCAGATTACGGATCAGCGACACGCGCTGCTTTTCCCCGCCGGACAAGGTATTAATGGATTTCGTCAGGGTGTCCTGCGGCAGCCCAAACCGCGCTAAATCGGCGATAAATTTGTCAGGCTCTGGGGTTTTGCTGCGGATTTGCCACGGGAAAATCAGGTTATCGTAAACCGTATCGCCAAAAAGCGTTGGCGTTTGCACGCAATAACAGACTTGCTGCCGATAGCTCTCCGGCGAAAGCGTCGCGATATTTTTTCCTTCAAAGAGAATGGTGCCTTCCGTCGAACTGAGAAGCGAGGCCACAATTTTTAATAACGTGCTTTTACCGCAGCCCGAGGGACCGGTGATGAGTTTGAATTCACCCGGCGAGAGGCAAAAGTTGACGTTTTTAAGAATAGTATTTTCCCCCACCGTAAAGCCCACATCCCTGATCTGCAATATATCGCTTTGATTGTTCATATTCTTCCTTTTGATTGCCACATAAAGACTTAACAAAGACTCAATGTAAACATTGATTTATTTTCTCATTCCCCAAATTTCTCTCCAGTAACGTTAACTCAAGTACATTCAGGAGTAAAAAATCGCCATAAGTCACATTTACGAGCATAAAAAGCACAATTTTCATTCGGAATAGTAAGTCTTCATAAAGATTTAAAATGATTAAATGTTGACTTACAGAACACTAGTTAATGATTTAAATCAAAACAACACACTTTTACACACTCTAAAATCATTCAAAAATAAGACATCAAAATGTCTTAAAACCTCAATGAAAGCCTACGAGAACTCATTCACTTTAAATCGTCAGAATACATTTCTGATGTGAATCAACACAACATTACCGTCTGGAAATTAAAGATGAAAACCACCGTTAAATTTTTGGCCTCTGCCGTTGCTCTTTGCATTGTGCCAGCAGCCAGTGCAATCACTCTGGAACAAGCCGAAGCCAATTTGAAAATGGCGAGCGTAGCTTCCCGTTTTGCGGAAAAGACTTACCGAAGCGCTTTAAGTAACGAACATACAACTGACGTCGCGATGAACAATGCGATGGATACGTACGGCGTTCTTTCAAAAGAAGCCGCTGCGGCAGCAACGGCACACAGCGATGCGATAGATCAAATCCAGAAGGCGCGTCAGGCGGCAAAGGATAGTAGGGCAACACTTGCAGCTGCGCGCCTTGCATTCAAAAATCTCACGCCAACACCGGTTCCAGCTTCACAGACGGTTCCTCAGAAGATATCTCCGCCGATGAAAACCCCGGTTGCCATCCCGCAGGCGATCCCGCAGAAACTGGTCTCCACCGCCATTCCACAGCCGGTGAAAGCCCCGGTCGCCATCCCGCAGGCCACGCCGCAGAAGCTGGTCTCCACCGCCATTCCGCAGCCAGTGAAAGCCCCGGTCGCCATCCCGCAGGCGATCCCGCAGAAGCTGGTCTCCACTGCCATTCCGCAGCCCATGAAAACCCCGGTCGCAATTCCGCAGGCCACGCCGCAGAAGCTGGTCTCCACCGCCATTCCGCAGCCAATGAAAGCCCCGGTCGCCATCCCGCAGGCCACGCCGCAGAAGCTGGTCTCCACCGCCATTCCGCAGCCAGTGAAAATCCCGGTTGCCATCCCGCAGGCGATCCCGCAGAAGCTGGCCTCCACCGCCATTCCACAGCCAATGAAGGCTCCGGTTGCCATCCCGCAGGCGATCCCGCAGAAGCTGGTTTCCACCCCCATTCCGCAGCCAGTGAAAGCCCCGGTTGCCATCCCGCAGGCCACGCCGCAGAAGCTGGTTTCCACCGCCATTCCGCAGCCGATGAACACCCCGGGACCGATCTCTCAAAATGTCCCGAATAAAAAAAATGTACTCACTGCCGCACCAACAAATATGACGACACAAATTGTGGTGACGAAAACGCAGCCGACAACCCTTTCTCCAGGTCTGCCGAAAAATGCTGTAATCAATCCGCAAACGCCGTACAAGAGTAGCGTGACTATTATCGACCCAACCACGCCGCCTACGTCGGGCATTGTCATGATCAGCAAAGCTGACAATACAGCAAAGCAAACCGCTACAGCTGTCGCACCAAAGAGTACCACCACCAGCCAGACCGCTGGCTCAACCTACAATGTAGTCGCTATCAATCAGGTTAATAGCTACTACGTTAGCCAGGCAAATAACCGTCAGGTTGCGGATAATAGTCAGCGTATCGACAACAATAGTCAGCGGATCCAGAGCAATAGCCAACGAATTGATGGCAACAGCAAAGCCATCGATCGTAACGCAAAAGAGATTGATGATACTCGCGACGAGCTGAAACGTGGCCTGAACAACGCGGCAGCGATGTCGAGCCTCCACTACCATTCCGACAACTCATGGGCATTATCTACCGGAACCGCTAATGGCGACGGAGCAGCACTGGCGGGCGGGCTTCAAAAAGGCCTGACAAGCCACGTTGCCGTGAATATGCAGGCATCCACCTCTTTCGACAGTGGATGGATGGCAGGCGCCGGCATTTCGGGAGATTTCTAATTCCAGTAGAAGATATCTTTTGGAAATGTTGAAAAACTAACCTGCACACATTTTCGTATTGATCTCTACACCAAAGCCGCCGCTCAGGCGGCTTTTTTATTGCTGCTAACACTCATAGTTAAATGTACTTGAAGTATTCACTTACTCAGAATGGGAAGCAGACACTTCTGTACATAAATCAGTCACTGTAATGTCAACTGTTTTTGACATGTTGACATTGAAAGTAATATAAATCTTCCATTTGTGATCTTGCCTGAGTTACCGCACCCTGAGCTAATAGCCTCTTGCAATGAGTGGTGTTAGAATTTTTCGCAGACAAATTGTCACGCTTATAACTATAGGAAGTATGCAACATGACACACATCTTTTATGAGTTCCCTTCGCTGAAGCCAGGTGTTCCTGATGTAGAAACATTAATGGAAGTCATCAATTCTTCAGAACTCACAAGTTTTGTCATCGGTGCAGAAGTTGTCGACTTTGTTAAGAAAGCCCTCATCGTAAATACCACCATCGGCAGCTTCAAAAATTGCTATTTCGCCTTCGACAACGGGACACAGTTCCTGGAGTTTGATGGCAAAGGAAAGTCGAAACGTTTTAACGAAATCCCTGAATGGTTCGTCTCTCCGGCTGAATTTTCTCGCACGCAGTGGCTCATCAACCACGATCTGGCTGATGTGAAAGCCACCCAATTTATCGATGTGCTGATGTCCTACCCCCTAAAAGAGCGCCGCGCACACTGTAATCTGTTATTCGGGCTGGAACTGGAAAAAGTCAATGCGATGCCTGCCACGGCCCCTTCAGCAAGTAAAATTGGTAACAAGAACGGGAAAACGACCAAACCGCGCGTGATGGACCTTGGCTCGTTCGAGCTGTTCAGCCAGTTCTTTGAGCGGATGAAAACTGCCGTTCTTGCTAATGAATTCCCGACATTACAGGTGCTGACCGGAATGGATAACCTGTCAAAAGCCCCACATGCCTTAAAACAGGGGATCAGAACCTGGTTTAAAGCTATCGCAGGCGATCTCCCGCCAAACAACAAGCGTGTTGAAGCAGGTAATTCAGTGCTCTTCTGCGCCCCGATTCGCGAACAAATACAGCAAATAGAAGCTATCGGGTTGGAAAACTACTATCAGGGATTATCAAAAGCCATCGCCGAGGCCAGTGATAGCTTTATTGCCGATTTCACCTACTCCCATTCCGTAAATTAATCCTTCAAGCCCTGCCATCCTGCAGGGCTTACCTCAATAATCCGTCTCCCACCTCTTTACAGGGGCGAATTTCCCCCTGATAGCCGATATACTTACGAACAATAAAGACGCAGTTTTCTCATCACAGCATTCAAAACAGGAGGTTTTATGCTCATCGTTGTTCCTGTCCTTATTTTTGTTGCGCTGGTCATTGTCGGCGCAGGCGTCAAAATTGTGCCTCAGGGTTATCAGTGGACCGTAGAACGCTTCGGCCGCTATACCAATACGCTGCAGCCGGGCCTGAGCCTGATTGTTCCCTTCATGGACCGCATTGGTCGTAAGATCAACATGATGGAGCAGGTGCTGGATATTCCTTCTCAGGAGATCATCTCTAAAGACAACGCCAACGTCACTATTGATGCCGTCTGCTTTATTCAGGTGATTGATGCGCCTAAAGCGGCCTATGAAGTGAGCAACCTGGAGCTGGCGATCGTCAACCTGACGATGACCAACATCCGTACCGTGCTCGGCTCCATGGAGCTGGACGAAATGCTTTCCCAGCGCGACAGCATCAATACCCGCCTGCTGCACATTGTCGATGAAGCGACGAATCCGTGGGGGATCAAAGTCACCCGTATTGAGATCCGCGACGTGCGCCCACCGGCTGAACTGATCGCCTCCATGAACGCCCAGATGAAAGCCGAACGAACCAAGCGAGCCTACATTCTGGAAGCCGAAGGGGTGCGTCAGGCCGAGATCCTCAAAGCGGAAGGGGAAAAACAGTCGCAGATCCTGAAAGCCGAGGGCGATCGTCAGTCCGCATTTTTACAGGCGGAAGCGCGTGAACGTTCGGCAGAAGCGGAAGCCCGTGCGACGCAGATGGTGTCCGAGGCGATTGCTGCCGGTGATATCCAGGCCGTGAACTACTTCGTCGCGCAAAAATATACCGATGCGCTGAAAGAGATCGGCTCCGCGAACAACAGTAAAGTGGTGATGATGCCGCTGGATGCCAGCAGCCTGATGGGGTCAATTGCCGGTATTGCCGAGCTGATCAAAGACAGTGGAAACGAGCGTAAAAAATGATTGAGCTGATCGTTGCACATCCTCATGCCTTCTGGCTAAGCCTCGGTGGCTTACTGCTGGCGACGGAGATGCTGGGCGGCAACGGCTACCTGCTCTGGAGCGGCGTTGCCGCTGTCATTACCGGGCTGGTCGTCTGGCTGCTGCCTGTCGGCTGGGAGTGGCAGGGTGCACTGTTTGCGGTGCTCACGCTGGTGGCCGCGTGGCTGTGGTGGCGCTGGCTGAACCGGCAGGTGAAAGATCAGAAACCGGCAGACGCCCACCTTAATCAGCGCGGGCAGCAGATTGTCGGCAAGCGTTTCACGCTCGACAGCGCACTGGTGAACGGGCGCGGGCACATGCGGGTGGGCGACAGCTCGTGGCCGGTGGTGGCCGACGATGACCTCAGCGCCGGTACCCAGGTCGAGGTCATTGCGGTGGAAGGCATTACCCTGCGGGTGAAAGCCTGTTAAGCATGCGCCTTACGGTGACAGCAGCCAGCAAGGTTGTCGATAATCGGGCAATCAGCGCTGTCATCGCCCGGGCATGAGTCCGCCAGCCCCAGAAGCTGTTCGCGCATCGCCTGCAGTTCTACAATGTGGCGTTCAATCTCCGCCACTTTTTCCAGCGTGCGCTTTTTCACATCGGCGCTGTGGCGCTTCGGATCGTTAAACAGGTTAACCAGCTCGCCGCACTCTTCCAGATTAAACCCCACCTGTCTTGCCTGGCGCAGCAGCGTCAGTTCATCAAGATGCAGCTGCGTGTAGCTGCGGTAGCCGTTTTCACTGCGCAGCGGCGGCGTGACCAGCCCTTTCTCTTCGTAAAAGCGAATCGCTTTGCTGGTTAAGCCGGTTTTTTTCGCAACGTCACTGATATTCACATTTCCCCCTTGACCTTCCCCTTGATGGAAGGTTTAACCTTGATAACAGTTAGCGAAAAGCAGAGTGAAGGTCAACAATTGACCAGAACATTATACGGGAGTTTTGTTATGTCTCACACTATCGACCTGACACTGGACGGCCTCTCCTGCGGCCACTGTGTCAAACGCGTTAAAGAAAGCCTGGAACAGCGTCCTGACGTTGAAAGCGCTGACGTGACTATCGATCATGCCGCCGTGATCGGCAGCGCCAGCGCGGATGCGCTGATCGATACCATCAAGCAGGCCGGTTACGGGGCGGAGTTAAGCCACCCAAAGGCTAAACCGCTGGCAGAGTCATCATCCCCGTCGGAAGCACTGACAGCGGCCACTCCTGAGCTTCCGGTAGCGGATGATATTGATGACAGCCAACAGCTGCTGATCAACGGCATGAGCTGCGCCAGCTGCGTCTCTCGGGTACAAAATGCATTGCAGGCCGTACCGGGCGTCGCACAGGCACGGGTAAACCTCGCGGAGCGCACTGCGCTGGTGATGGGCAGCGCCTCCGCCGCAGATTTAGTCCAGGCCGTAGAGAAAGCGGGCTACGGCGCGGAAGCGATTGAAGATGACATCAAACGCCGCGAGCGCCAGCAGGAAACGGCTGTCGCCACCATGAAACGCTTCCGCTGGCAGGCCATCGTTGCGCTGCTGGTGGGTATCCCGGTGATGGTGTGGGGCATGATCGGTGACAACATGATGGTCACTGACGACAACCGCACGCTGTGGCTGGGGATTGGTGCGATCACGCTCGCCGTGATGGTCTTTGCAGGCGGACATTTCTATACCAGCGCCTGGAAGAGCCTGAAAAACCACACCGCGACGATGGATACGCTGGTAGCGCTCGGGACCGGCGCAGCGTGGCTCTATTCCATGAGCGTGAACGTCTGGCCGCAGTGGTTCCCGATGGAAGCGCGGCATCTCTATTATGAAGCGAGCGCGATGATTATCGGCCTGATTAACTTAGGCCATATGCTAGAAGCCCGCGCCCGTCAGCGCTCCTCGAAGGCGCTGGAAAGATTGCTTGATTTAACCCCGCCGACGGCACGCGTTGTGACAGACGAGGGTGAAAAAAGCGTCCCGCTGGCTGACGTGCAGCCCGGCATGACGCTGCGCCTGACGACGGGCGATCGCGTTCCGGTTGACGGCGCAATTCTCCAGGGCGAAGCCTGGTTCGATGAAGCCATGCTGACCGGGGAACCGATCCCGCAGCAAAAATCCCAGGACGATAACGTGCATGCAGGCACGGTCGTCCAGGACGGCAGCGTGCTGTTCCGCGCCAGCGCGGTCGGCAGCCATACTACGCTGTCGCGTATTATCCGCATGGTGCGCCAGGCACAGAGCAGTAAGCCCGAAATCGGCAAACTTGCCGATAAAATCTCCGCCGTTTTTGTTCCGGTGGTGGTCTGTATTGCCCTGCTGAGCGCGGCAATCTGGTATTTCTTTGGGCCAGCACCGCAAATCGTCTATACCCTGGTGATTGCCACCACGGTGCTGATCATCGCCTGTCCGTGTGCCCTTGGCCTGGCGACGCCGATGTCGATCATCTCCGGCGTCGGACGTGCCGCCGAGTTTGGCGTGCTGGTGCGTGATGCCGATGCCCTGCAGCGTGCAAGCACCCTGGACACGCTCGTCTTTGACAAAACCGGTACGCTGACCGAAGGGAAACCGCAGGTCGTGGCGGTGCATACTCTTGGCTTCTCAGAGGCTGACGCGCTGCGTCTCGCCGCCGCGCTGGAGCAAGGGTCCAGCCACCCGCTGGCCCGCGCCATTCTCGATAAAGCCAGTGACGCTACCCTGCCGCAGGTCAGTAACTTCCGCACCCTGCGCGGGCTCGGGGTGAGCGGCGAAGCCGACGGCCACACGCTGCTGCTGGGGAATCAGGCGCTGCTCAATGAAAACGGAATTGATACTTCATCGCTGGAAGGCGAACTGATTGCTCAGGCATCACAGGGCGCAACGCCCGTACTGCTCGCTGTAGACGGTAAAGCCGTCGCCCTGTTGTCGGTGCGCGATCCCCTGCGCCAGGACAGCGTGGATGCATTAAAACGTCTGCACCGTGCGGGCTATCGTCTGGTGATGCTGACCGGGGATAACCCAACAACGGCCAACGCCATCGCCAAAGAGGCGGGTATTGATGACGTCATTGCGGGCGTACTGCCGGATGGTAAAGCGGATGCCATCAAGAACCTGCAAAGTCAGGGCCGTCAGGTGGCCATGATCGGTGACGGTATTAACGACGCACCGGCGCTGGCGCAGGCAGAAGTGGGTATTGCCATGGGCGGCGGGAGCGATGTCGCGATTGAAACGGCGGCCATTACCCTGATGCGCCACAGCCTGATGGGCGTTGCGGATGCGCTGGCGATTTCGAAGGCCACGTTGCGCAACATGAAGCAGAACCTGCTCGGGGCATTTATTTATAACGTCTTCGGCATTCCGATTGCCGCCGGGATTTTATGGCCGCTGACGGGCGCGCTGCTGAACCCGGTGGTTGCCGGGGCGGCAATGGCGCTCTCCTCCATTACCGTGGTGAGCAACGCCAACCGTCTGCTGCGGTTTAAACCGAAAGATTGAACCTTGTTCTCGTACGCGCTAGCATGATCCTTTCGGTCATGGAGCGCGTATGAGTCTGTTTAATCGTATAAAAGCATCGTTTCGCGCCCTCTTTCCCCGACGTTATGCCTGGCCCGGTATGGATATCTCACTTCCGGGCGGGCAACACCTGCACCTTGTAGGAAGCATCCATATGGGGACGCAGGATATGTCCCCGCTGCCCGCTGGCCTGATAAAACTGCTGAAGAATGCCGACGCGCTGGTCGTCGAGGCGGATATTTCGGGCCATGAATCCCCCTTTGCGGGTCTGGAGAGCGACCGTCCTCTTGCGGAACGTCTCAGCGAAGCCCAGCTTACCGAACTGACGCGGCTCGCGGATGAAACCGGTGTATCGCTCGCCATGCTGGACACCCTTCCGCTCTGGCAAATTGCCATGGTGTTGCAGGCGACGCAGGCACAGCGTCTGGGCTTGCGCGGTGATTACGGCATTGATTATCAGCTGCTGAATACGGCAAGAGCGCGCAATCTCCCGATCATTGAACTGGAAGGCACGGACAGCCAGATCGGTCTGCTGCGGCAGCTTCCCGATGACGGTCTGATCCTGCTGGATGACACCCTGACCCACTGGCACACCAATGCCCGTCTGCTGCAAACCATGATTGGCTGGTGGCTGGATGCTCCGCCGACGGACAGTAAGCTTGTGCTGCCGTCAACGTTCAGTGAATCGCTGTATGATGTGCTGATGAACGCGCGCAATCAGGCGTGGCGAGAAACGCTGCATGCCCTGCCTGCCGGGCGGTATGTCGTCGCGGTCGGCGCGCTGCATTTGTATGGGGAAGGGAATCTGCCGTCGCTGCTGAAATAAAAAAATGGCCAATATTTCTATTGGCCCGTCAAAGAGGAATTTCATCGTTTTTATTATACCGAAGGAGACCTTCGGCTGAGCCGATTGTCGCTCAAAGTGACCATCACTGCCAATACTATTGCGCAAGATGGTGCTATTTTTTAGACAAACGTCAGGCGTATGCTGTTGGCATAAAATGTCTGTCGTAAGAAGGATAGCTATGACTCCCGCCGTTAAATTACTCGAAAAAAACAAAATCTCTTTCCGGATCCATACTTACGATCACGATCCGAATGAAACCAATTTTGGTGATGAAGTGGTGCGCAAGCTGGGGCTGAACGCTGACCAGGTCTATAAAACGCTGCTGGTCGCGGTGAACGGTGATATGAAACATCTCGCCGTGGCGGTAACGCCCGTCGCCGGGCAGCTGGATCTGAAAAAGGTCGCCAAAGCGCTGGGGGCAAAAAAGGTCGATATGGCGGATCCGATGGTTGCGCAACGCACTACCGGATATCTGGTGGGCGGGATCAGCCCGCTCGGGCAGAAAAAACGGCTGCCGACGCTGATCGATGCACCTTCGCAGGAATTCGAGACGATCTATATTTCGGGCGGCAAGCGCGGGCTGGATATCGAACTGGCCGCGGGCGATCTGGCGAAAATGCTGGACGCGAAGTTTGCGGATATTGCGCGCCGGGATTGAGAAAATTGCCCGGTGGCGGCGACGAGGTAAAAGCAAAACGGTAACAGGCGTTACCGTTTTTTGTGTTCGCGCCCTCTCCCGGTGGGAGAGGGTTGGGGTGAGGGCATCAGGCCGCACAGCACTACTGCCAGTTCACCTCACCTTTCGGCTCATACGCATTCACGTCAATCGGTGAATTCTGCTCGATGAACTGCTTCAGCACTTCCGCGTCGATAAAGCCAGTATTCACATAGCCCGGTTTATTATCAATATGCGGATAGCCGTCGCCTCCCGTGGCGTTAAAGCTTAACGTTGCCAGGCGGTACGTTTTGGCCGGGTCAACCGGTTCGCCCTTGATCTTCAGATCGTTAAGCTTGCCGTCTTTCGCGACAAAACTCACGTTAGCAAACTGCGGGTAGGCGCCCGAGTCAGGCTTCATCTGCGCCACGGCGGTGAGGTAGTCAATCACCTCTTTCCCGCTCATATCCGCATACACCACCACGTTGCCGAACGGCTGTACCTTCAGCACGTCTTTATAGGTGATGTTTCCACCTTCGATGGAATCACGAATGCCGCCGCCGCTCATTACGCCAAAGTCAGCGCCAGTGCGCGCTATTTGCGCCGCCAGCACCAGATGGCCCATGTTGGTCTGCACGAAGCGGACTTTGCTGCGGTCCCCTTCCAGGCGGCCATTGAGCGTACCAATTTTCACGTCCAGCTGCGCCTTGCCTTTGTTCTGGAACGGCGTCAGCAGGGAGAGCATCTGCTGGTTCTCTGCAATCTCAGGCGTGTAAAGTACGCGCTCACTTTTCCCGTCCGGATAGGTCACCTTCTTCTTCAGGTTGACCGGAATGAGCTGATAGTGGACCAGCTTCATCTCGCCGTTACGGAACTCGAAATCTGCGCGCCCTACGTATTTACCCCACTCGTGCGCCTGTACGATCCAGATACCGTTCTGACGGTCCGGCGCGCACGGCGTGCCCGGCACGTAGTCCACCTGCTTTTTATTCTCGGACGCCATACACACTGGATCCTGTGAGTGACCGCCCACAATCATTGCCAGCGAGCCCGCAGGCAGGCTGCGCGCCATCTCGACGTCGCCCGGCGCATTGGAGCCGTGCGCGCCGTTGTCGTAGTGCCCCATGTGGGTGGTGGCGATAATCACGTCCGGTTTTTCGTTCTGCTGCAATTCCTGAATCACCAGCTTCGCTTCATCTGCCGGTTTGCGGAATTCGATATCGGTGAAGAACTCCGGGTTACCTATTTTGGCCGTGTCGTCGGTAGTGAGGCCAATGACCGCAATTTTTAAGTCCTGACGCTTAAACAGCGCCCAGGGTTTAAACAGGCGTTCGCCGGTGCTTTTCTGATAAATATTGGCAGAGAGGAACGGGAATTTAGACCACTTCTCCTGCTGGCGCAGCACGCTCAGCGGGTTATCGAATTCATGGTTACCCACGGCCATCGCGTCGTAGCCAATCAGATTCATGCCGCGAAAGTCAGGCTCGGCATCCTGTAAATCAGATTCCGGCACGCCGGTATTGATATCCCCACCCGAGAGCAGCAGCACGCTACCGCCTTCTGCGGCGACCTCTTTGCGAATACCGTCAACCAGCGTTTTTTGCGCCGACAGGCCATATTCCCCGTATTCACTGCGCCAGAAATGACCGTGGTGATCGTTGGTATGCAGAATGGTAATTTTATAGGTTTTGTCTTTTTCATACGCCTGTGCGGGCAGGCTAGTCAGCCCCCAGGCCGCTATCAACGCCAGCGCGACGCCACGCTTCATTAACTTCATCATCTCTCTCCCTGACCAATAGACAAACGCAAAAATTACAGTGACTCACAAGAATAGACAAATAAGTTTTCAGAATTGCGACTTTCTTCAAATGTCACGGACGGGTATGTTAGTCGGATAATAATTACACCTTGCATTTCTCATAACAAATCGACGTGGTATTTATGGCAATCAGTGAATCAACCCAGCCCGTCCCGGGCGCTCCGGCGTCGTCGCCAAAATCGCGCACTTCCTTTAAAGTTTTAGGCGCAATCAGTCTCTCGCACCTGCTCAACGACATGATCCAGTCGCTGATCCTGGCAATCTACCCGCTGCTGCAGTCCGAGTTCTCGTTAACCTTCGTACAGATCGGGATGATCACCCTGACCTTCCAGATGGCCTCCTCGCTGCTGCAGCCGGTGGTCGGTTACTGGACGGATAAATACCCAATGCCGTGGTCGCTCCCCATTGGCATGTGCTTCACCTTGAGCGGGCTGGTGCTGCTGGCAATGGCGGGCAGCTTTGAAGCGGTGCTTATCGCCGCCGCGCTGGTGGGGACAGGCTCGTCCGTCTTCCATCCGGAATCCTCCCGCGTGGCGCGTATGGCCTCCGGTGGTCGTCACGGGCTGGCGCAGTCCCTGTTCCAGGTAGGTGGTAACTTTGGCAGTTCCCTCGGCCCGCTGCTGGCCGCGGTGATCATCGCCCCATACGGCAAAGGCAACGTGGCGTGGTTTGTGCTGGCCGCGCTGCTGGCGATTGTGGTACTGGCGCAAATCAGCCGCTGGTATGCCGCGCAGCATCGCGTGAACAAGGGCAAACCTATAGCGAAGGTTATCAATCCCCTTCCCCGTAACAAGATTATCCTGGCCGTAAGCGTGCTGCTGGTGCTGATTTTCTCGAAATACTTCTATATGGCGAGCATCAGCAGCTATTACACCTTTTATCTGATGCAAAAATTCGGATTATCGGTACAAAACGCGCAGTTCCACCTGTTTGCCTTCCTGTTTGCGGTGGCAGCAGGAACGGTGATTGGCGGGCCTGTAGGTGACAAAATCGGGCGTAAATATGTGATTTGGGGCTCAATCCTTGGTGTTGCACCCTTCACGCTTATTTTGCCCTACGCAAGCCTGGAGTGGACGGGGATTTTGACCGTCATTATTGGTTTTATTCTGGCCTCTGCCTTCTCGGCCATTCTGGTCTACGCACAGGAGCTGTTACCGGGGCGTATCGGTATGGTTTCCGGGCTCTTTTTCGGATTTGCCTTCGGCATGGGCGGCCTTGGTGCGGCGGTGTTGGGCATGGTTGCAGATCACACCAGCATCTTCCTGGTCTACAAAATCTGTGCTTTCCTGCCACTTCTGGGGATATTGACCATATTCCTGCCTGATAACCGTCATAAAGCGTAATTTAGGGGTCGCCAAAGTTAAACTCTGGCGACCTTGCCCCCTTATGCCATAAGGGTTTCTTCTCACCTTCCCCATCAAACTTGTCCAAAAGGGCTTTTTTTCACGCTTATTGCTCTTTTATTCAAACTTCAACAATTATTCATAAACATAAGGGTAAAAATTGTCATAAACTATTACCTGGTACCTGGTCTTTTGGTATTTATGCCAAAAATGGAACACTCACCGCGAAAGGAGACGGAATGCACCACGCCACACCGCTTATCACCACCATTGTTGGTGGACTTGTGCTCGCTTTTATCCTTGGCATGATTGCCAATAAACTGCGTATTTCTCCTCTTGTCGGCTATCTGTTAGCGGGTGTACTGGCGGGTCCTTTTACGCCGGGTTTCGTGGCGGATACCAAACTGGCTCCAGAACTGGCGGAATTAGGCGTGATTCTGCTGATGTTTGGCGTCGGTCTGCATTTTTCACTGAAGGACCTGATGGCGGTAAAGTCTATCGCCATACCGGGAGCGATCGCCCAGATAGGGGTGGCGACGCTGCTGGGAATGGCGCTTTCAGCGGTACTGGGCTGGTCGCTGATGACCGGCATCGTGTTTGGGCTGTGTCTTTCAACCGCCAGTACCGTGGTGCTGCTGCGCGCGCTTGAAGAGAGACAGCTGATAGACAGCCAGCGCGGGCAAATCGCAATAGGCTGGCTGATCGTTGAAGATCTGGTGATGGTGTTAACGCTGGTGCTGCTGCCCGCCGTCGCCGGGATGATGGAAAAAGATAACCTCGGCTTCGCCTCGCTGGCGTTGGATATGAGTATCACCATCGGTAAGGTTGTGGCCTTTATCGCCATCATGATGCTGGTGGGCCGCCGTCTGGTACCGTGGATCATGTCCCGCACTGCGGCGACAGGTTCCCGCGAGCTGTTCACCCTTTCGGTACTCGCTCTGGCGCTGGGTATCGCCTTTGGTGCCGTTGAGCTGTTCGACGTCTCGTTTGCGCTGGGCGCGTTCTTCGCCGGGATGGTGCTGAACGAATCTGAATTAAGCCACCGCGCGGCGCACGACACGCTGCCGCTGCGTGATGCTTTCGCCGTGCTGTTCTTCGTCTCCGTCGGGATGCTGTTTGACCCGCTGGTTCTGATTCAGCAGCCGCTGGCGGTGCTGGGCACGCTGGCGATCATTATCTTTGGTAAGTCCGTTGCCGCCTTCTTCCTGGTGCGGATGTTTGGCCACTCGCCGCGTACGGCGCTGACCATTGCCGCCAGCCTGGCGCAGATTGGTGAGTTCGCGTTTATTCTGGCCGGTCTCGGCATGGCGCTTAATCTCCTCCCGCAGGCCGGTCAGAATCTGGTGCTGGCGGGGGCGATCCTCTCCATCATGCTGAACCCGGTGCTGTTTGCCCTGCTGGAAAAATACCTCGATAAAACGGAAACCCTGGAAGAGCAGACGCTGGAAGAGGCTATCGAAGAAGAGAAGCAGATCCCGGTGGATATCTGCAATCACGCGCTGCTGGTTGGCTTTGGCCGCGTGGGCAGCCTGCTCGGTGAGAAGCTGATGGCGCAGGGCATTCCGCTGGTGGTGATTGAAACCTCACGCACACGCGTTGACGAACTGCGCGAGCGCGGCATTCGCGCGGTGCTGGGCAATGCGGCAAACGAAGAGATCATGAATCTGGCGCATCTGGACTGCGCCCGCTGGCTGCTGCTGACCATTCCGAACGGCTACGAGGCTGGTGAGATTGTCGCGTCCGCGCGCGCGAAGTGTCCGACCATCGAGATTATTGCCCGCGCGCATTATGACGATGAGGTGGAATACATCACCGAGCGCGGCGCGAATAAGGTCGTCATGGGCGAGCGTGAGATTGCGAACACGATGCTGACGCTGCTTGAGAAAGCGCCGGTTGAAGAGGCTGTTACGGGGTAAGTTTGGTGCGGTCTGGCCCCCTCACCCCAGCCCTCTCCCCATAGGGGAGAGGGTGTTCAAGTTCCCTCTCCCCTATGGGGTGTACAGTCCGGGGACATGGTAGACAGGTGTTCGGGGACATGGTGAACACTTTTTAACATCCTTTACCCATGGTGATCGACTTTTTCTTCAGGTCGATCACCCCCACTTTCGTGCTGTACCACCA